>JAHBSG010000018.1 GCA_019639235.1 Acidobacteriota bacterium | reverse complement strand
TGGTAACCGGCGGTGCACCGCTAGAACTAATTGTTACAAAAGTAAACGACATTAGTCGCTATTTTTATCGCACAATCGAATTGCTACTAGATAAGCCACTTCGGACCAGAGGAGCGCCAGAACGCTACATACAAGAACAGTGTCGACCTTGGTTATTTCAAGCGCCCACTGGAAGTTATCAGTTTGCAGTTCGCGTCCAACGTCCGATGCAACCGGAATTATTTGGCGATGACTTGCCGAAGATTCAGCATATTACTGACAAGTTTATTCAAATCATCGATGCTGCTATCAGGGACGATGTTCAAGATTTAGAGAGTGCGGTGCCAAATGAAGAGTATCGTAAGGTCTTTCTTAGAATGACTCGTAATCTTGCTCCAACGGGCAAGACTTATAGCAAACTCGAGATAAAGCCGTCACGTTCATCTAACGTCGAGAGCATTGTACTTGTACCTGACTCTCGTTCTTCCGTTAGTAAGCTGATTAAGTCTGGAACGCAGACTCGAGATGAAACAATCGGAGCAGACAAAGCCATACGTCTTTTCGGAACTTTGCGCGGTCTTCATCTAGATAAGGACTGGATTGAAGTAACGATTCTTGATGGCGAGCAAGAGAAACACATCAAGGTCACAAAGACTGGGGAGGTTATCGACGATATTGTCGGTCCAATGGTAAACCGAAGGGTGATAGTCGACGCAATCAGAACACCTAAAGACGAATACTTTTTTCAAGATATCGAGATTGATGAGTGAGTTATATGGCGCGCAGGAGAATAATTTTTACCGGTCAATCCGGACAATATCAGTTTGAAACAATTTCAAAATTCATCAAGTACTGTGAGAAGAAGAGCATGTCTCCAAAGCTGATTGACTTCGAAAAGGAGATGGATCGGTTTCATGATGTAACATCCGGGCAGCTCGTAGAACCCGGGGATTTTCGAACTAACGTTCTCCGGTTGCCTGTACCAATTCTCAGGGAATGCTGGAGCGGTACGATGAAGAAAATTCTGACCAAATGGAAAGATTATGACGGCGATATTTTTTTGAAACTTCATTCGTGCTTCTATCACCAACTCACCGTTGAATATTTATGCGCGCCGAACATTTCCCTCCTTTCTAAGTTTGGCCCCGACATGATTATCACGCTTACCGATGATGTATACGATGTGCATCAGCGGCTTAAAGAGACTCACCAGATTTTCAATCGGGCGGAGGCGGGGGCTGATACGTCGGTAGGCGAAGTGCTGGAGTTATTTCGAATTCTGGATTGGCGATCCAATGAAACGATGATTGCGAGGTACATTGCAAGCGAGTTAAGTGGACTACATGAGGGAAAAGCTATTCCACACTTTATTTTTGCGGTCAAACATTACCTACAAACACTTTTCGACTTAGTTTATCGGCCCGAGCTCCCGAAAGTTTACATTTCCCATCCCATTTCAGAGATTAGACGTCTCAAAAGAGAAGGTGAGGATAGCAGGGCAGATCAAATGATTTCCTCAATTGAAGAGCTTGAGAAGTTTTCTTCCGGAACGATGGTCGGATTTCTACCGACTACAACCGATGAACTACGGATCGACTATGACCTCGATGAAAAGAAAGAGCAAATCTTCAAGCCGAGTTTGACGGAGCGTTGGGCTGCCAAACATTACGCAGAGTCAGAAAATCGACTTCACATTCCGCCAATCGAATCTGAGAACGATCAAGTCAAACTCTGGCGCGACGAGGGCGACTCGTCCGATGAAACTAAAACGCTACTGCGAGAGTTAGCTGACCGGATTGGAAAGCAAATAACAACCCGTGACTACAAGCTTGTTGAACAAAGTGATTGCTTACTCGTTTTTCGTCCATGTTTTAACGGCAATCCATCGCAAGGTGTTCTTAATGAAATTGAGTATCACGCGAAATTGGTCGAAAGATACCGGCGATTATCGAAGCCTTGTTTTGTCTACAATCCAATAGAAGACCAGAAAGATTTGTTCATCCGCTATCTCGAGTCAACGATAGACGAGTCAATCAATACACGGAGGCTCGAATTTGATGGGAAATTTAGTTTCGACGATAACCAAAGATCAAGACTAAAAGGGTATTTAGATCCTGTGAATTTAGATCGAGTTCGAGGGCTGGTGCGAGAGTATTGTCGGGATAAAGGTGTTCGATCAGTAGCGAGGTTCAAGGCGATGAGTCCCGACCCAGCGGCCTTGACCCAAGATTTGTATGTAGAAATCGTGAAGAACGCAAACGAGAAATGGCTGACAACTCTTGGAATGTATCGAAATCAGTTTACTTATATTTTGCAGAAGGATGGTGTTTCTGTGGAGGAGTTGATTAATACTGCACTCGATCGATTTGCAAGTGATCTCAATCGTGGATGATAACTATCGCTACAATTCAGTTTCGGAATAGAGACAATGAGAACACTGATCAAAAATGGCCGGGTTGTGACTGCGGTTGACGATTACGTCGCGGATATTTTCATCGACGGCGAGACGGTGACGACGATCGGGAAGTCGATTGACGTTGAAGCGGATGTGGTGATCGATGCGGCGGGGAAGCTAGTAATTCCCGGCGGGATCGATCCGCATACGCATATGGAGCTGCCGTTTGGCGGGACAGAGTCGTCTGACGATTTCTTTACCGGCACACGAGCGGCGGCCTTCGGCGGGACGACGACGATCATCGATTTTGCGGTCCAGACGAAGGGCGAATCGATGACCTCGGGTGTTGACGCTTGGCACAAGAAAGCCGAGGGCAAGACCTGCATCGACTACGGATTTCATCTCATCACCACCGAGTTTGAGGATGGCAGTGAGAAAGAGATGTACTCGCTCATGGACGAGGGCATCACGTCGTTCAAGCTGTTCATGGCGTATCCGGGTGTCTTTTTAGCGGATGACGCGACGATCTTTCGGGCGATGTCGGCAGCGGGTAAACGCGGCGGGCTCATCTGCATGCACGCCGAGAACGGCATCGTCATCAACGAGATCATTAAGCGTTTTCTGGCCGATGGACGCACAGCACCGAAATATCATGCCCTTACGCGGCCGACCATCGCCGAGGCCGAAGGTGTGCACCGTGCGATCGCAATTGCCGAGATGGCCGAATCGCCGGTTTACATTGTTCATTTGAGCTGTACGGATGCGTTGAATCAAGTGCGACAAGCACGCGACCGCGGCATTGCGGCTTTTGCTGAAACATGCCCGCAGTATCTGTTTCATTCCATCGAAGATTACGGCGATGGGTGGGACGGTGCGAAGTACGTAATGACTCCGCCGCTTCGCGAAAAGCACAACTGCGCTGACCTTTGGACGGGCCTCAAGATGGACGACCTGCAGGTGATCTCGACCGACCATTGCCCGTTCTGTATGAAAGAGCAAAAAGAACTCGGCCTTGGCGACTTCACAAAGATCCCGAACGGTGCTCCGGGCGTGGAGAATCGCCTCGCCCTCATTTACAACGGCGGTGTCGTCGAGAACCGCATATCGCTAAATCGCTTTGTCGAACTGACCTCGACCGCTGCGGCAAGAATGTTCGGAATGTTCCCCCAAAAGGGCACTATCGCCGTCGGCTCCGACGCGGACATTGTTATATTCGACCCGAACGGGGAAACGAAATTCGGCGTCGAACATGAGCATATGAACGTGGACTACAGTTCTTACGAAGGTTGGACCACAAAGGGAAAGGTAGAGACCGTTCTTTCACGCGGCCGCGTCGTCATCGAGAACGGCGAGCACAAAGGAAACGCCGGCGACGGCCAATTCCTCAAACGCGGCGAATGTGTGAGGATCTAACACCCGACAGGAGATTCAAGAATGCCAAATCACGAAGGGTTTTCAGGAAAGTCAGTATCGCAATATGGGCGGTGATAATGAAAGGAAGGAAATCAGTGATGGATACGATCACTCCTCTCGGTGTGGGACCCATGTGATAGGCAATGCTGCTTTCCAACCAAATCCCGGCGGCTTCTGAACTCCGACGACCCATTTCGTCGAAGCTTCAACTGCGATCCTGCAAACTATCAGTTTATCGCAACGAAAAGAGAGTAGTTGACCGCGTAATTGTTACTGTTGTTGACCGTGATTATGTAATCGTCCGTCGAATCACATTCGATGGTTATTCCGGTTCCGACTTCGTTTCCGCCGATGTCGAGCCAAACATTACCGGCCGATCTTACACGTACCGTCAGCATCTGTCCTGCTCTTGCTCCGACCACATATGAGCGGCTGTACCCGCCTGGAAGACTACCGTTAACCGTTGCCGAGGAAGCTCCACGGGCAAATCGTATCCGGGTCTGAGCCGAGACCGGAAGGTTCAAAGTGCCTAACAACATTGCAACGACGAACGCTTGAGCCAGTATTGCCTTAGGTGTGATTCTTAGAATATTTCGCATAATTTTCTTTTTCCTGTCGTGCCGCATACTCTATGGCGGCTGCCGTGGGTGTGTGCAGTTTATCTCGATGCCGATCACATCGGCGGTAACAAGAACTAAGGAGCGTAACGGTAGAGGGAATATCGTTCCGCTCCCTGGTCAATTAATTGCCACCGCTCCACATCTCAAAGCTGCCCCAGATCGCATCGATGATGCTCTCGTTAGCAGCGAAGCGGCCTTCTTCCGTGCCGAGGATCATCACGTAGTTGTCCGTGATGTCGGTGCCGACAAGGATCCGGAGCTTGCCTTTGCCGCGCGAAGGATGGACTGTCGTCGCATCCGCGACCGCATAGTCGCCGCCTTCCGCTTTGAGGTCGCCTGGGGTGACCTCTTGGCCAAGGGCCGTGAGGAATTCGACCGCGTCATTAAGTAGGTCCTCTTTCGTTCGGGTCTTGTCCTTATAGGCAAGAACAAACACGTCGATCTCGGACGGAGCGGGCGTCGTCGCCGCGAAAACATCGATGCCGTCGATCGTCTCACTTTCGCCTTCCGATCCTTCCGGCATTGAGAATCCATAGCCCTTCGCCGAGTCATAAACGTAGATCCAGTCCTGCGGAACCGGATTGCTCTTGTTGGCCGTCTTAGCCTTTCCTTCGGTCGGTTTGGCTTCGTTGGTCAGTTTCGGCTTGTCCTTGCCATCGGCCTTCGCGGTGTTTCCGCCGTTTGTGTTCGAGGCCGGTGGTTTAGCGGTGTTGGCCGGTTTATTGGCGGCGGTATCCATGTTGGTGCCGACCGAGAACGAGCAGCCCGCGATCATCGTCCCGAATGTCGCAATAGCGATAGTTGTTATTATTTTGGTCTTCATTTTTTCTCCCTCAAGGTTTGCGTCGGGCAATTATTCGACGACAGCGGTCGGTTTCTTGTTGCGGTAGTAAAGCGTTACCTTCGAGATCGCAAGAAGGTTCAGCCGGCCCCATTCGATGTAGTTCCCATCCTCGTCTTCGACCCTTATGTCCCAATATCTTGCACGTTCTCTTCGTGAGAAAAAGACATTAAGCTCCTCCCCGGAGAGCAAGGTGTCCGCGCCGAGAATGTCATCGCCCCAGTCGTTGGAACTATGCGGTGAAACATAGACCGCATATATCTCGACCCCAGTGCGGTTCACGAGGGTGAAATCCTGTCGCCCTTGTGCGGCTGTTTCCGAGGTTCCAATTCCGGGAAGGCAAATGAAACCAAAAATCAACAAAGCGTATATCGCTAATCTTCTGCTGTAGTTCATCTTTATCTCCTGTTTTGTGTTAACTGCTACGCCGCGAACATCAGCGGCGGACCCAAACAACGCCGTCGGACCAGACAATGCGTGGTTCATCTGCTGACAGACGGCCGTTCTGTGTTGCGAAATCGAGTGCGCGGACGATGCCGGCTTTGAACGTTCCTCGTGAGCGAGTCGTCCCGCCGCGGCGGGCATCGGTGATGGTGAGGTTCGCTCCGTTCTGACTTATCCTCCATACGTAAGGCGATCTTGTGCCGTCGTCGTAATAGCCGTCCCAGATGCCTTCAAGGTCGGGGACATACTCGTCGAATATGGCGGTCGCCTTTCCGTTCTTGTAATAGAGCGACACGGAATAGATCTCACGAAGTGCCAGGCGATCCCATTCGATGGAATTTCCATCCGAGTCTTCGACGCGAAGATCCCAGAACTTGGAAGGTTCACTGCCCTTAAGTGTGATGCCGACGTCCTCGTTCGAAGCAACGACATCGACCCCAAGAATGTCATCGCCTCATTCTCTTGAATTATGTGGCGTGACATAGAGTGCATTTATCACGACATTTGTTTTGTTCACCACAATGAAAGTGTGTTCCGTTCGCTGTCCGGATACTTCAGCCGCACCGGCGAACAACGCGAGCAGCATCAATGCGAATCCGGATTTGATGATTCCTTTCATTTCTTTCTCCTATGTATGGACGGTTGTGGACGTTTCACAGCCCAAACTCTCTTCAACCTTCCCGCGGCCGTCCGTAAACTGTTACCGTTGATGCTCATTAGCATCGCGGGCGATAGTGCCCTTGCAGGACTCTCATCGTAGTTTCGGGAAGAAATTGTTCTCCATTCGGGAAAACGAGAATAAAGAGCAGAAAGTGTAACGGTCCATGGATTTTATTTTTGCGGTTTTGGTTCTATACTTTGCATAATCTCCTCGACATTTCGGTATATGCTTCAAACTGCGACGGAGCGAGTGGCCGTCTTACTATCTGAATGGGGCAAGGGAGATACGTCTGCGCTAGAGCAGCTAATGCCGCTTGTTTACGACGAGCTGCGTAGAATGGCCCGGCAACACCTTCGCCGCCAGCCTGCCGGTCATACTTTCCAGACAACTGACCTGATCCACGAGGCGTATATCAAGCTTTCAAAGCAGGCAGAGCCGGAGTGGAACGACCGCGCTCACTTCTTTGCTGTCGCTTCCAGGGCAATGCGGCACATACTGGTCGATTATGCCCGCTCAAAACAGAGTCAGAAGCGAGGCGGCTGGCAGGAGAGAGTGACGCTTAGCGAAGAGTTTTCCGCAACAGTATCGCGGGCGGGAGAGTTGGTGGCTCTCGATGATGCTTTGAACGCCCTTGCCAAGCTAGATGAACGCAAGGCTCAGATCGTCGAACTGAAATACTTTGCCGGAATGACGACGGATGAGATCGCTGTTGTCCTGAAGGTCACGCCTGAGACGGTCAAGCGGGATTGGCGGTTCGCAAGGACGTGGCTGTTAAAAGAGTTGGGGGCTTCGGATCGTTTCGAATGAACAAGGAAGCTCTAGATCGAATCGAAATCATCTTCCACGCTGCCCTTGAGGTTCCTGCGGCGGAGCGTGATGCGTTTCTCGACCGGGAGTGCGGGGCCGATACCGCGCTTCGCAGTGATATCGAATCGCTTCTTGAACTAGACAGCCGTGAGAACGAACTGCTCGATGGCTCGCCCGCGGAGCTTGCGGCAGAGTTGATCGGTGAACGCCGCTACGGTGAGAACGTGAGCGGTAAACAGATCGGCCGTTATCGCATAGAACGTCTCCTGGGTGTAGGCGGCATGGGCGAGGTCTATCTCGCAGAAGATTCCCGTCTCGGCCGGAAGGTCGCCATCAAGATACTACCGGCCGAGTTCGCTCTTGACGACGGACGGCTCAAGCGTTTCGAACTCGAGGCACGATCGGCATCAGCCCTTAACCATCCGAATATACTGACCATCCACGAGATCGGGGAGGCCGACGGAGTACGGTTCATCGCGACGGAATACGTCGATGGCCGAACGCTGACGGAAGTGCTCCGCGATGGAAAACTCCCGGTTGAGTCATCTTTGGATATTGCGGTGCAGATCGCCTCCGCGCTCGACGAAGCTCATACGGCCGGGATCGTGCATCGGGACATCAAGCCGGACAATGTGATGGTTAGGCCGAGTGGGCTGGTCAAGATACTGGATTTCGGGGTTGCTAAATTCCTCGAAACAGGGTCTGGCGAACCAACCGGTACGGCGGAAGGCCCGAGAGGCCGCGGTAAGACAGAGGCCGGTGCGATCATCGGGACGGCTGATTACATGTCGCCCGAGCAGGCAAACGGCGGAGAGGTTGACAGACGGTCGGATATCTTCAGTTTCGGCGCGGTCCTTTACGAGATGATCTCCGGCCGAAGGGCATTCAAGGGCGAAGATGCCAAGGAAACAATGTCGGCTATAATGCACAAAGACCCGGAGCCGATCCGGCTGAGTGTCGCCGATATTTCCGCTTCGGTCGAGGCGATAATCACGCGTACCTTGGCGAAGGACCCTAGCGATCGTTACCAGACCGTCAGGGATCTGCACGCGGATCTTCGCACAGAAAGGCGCCGGATCGAGCGAGCGGACGCAGCTGATGCGGCCAATGAGGCCCGGCCTCTTCAACCCAAAGAAAACGGGCACACGGATAGCACGACCGAAAGAGAGGCCACGTCCTGGATCAGCCGCCGCCGACCAGTTGCCCGGAAAGCTTTGGCCGCGTCGCTGGTGGCTGCTCTTGCCTTGGTCGGCGGTTTATTCGGTTACCGTTATCAGGCCGCAAATAGGGAGATACGGTCGATCGCGGTAATGCCGCTCGTTAACGCTACCGGCAACCCAAGTGTTGAATATCTTTCGGATGGAATTACGGAAAACCTGATCCGAAGCCTTTCGGCGGTTCCGCGTCTTTCGGTCAAGGCGAGGAGCACGGTCTTCACCTACAAAGGCAGGGAACTCTCGCCAAAAGCGATCGGGTACGATCTGAACGTCGACGCCGTATTACTCGGGCGGCTGGAGCAGGGCGACGAGGAAATTCGGCTGAGTCTTGAACTTGTCGATACATCGACACAGGACGTTCGGTGGTCCGCGACCTATGAACGAGGAACGGTCGAAATTGCGTCTATGCAGCGGGAGATCGCACGGGATGTTGCGGGGGACCTGCGGCCGGGGCTGACCCCGGCCGAGCAGGGCCAGGTCGCCAAGAGTTACTCGACAAATTCCGAAGCTCAGCTCTTATATCTAAAAGGCAGATTTCAGTGGGTAAAGCGTACCGTCAGAGACTTTGATAAGGCCGCTCGTTTTTTTGAGCAGGCCATTGAGAAAGATCCGGATTACGCGCTGGCCTACACGGGGGTCGCCGACACCTATGCCCTTAAACCGCTTTACGGAAACTTCAGTCCTAAAGAATATTTGCCAAAAGCGAAGCAAGCGGCACTCAAGGCCCTGGAGATCGATCCGAATCTTGCCGAGGCACACGCTTCGCTCGCCTACATTGCACAGACTTTCGAGCATGATTGGGATTTGGCCGGAGAGGAGTACCGCACAGCGATCCGGCTAGATCCGAACTACGCGACCGCCCGGCAGTGGTATGCAGAGCACCTTGCACTTCGCGGCCGGTTGGAAGATGCCTTGATAGAGATCGACGTCGCCCTTGAGCTTGATCCGTTCTCAATGGTGATCAACCGGATGAAAGGAAACCTGCTCACGTTCTCGAAACGATACGATGAGGCGATCGCCCAACTCGAACGGACTATCGAGCTTTATCCGGAAAGTCCGATCGTCCGTTTCAATCTGGCCGAAGCATATGCTGCGAAAGGAATGCGATCGGAGGCCATCGAACACTACCTGACCGGGCTGCAGTTGGACGGGGCGAGCAATTATGAGCTCCGCCGATACAAGAGTGCATTCAAATTAAAGGGCTGGAATGGGTTCTGGATGGAACATCTGGCGACGATGATCAACCTCGAGCGTGAAGTTCAGCGTAGGGAAGGCCGTTCCTTTTACGATAACGAAGGGCTGGCATACGCTTACGCGGCGGTGAACGATCATGAAAGGGCGGTCGAGTACTTGAACAGGGCCTACGAAGCGAGGGAGCCTAGCTTAGTTACCATTGCTTACTCGGACGTGTACGACGGGTTACGGTCGGACGTACGGTTCCAGGAGTTGATCTCCAAGATCGGCCTGTCACGGTAGGCCTGTTGGCGAAATGGTGGCCCGGAAAGTGCTGCGGCCCTAGGACTGATACGATCCGTTCCGTCTCGTACAATTCAATTTCAAGCAAGTGTATGTAACAATTGACCCGTTTCACCTTTTTTGAACCCTACAAATATAAGTATGACGGATGGGCCGGCTATTGGAACGAGCGTCGGACACTACCAGATCCTATCTAAGATCGGAGAAGGCGGCATGGGCCAAGTGTATCTTGCCCGCGATAGTCGTCTAGATAGAAATGTTGCCCTCAAAGCACTCAGCCGAGAATTCTCTTCAGACAAAGAGTGGCTCGAGCGCTTTGTCTCCGAGGCACGAGCCACCTCCGCATTGAATCACCCGAACATTATTACCATCTTCGAGGTACTCGAGGAAGATGGCGAACGTTTCATTGTCAGTGAGTTCATCGATGGCCGGACCCTCAAGGAACTGATGAGGGATGAACCGCCGACGATAAATGCGGCCTTGGATATCGCAATTCAGATCGCGTCCGCACTCGATGCGGCTCACAAACTCGGTATCGTTCACCGCGATATCAAGCCGGCGAACATAATGGTACGACAAGACGGTATTGTTAAGGTCGTTGATTTTGGGATCGCTAAGATAAGTGCGAATTTTTCCTCGGAGAAGACCGACCCGGAGATGCCAACGATCCCAATGGGCCGGACACAGCCCGGCATGATGGTCGGAACCCCGAAATACATGTCGCCGGAACAGGCCCGAGGACACGCGGTAGATACTCGTAGCGATATTTTTAGCTTCGGTATCGTGATGTACGAGCTCTTTTCGGGACAGCGGCCGTTTTCTGGTGAAGAGGCCGTGGATCTTATCAGTTCGATCATCAAAGACGAACCACCATCAATGGTTAGTTTTGTCGCCGGATTGCCAAAGCAACTTGATCGAATTGTTGAGAAGGCTCTTCGCAAGGAAAGGAAGCAGCGGTACCAAAACGTCCGTGATCTTCAGCTTGATCTTGAGGATCTTCGCGACGAACTCAAACACGAAGCACGGGCTAATCGCCTTTCTGATTCGACCGCACCGCAAGCAGTTCATTCGACCGCAACGGGCTCCAATCCTTCAACCTCAACATTGCAGGCCTCGATCGTAAAGACCAGAAGGTTCACATTGCTCCACGCTATGCTGTTCGCTGTGGGGCTAGTTTTGGTCGGTGGCATTTTATGGTACTTCGGCCTTTTCGTCGGTGCGGACAGGCTGACGCCGGATTCTTTCGCCTCAAGTGAAGTGGCAAATTGGGCGAGCGCTCCGGGCGAGTTATTCAGCAGTGCGAAATTTTCTCCGGACGGAAAGATGATCGCGTTCTCGTCGACACGGTCAGGGAGTAAGGATATTTGGGTAACGCAGTCTGGTTCTATCGATGCCATACCGGTTACGAACGACGAATTCTCTGACCGCGATCCGGTCTGGTCGCCAAAGGGCGACGAGGTCGCTTATTTTTCGGAACGACCGATCGCCCCGGGCCAAGCTGTTTCGTTTGGCATCTGGCGTTCGCCGGCACTGGGCGGAACACCCCGTTCCGTCGCGGTGCTATCAGATCGCGGTGCTGAGATTCGAGCATGGGGCCGAAGCGGCAAGATCTATTTTCAATCCACAGGTGATCTTTTCGCTCTTGATCTAGGCTCCAACCGGATAGAGAAATTGACAAACTTCGCCTCCGACCTGGTCAAGGTAACATTTGTGGATATCTCAGCGGACGAAACCGAGATCGCGTACGTCGTTGAGCGGGAAGCCAAATGGTCGATATTTCGCAACGCGATCGCCGGCGACCGTGAGGAAGCGGTTTTCGAAGCAGACACTCGAATCGAGAGCATTCATCTCTCTGATGATGGAGAGAGGATCTATTTCAGTTCGGTTGATAACGGTGCGAATCAGATCTTCGTTATCGACCGAAAGGCCGGTAAGCCTCATAGGCTTACTGCGAGTGAGTCTGACAATGTGGTGCTCGACGTATCCTCGGACGGGAGATCGATACTTTACGGTTCGGTCAAAGAGGAATCATCTCTTTGGAAGGTTTCGCTCTTTAACGGCAAGGAAACAGCATTGGTTCGCGGACTGGAGGTCTCTTTCTGGCCCAATGTTTCACGTGATGATACTGCGCTTGTGTTTCAAACGGCTCGAAATATGAACCGCGGGGATCGCCTTTACAGAACGACGATCAAGTCTATCGAGCTTAACGGGCCGCGTGCTGAGCCCAACGCTGTGGTCGTCGCTGAAAGTGGCGTTCTGCCGAAATGGTCGCCAGACGGCTCTACGATCGCGTTCATTCAAATCAACGGCCAAACGCGGGAATTGAGGACAGCAAATCGGAATGGAGGCAGCGAAAGAGTGGTCGCCGCCGGAGGCGTTTCGGTTCCAGGCTATTCGGTGTCACCGTATAATCCTATCCAGAATTACTCGTTCGATTGGAGCCGCGATGGCAGAGAGATCGTCTATCTTTCGGATCGGTCCGGAGCGTCAAATCTTTGGACGGTCGGTCAAATGGGGACAGACGAACGCAAGGTAACCGAGAATTCTGACCCCAATGTGTCTTATTACTCGCCGATCTGGAACTCAGCTGGAACTGCGATCGCATTTTCGGGCCAGGACCAGGAAATAAGCGAGAAGGGTGAAAAGACCACGAGTTTGTTAGTGCTTGACCGTTTAACCCTACGGCAAGAAAAGGTGTACAGTACAGTTTCGAATTTGCGGCTTCTCGGATGGTCTGCGGGCGGGGAGGCTCTGATAGCGGTCGAAACCGATTCCCGTTCGGGCCTTGCGAAAGAGGTCCGGCTTGTTGAGATCCCATTGATTACCGGACGGCCCAGACAGATATCTATTCTAGCGAATGCGTATTTCTATAACATTCTCCTAAGCCCGGATGGAAGAATGGCAGCGTACAGCGCCCGAAACGAGGATCTTGACGACATTTGGACGGTATCGCTCGACGGCGGTGAGCCGAAGCGAGCTACTAAGAACAATGACTCAAGCCTTAATTTTTCGCGTCTTGCATGGTTTAACGACGGAAACGCCGTCGTTTTTGGTAAGCAGTCGCGTTTCAGTTTGCTTTCGATGCTTACTTACAAAGAAAAGTAGAGGGAGAGAATGAAAATTAAACGACCGATCGAAATCATTTTGGCAATATGCTTCGGCCTTTTGCTCATGACAGTTTCCGCTTACGAGCGGCCAGCCTACGCTCAGTGCGAGTCTGTAACCGATGCTCAATTGGTCGAGGAGATCTATGCCAAGTTCAAGGCACATGGAGACCTGGCCGGGCAACTCTCGCACATCAATGTGATCTCCTTTAACCGCGTGATCAAGCTTCAGGGCTGGACCGACTCAAGGGGCGATTATAAAGACGCTTTCAATATCGTAGCTTCGACCAAGTGTGTCGTGATGATCAACGTTCAGCTGTTCCGGGATTCGCCGCCCGCCGAGGGTGACAGCCTGAAGCCAGGGGCCGGGGGCTGCCAGGCAGGCACGAAACCGTGCGGTGATATCTGTATACCGGAAGGCGATACTTGCAACATTGCGGGCCGAACTAAGAACGATTAGCTCACCAACTTGGCGATCGCGATAAGAGCCAACAGATGGCCGTTTTTCTATTCCGCCGTGGGCAGAACCGCTGCATCTCGGCTAAGGCTCGGTCTTGCCCTAAGCTTTCCCAGCGATAGCATAGGTTTACGGAGTTGGCCTTGCGGATTCGGGCATACGTCTGGCCAGCCTGGCCGGAGACCGGGGTAACTCTTGCCTTAGAAAGACAGGTTTTGACGTTTTGTGCAGAATTAAGGCCTGTTCGGCCGTCGACATTGATGGACAATTCGCTTGTATCCGACGCTCGCCCAGCGGCGTCAAACCATCTTCTAAAAATACTTGGCATCGGCTTTGGCGTGGCGATCGTCATCGGCGCCGTCATCGGTGGTTCGGTCATTCGAACTGCAGGTATGCTTGCTGGCCATCTTGGCAGCGAATGGCTGGTCATCGGCGTGCTTGCTCTTGGGGCGATCTGGGCGTTGATGGGGGCCAATAGCTATGCCGAGCTCGGTACGATGCTTCCCGAGGCAGGCGGCGGGTATGTTTTTCTCCGGCGGGCCTACGGTGAATTCATCGGCTTTGCCGGAGGAATGAACGACCTGATCATCAACGTCTGCGCGGTCGCATATCTCGCGATCGTGTCGAGTGAGTTCTTCTGCTCCCTTTTCCCAACGCTGCAGGGTTATGAGAATGTGATCGCTATCGTTCCGATCATCGTTTTTGGCTTGCTTAACTGGCTCGGCCTCCGCGAAGGCGACCTCTCGCAAAAGCTCATCAGCACGCTCAAGATGCTGTTGTTTGCCGGATTTGTCGCAGCGTGTTTTGTGTACAGTGGCGGGACAGAGAACCCGGCGAATGAGCAGATCGTTCGCTTTGATTCGTATTTCGCTCTTTTTGCAGCCGTGATGCTTTCGTTCCAGATCGTGAACGAATCGTACGCGGGTTGGTACTCCAGCGTCTATTTCTCAGAGGAACACACCGACCCGGCCCGGAACGTTCCACGGTCGATGTTTACCGGTATCATTTTGGTTTCTGTCGCATATCTAGCGATACACGCGGCATTTATGTATGTCCTGCCGCTGACAGAGATGGCCGAGTCGAAGGTGGCAGGCGCTGATGTCGCGGATCGTGTATTCGGCTCGGGCGGTGCGGTCGCGGTAACGGTGTTCGGCATCGTGACCACCATCGGGATCGTCAATGCGATCTTGCTTTATGGCCCGAGGGTGCCGTTTGCGATGGCCCGCGACGGTCTGCTTCCGCGGCAGTTTGCGAGCGTAAACAAGGGCGGAACGCCGTCGATCGCGCTCGCTTTTCTTATGGTTTTCGGTTCGCTGGCGGCACTGAGTGGCAGCTTTGAGTCGCTGCTCGCGATGACCGCTCTCTTTGCGATCATCGGCGATGGGGCCGTATATCTTGCTCTTTTCGTGCTTCGAAGAAAAGAACCCGGCCTGAATAGACCGTTCAAAGCATACGGTTACCCCGTGCTGCCGGGGTTCGTCCTTCTCGTAGCCGTCGTTTTTTTGGTTGGTTATTTGGTCAGCAATCCGGTCAACAGCCTTATCGCTCTGGGCATCGTTGCCCTTTTCTACCCCGCATATCGTCTTTTGAAACGGGTATCTCAATGATCTATTCAGACCTGGAATTAGCACAACGGCTCGAGAGGACGGAGGCTCGGGCGAATTCGGATTTTGTTAAGACGCGGGCCCGGCTTGAGCCGGAGAGCGGTGCCGCGTGGATCGAGGTCGGCGGAGCCTATGCGATGTTTGACGGGGCGGAGTCGCCGCTGACGCAGACGTTCGGCCTTGGTATTTTTGAGGAAGCGACGCGCGAGCACCTGGATGAGCTCGAGACTTTTTTTGAGGATCGCGAGTCCCCGGTCTTTCATGAAGTAAGCCCGATGGCTGATCCTTCGATCCTCACGCTGCTCGGCGAACGCGGTTATCGTCCGATAGAGTTGACCACGATGCTTTACAGAGAACTTGGCAGCGAGATCGCTGAGGGACGAAGTCGGGCACCGGAACTCACGACACGGGGCATTTCCGACGATGAGGCCGACCTCTGGGCGCAAACGTCTGCTTCCGGCTGGGCGACCGAACACGAAGGGCTGGCGGATTTCATGTTGAACTTTGGCCGGATCAGTGCGAGATGCGATGGCGCGTTCCCTTATCTGGCGGAGCTCGCGGGCCGTCCGATCGCGACCGGAATGCTCTTCATTTACGGCGAAATGTGCATCCTTGCAGGAGCAAGCACCATTCCGGAGGGCCGCAACCGCGGTGCTCAGAATGCCTTGCTGACCGACCGCCTCCGCTTTGCTGCCTTCCGCGGCTGCAAGCTTGCGATGATGGGTGCCGCACCGGGAAGCCAATCGCAAAAGAACGCTCAGAAGAACGGATTTCGGGTCGCCTACACGCGCATAAAATGGCAGCTTTTCGGGTGACTTGGGCTATACTATCGGCGTTCGCCGCTTATGAAACGCTGCCCCGAATGCCGAAGAAATTACTTTGACGACTCGTTGAGCTATTGCCTGGACGACGGTTCCGTACTGCTCGAAGGGCCATCGAGTAGCCCATCATTCTCGGTCGAGCCCGTAACCGCGGTCATGGCTCTTTCCACGATCGCCGATCAGCCGACCGTTCGGCTTTCAACACCAACCCTGGGAGACCAACCACCGCTCAACTCGATCGCGGTCATCCCGTTCCGCAACCTGAGCCCGAGTGGTGACGGAGATTACTTTTCGGACGGCCTTGCAGAGGAACTTTTGAACGTACTCTCGAAGATTGAAGGCCTACAGGTTGCTGCGCGTACATCGGCTTTTTCATTCAAGAATGAAAAGACGACGGTAATTGAGATCGGACGTGCTCTCGGAGTTGCAACGGTCTTTGAAGGGAGCGTTCGTTCGGCTGGAGAACGGGTTCGGATAGCTGTGAGTCTCGTAAAGGCCAGTGATGGCTTTCAGCTTTGGTCCGAGACCTATGATCGAACGCTGGAGGATATCTTCGCGGTTCAGGACGACATCGCACAATCCGTCGTGCAGGAACTTCGTGGGTTGCTGCTTGGCATCGAGCCCGAACAGATACCGATCGATGAGGTCGAATCGGATGTTGCCGAAGCAGTGCGCGGCCGTGCGGACGACCCGGAGGCGTATCGCCTGATGTTGATGGGCCGCTATCACCTTGGTTTGTTTACGCGTGAGAATGCCGAATCGGCGATCGAGTTTTTCACGCGTGCCCTTGAGATAGATCCGGGTTTCGCCTTGTGTTGGGCGGAGCTTTCGAGGGCTTATTCGATCTGTGCCGGAAAATCATGGTTACCCACCGATGAGGCATTTGCATTGTCACGCGAAGCGGTCGAGAAGGCTTTGCAGCTTGAGCCCGAACTTGCCGAGGCCCACGCCCAACTCGGCCGGATCCGAGGTGCAAACGATTGGGATCTAAAGGCAGCGGAAGCCTCTTACGAACGCGCATTGGAGATCGCCCCGGGGAGTGCGACGGCACTCGACGGCGCAAGCGTTCTTGCTTACAAGTTAGGTAACTTTGACCGAGCTCTCGAGCTCAGCCAACGGGTACTTGACCATGATCCTCTTAGCGCTCCCGTTTGGCACAACCTTGGATTGCTTTGCCATTCGGCAGGCCTTCTCGAGCAGGCCGAGACTGCTTTTTTGCGGTCGCTCGAAATGCCGACAAGCGGTGTAGCCACCAATGCATTGCTGGCTCTTGTTGTGCTTGATCGTGGGAATTCCGTTCGGGCGAAAGAACATGCGAATGCCGAGCGGGATGAGTTCTGGAAGGACTGGGCGATGGCGATGATCGAACATCGTGAGGGAAATACAGCAGCTTCAGACTCGGCACTCAAGCGATTGAAAACAGAAGCCACTGTCGGTGACGCGTTTCAGATCGCGGAAGTACATGCCTTCCGCGGCGAGGCGGACGAGGCGTTCGCGTGGCTTGAACGCGCTGTCGAGGTCCGCGACCCCGGCGTGACGCACGCAAAGGTCGATCCGCGGTTTGCGAATCTGGTTGGCGATGGCCGATGGCAGCCGCTCATGGAGCGGATCGGGCTCGGCGGATGATCAGTGATCTACTGTTCCTTTGTGTTCGGCTCGCGAGTGTTCGGCTCACGAGTATTTGGCTCACGCGAAGTGAGATTCAGCGAGTCGGATTCACTTGTATTTGGCTCACGGGTATTCGGTTCGCGGAGTGCGTGTTCATCAGTTTCGTCCATCGTGTTCGGTTCGCGCGGATTGCTCATGGTGTTGCTCCTCTAGATTGGAATGTGAGCCCTAACGTACATCCGCCTAACCTCAAAGTCAATAGGCAACGCGGATGTCGTGAGGTCTGCCGAATAAGGGTCGTGGCTCAGGCTTTCAGGGCAACACGCTTCAATGACGGCATCAACCGCAGATCGGACGGACCAACAACCTAGCAAAACAATGTCCAAAGAAACGAGGGAATCCATCGAGTTGAACGAGGACGTATCAGCATCGCCGTTGTGGAATGCCGACCTTGCTCCGACGACGATCGGCCAGCGGACGTGGTCCACGTGGAACATTGCCGCTCTTTGGATCGGGATGAGCGTCGTCATCACGACGTATATGCTCGGCGGAAGCCTGATCGCCCAAGGAATGACGTGGTGGCAGGCGATGCTGACCATCCTTCTCGGTAACTGCATCGTACTCGTTCCGATGGTGCTAAATGCACACGCCGGCACGAAGTACGGCATCTCATTTCCGGTCTTGCTGCGGGCTTCGTTTGGGACGAAAGGCGCGAATATTCCGGCTATGCTGCGTGCGGTGGTCGCGTGCGGCTGGTTCGGTATTCAAACGTGGATCGGCGGAACGGCGATCGACGCATTGCTCGCGGCTTTGTGGGGCGGCTGGACTGAGATCGGCGGCGTAATAGCAGGCAATCCGGTGCACACGTGGATCTCTTTCTTTCTGTTTTGGGGAATTCAGGTCGTCATTATTTTACGCGGCATCGAAGGCATAAAGCATCTCGAGTCGTGGGCGGCACCGCTACTCCTGCTCGGCGGGCTGATCCTGCTTATCTGGGCTTCGAGTGCGGCGGGCGGGCTTGGCAATGTACTTTCGGGGACGACCGCACTGCAGGCAACGCAAGCTGATTTTTGGGCGATCTTTCCCGCCACATTGACCGCCTCGGTCGGCTATTGGGCGACGCTAAGTTTGAACATTCCGGACTTCACCCGTTATGCGAAGAGCCAGCGTTCGCAAATGCTTGGGCAGGCTCTCGGGTTGCCGCTCACGATGACGGCTTTTGCATTCATCGGAGTTGCTGTCACGAGTGCCACAGTTATCATTTACGGCGAAGCGATAGCCGATCCGGTGCAGCTCATCAAGAAATTCGACAACGTGTTCGTTATTTTGTTCGCGATGGTCGTGATATTTGTCGCTCAGCTCACGACAAACATGGCGGCGAACGTAGTCTCGCCATCGAATGATTTCTCGAATCTTGACCCGAAGCGGATCAGCTATGTGACCGGCGGGTTGATAACGGCCGTGATCGGCATTTTGATGATGCCCTGGCAATTGCTCTCTTCGATGGGTGCTTATATCTTCACCTGGCTGATCGGGTATTCGGGCCTGATGGGGGCTATCGGCGGTATTTTGATCTGCGACTATTGGCTGATCAAACGCCGCCGAATCGAACTCGCCGAACTTTACAAAACGGACGGCATTTACTCGTACGCGGACGGTTTTAACTGGCGAGCAGTTGCGGCATTGGCACTGGCCATCGCACCGGTCGTACCGGGATTTCTGAGAGCCGCGACAACGCCCGGCGGGCAAGCTGCCGACGCGGGTTTCTTTGATACGCTTTACACCTACGCGTGGTTTGTTACTTTCGGTCTGGCGTTTGTGTTGTATTATGTGCTCATGGCCAATAAGCGCCGTCCGAGTAATTGAGTGAACTAAGCAATGAAGAAGCTTTTTACGCTTGTCTTTCTATTTTGTGGAATTTCATCCCTATATGGGCAGCGGGTTCCGAATATTGCTCTCACGATTTCAGCCGAGCATGAAATTTGGACAAAAGGTTCACCCGCAACGGTGAATATCAGTATAGAAAATCGTTCAAGCGAACAGGTTGCGTTGCCGTCGGACACAAGCTTTAGACTTGATGATGGAACACGGGGAGAGGATTCCCCGACCATGAGGAATGGAGCCTACTATGCGCCTTTTAGTTTTCACAAGGATTACTCATCAAACGTCGGACGGTGCAAAAACGACCTTGACGAGACGAACGTTGAACGAGAGGGACCTATCATTACGTTTTATCGTGATGACACCGCTCTTGACGTAAAAGCGGGCGAAAAGAAGGCCTTTCGCGTAAATCTCGCGGGACTTTGCTGGGCACATCAGATATCAAGTATTTATCCCGTGAGTGAAGTGTTTTCTGTAGCAAAGAAGGGCGGTTACACGCTTTATTTTTTGATGCGGTTTCGGACAGGAACAGAAATTCAAGACGGGATGAGTATTCCCATTTCAACATCTATCAAATCAAACGAGCTTCGGGTCAATATTAAGTAGAAGAATGGCAAGAACAATCAAAGCGGGGCTGATACAGGCCCATAATGTTGCTCCGGCGGATGCTCCGATCGAAGAGATCAAGCGGGCGAATATCGACAATCAGATGAGGTTTGTCGAAGAGGCCGCGAGGCAAGGTGTGCAGATGCTCTGTTTTCAGGAGATCTTCACCACGCCTTACTTCTGTGCCGAACAGCAGACCCGCTGGTACGAGGCGGTCGAACGCGTGCCGGACGGGCCGACCGTGCAGTTAATGCAAAGCGTCGCAAAAGAGCACGGGATGGTTCTCGTCGTGCCGATCTACGAAGAAGAGCAGGCTGGCATTTATTACAACACCGCGGCGGTGATCGATGCCGATGGCAAGTATCTCGGCAAGTATCGTAAGACGCATATCCCGCACGTGGCTCCGGGCTTTTGGGAGAAGTTTTACTTCCGGCCGGGAAATCTCGGTTATCCGTGTTTTGATACAGCCTTCGGCAGAATCGGTGTTTACATTTGCTATGACCGGCATTTTCCGGAAGGTGCCCGATGTTTGGGCCTCAATGGGGCCGAGATCATCTTTAATCCATCGGCAACGGTCGCCGGGCTATCGGAGTATTTGTGGAAGCTTGAGCAGCCCGCACATGCCGTTGCCAACGGGTACTTTGTCGGTGCGATCAATCGCGTCGGCACAGAGGCTCCGTGGAAGATCGGCGAGTTTTACGGGCAATCGTATTTCTGCGACCCGCGTGGGCAGATCATTGCCGAGGGCTCGCGTGACATGGATGAACTCGTCGTCGCAGAGCTCGATATGGAAATGATCCGCGAGGTCCGGAACACTTGGCAGTTCTTTCGCGATCGCCGGCCGGATCTCTACGGCCCGATCGTTCAAGATTAGTTCTCGCGATGCCTTTCGAACGAAGTTTAGTATGTTTCTTAGATTTGCGATCTTATTCTCTCTTTTCCTTTTGGCGTACTTCCCGTCCCTAGCCCAGACGCCGGAAGAGATCGAAAAGGAACTTATCGGCCACTTGGCGGATATCTCGCGATTTGGCAATTACGGCGGCGGCTACGACGGAGATAAGCTTTCGGCCGCCAATGATGCGCTTCGGCAAAAGCTGATGCGATACGGCACTCGTGCCGATGTTCTCGCCTACGGCTTCAAAGGGCTTAATGACGAGATGTACGTCGCTACCTCGAAGGACGGCCGCCTGCGAATCTATTCGTGGGATATGCAAACGGGCGGGACGATGCGGGATTTTGCGGCGGTTTTCCAATTCAAAGGCAAGAGCGGTAAGGTCATTACCTGGGCCGAGAATGACGAGGACGAATCGGCGGGTTCGTTTTATCCCGAAATATTTCAGGTGAGTTCGCGGCAAGGGCCGGTCTATCTCGCGACATCAACGTTCATCGGTTCGACATCGATGCACGGGCAGTCGATCAAAGTGATCAAGATCAATGGAGATGAACTTGACCTGAGTGCGAAGCTCATCCGAACCGCCGAGGGGTTGACCAACTCGGTCGGATTTGGGTACGACTTTTTTTCTGTGGTTGACCGGCCTGAGCGGCCGATCAAGCTTTTCGAATTCAATGAGGAGCGGAAGGAGTTTCGTTTCCCGGTCGTGATCGAGGACGAAAAGACACCGCAGGGCAGGGTGACGGACCGCTTCATCACATATCGTTTCAACGGCCGATATTTTATAAAGGTGAAATAATGCAGCACCGCGAGCGCTATTCATCGGGAGCAAAATGGGAGTCGGTCGTCGGGTATTCGCGGGCCGTGCGGGTCGGTGACCGGATCTATGTGACCGGGACGACCGCAACCGATGAGAGCAGTAACATCGTCGGAGTTGGCGATGCCTACCGACAGACCGTCCAATGTATTCTGAACATCGAGCGGGCTCTGAAGCATTTTGACGCGACGCTCGAGAATGTAGTCCGCACGCGTATGTTCGTCACGGATATCTCGCGGTGGGAAGAATACGGCCGTGCCCACGGTGAGTTTTTCCGTGAGATAATGCCGGCGACCACGATGGTCGAGGTCTCGGGGTTGATCGATCCCGATATGCTGGTCGAGGTAGAGGCCGACGCCGAAATTTGATCGTTTTTGATGTCCAAACTCACCAACGAACAGATCGAGCAGAACTTCGCAGATCTTCATCCACTGATGTCAGCGGCGGAAGCTTTGGCCGAAGCGAGCCGATGTCTTTATTGCTTTGACGCGCCGTGCATGCATGCGTGCCCGACGCACATCGATGTTCCTTCGTTCATCAAAAAGATAGCCAGCGGCAACCTTAAGGGCTCGGCACGCGTTATCTTTGACGCGAACCCGATAGGTTCGACCTGCGCCCGGGTTTGCCCGGTCGAGGCGCTCTGCGAAGGTGCTTGTGTTGAGAAAACGCTGGTTCAGAAGCCGATCGAGATCGGCCGCCTTCAACGATATGCGACAGAAAAGACGTTGACCGATGGCGAGCCTGTTTTTGCTCCCGGCAAGCTCAATGGCCTTTCGGTCGGGATCGTCGGTTCCGGGCCGGCGGGGCTTTCATGTGCGGCATATCTTGCCCGACTCGGTTATGCGGTCACGGTTTACGAGCGTCGGGCCGAGCCCGGCGGGCTAGATACTTATGGCATGGCCGAGTACAAAATGACTCGGGCAGCGTCTTTAGCGGAGGCCGGGCTGATCGGAAAAATGGGCGTGAAGTTCGTTACCCGAACGTCGGTGGTTGCCGATGGACGCGGAGCCGGAGCCGGAACAGTTACTGCGAGCGAACTCCGCTCTCGGCACGACGCGGTCGTCATCGCCGCCGGACTCGGAGCAACGAACCGGCTCAATATTACCGGGGAGGATCTGCCCGGTGTCATTGACGCATTGACCTTCATCGAAGCGATCAAAACCCGCGATTGGAGTTCGGTTCCGCTTGGCCGGAGAGTCGCTGTTATCGGAGCAGGGAATACGGCCATCGATGCCGCGACTCAGGCAAAACGCCTCGGTGCAGAATCCGTTATGCTCGTATATCGGCGTACCGAAGCGGATGCTCCCGCATATGATTACGAGATGGAGCTTGCTCGCCAAGACGGAATCGATTTCTATTGGCAAACGACGCCAGTAGAGATCTTGGGTGATGGCCGAGTTACCGGGCTCCGGTGCTCGAACGTCAAAGGAGACGAGACCGTGATCGATTGCGATCAGGTTATTAAGGCGATCGGACAGGCGAAGCTCGGGCCGGCGCTCGGCGAGATGTTCGGTGTTGAGATCGACGAGAAAGGCCGCATCCGTGTTGATGATGAAATGCGGACCTCGGCGGCCGGAGTCTTCGCGGCGGGTGATTGCGTGAACGGCGGCGCCGAGGCGGTCGATGCGGCCCAGATGGGCAAGCGGACAGCGATCGGTATTCATCGCGCGCTTACCGGCGAACGCGTCACGTTTGCGGGCTCGGGCGTTTCAAAGTAAACTTTCGCAAAAGCTTTTCTAACCACACAGACAATTTCGTTCAAGGACCGGGACAAATATGGAAAATGAAACCGTACCCAGCGCAAAGCCGACCGGCTTTGTTGACCGTGCATTGGATCTTATCGAGCGAATCGGCAACAAACTGCCGGATCCGGCCGCGTTGTTCCTGATCTTGCTTTTTGTCGTCTGGATCTGCTCAGCGATCTTTTCCGGAATGTCGTTCGCAGAGCTCGACCCGCGTTCGCAGAAGCCGATCGTGGTGAACAATCTGCTAACCGGTACGGCGATCGCTACATTTCTTTCGACCATGGTCTCGACCTTCATGGCATTTCCGCCCCTCGGGGTGGTTCTGCTTGCCCTGCTCGGTGTCGGCGTTGCGGAACACACCGGATTTATCAACGCCTCGCTAAAGGCTCTGCTCAACATCACCGCACCTTCGCTACTGACGCCGATGGTGGTCTTCGTCGGTATTATCAGCCACACGGCGGTCGATGCCGGATATGTGCTGGTGATACCGCTCGGCGGCGTTATCTTCTACACCGCCGGACGGCATCCATTGGCCGGAATTGCCGCGGCCTTCGCCGGGGTCTCGGGCGGCTTTAGCGCGAATTTCATCCCCTCAAGTCTTGATCCGCTGCTCGCCGGCCTGACGCAAACCGGAGCACAGTTCATCAACCCGAGCTACGTCGTAAACCCGCTCTCGAATTGGTATTTTACGGCGGCATCTACTCTCTTGCTGGTAGGGCTCGGCTGGTTCGTGACCGACAAGATCGTTGAACCACGACTCAAGAAAACGACCGAGGTTGATGGCGATCCGGACGATATGCCCCAGATGGAAACGCTTGGGCCGAAAGAGAAAAAGGGCCTTATAGCCGGGCTTATCTCGATGGCGATCGGTATCGCGATTCTTGTGGCTCTTTCACTTCCGGCGGATTCGATGTTCCGTTCACCGGCAGGGTTCAAAGTTACGGCCGGTGCGGTCGAGAAATTGAAAGCCGAGGGAATGCCCGAAGACGTCGCCCTAAAACTTGGGCCGATCCTTGAACAGGAGATCTTTGGAAAAGCGGCGCTTGATACTGCGATAAAGGCCAGGCTCGGCGAGGAAAACGCAAAGACCTACGGCGCCGCGATTGCACAGAATGCTGAGCCGGTGGCTCCGCAGCTTACGGCAAATTCAGCCCCGCTGATGCTCTCGATCGTGCCGCTGATCTTCTTGTTGTTCCTGATCCCGGGCGTCGTTTACGGCTATGTCGCGGGCACGGTAAAGTCCCATCGGGACATCGTTGCCGGGATGAGCAAGTCGATGAGCACGATGGGCTACTACATCGTACTGGCATTCTTTGCGGCCCTTTTCATCGCGGCATTCAATCAATCAAATCTCGGAGCATTGATGGCCGTGAAGGGAGCGAATTTTCTTCAATGGCTTAACCTGCCGGTCCAGGTCACCATCATCGGCATCATTTTGCTGACCGGTCTGCTGAATCTTGTCGTTGGTTCCGCTTCAGCAAAATGGGCGTTGCTCGCACCGATCTTTGTCCCCCTACTGATGCAGCTTGGCCTTTCACCGGAACTTGCACAGGCGGCCTATCGCATCGGCGATTCGACGACGAACATCGTCACACCTCTAATGCCATACTTTCCGCTCGTCGTCGTCTTCGCTCAACGCTATGTTAAGGGTACCGGCATCGGCACGCTGATCTCGATCATGTTGCCGTTCACGGTCGTTTTCATGGTCTTTTGGATCATCTTCCTTATCGCGTATTGGGCACTCGGCATTCCGCTTGGTGTTCAGGCGCCATACACATATCCCTGATTGAACAAAGGAGGAGTCTTGATGAATTTTCTGGTTGTACCGATCCGATCGGCTCTTGCCCGGTCACTTTTCGCAGTCGCTTTTGTCTTGTCTCTAGGTGCTGTGGTCGTTTCGGGCCAAAAGATAGACGACAGCTTTACCTTTTTCAAGGCTGATTCCGTAAATGGGCCAAATGGCACCTATCTCTGGAATCTGATTCCGGAGATAAATATTCCGGGAGCTGCAAAAGGAAGCCCACTCCGGCTTGTACTAAAGCAGAACGGGAAGGAAGTTTACTCGCACACTTGCAGTCTCGCAGGAAGAACCGGAACGCAGACGCAGGCCTGCGTTGCACGCAACAATTCGATCGTGGAGACCGGCTTATTCGACATTGAAGTTTTTCTCAGTGACAAGCTGATCCGAACCTACAAGATAGATGTTCGAAAAACGACGAAGCAGAGCGGCCGCCGGCCTGAATTCTATATTCAGCGACACGCCGATGCGGCGGTCAAATATCTTAGCAAAAATCTACGCAATGTGCTTTTTTTGAATACGGTCTTTTCGCCGGTCGAAGATTATGGCGCAACATTTGGCTACACCCCGATCACGAAATGCTCGGTTAACGGACGGCCGATTGAAATCCCGGATCCGCGAACCGCGTTTCGCCAGGCGAATGGGCGCGTGATCAATGGTTTTTCTGAGAGCTTTGATGCCAAGCGGACGATACAGCGGGATACGATCCGCTTTGACCAGATGGAAATCCAACTTCCGCTTACGTACGGGGAGGTTGTTAACCCAACGGTCGGTTATGGCAAAGGCTGGGTCGATGTAACAAAGACTCCGGGCAAATGGCAATGCGACATCATCGGAGACAAGTCGAACGGGCTCTTCCGCACGATCCGTTTTGTCGTGGCCGGTGGCGACATCGTTCCGCATCCGGAACAGAGCAGCGGAAACGTGAACCTTGACAAGGACAAGTGGATGATCGACATGGAGATACCACGGGGCGGCAGCGAGATCGACAAACGGCTCTTTCCGTCGCCGAACGCCGGGCTCTTTTTCGATATTCCGTGGTCGACCGCAGAGGGCAAGGCAATCGCGGCGCGGGTTCCGAAGAAGGGAGCCGCATTTCCGTAGTTTGTCAAAGACGAGGGACGTTCAAATGAAATCGATCGGAAAATATAGCGGATTTATCATGTTGCTTTCGGTCTCTCTTGCATGTCTGGGGCCAGGCTCTGGCAGCAATGCGTGCAAGGGCATAGTCGTGTTTGAAGGGAAAACTTTTGAAGGCACAGCCAAGGATGAAAAACAGGCGGGCTTGAATGCGTGCAACAAATACTGTCTCGAAACAGACAGCGAGTTTGACAGCATGTATCGGATCTGGCTCGACTCGCCAAAGGCCAAGGAGTTCGAACAGAAGCGGAAACGGAAGCCTACCAAAGAAGACGCGATCATGGAAGACCCACGACTTCTTGATCAGGTAACGATCAAATGCGCCAACCGATGCGTCGCCGACGCCAACAAGGGCAAGCACACCCTGCAGACGTCATGTGGTTAGAAGGCATTTGATGAGTTCAACGACCTAATAGAATGGCGGATCTGAGTAGCAATTTTGCAGGGATCAAATCGCCGAATCCGTTTTGGCTGGCGAGTGCACCGCCGACGAACATGGGTTCGATGGTCGAGCGTGCTTTTGATGCGGGTTGGGGCGGGGCCGTTTGGAAGACGCTCGGCGAGCCGATCGTGAACGTTTCGTCGCGGCTGGCCTCGATCGATCACGGAGCGATGCGGATGATCGGTTTGAATAACATCGAGCTGATCACCGACCGGCCGCTCGAGGTAAACCTCAGAGAGATTGCCGAGTGCAAGAAAAAATATCCCGGTCACGCGCTGATCGTTTCGCTGATGGTCGAATCGAAACGCGAGGCATGGCATGAGATCGTAAAGCGTTCGCAGGATACCGGATGCGACGGGCTTGAACTCAACTTCGGCTGCCCGCATGGCATGAGCGAACGCGGAATGGGCGCCGCGATGGGGCAGGTGCCGGAATACACCTGCATGGTCACCGAATGGGTGAAAGAGGTCGCCGAAGTTCCGGTTATCGTTAAGCTCACGCCAAACGTCACGAACATCATCCCGCCGGCAAAGGCCGCGATGAACGGCGGTGCCGACGCTGTTTCGCTGATAAATACGATCAACTCGATAATGGGCGTCGATCTCGACACGATGGTCCCGCATCCGAACGTCAACGGAATGGCCGCTCACGGCGGTTACTGCGGCCCGGCAGTAAAACCGATCGCGCTCAACATGGTTTCCGAACTTGCCCGCGATGCGGAGTTCACCATCCCTATCAGCGGCATCGGCGGCATCTCGTCGTGGCGTGATGCAGTTGAATTCATGCTGCTCGGTGCGGAGAACGTGCAGGTCTGCACAGCGGTGATGCACTACGGCTATCGCATCGTCGAAGACATGATCGACGGGCTGAACAACTATCTGGATGAGAAAGGCATTGCGTCGGTGAGTGACATCATCGGAAAGTCAGTGCCGCGAGTCACCGATTGGGGAAATCTCGATCTCAACTACGTCGTCAAGGCCCATGTCAATGAAGAGCATTGCATCCGCTGCAACCTCTGCTACGTCGCCTGTGAGGACGGCGCGCACCAATCATTCGAATTCGTTGAATCGAACGGCCACCGCTATCCGCGTGTTATCGAGGAAGAGTGCGTCGGCTGCAATCTCTGTGCTCTCGTCTGCCCGTCGCCCGGGGCCATCACGATGAAACGCCGAGACGACGGATCAAATCCGCAGACCTGGCAGGAGCGAACTGCATCTTGAGGTCTTTTCCAGTTGGCAATTGGAAGATCAGATGCTTCCTTTATCAATCGAATTGCCGGCTATTCTCCCTAGTGCGCCGACGAACTTGTCAAAATTGGCGAAGCGTGTGTCATTTGTCAGGCCCCTCGCATACCGAGCGTAGATCTGCTGAGCGATGACGGCGATCTTGAATGTTCCGAAGACGTAGTAGAAAAGCAGGTCGGGAAGTTCGCGACCGGACGCTTCTTCATAAATATCCGCGAGGTCCCGGCGAGTGAAGTTCTCCATCAGCACACGCGGGTTGAAGGGCATATTCATCAATTCGTCACCTGAATCGGCCGATATCCAATATCCGAGCGTTGTGCCGAGGTCCATCAACGGGTCGCCGATGGTCACCATTTCCCAGTCGAGCACGGCAACGATCCGGGTCAGATCGTCGGGGTCGAGCATAATGTTGTCAAACTTGTAATCGTTGTGGACGAGTGCGGCCCCGAACTCCGGCGGGATATTCCGGCCGAGCCAGCTCATTGCCGATTCGAGCTCGGGATGCTCATCGGTCTTTGGCGCAAGATATCTTTTTGTCCAGCCCTCGACCTGGCGGCGGTTGTAGCCTTCTGGATTGCCCAGATCGGAGAGCCCGGCGGCTTTGTGATCGACCTTGTGGAGTTCCGCAAGACCGCGGATGAATGACGAGCAGAGTCTTTGCTGTAAATCCTTTGAGGCGGCGGCTGCCGAAGGAAGGCTCCCGCGGACGATCACACCGTTTCGCTTTTCCATCAGATAAAACTCCGAGCCTATGACCGAAGCGTCGTCGCAGAAAAGGATCGGTTCCGGAGCGGGCGGGTAGGCGAACGCGAGCTTCGACAAAACCTCGAACTCCCGCCGCATGTCATGGGCGGTCTTTACGGTGTTGCCGAAGGGCGGCCGACGGAGCACGTATTCGGTCGAACCGAGCCGGAGCAAATACGTCAGGTTCGAACTTCCAGCAGGGAACTGAAAGATATCCAGATTCGAAAATGCGGTCGGAAGCCTGCTTCTTAGATAAGCTTCAAGCGCGTCACGATCGAGTTCCTCGCCCGGCCGGGGTTCCTGTGTCTTGTCGTGTTCCATTTGTGATCTGCGGGCCGCAGCGGAATGTCCGCGGGCTGTGGTAATCTGTGGCGAATATGGACTTCGATTATTCTGCAAAAACGGCTGAACTGCAAAAGCGGCTCGCGGCATTCATGGATGAGTACGTCTATCCGAACGAGCAGCGGTATCACGACGAAGTGAACTCGGGCGACCGTTGGCAGCCGATCGTACTGATCGAGGAACTGAAACGTGAGGCGAGAAAACAGGGCCTTTGGAATTTGTTCCTGCCCGTTGTCTCCGGCCTCTCGAATCTGGAGTACGCGCCGCTTGCAGAGATGATAGGGCGTGTCACCTGGGCTTCCGAGGTCTTCAATTGTTCCGCACCGGATACGGGCAATATGGAGATTCTGCACCTTTACGGCACAGACGAGCAGAAACGCGAGTGGCTTGAGCCGCTGCTTGCGGGTGATATCCGCTCGTGTTTTGCCATGACCGAGCCCGATGTCGCGTCGAGCGATGCGACGAACATTCAGGCGTCGATCCTAGCCGAGGGCGATGAATACGTGATCAACGGCCGGAAATGGTGGTCCACCGGTGCGGGCGACGCACGATGCAGGCTGGCGATCTTTATGGGCAAGACCGACCCGCAGGCCGCGAAGCATCTGCAGCAATCAATGGTCCTCGTTCCGATGGATGCCGACGGCGTTCGGGTTGAGCGGCTATTGAATGTCTTTGGATACGACGATGCTCCGAATGGCCACGCCGAAGTTTCCTTCACAAATGTCCGCGTTCCAAAGAGCAGTATCCTGCTCGGCGAAGGCCGAGGGTTCGAGATCGCCCAGGGAAGGCTCGGCCCGGGCCGTGTTCACCATTGTATGCGGCTCATCGGTGTCGCCGAGCGCTCTCTTGAATTGATGATTCAGCGGACGGCAGTACGTGTTGCATTCGGAAAGCCGATAATCGATCAAGGCGTCGTCCGGCAATGGATCGCCGAGGCCCGATGTGCGATCGATCAGGCAAGGCTGCTTGTGCTCAATGCCGCGTGGAAAATGGACACCGCCGGAAACAAGGCCGCCCGCAAAGAGATAGCGATGATAAAGGCCGTTGTGCCGCGAATGGCGCTTGATGTGGTCGACCGTGCTATCCAGGCCCATGGCGGCGGAGGCGTTTCGCAGGATCATCCCCTTGCCGGGTTTTGGATCTACGCACGCTCACTGCGGCTGGCGGACGGCCCGGATGAAGTTCACCTCGAATCGATCGCGAAGATGGAGACCGCCGGGAGCCTGCGAAAGCAATAGAGATCAACCGCCTTTTGCTGCAACTTTCCGCCTGTCGGATGCCAGGCCGCAGACCGCTCTCCAGAAAGGCCGGTCGGTCAATTTGAAGGCATTTCAATCAGCGTGTGTTCAACATGACAAAAAAGTGTTGACAAACGTTTTTCTTTCCTGTAACTTTATCTCTCGGTGGACAAAAATCCACCGGCACCCATCGCCACCCGATGCGAACCATTACAACAGAATACACATCGACCGCTTGCTCTTCGTAGCAGTCGCAGAAACTAACGACGAAACGATCTTGATTCACTGCCTTCAGTTGGCCTGTCCTGAAAATCGCCCTTCCGATGCAGTAGATCAATCAAAGGTGGCAAAAGTTCTTAATCCGGTGTCTCAAGATCGTTTCGCTTAGTTCCCCAAGAATCAGAATCCCAAAGACCCAAAACAGGTAACCCAGTCCTATAGGAGCTTAATTACAATGCTGTTCGGTAAAAAGAAAAGCGTCGCCGGCCTCGATATCGGCTCCAGTTCAGTAAAAATGGTAGAGCTTGAGAACAAGTCCAATGGGCTCACGCTCTCGGCTCTTGGCTTTGAGAATCTGCCGGATGAAACCATCATCGACGGCCAGATCATGGAGCTCAACACGGTCTCGAGCGTGATCCAAAGCGTTTGCAGCAACAGCCGATCCTCGGCGGACCGCGTCGTAACCGGCGTCAGCGGCCACTCGGTCATTATAAAGAACATCGTTCTTCCGCCGATGAGTGCCGACGAACTCGAGGAATCAATCGACTGGCACGCCGAAGAGCACATCCCTTACGACCTTGCAGACGTCAGCCTCGATTATCAGGTGACAGCCTCTGACAGCGATTCGACTAACGTCTTGATCGCCGCATGCAAACGTGAGCGGATCGACAATATCTGCCAGGCGATCCAACTCGCCGGCAAGCAGCCACAGGTGATCGACGTTGATACCTTTGCCCTGCAGAACTGCTACGAATACAACTACCAGCCGCGTGAGAATCAGGTCGTCACGCTTCTCAACATCGGTGCCTCGACGATGAATGTAAATATCGTCAAGGGCACGCGTTCGCTCTTTAGCCGCGACATCACTGTTGGCGGCAGCCAGTTCACCGATGTCATTCAGCGGAATCTCGGCGTTAGCTTCCAGCAGGCCGAGGCCCTTAAGCGGGGCGTTTCCGGCGTGGCCGAAGGCGCTGAAGAAACGGCCATTGAGCCGCTCGTCGGCAACGTTACCGAACTTGTCGCGATGGAGATCCAGAAGACATTCGATTTCTATCGTGCGACGACCGAGGATAACGACACGGTCGTAGAAAAGATCCTTATCTCCGGCGGCGGTTCGAAACTGAACGGCCTTGCCCAGGAGCTTTCGGCCCGGCTTGAGATTCCCGTCGAGGTCCTTGACCCCTTCCGCAACATCAAGGTCGAGTCAGGAAAATTTGACCCCGAATACATAAGCGAGATCATGCCCGAGATGGCGGTTGCCGTTGGTTTGGCCATGAGGGGAGTGATGTAACGATGATCAAAGTAAACCTATTACATTCAGTCACAGAACGTCAGGGCGGAGCGGTCGTAACCGTTGACCGCAAGGTCAGCAGCCCGGCCAGCCGCTTGCTGCTCCTAAGCCTCGCAGTCGGTTTCTTCCTTCTGGCCGTTATCGGCTGGGATGTCATCAGCTCGCAGATGGCGAAATCTGATGCCGAGCGACGCCTCGCCGAACAGAAACAGATCGCAGCCGAGCTCGAGTCCGTAATGAAGGAACAAAAAGAGCTTGAAGAAAAGATCGCCAGTATCGACGCCCGTATCGCCGCTATCAAGAGACTCCGCGATGAACAGCGTGGCCCGAGTGCTGTGCTCGAAGCAATGCGTGAGCGGATCTCGATGGTTCCGGGGCTTTATCTCCAGAGCGTTGAGCAGACCGGGGACCAGATCGTTATCAAAGGCAATTCACCTGACGAATCTGCCGTGACCCAGTTCGGCCGGAGCCTTGAATTCTCGAACGGACTCTTCTCGAACCTCAACATTGAGACCCAACGCCAGGAGATCGTCAACCAGCTTGTAACGGCTCGTGAAGGACAGGAAGCACCTAAGGTGAACGTCATCAACTTCACGATCAAGACGGCCTACACGCCGTCAAAGGCTTCATCCGGTGAGAACGGAGCGACGACCGCAGCGGCTCCAGGTGCGCCGAATGCCCCGGCCGGCCAGCCCCAAGTTGCCAAGAATTAGGTGGTGCTTTACTAAGCTCCGATCAACAAAATATCTAAAGATCGAAGGACACTACAATGATAGAAAAACTCAAGTCGCTACAGTGGTACGTTCAGCTTATGATCCTCGTTGGGATCGCAGCTGTACTCTACATGTCGGTCTGGTACTTCGTTACAAGCGAGACCAGGGCCGAGGTTGCAACTCTGAACGAGCAGATCGCACAACTCACGGCAAAGAACGAGGCAGCTCGGGTCGCCACGCAGCGTATCAACGAGTTCCGGGCCTTGTATGCGAGCAAGTCTGCCGAGTATGAGGAATTGAAGGTCCTTCTTCCGGAACAGCGTGAGATCACGAACGTCCTACAGGGGCTTCAGGATAACGCTAAAGATTCGCGGCTAGTCCTAATGCGGTTCTCGCCGCGGGACGATACGCAGCAGGACTCGATCATGGCAAAGCCGGTCGAGGTCGAAGTGGACAGTAACTTCAATAACATCCGCGACTTCTTTGACAAGATGGCAAAGCTTCCGCGTATTGTCTCGATCACGGACTTTAAGATCAATCAACTTGACAAGCAGTCGGCTGATAAGACCTTGCACGCACAGTTTCTCTTGACGGCCTATTACGCAGACCCTGAAGCTCTGACCACAAAGCCGGCCGCTCCCGGCAAGCCCGGAGCACCCGGTCAACCGGCCGCCCCCGGAGCTAAGCCCGCAGTTCCCGTCGCCCCGGCAGCAAAATAGTGCAGCGCCATGACGCACACCCATTCCTTTCAGAGAGAGAAAGCCATGATTACCAAACCCAAAGTATTTCAGTATGTCGGTTACGGATTTGCGATCCTCGCATTAACGCTTGTGGCCGGAGACCTTTCGGTCCAGGGCCAGTCGCGTGACCCGTTCGCAAAGCCGGGTTGGGCGCGTACAAGGGATCGTGCTACCGGTACGAATTCGACCGGCACAGGAAAGGCGGGCGAGAAACCGGTAGAGAATCTCGGTGCACCGCCGATCGAACAGCGAATCTCGTATTACAAAAGGCTTCGTGACGCAGCGGTCGCGAGCGGCGGCGAATTGCCTAAGGTAACGAGCGTACTAACGCTTAGCGAGATGTCTGTGACGGGAATCTTCAGGACTCCTCGAGGCCTGGCCGCGATGGTCGAGGCTACACCGATCAAGCTCTCATACACGATCTATCCCGGCGAAAAGTTCTTTGACGGACAGCTCGTTGCCGTTGAGGAGAACCAACTCGTCTTTCGTCGCGTGACGAAAATGAGCAACGGGAAGTTCGTCTCGTCGGTCGAGAACAAGCTCCTTAGGCAGTACACGGACTCCGAACAGATACAAGGAACGGCTCCGGCAAACACGGCGACCGCCGCGGCCCAGCCGCAGCCCTCAGTTGATGGCAAAGCGAGCCCGGTCTCGATCGTATCGCCGCTTGCCGAAATGGAAGCACAGCCTGCCGAAGCTCCCCAGCGATCGAACGCCAAGGGTAACCGGAAGGTAAGGACCGCAAAGAATCAGAAATAGGCATCTCAGATGCGAACAGTGTCAGTATAGACCCACCAAAGAGTTCTCAATCACGTCGACGACCCCGCTTTTTGAGCCGCTCGACCGAATTTGCAACGGAGGAAACATGAAATCTCTTCTTTCTTTAAGCGGAAAGGCAACACGCATTGCGGCCGCTATCACAATCACGATCGTGCTGGGAATTACCGTCTCGGCCCAGAAGATCGAATCACGTCAGCAGGGCAAGCAGTATGGCGACGCCGGATTCCGCGGTGAGCCAATCAGCCTCAAGATCGTCAACATGGATATTCGCGATGTGCTCAGCTACATCACGGAGCAATATGGGATCAACTTCGTCATCGACAAGTCGGTCAAGGCAGTGCCGGTGACCGTAAACGTCAATGAGGTACCGTGGAACGTGGCTCTGGACTCGATACTGCGTTCGCAGGAACTTGGCGTCCAGGTCAACGGGCCGATCCTTCGTGTAGCCGACGCAAAGACGCTGGCGACCGAAGGGGAGATCCTTCGCCAGGCGATGGACACTCAGCTTGATTCTTCGCCCTTGGTCACCGAGTTCATCCGGCTCAATTATGCCCGTGCTGCGGGCGCGATCGGCCGCGGACAGGCGACCAGCGGAACGACGACCGGCTCGAGCGGCAGTTCTTCCGGCGGCTCGGGTGCCGGAGCAGCCGGCGAGGGCCTTTTGCCGATCATCAAGCGGCGTCTCTCGCGTCGTGGAGCCATCGAGGTTGACGCTCGAAGCAACTCGCTTATCGTCACGGACGTTCGTGAGAACATAGAAGCGGTACGGCAGCTTGTCGCGATCTTGGACCAGCCGGAGCCGCAGGTCGAGATCGAGGCCCGCATCGTCGTGGCAACGCGCAACTTTAGCCGAGATATCGGCGTCCAGCTCGCGGCACTCGTCACAGGTGCGCGCGGCAGCCTCGGATCGGGCTCGACCCTTCCGGGAACGAACAACACGACCGGAACGCAAGGGCAGGGAATTCCGTCCGGCCTTGGCGTCCAGCCAAACAACGATTTGCTCTCGAGCATTCCGAACACCATTATCGGCCTGACCACCGGTATTTTCGGGACCGCACAGATCAGTGCATTGATCTCGGCGGGCGAACAGACCGGCCAGGCGAAGATCATTGCAACGCCGCGGGTTACAACGCTTAACAACCGTAAGGCGAAGATCGAAAGCGGTACCAAGATCCCGATCACGACCATTCAGCCCGGTGCAGCAGCCGGCGGTGCGATCGTAGCAACCACGGAATACGTAGACGTACCCTTGAAGCTTGAGATCACTCCGCAGATCACAGACGTAGGAACGGTCGTTCTCGACATTCTCGCCGAGAACAGCTCGACCGCTCCGATTGTTGGCGGTGCTCCGCCGGCAATTAACACGCAGACGATGGAGACTCAGGTCACGGTTCCCGATGGCGGAACGACGGTCGTCGGCGGAGTTCTCTTTGATGACGAGCGTGAAAGCCAGGACCGAACCCCGGGTCTCTCGCGGATACCTTTGCTCGGCAATCTATTCAAGAGAAAGGGCGTCCAGCGGAACACGAATGAGATCCTGTTCTTCATCACTCCGCGGATCTATCGCCCGGACTTCCCGGCAGTGACCGGTACTTCGGGGACCAACCCGAATGCAACGGTCGTTCAGCCGGTGCCGCTTGGCAACCCGGCCTCGAACTCGGATCAGCAGCGTCCCGCTAATAATCCGGTTCTGAACGGTATGCCGGTCCTTCCGGTCACCCAGCAGCCGGCTCCGCAGCCCGCAGCTCCGGAACGTCCGTAGGCAACTTGGCTAGCGGAAACCACGAGTTTCCTCCGAATAAAAAGAGCCCGACAGGCAACGGTAATGCCTGCCGGGCTCTTGTTTTTTGCGTTGCCTATCTGGCGATGTAGCCGGCCGGGATCGGGTTGTCACCCGCGATGCCGAACGAACGGACATCAAATCCTTGATCTGAACTACGGTAGATGAACCAAATTCCCTCGCGGTAAACCGCATTGTCGGTCTTGCCGTCGCCATCATAATCACCGGGAACGGGGACGTCGGTCGCTATCCCGAACTGCACCGCACCAAACCCTTCCGAACTTCGCAGCATGTACCAGACGCCGTTCGAGGGCCGATAAACCGCCCGGTCAACCCGGCCATCGCCGTCGTAGTCGGATTGGACCGGCATATCGCCGTCCTGGCCAAACTGGACGAACGAAACGGCCTGATCACTGCTTCGCCAAACGTACCACGTTCCGTTCGACTGGCGATAGACGGCGATGTCCGTCTTTGCGTCGCCGTCGAAATCACCTTGGGCCACCTTGTCGGTCGAGATACCGAACTGTCGGACGTCGTAGGCCTGATCGGAACTTCGGAAGATATACCAAACACCTGTCGTCGGACGCCAGACAGCAAGGTCACTCTTCAGGTCGCCATCGTAGTCACCGACTACCGGAATATCGCCATCGGCACCGAACTGGACAATGGTCAGGCCGCCGCCGCTTCCCTGGATATACCAGACACCGTTCGAAGGCCGCCAAACGGCAAGGTCGGCTTCACCGTCGCCGTCGTAGTCGCCGGGAACGATCACATCGCCGGCCGAGCCGAATTGAGCGGCCACGAAACCGCCATCGGAGCTGCGGAGAACGTACCAGGTGCCGTCCGAGGGGCGAAAGACAGATACGTCGGTCGCGTAGTCCGTGTCGAAATTCGCCACACCCGAGCCCGATAGCGTCGAAACGGCCGTCGTGTAGATCTGGTCGCCATTCGGCCCTCCGTCGCTGTTTGCGGCATTACCGGCGGCAAAGAAGTCTACCTTGCCAACCCGCGTAGCCGGGGCCGTCCATGTAAATGTCCAAGTTTTTGATCCGAATACCGGCGAGGCCGTCCCTTCGCTTGTGTGGGCTACGTAACGCCGCTGAAGCCCACCGATATTTCCATTGTCTATCTGTAATTGCGGCGGCGTTCCGGACGGCAACGTGTATGCACCGATCCGCTCGCCCGTTCGATCGATCGTAGTCAATTGGAAGCCCCATATAACGCCGTCGCTTTGTGTGACGGTTACAGTAACCGGGATCTGCTGCCCGGGCCTGTAGTTCTTCGGAATGCCCGAAATTCGGACATTTCCCGTACCGCTATTTACCGGAAACTCAGTATGGCAAGCGGTGCAGTTCGTCTCACCGGGTGCATTAGTGTGCCCGGGTGTCGGGCCTTGAGCCGAGGCCCGAACCTTGTCGCCCGGGATCAGTCGGAGAACCGCGGCTCCAACGATGACAGAGCCTACAAGAAGAAGGAGAAGTACCGAGCGGAATCGAGATAAGTTCATTGTTTCATTCCCTTTGTTAGACCAATATCTGGTTTAGACGGATTCGCTTGAGGAAAAGTTCGACAATTACCTAATTGTAGTCGGTGAGATGGCGAAACGCCACAAAAAACCGCCGCCCTTGGAAAAGAGCGGCGGTTCGGTCAAGAGGTTGAAGGGCGGAGCGGGTCCGCCCTTGTTAGTTTACGGATTGGCAGCGGCCGGGGCCGGTTTGTCGGTCGCGATACCGAAGTTCGCGATCGTAACACCGCCGCCGGAGTTGTTGATCCACCACTGGCCGTTGCGATAGATAGCAATGTCGTCCTTGCCGTCGCCGTCGTAGTCACCAACGACCGGAAGGTCGCCTGTGGCTCCGAAGGGAACGATCGACGGCTGGCCATTGCTGCTCTGCCGGATGTACCAGACACCGGTCGAAGGACGGAAGACCGCCTGATCGACGATGTTGTCGCCATCGAAGTCGCCCGGCGTGGCGATGTCGCCTGCCTGGCCCCATGCGATGTTGATCGGGTTTCCGGTCGAGCTGGTGCCGACCCAGTTGCCGTTGGTGAAGATCACACCGTCAGCCTTACCGTCGCCGTCATAGTCAGCCGGGACCGGTGTCGTTCCCGGATTGTTGACTATCACATTGGCTCCGTTCGAGCTAAGGATGATGTACCAGGTGCCGTCCGAAGGACGATAGATACCTACATCCGCCTTTCCGTCGCCGTCATAGTCGGCCACAACGGGCTGATCGCCAACGGTTCCCCAGGCATAGCCCGAGAAGGTGAATCCGTTGCTGTTGAGGATGTAGAAATCCGTCAGGCCTTCGCCTACCGTTCCGCGGAACACCGCAGTGTCGGTCTTGCCGTCACCGTCGTAATCCGCCGGAGCGAGAGCGTCCGTATCGATACCCCAGTTGAGCACCTGGAAGCCAGCCGTCGAACGGTTCAGGTACCAGTTGCCTTCGCTACCGCGGAAGACCGAAAGGTCGGTCTTGCCGTCGCCATCGAAGTCAGCTCGTGCATCGCCGCTCGGAACTGCTCCGCAGCCGCCCGGTCCCTGATTACAGGTACCTGCCGGAAGCGTCCAGTCGATCTTCATACCAGGCATGATAACGCCCTGGTTGAAGGAGAACTGGGTCAGCTCTGTTCCACCGTTCGTGGCTTGTACGCCAACGGTTGCTGAGACACCATTGGCCTGAGCACCAGCGCCGGTCAACGTGTAGTAAACCGAGTAATTAGCTGACCCTTCGTTTAGCACGACGGCGTAATTGATGGTCATCATGTTCTCGTTTACACCACCGTTGAAGTGCTGTGCACGCCACTCGATGATCAACTGCCGGTTCGGAGCGGTTCCGATCGTCTCAGTATAGACGCCAAGACCCGCACCACGTGCAGCCGTCATAATGTGGTCATCCCAGAACGGGAAGATACGCGGCCCGGCTGGTGCGGTAGTATGCGGCAAGGCCGTGTTGGTGAAAGTCGTCGGCGAGGTGCCGTTGACCTGAAGCATGCCGTTCGCACCGATACTGAGCGAGGTAACCGCTGTGCCATAGATCGACGAGGTCCAGCCGCTCGGAAGCGGAAGCGTGGTCGACGGTGAATCGTCAACCTGCGTACCTGCCACAAGCGTACGGTTGTTCGGGTCGCCAGGAGCGGTACCGGTTCCCGGAGTGGCAACATAGGTATTGCCCTGTTGACCGACCGGAAGCGTGTACTGGAACTGGCCCGGCGAGCCGCCGCCGCCGCCAGAGTACGTTACTGTCAGCGTAAGGCTGATGTTGGTGAAGCAAGCCAGCGTATCTGCGGTCGAGACCTGATACGGGGTCGTGTTCATCACACCGGTTCCGCCTGCCGGAATGTCCGGATAGGCCGAATTCGGCTGCGAGATCGTAACGCCCGGTGTGTTTGACGAAAGAACTGCCGTGATGCCCGTCGCCGCTTCTGCCGAATTATTGTTCAGCGGAATGTTGAGCGTGTTGCACTCATTCGGTTCGATCAGGTTGTTGCCCGAGGTCACCTCTGCACCGCCGCCCGAACCGAGCTGCGGAAGGTCAAAGCCATCGACGACGTTCGCCGGCGAGGCACTGATCACCTGAGCACTGAAGCCCAGTCCGCGGGCCGCAAAGCCGGCCCAGAAGTCGGCAAGGTCAGCCGGTGTTCCGCTGGCCTGAACCGCTGCGAGGATCGCATTGCGTTCGGAGACGAGCGTCGGGCCGATGGGTGCGAGCTTCATACCGTCCGTAACCCACTGAAGGGTCTTGCGGTTGCCGTCCGCCCAGCCGAGACGCGTGATCATCCTGTGACGAACTTCCCAGAGGATCGAGCTCCAGATCTCACCGATGTTGTGGACCTGGTCGCACTGCGATGAGCCGATCGGACCACGAGCGAATGCGAAGTTCGCATTCGTGAAGCGAGTGGCACAGCCTGCATTGATGTCGCTGAAGACATAAGCGTTATGCGGCTTGTTATTCGCACCGCCCGTGAACTGAAGCGGTGCCTTCGGATAACGGCGAATACCGTAATAGAAGTTACCGGTAAAGCCCGAGGCGACCGCGAGCGTCGAATATCCGCCAGTGGTGTAAACACCATTTGCCGGATCCGTCGGTTCTGAGAGCATTGCATGGCCATAAAAGTCCGACCAGCCCTCACCCATTCCGCGGGCCATGTTCGTTGAGAGGCCCGAGGCGTTTCCGTGGAGGCGGTTCGAAAGGCCGTGCGTTACTTCGTGGATTATGATATCCGCGTCGGCAGTACCATCGCGGTCCGGATCGGGACCGGTCCAGATGAACATCTGCATTCTTCCGCGGCCGCCGTCTGCCGGGGTCGAGAAGTTTGCGTTGTTCGTTCCTGAACTGTCCTGGCCTTCGGACGAGACACGGTCGTTGCCCGTGCCGCCGCGGCCGAAGTTGTCCGTCTGGAAGTTGAACGCCTGCTCGGTGAAGCCGAGGCGGTACATTTCCGACTGGTACCAGTTCATTACATAGAACATCTGGATAACAGCGCCACGCTGTGCGGCAGCCGTCAATGGGGCGTCGCCCGGTGCCGGGTTGCCCGGAGGCGGGTTCCATGCCGAGGTGAAAACGCGGCATCCTGCACCCGGGCAGGCTGAGTCGCCCGGCTGAGGGGCATCAACGCCGTTCGTGCCATCGCGGTCGATACCTGCTTCGTTGAAGTTACCGTCCGTGATGTTCTGGCCATCAGTGATCCAGCCGTTGTTAACAAAGGTGTAAGGAGCTTCGTTACCGATGCGGGTAACGTTAGCACGCGTGAGAAGAGCACCCTGAGTACCGAGAGCCGGATCGATCGGTCCGGGCGTTAGCGGTGCCGGACTTTCAGCGACGTCGATCATCGCATTCGTGTTGCGATAGACCTGATAAGTGGCCGCCTGGGTCTGGTCTTCGGTGATGTTCTTGCGCCAGAGCATCGTGCCCGTGTTGGCATCAACGATCACGTAGAACGCATTGACCGGCTGCCAGATGAGAACACGATGGGCCGGAACGACAACGCCCGGCTCGGTCGGGAAGTACATCCGCTCGGCGGTCGTAGCCCAATCGCCGCGGCCAAAGACCGTCTTGTTGTCGCTCGAAGCCGATTCGTTGACCGAAAGGTCAAGCGTCGAGACGTCGACATTGATATGGCGTGCTGCATGCGTTACTGCCTGCAGCGGGTCGCCGAAGTTCTTCGAGACCGAGTTGTACTCAACGCCCGGTGCGAGGTTGTTGATCACGCGGATGATCTCGTTGCTCTTGGTGAAGCCTGCCTTGATCTCTCCACGGAAAACCGGTACTCCGTCGATCTGCTGCTCGAGATGCACGAACGAAAGGACGCCGTCCGGGTTCGTGTAGTCGGCCGTAACCTTTAGCTGGTTGACCTGCTCGTCGTTGACACCGATCAACTCGCTGTTCTGTTTGGCGAAGTTGCGGAGCATATCGACTCGGCTACCAGCGGCTGGGCCGGTCAGGAAGTTGACTCCCTGCTTTACATCCGGGCCGATCACCTCGGGGATACGGATATCCGAGTTGTATTCGACCGCCAGCGAGGGAACACGCGTCTTGAGCGATTCCTCACCGCGTGCGAAGCCATCGCGGACATCTGCGACAAAACTGGCCGACTTGCCGGCCGAGTCACGATATTTAAGAAGTGCCTGTTCCACTTCCGGCGACTTCTGCTGTTCGCGAATATCGTAATTTTCGAGCCCTTCGACATGGCTCTCGGTCCGTTGAGTCAAGCCTTTGCCCTGACTGCTGACCTCCCAATCGAACTGGGTCGGAATGACGGCCAACGCCGCTACCAACGCCAGAACGACAAAACTCACCAAAAGACCCAACCGGGTCTCGGTGCTCTTACTGCTGTTCTGCATCTAAAGCCCTCCTAAAGCTACAAGAAATGAACATTCCCTACCGCAATAACGGCAGGAACATTCGGGATTACCTTACGTAAAAGGACAGAGCAAATATGAAAATAACGTAAATCCGCCGGAAAACTCCTGAGTCGTGAGTGAGGCGACGGGCAAAGATTCGAGGAGGAAATAAATGGTTAGAGAAATTTCCTCGGAATTAAATGAAAGAGCGAAAAAGTTCCTAAAAAGTAACAGAAAAGAGTCCAATCGTCAACAGGGAACAGCGAGATCAACTTCGTTGTTGGAACTTGTCAGGTTCAGCAGAAATCTCTTTTTATATCCATGTAAAGTCTTCTTCATCTAAAACCCGCAAAAGCCGGGACCGGCCGATCACCGGAAACACCGAACGGTGTGATCAAAACACCGCCGGTCGATCTTTCAACATACCAAACGCCGTCGCGGTAAACCGCTGCATCCGTCTTCCCGTCCCCGTCATAATCGCCCGGCGAGGGAATATCTCCTGCGATGCCGAATTGCTTGTATGTGACGCTACGATCGGAACTCCGGAGGATGTACCAGATGCCATCTGATGGACGAAAGACCGCCGGATCGGTCTTGCCGTCGCCATCAAAATCGCCGGCAACGACAATGTCGCCTGTGGCTCCGAAATTCTCGACCGCAACGCCGCCTGAGCTGTTGAGTATCCACCATATGCCGTTCCGGTAAACAGAAAGGTCTGTTTTTCCGTCACCGTCGAAGTCGCCACGAACCGGAACATCGCCGTTTTGGCCGAATTGAACGATAGTAGTACCGCCGGAGCTTCGGAGCACATACCAAACACCGGTCGAGGGCCGAAAAACCGCAACGTCCGCTCGTCCGTCGCCATCGTAGTCCGCCGCGGCTGGAATGTCGCCGAGGGCTCCGAATTGAAATGCAGTGAACCCTGCAGTGGAACGAAGTAGATACCACGTTCCATTTTCGGGCCGCCAGACCGCCACGTCGGTCCGTCCGTCGCCGTCAAAGTCTCCGGGAGCGATAGTGTCTTCTTCTATGCCAAACGAATAGGCAGCAAACCCCGCAGTCGACTGCTGAAGATACCAAACACCATTGCTCGGCCTGAAGACCGAAATATCTGTTCGCCCATCGCCGTCAAAATCAGCGGGAGCGCGGCCGTCGCCGATCGTGCACGAAACATTTCCGGCTATCTCAACGTCGTCGATGAACCAACCGACAACCGCTGTGTTGTTATCTGCACCGAATCGCCATCGAAGCCGTACGTTCTGCCCTGCCGCCGAAATCGGAAGCCTAACAACGGAGCGAACATATCCGCCAGAATTTCCGGTCCACGCGTTGCGTCCAGCGAGCGGGTTGTTTACGCCGTTCGAGCCGAGCACACCGTTGTAGCCGTTCTCAAGAAACGCTCCTCCGGCAGTAATGATGTCCTGAAACGAGCCTTCGGCGATACTGATCTCGAGCACGCCGCCGTCCCAGCCAGCTTCGGTCGCGTAGTTGTTCCGAAACGAAACCGTCGCTGAGGGCGAGCTGATCGCGAAGACCTGAGAAGTCAGGTCGGTGCCGCCGCCGACCGATGATGGGTTCGCAGCAAATGCTGCGTTCGGCGAACTGAATGGGGACGCGGTTGATGTGACGAAATTAACGCCGTTGCTGACCGATTGTGCTGTCCATCCGGCGGGAAACGCGGGAGCGGTGACGCCGTCAAATTTCTCCGAGGCTGATACGAACGGTTCGCCGAGTGTGATCGAACGCGTGAACGTCTGCGCCCCGAGGCTGCTGGTAACCTGAAACTCAACCTGGATCACGCCACCGCACGGGCTCGCGGACGGCACTGTATAAGGTATCGAGCGTGTGACGGTCTGGGTATGGCCGATGTTGCCGTAATCGGCAGAGCCGCCTCCGGTCAAAGCCACGCTAACGTTTTTTGCTGGTATACCGGAACTGTTGGTCAGCGGAAGCTCGACCAAAACGGACTCGCCGGGATCGGGAAAGCCGCTGCCATTGCCGACCGAATCGTCGATAGAGATAGCAGGCGTCTGTGTAAGGCCAGGTGTATCAAACGCTTCGGTCACGACCGTATTGTTGTTGCCCGTACCCTGGTTTTGAATGCTTGCGCTTACTCCCATTCCGCGGGCGGCAAAACCCGCCCAAATATCCGCCACGTCTGCCGCTGATGCAGGCGATACCGAACTCGCCTGAGCCGCGGCGAGTATCGCATCGCGAGCCTGGAGAAATGTCGGTGCAAGCGGCGAGATCTTCATCCCGTCTGTCACAAACTGGAGTATCCTTCGGTTGCCTTCCTGAAAGCCAAGACGCTGAATGAATCTCGCTCGGACCTCCCAGAGCGTTACAGCCCAGATCTCACCAAGGTTATGTACTTGATCGCATGTCGTAGTTCCGACGAGCCCGCGTGGAAACGCGAACTCCGCTTCCGAAAGCCGCGGATTGCAGCTTGTATTGGCAAAGCTGAAGGTTAGAGCGTTATGCGGTTTGTTATTGATTCCGCCTGTGTAGCTTAAAACGGCCTGTGGATATCGACGGATGCCGTAATAATAGTTATTCGTAAATCCGGAAAAGATCGTGTTTGTTGTATATCCTGCAACGGCGTGAACGCCGGCCGCCGGGTCATTCGAGGCCGAAAGCAATGCTGTGGCGTAAAAATCTGACCACCCCTCTCCCATCCCGCGCGCCATATTCGTTGTAAGGCCGCTCGAATTTCCGTGGAGCCGGTTCGAAAGCCCATGCGTGAATTCATGAATTACGATCTGTGCATCAACGGCGGTGTCGATATCAACCGGTGGCCCGGTCCAGATGAACATCTGCATACGAGGGCGTGTTCCATCTGCCGGCGTCGCGAAATTGGCGCCGTTGCTTCCGCTGCAGTCTTGCGATTCAGCCGAAAGCCTGTCGCTCTCAACGCCGCCGCGGCCGAAATTCGAATGCTGGAAATTTCGAGCGGCCTCCGTAAACCCGAGGCTATAGAAAGCCGCGTGAGTCCAATTGGTGATGTAGAAATATTGGGTAACGGCAGCCTTCTGAGCGTCGGAAAAAGCATGCGGCTGTGGAATCTGCAAGCAATTGAAAACCGGCTCGCCGGGCGGAGTTGGGGAATCGCCGGTTCCGGTATTTGGGTTGTAAGGCGAAAACGGGAAGTCGAAGACGCGGTTGTTCCCTACCGCCCGGCCGTTTATCGTATCGACTCCTTGGGTCGTGTCGCGGTCGAGACCTGCCTCAACGTTGTTTCCGTCAGTCTCATTTTGCCCGTCCGGGATCCATCCGTTCGAGTTGAATTCGTACGGCGGTTCGTTACCGATGAGTGTGACCAATTGGGAGGGAAGAGTCGATCCTTGCTGGCCATTTGGCGTACTGGGCCCGGGAGTGAAGGGGAATGGGCTGTCGGCAACATTGATTGCGCCATTCGGGTTGTTCCAAATGCGAAAAGTAGCCGGTTGCGTCTGGTCCTCGGCAATATTCTTCCGCCAGAGCAATTCCCCGCGTTGGGCATCAACGATCACATAATAGGCATTGACTGGAAGCCAGAAAAGCACTCGCCATGCCGGTACGGCCACGCCGGGCTCGACCGGAAAATAGATCTTCTCTGCGGTCGTCGACCAATCGCCGCTGCCGGTGCGAAACGAATTGCCCGGAATCACCTCGATCGTCTCGTGTTCCCGAGGAACTTCGTGCCCGATGTGTTTTGCTGCATTCGTGATCGCACTGCCAGGCTCGCCGAACTCGACCGACAGCATATCTTCGTCGATTCCCGGGGCAAGGTTGTTGATCACCCGAACGATCTCATTCCGTTTCGTGAAAGCAGCTTTTACTTCACCGCGAAAAACGGGGATGCCGTTGAACGATTGGGTTAGTTCGACGAACGAGAGAACGCCGTCCGGGTTTGAATAGTCCGCGACCGTCTCGAGCCGATAGGCCGCTGCGTCGCTGATACCGAACAGGTTTGCGTTATTCGAAATGAAACGCTTCAAGACATCGGGACGACGTTCCGATCCTAAGCCGCTGAGCGGGGCGAAAGCGAATCCGGCGTCTGCACCAATGACCTCGGGATTCCCGGATTCAGGGCTGTATTCGACCCGTGCGTTCCCAAAGGCTGTAATTAGATTCTTCTCGCCGCGGACAAAACCATCGCGAATATCCGCAACATCCGAAGCCGATAAGCCGAAGCCGTCGCGAAACGCCGCCCTTTTCGAAAGAGCAGTCGGGTCCGTCCGAATGTCGTAGTTAGAAAGCGCCGGATCATGGCTTGAGGTCTTTTCGCGAAGCCCGCCGCCGGGGCTCGCCGCATCTGTCTCTAATAGAAGTGCCGGAGCGGAAAGGGTCACAGAAACGAGAGCGATCACGAACAGATTCACGATCAGGCGGCGATGCAGGTTCGGGCTTGAAAATATTTTCATCGGGAATGCTCCATCGGCGGCAGAGAGTCTGGATCACTCGCTTCGACAACCCCAAAGCCGTGAAATACAATTTAACTTTGGTGTAAGTCGAGCAATGAACGCGAATCTGGACAAGGATGGCCTATAATTTCGCGCTAGGGTAAAAACCCTATTGTCGGCCTCAACCGTCGATTAGTCAATAGATTTCTCTTCCAGATGCCAGACGAATTCATACAACGCGTGTTCGGCCCGGACGGCCTGATCGCACGGTTCCACGAGAACTACGAGTACCGCGAGGGCCAGATTGAGATGGCGTCGAAGGTGGCTGATGCATTCCAAGAGCGAAAGCATCTGATGGTAGAGGCCGGGACAGGTACCGGAAAAACGCTCGCCTATCTGGTGCCGGCGATCGCCGCGGCGGTCGGGCAAAAGAAGCGGGTCATCATCTCGACCGGGACGAAGAACCTTCAGGAACAGCTAATGGAAAAGGATATTCCGTTCCTGAAAAAGGTCTTGCCAACGAAGTTCACTGCGGCATACATGAAAGGCCGGTCGAACTATGCTTGTCTTTACCGCATAATAAAGGCCGAGGACCAACCGGTGCTTGACGGGCTCGACCAGATCGACCATTTCCGAAAGGTCGCCCGTTGGGTCAAGGAAACGGAGACCGGCGATCGGCGAGAGCTTGTTGACCTGCCCGAGAATCTGCCATTCTGGAACCGCATAAATGCTCGCGGCGAGATCTGCATCGGGCAGAAGTGCCCGGACTTTGAGCCTTGTTTCATAACGCGGATGCGGAACCGTGCCGAGGCCGCGGACATAGTGGTCGTTAATCATCACCTCTTTTTCGCCGACCTGAATGTCCGCGGAAACCAGTTCGGAAAGGTGCTGCCGGACTACGGAGCCGTCATCTTTGACGAGGCACACCTGATCGAGGATATCGCTTCGGATTATTTCGGTTTTCAGGTTTCGAATTTTCAGCTCGATGAGCTGGTCCGCGATATCGACGGGCTGCCGATCCACGACCCGGTCGTCACGCGTGAGCTGACAAAGCTCGCGGCTAAGGTCTCGGGGCTCTCGGAGACCTTCTGGATGCGTTTTTCGCAGGCTAAATTTGACGGACGATACCCGCTCCTGCCGGATGCTTTTGTATACCGAAACAGCGTCGGCGGAACGGAGCCGACAGCCCTCGGTGAAGCTTACGAGACGCTTGAAGAAGCTCTCAAAACGCTTGAAAAAGAGATCGAAGGCTTCGCCGCCGATATGCCGGAGGCAGATAGCCTTTTGAAGCGGACACGGCAAGCTCGGTTCGACCTCGAGTTCATCGCAACGCAGACCGAGCGGAATTTCGTTTACTGGATCGAGCGGCGGGGGAAAGGAATTTACCTGAGGGCTTCGCCGGTCGATGTTTCGGAACTTCTTCGAGAAAAACTCTTTGACAAGGTCGAGACGTGTGTCTTGACCTCGGCAACGCTTTCAAGCGGCGGCTCGTTCAACTTCGTTCGCGAACGGCTCGGGCTTGACACAGCGAAGACCAATGCTTTTACCGCTCCGTCGTCTTTCGATCATGAACGGCAGGCCGTGCTCTATCTCCCGAAGGCGATGCCGGATCCGCGGTCGAACGAGTTTACCCAACTCGCTGCCGGCGAGATCGTCAAGATCCTTCAGGTAACGAGCGGCCATGCATTTGTACTTTGTACAAGCAATTTCTCGATGAACGCTCTTTATGAACTGGTGTCGTCACGCGTGAACTTTCCGTGTTTTGTCCAGGGTTCTATGTCAAAGGCTGGGATCCTTGACCGTTTTCGAACGACAAAAAACGCTGTGCTATTTGCGACGGCAAGTTTCTGGCAAGGTGTTGACGTGCAGGGCGATCAGCTCTCCTGCGTAATTATCGACAAGCTCCCGTTTGCCGTCCCGAGCGACCCGATAGTCGCGGCGAGGTCGAGATTCATCGACGAACAGGGCGGACGGTCATTCACCGACTACAGCATCCCGCAGGCGGTGATCACTTTAAAGCAGGGTATAGGCCGGCTGATCCGCAGCCGGACGGACCGCGGTGTGATCGCCATTCTCGATCCACGCCTTCGTACAAAGCCCTATGGCCGCCAGTTCCTCGAAAGCCTCCCGCGAATGCGAATCGTTTCCGATGCCGAGCAGATCAAGGAAGTTCTCTATCCCCAATAAAAAAGGACCGCCCGAAGGCGGCCCGAAAGTGACCTTTTGCAAAGGCCATCAATTTTCAGCGACGAGTGTCACATTGAGAACGTCATCCCCAACGTTCAAAACAATAGGCAGAAAAACATGCCCCTTCGAAGACACCGAAAGCATCTGGGTTGAGCCTGCACGCACGCCTTCGACAATGAAATGGCCGAATTGATTTGTACGAGCTATCAATGTTATGCCCTTGTCATCGGTAAGTACGATCTGGGCATTCCGCACCGGCTCACCACTAGCCGCAAAGGCAGTTCCGCCGACCGTTACACCGGCCGAGGTCGGCTCTAGTTCGCCAACGAACGTCACCGAACCGTTTTGAAGATTGGCAACGGGATCGGTCGGACCGTCTTCATTGAAGAAAAAGTCACCAAAATTAAGCGATGAAACAGACCCGACGCCGCCAAGCCGCTGGAAATTGAAATTGATCAGCGGCCCCGACCCTGAGAGCGGAGCGAAGCCAAATGCGAAATAAGTGATCGTCGAGGTGTTCGGGAAGAGATTGCAGGTCACTATAAATGAAGCACTCAAGGTGCCCGTATTTGAGCACCCAAAATTCGGGCCGAAAGGCTGAATTACTGCGGGATCAAAAACGATCTCACCGCGGTAACCCAAAATATTGAGCCCGGTGAGGTCCGTGGACTGCATGGAGACGGTGAAATTCGTTGTGTTCACTGCATCCAGCACGAGCGTTGGGAGGGTCAGTGTCGCGTCGGCTCCGAGCTTCGTCTGTTCGACGCGCGATGTTTCCGCGATCTGCCCGGAGGCTCCGATCACGAAAGCCGTAAGGATAGCGATCAGCAAAATGTAGGTAGAAATTCTCATAGATCTTTCCTTGCTTGTCAGGGAGTGGGCCGGGAAGAGTCCGAAGTTCGAACTCCTACCGGCCCGGTCAATTCGCCTTATCGGTCGGCGATCATTTCGACGCCGTTCAACCCGGACGACAAGGTGATCGTCCTCGGAGCAAACGTGCGTTCGCGAGCGGCGGCGGTCAACGTCACCGCTTGGCCGGTAATGATGTCGGCAAACTCGAAGTACCCGAAGGAGTTCGAGATCGCCGTTCGCGAGAGGCCGGCTGCGTCGGTTAGCGTGATCATTCCGCCGCGAACCGGCTCGCCAGCCGGAGTTACAAGGCGGCCACGGAGGGTGGCATCGGCTACTGCCTCAACGACCTCGAGTGAACCGTTCTTGGCTTCGGTCCTGATGTTGCCCTCATTGAAGATGAAGGTATTCATTGTCAACGGAGTGCTCGAGCCTACTTCGCCGTGAACATTGAAGTTCAACCGGAGCAGGACGCCTTCGCCCGTAGCTGGTGTTGCACCGTAAACGGCGACGCGAAGCAGTCCGGACTCTGCCGAGTTGAAGACGACCGTCATATCCGAGCTGACGGAGTTCTCAATATCGGCGGCGAGCTCGGCTGGCGAGATGACCTTCGGATCGAAGCCGACCTCGAAGCGATAGGCGATCACACCGCGGCCGCTGACATCGCTAACGACGACCGGAATGCTAAGGCCGGCGTTGCGTGCAGCCTTTCGGGTTGGCAAGAGCACCTTCACGGTTTCCGTTTCGACTCCAGGAACACCGCCGAAGTCGGGAGCAAAGCCCGGCCCGAGCGGATTCCAGTTGCCCGTGACGTCGCCCATCAAGATCGCACTGTAGTCCTGGTTCACCTGATTGGTTTCGGCATTGGCATAGTTGCGGCTTGCCGGCAGGAAACGCCATGAGCCGGTGATGCCCGGATTCGGAATTCCGATCGACCACTGCGCGATGTACGCAGCATCGAGCGGCGAGACCGTTCCGTTGTTCGTCACATCGGCCGCGATCAACTGGTTCGAGTTCAGCGTGATGAAGCCCGCACCAAATTGAGCGATCAGGGCCGAATCCGATGGGCTGATGCCGTTAAGAGTGGCGATCGGCTGCGGAGCCCGCGACGGCGTAACCGTGTAAGCACCTGTGCCGAGTCCGCTGAGCGTGTAATCGCCATTGGCATCGGTCACATCGCTGACCGGAACCGAGCCGGCACCTGATACGGTGGCATTCGGCACCGGAGTCAAGACCGGAGCATTCGCGTAGGTGATGCGCCCGCTGATATCTGCCGAGATTATGGTCAGATCGCCATTGGACGTCGTTGAGCACGGAACACCTTCGTTGAAGCTGAAGCTCGAGAAGTTGATCGGGCTGACCGATCCGATCGGCCCGTTGGCAAAGAACCGGAGGTTCAGCAGCGTTCCGGATCCGCTCGGCGGTGTTGTGCCAAATGTGAAGATCACAAGCTGGCCGGGAGTGCCGCTATTGATGGTCACGCTGAAGCCGCTGCTGAGTGTTCCCACCTGGTCGAAGCCAACATAGGTGAAGGCCGCAGAGTTGTAAGTAATGGTCGTTTCGTAACCGAGAATATTTCGTCCCGTTACGTCATCGACCTGGATCGGGACGCTAACCTGCTGGTTGCGGAGTGTCGTCAGCCCACTCGGGATCGAGACGTTGTTACAGGTGAAGTACGTCACCGAATTGTCCGTCGATGTCGAAGCCTCGCTCGGAGCGTTCAGCGTATTGACCGCGGCGGAATCTACGACCGAGGCCGTAACGGTACCGCTGCCGGTCATGCCTGAGACCGCAACGTTAAACGTCGTCGGCCCACCGGAAACGACTGCCGTGGTCGGTGCCGCCGAGCCGCCGAGAACGACATCCGACCCATCAAACCCGGTAACAGCTTCGCTAAAGGTAGCAGTGAAGTTGATCGTGGTGTTGCTGGTCGGGTCACCCTGTCCAACCGCCTGGTTGATCGTCACCGTTGGGCGGCCGGGCTCGAAGTCAAAGGTCGTCGAGGATTGGTCGATGCCGATCTCGAAACCATCGACGTGGCCGACAAAGTTGCTGCCGACCGGTCCGCCGGCCTTGAAGCTCAGCACGCCGTTGACCGAAGGTGCACGTATTCCGGCATTCGGGAACGCAATCAGAACCTCAGTCCATGTGCAGGGATCGGACTGTGGACAAACACCGTTGCCCGGAGCTCCGGTCGCCCACCAATTACCGGCGAGCGGATCCCAGGTCTGCCAGGTGTTCTGCTGGACCGTTCCGCTGAAGTACGGCTCATAGACAAGGCGTCCCTGCCAGGCTGTATTGGCATCGGTCGTGTCGTAGTCCATATCAAGCTGGAGCGACGGTGCGACGAACGCATTGCCGCTGACCTGATGCGAACGATAGCGGAGGTGGGTGATGTCGTTCAGAAGTACGCCCGCGTATGCAACGGTGCCGATGCTGTGCCGTCCGGCCGCATCGACCGTCAGGTTCGCACTGCCGACGCCGAGCGGCGGTGTCGGCGGGCCGCCAACGAATGCACCGGAGGAAGTTGCTCCTTCGCTAAAGAAGAACCAGCCGGTTGCCGATTCCGCGGTTACGACGACCGGACCGCCTTGGAACCCGAAAGTTCCGCGTCCCGGCGTCGTCTCGACATTTGTGTCCGTGCCGTTGGTGAGCAGCGGATAGATCTGAACATTCGCCGAGGCTTCGCCGGCGACATCCGGCTGACCGCCCGGAGGCGTTGCAGTTCCGCCGAAGACGACTGGGATCTGTGCTGCATAACCCGGTTCCGTTGTTGGAGTATTTGTAACGACCGGAGCTGTGGTTCCGAGCCAATTACCGCGGAAGCTCTTAAGGTTCGCCCCCGGAGCCGGAAGCGAGCCGCCCGTTTGCCGATCAACGATCTGGCCGTACCAGTTTCCGCTGATGTCGTTGTTCGAGAAGGTCGAGCCAATCGATCGCTGGAGCGGGGAATTGCTGCCGCCGCTGGCGTCGAGAAATAGAACACCCAGCGTCCAGTTATCCGTTATCGAATTTTCGACGACGTTCAGGTTGTCGGTCTGATTGCGGAAGAGCATTCCCGTCCGGTTGTTCGTGATCACGTTGTTCCGAATGGTATGTCCGCTGCTGTTGTTGATGTCGATACCGGTGCGATTGCCGGTGATGATGTTGTCGTGGATCACGGCACCGACATGTGATCCTTGGATGGCAATAGCCGCGAAGTTCAAACCTCCGTTGTTCCAGTCGGCTGGGTTGTTTCCCTCGCGCGTGAGGGTGAACCCGCTGATCGTGACGTTACTGGCCCCGATGCGAACGGTCGCGCCATCCGGACCGCCGATCACGCCTGAGATGGTCGTGGTCGCGGCACCGGCCCCCGTAAGAGTCAGCGGCTTGTTGATGTTCACATCCTCGACGTAGGTCCCGGATGCGACCAGCACCGTCCCGCCTGCAAGGGCGCCATCGACGCCGGCCTGGATCGTCGTGTAGGGATCAAGCGAGCTTCCGCCGAGCGGGCCGGCATTATTAACGTACGCCGTCGCCCGGCCATTCTCGCCGCCGGTATATTGAGCACAAATGAATGCATTGCTGTTCGCAAGGCTCATCGCCAGCCGCGACGGATAGTTTGCGGGATTGACCGTCGGGATCAATGCGATATCGCATGCCTCGTTCTCAACTGTGCCCCAACTGTTGCCGACAATGTTGTATATTGCATTCGCTCCGTCCACGACCCAACCGCGTGTTCCATAAACCACGTTGTTTGTCACGGAACCGGAGCTCGAATCGAGGTAGCCGGGCTGCCGGAGCGTATGGATCGTGTTGTATGCAAGGTTCAAGCCCGAGCGGCCCGGCGAAATAACGAACGCACGGCTTACGATCCCGCTTACTCCCCAGGTGTTTCCAGGGTCGGGTCCGTAGATCAGGTTGTTTGTCGCCGTGAAGTTGTCCGCTGTTACCGAGATCAGGTTGTGAACGCCGGCAACGTCGGTCTTTTGGATCTCGAGGTTGTCGAGAGTTACGTCGTTCGCAGTGATATTAAAAATGTTTCCCTGCGCCTGAGCGATCTGGAGGACCGGACGTGTCGGACCGACGCCCTGGATCATGATACCCGCTTTATTCAGGTTCATCGTCGCAGCGGTCGGATAGGTGCCGGGGCAAACGCGGATCGTATCGCCGGGGTTGGCGAGAGCAAGCGCAGCAGCAACGGTCGTCGAAGCGGCATCCGCATCGTCGCAGCTCGTAGCCGAGGCTTGTCCGTCATCGTCGACCATGACGGTAGATGAGCTTGCGCTCACTGAAAACTGAACCGTACCGAACGAGCCCCAATTCGAATCCTCTCGGAAGATCCCGACTCCGGCGGCTCCGTTATCTTCGTAGTTGCCGGCCGTTGAGGTATTCCAGAAAAGGTTGTCGGTGTTGTCGTCGCTTCCGGCCGAAACGGAACCAGATACCGCGACATTGAGCGAGTTATATGGCCCGTCAACACCGATCGGGGCTGCACCCCATGTCTGAGTATTGTAGGCAATGCCAACAACCACGTTGTCCGGCAACGTTGCGCCGAGCGAACTCAAATCGAAAGTAAGATTGAACGCGAACCCGTTGTAGCAGTTTCCATCGCCCGCACGCCATGCTGTCGGCGTCGAACAGGTCGGATCTGCCGCCGGACGCCACGGAATGAATTTGTTTTCTGTTAGCGTCGCGATCAGTGAACCGACGCCGCGTGTGCCGGGCGTTCCGGCACCGATGTTGTAAATGTTTACCGTGATCGGGTGGACAAATCCACCAGGTGGGCAGAGCGAAGGATTGTTGGTACAGAATGTTGCGTTTGCCGGGGTTGATTCGAGAGCCCAATTGCTCATCGTTACGGTAACGCTATCCAGTTCGCGGGCATATCCGCCCAACTGCACGTAATCTCCGAACTGAGCAGTCTGCGTCGCCTGATATCCAAGGCTTGCATAGTTCGGGGCGAGCGGAGAGTTGACGGCATTGTACACCGCAACCTGTCCGCTGACTGCGAAACTGCTGAAAAGAATCAAAGTTGAAACAATCAAAATTCGTTGTCGCAAATGAGTGAATGACTTAGCCTTGTGAAAGCTGCTCAGAACTCTTACGGCATTAGTTGCAGATCTGAAATCCATGCGGGCACGTTCCTCCAAAATTCAATTACGCTCACGTGAGCGATTGGGTGACGGTCTCAAGCCGGACGGCGTAAGCCCGACACAAAATAAGTGGGAGGAGATGTTTTTCGCGTCCGTACCGATGCGGTGTTGAGAGTGACCGAGCAGGTAAACGAGGCACCTCGGGAAAACCTGATCCGTTATCCATCGAGGCTTCAAGGTTGTTGTTTTACATTTGTGGTCGGAGCGACTTCGACCATTGTCTGTTAAAGATATGACGGATGTCGTCACCCATTTGGGGTAGATTTCAAGATTCTTTTCCGTCACGGGAGCGGATTCCCGAAAGGCCCAGGACAAATTTGACCAGATTTGCCTGTCGATTCGTGCCGGCTTTCTGCAATGCTCGCTTCAGATGAGTGCGAACGGTGTGCCGGCTGAGTTGAAGCCGGTCGCTAAGGTCGTTGACGGAGAGTCCGTCCGCCAGCAATATCGAAAGCTCGGCCTCGCGTTTTGTCATGCCGTAAATGACCATCAAGTCTTCGTTAAGAGAGGGAAGCGGCCGCGTTGGGTCGCTTATCAGCATCATTGCGTAGTGCTTAACTGCCCCCGTATTTGCGTCAGTCTCCGATTGTGGGGAAACGAGCACGGCGACCGGCCGGTCCGAGCTTCGAGTCCTGAGGTTTATCACTCCGCCGACACTTCTCACGGCCAGGTCCGGGAAACTGGTCACGCCTTCAATCAGCGTGCGAAGTTCGCCGGTTCTCTCCGCACGATAGCAGTTAATGATCCCTTTTGGGCCAAGGTTAAAAATACCATCGTCGCCAAAATAAGGCTCCGCCGCACCGTTCTGAAAATAGAGCCTCCCGAAGGCGTCGGCAATGATGACCGGTTGAGCAAGCTTGTCGAGCGATCTCGTCAGCAGCCGCTCGCGTTCTATCTTTTCGGCTATTTCGATCCTGATGCGGATCGCCCGCTGAAGATGCGGAGTCAGAACACGAAGTGCCTCAAGTTCCTCATCGGAAAATGGCTGCATCGTCTCGGGACGTGTGAACGTAACTCCGGCAGCGGCGTCCCCGTTCTCAATCAGACAAACGTGGGCAACGTGAAATATGCCCTTTTCCTTGAAGTGATCGCGATAAAGCTCGAGCTCGCGATATTCGGAATCCGGCAATGCGGCCGAGCGAACGAAGATCTCACCCGGTTTCAGGCCCGCAATGTTGTTCTTGTAGGGCATCATGTCGAAGTACTTCGCGTTAAATTCTTCTATGAATCCGGGCTCGTTGGTATCTGCAAGCGTCTCAAACCGCTCCTGCCGCCGAAGATAGAAATGTAAGCTGCCCGGTCCTGAAGAAAGCATACGGCTGAGTTCGCGATAGCTCTCCTCCCAACCGTCCTTTCGTTCGAGCGAAAGGCCCTCATAGATCTGGCCGATCATTCGCTCAATATCGCTTTGTTTGATCTTCGTCATATTTTTCGTTCCAGCCTAGAGTCAGGGGCATGACCATCGGGCAATTCCAGGGCGTGTACGACAATTCATCAAGGAAACCGTATCCGCAGGGCAGCATGAGCCCTACGCTCTTGCCATAGAAAGCATTCAACCAACGCTTAGCGAGACAAGCGGAGCGGTCGAAAAATTGGCTTCGGGATACAATCCGAACAACAGACGTATATTTGTCTAAGGTTTTGCACAATTTCGCGAACTAAATCGCAAAATCTTTTCAAAAGTACTCGAACTTCGCGAAAAAGCCAAGATTTTCTATACTTTAGAATGATCCTGATGTTTACTTCTCTCTGCAAAACAGCTCGAAAGGTATCGTGTATGACCGCGCTTAGCATCGTGCTGGCCTTTCTGATTGCTGCGGTTCAGGCGGTAAACGCTCAGTCAAATTCGGGAAATAACGCAAACACCTCAGCAAGTTCGTCGCCAAGTGCCTCACCTACGCCTACGCCGATCCCGTTGACGGCGATCGTCGGCGAGGCTGAAAAGGCTGCGAATGCAGTACGCGATGCGACTTCATATGTTGCCGCTCGCGGCGTTCCGGAAACGATCAGGCAGGGAATTGCTCAGAAACCGGCCGCGATCGACCTTCTGCAAGCTGAGACAAGGGATACCTTAGCAAGGTCGCCGACGCTCGAAGAGTTAAACCTCACCGAGCGGCAATGGAATGACCAAGCGACGCGGCTTCGCGGATGGAAGTCCGAGCTACAGGCAAAAATCAGGGAAGTTGACGCGAAGATCGCTGAACTGAAATCTCTGAAAAGCCTTTGGCAGCGGTCGATAACGGCGTTTGACCCATCCGATGATCCGGGCAGCACGGCTTCAGCCAGTCCGGATGCAGTTCCCGCCGAGGTGCGTCGTCGTGCTACGGAGACGCTTGCTTCGATCGAGACGGCAGAAAATCTGGCTGAGGAAAGGCGGGCTGAACTTCTGACCGTTGAGTCGGAGATCTCCGACCTTCAGCGTGCGATCGACGAACGGCTCGCCGAGATCAAAAGCCGCCGCGAGGCTGCGTTCAGCGGCATCCTGAACGCGAACGAGCCTCCGTTTTGGGCTGCGAACTGGCAAGCGATGACGTGGGGTTATTTCGTCCGCGAGATCACACGTTCGCTCGATGAGCAGTGGTTGACCTTTGAAAGGTACGCAAAAAGCCACGGAGGTCTGTTCGCCATCCATGCCTTCATAATAATAGTGCTCGCGGCGGGGTTTTTCTGGGCAAGAAAGCGGTTCGTTCCTATCGTCGAAGAAGAACCAAACCTCGCTCGGGTTGCTGCGTTCTTTCAGTTTCCGATCGGTTCGGCGGTCGTACTGTCGGTCATTTTATCCGCGTTCATTTATCAGGATTCGCCGAGGCTTCTTAATGCAATTCTTGGGATCGCAGCGATCGGATTTGGCGTTTTCCTTCTTAGAAAGTTGGTCGCCCCCCCGCTTGATCTTTTGCTCTACGCCCTTCTCGGCCTCTTTTTCCTCGATCGCCTGCGCGAGATCGCTCACGCACTTCCGCTCGCGACCAGGCTGGTTTTCGCCTTCGAGCTTCTTGCGGCGTCAGTCTTTTTGTTCGCGTTTTACCGTTCAAAGAAGGTCGCTGCCAAGGTTGCCGCAGGCGACGTTGCTGTATTCCAGAAGATCCATCGGTTATTGCCAATTGTGGCCAGCATTTTGCTAATCGCGCTCGTCGCAAACGTTGTAGGGCTTGTTGATCTTTCGCTCTTGCTTGGCGGAACCGTGCTGCGGTCATCTTATCTCGCACTCGTCCTGTACACTGCGGCACAGATCCTAAACAGCGCGATCGCCTTCGCCCTCAGAGTTGAGCCGTTCACACGGCTGAATGCGGTACGGACGAGCCGCAGCCTGATCCGTGCCAATATAATGCGGGCCGTCAATTGGGCAGCGATCTTCATTTGGCTTATCGCGGTTCTCAGGATGCTTGCTCTTCAGGACCGCGTTTTCGGACTGATATCAACGGTCTGGAACGCCGGCTTCACAATTGGGGCTTTGAACATTACCGTCGGCAACATCGTGGCGTTCGCGACTGCCATCTGGCTTGCATTTCTCGCTTCGCGGTTCGTACGTTTTCTGCTCGAGGAGGATGTTTATCCGCGGATGGACCTTGGCGGCGGCGTATCATACGCCATTTCCAGCGTCTTTCATTACGTTATTCTCGTCGGAGGATTTGTTCTTGCTATCCTAGCGGTCGGCTTCGAGTTTTCGCAGTTTGCTTTTATAGCCGGGGCGATCGGTGTCGGGATCGGGTTCGGAATGCAGACGATCGTGAATAACTTCGTCAGCGGCCTTATCCTGTTATTTGAGCGGCCGGTAAAGGTTGGCGACTCAGTGCAAATCGGTCAGCACATCGGAACGCTAAAAAGCATCGGGCTCAGGGCGAGTGTTGTCCGCAAGATCGACGGTTCCGACGTCATAGTTCCCAATAGCCAGCTCATTTCGGAGGAAGTGATAAATTGGACGCTATCTGACGACAAACGGCGGATCGACATCCCGTTCGGCGTGGCCTATGGCACCGATCCAGCACGGGTGAAAGAGCTGATCTCGCCGATCGCAATTGGCCGCGAGGGCGTTTTGACCGATCCGGAGCCGCAAACGCTCTTTATTGGGCTCGGTGACAGCGCTCTTAACTTCGAACTCCGCTTCTGGACCATAGACCCCGACGGCTGGGTTCGCCTGCGCAGCGAGATGGTCGGCGAGATATATAACACGCTGAACGCAGCGGGAATCGAGATTCCGTTCCCGCAGCGAGACGTTCATATTAAACGAGAACTCGAATAGAAAGTTATGTTCGTCCTGAATGCTCGATCCCGATTATTCACGATTCTTGTGGGGCTTGCTCTTTCAATAGCGGTGACGAATGCCCATGGACAGTGGTCGCAGCCTGAACTTAGAGCTGAGTTACTTGAGATGCGGCGGGTGGACCAGGACGCGCGGCTGAAGTGTCTTGGATCAGCCGAGGAGCAGATGAAGTGCTTTCGCGAGATCGCGGAAAAGATCGACGCTCCGCACACGAAGCGGCTCAATGAGATCTTTGATAAGCACGGATTTCCTTCTTTGGCGAAGGTCGGTGATGATGGACTACGGGCTTTCATGCTCTTGGTTCAGCACGCGGTTTCGGACGAGATCCGCGAACGCGTAAAGGAGCCGATGCGACTGGCGTTTGAGCGAAAAGAGATATCGCCGGACCGCTATGCAGCGTTCATTGACCGGCTGCTGGTCAATCAGGGCAAGCCGCAGATATACGGATCGAATTTTGAGATACGGGATGGACGGATGGTGATGAGCCCCGTGGAAGATCCACCGGAACTGAACAACCGACGAAGGGCCGCTGGGCTTCCGCCGATCGAGGAATATGCCGAGATGCTGCGTGAGCTTTATAAGATCGAGGTTGTGCTGCGGGGCAAGGAGAATTAAAAAACATGGCTTCCTTTTTTGAGGTGATGATCGAGCGGGACTTTTCGTCGGCGCATCAGTTGCGAGGCTATAAAGGGAAGTGCGAGAACCTGCACGGGCATAATTACAAGGTGGAGATCTATGCCCGCGGCGAGGAGCTGAACAACATCGGGCTGCTGATCGATTTCGGCGACCTGAAAAAGGCGGCGGACGAGATTACGCGGTACCTCGACCACCGGAACCTCAACGAACTGCCTCCCTTTGACGAAGAGCTGAACCCCTCGGCCGAGAACATCGCCCGCTATTTTGTCGAGTATCTCAATTCACGCGTCGGCGACGAACGGGTGAAGGTCTATAAGGTCCGCTGCTACGAAACACCGACGAGCGTAGCTACTTATGTGGTGAGCGGAGAGCAGTGAGCAGTAAAGAGTGTTTTAGAAACAGCCGCCAGCTTTTAGCTTTCAGCTTCCAGCCGTTGGTGATGAGCGGTGAGCGGGGAGCAGTAGGTAGTTCAGAGTTAGCGGACGGCCTTGAAGATTTTGGCCGTCCGCGGGTGTTTTGAGGTCAGGATTTGAAGTTTTTGAAGTCGCCCCAGACGGCGACGGTTATGCCCGGTGTTTGGATATTGAAGAAGAGCGTTGTGCCATCGGGACTGAAGGTCGCACCGGCAAATTCGGTCTCCTCGTAACCTTCAAGGATATTTCGGGCGAAATCGGCGATCTTTCCGTTCGGCGTCAGTATCCGCACAAAGTTATCGCCGCGTCCGGAAAGGCCCGGATAGTCGCTGTCCTCGCACAAGTAAAGATGACCGGTGCCGGGCTCAAGGCAGATGTTGTCCGGCATATCGAGCAGTTCTCGGTCGGGCGATTCGAAAAGGAGCGTCAACCGGCCTTTGTCTTTTGCGGTCGGTTCGTACAGCCAGACCTGACCGCCGCCGGCATCGCCGCCGCTCGATGAGACGAAATAGATCTTGCCATCGGGCGACGACCAGCAGCCCTCGAGCTTGTTGAAATGCGTTCCGCCTTTGCGGGCACCCTGTTTGAAGACGGCCTGTTCGTCGGTGTCGGACTTGATCGTATTCGGGTCATCGATAGTGACCCAGCGGGCATCGAACCGTGTTCCGGTCGTTTGGCCGAACTGCGTGTTGTAGCTCGGCTTCTTGTGGATGGCGAGCATCTGGAGTACACCGCCCTCAGCCAGGCGATTTCGCCGATTCGGGATAAAGCGGTAAAAGCCGCAGAAGGGCTTTGCGTCCTCGGTTAGGTAAACGATGCCCGATCGCGGATCGACGGCGATGGCTTCGTGCGAAAAGCGGCCCATCGCGGTCAGGGCGACCGGCGGCAGCGTATTGTTTGCCGAGGCCTGCACCTCAAAGCAATAGCCGTGCGGCTTTGCGAAGCCGCCGACCTCGTCCTCCTCGTCCATATACTTGGTGAGGCCGTGGGTCGTTTCTTCGCAAGTGACCCAGGTTCCCCAAGGCGTCGGGCCGCCGGCGCAGTTGTTGAGCGTCCCGCTGAGGCTTACGAAGTCGCGTTCGATGAGCCGTGTTCTCGGGTTGATGATGAGTGTGGTCGTGCCGCCGCCGGCTTTATCGTCGTAATGATTTGCGGTGCCGATGGCGACGCCGTCCTTCGGCACATCGTCATTTATCTCGTGGTTCCGGACGAGCCGCAGTTCGCTGCCGCTCATAAAGGCGGCCATTCCGTCGTGCTCGTTCGGCGTCAGGCGGCCATCGGACATCTTGTCGCCGGTCTTGCCGAGGACGTTGTATTCGAATCCGCGGGGAAGAGCGAGCACCATCTCGCCGGTGTTCTTTGCCGCGGTCGGCACAAGCTCGCCATAGCCGATGGCCCGTAGCTTGTCGATGCTTCCTTTTATTTCAGCGGCCTCGGCCAATCGACCGAACCCGCCAAATGCCACTGCGAGGCCGGCAGTCGATGCCGCAGCCAGAAAATTTCGTCTATCCATAACTAAAATCGTAGCAAACAAAAACGCGGAAGATGTTACAGAACGGGTCTGAGGCATCTTCCGCAGGCTTTATGACACCAACTTACTACCAATCGACCTTGACCCCGAAGGTTGACCACCATTTATAGCGTTCGTCCTGACGAATGCGATTCGAAACACCTTCATAGCTCTTAAAGGGCCGGTTGTTGATATTGATGAACTCGGCAAAGACGCGGACATTCTTCGTGATCCTCTGGCTTGCCGAGAAATCGAACTGAAGATGATCGCCGACAAAAAGATCGAACTCCGGCGATCCGGCGACCTCGCTCAGATACTTATCACGGTAATGGAGCGAACCGCGGCCAGAGAAGCCGAATCGTTCGTAAAACAAGGCGAAATTCGCAATGTTCTTGGCCTGTCCCGGAAGGATCGAATCGCGGCCGGGCTCGCCGATATCCTCGTTCGGAAGAACCGCATCTGAGTTGACGTAAGTATAATTCGCGTAAACACCAAGCCCGTCGAAGGGTTTTGGCATAAACGTGAAACGCTGATTATAGGCGATCTCAAAGCCGTAAAGGTTTGCCGATTCACCATTTCGGGGTTCCGTGACCTCAAAGGTCGTCGGATTGCCTCCAAAGGCAATGTCCTCTTCGAACCGGAACGGGAAAATGTAGTTCTTAAGCCGTTTGAAGAAGAAACCGCCGGAAATGACGCCGACATTGTGAAAGTAATGCTCGACAAGGAAATCGAGGTTGTCCGAGGTGGTCGGCCGAAGGAACGGATTTCCACGTTCGATCTCGCTGTCCTCGCGGAGGATCAGTTGGAAGGGAACGAGATCGACAAAGTTTGGCCGGGCAAGCGACCGCGAATATGCGGCACGGATGTTCGTGTTGTCCCCGATCCTGTATTTCGCGTGAAGCGAAGGGAACCAGTTTCGGAACGTATTGTCACCATCGATCGGGTTGGTCGAATCGTAATCGCCCTCGTCGTCGAAGAGCACGCGAAAACCCGTGTATCTGACGTCGGTCTGCTCATACCGAATGCCGGGAACAAGGACGAACCGTTCGCCAAACCCAAGCTGGGCCATTGCATAAAAGGCGAAAATGTTCTCGCGTGCGTCGTAATCGGCAGAGTCTTCCTCGAAAAGCTTTTCGCTTTCGGCTCCCGGTGAAGTCCGTAGTGCGGCGATGCGTTGCGGATCCTGAAACGCCGGGATGAAGTTATAAAGGCCGCCGCGATAAGACGATTTGTTGTAGTTCGGGTCGAGGATGTCCGTCAGAAAGATGTCGTCATCGAAGCCGAACTCAAACTCTTCGTTGTCCCGTTCCTTTCTGTTAAAGCGGTTCTTCGCACCGAACTTAAACGTGCCGGCAAAATTGTTGCTGGTCCGCAGAGGAACCGCAAAGTTGACCTGAGCGGTGAAGCTGCTTTCCGATGTGAAGTTGTCGCCGGATGTAAGTTCATCGAACGCAAATTCATTGATGTTCTCGTTCAACGGATTGGCCTGAATGTTTTCCGGGTCGATCGAGCCGGGAGTTACGTTCGGTTCGAAATCGACATCTTCCTGAAGAAAAGCCGAGCTGATATTCTTCGGTTCGTCTTCCTCGGCATACCCATAAGAAATGCGATAGTCCATCAGGATCGAACGGCCGAGCAGGTGCCTTCCGCCGCCGGAGAACTGATAGATTCGCTGTGTTTCAAGGCGGTCGCGGAGTTCGCGGGCGATCTCGTTGTCGGCGACCTTGTAAGCTACGAGCCGCCGGAATTCGTCGTCCTTAAAGTCGTTAAAGATGCCGCGGAAGTGGATCTCGGAAGAATTCGAGAAGCGGTAATCGACGTAAGGGTTAATGCCCCATCGGCGGCGGTTGACCTGATAGTCGCGAAGCTCGATTTCCTCGAGAAAGCCTTCATCGTAAGCGGGCTCGACGCTCTCCGAACCACGTCGCGTATTCAGATAACTGCCGGAGAAAAGGAAGCCGAGTTTCTTGTCGGCGAAGCGGCGGCCGAAGGTTCCGTTGAACGTCTCCAGGCCGTTGTTTACGAGGCGGTTGTAGCCGAGGCCGAAAGTGAGCGAAACGCGTGTCTTCTCGGGTGCACCTTTCGTTATGAGATTTACCGCACCGCCGATCGAATCTGCATCCTGATCAGCGGTCAAAGCCTTCGAAACCTCGATCGAATCGAGTAGGTCGGCCGGGATGACGTCCAATGCCACGGCACGGACATCGCCTTCGGGCGAAGGTATCCGTTCGCCGTTGATCTGCATCGAATTAAGCCGGGCCTCGGTTCCGCGCACCTGAACGTAGCGGCCTTCGCCTTGGTCGCGCTCAATGGTGATTCCGGGGATCCGTTGGGCGGCCTCAGCAGAGTTCGGGTCAGGAAAACGGCCGATCTGGTCAGACGAGACAAGGCTTTGAATATTTACAGATTCTTTTTGTTGGTTAAGGGCACGGGCCTGGCCTTCGAGGAATGGTGCTTCGACCGTCACGGTCTCACGAATGCCGGCAGAGAGTTCGATCTCGACCGTAGTCGCCGACCGGCCGGATGTGACATTGACGTCGACGGTCAAAGACTCAAAGCCGAGGTATGAAGCCGTCAGTTTCCGGGGGCCTGCCGGAACCCGAACGAGCGAGAACGCACCCGTTCGATCCGTTTCCGTCGAGAGAGACGTTCCCTCGACAATGATGTTAACGCCCGGCAGGGCATTGCCGGTAGTGCCGTCGAGCACTCGGCCGGTGATCGTACCGGTCGCTTGTGCCGATACGCCAAAAGTGCTGCAAATGACGATAAAGAATAAAAAAACAGCCGAAACTGCGTACGTAAGGATGCGGGTCATAGATTACTCCTTTACGAGGTTTCTTTCTGAGAAGTGCAAACGAAATTATTGATGTAGATTATTGATTCAAAGTGAACCGGGGGTTAATTCGAGGTTAACTCAAACTCCATGGGTCGTGGAAGGTGACAACAAGAAGCCGCCGGACGGCTGCGGCGTTCGGCTCATCGATCGCTAGTTTACAAGAGCTTCTCAAGGACGTCGTTGATGCCGGTGGTCGAGCCGTATGGGAAGGTTATGGTGCCCACCTTGCGGAAGCCGTGTTTGCGATAGAAGTTTTGGCCGCGGCGGTTCTCCTGCCAGACGCCGAGCCAAAGCGTATCGTGGCCGAGTCGGCGAGCCTCGTCCTCGCAATGCTCGAGCAGCCGCACTCCGAGGCCCTTTCCCCAATAGCGTTCAACAATGTATATTCGCTTTAATTCCATAGGGTCCGAGCCGGTGAGACCGTCCGCTCGCGAGCCCGCAATATGCTTTGCATAGCCTGCGGCATTGCCGTCCGCGTAACAGATATAGAATGTCGCGTTCGGGTCGTCCAACTCTTCGCGGATCTCTTCGGCGGTGAAGTTCTCGGTAAGATAGCTGGCGAGGTCCTGCGGGTCGTCCTGCTCGAAGTAAGCCTCAAAGAAAGTAACAAAGCCGAGCATCGCGATCACATCGGCATCGGACCCCGCAGCCCTGCGAATAACGATCTCGTATCTTTTGTCTTGCATAGCAACGAAAAAAGGACCGCTCGAGGCGATCCTTCTTTTTGAAATGGTCGGGGCGAGAGGATTTGAACCTCCGACCTCACCGTCCCGAACGGTGCGCTCTACCAGGCTGAGCCACGCCCCGAAGTCGATTCGCTCTTGGTCGAGCGAAAAGACAGTCTATGAAAGAAGATGACCAGTGTCAATGTTCCTACTTAAGGAAAAGCCTGACGATCGCAAATCCACCAATTAGTAAAATAAGAAAGACAAAGGTCAGGATCTCAAAATACTTGTCGATGAACTTCTTGATCGGTGCTCCAAAGAAGTAAAAGAGTCCGGCGACGAGGAAGAACCTCGCCGACCGCCCGATAATCGATGCTCCTATCAGCGTCCAGATCGAGACCTCGAACGTACCGGCTGCGATGGTAAATACCTTGTAGGGTATCGGCGTGAACGCGGCTGACAGTATTGCCCAGAATGCGTGCTCATTGTAGAGCTGCTGAACGTGAGCGTAATGGCCCATCGCTCCGTAGAACTGCAGGATCGGCTGACCGATCGCCTCGAAGAACGCCCATCCGATAAAGTAACCGAAAACGCCGCCGAGCACAGAGCCGGCCGAGCAGATCAGGGCATAACGCAATGCCTTCGCCGGCACCGAGACGGCCATCGCGATCAGCAGCACGTCCGGCGGGATCGGGAAAAAGGACGATTCCGTAAAGGCAATAATGAACAAGGCCCAAGCAGCATGCGGTTTTTCCGCATAGCCTTCGACCCATGCCTTCAGGCGTCTGAGGTATTCGAATATTTTTCTCACGTCTTTTCTGCGGCGGGCCGATCAAGGCTGCCCGCATTTGTTTTCTTAGCCGCCGTTCACGGCTTCCTTCCATCCATGTTCACCGATGAGCGGCACAAACGCACATGGGCCGGCATCTTCCGTTTCAAAACCCTTTGCCGTACGAGTCACACGAACGAGCCTCTGTGACTTCTGCGTTTCACCGATCGGGATGACAAGCCGCCCGCCCGTCTCGAGTTGGTTGAGCAGAGGCTCGGGGATCTCCGGTCCGCCGGCGGCTACAAGTATCGCATCGAACGGGGCATAGACCTTCCAGCCCTCGGTGCCGTCGCCGCAGCGAACGGAGACATTTCGGATGCCGAGCCGCCTGATCATCTGCTTTAGGCCATCCGCAAGCTCAGGAACCCGCTCGACGGTAAAGACCTTTCGGGCAAGCTCGGCAAGAATTGCCGTTTGATAGCCCGAGCCGCCGCCGATCTCAAGAACGCGTTCCTTGCCGCTGATCCCGAGAAGCTCCGTCATCCTGGCAACGATGAACGGCTGTGAGATGGTCTGCTTGGCCGCAATCGGCAAAGCGTTGTCCTTGTACGCCTGCGACCTCAACGCTTCCGGCACAAAAAGATGCCGCGGCACGGAGTTCATTGCGTCCAAAACTCGCTCGTCCGCGATCCGGTAATGATGCCGGAGATGCTCGACCATTCGCCTGCGGGGAATTGCAAATTCGTCCATCGCTATCGGATCAGCTTTCCCAACGCCGGATCTCTTCGAGAACGGCGTGATTTGTCAGGTCGCTTCGCATCGGCGTAATCGAGACAAAGCACTCGTCGATCGCTTCAAAATCGGTTCCGCCTTCGGCACGGAAGCCCTCACGAACCTCACCGATCCAATAATATGGCTTTCCTCTCGGATCGATGTGTTCGCTTATCACTGGCCTTGCGGTCTTAAAGCCCTGCTTCGTCACTCGGTAGCCTTTCGCAAACCCCTTCGGGATATTCACATTGAGCAGTGTTCCCGACGGTAAACCTTCGGCGAGTGCCTTTAGCGTTACCTCACGTGCAACGCGAACCGACTCAGTGAAATCCCAACTTCGGTTGGCAACGAGGCTGAATGCGAGCCCGGGAATGCCGAGGATCGTCGCTTCCATCGCTCCGGCCACGGTCCCGGAGTACGTAGCATCGTCGCCGAGATTCGCTCCGTGATTAATTCCCGAGGCGCAAATATCCGGCCGGATGTCCGGCGCAAGTATCTGGTTTAGGGCAAGCGTTACGCAGTCCGTCGGCGTGCCGTCAACGGTCCAGTGCCGTTCATCGACCTGCCTGATCCGCAGAGGGCGCGCCAGCGTTAGGCTGTGTGCGGCTCCGCTCATTTCCGACTCTGGCGCTACGACGTAAACCTCGCCGATACCGCTTAGGCCTTCCTCGAGGGCGGCTATTCCCTCGGAGTGTATGCCGTCGTCATTCGTGATGAGAATTTTGGGCTTTCGGTCCATTTACAGAGATTTAAAATCGAAAGGCGGAAAAGTGACCACCGATCAAAGCTGTCACTTTTCCACCTCAAACTGATCAGAAAACTAGCGGTTCTGCCCGCCGCCCGAAGGACGCGGAGCGGTGTTGATGCTCCTTTGCTGACGAAAACGGCGGCGGTTGCGCTTGCGGGCATTTGCCGATTTGAGCTTTGCCTTCTGTCCCGGCGGGATGAAATGAGCATGCTTCTTTAGATCTTTAATGATCTCCTCGCTGATAACCTTACGCTTAAAGCGACGAAGAGCATTCTCGATCGATTCGTTGTTGTTTACAATTACAAGTGCCATTTGCTGTCTCACCCCCTTTTCGGCAAGGATCGCTGCTCAGTTCGCCCGGTAAACAGGGCAGCAAGCAGGCAAACCATAATTACACATCTTTCGGGCAAAGTTTGCAAGTAAAGGTAGTATCCAAGAAAGGAAGAGCGGCTCGTGTTCTCGGGAAACACGAGCCGCAAATTTCGGAAGGCGTTCCTGTAGGCCTGCGGAAATGATAGGCAAAAGGCGGTTTAGTTACTGGTTGGTGTTTGCCGATTCGCGGGCACTTCCGCTGTCCCCGTTTCATCAGCCTTAGAAAATACTTCTTTCTTTCTCTCGAGGCCGAGCTTTTTTGCTTCGGGCTCAAGCTTTTTGGGATCCGTTTTCAGGTAGTGGATCTCTTCCTGAAGTGCTAGATTCTCATCCGCCAGATCCTCGATCTTTTCGTTCAATTCCTGCTGCTGCTCGCGTTCACGCTCAAAGACCGTGAACGACTTATAATTGACCGTTATGACAAGGAGCAAGCAAAGAACGACGGCGGCCGTGAAGCCGAGCCACCTCGGCCGTTTTGCGCCTTTCACCTCTGCATTCGCCATTCGTCGTTTTCGTGCCGACATATATCAATGACCGAGCAGATAGCTCTCTCCAGCTTCCAGCAGTTCGTTCAGTTCTTCTCGCGACTCGGATTCTGCATAGATCCGAACCATCGGTTCCGTGCCGGAAGGCCGCATCAGTATCCAGGAGCCGTCCTCAAAAAGGAACTTGACGCCGTCCAATCGGTTCACGCCCCGGATCCTTCGTCCGGCGATCTCTTTCGGATCCTCCGCAAGTTTAGTTTTCAATTTTGCGGCGATCTCTTCGTCGAGTTTTACGCCGATCCTTTCCGATTCAAGCTTGCCGGTCTTCCTATAGAGCTCCTCAAGTTGCTCGCCGAGACTTGCTTTTCGCTCGGCAACAGCCTCGGCCGCAAGCAAGCAGGCAAGAATCCCGTCCTTCTCTGGGTAATGGCCCCGAATCGATAGTCCGGCAGATTCCTCTCCGCCGAGCACTATCGCATTCTCGTTTATCAATTCGCCGATGAACTTAAAGCCCACCGGAGTCTCATGCAGCTCTACGCCATGGAGTTCGGCAACCCGGTCGATCAGGTGCGACGTCGCAACGCTGCGGGCGAGACCGAGCTTCCATCCTCGGCTCTCGATCAGGAAATCGGCGAGCAAAGCGATCAGCTTATTGGCCGTGATGAACGTCCCGTCGGCATCGATCACACCGAACCGGTCGGCATCGCCGTCAGTTGAAAGCCCGAGCGTCAGTCCCTTTGATGTTACACGCTCACGTAGTTCAAAGAGTTTTTCTTCACTTGGCTCGGGCGAACGCCCGCCAAAGAGCACATCACGATGATCGTTGATCGTCTCGATCTCCAGCCCAAGATCAGCGATCAATGTATTCAAATATCCACGGCCGGTTCCCCAAAGTGCATCGTAAGCATATCGCCCGCCTGCAGTCCGGAGAGCTTCGAACCGAACCTTCGTCATAAGATCGGCGAAATATGCTTCTTTTGGGTTAAACGCCTCGACCGACCCTCCGGCCTCCGCTACTGCCTCTGCATCGGACCTGACAAGTTCTTCGATCGCTCGGGTGATCTCAGGCAATGCTGGAGCTCCGTTGGCCGTCGAAAACTTGATGCCCTGATATTCAGGCGGATTGTGCGACGCAGTGAAATTCAATGCCCCGAGAGCCGAACGCGAACGGATCGCATGCGAAATGGTCGGGGTCGGGGTCGGGCCGGTACAGAAGAGCACGTGAAAGCCGCTCCGCGCCATAAGCTCGGCGGCGAACTCGGAAAACTTTTCGCCCATGAACCGAGAATCGTGGCCGACGATGACCGTTCCGCCCTCATGTCCCTCTTGAGTTTTCAAATAACTGCAGATCGCGTTGACTACTTTCCGGACATTCTCGAACGTAAATTCATCCGCGATAACGGCTCTCCAGCCGGAAGTACCGAATCGAATGTCCATAAATAGGGCTGTTAAATCGAGCTAAAAACGCGTACTCCCACGAAGTGCGAAAACTGTATCATAAGAAATTTTATTTGTAAAGCACTTTTTTAAGAAATTAACATATTTATTTGCAACGATTACAACACAAGAGCTAATGCGCCAAATCAGCTAGGCGCTTAAAGCCGTCGGATTGTTCAAATTTGCCGAAGATCTGCGTCGGTTCCTTTGAGATACTGGGCATACGAATCGACCACGGCGTTCCTTGTGAATGCACGGCGACTATGCATCGGGCGATGTCATTTAAGCAATCACTTAACCGTCAGCTTTTGGTCTATCCCTGACTTACTTGGATGCTATTCCTGCGGCCGGGTTGGTGTGTCGAAATGGGGAAATATCGTTTCCGAGTCACGGCGTGTGTCGCAAAGACACATTGAGAATTCGTGTCTCCTATCTGGATTTGCCGCTAACTTTTGTATTTTCAGATAGATGACCCAGCCCGACAGTCTGTCTTGTGGATGGTTCCTGCTGGTACGATTGTTGCCTTTAATTTGGCGAGAAAACTGCGCCCGATCGTTCATACTGTACAACATTAAAGCGCGAAACCGCGGCTGTGGGCGATAAGGAATTATACTAAAGAATTTAACCAGAACGACGAGAAACCATATGAGACCAATCAAACACGTTGAAAAAGGCCTGACGTACGTCGCGGCCGGAATGTTCAATGCGATCAAATCGGTGAACCAGTTCAAGCCGAATCCTTCATTTACGCCGAAATGGGCAGACAAGCCGATATTGAAATCGTGGCAGAAGTCAAAGCCGACGCTCGGATTCCCGCGGCAGACCGATTCGCTTTGTCCGAACTGTGTCATTGAGGCGCGCGAGGAGATCCTGGCGGGCAAGCGCGATGTCAGCACGCTGATCAACGAGAAGGTCGGAGAGATCAAGGCTCAGATCATCGAGCGCGACGGCGAGGTCTGGATGATCAAAGATTGTCCGCAGCACGGCCATTTTGAGGACCTGATGGCGATGGACTCGAACTTCCTGACGCACATCGAATCGCTCTTTCCGGGCCGCGACATGCAGTCGCATAACGACGAAAAGCTGCACAACCACGGCACTTCGTCGATCAAGTACGGTCGTGGTGCGGTGCTGACCGTTGACCTTACGAACCGCTGCAACATGATGTGCGACCCGTGCTTCATGGATGCCAACCAGGTCGGATTTGTCCACGAGCTTTCGATGGAAGACGTCAAAGAGATTCTCGACAACGCCATTTCGATCAAGCCGCGTCGGCAGATGTCGGTTCAGTACTCGGGCGGCGAGCCGACGCTTTCGCCTTATTTCATCGATGCGATCAAGTACGCCCGCAAGGTTGGTTACAACTCGGTACAGGCCGCGACCAACGGCATCGAGTTCGCAAAATCGAAAGAATTCTGCCGCGAGGCTGCCGAGGCCGGACTTCGCTTCGTTTATCTGCAGTTCGACGGTATTGGCAATGACGCTAACTCGCACCGCCAGATCGGCAACCTCTTTGACGTAAAGCTCCGTGCGATCAACAACCTCCACGAAGCCGGCGTCGATATCATCCTTGTTACGACCCTGGTCAACAACATCAACAACGACCAGGTCGGTTCGATCATCCGCTTTGCCCTTGAGAATCCGAAGAAGATCTCGTTCATCGCGTTCCAGCCGGTTTCCTTTACGGGCCGCGACGAGATGATCACCGAGCAGCGGCGGCTTCAGCAGCGTTATACGCTGGCCCACCTTGCCCACGACGTTAAGGGCCAGGTCGGCATCACGGAACCGACGCGCGACTGGTTCCCGCTTTCGCTGATGGGTGCATTTGCCGACTTTGCGGACGTCGTCCACGGGCCGGATGCCGATTGGGGACAGGTTTCGTGCGGCTGCCACCCGAACTGTGGCGTCGGCACGGCCGTTATGGTCAACAAGGAAACGAAAGAGATGGCTCCGGTCCCGCAGTTCCTGAACATTCAGGGCCTCGTCACCGATATGCAGCACATCACGGACACGAACCGCGGCAAGTGGTTCTCAAACTTCATGATGGGCCTCGCCCTTTTGAAGAACTACAATCCGTACGGAGCTCCGGCGAGCCTTACGCTCGGCGGCATCCTTAAGAAGTTTGACAAGTCGTTCGGGCTTTCGGGCAAGGACTACGGAAAGGTCGGGCCGGACCGGACGATGGAAGACATCGAGAAGCGTCGGCAGGACCCGTGGAACTTCCTCTTCATCGCCGGAATGTGGTTCCAGGACCTGTTTAACTACGACTTCCGCCGGACGGAGATGTGCATCATCCCCTACGGCACGCAGGAAGGCGAGATCAGCTTCTGTGCTTACAATACCGGAATCGGCTGGCGCAATATCATCGAGCATATGCACCAGAATGCGACCGTCGCACAGTGGTACAAAGAGCACGGCCGCCACGAGGTCTTTGCACGCGGTAAGGAGGTCGAGCTTGGCGATAAGTCGCACAACCTCATCCTGAACGAGGTTGACCTCGCCCGGCCGAACAAGCCGGAAATGGATGGCCCGAAGACCGCCGCCGAAGAGGTCCAGATGATGCGCAAGCTCTATAACCAGATGGTCCTCGAGAAGAACCAGATCAAGGGCGAAAACCTCGTTCAGATCGGCGGCATCAAAAAGAAGGACAAATCAATGGCCGTCGCTGAATAGGCAGAAGCCAGAAGTCAGAAGTCAGAAGTCAGGAGCCCCGCGAACGATCGCGGGGCTTTTTTGTGAGCTAAGGCATATTACGTTTTGCAATATAACCATTGACAAATATTGCATTTCGCAATATAACCTAGGATAGGCAGTTTGAGTTCGATCGATTCGGTTCGTCAGGCTTTATGAGAATACTATCGGTCAAAGCCCTTCGCGAGTTTTGGGAAGAAGAAACCGGGGCCGAAGATGTTTTACGGAATTTCTATAGGAAGTTATCGGGCATCGAACCTCAGAACTTTGCGGAGCTAAGATCGACATTTCCGGCGGTCGATCTTGTCGGGAGCTGTTTTGTTTTCAATGTCGGCGGCAACAAATACCGAGTGATCACGCGTATACATTTTAATCGACAAATGGTCTTTATTCGCCGTGTGCTTACCCACAAAGAATATGACAAAGACAAATGGAAAGCCGATTGCTGATCACGTTCAGGAGGTAAAAAAATGACAACGCAATACGACCCAAAAGCTTATAACAAACTCCTCATCAGCGTTTCGCCCGGGGCGATCGAATCCGAAGACGACTATGAACGCATTCTTTCGTTGATCGATCAATTGATGCGTAAGGATGAGGATGCACTTTCGCCCGAAGAGGATCGGCTGCTTCGTCTTCTGGCAGTGCTAGTCGAGGACTATGAGTCGCATCACTATCCGATGGATGCGCCGACAAACCCTTCGGTGGCTCTGCGGGAGCTGATGCGGGAACACGAACTCAAACAGGCCGACATGGTCGAGATCTTCGGTTCGCAGGGCACGGTTTCGCAGGTACTAAATGGTAAACGCGAGATCAGTAAATCCCAAGCCCGCAAACTCTCCAAACGCTTCCGCCTCCCGATCGATGTATTCATCTAGCCGCTCTCGGGGAGGACTTCGTATGCCGCAGCAATTGCACCGCCGCCTCTCGCTCGAGGCCGAACGCGAAGGGATCTCGCTCAACCAGTGGATAAACGCAAAACTCTCCGGCAGCCGCTAGCGGGATAGATGAGCCGGGCTCTTAAGGATTCCGACTGCCGGGAAATGGCCGTCGTGGCCGGCTTCGCTGATCCTGCTTCCGCTCTTTTCGTTCGTACCTTTCCGGGCGCGTAGCGGCAAAAAGTTCACCTCGGTCGCCGCCCTTACCGTAGTGATCATCGGCATCGCCGCCGTCGCCATCACGCTTTCAGGTTTGGAGAGTGAATTAGTAAACGCCCCGCGGCCGACGCTAAACGACGGAAACTAGCTTCATCTGGTTGCAGTCCCGATGCTGAAGCAAAGCCCCGTCGAGCGATCTGCGAGGCTTTTTCGTTGGTTGCGGCATCCGATCTTCCGCATTTCGCATCTATACGAACAATGCAGAAGATAATGCTTCGGCTTAGGGCCATAATGATCGGCTTTGTTATTGGTTACTATTCAGTGCCAGCCGCAGATCGTTTGGATAGATGGTACAAAGTAACCTTTATTGATCTTCCAAAGATAACTTCTGAATCGCCGATCATCGTTGTTCCGGAAAGCGAACGTAATCCGCGACCAATACCCGGTGGAGGATGCAGCGGAGGTTGGTCACTCGAAAAAAATCAACGAGCACTGCCACAGGTGATTAACGACTTCAATAGCACAAAAGCCTCGCGGTGATCGGGGAGTTTTTTGCCTGCGGCGTGCAACTATCTTCGCACTCGCGCGTTCAAAGTTTGGCAGTGATAAATTCTTGACCGTGAGGTATCGGAAGTTATGAAATGGACCGGAAGGCTCTTTGTTTTTGCTCTCGCTATGTTCGTCGGTTTGGCAGCGGCGTTTTTCCCCGAGCTTTTGCGGATCGCGGCATTGCCGGGAGTTCCGGGGCCGATCGAATCGGTCATCCCGGCCCGCTTTATGGGTTATGAGCCGGCGGTTTCGGCCAACGGCGTTTCTGTGACCTATGCCGGGCTTCGGCGGGATGAAGGTGGAGAGCCCCAGCTCAGAATGCTTGTCCACAACGGGCTTTCCGAACCGCTCCACTATTCGGCCCATTACCCGACCGGACTTTGGCCGGCGTTTCGCATCAATGGCGGCCCAATCGAGAGGCTCTTCGGGTGCGGCACCGGTATCAAGCATTATCAAATAGCTCCGGGCCAGACCGCTGAGTTCCATGTAAGCCCCTACGGACTGCCGATAACGCCCAAAGCGGACGACAAGGTCGCCATCGGCTTTCACATCGGGCCGATCTCAGGCGAAGGCCGCTCGCCCGTCTTCTCCGAACCATTCACCCTACCTGAAGAGTTCATCAACCAAAAACGCGAACGTGAGCTCTTCCTCCTCAACCAGCAATAAACGCCGCACTGACCCAGCTCAAGAGCCCGCGACCACCGCGGGCCGTCTGATAGGACGGATGGGGCGGATGGGACGGATGGTTATCATGGGACGAAGGCCGAGGGCGGGTTATGGGTGAACGGGCCAGCTGCTGCCACCACCAACCCTTCAGCGTTAGCATGTGCCAACACTTTTCGGGCGGGTGGGAACATTTTCGGGGGTTTTGGTGTCTATATGGGGATGATGATGGCGATGATGAGGCTTGGGGCGTTTGTTGTGGCGTTGGTTGTTGGGATGCAGGCGGCGGGGTTTGTGCGGGTTTTGGCGGAAACCGGTTTGGGTTCCGGCTCCTTGCCGCCGCCCCCGAGTGAGCACGTCTGGGCAATTGAGCCGCCGGTCGCGAATGACCGGGGAAGCTACGAGGAGCCTTCGCGGGCGGAGCCCGCTGCGGGAGTTCTGATCACATATATAGGGGTCTCGTCGGCAAACGTGTATGGCGTGCCTGCGATGAGGTTCCTCATCTATAACGGCTCGGAGGAACCGCTCGGCTGTATCGGCTATGAGGGTGTTTGCCATTCGCCTGCGATCTTGATCGACGGGTTCGACCAGAAGGGCTTTTACTGTATGAACGGTTCGTCGGAGTATTTTATTGAGCCGGGAACGACCGCGGAGCTCGAGGTTTTCCCCCATGACGTAAACAGGGTGCCGGAAAAGCGGGAGCAAATGAGCGTCGGGTACGAGTTCAGGCTGGAGGGCGGCGAGACGGTACAGTATTTCGCCGAACCGCTGTCGCTGCCGCCGTCCTTCAGAGAAGCGATCCGCAAGGACATGAAAGAACGCGGCGGTTACTAGAATAGTGACCGTCGATCTACCGGAAAAGCCCGCAAACGACCGCGGGCTTTTTTGTTTTCATGGGCGGATGGGGCGGATGGGGCGGATGG
>JAHBSG010000017.1 GCA_019639235.1 Acidobacteriota bacterium | reverse complement strand
CGGCAGATGCGTTCTCGCCCAAGGCTCTGCGGGCATCGATGGGATCGGCCTTTCGGCTGCGGGTTGTTGAGAAGGCCGATGAACACGAGGTCGTTGCCGATGCTCGACGGGCCGGCTTTCTAATTTCCGGCACGACTGCCGATGGAGCCGCGGCTCATACAGCGATTGATTGGAAGCAAAAACGGCTTGTGATCTTTGGTTCCGAGGCCTCGGGTATATCGCCCGAACTCGAGGCGGCGCTTGACGAACGCATCGCGATCGAAATGGAAAAGCCGGTCGAGAGCCTCAATCTGGCGGTCTCGGCCGGCGTTATCCTGTTCGAAGCCCGAACGCAGGTTTACGGTTGAGCGTTAGCGTTTGCCGGAGCGGCGTTGGCGTTTGCGGTGTTTGCCGCATTTGCATTCGTGTTTGATGACGCCGGCCGCGATTCATCCAGCTCCTTCTTTAATGCTTCGGTCGCCGGTCCGCTTGAGATGATCGCACTCGCAAGAGCCACTTCCGCCGCTATTGTCGCCCGATCCTTTTCGTCTGCCTCGCCAAGCTTGTCTTTAGCCATCCGGAATTGCCGCTGGGCTTCGAAATATTTTCCATCGAGGAGCAACGCCCGGCCAAGCAGGTAGTGGTCCGCGGCATCCTGCGGTGTTGCGGAATTCTTTTCCAGATAGCCTTTCGGGTCGGCATCGACCAAGCGTCGAGCCTCCTCGAGCGAGGAAACCTGCACATCGGATGAAGGCTGAACGAGCGGCGGCGGTGCCTGCTGGACGATCGGGTTATTGATGTTCCAGTAGTAATATCCGCCGATTCCGATTATCGCTCCGAGCACAAGCCATACGAGGGTTGAGAGTATCCGCGAAACTATCCCGGGCCCGGACCGCGGCGTTTCTACTTCGGCATCGCCGTTAGCGCCAAACATCTTGAACTCGTCTCTCGCCGGTTCCGGTCTTGTGGGCTCGGCCGGGACAACGAAACCCGAGGACGAATATTCGGAGTTTTCGGTCTCGATCGTCCTGCCTTGGTCATCAAGGGCTCCGAGAAACTCGTCGTCGTTCGCCGGTGCGGCGGCCTCTTCTTCAGCGATCTCTCGGCGAAGGTCGTCGAGCCCATCACTTTGCGGCTCGGCAAGATCGGCCGTTGTGGCTTCTTCGGTCACCGGTTCGTCAAAGGGCGATCGTGCCGTGGCAATGGTTTCCTCTTCGCCCGGATCCTGGGCGGCAGGGAATACGGGCGGGCTTGCGATCGGTGCGGCCTCGGCGTGGTCTGCACGGTGCTCCGCAACCGTCGGGAGTATCTTCACGACAACCGCGGTCAGGTTATCCTCGGCACCGCGGTCATAGCAGATCTCCTTCATCTGCATTACGAGCATTTCCGGAGCCATTCCGGTCGTCATCAGGTGCTCGATTTCCGGGTCTTCGATGTGCCGTGTAATGCCGTCCGAACAAAGCAGGAAGCTCGTTCCGGGATCGACCATTATCGTTTTAAGTTCAACTGCTACAGTTGCTTCCGCACCGAGTGCACGGCTAATGACGTTCTTGCTCGGGTGGTTTGCCGCCTGCTCGGGCGTCATTCGGCCGGCTCGGACCTCTTCTTCCACCAGCGAATGGTCGTTCGTCTCGCGATGCAAAACGCCGTCCGGATCGACGCGATAAACGCGCGAATCGCCGACGTGTGCGATCGTCGCGATATTTCCCGAGATATGGATCGAAGCGATGGTCGTTGCCATCGTTGAAAGCTGCGGGAGTTCGGTGGACATCCGGTAGATCGCCTCGTTTGCCCGCTCGAGAGCGACCTGCATTATGTCTTCGGGATCGACCGAATCGCCGTAGTGGGTAAAGGCCTCGCCGAGAATTTCGACCGCCATCTGCGAGGCGACATCGCCCGCCTGGGCTCCTCCGACGCCGTCCGCGACCGCGTACAGCCCGGAATCGTCGATCGCGATGAACGAATCCTCGTTCTCGGGCCGCTTTTCGCTCAATCCCCGATCACTCACCGTTGCTGAGATCACCGCAAAATTGTTGTCCATAGTTATTGTCCCGGCTGGCAGCCAGTAAAGCGAAGAGAATGTATATCAATAGGTTAGCTGCGATTTCCTAAGGCAGCAGTTTAATGTCGTCCGGCCTTCGGTCAAGGGCGTTTCGGTGCGAGAAAGCCATCAGCATACCGAGCATCACAAAGCTGGTGATCAGCGAGAATCCGCCGTGGCTTACGAACGGCAATGTAATGCCTGTCATCGGCAATGCACGTGTGATGCCGCCGATGTTGACCAAGGCCTGAAACCCGATAAAGGCGGTCAGCCCGATCGAGCACAGCTTGCTGAACATATCTCTTGAATCTAAAGCAGTTCTGACCCCGGCGCTGACCAGCACAAGTAACGCCAAGGTTAACAACAAACCCCCGAAAAGTCCAAGTTCTTCTGCAAGCGCGGCAAAGATATAATCCGAGTCGGCGACCGGTATCAATTCGGGATATCCGAGTCCCAGCCCGCGGCCGGTCGTACCGCCCGATGCGAGGCCAAAAGTGGCCTGGGCCGGCTGAAATGCAAGCACGTCAAACCACGCGTCAACGTTGATCGAACGCTGCAGGTCCGGATCCTGTTCGAGCAATTGCGGAAGGTTCGGGTCCTTTTCCACAAGCTTTTTGTAATAGGCGTCATAATCCGACTTCCACCACGAGGTCTCCGGGGTCGGCGGATTGAAGCCATCGAGCCAAAGATGGAATCGCTGCTGAATGCGGTCCGGAAGTACCGATTTGACCGGGGCCGCGACCGTTGGCAGGAGCGGAATACGCTCTTGGGTCGAGAGCGGCAAGGCTCCGACGATCAGAATACTGACCACCAAAAGCACGGTCCCGACAAACACAGATCGCTGTGTGAACCGCCGGACGGCGATCAGGTAAAGCGTCGCATAGACGGCCGAAAAGACCATCATCTGGCCGAAATCCTTCAAAAGAAAGAACGGGACGAAGGGAAGTGCCGCCATAAAGACCAGCGGGACAACGTCCTTTGCCCGAGGCAAGCCCCAATATGTCCGGGCCAGGTTCTTGTAAAGCACCGCAAGAATGGCGGCAAAGCCGATCAGGAACGGTATCTTTGCCGGTTCCCAAGGTGTCATGTTGCCGATCGATTTGCCTGCCCGCGAGGTGACCGCGGCAACGATCAAAGGCCCGAGAGTAAGCAGCACTATGAGAAAGCCGTTGTTCTGGAGGAACTCGAGCACCTTCTCGTTTCTTAGGAATAGGATCGCCGCGATCAGTCCAAACAACCCAAGCAGCGGGTTGATGGTTTTTCCCGAAAAAAGCACTGCTGTAAGGGTTTCCTCCGAGGGCCGCGGCGTCTCTTTTGAGAGGTCGACCGGCGAGGGCGGCGTTGCCGGAAGGCCCATTATCTGCTTCTTTTCGGCACTATAGTTTTCCTGAATATAGTGCATCTGCAGCGTCCGGATCTTTGCCTCGCGGGCCGCCGCACGATCTTGCCGAGAGATGTATTCGGGATCGCTGAAAAGCCGGTATTGGACGGTTAGGCCGATCGAGAACAGTAGAACTGCCGAGGTGTATATAGTCCAGTTTCCGCTGAATTTGAACGCGTGCTTGAGGACGATCGGAAGCAAAGCAAGTATGGCCAAAAGTCCGATGTTCCGGACTCCGGAATAAAACGAGGTCTCGTAGCCGCGGATCAGGCCGCCGTAATAGATCGAGTAATGCGAAATGGCCGTGATCGCGACGATCAGCAGCAAAATGAAAACGTGTGACGATGTCCTGTTCTTCATTGCTGCCTCCTTCGCGTCGCCGGTGTTCTTGCGGGCGGTTTTGCGGGAGCCTTTGGCTTGTATTGGTCGCCGAGCAGTCCGCGATCGCGAGCCTTGAGGATAACGTTTGCCGCGATCGGGGCCGCGGTCCGCGAGCCGTATCCACCGCCTTCAACGACGACCGCGATCGCAAGGGTTGGCCGCTCGAGCGGGGCGATGCTGATGAACCAGCTATCGGAACGTGTGTACGTGGCCGGCACCTCGTATTCCTCAAGCTGCCCGGCCGCGTTGCGACGCTGTTTCTTTATCGTCCTGAGCTTTCCGGTCTTTTCGTCGTAGAGAGGCGTTTCTTTTTCAGCGGTGCCGGTCTTTCCGCCGGTGCGAATGCCGGTCCCGGCGAGCTTTGAGGAGATCACCGTCCCGGTGCCGCCCGGTTCTTCGGTCACGGTTGCCATTATCTGGCGAAGAGCCGCTGCCTGCTGCGGCGAGACGACCTGCGAGAACATTTCCGGCTCGCGGTCATACTCGATCCGCGGCTTCATCAGCTTGCCTTCGATGTTTCCGGCAACGGCTGCGATCATTGCCATCTGAAGCGGTGTCATCTGGCCGGCGTAGCCTTGTCCAATGCCCTCAAGCCCGATGTCGAATGCCGAGATATCTTTGCCGGTAACTATGGTCGAACGGATCGGCGCGATGGCATTGGCGATAGCAGAATTGCTCGTGTTGAAGACCGCAGGGAAGAATTTCGCAATGAGTGCCTGCTGCGGCGTTTCGACCGGCTCGATGCCGACCATCCGGGCCGTTTCGGCGATCTGCTCGCGTCCAAGAGAGATAGCTAGCTGGGCGAAATATTGGTTGCTTGAGACCTTGAACGCGTTGATGATGTCCTTTTCCTGACAGCCGCCGGCACATGCACCGCTGACGTTCATTCCTTCGCGTTTCTGGCTCGAATCGACGATCGGAAGCGAGCCGCGGGTCGGCCGAAAGCCGTCTGCATAGCTGGTAAAGATGGAATTCTGTTTGCCGGCACGGAATGCCGAAATTACGGTGAAAAGCTTGAAGGTCGAGCCCGGGACGTAGAATTCGCGTGTCGCACGGTTGAGCAGCGGCTTGTTTCGCTTGTCGCCTTCGAGCTTCAGATATGTCTCGAGGTCCTGCGTTTCCGCGAGGCTGTATGAAGGGTTCGAATACATCGCGAGGATGTCGCCGTTCTGCGGATTCAGGACGACGATCGCACCGTTGCGTCCGTCAAGCTGGCGGGCGATGAACTCCTGCAGCTCACGGTCGATCGTTAGCCGAACGTCCTTGTTCTCGTCCTCTTTGACCTTGATCTTCGTGAAAACCTCAAAGGACTCCGGCATCGGATCTACGGTCCGCTGATAGATCGTGCGTTCAAGCCCCGGCGTCCCGCGTTCGGTGCCGAGCAGATGGGCCATCTCACGTTCGAGCGAGAAGGCACGGCGGATATCGCCATCGGGCCCGGTCTTGTAATAGGCGAGTGCGTTCGAGAGTTCGCCGGTGCGGTCGAACATCCAGCCACGGAGATTTGCTGCCGACGTCCGGCGATTTCTGAGATCCTTGTACGCAAGTGCCTGGTATTGCTCGTTCGCGTCGCCCGCAAAATAAGTCCAATAGACCTGGAAGCCAAAGACCGAAAAGGCGAGAACAACAAAGACAACCTGCCAAACCCGGATGCTCCGGTTCGCGATCGTCGTCGTCAACCGGCGGACGACCTCACGCGGGAGGCCGATCTCAAAGGGAAGCTCGCGGCGGCGGAAATGATCAATGAAGGTCAGGATGAGGAAGCCGATCAGAACACCGACGCCGACGATGTAGAGAAGCGTCAACCCCGCGGGCGTTCGCTCGATCACCTGCGAGCCGAAAAGCGACTCCCATGAAAGCGAGCTCAGGTCAAATTGCAGCAAAAGCGATAAAAACATCGTACCGTAAGTTGCCGTGATCAAGTCTTTTGTTCAACGCCGGTGTCAAGGCTGAACGCTTCCGTAACGGCCGGTGCCTCGCTGGCAGCCGGCTTAATTTCAGCAGGCCGTTCGAGCAGCGATATTGCTGCCTTTACCGAACCAAAACCAAGCTCGTCGCCCGGTTTTACCGGCGTTGCCTTGCCATACGAGATACGGGTGCCGTTGACGAAAGTTCCGTTGGTCGAGCCGGTATCGGCGATCGAGAGATTCATCTCGCCATCGCAAACGAGCGATGCGTGAAACTTCGAAACGCTCGTGTGCCCGAGTGCGATATCGTTCTCACCCGTGCGGCCGATCGAAAGACGAGCACCGGGCGAGATCGGAGCACGCTTGGTGTTTGTCGCTCCGTCAATGGCGAAGGTCATAACGAGTGTCGCGGCCCTTGCGGGAGCTTCGGGCAACTCGCCTTCGACCTTGACCGAAGCAGCCGAGTCGGCCCCGACGATGGTTGCCGCCCGTTCCTCGTCGTCCGCGTCGTGCTCCTCAAAACTTACGACCAAGCGGACGCCCGACGTGAAATAATCAGGCCGCACCTGGACCGATAGCGGGGCCGCAGTGCAGTAGTGACGGTCGTTTATATGATCGATCGCGGCGACGGTCAGCTCATCGGTCAGCTTCTTGATCGACTCCTCAGAATCGGTCGAGAACTTGTCCCATTGCATCCTAAGCTCGATAAAATGCGGCACAAGCCGCCGGCCGCCCGTGCCTGTCGTGGCATGTTCATCGAGCAAACTCCTCAGCCGGTCGGCCAGTTCGCTGGTCGCCAGCGAACTCGAGGGCCGCCACCCACGCCCGGTCAATTTGTCGATCACGCTCCCGGACCGGACAAGCAGCCCTTGTATCAAGGACTCGACTCCACGATTTTTTTCTGCCACAGGCATCAAGAATAGATAACGAATTTACGAATTCCGGTGTTCGAAATAAACACTCTTCGAATCAATGTACGAAAGTGTAAAAAAAGATTTGCCTAACGATGTTTATCTATGTAAAATAATGTTGGAATGTGTAATACATTCTTCCTTTCCTAGTACTGGGCGTAAATCCCGTCACCTTTGCAACAGATTGCAGATCCTTTCCGATCCCGGAGCGTTATGGACAAAAATCGGCCACAAATATCAGGCGAAAGCGGCTTTTCCGTAATGGAACTCCTGATGGTACTCGCGATCATACTCGTGCTGTCAAGCCTTTCGCTGTTTTATCTTACGGCACATCAGGCCCTGTACAAACCCGACGAACAGGCCCTTCTGATCACTGACCTTTTTCAGGAAGCTCGACAGAAATCCCTGACCCAACGGGAGACGCACCGCCTTGAGATAAACCGAACGCGAAAGACCGTTCGGCTCATTGATGAGAACACGCCGGCGACCGTTGACGACGATGCCGTGATCCGCGAGATAAACCTGCTCGAGGACACCGTTGTTACAGTTGGCGTCAAACCGGGGAACATCGATGTGAACCCGCCCGAACCGCTTCCTGTGCCCGATGCAAACTTTCTGCCGAGCAACTACCCGACAAGTATTGGCGATTCGGTAGCGACGTTTCGCTTTATGGCCAATGGAACGGTGACCAACGGCGGGAACACTGCTACAGGAACGGGTGCCGTCGTCACCGGCGGAACGTTGCATATCTGGTCGCCGAACAAAAATGTCCAGACCGACGCCGACATTGCTCGGTCGATCACTGTGATCGGATCGTCCGGATCTGTACGGCTTTGGGAATACGACCGGAGCTTGACCACGACCAACAAATGGAAGGATTCCAGGCGGTCGGGAACCTATGGCGGATTCACCGGAAATTAACACCGGTTCGGAGTGAAAATGAAGGAACGAATATCTGAAAAGGGCTTCTCGTACATCGACGTGATGATCGCAATCGTCATCCTGATGGTCGGGATCCTTGCCATGCTTTCGGCGCTTACAGCAAATCTCGCACGCGCAATGGAATCGGAAAAACGCGTTGTCGCAAAGCAGATAGCACTTTCAACCATCGAGTCGATCATCTCTGCCAAGGAGATCCGGCGAGCCGGGGTTTTCGAAGGGTGGGAATCCATCCGAAATACTGACGCGCTTCCCGCGGGCGGCGTCTTCCTGGCAGGTACCACGCCCATCCGCGAAGAGCTTGGTTGGGACGGTGTGGCGGGAACGGCCGATGATGCATGTCCCGCTTCCGGGCCGTGTGCGGTCACGGGCCGGCCGACCAACAACAGCCGTGTAATTGACGGGTTCTCCCGTCAGATCGTGATCACGGATGTCGAGGATCCCGAGCGGCCGTCGCCGACATATCCGATCACGCGACGCAGGATAGACGTCCACGTTGACTACTTCGTCAATCAGGCTACCCGCCGCGAAACGGTCTCGACGATCTTAACGAGATATGAGGTCACAGAATAATGAGACGGATACATAGGTCAGTGAACAATCTCGATCTCCGTGCGATTCGGAACCAAGGAGGCTTCAGTCTCCTTGAGCTCCTTATCGCGATGGTCATCTTCATCATAATCACGGGAGCGATCTACGGCTTGATGGAGGTCGGCCGCATCGACCGCAACCGAGCGAGCCGAAGGGCCGATATTCAGAAGAATGCCCGCGTTGCCATTCACCTGATCGGCCGCGACGCGTTGAATGCCGGCCTTAGTTTTCACCGGGCCGGAGCTGTAACGCCCGACAACTTTGTATCGACCTTGCTCGAGGTGCCGCCGGATGTTGATAGCGAAAGAGACCTTCTGACATCGATCGTCGCCGGCAACAACATCTACGCCAACAACATCAACCCGGACAATACGGTTCGCACGGATTCGATCTCGTTTGCGTTCCGCGACATGGAGTTCAATCCGGACACCTCATTGCCGGCGATTCAGCAGGTCGGACGGCTCGTCATGCTCCAGAACGTCACGAACCCGTCCGGCAGTCCTTCAACTCCCCGAGTTCGAACTCTCGCTCCGAACGGTGCGGCGGTCGCCCGGCCATTCCATCTCTACCTGGTCGAGTCGGATACGACGCAGGTCGCGATAATGGCGACCAATATCCAGGGAACGAACCAGATCGACGCGGCCATTGGCGACCCGCTCGGATTAAATCAGCCATTGGATGGTTCAGGTGCCGACGGCAGTGTGCTCAGGCAGTGCATCGATCAAAACGACGAGAACTGCACGACCTACGTCGCTTCGATGAAGCGGTTTTTCCTCGTTCAATATCGAGTAAACCCGGACGGAACACTTGTCCGGCGCGTCTTCGGAAATAACGTCGGTGCCGCAGCTGCGGATCAGATACAGGAGCAGCCGCTCGCTTACAACGTTCAGGATATGCAGATCGAATACGTCCTGAAAGATGGAACCGTTACTGCAACGCCGAATGCCGGTCCGGATGGGATCGTTGGCACGACCGATGACTTCACCGAGGGGTTTAACATGATCCGCCAGGTCACGGTCCGTATCGCCGTTCAGTCATCTGAAAACGACGAACGAACGGGACGCCCTGAGGTGATCACGCTTACGGCGACCTTCGCCACAAGAAATATGGAATACGACGCCGGATAGTTGGCGGGACTGAAGAAAAAAGAGGTAACCATGCGAACTTTCGTGTCAAAGAATTCGAAAATGTTGAAGGCCCTTACCGGGCGCGAAGACGGTTCGGCCATCGTCATTGCACTTCTGGTGATGGTTCTGTTGATGGGCTTCGTTGTCCTTGCGATTTCGCGAACCAACAGCGAGACGATATCTTCTGCGAACGATGCCGCCGAGACCAAGGCTTTTGATGCCAGCCACGCCAGCCTTGAGGTCATGACGCGGAACTTCAACAAGATCTTTGAGGTCAAGCTTAATCCCGATGCGGCCGACCTAGCGAACGTTGAGTCTCAGGCGCCTCCCGGGTTCGACGACTACGATTTCTCGGGGCAGCGGATCGTTCGTACGGACGCGACCCAATCGGTCGTTATGACGGAAGGGCAGTTTCAGGGCCTTACCGCACTGCGTGACGGTTGGCGGCTTGACGCACCGGCTATTCACGAGGCAACCGGCGTTCAGGTTACGCTAAGCCGACGCTTCTTCAATAATCGTATCCCGATCTTTCAGTTCGGCATCTTTTATGAGGACGATCTGGAGTTTCACCCGGGCCCGCGTTTCGACTTTGGCGGCCGTGTCCACTCGAACGGCAGCATCTTCATGGCCGCGAACACCCGCTTGAACTTTTCGTCCAAGGTAACGGCACACAATCACATTTTCACTGATGTTCAAAAGAACGGTTTCCCTTGGACCAATTGGGGTGACCAGGTTTACATCAAGGATGCCTCCGGTGTTTTTCGCCGATTGTTTTCTAACGAAGGTTCCGTGCTTGAAACTGTTCCCAACGGCACGCCGGTGACGAACAGCCCGCTTCCGACCACATACCAAAATGCCAACTGGGATACCGTTCAGGCACGTTATCAGGGTAACCTTCTGGCATATCAAAAGACGCTCGAGCTGCCGATCAAGCTCAATGCGAATATCAACGGGAACCCGGTTTCACTCCGCGAGATCGTGAAGCGAACGAAATCGGTCGGCGACCTTTGGAACGATGGTACGGGTACTGATACATCGCCGAACGTAGTGGCCGTCACCAGCACGACCAAAGATGACCTCGTCACGGCAAGCGAACGCTATGCTAACAAGACCGGGATAAGGATCCACCTTGCCGACAGCAAGGCCAAGCTTCCGGGTTGTGCAACAAGCAGCGGCGCAGCAGTTACGACGCCGTGTGGCGTGAGGCTCGACGGGTCAGCCCTTGGCGACGGCTCGAACCCGGCTCTCGGACAGGCTCGCGGCTACCAGCCGCAGCCAATGACCGGCCCGACATATTCGACGACTCGGCTGAACGGCGAGCGGTTCCACATACCCGGCCGCGAGGTTTGGATCAAGATCGACACCGTGGCCTATGACGCTACAACTCAAACCCACGTTACGAACGACATAACGGCTGACATCCTTTCGCTCGGCCTTACTGAGCAGGCGCCGACCGGGCTGCTACGCGATGGATACACGACCGGAAGCGATGGCACAGATGGACGAGCGATCGTAAAGCTGCAGCGTTTTGTGCTCGGCGGCGTTGGGATCAATCCTGCCCATGCATTCTCGGCCCCGAACAACTATATGTATGTTTCGGGTTCGAACAATTACGTTCTCGCGGCCCGCGTTTCAAATTCGCCTTCGTCTAACACCTGTGCAACGGCGACCCGAACAGTACGAAACGGCGGACTGTTTACCACGAACGGTCACGGATTTGACGCTGCGGCCCAAGCCAACCAGGTCGCTCATATGAAGACCGCAAACGTCTCCGACGGTAGCGGAACCTACGGATGTATGGTCCCGTTCCCGATCAAGATGTTCGACACACGCGAGGGGCTGTTCAACGACACGAATTCGGTCTTTAACCCGACCGCAGCCGCCAACTACGGCCCGGCAAAGGTGCCGTGGGCCGGTGTTATGAGCATCGTTGATATCGATGTCAATAACCTGCGTAGGTTCCTCCGCGGTGATTTTGACGGCGGATTGGGAGTCCCCGGGCTTCCGGCTACAACTCCATTTGCGGTTTCGGCCGGCCGGCCGCTGCGCTCGACCGATATCCCGAGCGCCAACGGATGGGTGCTCTACTTTTCCGACAGACGTGGCGACTTCGACTTCGATGGCGAGTACGACATGGAAGATATCTTCGGAAACGCGGATGGTATCTTGCAGCCCGGAGAGGATGTAAATTTCAATGGCACGCTCGACCGGGCGGGCTTGACCACCGGCGAGGCGATCGGTTACACGGGGGCTCTTGCCTCAGAATCGCCTGACATTGCCGCGGTTTTCGACCACAAGTTCTATCGCCGTGGTATGCGTCTTATCAACGGTACAAGATTGCCCGGCAACTACGACAGCACCTCGCCAAACAACACGCGTGGGTTTACCGTAGCATCTGAAAATGCGGTTTACGTTCAAGGAAACTACAATGCTACCGGGGTCGCATCCTACGGAACGCCGACACCGGCGAGCGATTACCTTCCGCAGAACACATCCGAACACATCCCCGCATCGATCGCCGCGGACGCAGTAATGATCTTGTCGAATGCTTGGTCCGATGCGCGGAGCTTCCGATACCCGTTCTCAAAGGCGAATCGTGCCGCTTCGGAAACGACCGTCCGTTTCGCACTATTGACCGGCGACTCACTCTCAAGCCTGAATGGAACTCCGAACCAGGGCGGCGGTGACCCAAGGATGAGCGGCGGTGTCCACAACTTCAAGCGATTTCTCGAAGACTGGGGAGGTGACCGTCTCAATTACAGCGGCTCATTGATCAATCTGTTCAATGCGGCCAACAACAATGGAGCATTCAAGTGCTGCGATAAGGTATATGGCCCGCCAAATCGTAACTGGGTCTTCGACACAACGTTCCTCAATGCGGACCGAATTCCGCCGGGAACACCGTTCTTCCAATCGATCCAGATCACTGGCTTCGAACGGAGAAACTAGGCAGGAGTGCCTAGGCCACCAAACGAAAAGCGGCGGTTCCGCAAGGGAGCCGCCGTTTTTCGTTCTAGAATGGAAGCGAACTTTGGGCATATAATGTCGTAAAGTTTCTTATGGTGTAACCGCGTTCTTTCGTCCGATCGGCTTGCACCGGGAAGAATGTCGGAACTTAGACTTGTAAATTCAAGGCTCGATAAACGCTACGAGATCACCGAACGGCTCGGCCGCGGCAGCTATGCCGAGATCTTTCTGGCGACGGATACAATTGCAGCTCCGAATTCTCCGCACCGGCAGGTCGTCATCAAGGTACTTAACGTCTTTCTTCAAAACGACGTCGATGACGACCTTGAACGAACGCTCGTCGAAAATTTTCAGAACGAAGCCATTGCCCTTGACCGCGTCCGCCACCCGAACATCATTAGCCGCCTTGGGCACGGAACCGCCCGCGACCTGGACGGCCGAATGTTCCATTACCTCGTGCTGGAATATATGTCCGGCGGCGATCTGCACAAGGTCTGCCGCGAGCGGACGCTTGAGCTTTCCGAAGCGATCGGCTACCTCGAACAGGTCTCGGCCGGGCTCCGCCATGCCCACGCGAAAGGCGTTATTCATCGCGACATTAAGCCTCAGAACCTGCTTCTGAGCGGCGACCTGAAAGTGGTCAAGATCGCCGATTTCGGCGTAGCTCGCGTCCACGCGACCGATGCTCCGATAACCCGAGTTGGGACGAACATCTATGCACCGCCCGAGCACAGCCCCTTTTTTGCGGGCAAGGAAGGGAACCGGCCGGCATCTAGCCTGACGCCTGCCGCGGACGTTTATTCGCTCGCGAAGACCTTCTACACGCTCGCGACCGGCGAAGCCCCGCGTTTTTACGCAAACGAGCCGATAACCGATCTGCCGATGCAGGTTCGAAGCGAGTCCTGGGCGGAAGAGCTGAAACGCGTGCTTCGCCGCGCGACCGACGACGACCTCGCACTTCGCCACCAAAGCGTCGATGAGCTCTGGGCAGACCTCGAGGAAGTACGCCGATTGGCGCTCGGCGTCGAGACCGAGACCCGCGTCCGGCCAAAGCTCCATACAATCCCGCAGCCGCAGATCGCTCTCGGCTATTCGCCGAATGCCCCGACGAAGCCGGATTTCGACACCACGCGTGACCTCCGCAAGCGAATGCCGCTAATGCCGGAACGGCGTGCGCCGATCGCGGTCGCCGATCAGCCGCGGATCGATGAACCGATCGCAAACGGCAATGGCGGCCCGCTTAACCTGCCGAACGGCCGTTTTTCGGTCGATCTAGATGCTCCGCCCGCGGTGGACACGCCGTCAACTAAACGAAGGGCACGAAGCCTCCGCAAGGCCGTACTTATCGGCGTTGTTCTATTAATTTTTGGCGGCGGTCTCTACGGGACGAGCGTTTACTTGCAGGGGCTTGGGCTGATACCCTCATTCCAGAATCCGCTGTCTTCGGATCCTGTTGGGATCACGAATACCGATGTGAATCTCCGCGAGGGGCCGAGTGCCAACACGCCGATCATCGGGCTCGTAACCCGCGGTTCCGAGGTTCGGGTACTGAAACGCGAGAATAATTGGTATCAGGTCGAGATCGTCAAACAGGGCAGGGAAAGGCAGGGCGAACTTGCCGCAGGTAAGGGTTGGATGAACGGCCGGTTCGTGGACGTAAAATAAAGGAAAACGAGGTAAAAGCTTGGGAGTACTCGAAAAAGTCAGACGTTGGATCGACGGCGAATCCGCAGAACTGGTCCTTGAAGAAGCGGCTCGCAACGCGCAGGTCAAGCCCCGGAGCGAGGCCGAAGAATTTGTCGTTGCGGTCGCACGAGAGATCGAGGCAATAATTCAGCGGGAAATGCTGCCGTTGCCGCAAGGAACGACGATCATTCCGACCGAATACAACGTCTTTCTCAGCGAAGCCGACGACAAGGAATGGCACGGCATCAAGCGTCGCGGGCTTGAGCAGGGCCTTTACCACATCCTCGCCGAACGTGCCCGCGAGATAGCCGGAAAGAAAAAGCTTGAAACACGTTCGTTCGTCATTCAGCTAAGGGTCGATGGAACGCTCGAAAAGGGCAAGGTCCGCGTAATGCATAGCTGGGAAGACTCCGAATCCTCGAAGACCGGTGTGCTTAAACGGCCGCAGGCTTTGGATACGAACCCGTCGCTGGGCCAAATAAAGGAACGAACCTCTCAACCGCAGCAACCGCCCGCTCCGGCCTACTTCCCGCCGAAACCTGTGAACGCGTCGCCCGCCACGGCTCCGAAAATGCCGCCGGTCGTCCGCTCGGAAGAGGGCGAGGTGATGACCAGCGTCCGTCCGCGTGCGACCGAGCTTTACAAGCTTGAGATCTGGCGTGGCGGCGTTCGGCAAAGCGTTCTGCCGATCTTCAGCCCCGAGGTGACCGTCGGGCGCGGCTCGCGGTCGCGGCCGGTCGATGTGGCTTTGCCCGGCGACGTTGAGGTCAGCCGCCAGCACCTTAAAGTCGCGACCGACGGTCAAGGTAAGTTCTGGGCGATAAATTTAGGCAAGAATCCGGCCTCGATCGGCGGCTTCGAACTGCCCGAGGGCCAACGTGTTCCGTTGACGCCCGGGACCAACCTTGTGGTCTGCAGTTACGTTCTCCGGGTGCAACCAAAGGCCTAAAGTAGTACCTGAGGTGAGCTAAACGGATATTGCTGTAACTCAATATGAGACAGTAAGTTAGCTAGACCTTCTTCAGCGCAAGCTTTCATATCTCCGTTCGGTGAAAGCCGTTGTGCCGTCGCCTCCAACTCGTCCCGATCGAGGACCAACGGGGCCTTGCCGGGCCAGATCAGCACGTCCAACTCAAGGTCAACGAAGCTTAAAGTGTTTCCTGAAATTTCAGGAGGCAAAGAGACGTTGCAATACCAGTTTCGGAACCTTCCGTTCGGCTCGGTGAAGGCAAAAATGTTGTACGGTCGGTCAAGCCAGAAATACTCGACCGAGACCGTGCCTTTCTCGACCAGGCCGAGCGTTTCATGCTCGACATTTCGCTCGAAATGGCCTTTAAGCTCGATGAGTTCGCCCTCGGCCCTGATCAATTCGCAGGACCAGCTCCGGCGGACGCCTCGATCCCATTCAAGCGAAACGACCTCGATCCTATCGCCGGGGCTCATTGCTCGGCCGGCGGGCGGACGACCATCACCGAACACGGGGCGTGGTGAACTACCGACTGTGAAACCGAGCCTAGCAGCAGCCGTTCCCAGCGGCTGTAACCGTGCGAGCCGACGACGATCAGGTCCGAGCCCCATTCTTCCGCGGTTTCAACTATCCGGCTTTCCGGCGAACCGAAGAGAACATCGCTCGTGACGGTCAGGTTCTTGCAGATGCCCTCAAGCCGTTCGCAGGTTTCAGAAAGCACCTTCTCGGCGTGCTCGCGGGCGGTTTTCTCCATTTCGGTCGTGTCGGGAAGATAGCCGCCGTAGATGTCGATGGCCATCGGCACCGCCATATCGACGACGCTGACGATCTTCATTTCATCGCCTGACTTGAACGAAAAATTCTTGAGCATATCGATCGCGGCTTGGCTTTGTGCCGAACCGTCGGTCGCTAAAAGTATCTTCATCGCTTTTCCTCCGTGGGTCCCGGATCCTGCAGGTTTAGGGGAATTCTATACCGAATCGCCGCGGCAATCCAGACCTATTCGTTCGTCTGGTCCGGATCGATGCCAAAATAGTAATTTCGGACCTTGGTCAAAAGATCAAAAAGGATGTACCGCTCGGTCTCGGTAAACTCGGAAAGAAGCTCTTCTTCGACCTCCAGCCAAACTTCCTCGACCCGTGAGCGGATCGCGTGGCCTTCATCGGTCAGGTAGATTCGCGTTGCCCTTGCATCATCTTCGAGCCGTGTACGGTCCACCAGCCCGACCTCGATCATCCCGTTGAGTATCTTGTTAACGGTCGGCGTCGCCAGGCCGATCTCGCGTGCCAAGTCCACCTGCCGCCGGCCGTCTCGCCGCCAGAGTTCGAAAAGGACGGAGAGCTGTCCCCCGTGGAGCCCGACGCCGGCGAGCCGCTTCTCGAGGTGGGCCTTATGGGCGGTCGCCACCCTCGAAAGCAGGTGGCTTACAGTTTCTTCAAATTTCACTTAGCCCTCTTAAACACAATGATTTGCGGCCTAACTATCTTCGGTTTGCCGGCTAATCAATGATAATTAGCCGGCTAATAATAACTGATTAGTGTGCTAATTATCAAATGTTAGCAGGCTACAAGAAGATAATTGAATCGTGTACGATAGTTTAGTGAACAACTTAGAAAAGCTTAAGGCCGCGCGGCAAACGCTGCTCCGGCTGCACAAATTGTTGATCGATCGGGAAAGGGAATTGATCGAGGGGATCGAGGGGCCGCTGACGCACGGTGCGTTTCTCGGAATGCTGCTTAATGACCCTGACTTCCAGTGGCTTCGGCGGTTCTCGTCGGCTATCGCTGAAGTTGATGAACTGCTTTCATCGAAGGATGGGGTTAGCGGAGAAATGGTCGATGTCCAACTCGCGAAGCTGGCCGCGGTGGTCGAGATGGAGACGGATGAATATTTCGCGGCGAAGTATCAGTCGGCGCTGCAGCAAAGCTCCGAGATAGCCGGGCACCACAGCGAATTCATCGTGCACATCGGAAGATCGGGAAATGAGACCTAATCTTTTGCCTCAACCGGATTGCTAAGCGTACCGATTCCTTCGATCACGACCTCACAAACGTCGCCCGGCTCGAGTTTTGATACGCCGGCCGGCGTCCCGGTCGCTATCAGGTCGCCGGGCATCAGCGTCATCTGGCGTGAGATGTAGCGGACCAAGAATTCGACGGGGAAGACCATCTGCGAAGTTCGGCCGGTTTGCCGAATTTCGCCGTTGACTCGGCATTGTACTTCGACGTCTGACACTTCAAGATCGGTCCCGATGTGCGGCCCGATCGGGCAAAACGTATCGAACGACTTGCCGCGCGTAAACTGAACATCTGCCCGCTGTATATCTCTCGCTGTTACATCATTTAAGCACGTAAACCCGAGGATGTACTTGAATACATCTTCGTCGTCCCGGAGGTTCTTTGCCCGTTCTTTCATCACGATCGCAAGCTCGGCTTCGTGCTCTACCCGCTCGGATTGCGGCGGAATAACGATCGGTTCGCCGTTGCGGACAAGCGAAGACGGTGCTTTTAGGAAAAGCAGCGGAGCCTTCGGCACCTCGTTGCCAAGCTCGGCGGCATGGTCGGCATAGTTCCGGCCGACGCAAACGATCTTTGAGGGTAAGTAGTCCTTTTCGATCTCAATTTTCATATACGAAAGTGCTTAAAGAGCGGGTTGCGTCTGATAACGCAAATCGCAAGCGCATTAAACCTCTTAAAGGTCGCGGTGCTTAAGGCACCCGCTCGCTTACCGGCTCGCTCGGCCGGCTCACATTCTTGAACCGGTCGGTCGCGGTGACATAGTAATAGTAGGTCTTTCCGCTTTCGACCCGCGTGTCTTCAAACGTCGTCCGGTCAAGAAGTTCCGGCGAGATCCGTGTCCAACGGTCAAGCGGCAGGTTCGGATCCTCCGAGCGATAAATCGTATAGCCGATAATGTCGTTTTCCGGATTTGCCGGGAAGAAGATGGAGATCGACGTCGGCGAGGCGGCGATCGTTATCGATTGCGGTGCACTCGGCGGGAAAGTGTCCTTCGGGTTGATCTCTACGATGCTCGACTCCGAACTCTCGACCGATTCGCCGCCTGTGCCTAGCGAAACCGTCCGTACAAAATAGAAATAACGCTTCTCGAATTCGAATGTCGTGTCGCGAAAGTCCGTATCGGCTATCGGGCGCTGATTGAGCAGCTTGGCGGCGGTTTCTCGCGATTCGGAGCGGTAAACGTTGTATCCGATGATGTTCGGCGGTGTGGTTTCGTCGATATTCGCGGCCGGTGCGTCCCAAACTATGCGGATGTCGGGCTGCGACAGCTCGGTACGGACATTGCCCGGAGCTTTGGCAACCTTCGATGCGGGTTCGAGCAGAAAGAAGTTAGAGAACGCGGCCTTTTGCCCGTTGGCGTTGACGTAACGCACGGCATATCGCAGCCGCACCGGCTGGCCGGCGAATTGAAGCGCATCACGATAGGTGAACTGTTTCAGGCCAAAATCGCTATCCTCGACCTTTAGAGCCGCAACGATGATTGCCCGCGAAGCAAAGTCCTCTTCGCCGATCGACTGCGGTGCCGTGAGCGGCTCGGCAAGCCGATAAACATCTATTCGGCTGATATTTAGCACACTTGAGGGCGACTCGTTCCGAGCCGGCATCTGCCATGAGAGGATCACCTCGTTACCACGCTGAAACCCGCCGATCTCGGCCCGCTGAACGACGCGTTCCTTTGGCGGTAGCGGCGGCGTCCGCTTTCCGCAGCCCGCTGCGAACACACCCGTAAGTGCGATCAGCAATCCGGCCGCGGCTAATGAGCGTCGCCGGCCGAATGCGGCAAGAAGCGTTGATCGTTCAGCGTTTCGATCTTTCATTTAGAGAATGTAGTTCTGAATGTCTTCGTTCGCGACCAGGCCGCTCAGGCGTCCCTCGACATAGGCAGCATCTATCGTCTGGGTCTTTTCTTCAAGTTCGCTGCCTTCAAAGCTTATTTCCTCAAGCAGTTTCTCGACCAGAGTGTGCAGCCGCCGTGCGCCGATATTTTCCGTAACCTTGTTGATCTCGGCCGTCATTTCGGCAAGCTTGCGGACTGCATCATCGGTAAAATTGAGCTCAATGCCCTCGGTGCTCAAAAGTGCCTGATACTGCTTGATAAGCGAATTTTTCGGCTGAGTCAGCACGCGTTCCAGGTCATCGACCGTCAGCGATTCGAGCTCGACGCGGATCGGGAAACGACCCTGTAGCTCGGGAATAAGGTCCGAAGGCTTTGAGACATGGAACGCACCGGCCGCGATAAAGAGGATATGCTCGGTGCTGATCATGCCGTAGCGGGTGTTAACGTTCGTGCCCTCAACGATCGGCAGCAGATCACGCTGAACGCCCTCGCGGGATACGTCCGGCCCGCTTGCGGCCTCTCGCCCGGCGATCTTGTCGATCTCGTCAAGAAAGACGATTCCCGAGCTTTGGGCTTTCTCGAGTGCGGAACGGGTCACCTGTTCGCTGTCGATCAACAGTTCCTGCTGCTCGCGGAGAACGTATTTCCGGGCCTCGGCGACCTTCATCTTTCGCCGAACGGTCTTGGTCGGGAAGAGGTTGCCGAACATGTCCTTTATGTTGACGCCCATTTCCTCCATGCCTTGTCCGCCGATGAAATCGATGGTCGTGTTCGGCCGCTCCTGGGTGTCGATCTCGATCAACCGGTCGTCGAGGTCGCCGCGGCGAAGCTGTTCGCGGAGCTTCTCTCGCGTCCGAGTATGACGGGCTTCGGCCTCCGTGGCATCAGGCGAAGATGAATAGCCAAGGTCCGTTCGCGGCAATAGAACATCGAGCAAGACCTCTTCAGTATTTTCCTCAGCTCGGGGTAGAACCGCATCGTAAGCCGCCTGCTTTGCCATCTCGACCGCGGCATCGGCCAGGTCGCGGATCATGCTTTCAACATCGCGGCCGACGTAGCCGACCTCGGTAAATTTCGATGCCTCGATCTTTACGAACGGAGAATCGGCGATGCGGGCAAGCCGCCGTGCGATCTCCGTCTTTCCGACGCCGGTCGAACCGATCATCAGGATGTTTTTCGGGAGCACGTCGCGGGCGATCTCGGCCGGGAGTTTCTGCCGGCGGATGCGGTTACGCAATGCGACCGCGACGGCACGCTTTGCCGCCGCCTGCCCAACGACGTATTTATCGAGCTCGGCGACGATCTGCCGCGGCGTCATCTCGTCGAGCTTCGGCGTTGCTTTTTTCGGGTCGGTCTCTCCGCTTAGGTAGATCGGCATTTCTTCGTTGGTAGTAATTCTTAAAGCTCCTCGACTATCAGGTTCGAGTTCGTATAAATGCAAATATCGCCCGCGATCCGCAGCGACTCCTCGGCGATCTCACGTGCCGACAGTGATGTGTGTTTCATCAACGCCCGGGCCGCCGCGAGTGCATAATTGCTGCCCGAACCGACCGCGAGCAGCCCGTCGTCCGAGGCGATGACGTCGCCCTTTCCGGAGATGAGGAATGCCGTTTTCTTATCCGCGACGATCATCAATGCTTCCAGATGGCGAAGATAACGGTCGGTCCGCCATTCCTTTGTAAGCTCGATAGCAGCCCGTTCGAGCTGGCCCTGAAATTCATTGAGCTTTGCCTCGAACCGCGTCAAAAGCGTGAAGGCATCGGCCGTCGCTCCGGCAAATCCGGCGAGAATCGTGCCCTCATGAAGCCGCCGGACCTTGCGGGCAGATGATTTGATCACCGTATCGCCGAGCGTTACCTGACCGTCGCCGGCCATCGCAACGGCGCCTTCGCGTTGGACAAGCAAGATCGTTGTGGAGCGGATGCGCTCATCACGTCGCTGAACCATACATTGAATCATAAGAGTTGAAACCTAAATGCTCAAATTGACACGGTTTAGGTTTTATCTGAACATTGAAGTTTATATGGCATCACGGCCACGGATCGGAATAACAACTCGCATCGAACTTGAGACCGGAAGATTTTATCTGGGGCGGCATTATTCCGAAGCGATTTGGGCCGCGGGCGGCGTTCCTGTGATGCTGCCGCTGATCGCGGAAAGAGATTATATCGATGCGGCCGTTTCGACGCTGGATGGGCTGCTACTGCCGGGCAGCGACACCGACCCCGACCCGGCCCGTTACGGCGAGGAGCCGGCCATCGGGCTAAAGAAAGTGATATTTGAGAAGGACGAGACCGACCGGCTCGCGATACTTGCCGCCGACGAACTCGGCCTGCCGATCTTGGGAATTTGCTTTGGGATGCAGATCCTCAACGTCGTCCGCGGCGGTTCGCTGGTGCAGGACATCCCGAGCCAGGTGACAAATGCTCTAAAGCACGAGCAGGGAATGCCGCTCGAGCGGCTCTCGCACCGCGTTGATATAGAGGAAGACAGCCACCTGGCCGAGATCGCTTCGTCAGAACCGGGCGAAAAGCGGGTGAATTCGCATCATCATCAGTCGGTCAAGGATGTGGGCACGGGGTTGCGGGTTTCCGCCCGAGCCGCGGACGGCGTGGTCGAGGCGGTCGAGGGAATTGACCGAGCGAGATTTCAGGTCGGCGTGCAATGGCACCCGGAATTGTGTTGGACCTTCGACGGGTTTTCGCGGCGGCTGTTTCAGAGATTTGTCGAAGAATGTGCGAGCGGTATGAGCTTGTCGGGCGAAAAACCTAAAGTGATGTCTCAGTTATCTTAAGTGACACTTTGGATTCGCCACAAAGCATTTATATGGAATAGTTTAGATGTCTCGCTCGCGTATCGGTTTAACTGTCGGGTTCTGACTCTTAAGGTACTTGCTCAGCTAAGAAATGGATAATCCAATCGTCATCGGCATCGCTTCCTGGCTGTTTCCCGGGGCGGGCCACTTTATTCAGAAGAAGAACCGCCGCGGCCTGATCATTTCGGCCTCGATCTGGATAATGTTCATCATCGCGATCGCGACCGGCGGTGCATATTACCCCGGATTCGAGTATCGCGATGGTCAGCTTCTTTACTTGCTCAACGCATTCGCAAAGCTTGGCAATGGCCTCGGGGCCGCCATTTCGTTTGTGTTTTCGGTGACGCCTTCGCCCGATGCGGCAGCGAGCGCAACCTTCGAGTACGGCGGCCGATTGCTCGAAGCTGCCGGATTGCTCAACTACCTCGCGGTCGTTGACGCCCTAGATATCTACTACGGGAGGAAGAAATGACGCACTTTCTTTTCTTGCTCATCTTCGCTTTTTTCATCTCGGTGCTCTTCGCCGTATTCTCCGATGGGACCACCCGCGAGCGCGTGATCTACGGATTGAAGTCGTTCCTCCAATTCGTCGTTATCAGCCTTGCGATCGCCTGGCTGCTCTATTTCATTCCTTGGTAAGCCGCGGCTTTAGGAGGGCGATGCCGGATGCCTTTGCACGAATCTGAAAGCATTGTCCTCAAGACCTATAACCTCGCCGAAGCGGACCGCATCGCGCTCTTTCTTACCCGCGAGTTCGGTATAGTCCGCGGCGTCGCCAAAGGTGCGAGGCGTTTGCACAGCAAGTTCGGCAGCTCGCTCGAGCCGTTCTCGATCGTCCAGCTCGAATATTTCCAAAAGGATGACCGGGAACTTGTCTCGATCCAGAAGGCGGACCTTGTCATCTCATCTTTCGAAGCAGCGAGCGACCCGCGTTTCCTCAAGGTATTTTCAAGGTTCGCGGACCTGACCAACGTTTTCGCCCAACCGAACCTGCCTTCGCCGCTGCTTTACCGGATGCTTCGGGCTCTTATCTTGATAGCGGCCGAGCGCGATACGGACCTTACCGCCGTCGAACTCTACTTCGAAGTTTGGCTTTTGCGGATCGAGGGCTTTCTGCCGGATTGGTCCGTTTGCGCTCGCTGCGGAAGGGAATTTGACCCCGCCGAGGCTTCCGAGCTTGACGCCGAAGACCGGCTGCAGTGCACCCGCTGCTCGGTGAAGGGAAGGCGGCCGATCGCTCCGGGCGTTCGGAATACGCTGCTTCGCATTTTGCGTGTCTCGCCGGCCGAGTATTTGCGCGAAGCTGAAAGCCACCGCGAGATACTCCGCGAGCTTTCTGCTATCGTATTCAAATTGCTATCGAAGGCGGCCGGCCCGAGCCAGGCGAAGGCGACCGCACGGGCGAATATCTGAGAAAAGGGATGTCATTCGGACCAAAGATCGCACGATACATTTTAGGGGCCATCGGCCCTTATATCCTTTTCTCGTGGCTGCTCTTGAGCGTCGTTCTTTTCATTCAGCAGGCAGGGAAGTTTGCCGAGATCTTCTTTAGCGTCAACCTGCCTTCGGGCCTTGTCTGGCAACTTGCCGCGGCCCTTTTACCAAGCGTTATCGCGTTCACATGCCCGATGGCGGTCCTTGTCGGCACGATCATCGGTCTGTCCAGAATGCAGGGCGACAGCGAACTTGTCGCTATCCGTGCCGCGGGAATCGGCAACCTGCAGATCGTTGCTCCGATAGCGGTCCTCGGGCTCGGGCTTTCGATCTTCGCCTTGATCGTCAATATTTACGGGGTTCCTGCGGCGGCCGGAGCGGTGCGGAACATCGCCATTCGGGCGGCGATACTCAAGCTTGAGTCGCCGATCGAACCCGGGACTTTCAACACAGAACTCGCGGGCTTTACGATCTACGCCGGCCGTGGCGATACGGCCACGGGCGAATGGCGTGACCTCTTCATCTACGCCGAAGATCCAAAGACGAAAGACGTGCGTCTGATAACGAGCAACGGAGGCCGCATCGATTCTACCGATGAAGCATCCGAGCTTGTGCTCGAACAGGCTCGGGCGATCACGATTGGAAAGGGAACCGAGGGCGAAAAGATCACCGCAGAGAACCTCGGCGACATCCGCATCTCGATTCGAACGCGGCGTTCGGAGCTGATCGAGCGGCTGAAGAGTGCCGAACTCTCGCCGCAGGAACTCGGCATCGGGGAACTCGTTGATTACGCCAGTGCAAAGGATGGAGCCGAACGCCGTGAAGCCGAGGTCCTCGTCCAAAGGCGATTGTTACTCTCCTTCGCACCGTTGATCTTCGCATTTCTCGGGGCGGGAATGGTACTTCGCTTCAACCGCGGCGGCCGCGGCGTCGGTATCTTCCTGGCTCTCATTACGCTCCTCGGGTTCTATTTGCTCTCGATGGTCTCGGAGCAATTCGCCCGGGCGGGAACGCTTCCGGTCATCAGCGCATCGCTTCTGCCGCTTCTGGGGAGCATCGGGGTCATCGCGTGGCTGTTCGTCAGCCAGCGGATCGCGGGCTCGGGCCTGCGGTTCGACCGGCTTGGCGAGCTTCTGCCGAAGGGGCTTTTCGAACGGAAGGGCGTTCAACGGTCAAGTATCTTGATGGACCTGACGACCGGGCTTCGCGACTTCGACATCTTCACCAATCTGCTTAGGTACTTCGGGCTCACGCTTGCATTCCTAAGTGTATTGTTTTTCGTATTTACGGCGTTCGAACTGTGGCGTTTTGCGGCAGGGAAGCAGGGCGGTTTTGCGCTGTTGGGGCAATATCTTTTCTTCCTCGCTCCCTTCGTCTTTCTTCAGATCGCTCCCTCGGCCGCGATGCTCGCAATACTTTCCACATACGTCATCAAGTCGCGGCAGAACGAGATGGTGGCATGGATCGGATCGGGACAAAGCATTTATCGTCTATTACTTCCGGCGGTTATCTTCACGTTGTTTCTAGGTATTCTGCTGCTCATCTTGTCCGACAGCGTTACACCGCGGGCGAACAAGCTCCAGGAAGGCCTCCGCCGCCAACTTCGCGAGACGACCACCCGCGTTGTGACCGGCGGCCGTGTCTGGCTGGTCGATCAGGGTCGAGTGCTGTCGTTTAGTAATAATAGCACTGTGTCTGATAACGAGCTGGAGAAGGTTTCCGACCGAGTTCAAGCTCGCACCCTCTCGGATACATTTCTTCTTGTTCGTGGTGAGGAAGGCACAGCGCAAACCCTGTACCGTTCGGAAAAGGCAAATTGGGATGGAGCTGAGCTCTCGGCGGAGGGCGAGTGGCGTTCCCTTGCGGTCACAGGCGGCGGTGAGATTAAGCAGGGAACTTCGGCCGAGCGTTTCGCACTTAGTATCGATCCGGTACTCGGGACCGTGCGCAAACCGAGCGAGATGACCTTGTCGGAGATCTCGCAGCAGTCCGAGGTCTCGCGGGCCGAGTCAGAAAAGCGGAGCCTTGCAGTGGCCTATCACAAGCGCATCGGCCTGCTGTTTCTCCCGGTCGTTGTGGCCTTCTTTACGGCGCCGTTTGCGATTTCGCTCGGCCGAAAGGGAAAGGTCGTCTCGGTCGGGTATGCCGTCGCGGTCTGGCTGGTCTTTATGGGCGTTTCGGCAATGTTCGATCAGCTGGGGCTTAATGGCTCTGTCCCCGCCTGGTTCGCCATCTGGGCTCCGATGCTGATCTTCTCCGCCGCCGGCCTCTTCCTCCTCTCCCGCGTCCGAACCTGAAAGAGTTGCAGAGTTGCGAAGTTGCGGAGTTGCAGAGCTCAGCGTCCGCATTCACCATTCATGAGCAGCTCCACATCTCCCTTTGGCAAGATATTCCAATCAAGTTCCATTAATCACTCGCATGCAACACCGTTGTAAACACTCAACATTTGCATTTGCCATCTGGCGTCCCGCGTTTGGAGTCCCGGCTTCAGCCGGCCCGTCCTATCGCCGAGCGGAAAAGCTCCGCGTTTGGAGTCCCGGCTTCAGCCGGCCGCTGGAACTTTGGGTCACGGCTCGGGCCGACCCTCATCTCGCCGAGCGGAAAAGCTACGCGATTGGAGTCCCGACCTCAGCCGGCCGCTGGAGCTTTTGGTCACGGCTTCGACCGACCCTCATCTCGCCGAGCGGAAAAGCTCCGCTTTTCCGGACGGGGCCCTAATAATTTCCGCGGCTTCGCCGCTGATCCGAGGCACAGCCTCGAAGTGTACTGGTGCAGCCAACGGCGAAGCCGAGCTTCGCCGCTCTGCGATGCGGCAAGCCGCAAAAAATGTCTGGTCAGTTGGGGCTCGATAGATCCGAGTCGTCGAAGACGACGCGATTGATGTAGCCCACATCGTAAGATCGGGGTGGCGGATGAAACGTATCGGAACCGTTGAGGACGGTGGCATTGGAGCTGAACAAAACGTGACTTCTGTACCTGCGCTCTTTTCGATTACTATGGAAAAAGTGGCACCAGTCCGGGAGAGGGGCCGGACGATCGAAGGGTGTTCAGGAGACACTTATATGCTTAAGTGTGGTTATTATTTTTTGAGGCATTTTTGTCCAACGACCTCTATTGGGTTCTCACTATTTCTTATAGCCTTCTTAAGCGGCTGCGGCTTCTTTCCCCTGACAGAGTCTTTGGAGAATGAGCGGCGAGAAACCGAGGCGACAAAGGAAGCGATCCGAAAATCGCCGTCGCTGCAGGAGGTAAACCGAGTCTGTGAGTCGCTTCCGAAAACTGATTCGTTCCGTCTGATCCTCATGCGCAAGAGTTTTCGCGCTGACGAGGAGTACATCGTTTACGGTTATTACACCGAAAACGGGTATGAAACAGTACGCGATCTCTTTTTCGATTTCTTTAACCGCGAAGGTTGGACGGATGTTTACGAACAGCCTGGTATAAACACCATCTCGGTGCGGGGGCAAAAGGATGGTTTCTCTGCGGGCTTTACCCATGAACCCGTGCACCGCGGCGTTAACTACACTCTGATCTGCCGCCGGCTGGAATCCGCGAAATAGGGAACCGTTCAGGTTTGAGTAGGAATGAACCGAAACACACTACGCAAGAAGCTAGACGAGTTGGGCGTCAATCCTAATTTCTATTCGCTTGACGGACATTTGTCGATTGCCGGGATCGTCCTGCAAGAATCGTATGGAACGTGGACCGTCTTCGATCTAGACGAACGAGGCAACAAGAGCGACACAAAGGTTTTTGCGTCAGAAGATGCGGCGTGCCATTACATATATTTACTGTTTCAGGAACAAGTAAGACTTTTCGGGCGTTCGAGGTAGCTCAAACTTTGATTTTGGCTTTAGGCGATCGGAAGTTGTTTGCCGGAAATCCCGGAAGCATGTAACGGCTGAGTGCATTACAAGTTTTTCAATATTCGAATGAAGAGATATTTTAAGCGCACGGCGGAATCGCTGTATGGCACTGGGGTCGTGTCAAGCCAAATTAGACCACGTCAAAGCGATCGTTTCATGCGGTCCCATCGTGCCGAAACGCCTCAGCTGAAAAATGTCTGTGGTTGCGTCGGGCGGCTGTGGCACGCGGGTTGAGAAGACATCGGGCAAGCGGAAATTGGCCGGTTCGATGAAGTTGTTGCCGGCCCTTGACCGAAGTGCCCCCAATTTTGTCACAAGCCCTGATCGAAAAAAGCCTTTCGGTCAAAACCACCGACGAACGACGGCCCGCCGGGCGGCGGTCATTTCGACCCGAAAATAACCCATCACCCGGGCGGAAAATCGCTTTGCTGCCTACAATAGAGCCGCAACCAGTACGATTAAACCCTGAAACCGAATTTTCCGGTATGAGGTGAGTAGCTTTGAAAATCGATAAAAATTCAAAAGCGTGCGGAGCACGCGGCCATAACTTTAGCTACACATGGAGCGAAGCGGAATGTGTAGTTTGATCACGCCCGAAAGACCAAGCGTGTGAAACACGCGATATACATCTCAATCCCACAAATATTTCTCATCAAAAGCGATCTTGTGATTCCGCAGCAGCCCGGTATATTCCTCCTCAAACGTCCGCTTTGCGTGTCGCTGTTTCTGTTCGCGAATGTATTTTCGAACGGACTCTACGGCCGATTCGCTTACCGTAAAAGCACCGTAACGCCGCTGCCACGCGAACTTCGGGTTATGTCTCTTTGCCCATTTCGATGAACTAGCTTTCAATTCGCGCATGAACGCGGGGAAGTCGCATGGCCGGAGGCGAGCGAAAACGTGCACGTGTTCAGGCATGCCGTTTATCTCGATCGCCTCTCCGCCTTGCCCTTTTACAATACCGGCGAGATAGCGGTAAAGTTCGTTTTCCCATGACACGTCGATCATCGGCAAACGGTCCTTGGTTCCGAAAACGATGTGATAAAGAAAATGTGTATGTGACATTGGTGTCGCGTGTTTCACACGCTTTGAGATCTTGGTTGGCAACATTCTACACGTTCCGCCTCGCGGCTCCACGTGTAGCTAAAGTTATAGCCGTGTGCTCCGCACACTTTCGGCAGAGAATATTCTTTCGTATCACGGCTCTACGTTTAGCTAGCGTTATAACCGTGTGCTCCACACTCTCTCGAATGGCAAAATAAAAAAGGCCCGGCAAAATGCCGAGCCTCTTTTCTATTTACGATTTACTATTTACGATTTACGAACTACGTTCCGGTCTCCCAGCTATTCATATACTCGAGCATTTCCGGCGTTAGTTCGTCAATCGAGACGCCCATTGCCCGGAGCTTGAGGGAAGCGATCTCCTGATCGACCTCGGCCGGAAGCACGTGGACGCCCGCACCGAGCTTGCCTTTCTGCTTTACGAGATATTCAGCCGAAAGGGCCTGGTTGGCGAACGACATATCCATCACCGAAGCCGGATGGCCCTCGGCGGCGGCGAGGTTGATGAGCCGGCCTTCGCCGAGCACGATCACGCTCTTCTTGTCGTCCTTCGAGCGATATTCTTCAACGAACGGGCGACGCGTCACCGCGGGCTGCGACATATCGCGAAGTGCATCGAGGTTGAGTTCGAGGTCGAAGTGGCCCGAGTTGCAGACGATAGCCCCGTCCTTCATCACCTCGAAGTGTTCCTTGTCGATAACGTGGCGGTTGCCGGTGACCGTGATAAAGAAATCGCCGATCTTGGCGGCCTCCTTCATCGGCAGCACACGCATTCCGTCCATTACCGCTTCTATCGCCTTGATCGGGTCGATCTCACAAACTACGACGTTGCCGCCCATTCCGCGAGCACGCATCGCGACGCCCTTGCCGCACCAGCCGTAGCCGACAACGACGATGGTCTTACCGGCGAGAAGGATGTTGGTCGCACGGATAACGCCATCAAGCGTCGATTGGCCCGTGCCGTAGCGGTTATCGAAGAAATGCTTGGTCTGTGCGTCATTAACAGCGATAGAAGGGAAGGTGAGCACACCGGCCTTGACCATCGCATTAAGGCGAACAATACCGGTCGTGGTCTCTTCGGTGGTGCCGATCAGGTTGCCGATTAGCTCCGGCTTTTCCTTGATCATGGTCGCCACAACATCCGATCCGTCATCGATGATCAAGTTCGGATTCGTTTCGAGTGCGGCCTTCACGTGGCTGACGTAGGTCTCAGTCGATTCGCCCTTTATCGCCATCACCGGGATTCCCCAATCGGCAACCAGCGAAGCCGCGACGTCATCCTGGGTCGAGAGCGGGTTCGAGGCGATCAAAAGAGCCTCGGCACCGCCGGCCTGAAGTGTGCGGGCGAGGTTTGCCGTTTCGGTCGTGATGTGTGCACAGGCAACGAGCCGGACGCCGGCCAGCGGCTTCTCCTGCTCAAAACGCTCGCGAATCAGGCGGAGAACCGGCATTTCGCGGTCGGCCCATTCGATGCGCTGCTTGCCCTGCGGGGCGAGATTGATGTCTTTGATGTCGTATTGCATTGAGGTTCCGGGGTTAGCCATTTGTTGCAGCTCCTTTTTCTGCGGCAAGCCGGAGAGCTTCCGCCTTGTCGGTCTTTTCCCAGGTGAATTCGTCGTTCGCACGCCCAAAGTGGCCGAAACGGGCCGTTGCCTTGTAAATGGGCCGGCGAAGATCGAGCGTTTCGATGATCGCCTTCGGCGTCAGCGTGAAATTCTCGCGGACGATGTCAGCGATCCGCTCGTCATCGATCGTGCCGGTGCGGTGTGTATCGATAAGGACCGAAACCGGCTCGGCAACGCCGATCGCGTATGCGAGCTGAACCGTACAACGGCTGGCAAGCCCTGCAGCGACTACGTTCTTGGCGATGTAGCGGGCCATGTAGGCCGCCGAGCGGTCAACCTTTGTCGGATCCTTGCCGGAGAAAGCACCGCCACCGTGCGGTGCATAACCGCCGTAGGTGTCAACGATGATCTTACGACCGGTCAAGCCGGCATCGCCCATCGGGCCGCCGATAACGAACTTGCCGGTCGGATTGATGTGGTACTTGGTGTTGTCGTCAAGAAGCTCGGCCGGGATAACAGGCTTGATCACGTGCTCCATGATGTCGCGGCGAATGTCCTCGATCTCAAGATCCGCGGTCTGTGTCGAGATGACAACAGCCTCAACACGGAACGGCCGGCCGTCGCGATACTCGATCGAGACCTGCGATTTTCCGTCCGGTCGAAGGTAGGGAACCGTGCCGTCACGCCTTACCTGGGAAAGCCTGCGGGTCAGGTTGTGTGCCATCTGGATCGGCATCGGCATCAATTCCGGTGTCTCGTCACATGCAAAGCCGAACATCAGGCCCTGGTCGCCGGCACCGCCGGTGTCAACGCCCTGAGCGATGTCAGGTGACTGCTTACCGATCGCGTCGATGACCGCACAGGTGTTCGAGTCGAAGCCAAACTCGGCATCGTTATAGCCGATCTCATGGACCGTATCGCGAATGATCTTCTTGTAATCAACGTCAGCCGACGTAGTGATCTCACCGGCAACGACCGCCATGCCCGTCGTGACCAACGTCTCGCACGCCACGCGGGCGGTCGGATCCTGCTCCAGTATCGAATCTAGTATGGCATCCGATATATTATCCGCAATCTTATCCGGATGACCCTCGGTTACAGATTCCGAAGTAAATAAAAAGTTTCCGTTCCTCAAAATTAAGCTCCTTAACGCTTATAGATTTCGTTTTCTGTCATCACAACAAACTAAAAAGTGTAGTCTTTCTCCACAAAACTGTCAAAGAAAGATGTCGTTAACGCAAACACCAGAGTTGGTAATCCTAAGATGCCCGCAGTCGTTTGTTTAATCGGTAACTTTTCAGGGTCGTCCACCGTTGGAGAAGCAACTGAGGGAAGGGGGTTGATTCGAAGATTCCAGATAGCAGGTGTTCGTACGAATTGGCTGGGCCAACGAAATACGTTGCGTCTGATAATAAGGATTATGTAATAAACAGAAAGGACGATCCGTTATTAGAACTCGGATGCCTTTACGGCATCAAATGCGGCTTTAAGTGCTTTAAGCACTTCAGTTCGCTTGATCTTTTGTCCTTCACCAAACGAAACCTCGACGCTGAACGAACGATCCGGAGATTCGAATCTATATGCAGGGCTAGCGACGCTCTCGGATCTGGAGGCCGACGATGTTGCCGGGCCATTATCCATTATCGGTCCTGTCTTTGACTCGCCGCGATTTGTCCGTTTCGCTTTGTCCTGATTTGCGGAACGCTTTTCGCCTCCTGCGAACCCATCGAGAAATTCATTCATCGCCGCCTCGTCAAACTGACGGGCGACCTCAAGTAGTGCGGACTTTGTCGTGACGTTAAGCGCTTTACACCGTTCACGGATCTCGCCAGGAAGTCCCGCGATCGTCAGGAATTCGGTGACCGTTGTACGGCTCTTGCTGATCTTTTTGGAAATCTCTTCTTGGGTGTAGCCGTATCGCTGCTGCAACGCGGCGAGGCCATCGGCTTCTTCCCAGAGATTAAGGTCTTTTCGTTGAAGATTCTCGATAAGAGCGATCTCTGCGACGCCCTGTTCGTCGAGGTCCATTTCAATACACGGAACCTCGGTTAGCCCCGCAAGCTTCGCTGACCGCCAACGCCTTTCTCCGGCAATGATCATCCAGCGGCCGGTCTTTGAGATCGGCTTGACCAACAGCGGCTCAAGAACGCCTTTTTCTTTGATCGAGGCCGAAAGTTCCGATAGGTCGCCGATCTCCGTCCGCGGTTGCTCCGGGTTCGGTTCGATGAGGTCGATCGCTATCTTGCGGCCGATTGTCGCGACAGGTGCTCCTAACGAATCCACATAATGTGCGTCATGCCGCATTTGCACGCCGGTTGGTAGTCCTCTTTTCAACACGTTTAAGCACCTCCTTAGCCAAGTCTCGGTATTCCGTTGCCCCAGACGACCGCGGAGCGTAATCAAAGATCGAAAGCTTGTGGGCCGGCGATTCTTCGAGCCGGACGCTCCGCCCGATGAGCGTTTTGAACGTCTTTGGCCCAAAAACAGTTCGAATATGGGCCTCAACGTCGCGGGAAAGCGTTGTTCTACGGTCGAACATCGTCACGAGCACGCCCAAAAGGTCCAGTTCCGGATTCGGCCGCGATCGGACCTTTTCGATCGTTTCGAGAAGGTCGTCAGTTCCCTCCAATGCGAAATATGACGCTTGTATCGGCACTAAAACATATTTTGCAGCCACAAGAGCGTTAACTGTAATGATCCCAAGGGTTGGCGGTGTATCGATCAAGATCAGGTCGTACGATGCGATTATTGGAGCCAGCCTATCTCTGAGTTTGAACGCGGCGTCAAAATCCCCGATCAGCTTGGCTTCCAGTTTTGCCAAATTAATACGAGCCGGAATCAAATGTAATTTATTAACTGATGTCTCGTAAATGAAGTCATTCGGCGATTTATCGGTTTCCGTGAAGAACTCATATGCACCAAGCGATATCCTGTCCGGATCAACGAACGAGAGCGAGGTATTGCTCTGCGGATCAAGGTCGATCAAAAGGACGCGTTTTCCCTTTTCCGCACAGGCGGCCGCTAAATTTATCGCAGTTGTCGTTTTACCGACACCGCCCTTTTGGTTGGTGATAGCAATGATCATTTGATTGGAACCAATTTAGCCAATGACCTCGGGCCACTCTTCGATCGGTTGATCGCCTTCCTCATCGTCAGCGGAACTGTCGCCGCTCTTGGTCGAGGTAGCCGAAAGTTCAAGGACACGGCTCTCGACAAATATCGGGCAATCTAGCCTCAACGCAAGCGCGATCGCATCTGAAGGGCGAGCGTCGAAAACGACCGGTTGGCCGTCCTCATCTGAGAGTTCGATCCTGGCGAAAAAAGTGTTGTCGACGAGGTCGGTGACAACGACCTTACCCGCTGAGAGTCCGCACGCGATGACAAGGTTTTTCAGAAGGTCATGGGTCATCGGCCGCTGCGGGGCGATCTTTTCGATCTCCAGAGCTATCGCGTTCGCCTCGAAAGCTCCGACCCAGATGGGCAGAACGGTCTCGCTCTCAATACCCTTCAGTACCACGATTGGCGAGTTCGTGTTCGGGTCCATAATCAGGGCCCCGATCCGCATTTCGATGAGTTCGGAATTTTCGTTCACGATAGATTAAACAACTTCCCCGTAGAGCGAATTTGCCTTGGCCTGGGTAATTCGTACATCGACGATGCTCCCTAGCATATCATCGCTGCCGGGAAAATTCACAACCCGATGGCACGTCGAATGCCCGGAAAGATCGGATGGCGATTTGGCAGAGCGTTTTTCAGCGAGAACGGACACTTTCCGGCCGATGTATCCCTCGAGATGCTTCGCCTGAAGTCGCTTCTGAACGCGTTCGAGCTCAAGGAATCTCCGTGTTTTTTCCTCGGGCGAGACATCGTCAGGCATGGCATATGCGGGCGTATCAGGCCTCGGCGAGTATTTGAAGATATAGGCCGTGGCGTATTCGCTGTATTCAAAAAGTTCCACGGTCTGTTCAAAGTCTTGACTGGTCTCGCCTGGAAAGCCAACGATGATATCGGTCGTTATGGCAATGTTCCGCGGCGATGCTTTTATTCGGTCGATCTTTTTCTTATAGCTTTCAACCGTGTGCAAACGCCGCATGTCTTTGAGAACTTTATCGCTTCCTGATTGAACGGGAAGATGGACCCAGTTGCAGAGATTCTCGTTCTCCTCAATGGCTTCGACAATATCGGCGTTGAAATCTCGCGGGAATGAGGTATTGAATTTGATCCGCTCGATACCGGTGGCAGCTACAGCCCGCAAAAGCCGCGAGAAAGGCGAGCTTCCATTAAAGCCCTCAAGGCCGGACTCAGTTGCCGGACGATAGCTGTTAACGTTTTGCCCGATCAAATGTACTTCCTTCACGCCGTTTCGCTTGAGCTCGAGGACCTGACGGATGATATCAGAGGCAGATAGGCTCGTTTCCCTTCCGCGCGAGAAAGGAACGATACAGTATGTGCAAAATTTATTGCAGCCTTCAATTATCGGCACGAATGCGACCGAGCGCGAGTGCCGTTGGGCATCTGCGACCGACCAATCATAGTTCACTTCCCTTTCGCCGAGGTCTGCATATCCCGGCCCGTCTGAGAGCACATTCCGGATCGCATCGTTCACCCGCCCGACCGCCCGCGTGCCTAACACAAAGTCGATCCCGTTGATCTTTTTGAAGAGAGTTTCGCCTTCGAGTTGTGCTACGCAGCCCAAGATGCCAATGACCGGTTTAGCACCTTCCCGCTGCTTTACTTCGCCAACTCTTGTATAAAGTTTCTGTTCAGCCTTCTCCCGAACAGAGCAGGTATTGATCAGAACGAGATCCGCAGAATGCTCATCTTCAACCAGCTCAAGGCCTTCCGCGGCCAGCGATGTAGCAACCCGCTCGGAATCAGAAACATTCATTTGACAGCCGAAAGTTTCAAGGTAGACTTTCTTCATAAATGACCGCAGAAATGGAATACCAACCCCTCGAAAAGAACGATTTTGTTCACCTCCATCTGCACACGGATTATAGCCTTTTGCAGAGCACAATCCAACTAAAACGCCTTTCCGCACAGCTCAAAACGCTCGGTATGAAGGCGTGCGCGATCACCGACAAAGGTAACATGTTTGGTGCGGCGTCGTTCTATCGCGAAATGCGATACGCGGGTATTAAACCGATACTCGGATACGAGGCTTCGGTCGTTCCGGGAAGCCGTTTCACGAGGTCCTTGGCAGTCGAAGCAGGCGAGCTCGCCTATTATGAACTTGTACTCCTGGCAAAGAATTACCAGGGCTATTTGAATCTTTCGTACATCGCCTCAAAAGCCTATACGGACCGGGCCGGCGAGGGTGGTGCCAAGGTCGATCTTGATCTTTTGCGAGAGATGAGTGGCGATCTTTTTCTTTTGACCGGGGCACGGGGCTCGGCTCTCTGGCATTACGTTTCGAGCCGGAACGAGGAAAGGGCAACACGGCATTTAGCAGATCTGATCGCCATCTACGGCCGAGAAAATGTCTTCATTCAGATCGAGAAACATGGGATCACAAACGACGATGAAATAACCGAACGCATCGTCGAGGCTGCCGTCGCTGCCGGACTGCAGCTAGTCGCAACGAACAACGTTTTCTACCTCGAGCAGGAGGACGCGAAGGCGCAGGAGGTGCTGCTCTGCATCGGCGCCGGGACGACCCTAACCGATCCGAGCCATCCTTCGCTTCCCAATGACAGCTTTTACCTGAAGAGCGCCGAAGAGATGCATGATCTCTTTGCAGATAAATATCCGCAGGCGCTCGAAAATACCGTCAAGATCGCGGAGAAATGCGACATCGAACTTCCTATCGGAGGGTCGCTGACCCTGCCGACGTTTCCGATTCCTGCGGATTCGGGCTGTCAAACGCTTGACGAGTATTTCGAGAAGGTGGTTCGCGAAGGATTAGAACGTCGGAAAAAGGAATTCTTGTATCCGGCTCTCGAAGCGGGTGAGCTCAAGTACCCGATCGAGAAATATGATGAACGCCTGTCGCTCGAGATCGAAACGATCGAGCGAATGGGTTATCCCGGTTATTTTCTGATTGTCTGGGATTTCATCCGTTATGCTAAGGAACGGCAGATCTCGGTCGGTCCCGGCCGAGGTTCGGCCGCGGGTTCGTTGGTCGCCTATGCTCTAGATATTACCGACGTTGATCCGCTTCAATACGACCTTTTCTTCGAGCGGTTCCTGAATCCTGAGCGGATCTCGATGCCGGATATCGACATCGATTTTTGTATTCGGGGCCGCGGCGAGGTGATCGATCACGTCGTCCGGCTCTACGGACGTGATTCGGTTTGCCAGATCATTACGTTTGGAACAATGGCATCGAAGGCGGCGATCAAGGACGTCGGACGAGCTCTCAGTATGCCGTATGGTGACGTCGAACGCGTCGCGAAGATGATCCCGCCGCCGTTCCGCGGCCGTATTACAAGTATTTCCAAAGCGCTTGAGGATGTACCGGAGTTAAGAGCTGCAAAGCAGTCCGACCCGAAAGTAGCCGAACTCCTCGATCTTGCCCTTAAGATCGAAGGATGCTCAAGGCATACCTCCGTCCACGCGGCGGGCGTCGTTATTTCGCCGAAGCCGCTCCACGAAATGGTGCCGATCGCGATCTCGGCAAAGAACGAATTGACCAGCCAATATCCAATGGGCGATCTCGAGAAACTCGGGATGCTCAAAATGGATTTTCTCGGCCTGACGACCCTCACGATCATCGATGACTGTCTAAGCAGCCTCCGCGAGCGAACGGGCCGGGAGATCGACTGGCGAAAGGTGTCGCTGAAAGACGAAAAGACGATGAAGATCTTCGGCGACGGAAAGACCGAGGCCGTTTTCCAGTTCGAATCGTCGGGGATGCAGGAGATATGTCGTCGGCTAAAACCGAAGGAGCTCGAGGATCTCGCCGCCCTGAACGCTCTCTATCGTCCCGGCCCGCTCGATGGCGGCATGGTCGAGGATTTCATCAAGCGGCATCGGGGCGAAAAGGCGGTCGAATACATCGTTCCGGAAATGGAGGACATTCTCAAGAACACTTTCGGTGTCCTCGTTTATCAGGAACAGATCATGCAGATCGCTCAGCGGCTCGCAGGTTATTCGCTTGGCGAAGCAGACATGATGCGCCGGGCAATGGGTAAGAAAAAGCCCGAGGAAATGGCGCCGCACGAGGTGAAATTCATCGGCGGAGCGGTCGAGCGAGGCATCAAGGAGAAAACGGCCCGCGAGATCTTTGACCTGATGGCAAAGTTCGCTGATTACGGTTTTAACCGCAGCCACAGTATCGCCTACGCGATGCTCGCGTTTCAGACGGCTTACCTGAAGGCCCATTATCCAGCCTATTTCTATGCAGCGGTGCTTTCGCACGAATCCGACGACAGTGCAAAGGTATATAAGTACTCGAGCGAACTCAGGTCGATGGGTTTACAGCTTCTTCCGCCTGACGTAAATGAAAGCGATGAGGGCTTCACTCCGACCGACGACTCCGTTCGCTTTGGCCTCAGTGCGATCAAGGGGCTCGGAAGCTCATCGGCAAAGGCGATCATTGATGCACGCGGGCAGGAAAAGTTCAGATCGGTTTTCGATTTCGTAAGCCGGGTCGGACAGAACGCTGTCAACCGGAAAATGCTGGAAAGCCTTATTGCCGGCGGTGCTTTCGATTCAATGATCATCGAAGGCTTTCAGCCGAACGAATGGCGGGCAAGGCTATTCGCATCGATTAACGAGATCCTCGCCTTTGGGCAAAGTTTCTGGAACGATAAGCTGCAGGGGCAAACGGGACTGTTTGCCGCGTCCGACGTTTCTTCGGCACTTGAGACCGATCTCGTCGAGTCCGCTCCATGGACGCGAGAAGAAATGTCCGCTCGCGAAAAGGCCGCACTCGGTTTTTACCTTTCCGTTCACCCATTAGATGCTTACGATTCGCGGATGGGTACGATTGGCGTTACGTCGATTGAGGATGTTGGTGGAGCATCCGTTGGCGGCATGGTATCAGTTGCCGGGATCGTTTCGGGCCTCCTGGTGCGTTGGAGCAAGTCGGGGAATCGATACGCGCAGTTTAGGCTCGAGGATCGAACGGGTAATGCGAAGGTCCTCGTTTGGAGCGAAACCTTCACTCGAATCTCGAACATGCTCGCCGATGACGCATTACTCATCATTGATGGCAAGCTTGAAAATAATGACGGCGGCGAGATAACGATCGTGGCATCGGAGGCCCGATCTTTGCCGGATGTCATTTCTCGGCAGGCCCGAAATCTCGTCGTAACGCTCCCGCGGCGGGCGTTCGATGAAGAAACTTTGAACGATCTTTATGCGATCCTCGCTTCAGATCGCGGCCTGTGTGATGTTACGCTCGTAATGCCCGTCGAAGGATTTGAACTGACGCTTAAGTCGCCGCCGCTCCAGGTCCAAGGCTCAAAGCGGCTCGAGGAACAGCTTAAATCACTCGGCTGTTCCGTACGGTGGGACCATTGAGGTCCGTTCTCTATGACCGAAGTTACTAGTTCATCAACAGCATTCGCTCGCGTGCTAAACGCCCGTGATGCCGATCGTCCTTACGCCTTGGACATATTCAACGGCGTCTTTACTGATTTTGTCGAGATCCATGGCGATCGGCGTTATGCGGACGACAAGGCCCTGGTCTGCGGCTTTGCCAAACTCGATGGTGCCGAGGTTGCGGTCATTGGGCAGCAAAAGGGCCGCGACACTAAGCAGCGGCAGGTGAGAAATTTCGGCATGCCGAAGCCCGAAGGCTACCGGAAAGCCCTGCGGGTGATGCGGATGGCCGAAAAGTTTGGGCGGCCGATCGTCACATTTATCGATACTCCAGGGGCCTATCCCGGGATCGATGCGGAAGAACGCGGACAGGCCGAAGCTATCGCCTTCAACCTTCGCGAGATGGCGGGGCTTCGCGTCCCGATAATTGTCGTAGTGGTCGGTGAAGGTGGTTCGGGCGGTGCCCTCGCGATTGGTATCGGCGACCGAGTCTTGATGATGGAAAATGCGGTCTATTCCGTCATTTCGCCAGAAGGCTGCGCCGCAATATTGTGGAAAGATTCGGCTATGGCCGACCGTGCCGCCGAAAGCCTGAAACTCACTGCGAAAGATCTCCTAGGCTTTGGCTTGATCGATGACATCGTCGAGGAGCAAACTGCCTGGAAGATCGATCGTGAAGACTCCGACAAGCAAAACTTTGAAGAAGTTGGCCGGGAACTCCGCGAGGTCCTGTCAAAGCATTTACGCGAGCTTCGGTCGCTCAGCCCGGACGACCTCGTATTAAGGCGTTTCCAGAAGTTTCGGAAAATGGGCGTCTGGCTTGGATAATGAAAGGGCTGCGATCAGTTGTCGCAGCCCTTTTCAGTTCCTTGTAGGGGAAGGCCTAGAACGGAATGTCGTCGTCGGTCGAGGCGGCCCGGGCAGGCGCAGCCGACGACGATGAAGGCGCCGGCTCAGAAGGCCCGGCGAATTCCGGCTCCGATCCGCCGCGATCACCCGACGAATCGCCCCTCGATCCGATGAAACGCATATCTGTGCCGTTCACTTGAAGCGTTTGCCGGGTATTTCCGTCGCGGTCGGTCCATTCTTCCAGGCTAACGCGGCCTTCGATATAAACCTGGCTTCCCTTTTTAAGATATTTCGCCGCATTTTCGGCCTGATTTCGCCAAAGCGTTACACGAAACCACGTTGGGACGTCCTGCCACTCACCCGATTTATCTCGTTTTCGTTCATTTGTGGCCATTGAAAAATCACAAACGGCATCGCCCTGCGGCGTATAGCGGAGTTCAGGGTCCCTTCCCAGGTTACCGACAAGGATGATTTTGTTGAAAGACATTGTGCTGTGGAGTTCCTCCTTGGGAATATTACGTAAATTTGTTGGAAACTTTCGGGATATTACATTCATCATTCTATCGCGGTCAAGGTGCACGTGCTAAAATTCTCGTTTTCGAAGTACCGCGGTCGCATGGCGTCAGACAATTACTCATTTCGGGGTCCTCACATTTCGATTTTGTTCCGACATCTTCTAACCGTTGCTCTTGCAGTATCGCTCGTCCCCGGCATCTTCGGGCAGCAATCCGGCGAACAGACACCCTACACTCTATGCTCGACCGACGTTTCGGGTAGCGGAGGTATCGTTGCGGTGGCAGCGTCTGCAAGCGGCGTCGCGGTCGGCGAGAAGGGAGGCCGGATTCGCCTTTTAGGCGGCGACACGCTTGAAGCGGTCTGGTCTGCTGAGGTCGGCGGTGAGGTCGTCTCGAACCTGCTGATAGCCGGCAATTTTCTTTATGCGGTGGTAAATACGGCGTCCAGCGAGCCGAGTTCAAAGCTTCGTGTCTTAAGCCTTGAAACTGGACTGATCCGGAGAACGCATGAGCTCGCTTCGGATCGTTCATTCTTTCTGGCGAGTGCAGGTGGAGCGGTTGTGAGCGTCCCGGCAAGCTCCGCGCCAGTGGTCTTTAGCCCGATAGAAGGATCTAAGCCCGCAGTTGTCGGGGCGTGGTCGGAAGGCGATTCATTTCTCTTCGCGGACAATGAGCGGGTTCTTCTGGCATCCGCAAACGGGCGAGCGAAGCTTGCCTCGTTACAAACCGGTGCCATCCTTTCTGAAAAAGCGGGCTCCGACGGCAAGGTAGCTATCGCGGTTGTTACCGCGGATGGGCGATCGGTGGTCGGGACCGAGAGCGGCGAGATTCGAGCGGAGGCAATAGAAGCGAACGGACGCTTCTGGACATTCAAGACAGGTGGCGCGGTCGTCTATCTCAAAAGCTATGACGGAAAAATACTCGCCGCGTCGAATGATAATTTTCTCTACTTACTTAGCGAGGACAGCGGACGGGTCATTTGGCGAAGCCGCCTTCCCGGCCGGCCTTCGACCGGAGCCTTGCTGACGACCGGATCAGCAGCCGTCGCTGTGCTTGGGGAAGAGCGGTTGCTATTGATCGATATTTCAAGCGGGAAGGTTTCGAACACGGTCGCGCTCGAAGCGGATGAGGAAATTCAACCGGGCGGGATATTTGAAGGCATCGGCGGCAAGTTGGTGTTGCACACCACGCGCGGAATCAAAGCCTTCGCAGCTAACGGAAGCTGCAGGAAGCAAAATTAAGGGCGGGGTAGCTCCCCGCCCTCGGTGATTGAAACTGTATTTAATGAGATGTCGCGTGATCGTTCATGATCGCGTGGATCTCATCCTTGATCATTAGCTTTTTCTTTTTCAAGGTTGATTCTTCGAACTGTTCGTCGTCGCTGGGAAAGGTGATTGCTGCAAGCTCATCGAGGCGTTTTTCGTAGCTCTGGTGTTGGTGCACTAGATCCCGGAAAGCTGCGTTCGTTTTCAGTAGTTCGTCACGCACCGGATCAGGAGTTGAAAGGTCCATGGCACTTTTCCTCACTTATCAAAAGATTTACACTTTCGGCGTTTAGATATTCATTTCACCTTCGGTGTAAACAGAATATTAACCCACATCGGGTGCGATTTACAAGAAGAACATTTTCATGCTTGCCTGGGCAAGCGGCACTTTGTTTTGAAGTGGTTGGGTCGGCTGCATCAGTTGATCGTTTCTCTAAGGTCTGAAGCGCTTTTCAGCTTCGTGAGGACCTTTTCGGCATCTGCCCCGAACAAGATCGCGTCCTCAGTTGGGTCTCGATAATAGGCCCGCCGAACGGCTTGCTCGTGAAACCCATAGCGACGATAAAACGCAATTGCAGAAAGATTTGACGCCCTAACTTCAAGTAATACCTTAGAGTCGGGGTCGATCGGTATCATCTCAAGGGCTGTGGCGAGCAATCGCCGGCCTATACCCTTTCGCTTGAAACGGGGATCAACTGCAATATTCAAGATCTCGACATCGACTGCGTCACCCGAGGCACATAGTAGTTGGACGAGGATAAAGCCGACGACATTCACGGCGTTCTCTCGAGCAGCCAGGAGCAATCGATCCCTGGAATTCGCGGCTTCAGCGTAATCATCTCGGCTCCAAAGGGCCAGGCCTGCGCGGTCCGCAAGGCCAACGATGACATCGATGTCAGACTCAGCCGCTTTGATGACTTCATGCATTCAGAAAAGTCCGCGGGAACGAGCCGGATTCTGTAAATAGATCGGCGAAAGATCGGTGCTCGCAAAACTTGAGTCCGAGGCTCGGCCGACGACGACTGCTAGGTTCCGTCCGGTATCGATAACTTCACTCTCTATGTCCCGTAGCTCGCGCATCAACTCAACCGGGGCGATCACGGTGACAGCCGGCAAAACAATATCAATGATCTCGCTTGCATCGGCAATACGGGGTTCAGAGACTGCCTCGAACAGATATGCACGGTCGTTCTTGCCAACCGGGACCACTGCGGCGCGCCCGTCCTTGCCACTTAAGGAAAGCATCGCGGGCAGCAGCGGGACGCCGACCACCTCGCATTTCAATGCTTTTGAAAGCCCATGAGCAGATGCGATGCCTATCCGGAGTCCGGTGAAGCTGCCGGGGCCAAGCGATACAGCGATCCGACCGATGTCGCGCGCGGTGGCGTTCGCTTCACGTAGCAAGGCCTCGACGGCGGGCAATAGATCCTCGGAACGCGATGTACTTCCCTCGCCAATGTGGCCTGCCACGAGGCGATCGCCATCGAACAAAGCAATACTGCCTCCGGCGATGCCGGTCTCAAGACATAACGTGAGCGAATATTTTGGTGAATCTGACATTCAGCGGCGGAGGCGAGCCTTTGCAAGATCGACGAAGCGTCTGATACTCGGCGGGATCCGCTTGGCTATGCTGCCAAGCTGATACCAAATACGCGGGCGGTCGTCGAACTCGCCTTCCATGTCGATTGTCGCCGTGATGGGGTTCGGGGGCATGCGCTTGGCGATCTGCTGAAAGAATATCCGCGGCTTACGGTACGCGAGGCGAAGCGGAATAAGCCGGACTTCACGTGCCCATTCCCTTTCGACCGTTTTGATAATCCATTGTGGAATGTCTTTCGCCTCGTCGGCAAAAGGAAGGTCTTTGATCTCAAGTCCTAAATATTTATGGGCGAGCCCGACGGTCGTGATCACCCATTTACGCCGTGTCGGGCTGACGACATCAAGACACCTGTTCCAGTCAAAATCCGCCGGCCGATTCGCCACCGCGTAATAAATATCCCAAAGCCGCTCCTTAAACTCACCACCATCCGTCAGCCAATGCACGGCCATGATCCGAAGATGATCCTCGGGACATGGAACCTTAATTTTAACGCCCTGAACAACAATATCGTCACTTCTTCTAATGAACTCCTCCCATGTCAGGGTATCAAGATGCCGAAGCCCAAAATGAAGATCGATATTTAGGTTGCGGATGGTCGACAAATCGTCTACCGAAAGACGGCTCGAAAGCTGTTCGTCAACAACAAAATCGAGATCCGCATATTCGCGCAGGTGGTGGTCCGGAAAGAAGCGGGCTGCCGACTCCCCTTTGATAAGAATAAACGCCGAATCGAAAATAGCTCTCATTGACCCTGCGGCGATCGCAAGTCGCTTCTGTCCCGCGGCACGAGAAACAAGTCTCCATTTGTCGCTGCTGTTCAGCATTCGAATCCCAGAAAAGGAAAAAGATGGGCTAACCCATCTTTTCCAAAAAATCCAGTTGCGAGATACCGATCAGACACAAACGTTCGGACCAACGTTACAGGTCGTCGGACAGGTGCCCTGCAGAATACAGTCAGTGTTCGTTCCGTTATCGCATCGGCAGGAAGTACTCGCCATTGCGCTCTTCGGTGCAACGAGCGATGCGACGATCGGCAGTGCGATCATCGATGCGATACCGATCTTGCGGATCGCATCGCGTCGGCTTTGTCCCTGAAACTTTGGCTCGGCCTTTGCTTCCAAAAGCGAGCTATCGTTAAGTTGGTCGATGGCGAGCCACACGAGGTCATCATCGACTTTGGTTCCCATCTCAGAGGAAAGAAATTTCGCGATCTCCGGCACGGAGGACTTTCCGTCACAAAATCGCCAAACAGCGGCTGCCGTCTTATTAAGACAGTGGGCCTTGTTCGTATCAAGGTCATAGACCAAAACCTCATCGGGCACTTCCTGGACTACCAGTCCTGCCTTCCGAGCAGTCGGATATTGCGGGTTGTTCATCATCTCCTCCAAGATCAAATCCGAACGAATCGGGAAATAGATTAGTTCAGTGTGGTTAACTCTTTATTACTAAATGAGAAAAGCTCAATAGCCAAGTCCGAGGCCTCCCCTCGTACACCTTTCAAAATTATGGCACGGCTCAGAGCCGATTTCAATACCTGAAGCGAAAAATCAGCATTGATCGTCATCGGTATAGTATGCGGTATCACCTCGATGATCCCATTCCCCGGCGTAAGCCGCTCGGGGTTCCATCTTGCGCCCGAATTGTATTTCGTCAAGACTACCGCCCCGACCTCTATCGGTTCGGTCGCCGCCCGGCCGCCAAGTTTCTCGACCGGAATGCCGTCCTCGCTCCACTTTCGCCCACCATTCGTTATCGAAAGTGCCCTCGCAAATGGATGCACGAGCCCATCCGGCGAAAGTACTGCATACTCGTCAGAATAATACAGGGCTCCTCGCTTTACGCACTCGGCGACAAGTGTAGTCTTGCCTGAACCGCTGTCGCCCGGGATGATGATCGCCTTCCCGCCCCACGACACGACCCCGGCATGTACAAAGACCCAATTCTTTGCGAATTGCGATACCTTTATCCGCAGAATCCGCACGAAAAGCTCGAGCGTTTCGCGAAGCTCACCAGCTCCTGTCGTATACTCGCCGACGGACGTAAAATCATAAGTCCCATCTTTACGTGAACTTACAAGGAACCCATGTTCCGCGCGTACCAAAGACGGGTCAAGAGCTCTACACTTGCCGAGCATTGCCCGGTTCGCAACTTCAAAAAGCTTTTTGCCGAGGTCTGCACCGTCCGCAGCTACTGATACAGAAACGCCATACGCCTCAAAAGCAAATTTAACGTTCTCCCCTTCGGAAACACGAACTTCACCAAACGGATGTTCTTCACTATTCCCAAGTTCTAACATCAAATATTCTGTAAACCTAGCATTTTTCAATACTTACGTCAACGCTTTTTTGACGCCTTAAGCAACAGAATGGTCGAAACAGTCAGGACCGACAATAGAACAAATAGAACGGCAGTTCCAGACCCGCGGACTATTAGGACCCCGGTGAGGGTTGTTGCCGCAGCCAATGCACCGTAAAGCAGCGAGACATTGGCGTTAGACGCTCCGCTGATCACCATTCGCTGATAGAGGTGGCTGCGATGAGCCTTCCATACCTTTTCGCGATTCATGAGTCGCCGGGCGAAGGTAAAGACCGTGTCGAACACAAATGGAAAAACGACGAGCAACGCAAATAGTGGGACGAGCCCTCTCGGTACATTCGCCGTGTTGAAAGCAAGCAATGGCAATGCAGCGAACGCGAAACCGAGGAACGCACTTCCAACATCGCCCATAAAAATGCGTGCCGGGCTCCAGTTAAGAACCAAAAACCCTATCGCCGACCCGCCAATGGACAAAGCCAGCCATTTCACTTCATTATCTCCAAAGATCGCAGCGAAAATGACCCAGCCGGCGGCTGCAACCAAGGCTTGAAGTCCTGCAATACCGTCGATGCCGTCCATAAAATTGTAGGCGTTGATCATCCAGAGTATCGCTCCGAACGTCAACGGGACCGCCAATAGGCCGAGCGAAACGGAGCTTCCCGAAAACGAAAAGCTGATCTCGGTGACCGCACCGCTGTCTGCTATTAATAGAGCGGCCGCGATCGAATGAGCGAACAAGCGGACATAAAACGGCAGATCACGCAGATCGTCGATGAAGCTGACCGCAGCTATGAGCACCCCGCCGATCAAGAATCCGAACGAGATCGGATATCCGGCGATCAGAGAACCGGCCAGATACCCGCCCATTACGGTTGCAACAATTCCGATCCCTCCAGCACGCGGCACCGGTGACGTATGTGAACTTCTTTCGTTAGGGATATCGAGGACCTGTCGGCGAAGGCCCCAACGGCGCACAAGTTCGACCAGAATAAAGCCGACTATGGTGCTGACAATTAAGATCAATGCCTCGGTCATCGTGTTTCAATTCGTGCCCGCACGGCTAGTCGGACGGCTTCAAGGATCGGCGTCTGGTTGAGTTCAGGAAAAGCTTCCGCGAACGCGGCGGTCGAATAGACATCCTCCGAAAGCCAGGTCTCAATGGAACCGCTCATCCGTCCAAACGGGCCGCCGATCAGCTTTCCCGCCTCAGACGCGATTCGGGCAAAAAGCTCCGGAACTTGGAATCGTGGGACCGCCCGGCCAAGTTCATCCGAGATAGCATTTACGATCTCGGCCATCGATGCCGGCGGAGAAGCGATGTTCAGGATCTGTAGTTGCTCATTGCTCGACTCTGTCAAAAATGATCGACACGCGGCAGAAATATCCCCAACATAAGTAAGGCTCTTTTGATTCCGGCCGCTACCGAGCCACAAAAATCGCCCACGGGCGATTGCATTTACGAGCTTGGCGAAATTGCCTTTACTTCCCTCGCCGACCACAGGTGCCGGCCTCAAGACCAAAAGTGCCGACGAACTGCCCGCGAATTCCTCTTGTGCAGCCAATTCCGCATCCAGCTTGCTCTGAGCATATGCGTCTCGAGGTAGCTTTGCGTCGGTCTCCTGTCTCGGCGAACTGCTGTCGCCGCCGCCACCATAGACCAGCACTGAGCTCATCAGAATGAATTTCGGTACGGCATGTTCCCGAGCAGCCCTTGCTACGTTTCGTGTTCCCTCGACGTTCACTTCGCGGTAAACCGAATCCGCCGTTTCGCCAAAGCGGTGAGCAATGCCGGCACAGTGGACAACGCCGTCGAAACTCTGTTCTGCAAACAACTTCTCCACCGCATGGCGATCCGCAATGTCGAGAGTCAATATGTCGTGAACATCATCGAAAGAGTTACGGGAGGTTCCGACGACATCTAAACCGGCAGTTCGGAGCTCTTCAAGGACAGTCCCGCCAATAAAGCCCGTTGCTCCTGTTACAAGGATCTTCGCCATTCTACGAAAGCTCCCGTAAGTAAGATTCGATCGCGACCTTGGGTGTGTATTTCTCGAGTGCGGCCGATCGGGCACGCTTGCCCATCGCTCCGAGCTCCTGCCGCCGGGCCATGATCTCGCGGATGACCTCGACGAGTGCCTCCGGCTGCCCCGGGGAAATGTGCCAACCTACGCGCTCTTCGTCGATAACCCGAGCAAGCTCCGAGCCGTCCTCGGTCAAGGCAAGTATCGGCATCCCTGTGGCAAGCGTGTTGTATGTGCGGCTCGGCATCGCCGTTCCCCACATTCCTTCGACAAGCGAGATGATGGCGACGTCCCCCGCATTTAAGAAAACCCGCTGTTGGTCACGCGGCAGCTGCCCCTGTATCGAGACATTCTCAAGCCCCAACGTTCTCACCTCTTCCCGCAACCACGGCAATTTCGCTCCGGATCCCACAAATATGAAATGGATCGGTTCCCCTCTCATCATCTCCGCCGCGGAGACTATCGACTTGATATCGGTCGGATGGCCAATATTTCCGGCGTAAAGAAAAACGAGTTTTTCTTTTACACCAAGTTCGTCGAGCAATTCGTTCTCATCCCTCGGTCGCGGCTCGATGTTGGCCATATCCGCCCAATTCGGGATCACAGCGATCGGCACGTCCAGACCCGATGTCTTGGCCTCGAGAAGTTCTTTCATATCGCGGCCGACCGCGATGATCTTAGCCGCATGCTTATACAGCCAGCGATTTGCTACGTCGATCGCTCGAACCAGAATAGAACTTCGCTTTGCCCCCGAAACTGCGACCAGAATGTCCGGATACAGGTCGTGCAGGAGCAAATAGTAACCTGAGCCCTTCATCAACGCCGCGAAGCCAGTTTGGTAAGGCAGGCTTGGCGGTGCGGTGACAACAAGCACTTTATCGCCTCGCCGAAATTTCAAAAGTGACTTGACGAACATCGTCAGCCCGAGCGTAAGCATGTTGACCAGCCGAAACGCGACAACGTTCTTGTCGAGTCGCGTTCCCCAGCAACGAAAGATCTCGACTCCATTTCGTATTTCATGCTTCGGCCCCTTTTGCCCTTTTGACGCATAATTGGGCTGCCCGCAAATGAATTTGACGTCGAAATGTTCTGCCAAGCCTTCGGCCGTCTGGGTCATATAGTGGCCCGTCGCATTCTCCTCGGGGTAGTAGAGCTCACAGACGATCCAGAGCCGCTGCTTCGCACTTTGAGATGATTTGTCGTTCAGATCAACGCTCATTTTTCGCGATCATGTATTCAAGCGTTTTTGCCATTGCGGCCTCATGGTCGGGCTTTGCAAGCCATTCCTCTGCCATTCTCCGGGCCGCGAGCGACATCGAGCGATATTCGTTCTTTTCCATCGCGATTCCCGAGGCGATAGCCGCTTGCCATCCCTTTTCGTCGCTAAGCGGGATCACAAACCCCGCATCCCGATCCGCAACATCCGACCAGATCGTATTGTCGCTTATTATCAACGGACAGCCCGCGGCAAGTGCCTCGAGGAAAACGTATCCGAAATTTTCGTTAAGTGTAGGCAGCACAAAAAAATGCGACCGCTTCATTAACCCCAGAAGCTCGTCATTTGAAACGCCGCCTAGAATTCGAACATCAATTCTCCCGGAAAGCGACTCGATCTGGTTCTTGCAGGCACGCCAATACTCAATATCTTCAACCTGGCCGACAATAGTTAAGGTCAGCCCATTCAACGTGATACGCCCAAGTTGCTCAAGTAGGAACTGAAGGTTCTTTTTCGGAGCGATCCGCGAAGCGAAGATCAGATCAACCTGGCCCGCTGTCTTTGGCGGCTTCTCGCCGAACGCAAAATCGGGAAGAATACTCGCCGGCGGAAGATCCGGTGCGACCTGAATATCAACCTCGCGGCCAATTGCATTCTCAATTTCCGGTACTTCCGCTTCGGTTGTTGCCCGCCAGACGATGCCTTCGAAAAGGCCAAGCAATCGAGCCATTGCAAGATACGACCGTTTTTTGCCCTTCTTGTGGCTTAATGCCCCGGCGGAAAGTTCTCCGCAGGGCGAAAGCAATGTCGGAACAGATCGGACCGCCCGACGCCGTCGAGCACCAAGATACTTGCGAGTCAGCGAGGCAAATACACTGTTCAAATAGATGGCGTCCGGATTCGATTCCTCGATGACGGTGTGGAGAGTTCTCGTCGAAACGAAGCCGTTTGCCGCGTAGTAAACCCGGGCCGGGCCAAGAGTCGTCCAGGAATCGCGAACCACGGAATCCGGCAGCGGCTTCGATGGGCCGTCCCGATCGGTCGTAAGCACGAAAAACTCGAACCGATCCGAAAACCGCTCGATCAGATTCCGTATCGTCCACATGCCGCCTCCGCCACCGAAGCCCGGCAGATAATACTGGCAAATGACAAGGACACGTCGCTTCGGCATTCGGAGGTTTAGGACGAATAGGCCCTGACGTTGGTATAGCCGAGAACGATCTTGCTTACAACGTTGGCCACGTTCGTTGCCAGGTATTCAGCCGGCGGCGTCCAGTTCGCCGGTTGGGAAAGCGCCAGGTCGACCGCCCGCAAAATATCCTGAGGTCCGCCGCCGCTGAGAATGTTGCTACCGCACTCGATCGTTTCCGGCCGTTCGGTAACATCGCGAACCGTAACATTGGGAATGCCGAAGATACAGCACTCTTCCTGCACGGTGCCGCTGTCTGTAAGGACCGCAAGTGCATTCTTTTCAAGCTTGACGAAATCGAAAAAGCCCATTGCGTCAACAAGGCGGATATTCGTAGTGTCGATGTCGGTTCCAAATTCCCTGATCTTGCTGGCCGTTCGCGGATGAACGCTAACAAAGATCGGTTTTCCGTATTTCGATCCAACGGCCGAAAGTCCCTTGAAGATTTCCTGCATCCTCTCGGGAAGGTCAACGTTCTCGGAGCGGTGCAGCGTGACAAGGAAGTATTCAAAGCGTTCAGTTCCAAGCCGGGCTAGGGCATCGCTCTCTTCTATCTTTGCGGAGAATGACTCCAAGACCTCGTTTATCGGGTTGCCGGTAACGTAGATCCGCTCTCTGTCGATTCCCTCCCGCACCAGATTATCCTTGCTTCGGCCTGTATATGGCATAAGGATCGTGCTCGAGTGGTCGATCAGCCGCCGGTTTATCTCCTCCGGAACGCGGTCGTCATAGCAGCGGTTTCCGGCTTCCATATGGAACACCGGGATTCGCCGACGGGCCGCGACGATCGCGCTCAGCGCACTGTTCGTATCGCCAAGGATGAGGATCTTGTCGGGGCGCTTTTCCTCGAGCACCTGGTCGATCCCTGCGAGTATCTGCGAAACCTGTTCACCAAAACTTGCAGAACGGATGCCGAGATGGACATCCGGTTGCCGAACCTCAAGGTCGCGAATAAAGATATCGCTCAGGCTCTCGTCGTAATTCTGGCCCGTATGAATGGTGATATGCTCGCAATGCTGGTCAAGCACCTTCATCACAAGCGAAAGCCGGATTATCTCCGGCCTCGTTCCAAAGATCGTCATTACTCGCATATAACGTTATCCCGCAGCGGTCAAAAAGCGTTCGATCTCTCCGCCGGCACTTCTCAGGAGTTCTTTCAATTCATCGCCCGAGATGTTTTGATCTTTCGACGAATATTCGGTCTCCAACGCAGGAGTGAATTCGGCCTCTCCACGAATCTCCGGAAGTACCGGCAGGATCGCGTAATAATCTCCTCGTTCGACCGTCCGATAGCATTCCTCTTCTGAAACCATTATCTCGTGGATCTTTTCACCGGGGCGGATGCCGGTGAAAATGATCGGCAATTCCTCGCCGCCCATGAGCGCCTTTGCAACATCTACTATTTTCGCCGCGGCGACCTTGGGAACATATGTCTCGCCCGGACGTCCGGTCCGAATGGCCGCGAAAACTGTATCGACGGCCCGGTCGAGGCTCAGCAGGAACCGTGTCATTTCCGGGAGAGTAACGGTCAACGGCTGTCTGTTCCGAACCTGCTCAACAAAGAGAGGAACTATCGAGCCGCGTGACGCAATGACATTGCCGTAACGAACGCACATTATCCTGCAGTGCGCCAGGTCGCGGTTTGCTTCGAGCAGAACGCGTTCCTGCAGGGCCTTCGTCATCCCCATTACGTTAATGGGCTTGCATGCTTTATCGGTCGATATACCGACAACCGTCTCGACCGGCAGCCGAAGCTCTTTTATCGCCCGGACGATATTCGCTGCGCCATTGATGTTGGTCAGGACGGCTTCGTAAGGAAAATATTCGCAGCTAGGAACCTGCTTTAGTGCCGCGGCGTGAAATACGACGTCCGTATCTGCCAAGGCTCCGGCGACCGCTGCCGGGTCGCGGACGTCGCCGATACGAAATTGAAGCACGTTCTGCGAATTTTGGTAGATGACCTCGTCGGTTGCAGCGGTGCGATGCAAATACTCAAGCCGCATGAAATGCTGCTTGGCTTCATCGCGGGAAAATACGGTTATTCGCTCCGGCACGCCAATCTCACCGGTTAGCAGCCGGCGAACGAGGGTCTTCCCGAGCGAACCGGTCCCACCGGTCACGAGTATCTTTTTGCCTTCCAAAGGCCGTTCTATTTCCATTTTGCGTATGGCGTTACGTCGTTGGCCATCAACGTGATCATTTCCGGCCATGTTAAGGGCTTGAAACCCGTGGCCGCGCGAAACAAGCTCGAATCAAGGCTTCGGTCTATCACAAAGTTGTCATCGGGTTCGATCGCGATGTTCCGGCCGTATGCTTCCCTCACGAGTTCAAGCAGATCGAATTTATTGATCGGCTCGCTCGATACGTGAAAAAGGCCATGAAGATCCGGAAAATCGGTGATCAAACGCTTGATTATATCGGCAAACACTATGGTTGGAAAGCCGGAGTAAACTGCCTTTCTGAAGCCCTTTACCGTCTGGTTCTCGTTACCGAGGAACCACTCGACCAGGCCGTGGCCGGAGGAAAGTTCGCGGCCGATGATGGATGTCCGCAGGGTCAGGCAGTTCTCACCGGAAACTTCGCCCCAGTGCTTACTCTGGCCATATAGGTCAAGTGCATCGGGGACGTCCTGCTCGCGGTACATTCCCCGCGAACCCAAGAAAACGCAATCGGTCGATACGGTGATCAAACGGAAACCAAGTTCTGAACCTAAGGCCGCGAGACGCTGCGGAAAGATGGCATTCGTCTCAAGCGTAGTTATAACGTCGCTCGCAGAAGGCTTTTGCTTAATGACACCAACCGCATTGATCACCACATCGGGTCGAAGACCTTCAATAACATCCCGAATCAACTCAATGGATGTCACATCAACATTCTCGATACACTTCGCTTGCGGCAAGATCCCAAAACGAGCGACCGAATCAAAACCGCCTCGCAAGGTATAAAAGACGTCAAAATGCTCACCAAGTACTTGAACTAGCTTGTGGCCAAGCATTCCCGAGCCGCCAAAGATCAAAACCTTCATAAAGGACCTTAAATGTCGTCTGCCGACACCTGACGCAAAACCTCAGCTTTTCCTGCCGGCGAAAATCTCCCAATAGAGCTCTAAATATTGGTCAGCGATAGTGCTCACATGAAAGGCTTTGGCGTTCTTCAGACCGGCCCGGCGATAGTTTTCCGCAACATCCGGCTTCGAGATCAAAGTCTCAATGCCTTGGCGGATGCCCGAAACATCTTCGGGATCCACTAGCAGAGCCCCTTTCCCTGCGACCTCTCTCATCGGGCTTCGGTCGCTCGTCACGACCGGCCGGCCGATCGCCTGAGCCTCAATTATTGGCATACCGAACCCTTCAAACAATGAGCAGAATACTACGATATCAGCGGCAATATACTCTTCGAGCATCGAACGGTCATCAACGTAGTCGATACTCGAAAAATCAAGTTCAAGCTTCTCGATCAGCGAGCTTTGCGCCTCTGAGAGCTTACCGATGACCCGGAAATGCACGTCCAAGCTGCGCACAGCCTCTGCAGTCCGCTCGAGGTTCTTATGCGGTGCCGTCCCGATCTGGAGAACGCGAGGCCGGTCGGCCATTTGCTTCGGCCGCTCGGTATATCCCGGCGGAACGGGATTCGGGAGCACGACTATCTTATCGCTTGATTTACCCGAAATTCGGATCAGCGATTCCCTTGTCGCTTCGGAGATCGCTACCGTTCGCTTCGCTCGTCGGGCCGGAGAACGAAAGAAAAGTCGTCCAAGGACCGATCTCCTGAGTCCGGTTCGTTTGTCCAATATCCCCAGGTCATGAACGGTCTGAATTGTTTTCTCGGGCGGCAACCGAAGCGCGATGTAATTGACGTGCCCGGCTATGTGGTAAATATCTGCCGGTTCCGGACTAAAAGAAAGCAGATTACGGAAAATATCAACTAAGCGATTGCCATACGGCAGCTTCTGTCTTTCGCACTCGATGCCGCGGGAACGAAACTCCGTGATCAACGTGTCAAAAACCCTTTCGATGCTCGGCGTATCCGCATCGCGGCGTTCGATGAAGCAGATCTTCATTGAAGGTTCATCTCTCAGGCCGAAAGTCGCTCGGTACCGCGGCCAGCAGGCGGTCGATCGTGATAGCAGATGTGCCGACCTGTTGGACGACGATCCCGCCCGCGGTATTTGCGAGCTTTGCCGAATCCGCCAGCGTCAGTCCTGCACCTGCACCGACCGCGACCGTTGCAACAACGGTGTCGCCGGCCCCGGTAACGTCAAAGGTCTGTACCGGTTCGGCCTCGATATGTATCCTGCTTCCGTTGTCCAAGAATAGCGTCATTCCACGGTCGCCTTGTGTGATCAGGACGTTTCGAATGCCGACCTCGTCCCGCAGGATCGGCCCCGCCTTCTCAATTAGTTCCGGGTCTTCTTCTCCCATCGCAACCGCTTCTGCCGCCTCTTTGCGGTTTGGTGTGATCAGGGTCGCGCCTTTGTATTTGGCGTAGTTCCTTCCTTTCGGGTCCACCAGAACCGGCAGGCCCAACTCTGACCCGCGATCGATGATGAACCGGATAATTCCATCCGTCAGAAAACCTTTTCCATAATCAGAGATGACCACTGAACCGGCCATTGGCAAAAGAGCCTCGAGAGCCGCGATGCTTTCGTCCTCGTGGCTGTCGCCAAGTCCTTCGTACGGCTCCTTATCAACCCTGACCACCTGCTGGGAATGTGCAATGATCCGCGTTTTGACCGCGGTTGGGTATGACGTTCCCGTAATCAAACGATCGGCCGATATGCCGGAGTTCTGAAACGCCTGCCGAAGCAATTCGGACTCTGCATCGTCGCCCACGTAACCGACAACAAAGGCCTTGGCTCCAAGCCCGACAATATTTGCCGCCACATTCGCTGCACCGCCGGGAGCATAAGTATCGCGTTTGAGCCTTACGACCGGAACCGGGGCCTCCGGCGATATGCGTGTAACATCGCCCCACCAAAAGCGGTCGAGCATCAGGTCACCGACGACCAGGACCTTGGTTTCTGAAAACTGTTGTGAAATTGAGATCATTTTTCCGAAACCGCGTATGCGTCAATGTATTCACACCAGATGTGAGCGATGGTGATGTGCATTTCCTGGATCCTTGCGGTTCGTTTCGAGGGCACCATAACACACTCTTCCGAGAGCGATGCAAGCTTTTTCCCTGTTTCTCCCGTCAACCCGACGACGGTGCATCCGATCTCGCGGGCGGCCATCACCGCGGCGATCACATTCGGAGAATTGCCGCTTGTCGAGATAGCTATTAGACAATCGCCCGGCCGGGCCAGTGCCTCGACCTGCCGCGAGAATACTCGCTCGAAACCGTAATCGTTCCCGATGGCGGTCAGGGCCGAGGTGTCCGTGGTCAAGGCGACTGCCGGCAGTGCCCGCCGCTCCTTTTCATAACGGCCGCTGAATTCTGCTGCCAAGTGTTGCGCATCCGCGGCACTACCGCCGTTTCCGCAAATGAGTATCTTCCCTCCGTTCTCGAGCGTAGAAACAAAAAGTCTCGCTGAGTTTTCGATGGTATCGAAAAGTACTTTGTCCGTTCGGGCAAAAACGTTTTGGTGCTCCTCGAACGAGGCCTCAACGATACGGCTGCCTGCTTTCTCGCTCGCATCGAGACGCTCAGGTGCTTCCGAGTTCATCGAGTCGATCAATTTCGAGGACGAAAACCCGGGCTCGAGAGGAAGAGAAAATACCTTGCCGCCTCGGGCTTTCACGAAATCGGCCCCGATGATCTCGTGTTCCCTCCAATCGCCGCCCTTGACGAGGATATCAGGCTTAATGTCATGGATCACCTTTTCAGGCGTAAGTTCCTCAAAGATAATGACTTCATCGACCGCCTTCAGTGCGAGAAGCACCGCTTTTCTCGATTCCTGATCGACAACCGGACGACCCGGCCCCTTGATCTTCCGAACAGACTCATCGCTATTGATACCGACGACAAGCCGGTCGCCGAGCGCTCGGGCCCTCTCCACGAGACTCACGTGTCCGCGATGGAGGATGTCAAAACAGCCATTTGTGAATACGGTCGTTGGCATTCGTCGTCTATCTCTTCGTGGCCGCGATGAGCCGCTGCGAGCTGAGTTCTTTATCGCTCCGGCCGAATAGGCTCTCCATTTCCTTGATCTCAATGATGTCGAAACCCTTTTCCGAGAGCATCTCCTGAAAAGTTTCCGCCGTTCTGCCAAAGCAATGCAAGCCGTACTTGAACTTAAGCTTCCCTTTTGCCGTAGCGTCGCTACGCCACTCGCTTTCGGTCTTCCACACCTCGTCGGGAAGCTGGACGTGAAGGATCAGTTTCCCGCCCTCAACCAGAAAGGTTCGGCAGTTGTCCAGCATCTCCCGAAATACTTCGTCGGTCATATGCTGAACGACAGCATAGCTGTAGATAGCATCGATACCGCCCGCAGGGATCACGTCTGTGGCTTCCCTCGCGTTTACAAACCCGACGTTCTCCCGGCCATTCAATATTTTACCGCAGGCAAGGGCACCATCCGATATATCAAGAGCAAAGATTCTCTTCACATACGGCGAGACGGCCGCGGCGACGAATCCCGGCCCGCAACCGTAATCGATCACTATGTCGTTCTCGCCCAAATACGGCGACAACGCCTTTTCATAGATCTCATCGCGCGTTCCGGCGATAACATCAAAGACCCTGTTGAGAAACTCGTCGGTCGTTTCATCTCCGAGTTTCGACGACGTCCCGTCGATAAAATAATGCGGGCTCATCGAAAGCAGCCGCAGTGCCCACTTTTTCTGCGAATCGCCTTTAAGGCGGCCAAGAAACCCGGGAACCCATTTTGCCCCGAGAAAGTTCTGATCGCCGCTGCCGAGTGCAAGCGTCCATTTTAGGAGGTCAAACGTTCGAGACATTTCTTCGCATCAAAAGGAAATTGGCAAGGATAAGTGCCAAAGCAACGATGAATACTGTTCTTATCACCGAAGGAAATATGATCGCAAAAAAGGCCTCGTAAGAAACGACCGTCAGCAGCATAAAATACGCGACCTTACGCCACATCGTTGAGAACGGCGTGTCGATCAGGGCGGCGTAGATGAACCGCAGATAGAAGCCCAGGAACATCATACCGATCGGTATCCCGATCGGCCCAAAATTACGGAGCAGGTCCGCGAACGGCGAGATCGCGAACGAATTGTCGCCGTAGCTGAAATAAAGATCGCTGTACGCTCGCGGATCAGACGTTGTTGGTTTTTCGGGCCATAGGAACCTCGGGATAAATGACGTGTAAAGGTCGTTGAGAATGTTGTTCTCTAGTCCATAGGCGGCTTCGTACGGTGCCAGTTTCTCGTAGTTCGATACAACGATCGCGACCGACGTCAAATTCTCGATCCGGTTTGCCAGGGCCTGAATTGTGTCTCCAAACACGACCGTCGGGTCCTCTTCGAGCAGATAGTCGACAGTTGCGACCGCCTGTCCCATATAGTCGCCGGCACCGACGCGCGCTTCCGAGCCCTTAATGTTCCGGAATGTCGTCCCATAAGCGACACCAATGAGCAATGCAAGCGTCGCAACAACGCCAAAAACTGCCGTGTACTGCCACTTGATCTTTCGCCCCGAGTGATAGAACGCAAACGCGATCGGCAAAAGCCCGATGATAAGACTGCTCCGGCTGCCAAGCAGCGCCATTCGAAGCGGGATAAGGGCAAGAAGTATTGCGATGGTCAGGTAAAAGATGCCCGAGCGTTGTTTTGTCGTAAATACGGCAAGCCAGAGGATCAAACCGCCGACCGTCAAAACGATGACCAGGAACGATATCAGCCCGTCGAAAGCGCCGATCTCGATATTCCGTTGGAATCCAAGTAGGCCCTGCAGAAAGCCAAGAATGTTCAATCCGGAGCCGGCAATGATAAGTGCAAAACCGGCTAGCCAAACCTGATCAGAGTTCCATTCCTTTTTGGGCATGAACGGCTCGATCCTGTCGGCAAACCAACGCCCGACCGGCAGGAAATAGCCCGCGGTCAGCCCGAGAAACCCTATCGAAATGTAAACAAGCGTTAGCGGGATATTGTACTGAGGATCCTCGATAAACGAGATGAAGAACCATTCGACCCAATCGAATGCTACGATAATGCCGCCGATCACGAACGCCGGGAAAATGTATGACCACGCGGCGAAGACCAGCGGGTGGAAAAGGTCGAACTTCCCTTTCCAGTAAAGATAGACACTTGGAGCCAGAACGACGATCGAGGTCAGCAAAACCCACGGGAGCACGTAGAAATTACGATAGGATGTTCCGATCTCGTTCGAGTACCAAATGAAGCCCACGGCCGTCAGAAATACGACACCCCAAAGCACAAGTACCGGCCCGAGCATGCTCCCGCCGAGACCTATCCGCCTTGTATTCTGTATTCCCGAAAAAGCCATTCGCCAATTACTGATCCGTTTCCGCTGTCCTTTTCCTGCAAACCGCTATCACGCCATCGCTCAACTGCGGAAAAAGAGCAACAGCCGCATCGTTTATTGCTCGATAATACCACTTCAACGTACCCCGATGCTCGACGCCAAGGTCGTAGAAAAAGAACTCCTCGACCTCAAGTCCGTTGTTTTCGATCAACTTCCGAAGCGTGCGGTACGAATAGAACGCAACGTGGTCGGGGTGAACCGGCTCATTCTCGCCGCCACGACCGCGAAGAGCATAAATGGCAAAGCGGAACGCGCAATATGCGTTGACGGTCGTGATCACGAGCTTTGTTCCGGAGCCCATGAATCGCTGTATTCCCCTTAGAAACAGCCCTTGGTTATTCAGGTGCTCGATCATCTCGCCGGCAATAATAACGTCGAATTCGCGCTCGAGCTGTACCTCTTCAAGCTTCTCAAGATCCGCTCGGTAAAGTTCGCTGAAGCCTTGTGTTTCGAGCAGATCTATTCCCTCTTGATCAAAATCGAACCCGGTCAGTTCGGCCGAGATCTCAGCGAGATCAGCATGGAGAAGCGTTCCGCTATTGATGGAATCGAGCGTGTACGGAAAATTCGTACAACCGAGGTGAAGAACGCGCTTACCGCTGGCGATCTTTTTCAGAAACTCAACTCTTTGGACGGTTTTGAATCCCACGTTCAGGCAGAAATGGAGCGGATAGCACTGAAGATCGCATTCCGTTCGGAAGCATCAACGTATCCCGAAAACCAGAGGATACCACAATAGAGAATGCCGCCGCAGGCGACCGAGGCTATATATGAAGGCCAGCCCACCGGGAGCATTTGCAGTAAAAGGAATAGAAGCCCGGCCAAGAGTGACGCCGCGATCAGAAGCTTAATGGAGTTTCGCAGCCAGAAGGCAACATCTACGTTTCCAAACAGCCATCGTTCGAAAGCGAAAATGGAAAAGAACATCACTGAAAAACCCGCAAGACGCGAAAGAGCCATCCCCGTGTTTCCGTAAGCGGTCGTCGAAAGCATCAATGAAAGCGTAATGACGAAGCAGATACCGGAGACGATCAAATTGTGCTTTGGCACCCCGAGCCCTTCTCGCATGAACCACGCAATGCCGCCAATAGAGAGCAGTGCAAATGTGATCGTGTGGATCTTGAGTATCACGGCCGCTTCCCGAGCAAATTCCGGCCCCATCCAAAGCGTCAAAAACTCGCCGCCCGAAACCAAAAGTACCGCCGTGACAAAAACAACGATCATCGCTATCAGTTTTGTCGAGCGGTCGTAAAGCTTCTTGAGCCGTTCTTTGTCGTTCGTTTGCTCACTCGTCACGGGAGCGATGGCGAGAAGCAGGCTAGTTGAAAAGCCGTGGAGATAGAGGCCGATAGCCATCGCTACAACATAGTAGGTTAGCTGGTCGCTGCCGAGAACGCGGGTGATGTACCCGCGCTCGAAAAGCAGCAACACATTCCCAAGAAGCTGGTAACCGACAACGCCGCCCGTGTAAAAAAGCACCGTTTTGAGAGCGGTCCCATTTATCCCGGAAAAGAGCGAGACGTCCGAAAGCAGCCGCTTCGAGGCGATCGCATTCAGAATTGCTGAAACGGCCAGCACGCCCAGATTCCAGGCGAGCAAGGCCGTCAGGTCAAAGCCCCAGAGGGCGAGAGCCAGATTACCGGCTACAACCGCAAAATTGGAGAGATTGAAAAGCTTCGAGTAAAGATCGAACCGGTGCAGGCCCTGAAGGATCGACCCGAACAGCTGATTCAGGAGTGTTACGACGATCACTCCGGACGCGATGTAGAGCGCCGTGGTAGCCGATCTTCGAAATTCCCCGCCGATACCCAGAACATTGTCCACGAGCCAGGGAGCAAGCAGTCCGAGAGCTATTACAGCAAAAGCTCCCGATGCGAGGCTCAACGCCAGGCTGCTTGCGATGATCGGACCGATCTTCGGCCTTTCGCCTGTTCCCTGATACTCGGCAACATACTTGGTCGCTGCCCGGCCGACCCCAAAATTAAAAGAGTAGCTAATGATGCCAAGAACAAGGGCATATATGCCGTAACCCGCGAGGCCGAGAGCTTTGACGATGTAGGGTGTCGCGATCAGACTCAAAGCCATCGGGCCAACCCAAGTTAGGGCCCCGAAGGAAATGTTTCGGATCACATTGGTACCGGTTTGCATTTATTGGACGGTCGGCAATGCTTTCGTTTCACCGAGTGCGGCGGTGTAAGCACTCAAGACCTTTCGAGCAACATCTCTCTCGTCAAAGTTCTCGATCACATGCAGCTTGCCGGCGGCTGCTAGCTTCTCCGCCATCGCTTTGTCGTCGGCTAAGCGAAGTATCTCGTTAGCCAATGTTTCGGCGTCGCCCGGTTGTACCAAAAGGCCCGTCTTTTCATGGATCACAGCTTCCGGGATCGCATTCACGTCGGTTGATATTGCCGGAAGCCCCAACGCCATCGCCTCAAGCAATGCGATCGGCAGGCCTTCAACGTAGCTCGGGAGAACGAAGATGTCGGCGAGCATAAAGAACCCGAGCACATCCGAACGCTCCTTGCCGATCTCATCCGAAAGGACCAGTCGAAAGCGGTCTCCGAGGCCGAAGCTATCTATTCGCTTTGCCGCCGCATTATCAGGGCCGAGCGGTGAAAGCCAAACGAATTTCAGCGACGAGTTTTCGTTCGCCGCGATGCGGGCAGCCTCCAAAAACACCCATCTCCCCTTCCGGTCGATGAAGTTCCCGACGCAGAGTACGGCGGTTTCCTCCGGTTGAATAGACAGAAACTGACGAGCTTTTTGCCTGACGGCCGCGTCGGCGGCTATCGGAGCGATCTCGTCCGGGTTGATGCTCGTGTAGGTTACCTGTATATCGTCTGCCGTTCTTTTGGAATAATGACGCGAAAAGTACTTCTTTGCGTCCTCGTTCGAGCAAAGGACATGAAAGTTTCGAAACCGCGAGATCACCGCAGCTTTGACTCTCCATATTGCCTCGCGCAGCCATCCGACCTCAGGCATCCGATTATGTGATGTAATGAAGACCTCTGCGTACAAACACGCCCACATCAGCGGCAACAATGAATAATGAGGCAAGAGATCGAGGTGAATGACGCCATCGGGCCGAAGTTCGGCGATCCTTCGCATCATACGGTATTCCGTACGAAGCTTTTTGATCCTGGAACGAAGGCTTCCAATTAGCCCGGCTTGCGGCTTTGTGTCGATCGCTCCATCGAAAAAATGCCGCTCGACACCAAGATCATCGATGAATTTCAGAAGCTTTGGATCAGAGCCCGCAGGCAGGACGATCGACACGCGGAAGTGCTTTTCTACCTCACGAATAATTGCAAAGAGGTGAATTTGAGCTCCACCCCATTCGAGGTAGTCCCAAGCATAGATCGCTTGTCGCATAAGGGCAAAATGTGTATTTTAAGGTCAGCATGGCAAAAATCCTAGTGACGGGCGGCTCCGGATTAGTGGGCCGCCATCTTAGTAAGTACCTACCGGACGCTGTGTATCTATCTTCGCGGGACGCCGACCTCCGACGCGAAGATGACGTACGACGGCTTTTCTCGACCAAGTGGGACCGCGTGATCCATCTCGCCGCTCGCGTGGCCGGCATTTTGGACAACCGAAGGCGCCCGGCCGAGTTCCTTGAGGACAATCTGCTAATGAACACATTGGTACTCAAATATGCCAGAGAAACCGGCGTTCCGAGGTTCACGGCCGTTCTTTCAACTTGTATTTTCCCGGACGTGGCGTCGAGCTATCCGATGACCGAAGCGATGATCCACGACGGCCCGCCTCAGGAAACGAACTTTGGATATGCCATCAGCAAACGTGCTTTGGCGGCACACATCGATGCATGCAATACGCAATATGGGACCTCGTACAACTATCTGATCCCATGCAATCTTTATGGTGAGTTTGATAAGACCGATCCGGCCAAGAGCCATTTCGTGACCGCTCTGATAACAAAGATCATTAAGTCAGAGCGGGACGGCTCGGGCCACATTACATTGCTCGGAAGCGGCAAGCCGCTCCGCCAGTTCATGCACGCCGATGACCTCGCACGCGTCATCGCGCAATGCGCCGAGCAAGATGTGACGCAAAGTTTCAACGTTGCCGTCGCTGAGAATCTTTCGATCCGCGAAATCGCTGAGGTCGCGTTAGCGGCCACCGGGAATGAGGGAATGGAGATCCGTTTTGACGCCTCGGGGCCCGATGGGCAGTTTCGCAAAGACGTTTCGAATGCGCGGATGATTGAAATATTTCCGGATTTCAGGTTCACCGGTTTAGCAGAGGGCATTCGCCGCGTGTATTCTTACTACAAGGCGAATCATAAAGAATGAAAACGGCTTTGATAACAGGAATTAACGGCCAGGACGGAAGCTATCTTTCGGAACTGCTGCTCAAAAAAGGCTACGATGTCCACGGCATCCTCAAGCGCAACTCTGTGGCCGAGACCCAGACGACTCGGATCGAGCATATTCGGACCGATCTGAATCTCCACTACGGAGACATCACCGACCTGTCATCGTTGGTCTATGTAATAAAGGAGACGCAGCCCGATGAGATCTATCATTTGGCTGCGCAGTCGCACGTACGGATCTCATTCGACCAGCCGATCTACACGGCAAATGCGACCGGGCTTGGAACCCTGAACCTGCTTGAAGCGATCCGTCTGACGAAGCCCGACGTGAAGATGTATCAGGCGTCGTCATCGGAGATGTTCGGGAACATGATCGATCCGGACGGTTTTCAGCGTGAGACGACCCCGATGAACCCGGTTTCGCCGTACGGCTGTTCGAAGGTGTTTTCTTATCACCTAGCGAAGAACTATCGCAACGCTTACAAGTTATTCGTTAGCAACGGAATACTCTTCAATCACGAGAGCCCAAGACGCGGAACCAACTTTGTAACCAACAAGGTGTGCAAAGAGGCGGTCCGGATCAAGTACGGGCATACTGACCGACTCGAACTCGGAAATCTGGACGCGACCCGCGACTGGGGGCATGCGAAGGATTATGTGTGCGCGATGTGGCAGATCCTTCAGCTTGACCGGCCGGACGATTTCGTTTGCGCTATGGGCGTTTCGCACAGCGTTCGCGACCTTGTCGATCACGTCTTCTCAAAGCTTGAACTCGATGCCGACCGATACGTCCGGGTCAGCGAGCGTTTTCTCCGCCCGGAAGAACTCCATAACCTCAAGGGTGATTCGGCCAAGCTGCGAGCGGCGACCGGCTGGGAGCCGGAATATACGTTCGAGACCATGCTGGACGAGATGATCAACTACTGGCTCGAAGAACTGCGGCCGGCTCATTCTTCCGGGGCCACGACCTCATTCGCATAGAGGTCCTTGAGCTGTGGTTCGGGAACTCGCTCGGCGTATGAAGACTCGTAATTCTTGCCGATCAGATATCTTAAGTAAAAAACCGGAGTCGCAACGAGGCCCCAGAGCTTGTTCGGGGCTCCGAATAGATTCGCATAGGTTCGCCGCCAGAGGCTGTTGGCGTTTCCCTTATCCAAGAAAAGAGTTCTGAGCTTCTTTCGGAACGGCATCTTGCCGACCGAGGGCGGCGGCGTATTCGGTTGGCAGAAAGCCCGAGCCCGCGGGTCGACGAGCAGCGTCCAGCCCGCTCTCCGCATCCGCGGCGTGTATTCTGCATCGCCATAATGCGGAAATCGCTTCTCGTCCATTAGTCCGCATTCGCGGATCGCCTCAACCGGAAAAAGAACGCAATTTCCGACAATGATCTCCACCTTCCACGGCCGGTCAGGAACCGTCCAAACGGTTTGCTGCTGCCAATGGCGAAATCCGCCCCAATAGGAACTCCACTTTGGTGCGACCTGAAAAACGCGATGCGGCTGATCCCAGAGCAGCAAAAGAGCGCCCACAACCGAACGGGGGTGCTTCTCGGCAGTTTCGATCAAATTCCGGAGCAGTTTTCGGTCGAACACCGTGTCGTTGTTGATCGAAAGAATGTAGTCCGGGTCGCGTTCAAGAGCGGCCTCGAAGCCGCGGTTCATTCCGCCCGAGAACCAGAGGTTTCCGTCACCGCTAACGATCTGCACGTTCGGATAAGCTGCCTTGACCTTTTCTGCGGTTCCGTCGGTCGAGCCATCGTCAACGATGACGGCGAATACCTCGAGCCCGTCGGCGTCAAGCCGCTCGATGCTGCGAAGGCACTGCAAAGTCAGGTCGCACCTATTGTGGACCGGCGTTACGATCGCGACACGCTTTCTTCGTTCGGTTCGGGGCATCAAAGGACAGAATTAACGACGTTCGCGACGTATTCTATTTCGGCCGAAGTCATTTCGTGGTTGTTCGGGATATACATGCCGTGGTCATGGACGATATCTGCGAACGGAAGTTCGGTACGCCCGTAACGCTCGTACCAAAAAGGATGCCGGGCTATAGATCCGCAAACAAGCGGACGCGAGTCAACGCCCGCACGGGCAAGCTCGGCAACAAGTTCATCGCGCTTCTCGGTGATGAGCGGGTAACAGAAGTTAGAGACAAGTGTTCCCTCAGCTTGCCGAACCTTGTATTGAAAGTTCTTGATGGTCGAATCATAGGCCAGAAAATTCCCGTTCCGGTTCTCGACCACCGTGTCTGCCTTTTTGAGTTGTTCCAACCCGAGAAAGGCCTGCAGGTCGGTCGACCTGACATTGAACCCAGGGTGATAGAAGGTGTACAAGGCCCGAAAATCGTCGATGCCGTAGCGCGACCGAAGTTCCGATTGCCTCGCCGGCGGAAGATCGCGGTCCCAGCCGTGGCTGCGGAGCGAGATAAGAAGGTCCCTCAACTCCCCATCGTCGGTGCAGATCATTCCGCCTTCGATGGTCGAAAGATGATGGCCGAAATATAGCGAGAAGCTGCTCATCGAGCCAAAGTTCCCGGTCTTAACGCCCTTGTATAGCGAGCCAAGGCTCTCGCAGGAATCTTCAAGCAGGATGATGTCGCGGTCTTTGCAGATCGCCGCTATCTCATCCATTTTGTTTGGAAAACCGAGTACGTGGACGAGGATGATCGCCGCAGGGTCATGTTCATCAACCAGCTTTCCGAGATGGGCAATATCTAACCCGAGCGTTTCGGGGTCGCAGTCGCAGACGATCGGGTCAAGCCCGAATTGGATCGCCGGAGCTACGGTCGTCACCCATGAAACCGCCGGAACGATGATATTCTTATTCTTGAGACGGCCCGAAAGCAGCAGGGCGTAGAACATCAGCAGGTTCGCCGATGATCCAGAGTTGACGAAGACCGAGTACTTACAGCCCTGCCACTCGGACCACTTCTTTTCGAACTCCAGCGTCAAATCGCCCTTGGTCAAGCGCGGAAAGGACCGCAACCAATCGGAAAGAGCAATTATCTCTTCCCGACTGATCGTGTCCTTAACTAACGGTATGTTTACTGGATTTGCCGATGCCACTATTCCTCGTCTCGCCGATACTGGCTCTGGCTGTAGTAGCTTTGATAGTAGTAATAGTTTTCCTGCGACCGCAGATCGACGTTGTTCAGAACGACGCCGAAGATCCGAGCCCCGACATCATTCAGAAGCTGCTTGGCACGGCGAACGATCTGCCGCGAGCTCTTGCCCGAATGGACCACGAGGATCACGCCATCGACCATCGACGCGATCAAGACGCCATCGGTAAACGAGGTGATCGGCGGCGAGTCGATAACAACGTGCGTGAAATTCTTCTGCAGGGTAACGAGTAATTCCGCCATCGGCTGCGATCCGATAAGCTCGGCCGGGTTCGGTGGGATCGGCCCGGAGGTCAGCAAGTTAAGCTTGGTGCTCGGTTCCTGCTGAATAACGCCGAGGATCTCCTTTTCAGACATCTCGCTTGAAAGGATCGTGCTAAGCCCCTCGCCGTTCGAGACGCCAAACACCGAGTGAAGACGAGGCCGTCGCATATCCGCGTCGATGATCAAGACCTTTGCACCGGTCTGGGCAAGGCTGATGGCGGTGTTTGTCGCGGTCGTTGTCTTGCCTTCGGACGGAAGGCTCGAGGTCACCAGCAGCGACTTCGGTGCGTGCCCGGCGGTCGATAGAAGGATCGACGTGCGAAGCTGCCGATAAGCTTCGGCAAGCGAGGACCTCGGGTCTGCGTTTATTAACAGCTCCGAATTCAGAGGTTCAGTCTCCTCGTCAGGCCTGTCTGAGCCTCCGACAAGAAGCAGCTTTCGTTTCGGCATCGAATCGATCGAAGGGATAGCCGCAAGTGCCGGCAACTGCAAGTAGCTCTCGATCTCCTCGGTCGTTCCGATCGTATCATCCAGATACTCAAGGAAAAGCGCGAGGCCCATTCCGAAAAGCGTCGAAAGCAACAATGCAGCAAGGACCGTCGTCGTCCTAGAGGGCGAGACCGGATTCTTCGGCGGGATCGCATACTGGGCCACCCGAATATTGTTGTCCGAGCCCTGCGATGCGATATCGTTCGAGCTTTGCTGCTTCCGCAGGTTGTCGAGGAATCCCTTATTTGTCTCGATATTCTGCTGAAGGAGCTTGATCATCACCGCTCCGGCGTTCTGTCCCTGTGCTTCCTGGAACTGAACATTGAAAGCTGAACGGATCTTGTTTTCCTTCTCCTGAGCTCTTCGATATTGCGTTTCCAGAACCTTCAGCAAATTGTCGGCGGTCCGGCCTCGATATGCCTGGATCTCGGCCTGAGCCTTTTCGGTTGCGTTGGCCAGCGAGTCCTCAAGGCTTTTGATCTGCGAGTCGATCTCCTTTACTTCCGGTGCGGTCGGGAGAAATTCTTCGAGGAGCTTCGCCCGGTTCGCGGTCAATCCCGCGATCGTCTTCTGCGTCTCGTTCCGGTAATTAAGGAGAAAATTTTCGCGTTCGGTTATGTAACGGGCACTTTCGGCCTCCGCCAGTGCAGAAACTCTTTCGGGGTTGTTGCGAACAGAGAGGAACTGGGCCTCAGCAGTCTTGCGCTCGTTTTCCGCGGTGAGCAGGTCCTTGTTCAAGCCGGCGAGGCGTTCAAGAACGATGGTCTGATCTCCCGGCGTCTTAAGGATTCCCTCCGTCCGCTCCAACTCAACGAGCTTAAGCTCGTCCCGACGAATATCGGACTGGAGATCCGCGATGCGTTGCTGCAGAAAGTCGCTCGTTTTTCGTGAAGTACCTGAGCGTTGTTCCTGGTTCGATGCCGAAAATGTCTCACCGATGCCGTTGACCACGAATGCCGCCAACTGCGGATCTGTGTTCCTGAATGCCACCTCGATGAGGCGCGTGTCCTTAACGGTCACGCGCGATTCCCTGACCGGTTCGATAGAAAGATTGCGTTTTATGACGTCAACGAAAGGAGCGAGCCGGATGGCTTCGGCGATCTCATCGGCCGACATCAGTCCGGAGTTTGGCGAGGCGGCAAATTCGCTTAACGAGGCATCGCTTTGTGCGTCCGGCGAGCTCGCAAGCCCGATGGCCCGCAGAAAACCGCGAACCGCTCCGCCGGAACTCTCAGCCCGGGCCGCCTGAAATTCCTTGTTCGTATCGAGATTGTGTTCCTTGATAACCCGGCGGAGGATCGTATCGCTTCCGACCAATTGGAGCTGGGTGTTGAAATATGACGGATCGAGATTAATGCTTGGCCGCTGGCGGTCGCTGGTGATCAGGTCCGGGTTTGTTTGCTCCAGATCGACCTGGATCGTAGCCGAGGCCTGATAGATATTCGGCTTGCGGGCCATGTAAATGGCCGTTAACGTCGTAACGAGTACCGCGATACCGATGACCAGCCAAAGCCGTTTCCTGATAGCCTGCCAATAGTCCATCAGGCTGAAGCCATCCGCCGCATACATTTCGCGGTAGGCCGGGTAGCGGCCCGAGCCCGGAACCAACTGCGGGTCAATTGGCCGCTCGATATCGGTCACCTGTTCGGCCGGGCTCTTGATAATGTCTCTCGTTTCTCGCATGTTAAGGGCGTTCGGTTACGGAACGCGATAAAAAATACTCGGTATGCCGTTCGTCAGCGACCGGCCAATGGAATTAAAAATGCTCTTTACCCGATCCTCATTGACCGCGACAATGTCATTAGGCTCTAAATAGGGGTCAGCGACCTTGCGTTTCTCGATATCGCCGAGACTAAAGACTAGTTCTTCGCGCTCAGCACTTCCTTGCTTTTGCCGAAAGATGCGAATGTCGTCCTTCTTTGAGGCCGGCCTGAGGCCCTCGGCCGAAGCGATCGCCTGGGTCAGCGTCAGCGGCTCTTTCATCACGACCTGCCCCTGCTTGATCACGTTGCCGTAAACATAGACGACATCGGCCTCGAGAACCGAGACGATGTCACCGGGCAGCATCGGAATGTTCTGCTTGGCTTCGAGTACGTCCTTAAGGCTTAGGTGAAGGATCTCGAAATCGTCGTCCTCGGCAGAACGCTGAGCCGTCATCCGGCAATTTGACCTGCTGCCGGTCCGGGCAACGATCAGCCTTGAGCCGGCCTTATCTGTCGGGCCGCCGGCCTGAGCAAGCAACTCCAGCAGCCTTATCGGACGATTGATGAAATAGTTCGCCGGTTTTTCAACGGCGCCCATTACAGCGAACGCCTGCGACCGCTGCTCAACGGCGATCACGTTCACTTCCGGATTCCTGAGGTAATTCTTCGCATACGCAGCGGCGATCTCGTTCGCGAGTTCGCGCTCGCTCTTGCAGACCGCGATGATCGGCTGGTCCAGCCGAAAAAGCGTTATCGTCCCGTTCGTGTTTACGTTCACCCGCTGATTCAACTCGGGATGGCGAAAGATCTGTATCTCGAGAGTGTCCTGGAATCCAATGCGATATCGGTCCTCAGAAGTTTGAAATGATGCCGGAACACTTCCCGGGGCGGAAGTATCGCCTTGGGCGACGGCAGCCGCATTGCACATCAGCAGAATGAAAAAAACACTAAATATTGATCGCATGGAAAACCTCTCCAAGTGGGCCAAGCCGTTTACAAATCGCATTGCTAATTAACGCACATAGCCATCAAGGCCTGTGAGCAGAACGGGGAAAAGATTCAAACCGTAAGTTTAACAAAACAGAGCCGCTTTGGAAACCGGGATTTTGAAACCGAAATGGTTTTGGCTAAACTCTCGAAAGCACACGTTTCGCCATGGATAATGCAACCCCAATGCTTCGGCAGTACCTTGAGATCAAGAAGCAGTATCCGGGTACGATTCTTTTCTTCCGCCTAGGCGATTTTTACGAGATGTTCAACGAGGACGCGCTGATCGGTTCTCGTGAACTTCAGATCACCCTTACCGCCCGTCAAAAGGACTCGCCGAACCCGATACCGATGTGCGGCGTTCCCTATCATGCTGCCTCGGGATACATCTCGAAACTGGTCTCGAAAGGCTATCGGGTCGCGATCTGTGACCAAACCGAACAACCGACAAAGGGAACGAAACTGGTTCGACGTGAGGTCGTGAGGATAATCACGCCCGGAACGTCGGTTGATGAGCAGTTGCAGGACGATCGCGAACCTTTATTTCTCTCGTCTGCCGTCGAGGTTCAGGATTCGGTCGGCGTTGCCTTTCTTGATGTTTCGACCGGCGAGTTCTTCGTGTCGGAGCTCGATGGGCCGGACCGTTGGTCCAAGGCACGCGAAAGGATCGACCGCTATTCGCCGAAGGAGCTTGTGCTGCCAAAGAGCAATGCCGAGCGCTGGAAAGCCGATCTGGGGTTCGCCCGTCGTGAAAGCATTCTCTACACCGATGCCGCACCTGCAGATACACTGAGCGGCAGCATCACGATTACTCCGGTTGCGGATGAATCTGCCGAACCCGAAATTGCTACGCAGTTGCTTCAAAAGCAATTTGGCGTGAAGTCCCTGGCAGGGTTTGGCATAGAAGGGAGAAGTGCCGCGATTTCCGCCGCCGGGTTGTGCCTTGCCTATGCTTCCGAGGCCCGCCGTGCGGCCGCCGATCACATACTCGGCCTTTCTTTTCAGGAATCCAACGAATTTCTGAATCTCGACGCCATCACCATCGGCAACCTGGAAATGATCTCGGGCCGCGGCGGCACAAAGACGAGTTTGCTGGGGACCATTGATAGCACAGTTACCGGCATGGGCTCGCGATTGCTACGCGCCTGGATGATGCGGCCCTCGGTCAAACGAAGCGAGATCGAGACCCGGCTCAATGCGGTCGATGAGCTTGGCGATTCGATCCTTCGTGACAAAGTGCGGTTTTTGCTTAAAAGCGTTTATGACATCGAGCGGCTTGTCGGCAAACTGGGCATGCCCTCGTTCAATGCAAGAGATCTTCTCGCCGTCAGCCGCTCACTCGGGCAAACCCCGGAACTCAACAGTTCAATAAGGGACGCGCGATCGCTGCTCCTGCAGGTGCTATCCGAGAACATCCATGAACTTCCCGAGCTGCGCGACCTCATCGCTCGTGCGATCAGCGACGAACCGCCGGTGAACATTTCGGACGGCGGTACGATACGCGACGGCTTCAGCCAGGAATTGGATGAGCTCCGAGCGGCCGAGGGTTCGGTAAAGCAGGCGATCGCATTGTTCGAGACCCGCGAGCGGGAGCGAACCGGCATTCCGACCCTCAAGGTCCGGTTCAACAACGTCTTTGGATATTACATCGAAGTTTCGAAGGCAAATCTCTCGAAGGCCCCGGACGACTACGAGCGCAAACAAACGCTGGCAAACGCGGAACGCTTCACCACTCCGCAACTCAAAGAATGGGAGGCAACCGTCCTCGGAGCCGAAGAGCGGATCATCAGGCTTGAAACCGAGCTGTTCGCCGAGGTCGTTGGCGCGGTCCGCGGCGAGATACGAAAGCTGCAATCTACCGCGCGAGCGATAGCCACGCTCGACGCTTTGGCGGCACTCGCCGAGACGGCGGCGAAGCGAAACTATGTTCGCCCGATTCTGCACGATGGAGATGAGATCGAGATCAAGAACGGCCGCCATCCTGTCGTTGAATCTTTTGTCGAGGGCTCGTTCGTTCCTAACGACGTTTATCTCAATAACGCTACCGATCGCCTGCTTGTTATCACCGGCGCGAACATGGGCGGCAAATCGACGCTCCTTCGGCAGGTCGCATTGATCCAGGTCCTTGCACAGATCGGTTCCTTCGTTCCGGCGACCGCGGCACGCCTTCCGATCGTTGACCGTATCTGGACCCGTGTCGGAGCATCCGACGATCTTGCCTCCGGCCGTTCGACATTCATGGTCGAAATGACGGAGACCGCGACGATTCTCAACAATGCAACGCCGCGAAGCCTCGTCATTCTGGATGAGATCGGCCGCGGCACCTCGACCTTTGACGGGCTTGCGATCGCTTGGTCGGTTGCCGAATATCTGCACAACTCGCCTGACCACTCGGCAAAAACGCTCTTCGCCACTCATTATCACGAACTCGCGGAGTTGGCCGAGCATCTTCCGGGTGCAAAGAATTATCAGATATCGGCGATCGAACGGGACGGCGAAGTTGTTTTCCTGCATAAGCTGATGCCCGGGCAGGCATCGAAGTCCTACGGCATCGCCGTGGCCCGGCTTGCGGGCCTACCGGCTGAGGTCATCGCACGTGCAAATGAGGTGCTAAAGAAGCTTGAGAAATATGAGCTCGCCGTCTTTTCAGATGAATCGGCGTCGGGGCTCAAGCGGGCTGCCGGCCGGTCGGCCGCCGCTCAAATGCCGCTGTTTTCAGGGTCAAATGAACCCGATAGTCCGCTGAACTAGGTGAAACTGTTTGGAAAGATCACTAGGTAAATTGTTTTTCATAGGGATTCCCGGACCGGAGCTCGACGCTCAGACTCTTGAGTTGCTTGAGTACGTCCGCCCGGGCGGAATTTGCCTCTTTGCCCGCAACATAAAGTCGCCGGTGCAGGTGAGCGAACTTCTCGCCGGACTTCGCGAGGTCCTTGGCCCGCAGGTTATGCTCAGCATCGACCAGGAAGGCGGAACCGTCGATCGCCTTCGTCGGATAATAGAGCCGTTCCCTGCCGCGGAAAAGATAAGGACTGTCGACGAAGCCGCCGAACACGGGTACCTTATCGGGCGAACGCTCCGACTGCTCGGCTTCAATGTGAACTTCGCTCCGGTCGTCGATGTCGCTGCCGAAAGTCGCCATTTGAACAACAACGGATTGCGAGGCCGTTCCTTTGGTCGTTCGGTTGACGAGGTCGTGGAACTTGCCGGTAGCTTTCTCGCCGCGATGGAGGCCGAAGGTATCGCCGGCTGCCTGAAGCACTTTCCCGGCTTAGCCGGAGCGAATGTTGATTCGCATGAAGAATTGCCGCAGATCACAGTTGATGAAAATGAATTTGCAACGGTTGATCTGCCGCCGTTTCGTAGCCTGATCGAAAAGAATCAGGTGCGTTTCGTCATGGTCGCCCATGCCATTTATCCCGAGCTTGCCTTGCAGGAGCGGGATCGAAATGGCAGACTCGTACCTTCTTCCTTGAGCGGTGCCGTACTGGACGATCTTCTTAGAGAGCGGTGCCGTTTCGAGGGAGTTGCGATAACGGATGATCTTTTAATGGGAGCAATAACACGCGAATACGGCCTTCCGGATTCGTGTGTGATGGCGGTCGCAGCGGGCGAGGATATGCTTGCGATCTGCTCGGAGCCTGAGCTCATAAAGAGTAGTTTTGACCGTCTAGCTGAAGCGGTAGAAACGGGCGAACTTGGTGAAGCGAGGATGGAATCCGCGATAGACAGGATCGATCGGATAGCCTCGACGCTCGCCGAGCCTATCGGCCTTGACCTCGCAGAGATCGAATCGATCTCCGAAAGGATCGCAGAATTCAAATCACGTCTTCAGTAAAATCAGTTTATAGTTTGTAATGATGATCTTTCAGAAAGTTTTTGTTTTTCTCGCTATCTTCGTAATGGCGTTTTCGGTTTCGTGCCGCCGAGGCGGTTCGGAGTACGTCACTGTCGCCCTTTCGGAATCATTTTCCGGTTTCGACACGCTGACCTCGGACAAGTCCGACGCAGCCGCCGAACGCGTCCGGAACCTGATGTTCAACGCCCTGGTCAAAAAGACCGAGAGTTTTGATTACACCGGGGAAATGGCGGAAAGCATCGAGACCTCCGAAGACGGAAAGACCATCAGGTTCAAATTGCGGCAGAACATCAAGTTTCATAATGGAGCCGGCTTCACCTCGAAGGACGTGAAGTACACCTTCGACGAACTTTTCAAAAGCACCGGATACAAACGGCTCGCCTTCTTCGATTCGGTTGATAAGAAGCTCGTCCCGCATATCGACGGCATCGAAACCCCTGATGAATTCACGGTTGTATTCCGCATCGCTCGTCCGGCTCTGAAGAACCAGCTGCTATCAAACCTGGTCGCGATACCTGTGATCCCGGACGGAACCGTCGCGACGCAGCGGACTCAGCCGATCGGCTCAGGGCCATTCAAGTTCATTAATTTTGACCAATCGCAAAGCACCGTTGAACTTGAAGCTTTTGCTGAATACTGGGACGGGGCTCCGAAGGTAACCAAGTTGCGCGTTAAGACGATCCCGGACGCGAGTGCCCTTCAGGCCGAACTGCAAACCGGGGCCGTCGATATTGCTCCGGTTCCCTCAAACTTAACGCCCGATTCACTGAAGACACTTGCGGGGCAGGCGAATTTGAACGTCCAGCAATTCGATGGGTCAAACATTCAATACCTTGGGCTCAATACTCAGTCGGCGCCGTTGACGAACGTCAAGGTCCGGCAGGCGATCGGCCACGCGATCGACCGAGAAAAGATCATCCGCGAACTGCTCTCGGGGCAGGCAAAGATCGCTCACTCGATACTTCCCGAAGCCTCGTGGGCCTATTCGCCCGGCACGCAGTATGGCTACGACCCGGAGCGGGCCAGAAAGCTCATCGCCGAGGCCGGCTATAAGAACGAGCCGATCAAATTCAAATTCGCTGCCGGCAACGCGGCATACAGTAGCTATGCCCAGGCGATCCAGAATATGCTCGTTGAGGTCGGATTGAATGTCCAGATCGAAACGCTTGATTCGAATACGATCCGCGAGCAGCTTACTCAGGGAAATTTCCAGATGAACACCGGCGTCTGGGTTGGCGGGAATCAGGATCCGATCTTTATGAAGGACCTGTTCACCACCGCTCGTATTCCAGGCCCGAACGTCAGTTGCTGCAACCGGAGCCGCTACAGTAATGCCGAGGTCGATAAATTGGTGGAACAAGCCGTCAATGAGACCGATCGTGCAAAGGCCAAGCAGCTCTATGTCGATGCCTGGGCCATTATCAGCAATGAACTGCCGCTATTCCCGCTTTGGTATCCGGCAAATATGGTCATCACAAGCAAGCGGATCGGCAATGTGAAGATCAGCCCGAGCGGCGACTGGAGCTTCATCAAGGACGTAACAGTGCAGAATTAAGCCGAAAATCGGTTTCGGCTTGACAAACCCTATTCGAAAAGTAAAATAAGGGTTTGCTGTGCGGGAGTAGCTCAGTGGTAGAGCGCAACCTTGCCAAGGTTGAAGTCGCGAGTTCGACCCTCGTCTCCCGCTCCAGTTTTTTTAGTAGGCAGTTTGCCATTGGCAGTGGGCAGTGTGGTTTATAGCTGTCAACAGCCCATCGCTAACTGCCTACATCAGTTTTAGGCGGCGTAGCCAAGTGGTAAGGCAGAGCTCTGCAAAAGCTTTATTCATCGGTTCGATTCCGATCGCCGCCTCCAATATCTGATAGATAACCCCTCTCCAATCTTCCCTGATCTTTTTTCTGATAATAATTGTGCTTCGGACGCCAGGATCTCATGACAAATCCTTTTGTCCCGTGATGGCGGTGCGTAGAAAAGCGAGTTTTGACTTGTTTCTCCAAACGGCAATATAATCAGTCATCCATTCAAAAAAGGAGGGCAAGATGACATTTTCCCGTCGTGATTTTATCAAAACTGCAGGTGTGGCGTTCGGTACTGCTGCAGTTTTGCCTAGCTGGGTTTATGATGCTCAGGCAGCCACGGAATACTATTTCGATGTAAACAAGAACAGCATTGCCGATGCGGTGCTGGCGACAGCCAAGCGGTTAGGCGCTTCGTATGCGGACATACGCATAAATCGCTACCGTCTTGAGGCAGTCTCGACCAGAGAAAGACAGATCCAGAATCTGTCTGCCGGACAGAATTTTGGTTTTGGGGTGCGTGTGCTCGTTAACGGTACATGGGGATTTGCGGCGAGTCCGATTGTCACCGCTGATGAGGCACAGCGCGTAACGCGCGAGGCAATAGACATCGCCAAGGCAAACGCAAGATTTCAACGAAAAAAGATCGAGCTTGTTCCGACGCCGAAGGTGGAAGCAAAGTGGCGAACACCGATAGAAAAAGATCCTTTTGAGGTGCCCGCTGAAGAAAAAGCTGCTCTTCTTCTCAAGATAAACGAAGCGGCTCTTGCCGTTCAGGGCATCAATTTTGTCAATTCCTCGATGGCGTGGGTCAATGAGCAGAAGTATCTTGCAACTTCAGATGGCGTAAAGGTAGAACAATATCTGATACGCGGTAATCCAAGTTTTTCAGCAACGGCAGTGAATCGTGCCAGCGGTGACTTTCAGGCGGTAAATTCCCTGCGAGAGGCTCAGTCAATAGGTTATGAATATATGACCAAATATGACTGGCCGGCCGAGGCTAGAGAAGCTGCTGAACATGCTGTTATGAAGCTGAAAGCTCCTTCGGTCAAGCCCGGGAAATATGATCTGATTCTTCACCCTTCGCATCTTTTCCTTACTATTCATGAATCTGTCGGCCACTCTACCGAGCTTGACCGTGCGATGCTCTGGGAAGCGAATTATGCCGGGACAAGTTTCCTGACGCCGGACAAGACTGGAAAACTCCAGTTCGGTTCGAAGATCGTCAATTTTGTTGCCGATAGAACACAGAAATTTGGCCTCGCTACAGTTGGGTATGACGATGAAGGCGTACCGGGACAGGAATGGCATATCGTGAAAGACGGAGTTTTTGTTGATTGGCAAACGACCAGAGACACTGCACAACTCGTCGGGCATGACAAGTCATACGGATGTCTGCACGCGGACAGTTGGGGAAGTGTTCCGTTTCCGCGTATGCCGAATCTTTCCCTTGAACCAGCCAAAGAAGATGTAAGCGAAGAAGATCTGATCGCAGGTGTCGAGAACGGCATCATGATACACGGACGTGGAAGCTATTCTATTGATCAGCAGAGATATAATTTTCAGTTCGGCGGCCAGACCTTTTGGGAAATAAAGAACGGCAAGAAAACGGGCATGCTTCGCGACGTGGCCTATCAATCCAGAACAACCGATTTCTGGGGGGCATGCGACGGGTTAGGCGGGCGTTCGACCTATGACATTCCCGGATCGTTCAATGACGGTAAAGGTGAGCCCGGACAATCAAATGCGGTCTCTCACGGATGTCCGACAGCGAGATTTAGGCAGATCAATGTTCTTAATACAGCCTCTTCACCAAATTCCGGAGACATGGAGGATCACGACTAATGTTATTTACAGAATCAGAAGCAAAAAAGTTGACTGAAAAGATCCTTTCATACGTAAAGGCTGACGATGCTTCGGCAAGTGTCGGCAGTGATAAGCTTTCACATCTCCGTTTTGCAAACAACAACTTTCTGACCAGCGGTTCACGGCTTGGCCGAAGTGCGAATGTCACGGTCTGGATAGACGGAAAACGTGGTTCAGCCAGCAGAAACGACGTTGATGATGAGAGCCTGAAGTCAATGGTTGAGGAAGCACAGAAGATAGCGCAAAACGCGCCGCCTGATCGCGAATACATGCCAACGCTTGGAAAGCAGACATACAAATCGACCGGCGGTTATGTTGAGGCAACGGCAAATCTTTCGTTGAACGATCGTGCTAAAAGTGTAAGCAATATAATTGCCGAGTTTGAAAAGAACAAGGTCATAGGCGCCGGATTTCACTCGGCACGTTCGCAAGCTGGTGCTTCTGCGACGAAGAATGGCAATTTTGAATTTGAACGTTCAACAAATGTGAGCCTTTCGGTTACCTCAAGAACGCCGGATGGGACAAGTTCGGGCTATTTCCTGCGAAACCATTTTGATATTGCCAAACTGGACACAAAACGCATCGCTTCGGAATCGATAAAAAAAGCGATGCAGGGCCGAGACGCCAGAACTATTGATCCGGGCTCATATACCGTCATTTTGGAGCCGCAGGCGGTTGCGGATATTGTCGGGAATCTGAGTTTCGGGTTTAACGCCCGAAATGCCGAGGAAGGCCGCAGTGTTTATTCG
>JAHBSG010000016.1 GCA_019639235.1 Acidobacteriota bacterium | reverse complement strand
TGTAGTCATCCGAGTGAGAAAACATTTGCGCATGCAAAAGCGATTACCGAAGATAATCTCGGGGACCCACTTGCTGATGCAACGTTAGTCGGTTTGGGTTTTGCGGCAGCGCATGGTGTCGAAAAAGTTGCCACCAGGGGTGGTGGTAAAGGTGGTGCTGGTAAACAGCACGAAACGGCTGCGGAAAGCGCGGAAGGTTTAAAAACCAAAGGTGATGCTCCTGAAGGACGCGTGGAAAAGTACAAGCAGCGCGATGTTCAAGAGCTTCCGAAACTGGCTCACAGTGGCTATGAGTGCGTTAGAGCAAATGATGATTGCGTTCGTATTTTAAAGTGTGGTCAACATGAACTGAAGATGATGAAATGGGAAGGTTGGTTTAACGCCGTCACTCCGGGCGATGGCAAGGCGCCGTCTCCGATAAAAGTTCATGTTTTGACCGAGTCGGCGGAGGATCTGGCGAGGGTTCAGAGCGCGTTGATCCCTGAGCTGATGCGGGATGCGGAGTTGCTCAAGTATGTTGCGAAATGGAAGGGAATGGATCCTGCTTTCGCGACGGAGGGGCAGGGACGACGCGGAGTGGTCGCGCCGGATGGAGTTGGACAGGGCGCCAAGGCGTTTACGATATACACGAAAACCGCGGAGGAAGCGATCAAGGTTCAGAAGCGAGTTGACGGCATACTTCATGCGAAGGGGCTTGGATTGAAGGAAGAGATCAAAACGGGCAATACCGAAGTTGCGGGCGGGCTTTCCAGGCGGGCTGCAGTCAGCCGTGACACATTCGAAGAGGGGCGCTACTTTGATCCGATGTACAATGTTTCGTTCAAAGGTCCGGTGTTGGACGCGGTTGTGGAACAGCGATTGGCTGCGAGTTTTAAGCTACCGCCTGGCTCTAAACTGACTCAGCCGATGCTTTCTGCAATCGAGCAAAAGACAGGGCTGAAGCCAGGAACGATGGTTTATGGCGCGGGTGATCGGCTGATGCTTAAGTCGGGCGGTGGGCAGTCGCGCTCGGACGGCGCCGGTTATTACGCGGTTGAATCGGAGATGAGCACCAATTTTGGGCAGCTCGTTGAGAGACCGGCTTTGTATGCTGTTTACCGCGCGGTCGGTGTGGACCCGTGTGATCCTGCGATAATCTGGAGAAAATAACGGAGTGATTCGATGAATCGAGAAATACAGCTCGCCAACTACATGATGATTGGGTCGGTTGTTGCGATGTCAGGGCATCAGTTGCGCTTGGACGATAAGTTTAAACGCGATGGCGCGGCGCTTTGCGTCGTTCGCGATGAAGCTTCGGGCTACGACTTGCATCGAATAATTGATGGGATATTGAATCTGGATGGAAACGTCTTGCTGCTTCTCGGCTCTGCAGAACCAGAGGATCGGGAGAGCAAAAGTCGCACCTTCACTGTGGCAAAACTGATTGCGCCCGACATGCTCGAGGTGTGCGAAGAGTCGCTTTTGAAGCGCATTCAGGAGGTCGGCGAAGACGCGCTTGCCCAGGAGCGAAACGTAAACCTCGCGCGAGTCGAATCAGTTCTCGGCGCGCTGCGCGCCGACGACTGAGAGGCGGAAGAGGGGCGCTACCATGGCATGTGGTGGCTCTGGGTTCTACAAAGTGTATCCCGCATTGAGGTTCGGGGCTTAGGGCAAGGCCCGAACGGTCTCGTAAAGGATCACTACTATGGCATATAGGAACTCTGGGTTCTACAAAGTGTTTCCCGCATTGAGGTTTGGGGATTAGGGCAAGGCGCGGACGGTCTCGTGTCTATCCTGGAATGACGCTTTTGGCGAAATCCGGCATCGTGGGATAGCCAAAAAGCGTTTTCCGTAGAAAGTCTAAACTGCGCGATGCTTGAAATTCACTGCGCATGGACGCTCGGGGACCTGGTGGTAGACGGTGGCGTATAGTAGACAATTTTGGAAAGAAGACAGGAGAAGAACGGTTATGTTCGTCTCCTGTCTCGGTTCAGGCGGCGGTCTGGATGCGGGTCTTCAGCCAGTTGAAGGCGGCTGAGAGTTGCGCGTTCGGACCGTCGTCCGCGGTTTCCGGCACGAGAACGTCCGGCACGACAGGATTGCGCACCGTCTGCTGCGCGTCGCCGAACCAGACATCGGTCGGAGACATGAAGCGAGCGCAGGTGATCTGGATGGAGACCTTGTCCAGCACCGAAACGGTGGCTTGAGCGATGCCCTTGCCGAAGCTCGGAGCGCCCATGCTTGTCACCAAACCGCTTGCCTTGTCGCTTTCAACGATCGCCGCAGCCATCATCTCCGCCGAGCTGCCGGTATGCTCGTTGATGAGCACGACGACAGGTTTGCCGACGGTGATGGGTTCTCGGCGCATGAAACCTTCCATGCGCTCTTCCTCGCCGGTCACCTTCGTGATGAAGAGCATTCCTTCGTCGAACAGAGCGACATCGCGATGCCACATTCTCCCGTCCGGAAGCCTGCGCACGATGCTGCCGACCGGTCCCTTCGCGACGAAGAATTCCGCGCAGCTGCATGCCCAGTCGACGTTGCCGCCGCCGTTGTCGCGCAGGTCGATGATGAAGGCGTCGCAAGAGCGAACAGCCTCCACGCCCTGGGTGACTTGCTCGACGATGCTCGGGTTTTCGAACGAGAAGATCCGGATGTAGCCGATGTTGCCGGACAGTTTCCTGACCAGAACATCGTTATTCGACTTGGGCGCGCCAGTTTCGGCTGCGTCCGGCGACGTGCCTTGGCCGGCAGGGGAAGCGGGCTGCGCGTCGGGGGCGTTGTTCAGGGTGAAACCGACGAGCCTGGTGTAGCTGTCCCCCAGCGACGCCAGCATCTGCTCGATGAAACGCACCGCGGTTTCCTCGCCGTCGATGAGCTCGTCGAACCGGTGTTCCCAGGACGACCAATCAGCGAGCTTCTCGGTGTCGAAGAACTTTTGACCGACAACTTCCCACGCGGCGCGATACAGTGCACGCCCCGCGGACGAGGCGCTGTAAGTTGTTGCCATAGCAACCTCCAGTGTGAAAAATAGGTCCTGCCACCGAGTGGCAAAACTGGGACGAGACTTGAATCTTCGGGGACTGCTCTCGAGCGCGTACGTTGCCGATTCAATGCCTAGCCAATCTCACCGTCACAGTGAAACTGCGTCGAGGAGAGATTTTGGGCTAGACAGAAGCGGCTGCGGGAGAGATGTTCCAGAGATTCGGTTGTTGGGTGATGATGTCTTCACCGTACGCGTACGCAAGTCTGTTCCGCAAATAAAACCGTTAACCGGAGCGCTTCTCCGAATGAGATCCAATTGGTGGCGCTAGCGCTAATTAAGGATTGCTACTATCCGATATGGTGCTTGTCGATGCTGAGAAGTGGCTCGTAGTGGGAGCTTTCGCGAGGAAGCTCCAGGTAGACACTGCTGCTGTCTATCGTATGATGACGGATTTTCGCAAAAGCGTCGTTGTGTCATAGACAATTTAGTGTTTGGAACGACACCGCTCGAGCGCGATGTCAAAAGTCTCTGTTCGGGAGTGTCTTGGTCGTTTGAAGAAACGGACCGTAAGGTAGGCGGGTGGAATTTTATTGTGATATAAATCTGTCGTGAAACCTTCCCGGGTGGGCGTCGCATTTTTTACCGAGCGTCTTCTGCGTCACTGTTTTTGCTGGTGTTTTTGGCATTGAGTGCCAATGCGCAAACATTCACGGGTTCAACCGGTCCGGAGATAGACACGGATCGCCCGAGCGTGACGCCCACTCCGTTTACTGTTCCACCGAATTACATTCAGGCGGAAAACGGTTTGGCGCTCACCAAAGAATCGAGCGGGCGCAGTTTCAACGTGCCTCAAACGCAATTGCGACTTGGCTTGCTTCCGCGCGCGGAGTTGCGCCTTGCCGTTCCTAACTACTTACTCCTTCAGGGGGTGCAGCCGGCGGTTTCCGGTGTTTCGGACATGAGTGTCGGAGCGAAAATCAGAATCGGACCACTGCCAGGGAGGTTTGACCTGGCTGTTATACCAGGTTTTACAGTTCCTACCGGAAGCAATGCTCTCACGAGCAATGCAGTAGACCCATTCGTGCAAATTGTTGCCGGTCGACAACTGTCGCAAAACTGGACGATCCGGTCGGCGCATGGGGTTTTCATCAAGACTGAAGCTGAAGAGTCTCAGAATCAAGGCGAAGTTGCGTCGGTTGATAAGAATGTGGTTTATCAACCGACCTGCGATTTGATTCGAAAACTGGGACCCAAAGGCGATTGCTTCGTCGAGTACGTGGGAAACTTCCAGAGGTCAACCAGGTCAAATCAAATCATTGATGCTGGTGCCCTGTATCGCCTTCGGCGCAACCAGCAAGTGAGCGCCAGGTTCGGCTTCGGGGTAACGAGCGCTGCCCCCACGGCTTTCGTTGAGTTTGGATATTCGCTGTTGCTTGGAAAGTTGCACTAAAAAATTACTACTACGCCATGTGGCGCATCCCGTTGCTGCGAAGTACTTTGCGCATTGAGGTTTGGGGATAAGGCTAAGACTCTAGGGGTCTGTTGTCTATCCTGGAATGACGCTTTTGGCGAAAACCGGCATCGTGGGATAGACAGAGGACTGTTTCTGGCTAGTCTCGAAATTGCCCGAATGCTCAAAAACGGCGAATAGTCGGCGCTTTGGGTCTTTAAGAGAAACGAAAGTATATAGTAGGCAGGTTGAGGTCTCTTCGTGTCTATCCTGGAATGACGCTCTTGGCGAAAACCGGCATCGTGGGATAGACAGATGACTGTTTCTGGCTAGTCTCGAAATTGCCCGAATGCTCAAAAACGGCGAATAGTCGGCGCTTTGGGTCTTTGCAAGAAACGAAAGTATATAGTAGGCGGGTTGAGGTCTCTTCGTGTCTATCCTGGAATGACGCTTTTGGCGAAATCCGGCATCGTGGGATAGCCAAATGGCTTCTCTGGCTATGGCAGAAACTGTTCGAATGCTCGAAACGTACGAACGGTCGACTCTTTGGGCTCTGGGAGAAACGGGATCATATAGTAGACGGTTTTTTTAAAAGAGAAGGGAACCAAGAGTTTGTCTTGGTTCCCTTCGAGGTTACGAGTGTTTGTTTATTTTAGAAACGAGCTTCAAGCTTGATTAGAGCTTCTTGAACTCGGTTTCGATTCCGCCGATCAGGGCGTTGAGGCTGCCCGGCAGGCGCCCGCCGACCTTCGCGAAGAGTTCCTTCTGGAGCGCGATCTCAGCAGCCCATTCGGCGGGGTCGATCTTGCTTGCCGCAGCGTATGCCGCCGGCGAGAAGTCGAGACCGGTCCAGTCCAGGTCCTCGTGGCGAGGCTTCCAGCCCAGCACCGTGGTCTCCGCGCCGCCACCGCCATTGGTGCGCTCGACGATCCACTTCAGAACGCGGAAGTTCTCGCCGAATCCCGGCCAGAGGAACTTGCCGTTCTCGTCCTTGCGGAACCAGTTGACCGAGAAGATACGCGGCGGTTCGGGGATATTGCGGCCGAGGTCGAGCCAATGCGAGAAGTAATCGCCCATGTGGTAACCGGCGAAAGGCAGCATCGCGAAGGGATCGCGGCGGACCTCGCCGATGTTTCCAAAGGCGGCTGCGGTCATCTCGGAGCCCATCGTCGCGGCCATATAGACGCCGAATGCCCAGTTGAACGACTGCTGAATGAGCGGCACGACCGTATTGCGGCGGCCGCCGAAGATGAATGCCGAAACCGGCACGCCCGTCGGCGAATCAAAGTGCTCATCAACCACCGGGCACTGCGTGATCGGTGCGGTAAAGCGGGCGTTCGGGTGAGCGGCAGGCTTCTCGCTCGCCGGTGTCCAGTCGTTGCCCTGCCAGTCGATGGCGTGTGCCGGCGGTTCGCCGTCCATGCCTTCCCACCAAACGTCACCGTCGTCGGTCAAAGCAACGTTAGTGAAGATCGTGTTCTCGCGGATGGAATCCATCGCGTTCGGATTCGAGCTATAGTTGGTGCCCGGAGCAACACCAAAGAATCCGTACTCGGGGTTGATCGCTCTGAGCTTGCCGGTCTCATCGGGCTTGATCCAGGCGATGTCGTCGCCGACGGTGGTGACTTCCCAGCCCTCTTCGCGGAATTCCTTCGGCGGAATGAGCATTGCAAAATTGGTCTTTCCGCAGGCGGACGGGAACGCGGCACAGACATAATCCTTGCGGCCGTTCGGCGATTTCACGCCGACGATGAGCATGTGCTCAGCCAGCCAGCCCTGTTCGCGGCCGAGCGTCGAGGCGATGCGGAGAGCGAGGCATTTCTTGCCAAGCAGGGCGTTTCCGCCGTAACCCGAACCGTAAGAAATGATCGAACGCTCTTCCGGGAAATGGACGATGTATTTGTCCTTCGGGTCCGGCGAGCACGGCCACGGCACGTCCTGCTGTCCCTCCGCGAGCGGCATGCCGACCGAATGGAGGCAGTGGACAAATTCGCCGTCGCCCATTGCTTCAAGAGCCTTGGTGCCCATCCGCGTCATGATCTTCATATTGACGGCGACGTAGGGCGAATCGGAAAGCTGAACACCGAACTGCGAGATGGGCGAACCGATCGGGCCCATGCAGAACGGGATGACGTACATCGTCCGGCCACGCATCGAGCCGCGGAACTTCGGCGTCAGGATCGCCTTCATTTCCTTCGGGGCCATCCAGTTATTGGTCGGGCCGGCATCGCCTTTCGAAAGCGAGCAAATATAGGTGCGGTCCTCTACGCGGGCAACGTCCGAGGGATGCGAGCGGGCCAAAAAGCTGTTCGGCCGCTTTTCCTGGTTTAGCCGGATGAACGTGCCGGCAGCGACCATCTCTTCGCAAAGCCGGTCATATTCTTCCTGCGAGCCATCACAGAGATAGATCGCATCCGGTTCGCAAAGCTCGGCCATATCCGTGACCCAACGGAGGAGTTCCGGGTTCTTGATATCTTCGGGAATCGTATATTTAGCCATAAATGTAGCTCTCTTTGTCTTAATTCGTTATTAAATCTTCAGGTCTAAAGTTAAAACGGACAATAACCTGCCGCTTTTGGAAGTATTTCAAAAGATTATCATAAGATAAGCGCAAAAGTTAACTTTCGGGCAACACTTTGGAGCAGTTTCGGGGTTTTGCACTCCGGGCAGCATCAAGCCTCGGCCGAGACGGCTTTTCGGGTGTATTGGCGGATGGTATGAACGGCGACCGCGGCGATGATGACCGCACCGCCGATCACTGCCCAAATGGTCGGCGTTTCACCGACAAAAAGAAGCACCCAAATAGGGTTTATCAGCGGTTCGATAAAGCCGATAATGCTCGCATCAAGCGGCCGGACACCCGCCGCAACTCCTTTTGTGAAAAGAATATACGCGATGCCGATCTGAAAAATGCCGAGAAATGCGATGGCAAGCAGGTCGTTTGTTGTGATCGCGGCCGGCGGCGACTGGGCGATCAGCGGTATCATCACCAAAACGATGATCAGATTGCCGTAAAAGACCGAGACCGCAGGATTTCTCTGCTCGGACCGCGGGTGCCGCAGGAAGATGAAATAAAGCCCGAAGCAAACGCCGGAAACGAGCCCTGCTATGTTTCCCGAAAATGGATCCGGAGCGGTCGCGGAACTCGCGTTATCAAGAAAGAAAAGCGTCATCCCGGCGATGCAGAGCAGCACCGTAACAAGGTCGCGTATGTGGAAACTCTCTCGGATCAGGAACGGAGCAAGCACGAGCACATAGATCGGGGCGGTGTACTGCAAGAAGATGGCGTTTGCGGCGGTAGTGTTCTTTGTCGCGTAGACGAAAGACGTCAGCGTCGCCGCGTAAAGGAACGAAGCAAAGAGCGTGTAGCGGTCGAGCCGCAGGCCCTTTTTAAATGTAAAAGCAGCGACCACGATCGCCGCAAAAAGCGACCTGCCCATATTGACCGAGAACGCATCGAGCGTCGTCAGTTTGATGAACAGCCCGCCTGTGCTCCACAGCAGCACGGCGATAACAACAAGCACCACCGGATTCATGGCCGATCTTGTTGATCCGCTCGTTTGATTCGTGTCTTGCACTTCGTTCGCCAAAATGGGATTTTTACTTAATTCGCCGATAAGAGCAAAGGCACGGCAGGGGTCGCGTTTTCTTTCGTCCTGACCACACCATATTTATGCTGATCGAACCTGTACTCGCCGCGGGAGCCGTTCCGCAGTTCCTTACCGAAACCGTCGCCCTGATCGTCGCCGGTGCGGCGATCGCATACATCTGTTTCCGGCTGCGGCTGGTTCCGATAGTCGGCTTTCTGATCGCCGGTGTCTTCATCGGGCCGAACGCTCTCGGGCTTGTCCAGGATCGTGAGCTCGTCGATGCAACGGCCGAAATCGGCGTGATACTTCTGCTCTTCACCATCGGCATCGAGTTTAGCCTCGAAAAGCTTGCACGCATCCAGAAGCTCATCTTCGGCGGCGGCAGCCTGCAGGTCGGTCTGACGATCGCGGCGGTCGGCCTTGTGCTTTATTCATTTGGCGTAAGCCTTCCGGCGGCGATCTTTTCCGGAATGCTGGTCGCCTTGAGCTCGACCGCGATCGTGCTGAAGCTGCTTGCAGACAAGGGCGAAACGAACTCCGAGCCGGGGCAGGTCGCTCTTGGCCTGCTGATCTTTCAGGACCTGGCGATCGTCGTGATGGTACTTCTTGTACCGGTGCTTGCAGGCGGCAGCGAAGGCGGGTTCGGGCAGATCGCGACCGCACTCGGAACAGCCATCGGCATAATACTGCTTGTACTTGTCGTCGCGAGACGCGTGATGCCGAAGATCCTCGAATCGGTCGCGTTGACCTGCTCGCCCGAGTTGTTTCTTCTGACGGTTATCGCCATCTGTTTCGGAACGGCATATTTAACAAGTCTCGCGGGCGTCAGCCTCTCGCTTGGTGCGTTTCTCGCCGGGTTGATGGTCAGTGAAAGCCGCTTCTCGCAGCACGCACTCAGCGAAACGCTGCCGCTCCAGATACTTTTTTCGGCTACGTTCTTCATCTCGGTCGGGATGCTTCTGGACGTCTCGTTCCTTCTTCAAAACATGCCGCTGGTAGCGGGGGTGATCGTTGCGGTTCTGGGCATCAAGGCCGTAACGACGTGGATCAGCGTCAAGGCACTCGGCTATGCAACGCCGATCGCGGCGGCCTCGGCACTTACGCTTGCACAGATCGGCGAGTTCTCGTTCGTGCTTGAGCGTGCCGGCCGCGAGGTCGGGCTCTTCCCCGCAGGTGCAGAATCGGGTTCGCAGGCGTTCATTGCAGCGACGGTCGGATTGATGGTCGTGACGCCGCTCTTGATGCGGCTCGGTGAAAAGGCATCGGCAAAGGCTGCGAGTAAGATCGATCGCCTGCCGGTCTCGGCCGAGAGCGAAGACCACCAGACCGAGCACACGCTTGACCTTGAGGATCATCTCATCGTCGCCGGATACGGCCAGGCGGCACGGTCGCTGATCCGCGTTGTTGCCGGCTCCGGCATTCCCTACGTGATAACGACGCTTAGCCCGACCGGTGCCAATGAGGCCGAATCCGAAGGCCTGCCGGTCGTCCGCGGCGATGCCTCGCGTCCGTTCTTGCTGCGGCACGTCGGCATCGATAAGGCGAAGATCGTCGTGATAGCCGACGACGACCCCGCAACCGCACATAAGATCATCTCGGTCGCCCGGCAGTTGAACCCGACGCTTCGGATCGTCGTCCGTACGCGATATTCGGCCGACGCCGAGCACCTGCTCGAGGCCGGTGCCGATGAGGTCGTCTCCGAGGAGTTCGAGTCGATCGTTCAGCTCTTTGGCGAGGTGCTCCGCGAATACCGCGTTGAGGCAGCGGAGATCGACCGCCTGGAAGACCTTGCCCGCCGCGACGGCTATGCCGCATTGATGGCAGAAACTGTCCGAATGGAAGGCTCGGAGTTCGCCTGTGAGACCGGCGAGGGCTGTTTTGATTCGCGGACGGTTACGGTTCGCGAGGGCTCGGTCGTATCCGGGCTGTCGGTCGCGGCGGCCGGACTTGCTGAAGATTCCGGTTTGCGTGTTGCCAAGGTCACGCGGGTTTCCGAGACCTTCGAAAAACCGGCGGCCGATTTTGTTCTGCAAGCCGGCGACGAACTCTTGCTCGAGGGCTCAACGGAAGCATTTGCCCGGAACGCCGCCAAGTTCCGGAAGCCGAGTGCGGTGGCAACGGCGGCCGGGACGTCGGTTCCCGTCGGGTTCTCATCGCAGCCCGAGTCACCGCGGCGGATAGATACAGAAAGCCCTTTCTCGTACCTCACCGAGGTCGATGCATCGGTCTGCGAGCACGTGGAGATGATCAGGCCGGTGTTTCCGAGTGCGGCGGGCTGCGAGGAATGCATCACGATGGACGAGCAATGGGTGCACCTCCGCATTTGCCTGACGTGCGGCCACGTCGGCTGCTGCGACACCTCAAAGAACAAACACGCTTCCGCCCATTATGAAAAAACCGGGCATCCGCTGATCGCATCATTGGAGCCCGGCGAGAATTGGGGTTGGTGTTACTCGGACGAAGAATACGTCTAGCGGATCACTCACCCGAGACGGCAGACGCGATCGTCTCGCGAAGTTTCTTTGCGGAAGTCGTTGCCGGTTCGAGTTCCGATTCCTCGACGTTTTGCCGCACCTTCTTGCCGAAGACGGCGTTCCACGGCGGAACCACGATCGTAACGTTGCCGGTTGCCTTTGCCTGGCAGGCGAGGCGGATGAACGGCTTATCGCCCTCGGGCTGGTTATAGCCAAAGACCTTCATCTGCTTCCGCTCGCGGGCCGAGGGCTCGCTGAGCTTTTCAGCACCGCCGAGAACACCGACCCAGCACGTGCCGCACGAGGCCGAAGTGCACTCGATCGGCACCGGGCCATCCCAGCAGCGTTCGTCCATCGACTGCCAATCCTGCGAGTGGTCCTTCTGCGAAGCCGAAGCGATCTCTTCCTCGTTGATCACCTTGAAGCGGCCGCCGGAATATTCATCGCGAACTACGGAGAACTCCTTATCGACCGTTTTGAGAAATCCGAAAATGCCCTGCGAATCGTCCTTCGCACGTTCGGCGACTATCGTTTCCGGCGACTTCGTCATCAGGCCCGAAGGCTTTGCCGCGATGCCCGGAGCCGCCTTGAACGCATCCGGCCCAACCTGCACCAGCGTCATCAATCCGACGGCCGCGATGCCGAGCGTAAGGCTCTCTTTCGACTTTGCATCGGCTGCGACCTGCTTCGCTATGCTGCGGATCTCGTCGGCGATAGCTGCGGCCTCGCCGCCTTCGGCACGGGCCGTGATCGCTGCCTTCACCTGCGGCCAGAAACGGTGCCCGTAAAGAAAACGGTGCGAGGTGTCGATCTTGTCCGCCAGGCCGAAATCGCCCTGCATCGCGAGGCCCTTCTTGGCTTCCTCAAGGTCCTCAGCCGAATTCAGATACCGCACCAGATCGAGCGGATAGAACCGGAACCAAACCTGTGTCGCGTCGCGGTCAACCGTGTGAATGTCCGCCGCCAGCGAAGCCACCGCCGCCAGCCACTCGGACTCGTTATACCCTGCCAGAGATTCAATGAATGCGTTGCTCATAGTCGCAATTTTCCTCGTTCTCGCAAACGGATATTTAAGCAAATTTCCCGCCCAGCAACAACTTGGGACGATTCCGAACTCCAGATTCGCCGCTCGTCACAAGCCACCTCGAACGAGCCCCTGCTCACACGCGGGCTTCCGCATTCGGATTCTCAGGCCTTGTCACTCGTCACTCGTCCCTCATCTATAAGAAAAGCCCTTCCCGACGGTCGGGTCTCGGACACGGGGATAGGGCTCGTAGCTCCGGTAGGAGCGTGATGTTTATAGAAACGAACGCAAAGCTCTAACCAAAGCTCCGTAGGAGCGGCATGTCTTCTTCTCAACTGTTGATGCCGCCCCTAACGGGGCTCGGCGGTATTACTTCGGTGTCCTTGCTATAAACATCTGGCTCCTAGCGGAGCCATTCGAGGCGTCCATTGCTTTCCGACAGATGAATGCGGAATACGAAAGTCGTTGAAGACGACTCAGGCAGGCCGCATCGGATGTTATGCCCTTGCTGACGCGCGGGCTTCCGCAATTGAGCCCTCCCTCACGGTCGGGCCTCTGACACGGGGATTCCGCATTCATCGTTCATAGTTCGTCATTCATCATTCCGAAGGACACCCTACCTACAGGTCGGGTTTCCGCCTGTGTGGTTAAGGGTTGGGGGGAGATTCGGTCGGATGCTCCGCCCTTACTTACGTGCGGGCTTTTGCATTCCAGACTCCAGATTCACCATTCACCATTCGAACATACGCCCTTGCTTACGCGCGGGCTTCCGACACTCGGTCGGCTAAAGCCCGGAGCAGTAGAATGCGGAATTCGGTGACGAATGCGGAATCTGGAATCTGGAATTTGGAATTTCAACGTTCGCAACTCTGCAACTTCGCAACTCCGCAACTCTGCAACTTCGCAACTCCGAAACTTCGCAACTTTCGCAATTTAGGGGGCGGTTACGCGGTCGATGCGGACCTGGGCGTTGGGGCGTTTGACGCGGATGCGGAGGCGTGGCGAAGGGCGGTTCGGGTCGGGCTCGGCGAGTTCGGAGCGATATGTAATGTCGTAGGCGGCGCGGAGCTGGCTGGCGATGTCTTCGTATGCACGGTCAATCTCGGCGATCTGCGAGATCGGAAAATAGACGCCGCCGGAGGCCTTGGCAAGCCGTTCGCCTTCGCCCTCGGCACGCTTTGAAAGTCCAAAGTAGCGTGCCCGAAGCGGATCGACACGGCGGTCGGGAGCGGTCTCTGCCGCTGAAACAAGTGCCGACGGAATGTATAGCGGATAGATGAGAGCACCGCTTTCGCCGACGGCAGAAACGAGCGGATCGAACGGTAGAAACGAGCGGTTGTCATCGCCATCGGTGAGAATGACGATGGCCGTCCGCTCGCCCCGGATCGGACGGAGCGTTTCGGCGACCGTGTAGCCGACGGCGTCGTAAAAGGCGGTCGCACCGCCGGCGTCAAAGGTGTCGAGGCTTGCGGAGAGCTTTGCCTTGTCGTTCGTAAATGTGACGAGCGTTTTGACGTCCTCGGCGAAGGTGACGATCGCCACGCGGTCACGGGGGTCGACCGTCGCGATGAAGGCCCTCGCCGTCCGGCGGATGAAATTGACGTAGCCCTCCACGCTGCCGGAAACATCGAGCAGCAGAACGAGATTCACCGGAGCCTCGACCGGTTCGATCGAAACCGGTTCGAGCGGCCGGCCGGCCTCGGTTATTTCAAATTCTTCGGGGCGAATTCCGGCGATCGCACGGTCATTCTCATCGGTTACGGCGACCGTCGCCCGGCGAAGTCCCGGCCCCGAAAACGATGCGGCCGAAACGCTTTCGCGGAGCCCGGGTTCGCGGCGAAAGGGCGGCAGCGAGCGGGCGTAGTCGCCGTAATACTTCGGCGCCGCTCGGCGGATCGCCTCCATCAGAATGCTGTCGCCGCTGCGGATCATCCCCTTGGCCGCTTCGGTCAGCGGACGCTCGCGGAGGTCGCCGGTGATCTCGTTCGGCGGGACGTTGATGGCGACGATGCCGCGGGCCGTTCGCGTCTCGAGCGTCGAAGCCCGATCTTCGGAACCGCTGCCTTCGCCGTCGGCCGCTGAAGTGTGCCGGCCCTTGATCTCAAAGCGCCCACGCGAGCGTTCCCGGACCGGTTCGAGCGGAAAATCGGCAACGAACCGCGGCCGAGATTCGGTCCAGAGCAGCGAATATTCGAGCTGCTCCTCGGGCAGGTCAACGGCGATAGTTCCGGTCTCCGAGCGAGCCTCAATTTTAAGGAAGTTGCCCTCGGCACGGATCTCGCCGTCGGTGGTCGTTATGCGGAGCGATGTGCGTTCGGGGACGATCAGTTCGAGATCGATGCGGTCACGGACCGTCGCCGGTATCGTGACGGAAGTCGCCGTTATCTGTACGAGCACATCGGCCACGCCCGCGGGCGACGAAACCTCGAACCTGCCCGTTTCGGTAAGCGAGGCATCGGTGCGGACGATGACGCGGCCGCGGGGATTCGTCACCTCAAGCGTTTGCCCGGCGGCGATGCGGATCTCGCGGACGCTTCCCTGCCCGCTCGCCGTGGCGGCAAGCACCGCCGCTGCAAGCAACGGCAAGAGGAAAGCTGAGATGAGCTTTAACATCGCTAAGACTTGCTGTTTGCCGAGATGCGTCCGGATTCGAGCAGGCGTTTGCGGACGCGTTCCTGCCACTTTTTCTTCGGCCCGTCCGTGTCCTCAAATTGCTCGAGGAGATCGGTTATCGGCTCGCCGCCGGCCTGCCGCGTTTTGATGAAAAGAAGAGCTCCGATGATGGCCGTGAAAGACATCATCACAAGCTGGATAGGCAGAAGGAGGATCTGCAGCAGGCTCTCAAGGATCGAATTCGTTAGTTTCTTTCGCGAGTCACGATCCATGTTGAAGAATCGAACCGCTGGCTGGTTTCCGGTCTTGATCGTCACCTGATTCTCCCGTTTGCCCGTCGCGGGATCAATGGAAAGGTTCTCTACCACCTCGGTGTCCGATCCCGCGGTATTCTCAGTTACGACCACTTTTTCTGCCGATCTATCGACCGCAACGGCCGTGATGTTAATGACGAACGAGAGCGTTCCGGCAACCAAGGCAGGGAGAAAGAACATGATCAGTACCGCGGCAACCGTAGTACCAAGCGAGCGGCGGACGAGCTGGCTTGATCGCTTGATCGCGCTCCAGCCGCGGAGTTTCTCCATCATCACCACGGGCCCGACCAATGACCAGAGGACGCTGGTAACAAGAAAGCCGATGCCGCACGTGATCGCGCCGATGATCAGCTGCAGGACGGTCGATAGGAGTCCCGTCCCAAGAAGCCGTGCCCGTCGCTTGTTGACCTCGCGGAGCGCCGCCCGGACACGGATCGGCCGGAGCGGGACGGCAATAGAATGAGCGACGATCCAGGTATTGGTGCCGATGATCAGATAACCGGTGAAGACCGTTGCGAAAAAGAGTACGAGCTGCAATCCCGCGCCGATAAAATTAGCGGTCGATTCTTCGATCTGCCCATGCCCCTTCATCACGGTGACGATCACGATCGCTATCGTTATCAGCGTCATCGGGATGTAAAAAAGCGCCGAGAGGCCGAGGAATTTCCCGATGTGCTCGGAATAGATCATCACCGCTCGCCGCATAAGTCCGGCGATGCCCTCGCTCCGCGAACGAAGAATGGTCGCAAATGAAGCGGCAGACTGCGGCCGAAGATCCGGGTCTTTTTCAAGCGCCGACATGATCACCTTTCGGAGCTTGCGGCGGACCTTTCGGACCTTGAGCGGCGGCGGCGGAGCTTCGCGATGGCAGGCCATTACCTCGGTAAAATCGCCGCGGAACGGCGGCTCGCCCGAGAGCATCTGGTAGGCGATCACACCGATGCTGTAAAGGTCCGAGCGCGGATCGAGCTTTTGCCCGCGGCATTGCTCCGGCGACATATAGAGCGGTGTGCCGAGCACGGCGCCGACGCGGGTCAGGTCCTTGGTGACGGGAGCCGTGTCCAATCTGGGCGTCGCTCCGTCCGGAAGTTCGGCTTCGCCATTTTCGAGTATCTTTGTGCCGACCGCCTCCTGATCGATCTCGGCCGTAAGATTGACGGTCTGCCTTGCCGGGTTCGACTCCGCCGGCTCAGATTCCTCACTTGGTGCCTGGATCAACGTCCGAGCCTCGACGATCTGCGTCGGCGAAATGCTGTCGTGGATCGCGGTCGAGCCTTCATCACCCGCAAACGTACTCGCCGAGCCCATGGCAAAGGTCTCCGCTCCGCCGGTTCTTGCCGCTTCCGTCGAGCTAAATGAATGCCCGGCCGAATCGACCTTGGCAATACCGAAATCGAGCACCTTTACGGTGTAGCCGCCGCGTTGATTGGGCTCGAGCCAGATGTTGTCGGGCTTAAGGTCGCGATGGATTATGCCCTGCTGATGAGCCTCGTGGACGGCCGAGCAAACCTGTTCGAGGATGTCGAGCGTCCAGCTTACGGGCAGATTCTTTTCCTCGTCGAGTATCTCACCGAGCGTGCAGCCATCGAGGTACTCCATCACGAGATAGGCCACGCGGCCACTGTCGGTTTCGGCAAATCCGAAGTCCGTTACATCGACGACGTTCGGGTGACGAAGCCTTCCGGCCGCACGGGCCTCGCGGCGAAAGCGCTCGACGAACTCCGGCCGCTGCATAAATTGCGGCGCGATTATCTTGACCGCGACCGGCCGCTCGGTGCCGAGGTGCGTGGCAAGATAGACCGTCCCCATCCCGCCGCGGCCGAGTTCGCGTTCGATGTTGTATTTGCCGTCGAGCGTTTGGCCGATCGGGCTGGAAAAATTCATTGTCTCCGATTTTGGCAAGAGCCTGCCCGGCTCCGGCCGATAATTCAATTGAAAATCATTATAGGGCAAAGCCGACAAGCCTCAAACGTTCGCCGCGATAGCTCTTAAAAAGGCTTCGCGAAAACCTTGAATTAAACCGCCTCCCACGATTGCCTGAGCGTTTCATCTGTGATACAGTATAGCCGATTTGGAAAATCTGTCGAGTATCAGTAAAGTATCGGCAATCCCAAAATCAGGAGAACCACAAATAAATGAGCATCGACAAAAGCAAGGCCATTGAATCTGCGCTTCTGCAGATCGAGAAGAAATTCGGAAAGGGCTCGATAATGCGGCTCGGCGAACGCCCGCACGAGGAAGCCGGGGCGATCTCAACAAACTGCCTGAGCCTCGACGCAGCTATCGGCGTCGGCGGAGTGCCGCGGGGACGCATCATCGAGGTTTATGGCCCGGAAAGCTCGGGCAAAACGACGCTGGCCCTGCAGGTCGTGGCATCGGCCCAAAGGATGGGCGGCATCGCGGCTTACATCGATGCCGAGCACGCGATGGACCCGGAATATGCCGGCAAGCTCGGCGTGAATATCGACGACCTGCTGATCTCGCAGCCGGACTCGGGCGAGCAGGCGCTTGAGATCGCCGAAACGCTGATCCGCTCGAACAGCATCGACGTCATAGTGGTCGATTCGGTCGCGGCACTCGTCCCGCGGGCGGAGCTTGACGGCGAGATGGGCGATTCGCTGCCGGGGCTTCAGGCTCGGCTAATGTCGCAGGCGCTCAGAAAGATCACGGCGATCGTCGCAAATTCGCGGACGACGTTCATCTTTATCAATCAGCTCCGCGAGAAGATCGGCGTCTTTTTCGGCTCGCCGGAGACGACAACGGGCGGCAAGGCTCTGAAGTTTTACGCCAGCGTCCGGCTCGACATCCGCCGTATCGGCGCGATCAAGGACGGCGACAAGGTGGTCGGCAACCGGACACGCGTTAAGGTCGTAAAGAACAAATGCGCACCGCCTTTCCGCGAGACAGAATTTGACATCATGTATGGCGAGGGCATTTCACGCGAGGGCGACCTGATCGATCTGGCCGTGGCGAACAACGTGGTCGAAAAGACCGGTGCGTGGTTCTCTTACAAGGGCGAAAGGCTAGGCCAGGGACGCGAGAACGTGAAGAACATGCTCAAGGAGAACACCGAGACGCGCGAACGCATCGAAAAGGATGTGAAGTCGGCGCTCGGCTTTGTTGAAACGGCAGAGGCGGCGCCTGCCTAAAGCAAACGCCGCCGTTTGAAAGATTACTGTTGGCCGACCGGACGCGGCTGTTTGCGGTCGGGCATCGTTGAAGAAGTATTTGCAGCAGCCGGCGGCGGTGCACTGACATTGGTGTTCCGCTGGTTCATCTGCCGGCGAAGCGTTTCGGGGTCCGGTATTCCGGGCGTCGGCGTAGCACCGGGCTTCATCTGGACATTTACATTCGCGGGGTCGATGCCGGGAGTCGGTGTCGGCCCTTTTTCTACGACGTTGGCCTGGCCTGGAGGCGGAATGCCGGGCGTCGATTCGCCCGAGGGCTGGATCGGCATCGGCTGCATTCCCGCCGGAAGGTTGGCGTTATTGGCCGCGGCCTGGTTCGAATTGCCGGCCGCTCCGCCGCCGCAGGCAGCCGCAATTGACACTAATGCGATAAGAGATAAAAGACGCAAATTCATATCGGGCATTTTCCCATATTTCGCCTGAGATGTCCGAATGCGGTCAATCGGTTATCCGAAAACCGACCTTGCCTAATTCGTTTGACAGAAAACAAGCGAATCCGTATATTAAGGGTTTCGCCGTCTGAAGACGCGAATCCGGCCAGGTAGCTCAGTTGGTAGAGCAGCGGACTGAAAATCCGCGTGTCGGCGGTTCGATTCCGTCCCTGGCCACCAATATTATCAACAGCTTAGGGCTGCCATCTCGGCGGCCCTTTTCCATTTTGTGCAGCATTTGCGCTTCGGCGAGGTCGAGGCCGGTTTCTTTGTCTTTCTGGTAGCCGGTAAATTTCTGGCGGATGTTGTCGCCGAAGTTGTATTTCAGGTCGGCCGTGCGGTGCGTGCCGTCGGGCGTGATCTCTTCACCGAACGGCATAAAGTCCCGCCGGGATACGACTTGCCCGAGGCTATCGACCAAAACCCTCGGCGAGCCTAGCTGGTCGGTGACCGTCCATTTCGTTGTCGGATTCTGCTCCGGCGGAGCGGTCGAGTACTCGGCGGCGAGCTTCCCGGCCGACGAAGCGGAGAAAGAACTGCACAAAGAAGGCCGCGAGCTGCTCGAAACCGAGGTCGAGATCAGCGGCGAGCCATTCTCCATTGACGACTTCGGCCCGCGGAAGCTGACCGCCGGCGATTTCCTTTCAGCCAACGATATCGTTCATCTCGGCTGGCTTATCGTCGAACGTAGAGATCCACAACCCTAAAATCAAGTCGAGTTAAATAGTTCACGCAAAGAAGCACTTCATTCGGATATCCGTCGAGATGACAGTTGCTGAAGTGCCTTGTTGATGTCTGGGCAATATACATCGTCCTTCCGAAGAACTCGTTCCCTACCCTCCTTACGCGACAGGACGCTTATTTCAAGCCATACTGGTCCGTTTACTTCGTCGGTTCGATCCCAATTATAGTCAGTCCGCACAAAATATAACTCGCCAGTTCTGACTAATTTGACCCGACGTGGGTCATTCGAAACCGAATAGAAAACCGTCATTTCGGACCCGTCTCCGTTTTGATGGACAAGATGCACCCTTCGGGAAAGTCCTAGACCAGACGAAACAGACTCTTGCCCGATGTATAAAACGTAGGAACTAGAATCATTAACAAGTAAAAAAAGCGAACTGCCGAGCGTCGCTTTGGCAACTTTATCAATCTCCTTAAACGAACTTTCACCAATTCTTAAGAATGTAAGTCGGTCTAGATACACCCAAACCCGATCCGCGCCAGGTCCATTCTCTTGCACCGTCTTGATTCTATAATACTGCGTACCCTCAACAACCTGTTCCGGCAGCACGTCACGGAATATCTCATCACTTTTGCCTGTACACGAAGTATCTCGAGCGTCAGGATTCCACAGTGCTAGACCACTGTCAGGTTCTTCGAAGACCGTTATTGCCTCACCCATGAAAAGAACACCTTGTGGTAGCAGCCGAAGCGCCTTTGCATTCGATTCAAGCGGGGACAGCGCGGCACCACCGGAACCCGATGGTTCTCTTTGAATATACGAAAGACCAACCGTCGCTGCCAATAACAGAACAAACATTGTGCTAATCTTCATAGCCCGTCTCCAAGTCCATCATACCTCTTTTGGCGAGATTTAGCGCCAACTTCCACCGCTATATCCGTATTTGCGGGAAAACGTTGTGGAGCCAATTGCTGTGGTGGATTCGTAATAATACCCACTCTTCCATCTCGGCGATCGATACGAACGCTGGTTGTACAGATCATGCGATGGGTGGGTAAAATAGTACCCTGCCTGATGCCGCTCCTTCCAGCCCGAATTGTTTCCGCGTGCACGCTGATTGAAATCCAAGCCGTCCCAAAAGAAAGCCCCGCCAGTAATGTCACCTCTAGTTAGCCCTAGTGCGATTCCTCTATGAACATTAAGTCTCTTCTGATCCGCTCCTGGTCCCTGCTCTTTGAAGTATTCCGCTCTTCGCGATTCCGTAGCCCCTCTAACTCCATAATCTGGCGCATTGCTAACTTGAGTCATTAGTGACGTGCCGTCAACTTCCGCCCGATTTCTAAGCACATTCACTATTCCTTGAGACTCACGATATCCTCCCGAGCTTTCAGCATACACAGTAGAAGCAAGGAAAAAAAAGTCACTTTGGGATATGCCAACGTTTCGCCAAGATCGTCTAAAGGTATCAATCGTTGAATGGTATAACCGATTCGCATCAGGATTCGATTGTGCTTGATTCCAAAGCGCCTGAAATTGTTTGAATTGCTGGTCTGAAACGGCTAAAACAACGTCATGGCCGTCATCAAAATGTCGATATTCCCCAGTCTTTTCGTTCACTACAATCGTCCGAAAAGCCAAAATCTCGGACAGGGCACCAATGCCATGGTCGCTATCAGCAAAGAAATTCGAATCTCCCGAACTCCAGTTTCTGTCTGTCCACAGTCCGGTAGGGTCAGTCGAATTAACCGGATTATTCATCACATACACAAACCGATTGAATGACTGCGGCTCCTTAATCACCCCGCTGCCGAGTAAAGGATCGACTGCTGTGAATCTGCCGAGGCGGTTTTCGTACATTCTCGCTTCGGCGAAGTCGAGGCTGGTTTCTTTGTCTTTTTGGTAGCCGGTGAATTTCTGGCGGATGTTGTCGCCGAAGTTGTATTTGAGGTTGCCCGTGCGGCGCGTGCCGTCGGGCGTGATCTCCTCGCCAAAGGGCATGAAGTCGCGGCGTGAGACGACCTGCCCGAGGCTATCGACCAAAACCCGCGGGCTGCCGAGCTGATCCGTCACCGTCCATTTCGTTGTCGGGTTCTGTGCCGACGGTGCGGTGGAGTACTAGGCGGCGAGCTTCCCACCACGACGCAAACGCCTTCATTTCGCGGATTACCCGAAACTCACGCGTGAAATTACTTGCAGGGCCTTGATCAGGAGCAATACCACTTTCAGCTTTGTTTACACGTATAGGCTAAATTCGCCCCCGATCCCAACCCACCGTATTGGACATCAATCGAATAACCTTCCTTTTGCACCGTAAGTGTTCTGCCAACGATGGCATATTCGCGGTCCGCTACCTGCCAGCCATTCTCTGAAAAGTAGGAAGACCACACCTTCTCTAAATCCTCAAAGCTCACCTCGGTCTGGAAATAAAGCCACAGGGCCTTTCCGTTGCTTTCTCCCCGCGACTTTCCGACCAGACTTGAGTCCCGTGGCCGTGGTATGGACTCACAGATCTCGTTGAGTTTCTGCAACTCCGGATCATTCCGAATTGCTTCCTCGGTTTGTTGAGTCCTCTCTTTATCGCTTGCTTCCGCCAGGCTCCTGAATACTGGCGTATCTCTCAGGTTGCACGACGTGAGGACGATACAGCTGGTCAATACCAAGAACAACGCTTGGTGAATTCTAAAAACTATTGCAGCACTTCGGTCTTCCACAACATCAATCTCCGTCATTAGGAATCGGTCAGCGTCTGCCGGGCGATATTGCCCGAAAAGGAAGCGGGGTCAGGCTTGCGATAATGCAATTCTCCCCGATTCGTTTTGCAATTTTAGGCCTTGGGGGCGTGAGATGGCAAGAAGAATTTGGTCGAGGGTGGGCTATATCTTTTGATCGTTCGGGGCAACGATCGGAAGGAGATATTTCGTTCGCGTAGGGATCACGAGCGATCTCTCGCGATGCTCTGAGCTGTCACGGCAAGCTTGCCGTTCGCAATATCGAAGGCCAGACTCCGCTTAACCGGCGGCGGAGCCGCTGGGAGAAGAAGGGCATCTTTCGGAAAAGCGGAGCTTTTCCGCTCGGCGAGGCGATCTTTCTCAGTCCTGGAAAATTGCGACCTTTCCGCTCGGCGAGGTGGTCTTTCTCAGTTCTAGAACAACTGCGGCTTTCCCGGTCGGCGAGGGGGCTTTGTTAGAATGACAAGAACTTCAGTCTTTCCGCTCGGCTAGGTGAACTGTCAGCGAGTACGGAGATAAGGCGGGTTTGCTTGGCAATGGGTGTGATGGCGTTGCTGTATGTGGACACGGTTTAGGAGTATTCTATAGGTGACCCCGAGCGCGATCCGGCCGGCCGCTTCCCTGTCCTGCAAAATGCGGCCGAGAATAAAGAGGTAGTTTCAGATGACGACACGAGCACAATTTGACGCGGACAGGTTCGAGGAGATCAAGACGGAATCGAGCGTGAGGACCGCTGCAACGCCGCACGAGATGCTTTGCGAGCAATGCGCGCGGACGGCGTTCGTCGATGCGGACACCCACGAAACGTTCCGGCGAAAGGCCGAGCAAGGCATTTCGGAAGGGTTTCTCTGCGGCGAATGCGTTGCCGCAAATCTTGAAGCCGAGCGGATGTGACCGGCGGCGATCACATATCGAGCTCTTTACGTGCGACGAGGTAATTAAGTATTCGATCGCGTGAGATCATTCCGACAAGCCGGCCGTTCTCAAGCACGGGAAGTTGATTGACGTCTGCCCGGCCCATCGTTTCCAGTGCCTCTACGATCGTCGCCTCGGGTGCGGCGGTGTGGAGCCCTTCGAACGGCCGCATAACGTCGTCAACCGTCTTCATCGGCCACATCGTCCGCTCGACCGAGCGAACATCGGCGGGTGTTACAAGCCCAAGCAATTCGCCATTTTCCTCGACCAAAAAGCAGCGGTTCCCGGCCTTTAGAATATTGTCATCGACGAGCGACTGCAGATTCGTCCGAGGATCGACGCGGGCACATTCGGTCGTCATCAGGTCGCGGACCTTGAGCCCGGCGAAAGCCTGCGTCATCTCCGATTGGGCATAGCTCGCCCTTGCCGAGGTCAGCAGGAACCAGCCAATGAATGCGATCCAGAGCCCGCCGATGCCCGAGCCGCGGAAGAAAGCGATGATGCCAAAGATGATGAAGCCGAATGCGATCGTCTGGCCGATCAGCGATGCCGCCTTGGTCGCCCGTTCGCGGTCCTTCACGATCGCCCAGATCGCCGCCCGCATCACCCGGCCGCCGTCCATCGGGAATCCGGGCACCATGTTAAATACTGCGAGAGCGATATTGATGTAACCGAGCCAAACGAGAACAGCCATCAAGGGTGTCGATGTATCGGCCCCGAATGTCCAGCCAAGCAGATACGCCGCGGCGAGGCAAAGCCCGCCGATAACGGCGCTCGTTATCGGCCCGACAATGCCGATCCAAAACTCGGTCTTCGCCGTTTCGGCGTCCTTCTCGATCTGGGCGACGCCGCCGAGCGCAAAGAGCGTGATCGACTTGACCGGAATGTCGTAGGCACGTGCAACGAGGGCGTGCGACATCTCGTGGATAACGATCGCCGCAAAGAACATCACCGCCGAACCGACCGCCATCGCCCAGATAACGCCGTCGCCCCATTCCGGGTGCGACTGGCCAAAGTAACCGCCGAGCGAAAGCGTGATCAGCACGGCAATGATCAACCAACTGTAATGAATGCCGATCTCGATTCCGAGTATCTTTCCAAATTTGATATGTGTTCTCATTCGCGGGCCTCTTTGCTTATGCCGCTGCCGAAAATTATGTGTTAGATTCTTTCATACAAATACTGAAGCCGCCAATGCCCGAACCGCTCGCCAGCCGGATCCGACCCGCCAGCCTCGATGAATACATCGGGCAGGAGCACCTTGTCGGGGAGGGCAAACCGCTCCGGCTCGCCATCGAGCAAAAGAGCATCTTCTCGTTCATTCTTTGGGGCCCGCCCGGTACCGGAAAGACCACGCTCGCCCGCATCTATGCAAATGCCATCGAGGCCGAGTTCTTTGAGCTTTCCGCCGTTTCCGCAGGGAAGGAAGACATTAGAAAGCTGATCGCCTTGCCGACAATGGGCCGGCCGAAGGTGCTTTTTCTTGACGAGATCCACCGCTTTAACAAGGCCCAGCAGGACTTTCTGCTGCCGTTCGTCGAATCGGGCGGGCTTGTCCTTATCGGTGCGACGACCGAGAACCCGAGCTTTGAGGTCATCCCGGCACTGCTCTCGAGGCTGCGGGTCTTTACGCTTAAGGAATTTACGAAAGAAGAGATGTTCGCCATCATCGGCCGCTCGGGATACGAGCTTGGCGACGAGGCGACGGAGTGGCTTACGGAGCTCGCAAACGGCGACGCCCGCCAGGCCCTGACGATGATCGAGAACGCGGCGGAGCTTTACGGCGAACTGACGCTCGAGAATCTGAAAGAGACGCTCCAAAACCGCTTTCTTCGTTATGACAAGAAAGGCGAAGAGCACTACAACGTTATCAGCGCATTCATCAAGTCGATGCGGGCGAGCGATCCGGACGCGGCGATCTATTACCTCGCCCGGATGATCGAGAGCGGCGAGGACCCGAAGTTCATCGCCCGCCGGATGGTGATCTTTGCTTCGGAAGATGTCGGGCTGGCCCAGCCGACAGCATTGGTCGTGGCGAACGCCGTTTTCCGTGCGGTCGAAACCATCGGCTATCCCGAATGCACGCTCAACCTTGCCCATGGAGCCGCGTATCTTGCACGTGCGGCAAAGGACCGCTCGGCCAACGATGCCATCGCCGAAGCCCTTGCCGATGCAAAGCGATTCGGCAACCTGCCCGTCCCGATGAAGCTCCGCAATGCCCCGACCAAATTGATGAAAGAACTCGGCTACGGGAAAGAAACCGAAGACGAGAAAGACAGCCTGCTCCCCGCAAAGCTCAAGGGAAAGAAGTACCTGAAAGACTAGTTTCGCGGAAAAAGCGGAACCTTCCTTTACAACCCCGCGTAAAGAGCATATTATGACTGTTGGACGAATCTGGTCATTCGTCAACTGAGGATCATATGGATACCGGAAACAAGCGAGACGTAAAAAGCGACATTCTTGATGCGACCGACCGCCTGCTGGCCCGTTATGGCTACAAGAAGATGACGATAGACGACCTGGCCCGCGAGACCGGCATCGGCAAGGGCTCGGTCTATCTTCACTTTTCAAGCAAACAGGAGATCGCCCTTTCACACATCGACCGCATCGTCGATCGCCTGACGGCCCGGCTTCGCGTGATCGCGGCAAAGGATTCGGCACCCGACGAGCGGCTTGCCGAGATGCTGGTCGAACGCGTCGTCTTCCGGTTCAAGAGCGTTCAGCATTATACCGAGAGTATCAATGAGCTGCTCGCCAGCATCCGCCCGGCTTTGCTCGAACGCCGGAAGGCCCACTTTGAGACGGAAGCGAGGATAATGGCAAAGGTGATCAGCGAAGGCATCGCGAACGGCACGATGCGCGACGTGGATGCGGTCGCGACGGCGATGGCGATGCTAACGGCGACGAACTCGCTGCTGCCATTCAGCTTGAGCGCAAAGGAACTCGGCAAGCTCGAAGAGATCCGCGGCCGTGCGGAACAAACCGCCCGGCTGCTTATATATGGTTTGGTTACTAAGTAAGGAAAGTTAGATCTACGGAGGCAGTAATATGTATTTTTCTTCGTTAATGATAAAGGTGGTGCTGTTCATCGTTCTGGTGGTCGTCGCAGCCTGCTTTGGCCAAGGCCCGGCCGCGGGCGCCGATATGCCGGTAGATGCGGCTACGCGGAACGCCGTCATCGCGGAACTCAGAGAGGACCTCAAGGCAAACTATGTCTTCCCGGAGGTTGCCGAGAAGACCGCGGGCATGCTCGAAAAGAACCGAGCGGACGGCAAATATGATGCGATCACGAGCGGCAAGGCATTCGCGGAAGCCCTGACCGCGGACTTGCAGGCGGCGACGAACGACCGGCATCTGCGGGTGCGGTTTTCGGCGGATGCTCTCCCGGTCCGGCAGCCGCAGGCCGCTCCGACCGAAGCCGAAAAGATCAAGCACCGGAACAATGTCCTGAACATCAACGCAGGCTTCGAAACCGTAGAACGGCTTCGCGGGAATATCGGTTACATCAAGCTTAACGGCTTCTCCGATCCGGAGATCGGGAAAGAAACTGTCGAAGCGGCGATGAACTTCATCGCCAATACTGAGGCATTGATCATCGATCTTCGGCAGAACGGCGGCGGCTCGCCGGAGATGGTCGCGCTGATCTCATCATATCTTTTCGGAGATAAACCGGTGCATCTGAACAGCCTCTATTGGCGGGCCGGTGACCGTACGGAGGAATTCTGGACGAAGCCGGAGGTCAAGGGCCGCAAGTATGGGGATAAACCCGTGTTTGTGCTTACCGCTAAGCGGACGTTCTCGGCAGGCGAGGAATTCACCTATAACCTCAAGAACCTCAAGCGGGCAACTATCATCGGCGAAACGACCGGCGGCGGTGCCCATCCGGGCGGGATGTTCCGGCTTGGCGATCATTTTTCGGCCTTCATCTCGACGGGCCGGGCGATCAGCCCGATCACTAAGACGAACTGGGAAGGAACGGGCGTTGAACCCGATGTGAAAGTGACGAAGGAAGAAGCCTTTAAAACGGCTTACGTAATGGCCATCGAGCACCTTGCGACAAAGCCCGAGAATGCCGATCTTAAGGACGCGATCGCGGAGCTGATCGGTGAGATCAAGAAGAACCCGGCGAAACACTGATCGCCGAATAAAGACAGAAAGCAGACTCGCATCGACGGCCTGCTTTTTTAGCGCTTCCAATAGGAACGGATCTTGAGATCGAGCATCGGGAAGGCACAGTATTCGACGTTGCGACCCGATTCGCGAAGCTTCTGGACCATCGGAATCGCCGCGTCGGCATTGCGTGTATGAACGACGATGGTCGCCGCACGATGCAGTTCGCGGCGTTCGTCAAGCCATTCGGCGATCGCGTATCCGGTGCTCGCGTAATCGTCGTGGTCGTTCGATTCGTAGTGGTGCGGGAGCAGGTCGTGATCAAGAAAAATGGCGTCGAAAGAGCCCTTTTCGAGCAACGCCTTCGCCTCTTCGACCGTTTCGGCTATCGCAAGTTCGTCGCCCGAAAAACGCTTCTGAAACCACGTGTGACGACGCTTGTCGTCATCGAGTAAGAAGACGCTGATCGGCGTTCTGTCTGCCTCGAGGTCGGCGAGTCCGAGCTTGATGAGGATACTGCGAAAAACTCCCATAGATGCCGCAATTCAGCAAATGAAAATATAGCATATCCGCCGATATCGATGCTCGGCAGGCGGCGCTACAACCCGGCACGCTCATCTGTTATCATCCTCTTTCACGATGGCAATTTCTGAGAAGAAGCGAATAACGACCGTTGCGGACGAACAGCCCGCCGGCGAGGTGTGCGAGGTCTGTTTCGGCACCGGAATGGAGATCGTCGCCGGCAAAGGAGCCCGGCCATGCAAATGCCAAAAGACCGGCCGCCACACCGATCCATTTGAAAAGGTCCGCGTTCCGCGTCGCTATTCCCGATGCCATTTCAGCAACTACACGGCACAGAACGAATCGCAAAAGCTCGCCCTGCTTTTTGCGAGCAATTTTACCAACGAATATCCCGCAGAAGACCGAGGGCTTTTGCTCTCCGGCCCAGTCGGCGTCGGGAAAACGCATCTTGCCGTTTCGATCCTGAAGGGGCTGACCGAACGTGGCTTCTCGTGTTTGTTTTATGAGTTCGGCTCGCTTTTGAAGGAGATACAGGATTCCTACAACCCGCGGACGCAGGCATCGGAACTGGCCGTTTTGGCACCGGTGCTGAACGCGGAGGTTTTGGTGCTAGATGAACTCGGAGCCTCGAAACCGACGGATTGGGTCCGCGACACGATGGCCTATATCATCAACACCCGCTACAACGATGCCCGCGTGACGATCTTCACGACAAATTATCCGGACCGCACATCGAACGAACGCGAAGAGACGCTCGAGGACCGGATCGGCGTTCGGCTCCGCTCGCGGCTTTATGAGATGTGCCGGACGATCGAGATCGACGGGACGGACTTCCGCAAAACACTTCAATCCGGACGGAGCGCAAGGCCCGGCTTCTGACCTTCCTTTTTGGCAGTTTTCCGATAGAAAAGCCGAATGCCGAACAGCACGGCGAGACCCGCTGCGAATAGTGCAGGATAAAAAAGATCGGATTTCACGATCATCCAGAAATGCACAACCCCAAGTATCGCAACCAGATAGCTTAGACGGTGCAATCGCTGCCAGTTCTTCCCACCCAGCTTCTTAATAGCACCGTTCGTCGAGGTCACGGCGAGCGGCAGCATCACCAGAAACGCAGCCATTCCGACCGCGATGAACGGCCGCTGAGCCACGTCGCTCACGATCGCCGTTATGTTGCCGGACTTGTCAAAAATGCTGTAAGTGACGAGATGTATTGAGCAATACAGGAACGCCAGAAGGCCGAGCATTCGCCGGCTCTTGATCAAAATATTCCAGCCAAACAGCTTCCGAAGCGGCGTAACGGCCAGGGTCGCGAGGAGCATCACCAAGGTCATCACACCCGTCGCCCGCAGGAAATACTCGATCGGGTTTGCCCCGAGCGTAGCCGACGCTGCGTCAAAGAGCAGCAAACCGAGCGGGAGCAGGGCATTCACGCCCAGTATGAGTTTTAAGAAGCGGGCGTTGTCCATTAGTAGAACTTTTCGAGGTCCATTCCGCGATAAAGGTCGGCGACCTCCTTCTCGTAGCCGTTGAACATCAGTGTTTCCCGCATCGTGATCTCACCGATCCGGCGTTCCCTTTTCTGCGACCAGCGGGGATGGTCGACGTTCGGATTTACGTTCGAATAGAAGCCGTATTCCCGCGGGGCGGCGATGTTCCAGGTCGTCGGCGGTTCTTTGTCGGTGAGCATAATGCGGACGATCGACTTGATGCTCTTGAACCCGTATTTCCACGGAACGACCAACCGAATCGGTGCCCCGTTCTGCTTCGGCATCTGCCGGCCGTAGAGCCCGGTCGCGAGGAGCGTGAGCGGGTGCAAGGCCTCGTCGAGCCGCAAGCCTTCGACGTAGGGAAAATCGATTCCCGCCGAAAATGAAGACTGCATTACCGAGCGATCGTAGGCCGTCTCGAACGCAACATACTTCGCCTCAGATGTCGGTTTGACCTGCTCGAGCAGTGCGGCGAGCGGAAAGCCGACCCACGGGATCACCATCGACCACGCTTCAACGCAGCGGAACCGATAAATGCGTTCCTCTTGCGGAAAATTCAGGATGTCTTGTAACGAAAGCGTGCGGGGAGATTCGACCATTCCGCCGACCTCAACGCTCCATGGGTCTGTCTTCAGGGCTTGAGCTTCGCGGGCGACCGCCGTCTTGCTGGTCGAGAATTCGTAGAAGTTGTTGTAGTTCGTTATGTCCTCGAAAGAGTTCGGCTCCTCTCCGGCCTGAAACTCCGGCCGCTTCGCAAGTTCGCCGAATGCTTGCGGTGCTTCTTCGGGCAGAGGTGCGATAGTATCGGGCCGGTATGCACGATAGATGAGGCCAGTCACGGCAGCCGAACCGGCAAAAACGCCCGCACGGATGAAATTCCGCCGGTTCAGGTAAAGCGGTTCAGGTGTGATCTCATTTCGGTCAGGCGAGGTCATTACAATTTGTTTCGACTCGGGCTCGGTTTCAGACTCAATTTATCTGCCACGTGATTCCGTTTCAAACTTAAATAATTCCCACGTAAATTCGGACCGCTCCCGGCACGCGTACAAACGATGATTGGTTTTAACATTCTTCAACATTGTACTTCCATTTTTAACGACTTATGTTATAATTCTAAGAGCCTACGGGCCGAACCTCGCTTTTTCTCGCCGATACTATGCCCGCTACCCAACAGTTTCTCAATAACGGAAGATATCACCTCTCCGCGTCAAACCGAACGGAGGATCCGTTCCTGATCTCGGAAGCATATGATACGACCCGTGACGCACGAGTCGTGGTCCGCGAAGTGCGAATGCCGAGATCCGCGGCCGAGGCAGACTCTGAACGGCTTCGCCTGACCTTCGTAAACAGCGGCACGTTGCTCAAGGGTATCCGTCACGAGTCGTTGATCCACGTCAATGACCATTTTTCCGAGAGCGGCAGGCATTTCTTGGTGCTCGAATCAGTCGATGGCGACCCGCTCAGCCTAACGCTTGATGCGGGCGGAATCGGATTTGAGGTTAGCCAGGTGATGGACTGGGCAGACCAAATGCTTGCCGGACTCGATTATCTGCATAGCTTCAAGCCGCGCGTGATTCATCAGCGCGTACGGCCGCAGCATCTCGTCCTGACCTCGGAGGGACGCATAAAGCTTCTTGCCTTTACGGTTGCGGCCGAAAGCGGGCTCAACATTACGACCAACGTCCAGCCGAATCTCTTTGACGGCGACATCGCCTATTCGCCGCTTGAACAGATCTGGGACAATCTCGATTCCGCCTCGCAGAACGTAATCATTAACCACTTCGGCGAGAAATTCGAGTTTGACATGGGAATGCCGCTCGACCCGCGGAGCGATGTTTACTCTGCCGGGGCGACGCTTTACCACATGATAACCGGGAAAAAGCCGGTCGATGCGCTCGAACGGACGATCGAACTTATCGAGGGCAACCAGGACCCGCTGCGTCCGGTAACGGACTTCGCACCGCTCGCTCCACCGGAAATAGTTGATGTGATCTCACGCTCGATGCAGATCGTCCGCGACGCCAGATTTTCAGCCGCTGCTGAAATGCGGGCCGCTTTGCAGAAAGCGAGGAAGCTTACGTCCGAAAGGCTCCGCGAGGAGGCAATGGACGAACGCGAAGCCGCAGAGCTGCTCTCGAAACTTCGCGGAAAGCCTGTCGTCACTGCAATGGCAGATCCCGCTGCTGTTCCGGCCACGCCCGTGGATGAAGTTGCGATGCCGGCCGCATCGCGGCTTGACCGCCTGCGAAAGATCTTTGAGGAAGATAAGGGTGTGACGCCGGCGGTTGAGGTGATCGCTGCCTCTCACGAGGCCGTGCCGGTCGTCGAGGCGGAAGAGGTTGCGCCCTTGAGCGAACTGCTTGAGATACCTTCAGCACCGGCAAAGCCGGTTTCCGCGGTGCCCGAGATCGAGCTCGGTTCGCTGATCGAGGACGCCCGGCCGCAAGCTTTTACTAAAGACGTGGAACAGGAAACGGTTCAAATGGCAGCACCGGCCGTTCCCGTTCAAGCTGAACCGGCGGTTGCCGCCGAGGCCAAGCCCGCTGCCGTTTTCGAGCAGGCGGATGAACCGATCGAGACCGACCTGTCCTACACGGATATGCCGTCCGAGGAGACCCGAGAAGCCGACCGGAACACTTTCGAAGAGCCGTTCCGGTTCTCGATGAAGGACGACAGCGAAGCAGATTTTGCCTTTGCCGAGCAGCCGGCCTCGCGGTCCATGCTGCCATTGATCGCCGGTGGTGGAGCGCTTTTCGTGGTCGCAATTGCCGCGATCTGGTTCGTAGTTTTCTCCGGTGGCGATGCCCCGGCCTCGTCGGCTGTTGCTCCGGCAGCGGTCGTAACTCAACCGGTTCAGACTCAGCCCGAACAGCAGCCGGCCGAGCCCGCACCGACGGAACAAACCCCGGTTGCGGTGAACGAAAATCCGCCTGCTGAGACAGAAACACGTCCGGCCGACACAGCCGAGGAAACCCGCCGCAAGCAGCAGGCCGCAGCGGCAAAAGAACGAGAACGCCAGAAAGCGGCCGAAGCCCCAAAGCCGACACCGGAGAAGAAAAAGGTCACGGTCGATGACCTGATCAACGATACCGAATAGCCTTAGCCCGGCCCGAATTCCTCCGCGCCGGCCCAAAATAACACGCCTATGAACGCCCAAACGAACCCGCAATCGAAACCGTTTCGCACGATGCTCCTTGCGTCTGCCGTTCTTTTCCTTATCGCTGTCACTGCGATCAATGGTCTTGCACAATCGCCGCAGCTCAGCCTTGCCGACCTAATGATCGGACTGCGGTCGCAGAAGGTCTCGATCGAGGAGCGCAACCGCATCCTTGCAGCAGCCGTTGCCGAGCGAGGCATCACTTTCGTTTATACCGAACAGATCGCGAACGAACTGAAAGCGACCGGTGCGAGCCCTGCCTTGATAGAGGCGATCCGTGCCAAAAGCGAAGAGCAACTGAAGCCGAAACCGGTGCCGACGCCGACTCCGCCCGACTATACCTTTTACCAGCGAAGGGCGATCGAAAGCTCGGCCAAAGGCGAATACACCGTGGCACTCGCTGATTTCGACAAGGCCGCCGAGATGAAGTCGGACGACCCGACGGTCTTTCTCGGCCGCGGTCGGACACATTTCAACCTCAAGAACTTCGACCGGTCGGTCGCTGACTTTAACCGGGTGATCGAACTCAGCCCGAGCGATTCATCGGCCTTTTTCAATCGGGCAAGCGCCTACGAAAAACTTGGCGACCTGCCGAAGGCGATACTCGATTATTCAAAGGCCCTCGAGCTTGACCCGGAGAACGCCGCCGCCAGGACAGGACTGACGCGTTCGGTCGCGGCACTCGCCGCGAACGATAAAAAGCCGGAAGAGCAAAAGACGGTCGCGGAAACGCAAAAGCCGATCGACCAGCCGAAGCAGGCCGAAACGGCACCCGAGGTGAAGCCGGAACCGCCTGTTGTTCAACCTCAGGTCGAGGAGCCAAAAGTTCGCCCTGAATTCATCAGTGTTGGCGTTCTTTCGAATACGAACGCAACGCGGATGGTGATGCCGATATATTCGCAGATCGCCCGCCGTTCGAATATCGAAGGCCGCGTTGCGGTCGAGGTCGAGATAGATAAAGAAGGCAATGTGACCTCGGCAAAAGCCGTCTCCGGCCATCAGATGCTGCGGGACTCGGCTGAGGACGCCGCGAGAAAGACGAAGTTTCGCCCCTTCGAGCTCGACGGAACGCCAGTCAAGGCAAAGGGCACGATCAACTACAATTTCAGTCTGAAAGGCAGCGAGTAACGGGTAGAAGAGTCAAGCGAAGCTCCGTTCGAGCCTCCAGATTCCTTTTCTCAGCGATCTCTGCGTAAGTTCAGCGTCCTCTGCGTTAAGGCAAGTTCTAACGCAGAGGACGCTGAGTCTTTTCGCAGAGGGTGCGGAGAGAAATGCAGCAGCAACGAATAGTGCCGTGCTAATACGCCGAGGTCGTAAGGACCGAGCTTTTCACGCCTTCGGCCTCCTGAGCGATCTTGACGCCGACGCTTGCACCGATCCGTGTCGCACCGGCGGCGACCATCGCCTTTGCGTCCTCAATACCCTTTACGCCGCCCGAGGCCTTGACGCCGAGTGCCTTCCCGACCGTCCGCCTCATAAGGGCGACGTCATCAACGGTCGCTCCGCCTTTGGCAAAACCGGTCGAGGTTTTCACAAAATCCGCACCGGCATTACGCGCGGCCAGGCATGCCCGGACCTTTTCTTCATCGTTGAGCAACGCCGTCTCGATGATCACCTTGCATAGCACGCCGTTCTCATGTGCGGCAGAGGCTACGGCACGAATATCGTCCTCGACCGCGCAGTCGTCGCCGGACTTGAGCGCTCCGATGTTGATGACCATATCGACCTCGCGGGCTCCGTTGAAGATAACTCGGCGGGCCTCGAAGGCCTTGACGTCCGGAAGCGTTGCCCCGAGCGGAAACCCGATTACAGTGCAGACCGGAATGCCTGTGCCCTTTAGAATATCCGCGGAGGTCTTGACCCAAGCCGGGTTGACGCAAACCGAGGCAAAGCCATATTTGGCCGCTTCTTCGCAGAGCCGGCGAATGTCAGCCTCGCTCGCCTCGGGCTTGAGCAGCGTATGGTCGATGAGGCTCGCCCAGTCGTGAGCCGTTGCAGTTTCGCCGAGTACTATGCCGATCCGTTCGGCACCGGCATCGACGATCCGGGCGACATCGGCCCGGCAGAAACTTCCCGTTTCATGCCCGACATCAAGCTTGGCGATGACGAGGTCGGTGATCTGCTCGATCAGCCGTTCGTAATTTGCTTCCTGAGACATTTCTTCTCAACTTTACCGCCGATACTGGCGGTCAATATCTTCAATTTTCGCGACGCGGCGTTTGTGCCGGTCCTCGGTCAGCTCCGCCGAAAGAAAGGTATCGACGATCGAGAGCACTTCCGTTAGGCTGTTCTGTCCGCTGCCGAGCGTAAGTACGTTCGCACCGTTGTGTTCGCGGGAATTGCGTGCGAGTGCCTGCGAATAACACGCCGCGGCACGAACGCCCGGGTACTTGTTCGCCGTCATCGAGCTTCCGATGCCTGCACCATCGACGATGATCCCTGCGTCCGCACGGCCGCGGCTGACACACTCAGCAACGGCACCGGCGTGGTCGGGATAATCTACCGCCTCCTTCGAATTCGTCCCAAAATCGCGGATCGAAAGACCGAGGCCCGATAGATGTTCCTTGATCTTTTCCTTATATTCGAACCCGCCGTGATCTGCCCCGAGAGCGACAGAACGAACGAGGATCTTGGCAGTCCGCGGCTCCTTTGTAATAAGTTCGATACGCCGCTCGCGGATCAGGTCGGAGGCCAATGGCGTGAACTTCGTCCCCGGCGAGATCCGCAGCCTGTCGCCTTCATTCAACCCGCGGATGTCGTCCTCGGTAAGCAAGGACTTAGAAGATTCGTCGCGTTCAAAAGAGCGTTCCTGCCGGGGTTTGAGCGAATTGACGAGAACGTGTTCCGGTTCCGCTGCAGCCGCGGCGGCCGCGGGCTGTGCGATACCGGCGGGGGAGGCGTCAAGCACCCGGCGTACCATCTCTTTTATCTCGTCGCGGCTGATCGAGGTTCGGCTCATATCGATGAAAAGGCCAGCAACTTGAATCCGGCCCGACCATTGAATAGTATTGCTAAAATCCTATCGGTTCAACCACTCAAGATTATGTCGAATGAAAGTGCGAAGCCCGCGGCGACCGAGTTCTCGAACCCGAACCTCCGCGTTATGTATTCGGAAGAGGCGATCGCCGGCCGGATCGCCGAACTCGGACGCCAGATCGCGGCGGATTACGCTGGCAAGGAATTGGTGCTCGTCGGTGTGCTAAAAGGTTCCTGCGTCTTCATGGCCGACCTGATGCGTGCGATCGACCTGCCGCTTACGATCGATTTCATGTCCGTGTCGAGTTACAAGGATGGAACGGTCTCTTCCGGCGACGTGGAGATACTGAAGGACCTGAGCAATCCGATCCGCGGCAAAGACGTGCTGGTGGTCGAGGATATCGTCGATACTGGGCTCACGCTGACGCGGCTTCTTGAACTCCTCGGCTCTCGCGGGGCAAACTCCATCCGGCTCGCCGCTTTCCTCGACAAGCCGGAACCGCGGATCAATAAGACGCTCGAGATCGACTATATCGGCTTCACCATACCGAACGAATTTGTCGTCGGCTATGGGCTCGACGCTGCGGGACGATACCGAAACCTTCCGTTCGTAGGCGTCGTTATCGACCCGGCAAACGTCTAACCCGTTCAGACCGAAGGATCGTACCTTCGCCGGCTCGCGAGAAGCCCGTTGAACATATAGAACAGGGCGACCAGATGGAACCCGAAGCCGAAGATGTCGCGGAACCCGATAAGGATCATCGCGTCGATCGCATAAAGGAACATCCCCAAAACGAAAGCGATATCGCTTCCCTTACGGGCGTAGTAGCCGAATAAAGCGAAAAGTCCGGCGATAGCGAGGTTGAACGAAAGCCCGACCGGATTAACGCCGGCAAGAGTATTCTGGCGAAAACTTTCATCGACCAAACGGGTCGCCCCGAGCCCGAAGAGGAGGTCCGTCAAGCCGCTAAACGTAACCGAAAGCGAATTGATGACCGAAAGGGCGGAGATCCAGAAGAACCAGTTCGCTCCCCGCTCCATTGCTGCGACCTTTGCCTCGGCAGTCTCCGGCTGCTGGACCAATTGTTCCATTGCCTGTTCCATACTTTCATTCCTCCTTTGGTTTTTGGGGCGAATATAACACAGTTTTCGCCGGGCAGAACGAGAAAATGCCAAGCACGATATTGGGGCCGGTTTCGATTGACTTATCGCCGATGTTTCGATATTATTTGAGTTTTTCGGCGACTGCCGAGATTCGCTTAACCAAGAGAGCGGAGAAACAAGATGAGCTTTGCAATAGTTAAAACAGGCGGCAAGCAATTTTCGGTCGAGGCGGGACAGGTCGTCCGCGTTCCGACCATCGACGCAGAAGCCGGAAGCAAGGTAACGATTCCGGCCTTGGTTGCCGGTGCGGGTTCGGATATCAAGATCGGCGACGGCAGCGTTGAAGCGACCGTTGTCGGCCACGGCCGCGGCGAGAAGGTCATCGTCTTCAAAAAGAAGCGCCGCAAGCAGTATAAGCGCAAGCAGGGCCATCGCCAGGGATATACCGAGATCAAGATCGAAAAGCTTTAATTGCCTGCCTTGAAGGCATCAAGAGGATTTAGTTATGGCACATAAGAAAGGTGTAGGTTCATCACGAAACGGTCGCGATTCGAACGCGCAGCGGCTTGGGCTTAAAAAGTTTGGCGGTGAGCACGTTCTCGGCGGCAACATCCTTGCCCGTCAGCGTGGCACCAAGTGGAAGCCGGGCAAGAACGTCGGCCGCGGCAAGGACGACACGCTCTTCTCGCTCATTGAAGGGTTTGTGAAATTTGAAGATAAGGGCCGCAAGGGTAAATTCATTAGCGTTTACTCCGAAGGTTCAGCCGAACTCGCCCCGAAGGCTGCTGCCTAGATCTCACAGATTTTGAGTTTTTTGATGGTCCGCTTTTAGAAAAGAGCGGGCCATCTTATTTTTTTTCGATGCTTGAAAATTTCTTTTCCACAGGCTCGGGGGCCGAGATGCAAATCACTCGCACGATAAAGGTGGCGTGTTGATTGTGCCAGATAATTTTCCACAGATTTTTCCACAAATGGCGTCGCGATTTTTCCACAAGACGCCGTATCGGCATCCCATCAAAACCGCCGAAACCTAAAGTACTTTCTACTTGACTTGCTGAAAATCGGGTGTAAGATGCCTACATAGTCAAAACGCTCACGGGCTTTTGACCGGTACGAGGAAGTGATACGAAAGCGGTGACGCTTCCTGAACGAGAGCACGGATCGGCGGAACATCCATTGCTCTGACGCCTCGGACCGAAGCCGAAAGGCTTGCTGGCAGGAACGAAAGTTCTTGCGAGTCGCTCGGATAAAAACGAGTGACGCCCGCGGGAAAGGAACCGCCTGTCGGGTGCAAAGCCGCCCTGGGACTTGTTCCCGGGCCTCGTTGCCGGGTTCGTAACCGGCGGTGGAGGAAAGCCACCACAACAAAAACCTAAAGGCACCTGGCACTTAGAGTGCAGCGGATAGCTTCGGCGGTCCGGGTGCTGACCGGAGAAAAGTTCCCCGTCGAACGGCTTCGGGATACAAAATCGGCAGACAGGTCGTGTACATGGTCATCTGCCAACCCTTTCAGAGCACTTCGGTGCTCGGTGAGGTTGACGAAAACGCCGCTTCAACTAGCTTGAGGCGGCGTTTTTGTATTCCCTCGCGGCTTTGCCGTTCGCCCCTAAACCTCTAGAATTAGTTCTCGTGTTCATAGACAGGGCAAAGATCAAGGTAAAGGCCGGCGACGGCGGCAATGGCGTGACGGCCTTTCGCCGCGAAAAATTCGTCCCACGCGGCGGCCCTTCGGGCGGCGACGGCGGTGTCGGCGGCGACGTTTGGATCGAATCTGACGAAGGGCTGAACACGCTCCTGCATCTTCGATACAATCCCGAGCACAAAGCCGAACGCGGACGGCACGGCGAGGGCTCGAACCGGCATGGCCGCGATGGCGAGTCGGTCGTTGTCCGCGTCCCGATCGGCACGCAGGTCTTCGATGCGGAGAGCAACGAGTTGCTTTTCGACTTTACTGAGCCGGGTCAAAAATATCTGGCCGCAAAAGGCGGCAAGGGCGGTTGGGGCAATTCGCACTTTGCGACGCCGACCCGCCAGGCACCGAAGTATCATTACACCGGCCGCCCGGGCGAGGAACGCGAGCTGCAGCTCGAGCTCAAGCTGATCGCCGACGTCGGGCTGGTCGGCTTCCCTAACGCCGGCAAATCGACGCTCATCAGCGTGATCTCGGCCGCCAAGCCAAAGATCGCCGATTATCCGTTTACAACTCTGGAGCCGAACCTCGGCGTTGTCGATCTTGGTGACTACAGGACGTTCGTTGTCGCCGACATTCCGGGCTTGATCGAAGGTGCATCGGAAGGTGCGGGGCTCGGCGATCGATTCTTGCGGCACGTCGAGCGGACGAAATTGAACCTGCATTTGGTAGACGTCTCTTCGCTTTCGGGACGCGACCCGGTCGAGGATTATCGGGTGATCGATAGAGAACTTGCGAATTATAGTCCGGAGATCGCAGCACGGCCGCAGATCGTCGTCGCGACCAAGATAGACGCCCTCGACGAACCCGAGCGACTTGAGGCTCTCCGCGAGGCCGCCGAGGCCGACGGCCGGCAGTTCATCGCGATCTCGTCCGCAGCGAACAAGAACATCAAGGAACTCGTCGCAATGGTCGCCCGGAAGCTCGACGAGATCAAGCAGGAAGAGATCGAGATACGGCTCGCGGAGCACGGATAAGCTATGAGCCGTATCGCATACTTTGGCGGAACATTCGACCCGGTCCATAGCGGACACATTGGCGTTGCCAAGGCTCTTGTGCCGGCATTCGAACTCGACCGGCTTTATTTTCTCCCGGCCTTCCACGCTCCGCACAAACCCGACCGGCGTCCTACGTCGGGCTATCACCGCTACGCGATGCTTGCGATCGCGACCGCGGACGAGCCTCAATTACTGGTCTCGACCCTGGAACTCGATAAACGCGAAAAGCGTTATACCATCGAAACGCTCGCCGAGCTGGAACAATTGCATCCCGGCGACACGCTTTTTTTCGTGATGGGGGCCGATTCGTGGATGGACATCAGGACGTGGAAGAATTGGGAAGAGGTGCTGCTCGCGGTGAACCATATCGTGGTCAGCCGGCCGGGCTTTGCCCTTACTTCCGATCATGTGACCGAACGGGTCAGAGAACGGATCATTGATCTACGGACAAGCGGGAACATACTGACCCAAAGCATCGCCGATGATAACCATCACATCTACATCACAGATGCTGTCCGCCACGATGTTTCGGCATCGGAGCTTCGCGAGGATCTTAGCGACGGCGAGCTTGAACGACAGGACGACATTCCTGCTGAAGTTGCAAAATACATTGAAAAATACGAACTTTATACCTAATGGAAGAAATTCAGGAAAAATCTCTCCATCGTGAATCTGCCCGGATCGAGATCGCGGCTACGAAGACGCCCTTCGACGAGATCGATGAGGGTGTGCAGCTCGCGATCCGTTGTGCGGCCGACAAAAAAGCGGGCGATATCGTCGCTCTGGACCTCCGCGAGATCACAAGCTTTACGGAGTTTTTCGTCATCGCCAGCGGAGCGAACCAGCGGCAGGTCCAGGCCATCGCCGATGAGGTCCGCGAGCAGCTCAAAGAGAAGCTGGGCTTGCGTTCGAACCGGATCGAGGGTTATGCGGCGGCGGAGTGGGTGTTAATGGACTTCGGCGATTTCATCGTCCATGTTTTTGAGAAGAACGCCCGCGAGTTCTATGACCTTGAGCGGCTTTGGCTTGATGCCCGGCGGGTCGAGATCCCGGAAGGCCTCTAGGCAAAATGGGCCGAAGGTCCCTTTAGGCCGCTCCACGAAATGAAATTCAGATTTGTCTGGGTCGGCAAGACCCGAGAACCGAATCTCCTAAACCTGCAAAATGAGTACCTTTCGCGGCTATCGCGATTTGTCCGGAGCGAGGTGACCGAGGTCCGCGAAGGGCGGCCGGGCATCGCCAAGCAAGAAGAAGGCGAGGCCATTCTCCAGGCGATCGGACCGGCGAGTTTCGTGGTAGCACTTGAGGACACCGGCAAGCAGATGACCTCGCATCAGCTCGCGGCCGAGATCGAAAAGTGGATGAACACATCAAAGCGGGATGTGGTCTTTATCATCGGCGGAGCCGAAGGGCTCTCATCTGAGGTTGCCGAAAGGGCAGACATTAGGCTATCCTTATCGTTTCTAACTTTTACACACGAGATGGCTCGTGTGTTCCTGTTAGAGCAGTTGTATCGAGCATTTACGATAATAAGGGGCTATCCCTACCAAAAATGAGCAAATCGAATCTTAAGCAGATAAAGCAGAAACTCGAGGACGAGCGTTTACTGCTTATCGAAAAACTTAAAGGCAATGATCTCTCGATCGATGATTCGGAAACTCCGGATCCGGTCGATCTTGCCGTTCGTAATTATTCAAAGAACGTACAGCTTGCCGTCTCGGAGAATGAGAGCCGGCAGCTTACGCTGATCGATGAAGCTCTCAGGCGGATCGATGACGACGAATACGGCGTTTGCCTTAATTGCGAAAAGCCGATCAACCCGAAACGGCTGGCAGCGATCCCCTGGGCTCGGTACTGCATCGAGTGTCAGGAACTTGTCGAGCAAGGCCTCATCGACGACGAAGAATAGCTCGAGGGCCTCGGGTCCGGTCGTTAGCTTCCGCTGCCCGGCAGAACCGGCTGCACGTCGTTAGATCACCAGCCGCGTTCAATGGATCTCCAAACTAGAAAAGCCCCGTTCGCCGGGGCTTTTCCTTTTGACCTGTATTGCGAACTACCGTTCGGCGATCGGGACGTACTTAAGCCCGCGTTCGCCAATATACTCGGCACGCGGCCGAATGAGCTTGTTGTTCGCGTACTGCTCAAGGATGTGTCCCGTCCAGCCCGAAATACGGCTGACCGCGAAGATCGGCGTGTAAAGATCGAGCGGAAGACCCATAAGGTAATACGTCGAAGCCGAATAGAAATCGACATTCGGGAACATTCCCTTCTTTTCGAGCATTAGCTTCTCGATCCGCTGCGACATGTCGAACCACTTCGTCTCGCCGGCCTTTTCGGCCATGGTCTTTGAGAACTTTCGAAGCCACGTGGCACGCGGGTCTTCGGTCTTATAAACCGCGTGGCCGATGCCCATGATCTTGCGTTTTTCTTCAAGTGCCTTTTCGACGAATTCGTCGACCTTATCGAGGTCGCCGATCTCGATGAGCATCTTCATCACATTCGTGTTCGCACCGCCGTGCAGCGGACCGGCGAGAGCGGCGATACCTGCCGTGACGGCTCCGTACATTCCGGCGAGCGTTCCCGAAACGACCCGCGTAGTGAAGGTCGAGGCGTTCAGTTCGTGGTCGGCATGGAGGATCAATGCGATATCGAACATCCGGGCCTCATCTGCCTCTGCGCGTTCGCCGCGAAGCATATAGAGGAAATTCTCGGCGATGCTGAGGTTCTCGTCCGGTGCGATAACGTCCTTGCCGTTGCGAATGCGGTCCCATGCGGCGGCGATCGTTCCCATCTGTGCCGTCAGCTTGATGGCGGCCTTGGTAGCGTTCTCGCGGTCGGTCGCGTGGCCGGCCTTATCGTAGAAATCAAGCGACGAGACTGCCGTCCGGAGCACGTCCATCGGGTCGGCGTCCTTCGGGAAGGTCTTCATCGCCGCGATGACCTCCGACGGGACCGAATAATTCGCACGGAACTGAGCCGTAAGATCGGCGAGTTCGTCCTGCTTCGGGAGCCGGCCGTTCCAGAGAAGAAAAACTACTTCCTCGAAGGTCGAGTGCTCCGCAAGGTCGTGAATATCGTAGCCCTGATAAATTAGTATGCCCTTCTCGCCATCGACGTCGCCGATCGAGCTTTGGGCTGCAACTACGCCTCGCAATCCGGCGGTTGCGGCTGTTGTTTCTGTTCCTGTACTCATTACTGTTCTCTCTATCCCGTTATTAGAAATTGTTACCAACACATTAGTTTACCGAAGGCGAATACCTTAGTAAAGCACTGTTATTTATTGGAGCGAAAAAAAGGCTGAACGGAGCGAAAAGCCTCTCTAAAGGCTTTCGACCAAGAGCAGGATACGGATTCTGCAGGCGACGCCTCGCCAAAGAACGATGGAAAAAAGGCTCGATCCGGCATTGGAGGAGAACGCCGTTTCGAGCCCTTTCAATTTGCCTTCCGAGCGAATTGCCCGGTTTGCCAGATCATCGGATCCGCGTTTCGTATGCCGTGCGGATCTTGAGCTGCTGATTCTTGATCAGGCGAATGTGCTTTCCGCGTTCGACAACGACCGCACCCACGCCAAAAGCCGCTCCGATACCTGCTCCGACCGCGGCACCGACCGGCCCGGCGGTGATCGCACCGATGCCGAGGCCTGCTCCGGTCGCGGCTCCAACCTTGACGCCGTCTTGCTTTAGGGTTCGTTTGCCAACGGCGGTTCCCTCGTCGCTGACGGTGAGCACGTTGTCGCCCTTGACCGGCAGGACCTCTTCGAGCGTTGCCGAATAATTGCTCCAGCGTTGCTCGTTAAGGACGATGCGGTCAAAGGTCAGCTGCATCTGCGAGCGGCGTTTGATGCGGCCGGGCTTTACGATCTTCTCGATGCGGCCTTCGATGATCGCTCCCTCGATCTCGACCGGCGATACGACCCGGGCAGTGAATTTGTCCCCAACGCGGTTTTGCTCGGTGTTGAGGTCTTCCTGTATCTCAATGATCAGCTCGGTATCCCGCGGGATAAGAATGATGTCATTGCTCGCTGATGTGTATGACGCCCGTTGGATCGGCTGCTGCGGCGGATCGGCCTGTGGCGTGTATGACGCGACCGTATCGGCCGGCTCAGGCGTCGGTGTCTCAGGGGCCTCGACTTCCGAAACGTCGATTGCGGGTGTGCTTACCGGTATTTTGGCGGCAACTTCCGCCGGCGGAACCGAGCTCAAGCCGCGTTTTGCAAGGCTCTGCGGCACTGACGATTCAAAAGGCCGCTTCTCAAAGCCGGTCGAGTAACCGGCCTCGAAGCCCTGACGGTAGCCGTCGCGGTAATCGTCGATTTGGCCGTAGTCTTTGTTATACGCCCTGTCGGCCTGCGTGTATTCCTTATGGCGGACGATGCTCCGCGAATTATTATCGATCGAATCGCGATATCCGGCCATGTAGCCGTCCGAATATCCGGTCCGGTATCCGCGCTGAAGCGCGACGCGGCTATCCTGTCCATATGCCGGAGCGGCAAGGAACAACGGGATCGCCAGAAATGCCAGGGAAAATGCGGCGGTGAATGCCAAGAAACTTCGGGTACTTCTCATTGTCTCCTCCAAGTAGTGCTTTGCTGATTTAAGGCGGGAAACGTCCTGTCTTCATATGTTTATACAGCATGAGTTAAATAATTACAAGAAGTTTTTTGCCCTGTGGAAAAAAATAAAAAAGGCGGCAGCCTTGAATGACCGCCGCCGAGTGGCTTCAGATGCCAGGAGGAACACTTGATCAAATGCTCTTTCGGAAGAGGTAGCTCATCCGGATAAAGAATGTTCGGCCGTTTCGCTGAAAGCCGGGCTCGAACTGTCCGGTGAACGGGCTGTGGCCGCTGTAATTGAAATCGTCGTTATAGCCGACGTAAAAGGCCGTTCCCGGATTCGGGTTCCAGCCGAACAACGCTTGGCCGGCGTAGTTGTTCCGGGTCGAGTTATAGTCGAGCCGCATTCTGGCAAACAGGAACCGCGAGAACTGGTATGTCGAGCGAAGACTGACGATGTCCGCGTCGAATGCCCGCCGCTTATTATCGTTGCGGACCAGCCGGCTCTTGCGATACGAAAGCGAAATACGGAGCGGGTCGGTCGGCTTCACCTCGCCCCAGACCTCTGCATCGAACTGCTGGCCGGGACCGGGATTTAGCGGCCCGCTCGAACCAAAGTCGAAGTCGAATGCGTTGTTGATAAAACCGACGAACATCCCGTAATTGAATCGCTTGTGCGGCGTCTGGTTGATGTTCCCGGAGACGACCTGCTGCCAGGTAGCTCGTGTCGGGTCGCCGAGAAACGCACCCTGCGGACGCGTCGGCAGCCGTTTCAGCCCGAACTCCTCTTCGTAGAGTTTGTCGTAAACGATCGCCGATTCGAGAAAAACGTAAGTGTTTCGCTGAAGCGAGAGGTTTACGTTGGTGCCCGCACGGAACCGCTGCAGCCGGCCGCTCCAGTCGTAGTCAATACCGCTGAACTGCGCCCATGAAGCTCGGATGATCGCCGCTTTCGGTTCGGACTTTGTGCTGAACCGGTTGAAAAAGAAAGCGAAGTTGGTATTCGTCCGGCGAGTGAATCCGGAATCGGCACGGTAATCCTTGCTTTGCCCGCCGACCTCGATGAAATAGCCGTGGCGGTCTGTCGAGTAGTCAAGGTTCGCGTAGTAACCAATGCCGTTGCCGACGCGATACTGGTTGAACGGGCTGCCAAGCTGCGTAACTCCGCCGAATGTACCGCCACCGCAGATCTCGCGGTTGCGTTGAGCCTGCGTCGTGTCGGCATTTGCATCAAAAGCCGTTTCAAAGAAGCACCGCTTCGAGTGTGTGCCAACAAGCTGGAAGGTAGTGGTCGTTTTCGCATTCAGCTTGATGCGGCCGTCAACGCTCGCCAAGGTGTTCTTCTGCTCGGGAAAGCTGCGATAGGTCGCGAAGAAGCCAATATTGTTTTCCTTGCCGAAATCACGCTTAAGCCGAAGAACGCCGAACATTGCGTTCTTATCAAGAAACTCATCGACCCTCGGACGTACGGAAGGATCGTTGCGGTCGTCCTCGTCGTAATTGCCCGGAGCTTTGTCCGAGGCCGCGAGGAAGCCGAACGAGGTCTTCCCGACCTTTCCGGTCAGCTTTACTGCAGCATCGGGATCGACGATCGTTCGCGAATAAAAGACCCGCAGCGGCGAGCTGAAAATCTCTTGACCCTCGAGGAAGAACGGCCGTTTCTCCTGAAAAAAGATCGGGAACCGCTGGTTGGCCGTAACGACCGGGGCGTCTGCTTCGATCTCGGCAAAGTCCGGATTGATCGCCGCGTCGAGCGTGATGTTCGGCGAAAGCGTGTACTTCATCGTCAGGCCAAACTCAGGCTTGACCGCTTCGTTGACAAAGCGGCCGGGGTCGACGGCACCGGGCGTAAGCTGATACCGCGGGATCGTCCGAGTCCGCCTTCCGGATTGCGAAATGGTCACGCTCGGAACGATCTCGAGCGTCCGCTCATACTTGATCTCGTCGAGGCCGGTGATCTTGCCGTGCTTAATGAGGAAACCCGAGACATCACGGTCATCCGGAAGCCATTGGTTGAATTCGTCGTTGAAGCGGTCGATGTTCCTCGCTACATTGAATCCCCAAAGCTTTCCCTCGCCGGCCGTGTAGCGGAGCGACTTGAAAGGTATCTTGACCTCGACCGACCAGCCCCAATCCTCGATGACGCCCTTCGACTCCATTACGATATCGACGCTGAAATCGGCGCCCTGCCCTTCGGTGTAAATTCCGTCCTGCTGAATACCGAGCGGATTGAACCCAAGCACATAGGCACGCCGCTGATCGTTGAACGTATCAAGCCAGACGCGTACGTTATCCTCGCCAAAGACGTTGTCCCGCTTGGCGACGGTGGCACGGATCTTGTCGCGTTCGTCCCAGCATTTGAAGCCGATATAGAGGTGCTTCTCATCGTAGAAGACGTAAGCCTCGGTCGGCCGCGAAGGTTTTGTGTTGTCTCCGGGGCTGGTCTGGTAAAAGTCCTTGAAGACGGCGGCGGTCTGCCATGCCGGCTCGTCGAGCCTTCCGTCGATAAGGATCTCGCTTTGTGTGATAGGAATTACAATTGGCCTGAGTTTTTCAGGCGGAACCACGACCTTTCCACTTTTGCCCGCCGGCTCCTTCGTCACCTCAGTCGTATCTGATGATGGCTTTTCGGATGATGCGACGTTATTCGTCGGCTGGGCGTAAGCGGAGATCGAGATGAGAAGGATCGCGAAAAATATGATGATGGCGTTCATCCCTTTCTCCTGTTCATTTATTTTAAGACGTATTCGGAACAGCAATGCGGACAAACGTCTCGAGCACGGCTGTTGACTAAAACGCAATTCTGGTCAGAATGTTTCAACAAAAAGCGGCCCCACATAAAAAACCGAGGCCGCAGAATCTATTTTACCCAGAGCATCTCGGCCGAGCGGACGACCAATTCGCCGCCCTCGCCCTGGAAGCGATATTCAGCGGAGCCGGTGCCGATGCGGAAACGATCCTCGCCGATATTCTCGAGACGGACCGAGTCAAGCTGCGGCGGAAGATTCGTTATAAGCGTTGCATTTGCTGATGGGGGTAATGAAAGCACGGTCTTCCCGCCGATGGTTGAAGCGTTGATCGACGAGAACGAGCCCTCAAGATACATCTCACCGCCCTCGGAAGATGCGACAAGCCCGCCGTCAAAACCGATCACGCGGGCTCGGCCGTCGCCGATTGCGAGCTTAAGGTCGCCGGAGACATCGCGAACGTCCGACGAAGCACCGTCGGAGTTGATCTCGATCTTGCCGCTAATGCCGGAAACGCGGACATCACCGTCGGTCGTTATGGAAACGTTCGATCGCTTCGGAACCCAGATCTCGACACGAGCCGTAAATGCCGATCCGAAGAAACGGCCGGCCGGAGCATCATTGACGACATCGATCTTGACCTCATTGCCTGCTTTCGAATCGGTGACGGTGACCGGTTCGCCGGTTCGGCGTCCGGCAACTTCGCTGACGGTGTAACGAACTTCCTGCTTATCCCAGGCCCGGACAACGAGCGAACATCCCTCGGCATTGACGACGACCTTCGGATCCGAATCGACCGCGATCGTCTTTGACGTTTCCTCGATCCGCGGGGCACCGATCGGAAATCCGCCGCCGAACTCGCGGGCAAAAACCAACGCTTCACGCGCGATCTCCTCATTGGCAAGAGCCTTGAGCTTTTCTGCATCAACCTCTACGCGCGAACGCATCCGGTCGATCTCCGGCCTTATACGGGCCATTGCGGCTTCCGCTTCTTTCATCGAGCGCCGAACCTCGGCATTCGAACTGTTGACCGCCCGAGCAACTTCAGCATTGACCCGAGCGGTATCAACATTGACGGAGACGTCCATGTTGGGGTCGATATCAGAACCGCGGAGAAGGTTGGTCGCCGGGCTTTGCTGGCGGCCGTCGTTCCTTCGCTTGATGGCCAGTTCGCCGTTGACGCTGTTGAGGCGTATCTGGGCATCGCCGGAACCGAGCTTTCCGTGAAGGTCGCGGCCAATATACTGACCTTTGCGGACCTGCAGGCCAAAGTCGTTCGAGATCGGCCCATTGAGCGAATCGGCCTTGATCGTCGCATCGACGTCCGAAGGCAGCGTGACCGAAACGGAGCCGTTCACCGTTCGAAGCGAAATGAGCGAACCCCGGTCGACGGAGCCAAAGTCGGCGATGACGCGGCCATTGACGGTCGAGAGATCGGCGATGCCCGAGAGCCCGTTCGCATTGACGTTCCCGTTCACGGCGGCGATCTTGGTCGAACCGGAATGGCCCGAGATCGTAACCGAGCCGTTCACGGCTTCGATCGCGTCGAGCTTGGCATTTCGCGGAACGCTGATCTTGTAATCGACCCGCGAACGGCGATAGCGGTCGCGCTCGCTTCGGTTGCCGTAGCCCCAGCCTTTCATTTCCGTCTTGATCCGGACTGCCGCCGGGTCGGCATCGACCTTGATCTCGACCTCGGCAAGCGTCTCGGCAGAGTCAGCGGTCTTTGTCGCCTCGACCCGGACCTCATTTCGGCTCCAGGGTTCGATGGTAATGTCGCCGTTGATGTTCGAAAGGCTAACGCGGCCATCCGCCTGGAGCGGATAGGTCTGTTCGAACTTTTCAGTTACGTCCTGCCGTTCGGCAACAATTGCCGGGCCGGTGATCGCAGGCTCAACCGCTCTGTTCGTCGCCGGTTGATCAGCACCAAAAAGCAAACTCGCGAAGAAAATGGAATAAAACCAATTCATAATAACTTTCCCGGACCAATAGTAGTCGATCTTTAGCTTTCCCCTTGCTCAATGATAGAAACACCGACGCCGTAAAGAATGTGACAGGAACTGACATTTTTTTTCGCTCGATGCTCTTACTAATTTGGTCGATTCGATCCGGCCGGCCGGCGTTGCCCGGCAGGCGGCCACGAGCCGCTTTGAACGGGCTTGTCCGGGCAAATGAAACTGCATCCGCACGGAGCTTTTCGGCATCCATTACACGCGTATTTAAGCGAACCGGATGTGAATTTACTTATTCGATCTTATTTGTTAGGTTATAGAGTTTGATACGTCCGGGAATGGGGACAATTGTATGAATCTTAAGACAACGAGATTGCACATCCTGCGCAAGCGAAAGGACCTGAGCAAGAACGCCAAGAAAGGCGTCTCGTTGCACTGTCATACGGAGCATTCGAAAGAGATGCTCGACTTTATCCCGCACTACGCCGAAAAGCTTCCGATCATTGCCCAATTCTGGCGAAAGGAACGCGACAACTATCTAGAACGCGAGGGCAAGGCGATCGATTTCTCGACCGCGTATTGGAGCCCGCCGCTGACCGCTCACGACGTTTACCGGATCGAAAAAGAACAGATCCACGATTGCGGGCTCGAATCGATCGTTTCTTTGACGGACCATGATGCGATCGATGCCAACCTCTTGGTGAATGAAAGCCACGAGGATGAGAACGCGCCGATCTCGCTCGAGTGGACGGTCCCGTTCGCATACGGCTTCTTTCACGTAGGTGTTCACAACCTCCCGAAGGACCGTGCCATTGATATCACGAAGGACCTGCTCGATTTCACCTTTAATAAGGAAGTGCAGACGGACGAGCGGCTCGCTGAGCTCTTTGCGATGCTTAATGAGCTTCCCGGCGTTCTTGTCATTTTGAACCATCCGCTCTGGGACATCGAACTTGTCGGGCAAGAACGGCACGAATTACTGCTTAAAGATTTCATTCGCGTTCACGGCCGCTGGATACACGCCTTTGAGATCAACGGTTTCCGCACATGGTCTGAGAACAAGGCCGTTATCGAGCTCGCAGAGTCGCTTGGGATTCCTCTTGCCACCGGCGGCGACCGCCATGGCTGCCAGCCGAATACGGTCGTGAATCTGACAAATGCTCAGACATTTGAGGAATTTGCGGAAGAGATCCGGGTTGAAAAACGAAGCGAGGTTGTGCTGATGCCGGAATATGAGCACCCGCTCCATTCGCGGCAGCTTCGTTCGTTCTCTGAGATACTTAAGCATTACGAGGAATATCCGGATGGCCGCAAGCGTTGGTTCGACCGGGTCTTTTTTGATATTGACGACGGGCACGGCCTCCGTCCACTTTCCGCTCATTGGAAGCGTGGCGGCCCGACATGGCTGCGGGCTGCGATCTGGACACTCCGTGTACTTGGAAGCCCGACGATGATGCCCGTTTTCCGTGTTGCGAGAAAGAAAAAGGACCGGGTGCCGAAGAGCGTTGAAATGGCCCGGTTCGATGTTCCCGCGGAACGTGAGATCACTGCCGAATTTTCGAGCGAAAGCACGGCGTAGCGGATCGCGAAGGCACGCGAAATTTCTCGATAGGTTTTTACGCAGGCGGGCGATAATCGGCCGCCTGTCAATTTTATAGGGGCCGTGCAGTTATTTTTTGTGGATAGAGTACCGAGAGTAGCCTTTTTTCCAGATTCATACCTTGAGGTCAACGGCGCGGCGATGACGTGCCGGCGGCTTACCGACTACGCCAAGAAGCACGACTTCCCGATGCTGGTCGTCCACGCCGGCAAAGAGACAAAGACGTGGGATGAAGGCAGCGTAAAGCAAATGCGCCTCAAGCGTTCGCCGGTCTCATTTGCGCTTGATGAAGAACTCGCCTACGACCCGCTTTTTCAGCGGCACACAAATAAAGTGCTCAAGGCCTTGATGGAGTTTCAGCCGGACGTGATCCACATAACCGGGCTGAATGATGTGAGCATAGTCGGTGCGTATCTCGCATGGAAGCTCCAAATGCCGTTGCTCGGCTCCTGGCACACGAACGTTCATGAATTCGCTGCCCAACGCCTGCGAAGGATGATGCGATTTCTGCCGCAGGGCCTGACGACCTCGATCTCGGGCTTCGCCGAAAAGAAGATACTCTACGGTACGGTGCTCTACTACAAGATGCCGAAGGTCGTGCTTGCACCGAATCAGGAACTGATCGAGCTTCTCGGGAAAGGCACGCACCGCAAGGCTCTCTTTATGGGCCGCGGGGTCGATGCCGAATTCTTCTCGCCCGCTAAGCGGACGGTCAAAGACGGCATCTTTCGGCTCGGATTCGTTGGCCGGCTGCGGGCCGAGAAGAACGTCAGGATGTTTGTCGATCTTGAAGAAGAACTGATCAAGAAAGGAAAGACGAATTTCAAGTTCCTGATCGTCGGCGAAGGTAACGAACGCGAGCACTTGCAGCGGAATTTGAAGAACGCCGAGTTCACCGGATTCTTGTCCGGCGAACAATTGGCCGAGGCATACGCTAACATGGATGTCTTCATCTTTGCTTCGGAGACCGATGCGTTTGGCAACGTTGCCCAAGAAGCGGCAGCGTCGGGCGTCGTGCCGATCGTTACCGATAAAGGCGGGCCGAAATTTCTGGTCACACAAGGCGAGACCGGCTTCGTTGCGAGCAGCCTCGAGGATTTTCGCGACCGCGTCATCGAATTGATGGACGGCCCGCAGAAGCTTGAAGCTATGCGTCGGCAGGCCCGAATTTCGGCCGAGACCAAGTCCTGGGATGCCATCTTCGAATCGGTTTACGCCGCCTATAATGAGACCATAAGGCTTGAGAACGAAAAGAAGCTCAAGCTCGAAAATAACCCGGCGGAGGCGGCCTGAGTCATCGAAACCGAACAGCCAACAATGAGAGAGATATCGGTCGATGAAGTTCCGGAGATCCCTGTATCGCACACGATCGGCGAGGCGATGCGGATACTCTGGAACGATCCTTCGCTATTTATTCGCTATTGGAATTATAAGGGAGCGATCTTTAGCGGCGTGCTTCGGGCCCCGATCTTTTTCGCCACATATTTGATCGGCAAAGAGACTCTTCGGCTTGCGATCCTTGCGGCTACGGTCCAGTTCGTTTTTCGTTTCTTTTTTGCCGGTGTCGGCGGTGCGTTGATCCAGGCATTTCGCCGCGTTGAACCGCCTTGGAAAGCCCTGCTGACCATTATGGTCCTGGTGCCGACCATAAGCCATTTTTTCGAGTTTCTGCTACAGGCAGGCTTCGGTTATTTGACCGCAACGCAGGATCAAACCTCGGGAGCCATACTTCGTTCCGTTTGTGTTTCGATAATTTCTGCGCTCTTCACCCTTTTCGCGATGCGGCGGGGCGTGATGATCGTCGGTGAGGCTGAAAGCAAATCGCTGATAAGCGATATTTCGAAGCTTCCGCTTGTGATCTTTCACTTCGTCGCTTTCATCCCGAACGAGGTTTCGTATATGCTCCGCCGCGGAGCTTACCTTGGGGCATTGCTGATCATTGCAGGCTTCGGCATCTTCTCGCAATTGCTGGTTTGGGCGATCACGAATAAGCCCTTCTGGACATACGGCGGCGGAAAAGAGATCGCCTTTGTAAAGTATTGGGGCGTTGACGGCATGATACTGCTCGTGCTTGCGGTGATCACGTCGTCCGTGGTCTTCGAGGCTCAACGCGGAAAGCATAAAGAACATCAGTGAGCCAGTCCCCTTTCAAAACACTCCACATCACCAATTATTACCACAAGAACTCGGGTGGTATCAGTACCTCGTACAACAATCTGCTCGCGGCCGCCGGCCGGCTTGAACGCGAGGCCGTCTTGATCGTACCGGGCGAAAAGGAAGAGATCGAAGAGGTCAATGATTTTGCCAGAATTTATTATGTCCCGGCTCGTTATTCTCCGATCTTCGATAAACGCTACCGGATCATAATGCCGTGGCAGTATATGAACGGCGGCTCGCCTATCCGCGAGATAATGCTTAAGGAGCGGCCGGATCTTGTAGAGGTCACGGACAAGTACACACTGAGCATGATGGGGGCGATGATCCGAACAAACAGCTTCAAGAAGCTCGGCCGGCCAATTCTCGTGCATTTCTCATGCGAACGAATGGACGATAACGTCGGCTCGTTCCTCTTCGGTGGGCGGGCAGGCGAATGGTTCGCCCGGCAGATCATCGGCAAATACACATTGCCGAGCTTTGATTTTCATATCGCAAATTCGGTCTATACGGCGGAGGAGTTTTACCTATCGGCCGAAAAAACAGGCGGGCTGATGCGGAGAACGTGGCGGTGGCTCAAGGCTCCGCGGGTCGAACTGGCGGACCGTGTGTTTGTTTGCCCTCGCGGCGTTGATGCGGTTCAGTTCACACCCGACCGTACGAGCCAAGCGGGCCGGGCAAGGCTGATCGAACTCGCCGGCATACCGGGCGAAGCATTCGCGATACTCTACGCCGGACGCATCTCGCCGGAAAAAAATGTCGGGCTGCTGATCGAGATGATTAAAGAGCTCGCGGGCGACACGCGCGATTTTCGATTGGTCGTCGCCGGTGCCGGGCCGCAAGAGGAATGGCTCCGAAAGGAAGGCGAGAAATTGGGCCCGGGCAAGATCGTTCTTCTCGGCCATCTCGACAAGGAAACCCTGGCCGACCTTTACGCGAACGCCGATGCCTTCGTCCACCCAAACCCGAAAGAGCCTTTCGGCATTGCGCCACTTGAGGCTATGGCATCGGGCGTTCCGACTGTAGCTCCACGAGCTGGCGGGATACTCTCATACGCCACTGACGAAAACGCCTGGCTGATGCCACCCGATGGCAAAGCGTTCGCCGATGCCGTTAGGTCGATCGCCGACGACCCCGAAGCGGCAAAGCTCCGCGCCGAGAGCGCGGTTGAAACCGCCCGGGCGAATACCCGAGAGGCATCGACCCAGCGGCTCTTCGATACCTACGACCGGATCTACGAGGAGTTTCATTCCCGCCGCGATCTCTATACGGATATCGAGGCAGCCGCCGCCTTCGACCACGTTGAGCTTCTTCGGAAAACCGGGAGCGGCCGTTGATTCACCGGCGGTTATTGCTAGACTAATTGTTTACTGATGCTCGAGCTTGTCCTCGCAAATCTACGTGTACGGCCCTTTAGAACGCTGCTGAGCATTGTCGGCGTTGCGCTCGGTGTTGTGCTCGTCGTGCTTTTCACCGGGCTCGCCCGCGGGATGTCGAACGACATGGCAAAACGGGCCGCGAACTGGAAGGCCGAGATCGTTTTTACCCGTGCCGGTGCGATGACCTACGACAGCTCAAACGCACCCGTGCCCACGGCCTATGCCGACCGCCTGCTTGAGATCGAGGGCGTTGAATCGACAATTCCGGTCATCCGCTACATCGCTCCGAGCCCGACGGGCCGCTGGGGCATAATGCAGCTCGACGGGCTCGATTGGGAGCCGTTTGCCCGGATGAACGAGATGCAGATCGTCGAGGGACGGGCACCGACCGGCGAGAACGAGGTCATCCTCGATGAACGCCGGATGATCGAAGACAACGTCAAGGTCGGCGACAAGATCGAACTGCTTGGACGCGATTTTACGATCGCAGGTGTTTTTTCTCCGCCTTCGGGCTCGCGGATCAAGATGCCGCTTGCGACGATGCAAAACATCCTCGAGGTCAAGGATAAATGCACGTATATCCTCGTCAAGATCAAAGATGGCGAGGACGCCGACGCTGTCGCGGCGAGGATTAACTCCGAACTTCCCGGTAACAAGGTCAACCTGACGCGCGACCTCATCATCGATGCACAGGAGCGGATCCCGGCCCTCAATACTTTCCTGCGTGTAATGGTCGGGCTCGGCGCGTTCGTTTCGACGATCTTCGTTCTGCTCTCGCTTTATACGACCATCACCGAGCGGCGGAAAGAGATCGGCATCCTGAAATCGCTCGGAGCCTCAAAGGGTTTCATCGTTTCGGCCATCGAGGGCGAAGCCTTTGCCGTCGGTGTGCTCGGCGTTATCTTCGGGCTTTTCGCTGCATTTTCCGCTTCCCTTTTGATCGGCTATTTCTTCGATCTGGTGTTCGAGTTCAGTCTCGGCTGGGTTCTCACCGCGGTCGCGATCGCCATCGGTGGAAGCCTCGTCGGTGCACTTTACCCGGCCTGGAAGGCCTCGGCGATCGATCCGGTCGAGGTGATGGTCAACGAGTAGGCAGGCGTAAATCCCTGTTAATTCGCGTTCACGCCTTCTTGAACCGGAAAAGCCAACGTGCAAAATCGTTAACATGGCACAGCAGCTTGTACTCGAGGCCGTAAGGAACGAAAGCAGCGTTTCAACTCAGGGCATCCTTCAGCGGCTTTTCGCTGCATGGTTCGATGCCTTTGTTTACAACCAGATCTGGGAAGACCCGCGGGTCGATATCGCGGCAATTGCGATCGACGCGGACTCGCGAATACTGACCATCTCATCGGGCGGCTGCAATGCCCTCAATTACCTTCTCGAAGGACCGCAAAGCGTTACGGCCGTTGACCTCAACCGACATCACATTTACCTGCTCGAGTTGAAAGCCGCTGCCATCCGATATCTTCCCGGGCATGAATCGTTCTTTGATTTCTTCGGCCGAGGGAAAGGGCCACGTACCGGCTCGGATTATCTGAAGTACATCGCACCGAACCTCAGTAAAGAAGCTCGAAATTTTTGGGAATCGAACACGCTTCTCGGCAGCCTTGCCTACGGCGACCGGATCAGTTTTTTCCGGAACGCCGGGCTTTACGAGCACTCGCGGAACGGCTACTTCCTCCGGTTCTTTCACTGGCTCAGCCGCCGGCTCGGCTGCGACCCGGCAGCGGTGCTGAAGGCGAAAACCCCCGAAGAACAAGAACGCCTTTTCGACGAGAAGGTCGGTCCATTTTTTGAGAGTTCGCTTATCAAGCTGATCGGCCGTTTGCCGGTAACGCTCTTCGGGCTCGGCATTCCGCCGCAGCAATACGAAGAGCTGAAAAAAGACCTTGCCGAGGGCGGCAGCATCATCGATATCTACCGCGAGCGGGCTCACCGCCTCGCATGCGGCTTCCCGATCGACGACAACTATTTTGCCTGGCAGGCATTCGGCCGCCGGTATGATACCGAGAACCGAAAGGCACTGCCGGAATCTTTAAAGGAAGAGAATTTCGCCAAACTTAAAGCGAACATCGGACGGCTCTCGTTCAAGGTCATCTCCGCGACCGATGAGATCCGGCAGCAGCCGGCCGGAACATTCAACCGTTTCGTTTTCCTTGATGCTCAGGACTGGATGAACGCCGAGCAGATGACGGAGCTCTGGATGGCGATCGCCGAGCTGGCCGAGCCCGGTGCTCGGATCATTTTCAGAACTGCCGGTGCAGCTTCGCCGCTTGAGGAAGCGTTGCCGCCGGAACTGCTTGGCCGGTTCGAATATCACCGCGAGCTTTCCGCTGAGCTTTTCAAGCAGGATCGAGCCTCGATCTACGGCGGCTTTCATCTCTACGAACTTAAATGACCGACGCGTTTGAGAGCATGGATCGGATGTATCGCCTGCAGCGGTACTTCTATGACGCGACGCGTAAATACTACCTTCTCGGCCGCGATCGCCTGCTTGATGAAATGGACGTCAAGGCGGGCGAACGCGTGCTCGAGGCCGGCTGCGGAACGGCTCGGAACCTGATAATCCTAGCAAAGCGTCACCCGAAAGCTCACTTCTACGGCCTCGATGCATCCTCGGCGATGCTCGAGACGGCGCAGGCGAAGGTCGATGCCGCGGGCGTGAAAAACATTACGCTCAAGACCGCCCTCGCCGATGATTTTCGCTTCGATTCGACCTTCGAACTTGCCAAGCCCTTCGACAAGATCTTCTTTTCTTACTCGATATCGATGATCCCGCCATGGCGCGAATCGATCGAGAACGCCCTCCAAAATCTTGCCTCCGGAGGCTCGCTCTATATCGTCGATTTCTACGACCAACGCGACTTGCCCGCGTTCTTTGCTCGTCTGCTTAAATGGTGGCTTTCAAAGTTTCACGTCACGCATTGGGAAGGCCTTATGCCGTTTCTTGGGGAAATGCGTGGGCGGCACGACGTGAAGATCGAGCCGCTCTACCGCCGTTATTCATTTCTGGCACAGATCTCATCCAAGTAGGTCGCCCACTTTCCAAAGGGACGCTTATTCCTCAGCAGGTTTTGCGTGGATCTCGTCGTTTGGGAGCGGCTGCATTATCTTCTTTAGTTCGCCCGCCGGCGTTTCAGGATCGAGCCATTTCTCGTAGTCATATTTGTGGAGGATGACGGGCATGCGGTTCTTGGCGTGGATCGGCCGGACGACGTCGTTCGCTTCGGTCGTGAGTATGACGCCGCATTCGCGCGCCTCGCCCTTGATCTCGCATTCGCGGGAGATGCCGGCAAAGGCGAAGAGCGGCTCATCAAACTCGAACTCATACTTCTCTTTCCGTTTGTCGGGTGTATCTTTCCACTCAAAAAAGCCGGTCGCCGGGATCAGCACTCGGCCGCTCTTAAAGGCTTCGCGAAACATCGGCACAAAGTGCACCGTCTCGCTCTTGGCGTTGATCACCTTGCGCATTACGCCCTTGTAGTCGCGATCCTCGATGGTCCAGAAGATGCGACTCGCACGGTGCTCGCGGTTTATCGCGAGTATCTCGGTCCCGGGAAAGATCTCCTGCTGCGGCTCGTAGGTGAACTTGCCGTCGATCAGGTCAAAGTGTTTCTGCACATCCTCGTGCCGGGCGCTCAATTTATATCTTCCGCACATAGCTCAATGAAAATCGTGTGATCCTATTTCTGCCATAACACCACCTATCGGCTCAAAATACAAGGCCTTTATCATCCCGCCCTCTTCGGCGATGCCCTTGATCAGCAGGAAAGAATTATGTGTGATAACGCGGCGAAAGCGTTCGAAGATGTCCGGCATCACGATGAAGTTCGAGTGCCCGGTCTCATCCTCCATCGTTATAAATACGACGCTGTTCGCCGTGCTCGGCCGCTGGCGTACGATGACCGTCCCGGCGACCGTGACCACATCCTTTTTCTGCAGCGTGTGCGTTTCGATGGCCGAAAGCACGCCCCGCTTTTTGAGCCCCTCGCGGAGAAACGCCATCGGGTGCCTGCCGATGGTCACCGCCATCGACCGCAGGTCCGATTCCATCGCCTGCCATTCGGTCATCGGGCGGATAAAGCCGGCCGCTGCCGTATCTTCAGAAACGTGTTCGTTATCCGCTGTCCGCTGTCCGCTAAAGACGTCCGGCCGGATGGCCAGCTCCGATCGCCACAAGGCCTCGCGGCGGTGGACGCTCCGCTCGAAATTCAATGCACCGGCCAGCGAAAGTGCCCGGATCTCTTTCTTATTGATCAGCGGAACGCGGCGGACGAGGTCCTCGACGGAAGTGAATGGTGAATGGTGAATGGTGAATGGTGAATAGTTCTCTTCCGAATTCCGCATTCCGAATTCCGCATTCCGCATTCGCTCCGCGACTATCGCTTCGGCGACCTCTTTCCTGAGGCCTTTTACGTATTTCAGGCCCATTCGGACCTCGCCGTCCTCGATGGTAAAAAAGTGGTCCGAACGGTTCACATCAACGTGCCGGAAGTGGAGCCCGTGCCGCTGGGCGTCCTTGATCAGAGTTGCGGGCGAATAAAAGCCGAGCGGAAAATTATTGAGCATTGCCGTCGTGTATTCGGCCAGGTAATAGACCTTCAGATACGCCGAGGCATAGGCGAGCAAAGCAAAGCTCGCGGCGTGCGATTCGGGAAAGCCGTAGTTGGCAAAGGCCGTTATGTTCTGGACGATGCGGTCCTGCAGCTCGGGCTCGATGCCGTTGCGTGTCATGCCGTCGCGAAGATTTTTCTCGATCTTGGCAAGCCGCTTGTCGGCCCGCTTAAAGCCCATCGCCCGCCGCAGTTCCTCGGCCTGTCCGCCGGTAAAGCCGGCCATGATCATCGACATCCTCAAGAGCTGCTCCTGAAAGAGCGGCACGCCGAGCGTTCTTTTCAACGTCGATTCAAGCCACGGGTGAATGTGGTCGATCTCTTCGAGCCCCTGCCGCCGGCGGATGTAATGGCTCAGCATCTTGCCGACGATCGGGCCGGGGCGGATGATCGCCACCTGCACGACCACATCGTAAAAACACTGCGGCTTTGACCGCGGCAGAAAGTTGATCTGGGCACGGCTCTCGACCTGAAACATCCCGATCGTGTCGCCCTTTTGCAGCGTTTCGAAAACAAGCTTGTCGTCCTTCGGTATCTTGGCGAGGTCAACCTTTTCGCCGCGGTGCTCCTCAACGAGCTTCAGCGTATCGCGGAGCACGGCCATCATCCCGAGCCCAAGCAGATCGACCTTTACTATCCCGAGCCGCTCGCAGTCGTCCTTGTCCCATTGGATTATCGAACGGCCCTCCATCGAGGCGGGCTCGATCGGGACGACGCTGTCGAGCCCCTCGGGCAGCATCACCATTCCGCCCGAGTGCTGGCCGAGGTGCCGCGGAAAATCGAGTATCCGCGTGTAAAGCTCTACGAACTTCCGGGTCCGCAGGTCATTGCGAAGGTCAAAGCCGTTCTCCTCAAAACGGACGATCATGTCGCCGAAATCCTCTACGCCGTAATGCGAGATCGACTTTGAAAGCGGGCCGAGCATCTCCTCGGGAAAGCCGAACGTCTTCCCGACCTCCCTGACCGCCGAGCGGCTGCGGTAGGTGATGACGTTGGCCGTCATCGCAGCACCGCGTCGGCCATATTTCTCGTAAACGTGCTGGATGACGGTCTCGCGGTCGTCGCCCGAGGGCAGGTCGATATCGATGTCCGGATACTCGCCGCGTTCTTCAGAGAGAAATCGCTCGAACAAAAGCTCGCCCTCGATCGGATCGACCGCCGTTATCCCGAGTGCGTAGCAAACGACCGAGTTGGCCGCCGAGCCGCGTCCCTGCGAAAGTATTCGCCGCGAATAGCAGAAATTTGAGATGTCCCAAACGAGCAGGAAATAGCCGGCAAGCTTGAGCTTGGCGATCAGGTTCAGCTCATGGTCGAGCTTTGCCCTGACCTTCGGCGTCAGTTCGCCGTAGCGGTTGATCGCTCCTTTTTCCGAGAGCTTTCTGAGCAGCGAATCCATCGTCTCGCCCCGCGGCACGGGGAAATCCGGGAACTTGTAGCCGACGTCGTCCATCGAGAACGAGATGCGGCCGGCGATCTCCTCGGTCCGGGCAACGGCCTCGGGAAATTCCTCAAAAAGCCGCAGCATCTGCGCTTCGGACTTCAGATGCCGCTCGGCGTTATGCGAGAGCAGCTTGCCGGCCTCGTAGATATTCGTATGGTTGCGGATGCAGGTAAAAACATCGAAAAGCTCGCGGTCGGCCTTTTCGGCGTAATACGCACCGTTGCTGGCAAACATCGGCAAATGGAGCTTATGGGCAAGCCCGACGAGCTGCTGATTTACGTCTTCCTCGCCGCGAAGATAATGCCGCTGGAGCTCGACGTAGAGCCGCTTCTCAAAAACATAATTGAGCCAGGCAAGGTCGCGGAGCCCCTCGCCGCGGCGGACGCTCCGGTGCATGAAGCCATCCTCGCCGCCGGTCAGGCAGATAAGCCCGGCTGAGTGTTCCTCGATGTCGCGTCGGGTAGCGAAGTGCTCGCCCTTCGGGGCACGCAGCTTGATGGTCGTGATCAGCCGGCAGAGGTTTCGGTAACCGGCAAGGTCGATCGGCAAGAGCGGCAGAAAGCTGCCGTCGTCCATCGTTATCTCCGCACCGATCATCGGCTTGATGCCCGCCTCGCGTGCCTCAAAATGGAACCGGACGGCGCCCGAGACCGTATCGCGGTCAAGCAATGCAACGCCGGGAATATTGAGCCCGGCCGCCCTCTCGACGATCGGCTCCGGCATCGACCCCGATGCCAGAAAACTGAACGCCGAACGTGTGTGAAGCTCGAAAAACATCCTTTCTTAGTGGCGAGGGTTTAGTGACGAGTGACGAGAAAAGTGAGCAGTGAGCAGTGAGCAGTAGAAAGAGAATTTCTCATCTCTCATCTCTCATCCCTCGTCACTCGTCACTCGTCACTCGTCACTAATCGTATCCTCCCGTCACGAACCATCCGTCCGGCGTGCGGGCGAGGCGATAGATCCGTCGGTCATCAAGCTCTACGTCCCATTCCATCTGCTGCCAGAATCCGTGCGTCCACCATTGCGACGAGCCGAGCCAGGCACCGCCGTATTCGGCCACGCGGCCGGCGAAATAACGCGTGCGGAGATAAATGAGCCGTCCATCATTCGTCTTTATCTCGGCCTCGAGCGGCGGGTGAAAATGCGTCAGTGCAAGCACCGGCCGCTGCTCTTTCTCGGGCTCCATCTCCTTTCCCTGCGGCAGCTTGTCGGCGTCGAGAGCGAACGCCTCGGGCAGCCGCTGATCGACCAGCATCGGGACACCGACGTTCTCCTTGCCGACCAGTTTGCGAATCTTGTCCGCCGTCAGCAAGAGGCTCTCGGGCTCGGGCCGCGTCGCCGCAAAAAGCCCGCGTTCGATCGCCCGCGGCCGGGCAAAATGGCAGACCACCCGGATCGAGAGGATGGCCGCACCGGGCGGATCGTTGCCAAGCCTGAGATTCGCGAGCTTTAGCCAAAATGCCTTGTCGAGCGTCGGGAACGAAAGCTTGATGCTGTATTCGGCCGCGGTCTTGTCATCAAGCCCGAACGTGATGTCGATCTGCTCCGAGCTGAGCCCGATGCTGCCCGCCTCCGCCAGCACCTTGCCGAGGCCGTGGCCGAGGATGAAGATGAGCTGCCCGAGGTCCTCGACCGGAAAGTCGAGGTTGTAGTCCCAGGCGACGCGGTTCTCCTTCAGATTCGGCGTCAGGATATGCACGCCCCGTTGATCTATCAGGTCGAGCGTCCGGCGAAATTCACGCCCATAGCGGGCGATCAGCTCATCTTCCGGAACGGCCTTCAGGTCGGCGGTCGTCTCCATCCCGAGGGCGTGAAAAATGCCGAGCGTATCTTCATCAAGCCCGATCGAAGCAAGCGGGAGCGGCAGTTCATCGCCCTCGCCGATGACCGTAACGCCGGCCCGCGTCCGAGCGTAAAGCTCTGCAGTTGCAGCATTTGCGGCCAGGGCGAGCGAGCCCGCAATGCCGTGCGTCTCCATCTCACGAGCAATGCTCCGGGCAACGGCTCCCGGCGGCCCGATGCGGTTCTCAAGCCCGCTGACGTCAAACAGGATGCCGCCCTCGACCACCTCGATGCGATAGGCAAATTGCTCGGCAATAGCGACGAGAGACGAGTGATGAGGGGCGAGTGACGGATCGGGATCTTCTTTCTCCCTTATCCCTTCTCCTTTCTCCTTTACAATGATGCACGCGTAAAGCTTACTCATCCCCATACTCCGCCTTGATCTGCCTGAACTCCGGCCGGACGACGAAGGGCCTTCGCGTGTTCAGGTTCACCTGCAGCTCGCCGAGCAATTTGAACCGGCCCGTACCGCGCCAGACCGCCCGGTAAGTATCGAAAAAGAACGCTTGATCCGCCGCCGAACTCACGAGCGTCCGGTTGCCGGTGACGACCAGCATCGTCCGGCCGTCGCGGATCTTTGCCCGAAAGCGGTACCAATAGGTCTTCGGCAAAAGGTCGAGTTCCTTGTGCGGAATGCCGCCGAGGTCGAGCCAGACCATCCCGAAGCCCTTCGCCTGTAGGACGTAGTCCGCGGCCGTCAATGCGTTCTCAACATTGCCGCCGCACCGCACCCAGAGCAGATTTTCAAGCACGACGCCGTTGGCCGCCGCCGAATGCGGGTCAAGCGAGTCGTTGAGATCGATAACGGCACAGACCTCGCCTTCCTGTGTCAGCCGCGAAAGGATGTTCAGCGTCAGGCTCGTCTTTCCGGCCGTGTGCTCGCCGGTGAATTCCACAATGCCGCCGCGGAGAAGCCGAAGGCCCGCGGCCTCGATATGCTCACGCCCGGCCTTCTGCTCTTCGTGTAGGTGTGATAACTTTTTGACTACACTCAAGAGAGCCATAATGGTCCCGCAACGGCACTTCCCGCCCGACGGTGTTTGCGTATATGCGATTATATCTCATAGATGAAACACTAGTCAAAATAATTCTTTGTTGTGAGAAAAACGGGCCGAGATCAGGCCTCTGGTTTGAAAAAGATGGTCAGGCCGATGCCGCCAAGGATCAGCGAGCCCGCCGCGAGCAGCCGAAGGTCTGCAGATTCTGAGAGAAAGAGGAAGCCGCCAAGAGCGGCGATCGCCGGCACGGCGAGTTGAAGCACCGAAGCCCGTGTCGCCGTAAGGTCGCGAAGTGCGGCGTACCACGCCCAATAGCCGATGCCCGAGGCGACGGCTCCCGAAAGCACCGCCAGCACAAAGCCCCGCAACGTAAGCCCGATCTGAAGAGCGAAAGGCAAGGCCGCAAGAGCGATCATCGGCACCGAACGAATAAAGTTTCCGGCCGTATCGGCCAGCGGGTCGGTGCTTCCCTTTCCGCGAAGCGTATAAAAGCCCCAGGCAACGCCGGCCGCCGCCATCAGCAACGCACTCGCCAAAGGCGGAGCCGAAAGCCCCGGCAGCATTAGATACACCAGCCCCGAGAACGCCACCAGAACGCCGAACCACTCGCCCAAGGCCGGCCGCTCGCCGCGAAAAACGGCCGCTGCGATCATCGTTATCTGCACACAGCCGAAAAGGATCAGCGCACCGGTAGCCGCCGTCAGCCCAAAATAGGCGAATGAAAACGCGATGGCATAGGCGAAGAGAAAAAATGCCGAGGGCCAGTTGCCGTTTTTCGCCGGGTTCTGCGTCTTACCGGACAGCAGCAGGATCGCGGCAAGAACCAAAGCTCCGGAAAGCAGACGGACCGCCGTGAATCCGGCCGCATCGGCCTCGCCGGCTCCGAGCGCCATTCGGCAAAGAATGGAATTGAACGCAAAGGCGGTGAGGGCAAAGGTTGTCAGTACGAAAACTTTCATCCGGCGATCAGCGGTGGGCATTTCCCGCCGCGACCGCTCTATCTTACAGGAGTATTTATGTTAGACAGCAATTTTAACCAGCAGAAAGCGGAAGCATTTTCCGAGGGCCTTATCGATACATTGAACAAAGCGGCCATCGCACTGGGCTTGAGCATCGGCAACCGCGTCGGGCTTTTTGAAGCGATGGCGGGATTGGCGGCATCGACCTCGCAGCAGATCGCCGATGCCGCAGGGCTCAACGAACGCTACGTTCGCGAATGGCTCGGCACGATGGTGACGGGCAAGATCGTCACATATTCGCCCGAAACGAAGGCCTATCAGCTTCCGGCCGAGCATGCGGCGTTCCTGACGAGCGGCGGCGTCTATAACTTCGCTGCTTCGATGGAGTTCGTCCCGATCCTTGCCGGTGTTGAGGACAAGTTGATCGATAGCTTCCGCAATGGCGGCGGCGTGCCCTATTCGGAATATCCGCGGTTCCATAAAGCGATGGCGGCCGAGAGTGCTCAGACGGTGGTCGCGGCACTTGAACCGCACATCATTCCGCTAGTTCCGGGGTTGAAGGAGAAGCTCGAGGCCGGCATCGACGTTCTCGACGTCGGCTGCGGCTCGGGCCGTGCGATGACGGTCCTCGCCGAGAAGTACCCGAACAGCCGTTTTGCCGGTTACGACTTTTCGGAGGAAGGCATCGCCCGGGCAAACGCAGATGCGAAGGCCAAGGGCCTAACGAACGTCCGGTTCGAGGTCCGCGACGCGGCAAACATCGGCGAGACCGAGGCGTACGACCTGATCACGTCGTTCGACGCGATCCACGACCAGGCCGACCCGGCGGGAATGCTCCGGAGCATCAATCAGGCCTTGAGGCCGGACGGAGTTTATCTGGTGCAGGACATCACCGGTTCTTCGCATCTCGAGAAGAACCTCGATCTGCCGGTCGCTCCGTGGCTTTACACAATTTCGTGTATGCACTGCATGACCGTCTCGCTCGCACAAGGCGGCGACGGGCTCGGAGCGATGTGGGGCGAGGAACTGGCGGAGAAAATGATGCGCGAGGCCGGTTTCACAAACGTCCAGATCAACCACCTCGAGCACGACGCGATGAACACGTATTACGTCGTGACCAAATAGGAAGGTTTGCCACAGAGCGCACAGAGACCACGGAGAAAGGTCCGGTTGGAAGAAATGGTTGGACGTTTTATCCCAACCGTGATTTTCGAACGACCTTACTCTGTACTCTCGGTGTCCTCTGTGGCTGATCTTTTTTCCGGGCGCATGTGGGGGAAGAGGATGACGTCGCGGATGGAGTGTTTGTTCGTGAGGAGCATTGTCAGGCGGTCGATGCCGATGCCGATGCCGGCGGCGGGCGGCATACCGTAACTCAAGGCGCGGATGTAGTCTTCGTCGAGCACCATCGCCTCTTCGTCGCCGCGTTCGCGTGCCTGCATCTGATCGGCAAAGCGATCGTATTGCTCACGGGGATCGTTTAATTCGCTGAAGCCGTTCGCGACCTCCATCCCGTTGATGAAAAGCTCGAACCGCTCGGCGATCTGCGGATTCTCGGGCGAAGCCTTCGAGAGCGGCGAGATGGATTTCGGAAAATCGATGATGAACGTCGGCTGGATAAGCGTGTGCTCGACATCGGTTTCGAAACGTTCGAGCAATTCCGAATCTGAGAGCCCGGTCGCTACCGCTCCCGGTTCTGAAACAGCGTCTGCCATCGAAAGTCGCCGAAAATTGCTGAAATCGATCGTCTTTCCTTCGTATTCGATAACCAGCCCGCCCGTGGCCTTCATGACTGATTGGCGGAGCAGCTCCTCGCAGAAATCCATCATCCCATTGACGTCCATGTATGCACAGTAGAACTCGAGCATCGTGAATTCGGGATTGTGCTTGTACGAGATGCCTTCGTTGCGAAAGTTGCGATTGAGTTCGTAGACCTTTTCGAAGCCGCCGACGACGAGCCGCTTGAGGTAAAGCTCGGGCGCAATCCGGGCGTAGAGGTCGATGTCGAGCGCGTTGTGATGCGTTACGAAAGGCTTCGCCGCGGCACCGGTCGCTTTTGGCGTGAGCATCGGCGTTTCGACCTCGATGTAGCCGTGGTCTTCGAGAAAATGGCGGATAGAAGATATCAGCTTTGCCCGGCGTTCAAAGACCTCGCGGGTCGTCAGGCCATCGTGCTCGATTTGCAAACTTGAGGCGATCAGGTCGGCGTATCGCTGCCGCTGGCGGATCTCGGGGTCGGCAATGCCGTGCATCTTGTCCGGCATCGGGAGCATCGCCTTGGCGAGGAATTGGAGCTTCTCAACGTGGACCGAAAGCTCGCCGGTGTTCGTGATAAAAAGATAGCCTTCGACACCGATGAAATCGCCGTGATCTAGGTAGCCGAAAACCTCCCACGCTTTGCCTTCTTCGTCGATCGCTTCGCCGGTCGCGTTGCTGATGGCGACGGCGTCCTGCTTGCGGACGTAAACCTGCAGCCTCGAAATGCCGTCGGAGAGATGGACGAACGCGGCCTTGCCCATCACCCGCGGCGGGACGGCCATCCTGCCCGCGATGCGAACATTTCCAAGTGCCTTTAACCGCTCATTGAGTGCGTCCTTCTTTTCAGCCGGCGGCCGCTCGCCCTCGCCGAGCGAGGCAAGGATCGCATGCATTTCGGCGTTGATCTCCGCAACGGGAGGATGAGCAAGCAGCCGGGTGATCGTGTCCTCTTCGCCCGAAAGCGCGCTTCGGCCGAACTTGTTTGGATACGGATTGCCGACCAGTTCCCGAAGCTTTTCAAGGTGCTCGCGGCGTGCCGCCGTCTGGTCGTTCTGTTCGATTATCTCGTCAAATGGGGTTATGCTCATTGCTTTCGATATCGCGTAAACATTTAATATAAACCACCATCGAACGATAACAAACGAGTGAGGCCGGGCGTGCAATGTTTGGCGTCGCCGCCCGGCTGGTTTAAACTCGAGGGTTAATGCAGCAAGTTCTCGCCGATTCGCTTGAGCCGGTCTTCCGGTTCCTGAACTACAACCTATTCGCGCTCGGCAATGCGAAGATAACCCCGCTCAGCATTCTCTATGTGCTGGCGTTCACGCTGCTCCTCATCTATCTGTCATCGAAGCTCCGGCGGCTGCTGATCGACCGCGTGCTGACGCGGACGCGGCTCGACATCGGTGCCCGCGAGGCGATCGGGACGATCGTCCGTTATCTTGTCTTCGTTATCGGCTTCCTGATCCTTCTGCAAACGATCGGGATCGACCTGACGACACTCAACGTGCTCGCCGGTGCCATCGGTATCGGTGTCGGTTTTGGCCTGCAGAATGTTGCGAATAATTTCATCAGCGGCCTGATCATCCTTTTCGAGCGGCCGATCAAGGTCGGCGACCGCATCGAGGTCGATGACGTCCACGGCGAGGTCACGCACATCGGCGCCCGCAGCACGACCATCCGGACCAACGACAACATCGCGATCATCGTCCCGAACAGCAAGTTCATCTCAGAGAACGTCATCAACTGGAGCCTCGAGGGCGGGGCCGTCCGCTTCAAGATCCCGGTCGGCGTCGGCTACGACTCGGACCTCGACCTTGTCGAGCGTCTCCTGCTTGAGGCGGCAAACGAAAATGAGGACGTACTCCAGAGCCCGCCGCCATCGGTTCGTTTTCTGGAGTTTGGCGACAACTCGCTCAACTTCGAGCTCCGTGCCTGGAGCCGGGCAAGGCTTCATCGCCCCGGGCTTTTCCGAAGCAACCTCAATTTTGCGATAATCAAGAAGTTCCGCGAACACGGAGTCGAAGTGCCCTTCCCGCAGCGGGAGGTCAACATCCGCGGCGGCATCGAACTGAAGGAGCGGGCAGCCGCTGCTGAGTAGGTGTTAGACTCCATTTCGCTTTAGCGGACGTAAATTGTTGCCGGAAACATGGGGAGGCGATTCCCTTTCCGGGCAGGCGTGCGCGCAAAAGCTGGATGAACATTGAAGAACGGGAAACATTCGAAAGCCTCGTCGCCGCACTCCGCGGCGGTGCGGAGGCGGTGTGTCTTTCGGGCCTGACCTCCATTCCGGCTAAGGCTTATTTCGCTGCCCGCCTGCGGAGGGCCATCGGCCGTCCGGTAGTGATCGTAACGCCAGAGACGCGCGACCTTGAAATTTGGAGTGCGAATCTCGCTTTCTTTGCAGACCATTTTGGCGGCACCGCGGAGAGCATCGCCGTCTTCCCTGCCTTTGAGACCGACCCGTATTCCGGTGCCTCGCCGCACTCGGACACCGAACGGCTCAGGGCCGAAACGCTCTGGCGGCTTGCGTCGGAGACGCCCGATATTTTGATCACCTCCGCGGCCGCACTTGCCGCACGCATCGTTTCGCCGGGCGATGTTGCAGATGCGGGCTGCAGGCTCTCGCTTGGAAGCGAATTCCCGCCGGAGCAGTTGATGCGCAAGCTCGTCGCCGCCGGTTACGTCCGCGAAGATCCGGTGACATCGATCGGGCAATTCTCCGTCCGCGGCGGCATTATCGACGTTTGGCCGCCGGACCGGGAGCTTCCCGTGCGCCTCGACTTTTTTGGCGACGAACTCGATTCGATCCGCAGTTTCGACCCCGGAACGCAGCTCTCGACCGGTAAGCTCAATGCCGTCGATCTTGCCCCGATGCGTGAACTTGTGGCCGAGCCCGACGACCTCCGGCTCTGGGCCGCCGAGGCGGAAGAGCGGTTCACCTCGCCGGAGCTTACCCGCGGGCTTCGCGACCGGCTCGCCTTTGCCGAACACGGCGAGACGTTCTCCGGCTGGGAGTTCCTTTTTCCGCTCATCCGGCCTCTGCGGTCCGGCATTCTCGACCATCTCGACAAACACGTGCTTCTGATCGACGAACCGGTCGCGGCCGAAGCGGCGATCGCCGAACTTCATGCAAACACGGCACGGCATTTTGCCGAGTCGCTCTCATCGGGCCAGATCGGCCTTCCTCCCGAAGAGCTTTTCTTTGATGGTGAAAAGCTTCGCGAGATAATCGGCCGCAGTCCGCGGCTCGAGATGCGTGCACTCGGACTTGCCGCCGCCGCTACCGACGAGGATCACGCACTGCCTGAGTCAGGTATTTCGGCAAACCCGCTATTTCTTTTCCCGACGGCAGCGATCCGAGACGAGGCTGCGATCCACGCGCCGCCCGCACGTCAGTTCAACGGCGACATAAAGGCCTTCGTATCGGAGTTCAAAAACCGGACGCCGAGCATCGTCGCGGCGACGCACGGCATGGCCGAGCGGATCGAGGAAATACTTCGCGAGTACAGCGTTGACGCTCCCGCCGGAACGGTCCGCGTCGGCAGCCTGACCGGCGGATTCTCGCTGGCGGATGAAGACTTTGACGTTGTTACCGAAGCGGAGATATTCGGCAACACCATCCGGCCGCAGGCGGCTGTCCGTTCGAGCCGAGCGAGTGGAAAACGCCGTGTCGGTGCGTTCATTTCGGATTTTCGCGACCTGAAACAAGGCGACTACGTTGTCCACATCGACCACGGCATCGGCCGGTTCGACGGGCTGCAGACCATCGCTTCGCCCGCCGGCGAACGCGAGTTCATGCTGCTCGTTTATGCCGACGATGCGAAGCTCTTCGTCCCGGTCGAACGGCTCGACCTTGTTTCGCGATATGCCTCGGGCGAGACGGCGTCACCGACGCTCGATCGGCTCGGCGGGCTCGGCTGGCAGAAAACGAAGGCCAAAGCAAAGCGGGCGATGCGCGACATGGCCGACGAGCTTCTCAAGCTCTACGCCGAACGGAAGCTCGTTTCCGGCTACGCATTCTCGCCGGACGCGCCGTGGCAGCACGAATTCGAAGACGCTTTTCCCTATGAGCTGACGCCGGATCAGGCAAAGGCGATCGACGACGTCAAGGCCGATATGGAATCGCCGCGTCCGATGGACCGGTTGATAGTCGGCGATGTCGGCTACGGCAAGACCGAGGTCGCGATGCGTGCCGCGTTCAAGGCAGTAATGGACGGCAAACAGGTCGCGATACTCGCCCCGACGACCATCCTTGCCTATCAGCATTTTGAATCGTTCACGAAACGCTTTGCCGCCTTTCCGGTAAAGACCGAATTGCTCTCGCGGTTCCGTTCCAAGGCGGAACAAAGCGAGGTTGTAGCGGCCGCTGAGAAAGGGGATGTCGATGTCCTGATCGGTACGCACCGGATCCTCTCGAACGACGTCACGCTCCCGAAGCTCGGGCTCGTCGTCGTCGATGAAGAACAGCGGTTTGGCGTCGCCCACAAAGAAAAGCTCAAGCAGCTCAGGAAAAAGGTGGACGTGCTGACGCTTTCAGCAACGCCGATCCCGCGGACGCTCAATATGTCGCTGATGGGCATCCGCGATATGTCCGTTATCGAGACTCCACCGCGAGATCGGCTCGCGATCAATACTCAGGTCGTCCAGTTTGGCGAGAGCGTCATCCGCTCGGCTATCGAGCTTGAAATGGCGCGCAACGGACAGGTATTTTTCATCCACAACCGCGTCGAGACGATCGATTCGATCGGTGCGCTGATCCAAAAGATCGTCCCCGAGGCTCGCATCGCCATCGGCCACGGAAAGATGAACGAGAAACAGATGGAGCAGGTGATGCTCGATTTCATCGACTTCAAATACGACGTCCTCGTCGCGACGACCATCATCGAGAACGGCATCGACATCCCGCGGGCAAACACCATCATCATCAACCGTGCGGACAATTACGGCCTTTCGCAGCTTTATCAGCTTCGCGGGCGCGTTGGACGTTCGGACCGGCGTGCGTACGCTTACCTTCTGATCCCGAGCGAACTTGAACTGACGCCGATCGCACGTCGCCGGCTGGCCGCGATCCGCGAGTTCTCAGACCTCGGGGCAGGTTTCCGCATTGCCGCTCTCGACCTCGAACTTCGCGGTGCGGGTAATCTGCTCGGCGGGCAGCAATCCGGACATCTCGACGCTCTCGGATTTGACCTCTACACGCGAATGCTCGAGCGAACGGTGGCCGAACTTCGCGGCGAGGAGGTCGAGGACGAAACACCGGTCACGATAAACCTCGGGCTTGACCTTACGATACCTCACGAATACATCGCCGATACCTCGCAGCGGCTGCGGACCTACAAACGCATTTCGGCGGCCGGTTCAGGCGAGGAGATCGCCGAGATCCGAAGTGAGATCGAGGACCGCTATGGCCGCTTGCCCGATTCGGTCGAATCACTGCTCGGGTTCAGTTCGCTCCGCCGGCTGGCCGAATCGATGAACGTGGTGTCGATCGACCGCGTCGCCGAAGGTGCAGCCGTAAAGCTCAGCCAGAATTCAAAAGTGAACCCGGAGCGGCTAATGGCAATGGTCGAAAACGGCGAAAACGTGAGCTTTTCGCCTTCCGGGATACTGCGGTTTCCGCTGAACGGGCTCGAGCCGCTCTCGGTCGTCCGCCATGTGCTTGAGACAATTCGCGGCTAAACCATTGCGGGGAATCGGAAAATCCGCAAAAGAAATGGTATTATCTAGGGTTTTGAACGGCTTTTTCTCGATCGACGGAACTCTCCGGGACAAACCCGGAGGAGGTTTATCGCATCAAAACCCGTCAAACGGCGAAAAAGTCCATTTTCGAGCAATGAAAAACAAAATGAACCGATTTCTTTCCGCAGTATTAGCAGCATTCGTAATGTTCGCGGCCGCCGGTTCGGCAGTTGCCCAGGAAACCGAAGAACGCGTGGTCGATGAGGTCATCGCACAGGTAAATGACGGCGTCATCACGCTCTCGCGGGTAAAACGCGAGATGAAATCTCTGGTCGAGGCCGGAGTTGAACAAGGCAAGACCCGCGAAGCTGCCGAACAGGAACTTTCCGGCAAGAAGGGTGAGCTGATCGCGAGCCTGATAAACGAAGAACTTATCCTCCAACGCGGCAAGGAACTTAACATCGACCGCGAGGTCGACCAATCGGTAAACCAGCGTTTTCTCCAGGTGATGGAGCAGAACAAGCTGAAAACGCTCGACGCTCTTTTTGCCGAAATGCGGAAGAACAACGTTGACCCGGACGAGATCCGCGAGATGTGGCGGCGGCAGATCACCCGCGAGTTCGTTATCCAGCAGGACGTTCAGCGAAAGGTATATTGGGAAGCGACCCCGCGGGAACTTCAGGAATATTTCAACAAGAACAAGGAACGTTTCTCGAAGCCCGAGACGGTAACGCTCAGCGAGATATTTCTTGGCTTCGCCGGCCGCTCGGAGGGTTCGGTTCGGCAAAGAGCGACCGATATCGTCCAGCAGCTCCGCGGCGGTGCAGATTTCCTCAAGCTTGTTGCCGAGACGTCGGACAGGCCAAACGCTGCAGCCAGCGGCGGAAAGCTCGAGGAATATGATGTAAAAGAGCTTGATGAGAAATTCGCCAAGGCGATCGCCGGCAAGAAGGTCGGTGAATACACTGACCCTATCGAGATCGACCAGATCGGAGTTGTCATTCTTAAGATCGACGCCCGCTCGGCTGCGAGCAATGAGAGCCGCTTCGATGAGAATGCGGTTCGTCTGGCGATGATGCAGGAAAAGCTTCCCGAAGCGAACAAGAAGTTTTATGCAAAGCTCCGCGAAGAGGCCTACATCAAGATCAACGATTCGTACCGGCCCGAGGTGGCTCCGATCCTCTTCGCCGAGGAACGCTCGAACACGAAGTCGGACAATCAATAGGATTCTACTTCACCTGTTACAATAGCGGCGTCCTTTTGGACGCCCTTATTTTTTGTTATGAGGCTTGATGTTTACCTGAAAGCAAGTCGGTTGGTGCTGCGCCGGCCGCTGGTGAAAGAGCTCTGCGAGGCGGGTAAGATACTCGTCAACGACCTGACGACGAAGCCCGGAAAAGACATCCGCATTGGCGACCGCATAACCGTTATCCGCACCAACGCTCGGATCGAGGTTGAAGTGGCCGCTCTGCCTTCAACAAAGCAGGTGGCAAAAGCAGACGCCTCGGCCCTCTACTCGGTGATCCGCGAAACATCAGGCGACGACGAACTACTTTAGTATGGCCGTTATCGCGTTCGAATAGATCTCAACACGGCGTTTGGCCCGTTTCACATCCGGATGCTCTTCTTTGTAGGTCTTCAGCAGCACCCAGAGATCGGTCGAAAGCTCGGCCCGCTTGACCAGCAATTTCCCCAAAGCCAGCGTTAATTTCCCGGATTGTTCGGCGGGAACCTTACGAAGATTTTCGATCTCCGCATTCAGCAGCCCGACCTCGTGTTTTAGATTTACGACCCGCGGAAACTCGTCGGTGTATTCGATCAAGAGCCCTTCGAGTTCAGCCTCAAGCTCAACCTTCCGAAGAAGCACCTCGGCAAATGCCGGGGTCGCGGAAATATCGGCGGCGGCAACGGCAGCGGCAGGCGTCCGCGATGGCCGCTGAGCAAAAGTGGGCGGCGTCAGTAAAGCGCCGAACGCCGCCGCAACGATTATCAGGATCGATATCCTCGTCATTGTCTATTTAGAGACCGGTCTAGTTCACGCTGAACGAATTCGGATCCAGCCCTTGATTAAAGAAGAACTCTCTGAAGGTCGATTTGAACTCATATTCCCGCGTCCCTCGCTCACTATCCAATCGAAGATACATCTTGTAGCTGTGCGGCAGCGTAAGTCCATTCACTTCCTTGTAATCGCCAAAATCCTCGACAAGGGTCTCCCTGGTCTCTCGTCGTTGCGATGAAGTATCAACGGTCGGCCCCTGCTGTGCCGGAATGATGGCATTATACTCTGTTCGGACGTGCCGGAAGGTCGTGGCATCGAAGTACAACTTTATGGTCACGTCCGAACCTCTCCTCGGATTGTATTCGAGCACAAGCGTCTCAACGCCCTCTATCTTTTTCTTGCCGGATGTCCTTATCCTGGCGTTTGTTCCGGTGGCATTATGCATTCGCCAACCTCGAATCAAAGTGCCGCCGAGAAGGCCTTCTTTAACGATGTTGTCATACTTGAACAAATAGTCCCCTAAAAATGATCGCGTATTGCTAACAGCGAAAGCAATCTTGGTCTTGTTGCCATCAAAGATGAACGTTTCGCCGGGATAGTCCGGTGTTCGAAAAGTCATCCCGAGCAGCGACTTGTCGCCTTCAGAAGCGATCACAAATGCACCGTCGCCGCCGGCACCGCCCGAACGCAGGGCCGTATAAGCAACATTCCCGCGGGCGACCATATCTTTGATCGCTCCTCGGGCCTCGGCCGTGCCGATCGAATCGAGATGCTTGGCAATGATCTGCTCGGCCGTCATTTTCTGGCCAAATAGCGATGCCGCAAACAACGTAACGAGGGCAAGGGAAATGCCCGCTTTCTGCATAAATCTCTTCATTTTTTTCTCCGGGTAGTGTTCGTTCTATACACCGACGGCCTCCGAGCGGGTTTCGCTCGAAAAGGCCTCGCAAGACGTGATCTCAAGATCACTGTCTTTGACGCAAGAATCGTCAAAAAGGTTTCTTTTTTCGATACTCTCGAAATACGTGGAGATATTGTCGAGTATCTCCTGCTCGGAATGCGAATGATAAAGCGTTTGCCTGAACGCGGCTCCGCCCGGCAGCCCTTTGGTAAATTGGCCCGCAAGCTGTTTCATCTTGCCGAGGGCAACAATTTCCGGCATCTCGCCGAGGCACATTTCAAAGAACTCAAGCAGAACGGCCTTCTTTTCCGCAAGATCGGGCCGATACGGCTCGCGGCCGGCAAGCACGTCCTCAAACTGACGAAAGATCCAGGGGTTCTGCATCGCACCGCGGCCGATCAGGATGCCGTTGACGCCCGATTCACGCCATTTTTCCATTCCGTATTCGATGGATGTGATGTCGCCGTTGCCTGAGACCGGGATCGAGACCGCTTCCTTGACCTGGCGGATCAGTTCCCAATTGGCGAGGCCCTTGTAGCCCTGTTCGCGGGTCCGGCCGTGGACCTGAATATGCTCAACCCCGCATTGCTCCGCCATTTTCGCAACATCGACGACGTTGATGCTCGAATCGGAATAGCCGGTCCGAAGTTTGAGCGTCAGCGGTATCGAGATCGCCCGCTTGATCGCCTTTAGTATTTCCTCAAGCCGGTCGGGTTCGCGAAGCAGTCCGGAGCCGCCGCCGTTCTTTACGACCTTCGGCGCCGGGCAACCGCAGTTCACATCCAGAATGTCCGCACCGACCTCTTCGGCCATTTCGGCCCCCATCGCCATCCGCTCCGGCCGGCCGCCAAAGATCTGAACTGCGAACGGCCGCTCTTCCTCGTCGAACCGCATCTGCCGCTTTGATTTGGGATTTCCGCGGGTCAGACCCTCGACCGAGATGAACTCAGAGACGACAAGCCCAACGCCGCCGCGCCGTTTGATCAGCCGCCGGAAGACGTAGTCCGTCACACCCGCCATCGGTGAAAGGATAAGCGGCGGGTCGATCGCGATGTCTCTGACAAAAAAGGGCTTCATTGCCTACGGTCGGCGATCTCTCAGCCGAATCTATGAATATACCGAATTTCGGGCGGCTTTTCATTATTCAGCGTCCCGGAATAGAAAAAGCCGGCCATTGACTCGGGCCGGCTGATCGCTTGTTTGCGGGATCGGGCTACTTAAGCACCGTCCGATCGCGGGCGGTCGAGATCATGTTGTTCCATTCGGCTCCGACCGCAGTGCGATAAAGCCGGATCTCAAAGACCTGAGAGATACGCTCATTGCCGCCGACGTCATTTGTTCGTTCCCGATAGATGGCCGTCACATTGAACGAAACCGAGTTCGGGTTATGCCAAACGAAATTGGGCGTCTCGGAAAGCCCGATCGATTCCACCGTGCCGATCACACGGTTATACCGATAATTCCCCATGAATTTCTCAAGCCCAAATTTTTCGAGCAACGCGTTCACATCCGCATTTGTAGGGTTCGGTATGCCTTCATATTCGTTCGAGGTGATAAAGGTCCGCCAGAAAGTGTAGCGGCTGCCGACGATATCATAGGAAGCGGTTCCGGTGACTATCACGTTCACCTTTGGATCATCCGTTCGAACTTTGGCGGTGAAGTTCCGCTACCAAATATATTTGCTGTAAGTCGAACTCCATTCCCGTTTGCCCGGGCCTCGAAATGTCACCGAAATGGTCTTCGGCCCGGAGATGTCGCGCTTGATCTGCGCATCCGTCGGCTGTGCGTTGGCCTCAGCCGAAAAAGCCGCAAATGCAAAAAGAATTGCCAGAACGCTAATTACAGGTCTTACAAATTTCACTCTTTCCTCCTTGTTTTTCTACGGTTGTTTCTTCTTTTTCCCGACGACCAGCAGTACGACACCGATCACCAAGATAAAGAAGGAGACTAAAAGCACCAGCACGCCGGGGATTATCCCGAGTGCTGCCTCTTCCCAATTCACTCGCCCGCTCGTAAGCTCCGGCAGAAGAGCCGAGACCACGGCAACGCCGAACCCGAGCAAGACACCAAGTACACCTAGAACGATGACGACCTTTGCGAGCATACGATTTTTCCTCCGAAAACCGGGATCGAACGGGGCTTGCCCATGAACGGGGAGACGGGAAAATAATACCATAAACCGCCGTTTTCACCTGCTTTTCCAGCACATGAACCAGAGCCTGAAGATTTAACATCCCGGCGATTGTTTCCATAACCATAGAGGCATATAATCGCGCGGATTACAAAACTGTTAACGGTCGCCGACGCCGAAGAATGCCGGCAAAGAAATTCACACGATCGATCCGACCGGGCGGCTTTCCTGCATCCCGGCCGCTTCGCGAGGACAACAAATGATCACAATCAGACGAACACTTTCGATTATTTTTCTCGCGGCCTGCCTCACCATTACGGCCCTCGCTCAATCACAAGCAACCACCGGTACGATTCAGGGTACCGTCCTTGACCCGAATGGCGCTGCCGTTCCCGGAGCCGTCATCACGCTCAAGAATTCAGCCACCGGGTTCGAACGCTCGGTCAGTTCGAATTCGGATGGGTTTTTCACTGCTCCTCTGCTCCCGCTCGGCCGATATCAGGTGGCCACGAGTGCGAGCGGATTCGGCCGCTCGATCCTTGAGAACGTCGAGGTAAATATCGGCCAGACCCTTAACCTCCGCATCGAACTCAAGGTCGGGCAGACCGAGGAAACTGTCGATGTTTCCGCCGAGTCTGAAAGCGTCGAGATCGCCCGGACGGAACTTTCGACCCAGCTCAATCAGCGTTCGGTCGAAAATCTCCCGATCAACCGCCGCGATTTTTCGCGGTTTGCTTTGCTTACACCGGGCGTTTCGATCGTTCAGGGCCCGGACGGTGACGAGATCACCATCAATGGACAGAAAGGCATTCAAAACAACGTCTCGATCGACGGTTCGGACGCAAATAACCCGTTCTTTGGCGAGCAGCGTGGCGGCCAGCGGCCGGCGTTCACGATCAGCCTTGAATCGGTCAAAGAATTTCAGGTAGTTCCGGTCGGCGCCTCGGCCGAATTCGGGCGAAGCTCGGGCGGCTTCATCAACGTTGTGACGAAGTCCGGAACCAACGAAGTTTCCGGTGCGGCATTCCTGTTCTTCCGCAACCAGAACCTTTCAAGCCAGAATCCGGATGCGGTCGATGCCGGGCTGCCGGTCGAGGATTTCACGAACTACCAGTTTGGCGGCAACATCGGCGGGCCGATCAAGCGCGACAAGGCGTTCTTCTTCGTCGCCTATGAACGAAACGACGGCGAGAGCAGCAAGCCGAATTTCATCGATCCGTTGTTGGTCAATATCTTCGCGACGCGGTTCAACTCGCCCGGCGAGCAGGGCATAATTAACCGCTCGAATGATGCTGACGTGCTTCTCGGCAAGGTCGATATCAACGTTAACAGCAAGAATCTCTTGACGCTGCGGCACAACTACAGCCGGGCTGAACAGGTAAACGGCACCTTTGACGTCCCGACCTGGGGAACCTCGGCAAACGGACGCGAGACGAACAATTCGAATTCGTTCATTGCTCAACTCGTAACGACGATCAGCCCGACGCTGCTCAACGAATTTCGCTTCCAGTGGGCAAAAGAGGAACGTCCGCGTTTCTACGATGGGCCGGACCTGCCGGACACTACCATCGGCACCTTTGACGGTTCGATCTCGTACCGCTTCGGCCGTCCGTTCTTCCTGCCGGTTCCGTCAGACGACGTCCGGCTTCAGTTCACCGACAACTTTACCGTCGTTCGCGGCAACCACGCGATCAAGTTCGGATTTGACCTGAACCGTACCCGCGTTTCGCAGACCTTTATCGGATTTGCCCGCGGCCGCTATATCTTCGCCGCTCCGACGATCGAGGATGCGATCGACGGATTTGTTGACTACATTGACGGTATCAGCCCGGCGGCCCTTCAGCTTTATCTCCAGTTTGCCCCGATCGGCAATCGGACGGTCGAGGAAGCCGGCACGCAGGCTTACACGACGATCGAGCCCGGCCTTTACATCCAGGACAACTGGCAGGTCAGGCGAAACCTGACGCTCAATCTTGGGTTCCGCTGGGAAGCTCAGTATCAGCCCGATCCGATCAACAATGTGTCGGATACGCGGTATGGGCAGTTCGTGAACGATCCTCGTTTCCCGTCCGATGGTTCGATCCCGGACTTCACGGACGGCTTCGCACCGCGTGTAGCTCTCGCTTGGTCGCCGGGCGATGACGGCAAGACGGCGATCCGGCTTGGCGCAGGCATCTACTACGCCCGCATTCCGGGCTTGGTCGTGGCCGGCCCGCGAAACACCGACGGTGCGATCGCCGGAAACATCTTCTTTGCGAATTTCCTCTGTTCCGGCAGCAAAGCGGTCCCGTCAGGCGGCCTTAACGGCTGTCCCGTTTATCCCGGAATAGTCCCGACCGCAGGGTTCACACCTTTCAATCCCGGAGTTGCCGTTTTTGAACGCAATTTCAAGAACCCGCGGACCGTACAGTACAGTGCAAGCATCGAACGCGAGGTTTACGCGAACACGTCGATCCTCGTTGCTTACAACCTCGCAAAATCGACCCGGCTGACGCGGTTCGTCAATCGCAATGATCCGCGGCTCTATAACGGCACTGCGATATTCGAACGGCCGGATGGTTCGGGCGTTGGCGAGATCCGCTCGACGGAAAGCTCGGCAAAATCGCTGTATCAGGGTGTGACCTTTACCTTCAACAAGCGGTTCTCGAACAGGTGGCAGTTCCAGGCGAACTATCTTCTTTCGTTCGACAAATCGGACGACGACAACGAACGCGATCCGTTCACATTCCGCTACGCCGACCCGCGTGACTTTGGGCCGGAGTATAATTGGTCCGACCGCGATCAGCGGCACAGGTTCAATGCCTTCGCGACGTTCCTGTTGCCGTATGAGGTCAATCTCTCGCCGATCGTTCAGTATCGCTCCGCACAGCCGACCTCGGTCGTTAACCGCGGAACGTTTCCGAACATCATCGAGAGGAACACTTTGAGGCTCGACAATGAGTTCTTTACGTTCGATATCCGAGCGTCGAAGGCATTCAAGTTCGGTGAACGGTTCGAGCTCGAGGGCATCTTCGAAGCTTTCAACCTATTCAACAACCGCAACCAGCGGAGCCTCCCGCGGCCGCTTACATTCAACTTTGACGGAACTGTCACGGCTGGCTTCGGCGAACCGCGGCAGGTACAACTCGGAGCTCGGTTCAAGTTTTAGGCGAGCCGGAAACTGATACAAAAGACCCGCGATCCTAATCGGACCGCGGGTCTTTTATATTTTTCGTTTTTGGATCTCAGGCTGCTATCAACTTCGGTTCTCGTTCCAAAACAAGGAACTGATGCGGACGAAGCGTGGTCAAACCGTACGTCGAGCCATCGGAAGCGACAAACTCGACCTCGAATGCTTCGCCATTCTTGTAGACCTCAACGATCGCCCCGACGTTTCCACGGGACAGATTCGCTTCCGGCAGGTCCTCAAGAAGCACAACTGAATCAAAAAGCTTTGCCATATCTTCACCTACTCGCAGTTCACAAAACAAAACACGTGACTAACCGAGGTGGTTTGCCGTCGGCCTCAGAGATCCAGACGCTTCGCACCATAGCATTTTTGTCGCCGTTCATTGCTTCAAAATCTACGATGTAGCGTTGTCCAAATTCATCCGCTCGCCCGAGTTCGGCTTCGTTCTCACGGACGGCAATCTTCAACAGAGCACTAAGCTTAAACGCATCCTCTTTCCTGAGGCCGAGGGCAGATGCAAAAACGCGTGCTTTGTGGCCGCCTACCTCGCTGGACAGATCCAAACAGTAGTCGGTGAGCTTGCGCATTTCGACAACTGCCTTGTCCGCCTTGGGAATACGCATTCGCTAGATCTTCGTCAGCACAACTCCCGTCGCGTCGAACGAGACCTCTGTGACGGTCCCATCGGCATTCCGCTTCTCGAAGACCGCGCCGTCGTCGTTGATCAGGTGATCGACCTGTTCTTTGCTGAGCACCTTCGTCTTGAAAACGCCCTGGGCCTTGACCTTCATCCCGGCCGCGTTGAGCGGGATGAAGAACGCATGGTCGCCAAAGGTAACGCGAACCGATTTACCGCCTTCCTTATCGGCCATTTCCATCCAGCAGCCTTCTTTCTTGCACGAGCGGACGATCACGCCCTCGACCTGAACGGTCTTGTCGGCATATTTCGCCGGATCGGCAAATGCCTTTTCGACCTTGGCCTTGGATACGCCTTTTGCCAATGCCTGACCGCGATAGATCGTCTCGCCCTTCTTGAGCTCGACCGGCTTGTTCTGCTCGTTCTTTGCGACCGGTTCGCCCTTGCTGTTCATTTCCTGGGCCATGCCCACCGCGGCAAAGACCGCAACCGCCATCAAGGTTCCAATTACTCGTTTCATAATTTCTCCGTATTATTTTCTCTCGTAAACTACTTTCCCATCGACGATGGTCATCGCGACCACCGCACCGCTCGTCTGCAGGCCGGTTGTTGCAAACATATTTTGCGACAAAATCACGATATCCGCCAACATGCCGTGCAAAAGTTTTCCCTTTTCCGTTTCGGTGTGTTCCGCGTACGCGGCTCCAAAAGTATATCCGCGGACCGAATCGACCAATGAAAAGCCGCCCGTTGTTCCTGAAAAGTTGAGCCCCAAGAGCGGGTCGAATGCGGTCATCGGGGCGTCAGATCCGAGAGCTGCGGACGCTCCATTTACAACAAGATCCTCGTAGTACCCGGACGCGTAACCCGCACCTCGCCCAAAAAGATGCGGCTGGATCGAGGCGATGACCCCGAGTTCTCCCAACCGCCGCAGATCGCGCGCGAGTATGCCCTCGGCGTGCTCGATGCGGAACCTTCGGTCGCGCTTCCCGTTCGCCCTGACGGCCTGCTCAAAGATATCAAGCACTATCGAATTCGGCTTGGCACCGATCGCATGAACGGCAACCTGCCAACCGGCTTTGTCAGCCGCGAGAACCTGTTCGCGAAGCCGCGGCGTCCATTCATCATCGCCCTCGTGAAAGCCCTTTAGGCAACCGATACGCACCATTTTTTCAGGTGCCTCGCGGAGCGGGGGTGTTTGCTTCGTGAACCAATTCGAGAGCGAAGAACAGTCATAAACTCTCGTTTTCAGCTTCCCTGCTGCGGCAAGTTCGCGATAGACATCCGCCCGGGCGTCAGAATCCGTATCCTGAACGCTTGTGATGCCGTAGCTTGCGGCGTAGTTCGACGCTGTTTCGGCGATCTCTGCCCAGCGGCGAATATGATCCGTCGGAACAATACGCGCGATGCGTGCGAGTTCGATCTCACGAACGGTCACGCTATCCTTCGCATCAGCAAGCCCCGAAAGCTTTCTCGCGGCCGAATTCGCTATCGCTTCGGACGGGTTAGCGGCATAAATGAAAAGCGGATTATCCGGAGCGATACGTTCGATCTCCTCAGCCTTGAGCCCCGCGATCAGCTCTTTGCTCGCCCCGCTTCCGAGAATCCACCGGCCCTTCGGCAGGAAACGGACGTAGAACTTAAGTTGTTCGTAAAATTCCTCGGGCCGCTGCAGCTCCCGTGCGTTGAGCGATGAGAACTTGTTGCCGATGGCCATGAAATGGACGTGCGAGTCGTTGAACCCCGGCATTACCAACTTGCCGCCGGCATCGATCAATTGAGTTCCCTCACCGATAAGCTCTTGGGCTTCCGCGTCGCTTCCAACGAATATGACGCGATTCCGTCGAACAGCCAGTGCTTGAGCCTTCGGCATGTCGCGGTCAAGCGTCCGAACGTCGGCGTTGATGATAACGAGATTGGCCGCCCCGCCTTGAGCAGCGACAGGGCAGCCGATAAATAGAGAGACAAGGATCGCAGCGAAAAGCCTCACTTCGCTTCGTAAACCAACTTACCGTTGACGACCGTCTTCATCACCTTCACGTTCCAGATCTTGACCGGGTCAATGGTAAATATATCTTCTGAGAGCACAACGAAATCGGCCAGCTTTCCGACCGCGAGCGTGCCCTTGATGTGGTCCTGAAACTCGCCGTATGCCGTGCCCCAGGTGAACGCCCGAACGGTCTCTTCGACCGATATCTTTTGCTCGGGTATCCAGCCGTTCGGGTTCTTGTCGTCGAGTGTGCGGCGTGTTGCTGCGGCATAAACGCCCCAGATCGGATTCAGCGGAGCGACCGGCGAATCGGATCCGAAGGCGAGAACGCCGCCGGTGTCCAGTATTGTCCGGAAAGCATATGTGCCCTTCAGCCGCTCTCCATCGAGCCGTTTCCACGCCCAGCGGCCATCGTCGATTATGTGAAACGGCTGCATCGAGGCGACGACCTTTTGCCCGCCGAACCGCTTGATGTCGTCGAGCCTGAGGTGCTGTGCGTGCTCGATGCGGAACCGCCGGTCGCGAACGCCATTCGTTTGCTCGGTCTTTGCGAAGATGTCGAGTACTTCTGCGTTCGCCCGGTCGCCGATAGCGTGGATGTTTATCTGAAGCCCGGCCGCATCGGCCTTTTGCACCGTCTCAGGCATCGTCGCCATCTCGTCGCTCGCAAGGCCGAATGACGTCGGAGCATCGAGGTAGGTTTGGAAGAACCACGCCGTTGTCGAACCGAGGCTGCCGTCCGAATATCCCTTCAAACAGCCGACGCGAAGCCACGGATCGCCAAACGCGAAACGAACACCGGTCCGCTCCCATCGGCGGTAATCCGAGACCGGCGAGCAGCCATAGATGCGGGTCTTCAACGTGCCTCGGCGGAGAAGTTCCTGATAAACGCCAACGTCCGTCCCGGCCGAAACATCGGTCACGCTCGTAACGCCAAGCGACGCGGCGTGCTCGGTCGCAGCTTGCGCCGCTTCGAGCCGCTCTTCCCAACTCGGAGCCGGAATGACCTTGTTTACATAAGACATTGCGGCGTCTTTCAGAACGCCCGTCGGATTGCCGTTCGCATCGCGGACGATCTCGCCGCCCTCAACGTCCTTCGTATCTTTGTTAACACCGGCGAGCCGCATCGCAAGGCTATTCGCCAGAGCCATGTGGCCGTCAAGGCGGTCGATGAAGACGGGATTATCCGGCGTTACGGCGTCGATCATCGCGGCGGTCGGCAGGTTGTTGGGCGTCCAGTTCTCGTGGTCCCATTTTCCGCCAAGTATCCAGCGGCCCTTTGGCAGCTTTGCGGCGAAGTTCTTGATCCGCTCGGTAAACTCCTGCGGCGTTTTCGCGTCGCGAAGATCGACCGAGGAAAGCTGCTGCCCGGTTTCAAGAAAATGCACGTGAGCATCGTTAAAACCCGGAATGATCAGCCGTCCGCCGGCGTCCATCTGCCGCGTGTTTGGGCCGATCAATTCCCGAACCTCGCCTTCGCTGCCGATCGCGATGATCTTGCCTTGAGAGATGGCCATCGCCCTTGCCCGCGGCTGCTTCGGGTCCATCGTTTGGATATTTGCGTTGAGCACCACCATGTCGGCCTTGAAGCCGCGGCTCGCGGCCGCACCTTGGGCAAAGACTGCAAGATTCAACGCGGCGATGACCAGAAGAACGAGTGCTCTTCGTGAAAACGGAATATCAGTTTCGTGCAACATATTGTCGATGAGTGTAATCTGAGTGTGTTGACGAGTATATCAGTGAAGGAAAAGTATATCCACATTCTCGGTATCGTGCTGACGCTCGGCTACGGCGGGCTGGTGGCGTTCCTGTACGCCGCCGAGCCGCGTTCGCTTGAGGAATTTACGACCAAGGCGCGGACTGCGGTCGAGAACATTGCGACCAAAGGAACGGTCGTCATTGGTACTTATGAAGTCGATCCCGCAAGGTTCAATGAAGGCTTAACGGCTTTCCGCGAGGATCGCTTCCCGGCAGCACGGGACGCTTTTGAGCGTGCCGATCCCGAGAAACGCGATGCCCGGACACAGTTCTACATCGCGTACAGTTTCTATCGGCAAGGATGGGGCCGCGTTTCGAACGACGATGCACTTTTTAAGCTTGGCGTAGAAGCCGCGGATCGCGTCCGGACGCTTGATCCGGACTTTCGCACCGACGACCCGGGGCTTCAGCTCAAAACGCCGGTCGATCTACGGACCGAACTCGAAGAAGGGCTAGCCGTCACGGCGGATGACTTCAACCCGCTTCGCGTCTTTCGCGAGCGCAAATAAAACGACGAATGGCAAAGCTCAAAGAACGCGAACTTGAAACGCCTGTTTCGCCGGTTGAAGATACGGTCGAAGTGCCGGTGTCAAACGACCTGCCGGCGGTCCGGGAAGACCTTGCGGCCATACAACTCGCCCGCGGGCGTGCACTTCGCACCTACTTTTACCTGCCGCTGATCTTCCTGACGGTCGCACTGCTCGGCGGGCTTCGCCTGAGCGGGACCGACGGCTCGCTCATATTCGTCCGTCCGGCACTCATCTGTTTGATCTTCGCCGCGGTCCTTGTCCTGCTCTTCTTTCGTGCCGGGATGCTGCGGCTCGAAGGCTGGTTCAGCGAGCAGATGACGGGCACGCAAACGGTCGCGAACGGGCTCGTGCTCGCCTCGCTTTTCGCGGCTGCGACACAGATCTTCAACTCGCTGATCCCCGAACAGGGCTTGCCGTTTTGGATCATCAGCTTCTGCTTTCTGTGGGTTCTTTGGAACAATCTTTTTGCCGAGTTTGACCCGAAACGGCTTTTGAAGAGCCTCGGTGCGATGTTTGGCCTCGCATTTGTCACCAAGTATATGGTGCTCGCGAATCTGACCGCACCGGGCGGGCGAAGTTGGTTGCGGTCGATAATTGAGAACCCGGCACAGGAAGCGGCAACCTGGCTGCTTGACCTGCCTCGATTTTCAGCCGGCACCGGTTACATACAGTTTTTCGCCGTGCTTATTTTTCTGCTGGGGTTATTTCTAACGCCTTCAGCCACAAATAGAGACCGATGAAGTATTTTGCATTCATTTTTACAATTTTCTTTGCATTTACGGCAGTTGATGCCCAGTCGCCCTCGAGGACGCTCAAAAATGCCGAAAAGGCACTCGGCGGCTCGAAAGAGCTTAAGAGACTGACGTCCTGGCAGCTTTCGGGAACGATCCGCCGCGTGCAGGACGGTGCCACCGGCCGCTTTGTTATGCAGGCCGCAAAGCCGAACCTTTACAATCTTTCCTACGACCTCAACGGCTTTGAATACGAATGGGGCTACAACGGCCGCTCGGGCTGGTCGCGTGACTCGCGCGAAGGGCTTCGGACGCTGACCGGCGATGAGAGCATCGACTTCCAGGCTGAGGCGAACTACCGGGCAAATTTCTGGCTAAATGCGAAACAGCAGCGTTCGAAGATAGTTTCAGCCGGGCCTTCGGCGGTGAACATCTCGACCGCGAAAGGGTCCGGGATCAAGATCGCCTTCGACCCCGCGACCGGCCTTCGGCTCCGCGAGGAATATTCGATCGGCGAAACCCAGCGGACCTTCGAATACGCGGGTCATGAAAAAGCCGGAAGCCTTATGCTTCCCCGCTCGATCAAGATGCAGATCGGCGACGAGACGTTCGAACTCGCGGTCGAGGACGCTGCGGTAAATCGGCAGATCGCGAAGGCCGAGTTCGATTTTCCGCAGGCATCGGGCGAGCCGCTTCCGGACATCCCGGCACTGCTTGCCGAGCTTCAGGCCAATGAGGATAAGGTCGAGAACATTCTCGACACGTATTCCTACGTTCAGAAGAGCATCCGCCGAGAACTCGGCAAGGACGGCATTCTCCGCGAGGTCGGTTCGGAGACCTATCAGCTTTCGTTCTACAAGGGCAATCGCATCCGCCGGCTGATCGAAAAGAACGGCAAGCCGCTTTCGGAAAAGGACCAGCGTGACGAGGACCGCGAGGTCGAGAAGCGGGTCGAAGAGATCGAGAAAGAGATCGCCAAGCAGGAGCGTCGGTCAACCTCCGGCCCGCCCTCGGAGAACGGCCAGCGTGTCTCGATCGCCGAGGTGCTGCGGGCATCGCGGCTCGTCAATCCGCGTCGCGAGCGGTTCCGCGGCCGTGATGTCATCGTTTTCGACTTCGAGCCGAACCCGAATTTTGACTACAAGAACGCCAAGAGCATGCTGAAGTTTTTTGGGAAAACGGCCGGCGTGATGTGGATAGATGAAAAAGACAAACAGGTCGCAAGGCTTGAGGCGTTTCTTGCCGATAGCTTTAAGATCGGCGGCGGTTTACTTGCGAAGCTGAGAAAAGGAGCGTCGTTCACGCTAGAGCAGGAACGCGTCAACAACGAGATCTGGCTGCCCTCGGTCGCTGACATCAACCTTTCTGTACGCGTGCTTCTCGTCCGCGGCGTCAATGTGAATCAGGTCGTCCGGTCTTATGATTATCAGAAGTTCGAGACCGAGGTAAAAGACGCCCGTGTCGGCACTGAGAATTAGCGGTTGATGCGGAGCGTCATGCTTTCGCCGTTCCGCTTGACACTGATCGTGCGGACCTCTGAGCCCGAAGCAAATCGCGTTTCGGGCTCGATCCTTTTGCCGTCAAGCGATTCGACCACGTCGCCCGCACGAACGCCTGCCCGGGCCGCGGCTCCCGATGCCTCGGCATTACTGACCAAAAATCCATCCGCCTGAAAATTGCCCTTGAGTCCCATCAGCGAAAGTACCTCGCTCGAATCGACCTGTCCGCCGCCCTCGAACCCTGGAGGACGCATATCAGGCACTGAAACATTTGAGTTCACCGGCCGATCCGGATTTGAAGTAACCGGGCTGCCGGCTCGATCGACCGAACCGCCTTCACTGATCTGCTCAGGCGTTTGAGGCCGCCGTTCGGGCCGTCTTTGCGGCGAAGCAACGCGCTCGGTGACACGGTCATTCGGAGCGGGAGTATCTTCATTCACGGTCGAGGCAACCTCGGTCGGTTCGGGAAGTTGGACCGATGGTTCAGGTACACGATTCGACACGGGAGCCGGAGTTGAAGCCTCCGCGATCGGCGGTACGTCCGTCACATCAGCCGAGCTCAGGACACCAAGATAAAGCACTGCGCCAAGGGCGACCAGAAAAACCGCCGCAAATGCCGGGACAAATATCCGCCAGCCCGGTCCGGACGGCTGCCTGCGGGCCGCGATCCGGCCGCGGACCTTGTGGTCAAAGTCCGCCGGAGCATCCACACGCGGCAACGCATTCAGCATCGCGGCAACCTGCCGGTCTTCCGCATTCAGTTCTTCAAGTTCGTTGGTCATTTCAACCCCAAGACCTCTTTATCGAGCTTTTCTCTTAGCATTCCTCGCGCCCGGTTTATCCGCGACTTCGTCGTCCCAAGCTCGATCTCGAGCACCTGCGATATCTCGTCGTAGCTCATCTCCTCGATATCCCGCAGGATTATCGGGACGCGATATTTCTCGGGCAGCGTCGCGATCGCCTTGGCGATGGCGGCCGAACGTTGGAGGTCATCGAAGCTCGCGTCCTGCAGCCGCCGGCCGTCGGCGGGTTGATACTCGGCCGTGTCGCTCGCGTCGTCCGTAAAAAGCCCCGTCAGCGAAAACAACCGCCGTCGCTTGCGTTTCCTAAGCTCCGAGATCGCAAGGTTGCTTGCGATACGGTACAAATACGTCGAAAACGCATAGCCTGCGTGATAACGGTCGAGGGCAAAGTAAAGCCTCACGAACGTCTCCTGAGCCAGATCGACGGCCTCTTCATAGTCGTTCAAAAATCGATACAGGAAGTTCGTTATCGGGTTGCGATAACGGTCCATCAATTCGCCGAACGCGGCCTCATCGCCGCCGGCGGCCGCTGCCGCAAGCTCATGATCGGACAACGCAGCGGCAGTTTGACCGCCGTTCCGAGCCTTGTCCATATCACGTTCGACCGATGCCATACGTTCATCGTTTGTACACCATTCGCCCCGTGCCGGACAAAAGCCGTCCTGCGTTCTCCTACACGCACGACGGCCCGAAAAGTTGCATTTTGTTAACGTCAGTCAACCGGCGAGACGACCGCTACGATGAAATACTCGCGTCTTGGCCGGGCGAGGGTAAAACTCCCGAGAACTGCCGGAACACCGGCCCGAAGCTCCGAACGCGATGATGCGAATGACGCGACGTCGTATGCGTACGGGGCTTCGCCCTCAGCGCCGGGCTTTGCGAGCGACATCGGCATACGGAGCGAGAAACGCGAAGCCTGAAGAATAAACCGAGGGCTCGCTGAGCCAACGCCTTCAGCGTCGACCTTCCCGATCCGCCAATCGAGCGAGGCGACCGGGGCTGACTCGTTCATCTCGAGAAACCCGCGGCCTTCGACAATGCTGCCGGCGGCCGCCCGTGCGATGAAGTCCGCCACTATCCCAACCCGCTCCGTTCGGCCGTAGGATTTACGTATCGCCTCAGAAATATCCTTAAGTTCGGTGGGGATCGAGGTGCCGGCCGTGGCTTCGGACGCGACAAGGTAAATGCGGACATCGACCGCACCGGGCGGCAACTCCGCCGGCTGTTGGCCGCGGACGGTGATCAGGGTGGAAAGAAGAAGTAATGAAAGTGAGAGAACTAAACGAAGGGCTATCGTAACTTTGGTCATAAACAATTCACTCCTGCAAAGCGTTGTGGGAATTTCACCCGATCACACGCCCGCAGGAGCGAAAAGTTTCAAGTTGTGTTGAGCCTAGCCGACGAGGAACATTCCTTCATCGACCTTCTGGCCGAACGTGATGGTCCCGATGGTCGCTTCTTCTATCTCGCGGTCATCGGCCCAAAGCACTGTCCGATAAGGAACCAGCGTCCCTTGGGCAAACCGGTAGTCATAGAACTTGCGTTTGTACTTTACTCCAAGCTCTTCGTACTCGAGCTGCATCACGCGAAAGGTCCGAACACTGATGTAGAAGCGGGTCTTACGATCCTTCTTGTCCGTCACGTCAAGAACGAAATACTCGACACCAAGCTGCTTTTCCCTACCGACAAGCTCGATCTTTGATTCGTTCTCCTTGTAACGAAGCAGCGCGTCGATGCCGCGGAACATCGATTGCTCAAAGGAACGTGCTGCCTCGTCCTGCGGTGTAAAGACCGTGTCGTTGAAGACGCCGAAAATGCGCTCGTCAACGTGCATAAGCGAGTAACGCGTTGCCGGAAGCTCCTGTTCCCAACGGACCTTGTCTTTAGCAGAGTTTTCCCCGCGAATGATCCAACGCTGGTAGTTCGAGCTGTCCATCGAGCCGGCGGCGTTCCGCATCCGGACCTTACCCCGCTCAAAGGTCGTCCGCCGTATCTGGTCGAGGGTCTGCCGCCCGCCGCCGAGGCCGTAAATGATAACGGTCGATTCGGCCACCTGCTCGGCGTTCAGCTCTTGCGTGCCGCCGCGTTGCGGGGTCGGCGTCGCTGCTGGGCTCGGCGAGGGCGTCGGTGTCGGATCTTGTCCGTGAACCGGCCCGGCGGCAATAGCGACTCCGAGCAACAGAGGGACAAGGCTGAAAAAATGGCTTTTTCCTAAGGTTCTCTTAAGCTTCATTTGAGACAAAAATAAAAGCGGATTGTAACATACGCCGCCGAAATTTTCGGCATCGGGACGCTTTTTGCGTACCATTCCTTGATGAAATCGAGGGCCGA
>JAHBSG010000015.1 GCA_019639235.1 Acidobacteriota bacterium | reverse complement strand
GGTTTCTGCCTGTGTGGTTGACTGGCGGGTGAAAGTTAAGTCGGATGAACCGCCCTTACTGACGTGCGGGCTTCTGCATTCGTCATTCATCATTCATCGTTCATAATTCATCATTCCGTTAAGCCCTCCCTTACGGTCGGGCCTCTGACACGGCGGGCTTTTGTATTCACCATTCACCATTCACCATTCACCATTCCGTTAAGCCCTTGCTGACGCGCGGGCCTCTGACACGGAATTCCGCATTCATCGTTCATCGTTCATCGTTCGAAGAACGCCCTTGCTGACGTGCGGGCCTCTGCACTGGAGCCCTTACTGACGTGCGGGCCTTTGCATTCGTTATTCACCATTCACCAATTACCATTCACCATTCACCATTCACCATTCGGATAAGCCCTCCCTCACGGTCGGGCCTCTGACACGGTCGGGCTTTTGTATTCACCATTCACCATTCACCATTCACCATTCGGATAAGCCCTCCCTCACGGTCGGGCCTCTGACACGGTCGGGCTACTGACACGGCGGGCTTCTGCATTCATCGATCACCATTCACCATTCACCATTCATCATTCATCATTCATCGTTCATCATTCACCATTCACCATTAACTCATCGAGGTTTTTGGAATGGGCGGGGGTTGGTGTATTCTCTCGGTGCAGTTCTTTTCTCTCTTGATCCGGATATGTTGTTTGTTACAAAATCGGCCGCGGTTTATGGGATAGATGCGCTTGTGGTCGATATTGAGGTGAACCTGCGGCCGGCGAGCGGCGAGCAGGACCAGAACAACATAACGATCGTCGGGCTGCCGGATACGGCCGTGCGCGAATCTCGCGAGCGGATCCGTGCGGCGGTCAACAACAGCGGTTTCTTTTTCCCATTCCTGAAGACAACGGTGAACCTCGCTCCGGCGGACGTCCGCAAGGAAGGTGCGAGCTTTGACCTGCCGATCGCGCTCGGCGTGCTCGGGGCAAATGCCGACCTCGGTGGCGGCGAGGGCCTCATCGATACGCTGAGCGTCGGCGAACTTTCGCTCGATGGGCGAGTGCGGCCGGTCCGCGGTGCGCTCTCGATCGCCTTGACCGCACGCGAGCAGGGCTTTGCCAACCTGATCGTCCCGGAAGAGAACGCCAAGGAGGCGGCGGTCGTCCGCGGGGTGAATGTTTTCCCTGTGCGGAGCCTGAAAGAGGCGGCATCGCTGGCGGCGGAACTCCTCGCCGGCCAGCCGACCCGAATCCCGCCGATGGTGCTCAGCGAGGAAGAGCTTCGCGGAGACGTGAACGCCTACCGCGCCGATTTTGCCGAGGTCCGCGGTCAGCAGACTGCCAAGCGTGCGCTCGAGGTGGCCTCGGCCGGCGGCCATAACATACTCTTCATCGGCCCGCCGGGCTCGGGCAAGACGATGCTCGCCAAGCGGCTCCCGACCATACTGCCGCCGCTCGAATTTGAAGAGGCGCTTGAGATCACGAAGATCCATTCCGTCGCCGGGCTGACGGGCCGGAGCGGGCTCGTCACCGAACGCCCGTTCAAGTCGCCGCACCACACCGTCTCACAGGCGGGGCTGATCGGCGGCGGCTCGATGCCAAAGCCCGGCGAGGTCTCGCTGGCACATCTTGGCGTGCTTTTTCTCGATGAGCTGCCGGAGTTTGACCGTTCGGTGCTCGAGGTGCTGCGGCAGCCGATGGAGGACAAACAGGTCACCATCTCGCGGGCAGCCTCGTCGCTGACCTTTCCGGCAAATTTCACGCTCGTCGCCTCGATGAACCCATGCCCGTGCGGCTACTTCGGCTCGGGCCGCGAGTGCAAGTGCTCGCCGATGCAGATACAGCGTTACGTCGGCAAGATCTCCGGCCCGCTGATGGACCGCATCGATATCCACGTGGACGTGCCGGCCGTGAAATTTACCGAGCTCCGCGGCCGCTCGAACGGCACCGCCGAGCCCTCCGCCACCATTCGCGAACGCGTCATCGAAGCACGCCGCCGCCAGCTCGAACGCTTTCGCGGCGAGGGCGTCTTCTCAAATTCAGCGATGTCGCCGGGCCAGATCCGCAAGTTCTGCGGCCTTGATGCCCAGGGCGAAACGCTGCTCGAACGGGCAATGACCCGACAAGGGCTTTCCGCCCGCGGCCACGACCGAATCCTGAAGGTCGCCCGCACCATCGCCGACCTCGCCGCCGCCGACTCCATCGGCCCCGAACACCTCTCCGAGGCCATCAACTACCGCTCGCTCGACCGCGACTATTGGACTTGATCGGGTGATTTTGTGAGAATGTAATGTTTTCGTAATTTTCGGGGAATTGCCCTGTGTTTCAGGGGAATGCCCGGTCCTGATCTAAACCGATGATCGCTGAGAATCTTATCGGGTTCGATGCTTTGCCGCAGACCGTGCCGCATTATTGCATCGAATCTTTCCGCCGCAATAACAAACCGGACGCGTTGTCTTTTAAGATAGACGACGTCTGGCACAGGGTTTCGGGCACCGACGCCATCGAGCGCATCCGGCGGATCGCGCTCGGGCTCTCGCGGTTGGGCGTCAAGGCCGGCGACCGCATCGCCATAATCTCGGAGAACCGGCCGGAGTGGTCGTTCACGGACCTTGCGATCCTTTCGCTCCGCGGCGTCAACGTCCCGATCTACACGACGCAGGCCGTCGATCAGATCCGCTACATCATCGAGAATTCGGGTGCGAAGATGCTCTTTGTCTCAGGCAAAAAGCTCTGGAAACACGCCGAATCGGTCATCCAGAGCATCGAGACGCTAGAGAAGCTGATCTTTTTTGACGCCGATTTTCTGCCCGAGGATAGCCGGGCGATGTCGCTCAAGGACCTCGAGGCCGAAGGCAGCCGCAAGGACGAGATCGACAACTTTGACGAGCTGCTGGCACAGGTCAAGGCCGACGACCTGGCGACGATAATCTACACCTCGGGGACGACCGGCGAGCCGAAGGGCGTGATGCTGACGCACGAAAATTTTACGTCGAACGTCGCGGCCATTTCGAAGGGCCTGCCGATCAGGAACACCGACCGCTCGCTCGCCGTTCTGCCGCTCTCGCACATCTTTGAACGGTCAGTTTTTTACGTGCTTTGCTCGAACGGCGTCGCGATCCACTACTGTGCTGCGTTCGATCAGATCGCCGGGCATTTGCAGGAAGTAAAGCCGACGATCATGACGGCGGTGCCGCGGCTCTTCGAGCAGGTCTATCACAAGATAGTCAAGAAGGGTAAGGCCGCGGGCGGCTGGAAGACGAAGCTCTTTGATTGGGCACTCGACGTCGGGCAAGACTACTGGCGAGCGAAGGATATGCACGAGCCCGTCTCGGCAGTGCTCGCCGCAAAACATGCTCTCGCTTCGCGGCTTGTCTTCTCAAAATGGCGTGCGGGCGTCGGCGGGCACCTGCGTTTCTTCGTCTCGGGCGGAGCACCGCTCTCGAAAAAGCTTTCGTATGCATTCTGGGCGGCGGGCATCCCGATCCTTCAGGGCTACGGCATGACCGAGGCTTGTATCACCTGCGCAAATCGGCCGGAGGACAACAAGGTGGGCTCGATCGGAACGCCCTTCGACGGCATCGAGATGAAGATCGACGAGTCGAACGGCGAGATCCTCATCCGCGGCAAAAGCGTGATGCAGGGCTATTACCAAAAGCCCGAGGAAACGGCGAAGGTCATCGACAGCGAGGGCTATTACCACACCGGCGACGTCGGTTATGTGGACGAGGACGGGCACTTTTACGTCACCGACCGCATCAAGGACCTCTTCAAGCTCTCGAACGGCAAATACGTCGCTCCGCTGCAGGTGGAAAGCCTGCTCAAGCAGAGCCCGCTCGTTGCTCAGCCGGTCGTGGTCGGTTCGGGCCGCAAGCAGGTCGGAGCGTTGATCGTTCCGGATTGGGATGCCTTGAAAGAAACTCTCGCCGATGAAGGCATCGCCGTCGAAGGCAGCCGCGACGAGCTTTGCGAGAATCCGCACGTTATCAAGCGGGTGCAGCGGGATGCGGTCGATCTGACCCGCGAGCTTTCAGATTATGAACGCGTAAAGCGCGTTTATCTGCTGCCGAGAGAATTTTCTATCGACAAGGGCGAAATGACACCGACGCTCAAGATCAAGCGATCTGTCATCGACGAAAAATACAGCGATGCGATAGATGAGATCTGCGGGGGGTAATTAGGAAAGACCGCCGATCAATCGGGCTTATCTTGAGACCGAGTCGATCTCCTTGATCAAGCGATCAAGAGTTCGGCTCGGTTCTTTTTTGCTCAGAATTGCCTCGGCAAGCTCGAATAGCGGCTCCGGGATCGCCGGGCTGCTGACGACCTCTTGCCCTTCATCATTGATGGGGTAGTGCTCGTAGAATTCGGCCTCGGCCGCGCAAAAATCGCAGGACCGAATATGCACACGGATGTGACGGCCATCAGCAACGGACATATCGCCCGTCTGAAACGCCAAGAGCTCCTGAGAGGTAGGGCAATCGCCCTGTTTACGAAAATCGGACATTCGAGTATTTCAACGAGTCCTGCAAGACCTGGGCAGGAGCGTTCAATTTGCACAGTTCAATCGTTCATATTGAGTAAATCGTTAATTATCAGCACCTTCCAGAATCAAATTCGTTCCTTAACGTTCCTCACAGTAGAGCAATGATTGAACATCGTTTTGCAATCAAAAAAGATGTTGCTCAAAACCTGAAATACTGGTAGTATTAATTCTGTCGGCAAACTGCTCTTTTGCCGGCAAGCCCTCCTTTCGACCAAATCAGGCAGTTGAGACCGCAGATAAGTGACGACCACACGGAATTTAAGGCCACATCGATTCGACCGAATTCCTGACCCCAGAAGTTAGGCAAAATCCTTTGCGGTTTCCTTGCATCCTCAAACTTTGCTATGACAACACCCTCATCACAAGACTCCCAAGTCCGTTCGCTTTCCGGCCGCCCGATCAAGATCGGCAAGTGGAATGAGAACCTTGAAGCGTCGGACGTAAATCAGATCTGGATAGAGCTTCACCGGATCGTCTCGTCGCACCCGCTTGTGCGGGCCTCGAAGAGGGCGGGATTCCTGGTGGAGGAAGGTCGATACAATGCCTACACCGACCTGACGCAGGAACTGTTCGTCACCCTGCTTAGCAAAGACCGCTTTCAGCACTACATCGAAACGGGGATGACCGATCAGCAGATCGAGGCCGAGATCAGCCAGATCGAGCTGAGCAATATGCTCACGTCTGAACTCAGAAAGCGGTATCCGGAATCATACCGGCTGGCTCGACGCATTTCTACTATCGTTCAGCAGAGCGGGCGGTTCCGACGGTTCGACAATCTCGGAAACCCCGAGGCCCATCGCCGATTGGCGGACAGGCTCTATGGACTTGCAAATTGGCCTGATCAAAAGACGAGGCGTGATGTCCAGGAAATGGACTCACGCGTAAAGACGGTCGCTTTCTTTGCCCGCGATACGCGGATGGTTGGCTGCACGGGCGACGCGCAGATCGTGATCAGCAATGTCGAACTCGAAAAGCTCATTCTCCGGGTTTTCAAGGCGATCGATTCTCCGGTCGATATGCGTTCGCTGCGTTCGTTCGTGATGTCGCGGCTGCCGATAATGGACATTCACCTTGTGCCGGTCGGCGGTTCGGGAGACAGCGACGATCCGGAACGGATGCCGATGGAGATCGCCGATACCCGCGAGACCCCGGAGGACGGATTCATCCGCAGCGAGGCCGAATCGAATGCGGCCGGCCGTGTTGACGAATTCATCGAGGAACTTAGCGGCTCGGTCCGCGGTAAGGAAAAACAGTTTGACCGAATGCTTCGGGTGCTTTGGCATTGCTACTTGATCTCGGACGGCGGGACGCAGCTTGAGGTCGCCGAGATGCTCGGTGTCTCGGACTCGCTCGTTTCGGATTATCGAAAGCGGATCGAATCAAATCTACAGGGGCTCGCCTTTGACGGCGTTAACGAAGCACGGCAGTTCGAAAAAGCACTCAAACAGCGTGTTCATTATGAAATAGAACTTCGGGATCAGCGGGTCGTAGCCTAGGTGCCGATCTTGGCCATTGCCTCGGCGAAACGCGGGTCGTCGCGAAGAGAATCAAGATTTCTATCAAGCTCGAAGTGAGGTTTATTCTCATTTCCGAGCTTGATCGCTTTATTGAGCCACTTGAAGGCGAGGTCCTTTTCGCCGAGAACGGCATAGGCGGACGCGGCCCAGTAAGCGGTATCGTGGTCGGCCTTCGCGAGCTTCAGGGCATCCTCTGTTAGTTGTGCCCGGGCGTCTTCGCTACGGCCGGAGCCGGCAAGGAAAAGCGCATAGAGCGGCCGAACACCATCCATTCGCGGATGTGCGGCAAGCACTTCCTCCATCAGCTTGATGGCCTCCGCTGCGTCACCCCGATAAAAGTAGGTCGAAGCCCGGAAGAGCTTGAGCATCGGGTGGTTCGGTTCGGCACGTTCGCCGATCTCGAGTTCGGCTATAGCTTTGTCGTATTCGCGTTTATAAACAAAGATCCTCGCACGGTTATACGCCGAAACGGCACGTGCCGCGGGGTCGAGGCGAGAGAGACGTTCGAACGCCTTTAGCGACGCTTCGTACTCACCGTCGAGCCGGTGGACAACGCCCTTGACGAAAAAGAGCGGAGCTTCATTCGGGAACTGTTTTGCAAGGAGTTCGACTTCGGCACGGGCCTTTTTCTTTTCGCCGCGGGCCATGTAGATCATGACCATCAGCACCCGTGCCTCAACGACATTCGGGTCGTAGGAAAATGCCTTGCTGAAGGCCGATTCGGCAAGCGTGTAATCTTCCGTTTCGCCGAGGCCCTTGAAGACGCGATTTGCGTAACAAGCGCCGAGGCCGCTGTAGGCAAGAGCAAAATGGGGGTCGAGCTCGACCGCACGTTTGAAGTTCTGGATCGCCGCGTCGCAGTCTTCGGCGGATAGCGTCCGGAATATGAATCGGCCGAAGTGGTCGCGGCCGCGAAGATATTCTTCCCAAGCCTCGTGGTTGTCGGTCATCCGGCGGCCGAGCTTTTCCTGTTCATTCTCGGAAAGCTCCATCCGCAGCCCCTCGAGGATCTTTTGGGCAATTTCGTCCTGAAGATTCAGGACGTCGCTCGCATCGGCATCGATCCGGTCGCTCCAAAGGATGTCGCCCGACAAAACGTCGATCAACTGGGCCGTTACGCGAAGGCGATCGCCGGCCCGAAGGAATCCGGCGGAGAGAACGGCGTTAGCTCGCAATTCCTTCCCGGCCTCGCGTGGGTCGATCTCTTTGCCCTGATATTTTGCAACGACGGAACTCGGGCGGACGATCAGCGAACGAAGCTGCGCGAGCTCGGTGATGACGGCATCGGCCAGAGCGAATTCGAAGAAGCTTGAGTTCGCATCGTTGTTCAAGTTGCGGAAGGGAAGTATGGCAACACTTTTCTTCTCGGTCCCGGTCGAGGTCGCCGTCAAGGACGACTCCGGGATCAGCGACGGCGGATTTGAGAACGAGCCGAACGAACCGGTATTGCCCTCTCCGCCGGTCTTACCGGTGATCCAGCTCAGTGCGCGGCGGAAGACTCCGCTGTCCATGTGCTTCGGCGCGAACGTTTCGCCGGGGATCATGCCGGCACCGGCGACCTGCTGATAGACCTGCCGGAGGTCGTCGCGCATCTGCGAGATCTTCTGGTAGCGGTTCTTCGGCTCTTTCTGCAAAGCCTTATCAACGATCGCCTGAAGGGCCGGCGGGATCGGGTCGCGGCGAAGTTCGGCGATCGGCTTCGGCGTCCCGTAAAGGACTTGATGGCGAACGTCGATAACGGTCTTGCCCTGAAATGCCCAGATGCCGGTCAGCATCTCGTAGATGAGCACGCCGGTCGAGAAAATGTCCGAGCGTTCATCGGCCCGCTCGCCGCGAGCTTGTTCCGGGGCGGCATAGGTCGCCGTGCCGTAGGGAATGCCAAGTTCGGTGATCTCGGTCCGGTCGTGGCCGCGAGCCTCATCGGCATATTCATCTTCGAGAAGCTTGGCGAGCCCGAAGTCGAGGATCTTTACCTGCCCGCTGCTCGTGACCATCACATTGCCGGCCTTCACGTCGCGGTGGATTATGTTCTTCGAATGAGCGTACGCCAGAGCGTCCGTCACCTGTATCGCGATCGAAAGTGCGCTCGAGAGCTCCAACGGACGGCCGTTGACAAGCTGGCGGACGTTCTTACCCTCGACGTACTGCATCGCGATATAAAAGATGCCGTTAGCGTCCTGGAAATCGTAAATCGTGCAGATGTTCGGGTGATCGAGCTGGGAGCAGAGCTGTGCCTCGCGTTCAAAACGTTTGAAATTTGCGGTTTTGTTGGTAAGTTCCGGCGGAAGAACCTTGATGACGGCCTGGCGGTTGAGCTTGGAGTCGAGAGCCTTATACACCGTGCCCTGGCCGCCCGAACCGATCTTTTCGAGGATCTTGTATTGATTGATCTCAGAACCGATCATAGTTGATTTTGGATCGCCCTGCGGCCAAAAAAGATGCCGGAGAAATTGCCGCCGCGATCCTAGATCAGTAAGAGACTACTCTATGCCCAAAGACGAAATTTCCAAAATCGGAAATTGCTAATTCAACGATTGCGACCTACGAACCGCAGGTCAACGGGGTACGATCGTTCAGCCGCGGGGCGGATCGCCCCATCCCGAACCGATATATTCTCCATTCTTCACGATGCATGGAACGGTCAGGTCGCCGCCGGAGAAGTCGAGCATCTCCCGCTGGCGGTCGAGATCGTTCTGAGCATCGTATTCGACGAAAGCGATGCCTTCGGAATTGAAATGCGTGCGTGCCTGGTCACAGTAAGGGCAACCTGGCTTGACGTACATTACAAGTGACATTTTGATTTCGTTCCCCCTGTTGTGGAATAGTTTACCGAAGTAGATGAGTTCCTCAAAACAAGACGGGGTCGTAGCAGCGAAAGGCCGGGACAACGCGGAAGATCCGGACATTTTTCGGCCTTTCGAACGGCTGATCGAGATAACGATCCGCGGAAAGGCCTACAACGTTCCGGAAAACAACACCATTCTGAGGTGCCTTCAGTTCCTTGAACTGCAGCGTATCTCGGAAGCCGAGCTATGCTGGAACGGCACCTGCCAGAATTGCACCGTTCGCGTTGTCGAGAACGGCCGATCGAGGACAGCCATGTCGTGCCGCACCGATGCAAAGGCGGGAATGGCGATCGAGGACATTAATCCCGCGATCGACATCTGAAATAAGATCAATATTTCGGTATCTTCGGGTCCACCTCGTTCGACCAGGCAGTTATCCCGCCCTTCAGATTCTTTAGCGAACCCGTGTAGCCGCTCTGCTGAAGGGCCTCGATCGCCCTAGCGCTTCTTCCGCCCATCTTGCAGTGGATGACGACCTCTTTTTCAGTGTCGAGTTCGGCCATCCGGCGAAGTATCTCGCCGAGCGGGATCAGCTTTGCTCCTTCGATCTTGGCGAAGGAATATTCTTCGGGCTGGCGGACGTCAATTAGTTGAATGTTATCGCCGGCATCAAGCCGAGCTTTCAAGTCGGTAGCAGAGATCTCTTCGATCATCATCTTCTTCCCTGGTTGAATCCTAAATTTAGTGTCTTACGATACCCTTAATTGTGCCCTTTTTTTTGGCTTAGGCGCAACCCCAAGGCTTATGCCTTGTCTCCGCAGGAGATTAGCGTAAGTCATACTTTTACAAAAATTTACATATACAATCTTATTTCGGGCGAAACCGTATAATACAATTTACTTTTTCCAAAACACTATGCGAAAAAGCCTCCGGCCATCATTACGTTCGTTGACGTTGCTTTCACTTTCGCTTGCTGTCCTTGCGGGGGCATCGTGTTCATCTTCCCAACCGGCGGCAACACAGGAAACCGGAACCGCGACCTCACCGGAGAACGCGGCGATCGCGGTCACGACCGGAAGGTCGGAGTCGCGTCCGGTTCCGGCTTTCATCCAGGCGACCGGTTCGCTTGTCGCGGATGAGCGCTCGAACATCGCTCCGAAGGTGGCCGGCAAGGTCGCAGACATCGCGGTGAACGTCGGCCAGTTCGTCTCGCAGGGAGCTGTCATTGCCCGGATCGATGACCGCGACGCACGGCTTCAGCTCGCATCGGCGCAGGCAAGCGTCAAGCAAGCGGTCGCGGCGGTCCGACAGGCAGAGGCGAGGCTTGGGCTCGGGCCGAGAGGCAATTTCAACGCGTCGTCGATCCCGGAAGTTCGTGCGGCGAATGCCAACTACGAGCAGCTTGTGGCAGAGTTTCGCCAAGCCGAGGCGAACGAGAAGCGGTATCGCGAACTCGTCGAGACCGGAGACGTCGCAATGGTGACCTACGAGCAGTTTCGGCTGGCCCGCGATACGGCAAGGGCGAGGGTCAACAGTGCTCAGGAGCAGCTCAATGCCCAGATCAACGCTGCCCGCCAGAACAACGAGCAGATCCGCAGTGCCGAGGCGGCTGTCGAATCAGCCCGTGCTCAGGTCCAGATAGCGGAGCAGGCCCTGACAGACACGGTCATCCGGGCGCCTTTCTCCGGCTTTGTGAGCGAACGGCAAGTCGCGGTCGGCGAATTCGTTTCGACGGCGACCGTGGTGGCCACGCTGCTTCGGACCAATCCGATGAAGATCGAGATCCAGGTCGCCGAGGCTGACGTTCCGTTCGTGAGCATGGGCCGCGGCGTTTCGATCGAGGTCGAGGCCTATCGCGACCGGCGGTTCTCGGGGGTTGTTACGGCGATAAATCCGGCGGTCGATGCCGCATCGCGTTCGGCGATCGTCGAGGCATCGGTAGAGAACGGCGACAACGCACTGAGGCAGGGAATGTTCGCGACCGCTCGCATCAATAAAGAAGGCGGCTCGGTGGGCGTTTTCATTCCGAAGTCGGCGCTTTACAACCACGTGCCGACCGGTTCGTATCGCGTGTTCGTGATCCAGGACGGCCTGGCACGGCTGCGTACGGTCCAGCCCGGCCCGGAAGAAGGCGACAGCGTTCAGATCCTTATCGGCGTTGAGGCCGACGAGACGGTTGCGACGAGCAACCTTGATCAGCTCTATGAGGGCGCAAGAGTGGCGGTTTAACGACAAGGGGATTTCTTACTATGCAATGGTTAGCTGAGATCTGTGTACATCGTCCGGTATTCGCGACCGTTATCGTCCTGTTCATCACCGTGGTCGGCGGCTTCAGCTTCTTTACGCTTGGAGTTGACCGGTTCCCAAAGATCGACCTGCCGACCATCTCAGTTTCGACAAGCAATCCCGGGGCGGCTCCCGAGGAGATCGAGTCCGAGATCACGGACGTCATTGAGGCGGCCCTGAACACGGTTCCGGGCGTCGAGGAGATGCGGTCGAGTTCATCCCGCGGCCGCTCGAACGTTACGCTGACATTTAACCTCGATAAGAACACGGACGTCGCGTTTCAGGAGGTCCAGCAAAAGCTCAGCGGCATCGTTGAACGTCTTCCTGACACGGCCAACCCGCCGGAAGTTCAGAAGTCTGACCCCGATTCGCAGCCCGTTATCCAATACGTCATCTCGGCTCCGCGCGACGTGATCGCACTTTCGACGCAGGTCGAAGAGCTCATCCAGAAACGGCTCGAATCGGCAGACGGCGTCGGCGAGGTCTTTATGTATGGCCAACGCCGGCGGCAGGTGCGCATCAGCATAAATCCTGAGCGGCTTCGTGCTTACAACATCTCGGTAACCGAAGTTGTTAATGCCGTTCGGGCGCAGAACCAGGAACTTCCCGGCGGCGATCTGGTCGAAGGGCCGCGAACGCTCGGCGTTCGTACCCTCAGCAAGCTGACCGAGATCGAGCAGTTCAATAACATCGTCATTACGACCCGGAACGGCTTTCCGATCAAGGTCTCAGACATTGGCCGAGCAGAAGAAAGCGGTGCCGAACCGACAACGTCTGCTTCGCTCGACGGCGTTCAGTCCGTCTCCGTCGGTGTTAGGAAACAGGCGGGGGCGAACACGATCGCCGTGATCAAGAACGTGAAGGACAGGATGGCCCAGATCATCCCGAACCTTCCCGAGGACATGAACGTCGTGATCATTCGCGACCAATCGGAGTTCATTGAAAATTCGCTCCATGCGATCGAAGAGCACCTTGTGCTCGGCGGCCTGTTTGCGGCCATCATTGTCTTCTTTTTCCTTTGGAACTTCCGTTCAACGTTCATTGCCGCTTTGGCGATTCCGGTTTCGATCATCGGCGCGTTCGCTGCGATCGCGGCATTCGGTTATTCGCTCAACCAGATGACGATGCTTGCCCTGACGCTGATGGTCGGCATCGTGATCGATGACGCGATCATCGTTCTTGAGAACATCTACCGCTTTGTCGAAGAGAAGGGAATGACGCCCTTCCAGGCGGCGATCGAAGGAACGAAGGACATTGGCCTCGCCGTTCTCGCGACGACGCTTTCGCTTCTCGCTGTTTTCATTCCGGTCGGCTTCATGACCGGTATCGTCGGGCGGTTCATGTCCTCATTTGGGTTGACGTCGGCGGCGGCGATCGCGATCTCGCTCATCGTTTCTTTCACGCTTACGCCGATGCTGGCGGCCCGCTGGATCAAGCGGCCGGAGCCTGGCGAAGGCGGCGAAAACAGCGGCGAAAAGAGCGGCGGGCATTCGCACGGCAGCGATTCAAAGTCGGGCAAGTTCTGGCAAAAGATCGACGGAGCCTACACCTTCATGCTCAAGCTCTCGATGCGGCATCGGTGGGCTGTTGTCCTGATCTGTGTTCTGACGGTCGCATCGATAGTGCCGCTTTACAACTATGTTGGTATGGCATTCCTTCCCGATGAGGATGAATCGCTATATCAGATCAATCTTCGAGGGCCGCAGGGCACATCGCTTTCAGCAACGCAAAGTATTCTGGACCGGATCGCAAGAGACGTCCGTGCCGAGCTGCCAGGCGTGAAGTCAACGCTCGTTCTTGCCGGTTTTGGCCGCGGCCGTGGGCCGAATGTCGGATTCATCAATGTGTCGCTGGCTCCGGTAAAAGAGCGCGAGCTTTCGCAGGCGGAGATGATCAACCGGACGAGAGCGATCGCTAGAAAATACTCGAACAAGGATTATCAGGTCAGCGTTTCGGCTTCGTCCTCTATCGCGGGCAGCATTGGGCTTGGCCGCGGAGGCAGCGGTGTCGGTTATTACATAGCAGGCCCGGATATGACCCGGCTGAATGAATACGCCAACATCCTGGTCGAGAAAATGAAAGCCGATCCGGCGTTCCGCGATCCGGATTCCTCGGTCGAGGTCGGGACGCCGGAGATCCGCGTTGCGATCGACCGAACGAAGGCGGCCGACCTTGGCGTACGAGCCGGCGATGTGGCTCAGGCGTTGAACATCATGGCCGCAGGGCAGATCGTTTCATCCTACAGCGAGGGTTCGAATCAGTACGATGTGGTGGTCAGGGCCGATGAGCGGTTCCGGCGTGATCGAAGCAACTTCAATCTCTTTACGGTTGCTTCGACAACCGGCGGCACCGTCGGGCTTGACCGCGTGGTCAAGCTAGAGGAAGGATTGGCCCCATCGTCCATCAGCCGGCTTAACCGCCTGCGGCAGGTAACGGTCGGAGCGAGCCTTCCGCCGAATGCTTCTGAATCCGATGCACTCGCAAAGCTCGAGCAGTATGTGAAGGAACTCAATCTTCCCGCCGAGTACGTCACGGGCGTGACGGGGCAATCGAAGGAGCTGCAGAAGGCGTATGAGTCGTTCATGCTAGCGTTCCTGCTATCCTTCGTCTTTATGTACTTGGTGCTAGCGGCACAGTTCGAGTCGTTCATTCACCCGATCACGATCCTGCTCACGCTGCCGCTGGCCGTGCCTTTCGCATTGCTTTCGACGGCGCTTGCCGGGCAAACGCTGAACATCTTTTCGGCACTCGGCATCTTGCTGCTGTTCGGCATTGTGAAAAAGAACGCGATCCTGCAGATCGACCATACGAACTCGCTTCGGGCAAAGGGAATGAATCGCTACGACGCGATCATTCAGGCGAACCGCGACCGGCTGCGGCCGATTCTGATGACGACGCTGGCACTGGTTGCCGGAATGATCCCGCTGACGCTCGGAACCGGAGCCGGAGCGGCGACGAACCGTTCGATCGGCATTCTCGTGCTCGGCGGCCAGTCGCTCTGCCTGCTGCTGACGCTTCTTGCGGTGCCGGTGTTCTACTCGCTCTTTGACGATGCCGGCGAGACGAAGTTCTTCCGCTCGATCGGCGAAGGGCTGGGAAAGATGCGGGATGCAATAACCCGGCCTTTCTCGGCGGCGTTTTCGAGCAAGTTCAGCAAAAAAGAAGACGGTGCAAAGCCGTCCGATATCGGTGACGAAGATCTTGTGGAGGGCGGCAGAAGGGCCTAGTCCGATGAATTTAACAGCGTCTTCTACAGGGCTAATTCTGCGCACGGCCGTTTGGGCCGCGGCGGTCCTCGTTGCATCTCTGCTTTCGGCCTTGACCGCGGCGGCTCAGGATGCTCCGCCGCTTCCTTCGCCAACTCCGATCCCGATCGAGCGGACGCCGCCGGCCGATCTGCCCACCGAAACGCCGCCGGTCGCACCTGATTTCAAGGCTCCGCCTCGGCCGCTCCCGACGACGAGCCGGGTCGGGGTCGATGTCGGCAACCAGGTTCCGCTGACGCTTGATAACGCCATCAGGCTGGCTCTGGAAAACAATAACGCCATCGCTATCTCGCGAAACGATGTCGAGATTGCCGAGTTCAACTTAAAGAGGGCAGAAGGTGTTTACGACCCCGAGATCTTCTCAGAAGGGTTTTACGAGCGGACGACGACGCCGGTCGCATCGCTGATCGGCGGAGCGGTCAACGGCTCGGTGACGAACACGAGATTCTTCGGCTCAGGTGGCGTGCAGGGCTTTACGCGAAAGTTCGGCGGCTCGTACGTAGCAAGGTTCGATTCGACCCGTTCGACAACGAGCAACACGAACGCATTCTTGAACCCGAACTACCCGACGCTTCTTACATTTCAGTACACGCAGCCGCTGCTTCGCAACCGCTCGACCGACAACAACCGCCGGCAGATCGAGATCGCGAAAAAGAACCTGAGCCTCAGCGATTCACAGTTTCGGGCGCAGGCGATCGAGGTCATCTCAAGGGTCGAACAGGCATACTGGAACCTTGCGTTCGCCCTAAGAAACTTGCAGGTGCAAATAGATGCCGTAAAGCAAGCGAGGTCACAGCTTGAGAGTAATGAGCGACTCGTTTCACGCGGCGTGCTCGCACCGATCGAGATCGTCGCGGCGACGGCTCAGGTGACGTCGCTTGAGCAGATCGTTTACGCGGCACAGGAAGAAGTCACGCGGAACGAGAACATCCTCAAGACGCTGATCGCTCCGGATAGAAATTCCTCGGTTTGGGCACAGGCTCTGACGCCCGTTTCACCGGTCAGCTTTGAGGCTCCACGGATCGGGCTCGATGTTGCGATAACCGAGGCACTCAAGAACCGGCCGGAGATCGCCCAGCTTGAAACGAGTGCCGAGATCAATCGGATCGACAAGGCATTTTTTGAAGATCAGACAAAGCCGCAGATCGATCTGGTCGGTTCCTATTCCTCGCAGGGGCTTTCGGGTGCAGAGACCGCGAGGGCGATCGATCCGACAACGGGGCTGAGCCGCGTCCCGCCAAATTTGGTCGGAAACTATCTGACGTCGCTCGGCAATCTGCTGGCTCAGGACTACCCGACCTTCCGGGTCGGAGTGACGATAACGCTCCCTTGGGGAAACACGGCCGCCAAAGCCGATCTCGGCCGGACTCTGGTCGAGGAGCGACGTCTCGGAAATGTACGGGCACAGACCGAGCAGGCGATCGAGGCCGAGGTGCGAAACGCGCTTCAGGCACTTCGGTCGGCGGAGGCGAGGCTTGCTTCGGCATCGGTCAATCGCTCCGCAGCCGAACAGCTCTACGAAAGCGAGCAGCGGCAGTTCCAGTCAGGGACGACCACTTTCTATCGCGTGCTTGAGAGGCAAAATGAACTGATCGCCTCGCAGGGCCGGGAGCTTCAGGCACAGACCGACCTCAATCGGGCGATCTCCGAATTTCAGCGGGCGACCGGAACGACGCTTTCTGCCAATAACGTCTCCGTTACCGATGGGCGCAACCTTCTGCTCCGCAGCCGCGACCGCGAATTTACGTTCAACGCGAGACCGCTGCTTCCGATAACTTCTACAACAAAAGATTGATCTAAATTAGAGCTTGAAACCGCCGCGGGTCAGCATCGTCTCAAAGCCGACCTTGTCGACGGCCTTGATGTAGGCGTCACGCGGCTCGACGATGCCTTTTTGCACCAACGCAAAGAGGGCGTCGTTGAGCACGACCATGCCGTGCGTTTTTCCGGTTTGCATCGCCGAAGGTATCTGGAACGTCTTGCCTTCGCGGATGAGGTTGCTGATCGCCGGTGTAACGATGAGGACCTCAAGTGCCGCGACGCGTCCGCCGCCTTTCTTTGGCAAAAGCGTTTGAGCGATGACGCCCTTGAGCGATTCGGAAAGCATCACGCGGATCTGCTGCTGCCGGTCGGCAGGGAACTGGTCGATGATGCGGTCAACGGTTGAGGCCGCGGTCGTGGTGTGCAAAGTGCCGAAAACGAGGTGGCCCGTTTCGGCCGTCTCGATGGCGATCGAGATCGTTTCAAGGTCACGCATTTCGCCGACGAGGACGATGTCCGGGTCTTCGCGGAGTGCGGCACGAAGAGCATCCTTGAACGACTCGGTGTGGTTGTGGACTTCACGCTGATTGATGAGGCACTTTTGGTTTTCGTGGACGAATTCGATCGGATCCTCGATGGTCAGGATATGGTCGTCGCGGTTCTTGTTGATCGCGTCGATCATCGCGCAGAGCGTGGTCGATTTGCCCGATCCGGTCGGGCCGGTGACGACGACAAGGCCTTTCGAAAGATTGCAGAGATCCATTATCGCCTTTGAAAGCCCAAGGTCCTCTGCCGTCAATATCTTCGACGGGATGATGCGGAAAACGCCGCCCATGCCTTTGCGGTCGCGGAAGACGTTGCAGCGGAAACGGGCAAGCCCGAGGATCTCGTAGGCAAAGTCGGTATCGCTCCGCCGGGCAAATTCTTCGCGGTTCTTTTCCGGCATTATCGACGTTAAAAGCTCAGCGATAAGGTCGGGTGTGAGCACGCCCTCGTCGCATTCGAGTTGCTGGATCTTGCCGTCCTTTCGCACCATCGGGACAACGTCCGCCGAGAGGTGCAGGTCGGACGCGCCGACCTCGGCCATTTGCCGGAAAAGAGCTTCCATCCGGTCCACCATCACAAGGTTTACCTTTCGGCGATCGGCCTGCCGCCGGTCAACGATCGGGGCGGCCTCGACAGCGACGGCCGGTTCGACGACCTCGGGTTCGGGAACGTATTCGCGAGGCGGCGGGACAAATCCGGAAGGCTCCTCATAGATCGGCGGAAGCGGCTCGGCCGCGTCGGAGCCGTCAAAGGCCTCAACGGCGGGAAGTTCCGTGAGGTCCGGTTCCTCCGGGCGTTCCTCGAAGCGAAGCGGTTCGATCGGGCTGGCGGCCGCATGCACACGCGACTGCCGCGAAAAGATCGGCTTGACGGATACGACGAAGCCAGCGGGCGATTTGCGAATATGGAACTGAAAGTTGCCGAGATTGTGCGGATGGGTGAACTCGACCTCACTTGACGACGGTAGCTTCAGGCGAACATCGGGCGGGATCAGCGGAAAGACGAGGCTTGTTATCTCCGAACCGGAGAGCGACTCGGCGGCGACATCGGCCGTACCGTTCGCCGAGAAGACGACGGGGTTCTTGTTTGGTTCGAGGCGGAGTTCCTCGCTCGAACTCGACATTAGTACGCTTAGATACTGGTTAAGCTTTTCCATTTTTTCGACGGGACGGGAGCGATTTGTGAGGCAAAAGAACGAAGGGTACCCAAATTCGGGCACCCTTTAAGATTAGCACAGCCGGAGGGCTCTTGTCAGCGGTTTTTTATATGGTCACGGCTTCCTGATATTCGCCCCAAACGCCGCGTAAAGCGTGGCCTATCTCGCCCACGGTTACCGAGGCTTCGACGCAGTCAAGGATACGTGGAAGCAGGTTTTCCGTGCCCGCCGCAGCTTCTTTCAGCTTGAGCAATGATGCCTCGGCTTTTGCCGCATCGCGCCGCGAACGAAACGCCCGAAGCCGCTCGACCTGATCGCGTTCGATCGCCGGATCGACCGAGAGCGTCGGGATGTGCTCGTCCTCCTCGATGCGGAACCGATTGACGCCAACGACGATCGCATCCTCGCTTTCAACGGCTTTTTGGTATTCGTAGGCCGCTTCCTGAATCTCACGCTGAACGTAGCCGGTCTCGATGGCTCGGAGCATGCCGCCCATGTCGTCGATCTTCTTGATGTAGTCCTCGGCTAGCTGTTCGAGGCGGGTCGTGAGTTCCTCGATGGCGTAGCTTCCGGCCAGCGGATCGACGGTATTCGCGACACCGGATTCGTGGGCGATCACCTGTTGCGTGCGGAGAGCGACCCTGGCGGCCTGTTCGGTCGGGAGCGAGAGGGCCTCGTCCATCGAGTTGGTGTGGAGGCTTTGCGTGCCCCCTAGCACGGCGGCGAGTGCCTGAATGGTCGTTCGGACGACGTTGACCTCGGGCTGCTGAGCAGTGAGGGTCGAGCCGGCCGTTTGCGTGTGAAAGCGAAGCATCTGCGACTTTGCGGCCTTTGCCCCGAAGCGGTCGCGCATTATCCGGGCCCAAAGCCGGCGGGCCGCACGGAACTTCGCGACCTCTTCCAAGAGGTCGTTATGGGCGTTGAAAAAGAACGAAAGCCGCGGGCCGAAGTCATCGACATCGAGCCCGACGTCGATCGCCGCCTGGACATAGCAGATGGCATCGGCGAGCGTGAACGCAAGCTCTTGAGCGGCGGTCGAACCCGCCTCGCGGATGTGGTAACCGGAGATCGAGATCGTGTTCCAGTTCGGAACTTCTGCGGCGCAAAAGGCGAAGGTGTCCGTGATCAGCCTGAGCGATGGCTTCGGTGGATAGATGTAAGTGCCGCGGGCGATGTATTCCTTAAGGATGTCGTTCTGGATCGTCCCGTTTACCTTGTCAAAGCCGACGCCCTGGCGGCGGGCAACGGCGAGGTAAAGGCAGAGAAGTGTCGATGCCGTTGCGTTTATCGTCATCGAGGTCGAAACGCGGTCGAGCGGAATGCCGTCGAACAGCGTCAGCATATCTTCGATGCTGTCGATCGCAACGCCTACCTTGCCGACCTCGCCGAGAGCGAGCGGGTCGTCGGAATCGAGCCCGATCTGGGTCGGCAGGTCGAACGCGACGCTGAGGCCGGTCGTGCCTTGCGAGAGCAGGTATTTATACCGCTCGTTCGATTCTTTGGCCGTCGCAAATCCGGCATATTGCCGCATCGTCCAAAAACGGCCGCGGTACATATTTCGGCGAACTCCGCGGGTATATGGAAATTCGCCCGGAGCGCCGAGGTCCGCCACAGGATCGAGCGCCGAGACATTATCGGGGTTAAAGTCGTTCGGGAGTTCTATGCCTGATGAGGTCAGGAATCGCTCACGCCGTTCGTCTGCCATATTGGAAATAGATTACCATAGTTTCTTCAGGAGAAATGGATGCCCGGAAGCGGCCACAGTCGCCCGGGCCAGGGACGTAACGTGAATTATTTCAACTATTTCACGGAGATCGAGGATGCATTTATCCGCCGCCGCGGGAAGCACCTGCTGCTTTCGCCGATCGATTGGGCATTGATCGAGGGCTGGCAGAAAATGGGTGTGCCGCTGCATGTGGCGATTCGCGGCATCGAGACGGTTTTCGATAATTTCGAGGCAAATCCGCGGCCGCGGGCGATCAAGTCGCTGATGTTTTGCCGCGAGGAGGTCGAGGCCCGGTTTCAGGAATGGCTTGCCTCGCAGGCGGGCCGTTCCGTAGAAGCAGGTAGCGAGGAGGCACGGCCCGGGTTTACGATTGAGGCGATCCGCGAGCATATCGAACGAGCCGCCTCGGCGCTCGATAACGTAAAGGCAGAAGGCCTACGCGAGGCGTGCGAACGGGCGGCGGCGCGGCTTCGCATTCTCGCCGGCGAAGTTACGACCGACTTCGAGACGGTCGATAAGGCTCTCAACGACATCGAGGAATTTCTCGATAACGCAATGCTATCGGATCGGGATAACGTGCATCTAAAGAAGGTCGAAGGCGAGGTGAAAGCGCAGCTCAGTTCCTACAAGAAGGAAATGGCAAAGGAAGCTTACGAGAACACCTTCCGGCTGATGCTGCTCAAGCGGCTTCGCGAAGAGGCCGGTATTCCACGCCTCGGTTTGTTTTATCTATGACCGGACGATCTTGTTTCACGGCACTCTTTTTACTCGTATTCGCATCTTCAGCGTTCGGGCAAGATCGCCCGATCCCGCCCGGTGTTCCGATCAAGGAGGTTCCGCCGGCCGAGAAGCCGGAATCCGTTCCTGCCGGAGTTGCCGGCCGTACGTACACGAACCCTGAGCTCGGCTTCCGGATCACTTTTCCCGACGAATGGCTTATTCCGGGCGATGATTTCGAGGACTATCTAAAGTCGCAGGGCATCGACATCGGCCTGAAGGCACCGGAAAGCATCGGGCGGATAGATAAGATCCAACTGGAGCGTGCGCTCGAGCGGGTCCGCGTGCTCGTAACAGCCTATCGGGCTGTGCCGGGCTCGTCGGATAATGCCATCGTTCGAGTGGCAGCCGAAGATCTGAGCACAGTCCCACAGGTCAAGGACGCGGTCGATTACGTTGACCTTATGCGGAGCCAGTTCGCCGCGGCGAAGTTGCCGCCCGACCTCAAATATTCCGAGACGCAGGCCGAGCAGCTTGGACGCAATCAATTCGCCTTTATCGATACCGAGAACAATGCAGGGAAAAAGCGGATGTACGTCACCGTCCGTCGCGGCGTCGCCTTGCTCTTTACTCTGAGCTATTCGAAGCCCGCGGACCTCGTTACTTTTCGGAGGATCATGTCCGAAACCGAGTTTGGCATCAGGCCGCAAAACTAGCCTGCCTTTTCAAATGCCCGGAAACTGTGCTAAACAAGCAGGCATCCCAATTTCGGTTTCCGGAGCAAAAAATGAACAAACTCAAGATCAAGAAACTCGGGGTTCTGTCCGTTGCGAAGATGTATGCGGTGATGGCGTTCATCATTAGCCTTTTGATCGCGATACCTTACGGGCTCTTCATTATCATTTTCTCACTGATCGGGGCGGCGGGTGCCTCGGGCCAAAGCAGCGAGGGTGCTCTCGCTCTCGGCGGCGGCGGGATCGTGATGGGAATAGTGGTAATGATCGCGATCCCGATAATGTACACGGTGATAGCATTTATCGGCGGTGCTCTCGGAGCCGTCATATATAACATCCTTGCCGGAATTGTTGGCGGCATAGAAATTGAAGTTGAGAACGTAGCTTGAGCAAAGAACTTAGCGTGGGCGAGCGGTTGAAAGTTCGCATTGACAAGATCGTTCCCCGCGGCTTTGGCCTCGGCTTTGCAGGGCGAACGCCGATCTTCGTGTCGCTGGCCGCGGCAGGCGACCTTGTACGCGTGGCCGTTTCGCGTGTTAAAGGAAGTGCGGTATTTGCCGAGATCGAGGAGGTGCTTGAGGCTTCGCCCGATCGCATCGAGCCGCCGTGCGAATATTTTGGCACCTGCGGCGGGTGCGATCTGCAGCAAATGAATTACGCGGCCCAGCTCGAGGCAAAGCGGGCGATCATCGCCGATTGCCTTCGCCGGATCGCAAAGCTCGACCCCGTACCTGACATCGAAATGATCGGCTGCCCCGAGCCTTTCGGCTACCGGCTTCGCGCCCAATGGCATGCCGATGCCGGCCGGCGAATGATCGGTTATTTCAAACGCAATTCGCGAGACCTGATCGACGTCCGTTCCTGCCCGGTGCTTGTCCCCGAGCTGCAGCAGGAGATGTCGCGGCTCCGCGAAGGCCTTCACCGGATCGACCCCAACCAAACAAAGATCCAGATCGACTCGGCGTGCGGCTTGGGTGGCGAGGTTTCGACATTCTCGCGTGAGCTGGTAGAGCCGACAAAGCAGATACGGCTAGAGGCCGCGGGCGAGCGGTTCGCATTTTCCGCACGGACCTTTTTTCAGGGAAACCGCTTTCAGATCGAGCGGCTCGTCGCGACGGCGATCGGAGATGAATCGGGCTCATTAGCGCTCGATCTGTATTCCGGCGTCGGGCTTTTCACTTTGCCGCTGGCCAGAAGGTTCGAGCGGGTGATCGGCGTTGAAGAAAGCCGGTTCGCGGTCGAATTTGCCAACCGGAACGCTGAGACGGCGGGGCTTGGTAACGTCGAGTTCGTGGCGGAACCGGTGCGAAGGTTTTTGGCGGAGAGCGACCTCGCCGGGGTCGATCTTGTGCTTCTCGATCCGCCGCGGGCCGGGACGGAAGCGGACACGATAATGAACTTGATCGCCGTGAACCCGCGTGTGGTTTCTTACGTTTCGTGTGAGCCTTCGGTACTTGCCCGCGACCTGAAGCGTTTTGTCGAAAGCGGTTACCGCATCGAAAAGATCACCGCGATCGACCTTTTCCCGCAGACGCACCACGTTGAAACGATCGCACGTCTGGTCAGCCCTTCAGCTTGACGGCGGTTCCGTAGGCAAGAACCTCGGAAGCGTTGGTCATTATCGAGCTGGTGGTAAAACGCAGGCAGATTATGGCATCGGCATCGAATTCAAGGGCCGCTTTGACCATTCGGCTGATCGCGGTTTGCCGTGCTTCAGTAAGCATCTCGGAATAACCGCCGATCTCACCGCCGACCAACGACTTTAACCCGGCCATTATGTCTTTACCTACGTGTTTGGTCTGTACGACGTTTTCCGTAACGACGCCGAGGATCTCTGCGACCTCGCGTCCGGGGATCGAATCGGTCGTGGTGTAGATCATTCTTCGCTGCATTCTTTGCCTCCATGTTCAGTAAAATTCCCGGCCATTACACAGGCTTATGTTCAGTAAGTTTAAACTTAATCCGCTGCGATTCGTAAATCAGGCGGGCGAACGGTTTGAATAGAGTCAAGTAACTACTCTAAACTTCTAATTATGGCAAAAAAGAAAGGGGATTCGGACGAACCGGCGGCGATCATCAAGAGCTTTTCCGTGCGTTGCCGCTACTGCGGGCAGAAGAACGCCGTAAAGCAAGGTTACAGGAACAACGAGGCGAACTGCGGGAAGTGTAAACTGCCGCTCTCGAACGAGCCGCACAAGAAGTGGGCGAACCTCGGCAAGCACGACTACATTCACCCGGCGGACAGCAAGGCACTTGCGGCCCTTCGGGCGATTCCCGGCATCGACACGGCCGTCAAAAAGCTGCTTGAGGTAACGGGCGAATCGGCGATCCGCGTTACGTTCATGGCGAGTGCCGTTAAGGTTACGCCAAAGCAATGCCCGGATCTTTACGCAAAGCTCCAGGTCGCCTGTGCCACGTTAGGTGTTGCCGCTCCAGACCTTTACATCCAGCAGAACCCGATCGTAAACGCCTTCACCGGCGGCGTAGAAAAGCCGATCATCGTGCTGCATTCGTCGCTCATCGAGCGGCTGAATGAGGAAGAAACGCTCGCCGTCATCGCCCACGAGGTCGGGCATATCCACGCCGAGCACGTGCTTTATCTGACCGCGGCCCAGCTCATACTTGCCATCGCGACGATACCGCTCGCTTCGCTGCCGATCGCGGGAATTTTGAAGGAGCTTCTGACGGCTTCGATGCGGGGAGCCTTGCTTGCCTGGATGCGGCGGGCCGAGCTTTCGTGCGACCGGGCGGCTCAGCTTGTTGTTCAGGACCCGCACGTCATCGGGCGGACGATGATGAAGCTCGCCGGCGGTACTTTTGCCTCGAAGATCAATTACGAGCTTTTCCTCGAACAGGCCCGCGAGTTTCAAAAGAACTACGACCACAGCAAGCTCGACAAGTTTTGGGCGGACATCATCAATGCCGGGCTCTCGCATCCTTTCCCGATCTGGCGCGTTTCAGAAATACTGAAATGGACCGAAAGCGGCGAATACGAGAAAGTGCTCCAGCACGCCTAGGAAACAAGCAGCTCTTAGAATCTTTTCTGTGTCTTATTTCTGTGAATTCTGTGGTCCTTCGTTTGTCCGATCAGGGAAGGAACACAGAAACCACAGAAGAAGATCGGAGCACACCGACCAGGGCTTTCTCTCGGATATCCCCGTACGAGACTTACTTTAGTTCACACTACAAACAACTCCATTGCCCGGCGACGCGCATAGCGGGTGCTCCGGAGCCGCCTGCCTGGCAGGGCGTCGTGTTGCGGCGGCAGTTCTGGCAATAGACCATCGTGCCGTTCTCGGCCGAGGCGGGCAGTGCGCTCTGCTGAAGGCTCGGCATCTGGACCGGGGCGCCGAAACGGACGTCCGTTCCAAAATATGTCGGGTGGCCGCGGAGCTGGCCCTCGCCCGGCTGGCCGGTCATGAAGATAACGGTCGCCTTGTCAAAGTTGTTCGGCGTTCCGCCGGTGCAGCCGAGAATGTAGCCGTCGAAGCAAAAACGGTCGCCCGTCGAATAGACTCGGACACGGTCGTCTGCCTGAAACGTCCTCGCCCCGTAAAGGTTGCCGGTAGAAACAAGCGTCCGCCGAGCCTTGAAGATCATCGGGTGCTCGAAGATCGAATTAACGATCGTGATCGGATATGAATAATCGCCGGCGAGCGGGTTCTGGACGTCGTTGTACACAAGCGAGTTGGTCATCGCCTCGGTCTGCGAGCCGATGATGGTCAGGCTGCCGCTGTCGAGGATATTGATGAACGTCCCGCCGAGGGCGTTGGTAAATCCGCCGCCGAAGGTGTCCTGGACAATGACCATTCCGACGCGTTCGAAGTGCATCGAGTTGGCGGCCTGGCCGGCCTGCCTTCGCGGATTGAGGAACAAGCAGCCCTCGATCTTCCAGTCGGTGTTTCGCGAATTGACGAAGATGCCCGTGTCGCGGTTGTAAATGAACCGGCTGTTGATGATCTTGACGTAATCGAACTGCCAATTGAGGTTCGTCTGCGGCAGCCCGTAGGCGTTTATCCCGCGGTTGAAGCCGTGGAAAATGACGTGGTCGGCGACGAAACCTTGGGATGAATTGAACGCTCCGATGGCCTCAAGCCCGTTGGTATTGTTGTTCGAGCGGGCGAAGAACTCGAGGTTGCGAAGCGTGACGTTCTCAACGCATTCACCGATGCGGAAGAGCGAGCGGTTAGCCCCGTCGAGCGTGATGCGGACCGGATTTTGCCGCGGGATGTCGCTTGTCGAGGCCATCGAGTGAAGTCCGGTCGAGCCTTCGAGTGTGATGCCCGAAGGCAATGCGATCGGGCCGGTGACGATGTACTCGCCATCGGGAACCCTGACCGTGCCGCCATTGCGCGAGGCGATGAATGCCATTGCACTTCGGAAGGCATTGGTGTCATCGGTCCGGCCGTCGCCGAGGGCACCAAAATCACGGATATTGAAGAAGCCCGCTTCTCGCGGATCGGGCTCGGCGATCCAATCGTAGCTGACGGTGCCGGCAAACTGGTCGCCTGTCAGCGTAATTCGGTATCGCTTGTCGGCTCCGGAAAAGCACCATTTGTTGGTCGCCGCGTTTGCCCGAAATGTGACGCTTCCGGCCGAGCTCTGGACGATCGACGTCCCGGAACCAGCGCACGGCTTGATGTCCATCGGCGTTGCCCGGTCGAGATCGGTGATGGTGATGATCGTGTTCGCCGGTACGTAGCGGACCGCACATGCCGGAGCCCGCTGCGAGGTTGGAACATCGACGACTACGTTGTATCCCTCGAACCGATTTTGGCCAAACGCCGCCGACACACCGGCCGCAGCAAGAAAAACCGCCGCAATAATTGTCTTTCGCATAGTGAAATTATGGGGGAAAGGAACGCCATTCGCAAAGAATCGGCGTTTGGGTATGATGCGGCTCCGGCCCGGGCGTTGTCCGGCCTAGCCGAAAAGCGTTGGCGGATCGGCCGGCTTTCCCGTGGGTTCGATGCCGAAATGCTCGTAAGCAAGGCGGGTCGCCATCCGGCCGCGAGGCGTGCGGTTGAGGAAGCCGATCTGAAGCAGATAAGGCTCGATGATCTCTTCGACCGAATCTTTCTCCTCGTGAAGCGAAGCGCAAATGGTGCCGAGGCCGACCGGGCCGCCATCGAACTTCTCAATGATGGTCAGAAGTAGCTTGCGGTCCATCTCATCAAGGCCGAAGGTATCGACCTCCATTCGGTTGAGAGCATCGGCGGCGACGTGCTCGGTGATATTGCCGTCATGGTCAACCTCGGCATAGTCGCGGACACGGCGAAGCAGGCGGTTGGCGATACGCGGGGTTCCACGCGAGCGGCGGGCGATCTCGTTCGAGCCGGTGGCGTCGATGCCTACATTCAATATGCGGGCCGAACGTTCGACGATCTGCTGAAGCTCGGCGATGCCGTAAAAATCGAGATGAAAGATGATGCCAAAGCGGCCGCGGAGCGGGGCGGTGATCATTCCGGGCCGTGTCGTCGCGCCGACGAGCGTGAACTTTGGCAGGTCTAGCTTGATCGAACGGGCGGCCGTGCCCTGGCCGATCATGATATCGAGCGAATAGTCTTCCATCGCGGGATAGAGAATTTCCTCGATCGCCGGGTTGAGCCGATGGATCTCGTCGATGAAGAGCACATCGCCCTCTTCGAGGTTGGTCAGGATCGCCGCGAGGTCGCCGGCCTTCTCGATGATCGGCCCGGCGGTCGATTTTAGTGCCGAGCCCATCTCATTAGCGACAATGTTCGAAAGCGTGGTCTTGCCGACGCCCGGCGGGCCGGTGAGTAGGATATGATCGAGAGCCTCGCGCCGCTTGAGCGCGGCCTTCATAAAGACGCGAAGATTATCTTTGACCTTTTTCTGGCCGATGTACTCGGCAAGCTGGGCAGGCCGCAGGCTCGCCTCGAATTTAGTTTCGTCGGCCGAGAGAGTCTCATCGCGGATATCGATCATTGCGGCTGTTGTCACGTAACTAATTTTTAACGCAAAGTCGCGAAGACGCAAAGGGCGGCCGGCTATTGTGCGAAGGAATTAGGATCAGCGAGGAATTCACCAAGAAACTTTGCGTCCTTGCAACCTTGCGGCTTAGCGTTGAAAAATCACTCTAAAACAGCAAACCCTTCGCATGCAGGGCGAAGATGTCCATTGAAAATGCGACCATGCAATGGAGGACCAGTCCGAGCCAGATGCTGCCATTTTTGTAGCTTAGCCAGCCGAGAAAGATGCCTGCGGCGATGGCGGAGAGAGTTTCGGGCATCGGTTTGCTGAAATGGATCATGCAATACGGCACGGTCATCACAAAGATAGAATAGAGCCCGACCGACGGTTTGAGGCTGTGCACAAGAAATCCGCGAAAGAAGAACTCGAGCCCGAAAAACTGGAGAAAGTATATCAGTTCCCAGATGAGCAGCGTTTGGCCGATGTAAGGCTCGCCGTTGTAGATCTGCAAAAATGGATACTTCGCCGCGAATCCTTCGGTCAGCGACATCAGATAAACCAGCGGCAGCATGATCGCCGAGGAAACGGCCAGGAGCTTCCAGAAGCCGGGCTCGATGCCCAACCGCAGGCCGAAATCACGCAGGTCCGCCCGCCAGAGCAGCTTGATGATCGCGGCCGGAATGACGAAATAGAAAACCGTTACGACAAAAACCCACCAGCCGAGCCCCGGCAGGTTGTTGTCCGGCGAATAGGCGATCCACCGGCCAAAACTCTCGAGCCCGGTGCCTTCAAGGAACGCCGCAACGCTCGGCTGATGCTTGACGTAATAAATGCATGATAGCCCGAACGCCGTGTAAACGAGGGCGACGACCGCTCGCCGGTCCAGCCCGCCGAGGTCTTCACGCAAACTGGTGAGGGTTTTGTGGATCATCGAACCGCGGGTCACTTGGCGAGCCGTTGGAGGGCGGCACGGAGCAATTTCTGCACGTTTAGCTCGGTTCCGTCCTGTAGTGCCTGCTGGAGAGCCTTTTCGGCGGCGTTCTTTTGATAGCCGAGGTTGACGAGGGCGGAAAGCGCGTCATCGACGACCGCATCGCCTTCGGGTCCGGCGGAAGGCTGCGTCCCCGAACCGGCCGCGGCCGCATGGGCGATCTCGCCGACCTTGTCGCGAAGCTCTACGATCAGCCGCTCGGCGGTCTTGCGGCCTACGCCGGGGATCGAGGTCAGCCGCTCGATTTTTCCGGCACGAATGGCGGAGATGATCTCGTCGGCGCTCATTCCGGAAAGCATCGAGATGCCGCTCTTTGCCCCGAAGCCCTGAACGGCGATCAATTTCAGGAAAAGCTCGCGTTCGCGCTCGGTGCGAAAGCCGTACAGTTGGATCGCGTCCTCGCGGACGAGCGTGTAGATGCGGAGCTGCACGTCGCTGCCGGGCTCGCCGAGTTCGTAAAAGGTCGAAAGCGGAATCGCGACATCGTAGCCGACGCCGCCGACGTCGATGACGACCGACGCGGGATGCTTTTCGAGGATCTTTCCCGAGAGAAATGCGATCATAGCTTGCTTGCGAGACGAAAACGAGCGAATTGCCTGTCGGAAAATAGTAAGGGATTGCGGTGCGGTTCGCAAAACTGACCATCTTGAAGAAAAAAAAATCGCGATTTCGTGCCGAACCCGGAATATAAACCTTCACATCGCGGCATAAAACCATTAGAATGAAAACAGGCAGCGGCCACCGGGCCTTTCCCCGCGTTTTGCCTGCAAGGTGAAACCGTTCCCGGCGAACCGACGTATTCATTCCTGAGGTAGTTGAGGTGTAGTATGCAATTTCTTTCCGTAATCAAACGCGTCGTTCCTTTCGTTTTTGCCGTGACAATCGGTGTGCTTATTGCAAGCATCTTCGTTCCGCTTTCGTCCCCGGCCGAGTCGTTCAAGAGCAATTTCAAGAGCCGGCATGACTGCAAACGCTTCAAACGGGAGTTGCGCGAACTTCGCCGCGAGAACATTCGGCTCTCGATGGAGAACGAGGAACTGCGGATGACGGTAGAGAGGCAGAGCGCCAATGCGTGGGAACGCACCGAGATGCCGCCGATGCCGCCGGCACCTCCGGCTCCTCCGGTTTCGGATGGCCGCGTCACCTTTGAGCGCGTCAGGTAGTTCCGGCAAGAATTTCGGGTCCACAGGTTAACCCAGCGATGCTGTTGTGTTAATCTGTGGATTCTTATTTTTATGGAGGAATCATCGGCCAGAAAATTGATCGTCGAGATCGGCAAGCTGCTCTATGACCGCAGCTATGTCGTCTCATCGGACGGCAACGTCAGCATCCGGCTCGACGAAAACACGGTGCTCGCAACGCCGACGATGACCTGCAAGGGCAGGATGACCGAAGATTGCCTTGCCCTTACGGACATGGACGGCAAGCCGCTCTCGGACAAGCGGGCTTCGTCGGAGCTGGCGATGCACCTGCTCATTTACAAGATGCGGCCGGACGTAAAGGCAGTTTGCCACGCCCATCCGCCGCACGGGACGGCATTTGCCGTCGCGGGTCTTGCTATCGATAAGCCGATCTTGAGCGAGGTGATCCTGACGCTCGGCTGCGTGCCGCTAACGAGCTACGGAACGCCCTCGACGAACGAATTGACCGAGGCGATGAAGCCGTTCGTAACCCACCATAACGCGCTACTTATGGCGAACCACGGTGCGGTCGCTTACGGCGACGACCTTTGGCAGGCGTTTGACCGGCTTGAGACGCTCGAGCACACGGCCCGCATCGCGATACTCGCGAAAGCACTCGGCGGTGCCAACGATCTGCCGAAAGATGCCATCGAAAAGCTGATAAATATCAGAGAAAAGGCGGGTTACCTGAAAGAGAACGCCCGCTGCCAGGCATGCGGATATCTGCACGAAGCGAATATCACATGCGAGCTGGATGTAAACTATCCGTCGGCTAACAAAGTAAACGGGCAGAAGATCTCGCTTTCAAGAGAAGAACTTATCGAGCTTTTGAGCCAGGCGGCGAATTTAGGGTAAACTTACGTTTCAGTTCAGTAACTGATCCTTCGTAAATCAGGAGAAATTAGCTAGATGCAGGAAGCATTGGGAATGGTCGAGACCAAAGGTCTCGTAGCGACGATCGAAGCGGCGGACGCCATGGTTAAGGCGGCGAACGTGCAGTTGGTCGGGTATGAAAAGATCGGTGCCGGATTCGTGACGGCCATCGTTCGCGGCGACGTTGCGGCGGTAAAGGCGGCGACCGATGCCGGTGCCGCGGCCGCTCGGCGGGTCGGCGAGCTCATCAGCGTCCACGTGATCCCGCGTCCGCACTCGAGCGTGGATGAAGCCTTGCCGGTCGTTTTGAAGTAAGCAGGGAGCAGTGAGCGGCGAGCAGTTTTGCTCGGTTTCTGCTCACTGCTGACCGCTCACTGCTCACTTATGATAATCGGACGCATCTTAGGGACTGTCGTTTCGACCCAAAAGGACGAACGGCTCCATGGAAAGAAGCTGCTCATCGTCAAGCCCATCAATCTCGACGGGACTGACCAGAGCGGCTATGTTGTTGCTGTCGATACGGTCGGGGCAGGGTTCCACGAAAAGGTCATCGTCGTCGGCGGGTCATCCGCCCGGATGGCCGAAGGGAACAAGGACTGCCCGGTCGATTCGGCGATAATCGGCGTTATCGATACGATCGACTTTACCTCCTAGGCATTTCAATGCAGATCGCCCGCGTAATTGGGACGGTGGTTTCGACCGTTAAGAATGCGTCGCTCGACGGGCGGAAGTTCCTCATTGTTCAAACTCTGGACGCGGACCTCAAGGAAAAAGGGAAGCCGATGATCGCTCTCGATGCGGTCGGAGCAGGCGAGGGCGAGCTTGTCTTCTGGTGCCGCGGGAAAGAGGCTTCGTTCCCATTCAAACGCGACGAGACGCCGACGGACTGTACGATAGTCGGAATTATCGATTCAGACGAGCATGTTTTGAATCGGAGTTAGCCATTGATTTTCCAATTGACAATTGTCAATTGGCCAATCGATCAATTGGAAGAAAATGCTGCTTGCAAGGGTTATCGGCAACGTTGTGGCGACACACAAGAACCAGCGTTACGAGGGTTCGCGGATAATGCTTTGCCGGCAGATCACACCCGAAGGCGAAGACATGGACTACACCTGCCTTGCTCTCGATTCGGTCGATTCCGGTGAGGGCGATATCGTTGTCATCGCCCAGGAAGGCTGGTCAGCCTCGACCGCCGCAACCGGCAAACCCGGAGCTGCTATTGACTCAGCGATCGTTGGCGTGGTCGATCGGGTCGATCTGAACAAATAATTCATAAACTACTAACTTTCAACTTGAAACTAAAAACTGTTAGAACAGAGTTTTTTACACGTATAGTTTTCTAACAGTTGTCAGGTTTAAGTTGGTAGTTTTTAGTTGGAGAAAGAGCTGCGAAGTTTTCTAACAGTTATTAGGTTTAAGTTGGTAGTTTTTAGTTGGAGAAAGAGCTGCGAATTTTTCTAACAGTTATCAGGTTTAAGTTGGTAGGTTTAAGTTTAAGAACGGGCGGGTATGAGTAAGAGCATTACATTGGATAAGGCTATCAAGTTTGCTTTGCGGGTTGTTCGGCTCTCGAAGTATTTGAATGAGGAAAAGAAGGAGTTCGTTCTTAGTCGTCAGTTGCTGATCTCGGGAACTTTCATCGCGAAACACGTGAAAGCTGCGACCGTAGCTGCCGACCGGCAAGGGTTTTCGTCAGAGATGTTTTTGGCAATGCAGAGGGCGTCGGATACTGAACTTTGGCTGCTGTTATTGTTTGAGGGTGGGTTCCTAGAAGAGAAGGAATATCGAACCGTAAACCAGGATTGTATTGAGTTGATAAAGCTGACCGCATCGATCGCGAAGACGACCCGGAATGAAGCACCCTGATATTCAACTGAAAGATAAGACCGGATTCCCGGAGTCGGACATCCGCTCGGGCCATTCGAGTTTGGATCAATTTTCGATCGCAGAGGCGATCGCGGACATGATTTTCGAAGGTATTGGTGAAAATAAGGCCTGCCAGTTCGAGCCGAACGACAGGCCTTGCGATCATTGTTCGATGTGCAGTTCCCGAGGATTTTGAGCGATAAGATCAGTTATTCGCCGCAGGGGCACTGCCATTTTGATTACGCCTTATCGAATTCGGGTCCGGTAGTTGCGGAGCGGTTTCGGTCCCAGCTTGGGCTTGGAAATAGGGCTCCGCGGCGAAACCGAATAAACTCGCCGTAATGACAGCGGGGAACGAATTGCGTGTTGTATTGTAATCCTGAACCGCCCCGTTATAATCCTGCCTCGCGACATTGATCCGGTTTTCAGTTCCAGCGAGTTCCGTCTGAACGTTCATGAACGCCTGAACGGAAGTAAGGTTGGGATAGGCTTCCTGCAAACTCAAGAGCCTTCCAATTGTCCCGCCAAAGCTGTTCGCAGCGTCAATGATCGCCTGTTTTTGTTCCGGCGTACGGTCGCCGCCAGGCCCCGTTGGAGCTTGCTGCTGTGCATTCAGGAGGCGAGAACGTGCTTCCGAGATCTGGCCGAAAACCTCTTGTTCCTGAACGCCCGCCGTCTGAGCCGCGGTCATGAGATTCGGAATAAGATCGGCCCGCCGCTGGAGAGAGCTCTCGACGTTCGCCCATTTGCCTTTGACGTTCTGCTGTTTTGCCGTCAGTTCGTTGTAGCTGCAGCCGCTAAGAAAAGTGGCCGAGAACAACGCTATTGTCAGTAAGATCGCTCGTTTCATATTTGTTCTTCTTCCCCGGCAATCGCCGTTAGCTTTTTCCGATACTATCTATCGAGTTAATGGTCTTTTCGACCTGCAAAAGGTAGCGACCGAAGAGATCGTCGGCTGCCCGGTCATCCATCTCTAGTGTTCGGTCATTTTCCCTTATTCTGAACAACATTTCAAAGACCTCGGCGTCGAGCCCGAGGCGTGCAACGGCCCGGTCAACGATGCCGCGTTTTTTGTTCGGCGGGCTTTCGCCGAGCATCAAAAGAATCGCCCTGAAAAGCGCCGAAAAGCTGGTCAGGCTTTCGCCCATCAGCCGCTTGAGCCCCTCGGGCGAGGCCGAGGCGGGAATATATTGCCGCCGCAGGAGCAAGAGCTTGCTGCGGAACTCGTATTCGATCTGATGGCGGAGGAAATCGTCGCGGATCTCGAGGCCGGCAAGGACATCGGTTCCGTAGAGCACCTTATGGGCGACCTCCATCTGGTGAAACTCGACCGGGAAAACGTCTGCAGCGTTCTTGAGTTCGGAGACCGTAAAATAAACCGGCACGGGATGCCCGAGCTTGTGCCATTCGCGGACACAGGCATGGGCCTTGCGGAGGTCTTTCGGCGTTATCTCGTGCAGGGCGATGAGGATATTGTAATCCGATCGTGCCGGGATGAAATCGCCCGCGGCCGCCGAGCCGTAAAGGATAACCGAGGCGAGGTTGCTTCCGTGCGTCGCCTTAAGGTCGTCAATAAATGCTGAAAATTGATTCTGCATAAATGTTTCCGCTACCAATCGCCGCCTGCGCCGCCGCCGCCGAAATCGCCGCCGCCGCCGAACCCGCCCCAATCCGAACCGCCCGAGCTGCCCCAGTCCCAAGATGATGAACTGTCTGAAGACCCGCTGCCCGAACCACCTAGGATGATCCACGGCAATGCACCGCCGCCGCCACCGAATCCGCCGCCGCCCCAGCGGTCATTATCATCTTTTGACTTGCCGCCTTTGTTCCTGTTTGACCAGGCTACAAGGATCAGGAACAGCATGATGGCAAGGCAACAAAAGATGCTGAAAAGCGGAACGTTCGAGCCGTGTTCTTGGGTGGGCTGCGTTGGGCCGAGCACCGAGCCGCTGCCCCGGGCCTCATAGGTGCGAATGTACATTTCGACCGTGTCGGCGATGCCCTTTCCGTAGTTGCCCTTGCGAAACTCGGGCACCAGATATCGCCGCTGAATGTCGCCGACGAGCCCATCAGGGAGTTCGTCCTCGAGGTCCTTGCTTACGTGGGTAAAATATTTGCGGTCATCGACCGCGATAAAAAGTAGTGCAGCAGGATTGTCGTCCTGATCGAGTCCAATGCCCCAACCGCGAGCCACAGCCAGCGAGTAATCGAAGATGTCGCGTTCGCCCGTTGTGCGGACAACAGCAACGGCGATCTCAACTCCTGTCGCTTGGCGGAATTCACGCAGACGGGTTTCTATCTTGTTCTTGTCTTCCGGGCTTATGACACCGGCGAAGTCGTTGACGAAGCCGGTCGGAGCGGGAAGCGGCGAGCGATTGATCGAGAATTCGCCGTCCTGTGCAACGGCCGGCAAAGCCACCGCAAGGTGGAAAATGAGCAGAAAAAAAGCGGCAAGCGGGACGTGGCTTTTCAGAGTCATTCCTTTCCGCTGATTGTCGCAGAAAACGCCGGATCGGCAAAGCCTTTTATAGCGGTTCAATCACCTGTGCGGCGGATATCGACGAGCTCCGCACGAAAGAGCCGCATCACCTTTCGGACGTCGGGCCGGCGCTTGGCGTAGTCGAGCAACTCTTCGGTGGTGGCATTTTCGGGCGGCGGTTCCGGCATCGTTAGGTCTTCGTCCGGCTCTTCGGGCGGGCGGGCAAAGTCCGGAATCACGCGCTCGCGGTCGCGTTCGTAGTTTCGGTACGATCCGGCTGCAACGGCTTGGGCCGCGGCCGCGGCGGCAGGAAGGAGCTGCGTTTTCAATTCGGGCTTGACACGAAAGAAGACCGCACTTTCGCCCGAACGGAGCAGCGTCTCATCAAAGGCCGAATCGAGAGCCGGCACTTCAAAGTGCTCAAGTTCCTCAGGCTTCCTCGGCGGGATCTTCGACGGCAGATCATCGGGCACGGCGAATTCCGTTCGGGCCGGAGCCGGTTCTGCCGGCAGATCTTCGATGTCCGGCGACGGCTCAAACGGCGGCTCTTCGGGATAAAAGGGCGGTTCCTCGGGCGGCGGCGGTGCGGAGACGCTAGCCGGCTCGGTTTTCAAAGTTTTTTTTTCCGGGGAGGCCGGCTCGGGCCGAGATGGAGCAGCGATCGCGGCCCGCGGTTCAACGGAACCGAGCGAGGATTCGAGTTCCGCAAGCCGTGCGATTATTTGCTCGACCGGGGCGACGCGATTCATTTCGGCGAGGCGAACGAGCCCGAGTTCGAGCACATAGCGGCTCTGAAGGGCATCCTTCAGACGCACTTCGGTATCAGCAAGCGAATGGAAAATGCGGAATAGGTCCGAAGCCTCGAATCTATCGGCCATCTGCTTCATCTGGTCGGCGGGAAAGGCCGAGCCATCGATGAACTCTTCCGAGCCGGAGACCTTAAGAACCGAAAGATCGCGGACGAAGCCCATCAGGTCGCGGCAAAAATTCCGGAGGTCGTGGCCGCCGGAGACGAGGTCATCAACCACACGAAGGATCGCGGCGGCGTCATTGTCGGCAACGGCACTGATGACGGCCGAGAGGTTGTCCGAACCGGCGATGCCTAGTGCGGAGACAACGTCCTCGCGGCCGATCTTTGCTCCGGAAAAGCTGATCACCTGATCGAAATTCGACTGTGCGTCGCGCATCGAGCCTTCGCCCGAGCGAGCGATCTCGCGAAGTGCCTCGTCGGCGATATCGATCTTCTCCGCGTCGGCGATCAGCCGAAGCCGCTCGAATATCTTCTGCTGCGGAATGGTGCGGAAAATGAACTCCTGGCACCGCGAAGTGATCGTCTCCGGCACCTTGTGGTGCTCGGTCGTGGCCATGATGAAGACGACGTTCGGCGGCGGTTCCTCAAGCGTTTTGAGAAGTGCATTGAAGGCGAACCGCGAAAGCTGATGCACCTCGTCGATGATGAAGATCTTGAAGCGGTCGCGAGCCGGATTTACGTTGATGTTTTCCAGAATCGTGTCGCGGATATCGTCGATGCCCGTGTGCGATGCGGCGTCAATCTCAAGCACGTCGATCGAGCGGCTTTCGGAGATCTCAAGGCAGGAGTCGCAGATATCGCCCGTTTCTGACGAGCAAGGCGTCGCGGTCGGGCCGTCAGTCCGGCGGCAGTTCAATGCCTTGGCAAAGATGCGGGCCGATGTGGTCTTGCCAACTCCGCGTGCGCCCGAAAACAAATAGGCATGGTGGAGCCGGTCGTGCTCGATCGCATTGCTGAGCGTACGAGTGATGTGCTCCTGGCCGGTAACTTCCTCGAAGTTTCGCGGCCTCCATTTTCGGGCAATAACCTGATAAGACATCGGTAGCTAAAGGATAAAGGATAAAGGCGAAAGGATAAAGTGTCCCCCGACCAAAAGGAGCATGTTGCGAAAGAGTGGGAGCCGACGGCCGCCCCATAAAGACAAATGGCCCCAGACTTAACCGCAACACAGGGTGAAAATGCTACCGTTGCTCGATTCCTCGCCTAGCGGAGTTCACACCACAGCCCTTGTGCGGAGCCTGGAGCCAAATAAAAGGATAAAGGATAAAGGCGAAAGGATAAAGGCGAGGTGTTCGAAAATTACCGCCTAGATTTTACTTTCTTGGCTATTGAAACGAAGATTGCGGTTAGCTCCTTTGTTTCCGATTGCAGCGGAGCGATCTTCGCCTTTTCAAAGACCTCAATTTCCTCAAGCAGTTCCAGCCAGTAGGTCGTTTCTTCAAGTTCCTGTAGAGCACCTTCGATCTTGCTTATGAAATCGGCATCCGATTTTGCGTGTTGAGCTTCTCTGTAATGAGCTCCAACAGATGTTCCAGAGCGCAAGATCTGTTTGCCGATCACTTGCGCTTCGACCGTTGCGGGCAGACTTCCGTAAAGTTTTATAACTCTTACTGCGAAATCCTTTGTCCTGATCTTTAGATTTTCAGCCATACATAAACAAAAGAGGCGAAAGGCGGAATAATGAGGTTTACTTTCTCCTTTATCCTTTCGCCTTTCGCCTTTATTTCTGGCGGAAAGGGTGGGATTCGAACCCACGGAACCCTTTCGAGCTCACAGCATTTCCAATGCTGCCAGTTCAGCCACTCCTGCACCTTTCCGCACTAACCTAAATTGTCAAAGAAACCAAGAAATAAAATCGCGGATGCCTAATCTCCGCCGCCATCACCACCGCCGCCGTCTCCGCCATCGGAGCCCGCATCGCCGTTGTCATCATCTGAATGATGGGTTCCTGCGTCTCCGTCGGCATCTGCGCTTGTCTGTTTAGCGGCCGGCCCTCCGTCCTCACCCGAGAGCCAGAGGTAGAAAAATCCGGCGATCGCGGCACCAAGGATCGGTGCGACCCAGAACATCCAGAGTTGTTCGACCGCCCAGCTTCCGCCCTGAAAGGCGACGATCAAGGCCGGGCCGGTGCTCCGTGCCGGGTTAACCGAGGTGTTCGTGACCGGGATCGAGATCAAGTGTATCAAGGTCAGGCAAAGCCCGATCGCAAGCGGGGCGAAGCCCTTCGGTGCCCATTTGCTCGTAACCCCGAGGATCACAACGACGAAAAAGAACGTCATTACCACTTCGGAGACGAACGCCGCGTGTGCTGCGTATCCGCCCGGCGAACCGAGTGAATTTGCCCCGAAGCCATTCGATGCAAAACCGCCGGCCACCGCCGAGAAGCCGTCCTTGCCTGTGGCGATCAGGAAAAGAATTCCGGCACCCGCCAAAGCACCAAGTACCTGGGCGACGATATACGGCAAAAGCTCATTCGCCGGGAACCGCTTTCCGGCCCAGAGGCCGATCGAAACGGCCGGGTTGAAATGTGCACCGGAAATGTGGCCGAGCGCATAAGCTCCGGTCAAGACCGTAAGGCCAAAGGCGAGCGAAACCCCGGCAAAGCCGATCCCGAGATTCGGGTAGTTGGTCGCGAGGACCGCACTTCCGCATCCGCCAAGAACGAGCCAAAGAGTCCCGATGAACTCAGCAGCCAACCTCTTGCTAATAGGCATACCAATTCCTCCAATTGAATGTCAGTGAAAGTGATAATGTCTGGCCGAGTTCGAACGGTAAAGCAAGTTTTCAAAAATCCAGATCCTTGACCAGCGATCCGGCATGGACGAACCCGTGTAGGAAAATCCGAACGTTAAGAACCCTGAAAAAGAACTGTGGCGGAGAGGGTGGGATTCGAACCCACGGTACCCGTTAGGGTACAACGGTTTTCGAGACCGCCCGATTCAACCACTCTCGCACCTCTCCGCGAACTTCTAATAATACGTGGCAAGCCGAAAAAATATCAAGTGGAAAGCCGTTTTTTCCTGAAAAATTCCTTCATCAGCGAACGGCATTCTTCGAGCAGCACTCCGGCCGTGATCTCAAGCCGATGGTTGAGCAGCGGGCTGTCACACAACCCGAAGTGTGTGACCACGGCTCCGTACCGCTCATCCGGGGCACCGAAAACGAGCCGGCGAATGCGGGCATTGACCAAGGTTCCGGCACACATCGCACAGGGTTCGATGGTCGTGTAGAGCGTCGTCCCGGTCAGGCGATAGTTGCCGAGCCGCTCGGCCGCGGCACGGATTGTTAGCACTTCGGCGTGGGCGGTAGGATCATTGTCGATTATCGTGCGGTTAGAGGCGGCCGCGAGAAGTTCGCCCTCGGCGGAAACGACACACGCTCCGACCGGGACCTCGTCGATGGCCGCTGCAACGCGAGCCTGCTCAAGGGCAATTCCCATCCAGTGTTCGTCGTCCAATGACATCGAGTGAGATTCTAAACCCCGCAAGCGGTCCTGCCAAAATGGCGGGGCGAGGCCGGTTCTGCCCGAAATCCTTGCATCCAAAGTAGTTTGAGAATAATCTTAAGGATGGATTCGCTCTCCGCCCGCTAATTTTGAGGCTCGATCTCGAAGTATGAACGAAGAAATTCGGTTCGGTGCCCCACGGACCGAAGAAGATATTCACACGAGTTCGCTTCCTGAATCATTCAAGGCACTTGCCGAGGAGGTTCGGAAGCGGAACTTAAAAAAGCAGACCTCACCTGTCCAGGTCCCGCAAAAGCTGTCCCTATCGGAATTCAATACCGCGATGGTGCACTTCTATCGCGGCGAAGTCGCGCGGTCGAATATCTGGCGGAACCGGCTGGACGCGACGACGAACTGGGCGGTCATCACGGCGGGTGCAACGCTTTCATTCGTTTTCAGTTCGCCGGACAACCCGCATTTTGCGATACCGATAAACACTATTCTTGTTTCCATCTTTTTGTTCATGGAGGCGAGGCGGTATCGCTACTACGAGGTTTGGGCAAACCGCGTGCGGGTGCTTGAGACGGGATATTTTGCACCGATGCTCTCGCAACGGACGATACCGCCGGACAAGGAATGGGCGGATCACATTTCGGCGGACCTTCTTTCGCCGCACTTTACGATCAGCATCTGGGAAGCTCTGGGCCGGCGGCTAAGGGCAAACTATCTTTGGATCTTTATCCTTCTCGCACTTTCGTGGGCGTTGAAGGTCTATCTGCACCCGTCGCCGATCCCGACGACGTCACCGGCCGACCGTGAGCGGTTTTGGGACCTCTTTTTCAATCGGGCAACGGTCGGACTTGCTCCGGGCTGGGTTGTGATCGCGATCGGTGCGATCTTTAATTTCACGATATTTTTTGTCGCGTTCAGCACGCTTCGTCTCCGCGACGCATCATCCGAAGTGCTGCCGCTCGAGAACTTTGAATGGCACCCGCTAAAGCAGGTTTCGGACTGGGCCGGCGGGCCTTTCCGCGGCCGCGGCGGCACGCTTCGCCGGTCAAAGAAGGCGCGGCAGCGGATGCGTTCAATTCACCGATCAGACTCGTAATACGAAATGAACAAACGATCATTTAACAAGTCCCTATTCCGGCTGCTGTTAGTGTGCGTCGGACTTTTTGGCTTGCACCACGGCATTTTGTCGCAGTCGCCGGCCCCGGCACCGCTGCCGGCAAATGTTTCGGATCACGAACTTGACAGCAAATTGATGACGCGGCCGATGCCGTATCGTGTCGTGCTGCCGAAGAGCTACTCGGCCGAGAAGGGCAGGAAGTATCCGGTCATCTATCTTCTTCACGGGCTGACGGGGCGTTTCCGGAACTGGACTGACCTGACCAAGCTCCCGGCATATGCAGAGGGGCATGAATTCATTATCGTCACGCCCGAAGGTGCCAACGGCTGGTATACGGACAGCTACACGAAGCCCGAAGAGAAATACGAAAGCTACATAATTAAGGAATTGATCCCTGAGGTTGAGAAGAAATATCGAGCCATCGGGACGCGAAGCGGACGAGCCATCGCCGGGCTTTCAATGGGCGGGTACGGTGCCCTAAAGTTCGGGTTGAAATATCCTGAGATGTTCTCGCTTGCCGGAAGCTTCAGCGGAGCGTTGGGTGCCGCTTCGATAAGTGCCGATGGCCGAAGCACGGCCTCGATCCGGTCGATCGCCGAGGTCTTCGGGCCGGCGGACAGCGAAACGCGGGCAGCGAACGACATATTCAAAATGGTTCGCGAGGCCACGCCGGAAAAGGTCAAGGCGATGCCCTTTATCTACGTGGATTGCGGCAACGAGGATTTCTTGATCCAGAACAACCGCGATTTTGTTGCCCTGCTTGCGGAGAAGAAGGTACCGCACGAGTATCGGCAGCTTCCCGGTGCCCACAACTGGCCCTATTGGGATAAGCAGGTCCGCGAATTTCTGCGGGTTGCTGAAGGTTTTTTGACCACAAAGTAAAAATATGAAAACGAAACTAGCGATCTTTGCATTGGCGTTACTGTTGTTCGGAACTGCGGAGGCATTTGCCCAGCCGCGGACCGAGGTTCAGGACCGGGCCGCGGCCCGGCGGCTGCTCGGCAGGCATTTGTTCTCCCTCCAGTGGATAAGCTGGGATTACTTTGGGTCGGCGAATGTGACGCTTCGGCGTGGCCTTTATTCGATCAAAGGGGAACAAAAGGGCCGCGGCAACACAGACTTTGTGACCATCATCGGTGAGATCGAGACGATAAAGGCCCGCGAATTCACGATGAACGGAACGATCACGACTCAGGTCAGCCACATCAACAACGGCGAGCCGTGCGTCCGCGAGGGCACGTTCACTTTTCGGGTCACGGGCACGAGGAAATATTGGCGTTTGCAGGAAATGCAGAACCCGTGCGACGGCGTGACCGACTACGTGGACATCTATTTCCGCTGAAATATTTTTATGCTCAATTTTGCTATCGAAACCGCCCGGGATGCCGGGCGTGTTTTACTTGAGAAGTTCGGACGAATTGAGAGCGTCACGAAAAAGGGCGACATCAATCTTGTTACGGAAGCAGATCTTGCCTCGGAGGCGCTAATCGTCGAACGGATCAAGTCGCATTTTCCGCGTCACGCGATCCTGGCCGAAGAAGCAGGAAACGCTGTCGTCACAGGTGAGGATGGCGGGCACAAGTGGATCATCGACCCGCTCGACGGGACGACGAACTACGCCCACGGCTATCCGTGCTTTTGTGTGACGATCGCCCTTGAACACGAAGGCGAGATCGTGCTCGGGGTGACCTACGACCCGACCCGCGACGAGCTTTTCACGGCCGAAAAGGGCCGCGGAGCGACACTCAACGGGAAGCCGATCCGGGTTTCGAGGACCGACGAGCTTGGGAATGCGTTGCTTGTTACCGGCTTCCCGTACGACATCAAGCACCGCGAGAAGTTTGCCCGGCACCTCACCGAGTTTTTACTGACATCGCGCGGAGTTCGCCGCGATGGTTCGGCAGCGATCGATCTTGCATACGTTGCATGCGGAAGGTTCGACGGGTTTTGGGAGGAAGGCTTAAACCCGTGGGATGTGGCGGCCGGAAAGCTGCTGATAGAGGAGGCCGGCGGGACGGTCAGTTACTACGACGGGTCGCCGTTTAGCATCTACACGCCGCCGATCGTCGCGAGCAATGGAACGATCCACGCGGAGATGCTGAACGTCCTGAAATAGCCTAACGCACGTAGGCCGCCGGCAGCGGGCGGTCGCCGGAAGAACCGAAAGGCACAGCCGCAAATCCGGCGGTCGAACGGAGCAAGTACCAAGTGCCGTCAGACGGGCGAAATACGCCGAAGTCGGCACGCCCATCGCCGTCATAATCTGCAACGACCGGAACATCTCCCGGCGAGCCCCACGACACACCGCTGAAAATAAAAGTACCCGAAGTGAGGGTATAGAAGTCAGGCTGTGACGAGTCCTCGGTAGCTCGGAATATGCCGACGTCGGTCAGTCCATCACCATTGAAATCTGCCATCACGGGCTTGTCACCGGATTGCCCGAACGGGAATGCGGTGTAGCCCGAATTAGTGCTTCGCAGGAAATGCCAGGTTCCGTCGGCCGGGCGGAAAACCGAGGGATCGCCAAAACCATCGCCGTCGATATCCGCAACCTGTGGCACGTCACCATCTTGTCCGAACTGAACTGCTGTGAACTGACCGCCAAGAGATCGCAGTTGATACCAAACGCCATTCGAGGGCCGAAAAACGACCTTGTCGGCACGCCCGTCACCGTCCATGTCGTTCGGTACCGGGATGTCGCCGGTGGCACCGAACTGGGTGAATTCAACCGTCGATGTCGCGGAATTCAGAACGTACCAAAAGCCATTTTCCGGCCTGAAGACGGCGATATCTGCACGGTTGTCCCCGTCAAAATCGGCGGGCGATATCAGGTCGGTCGAAACGCCGAACTGCGTGGTCGCGGCCGTACCCGAGCCGCTTTGGAGAATGTTCCAGATCGTTCCGTCAAAGGTTCCGACATCCGACCGTCCGTCGCCGTCAAAGTCGAAATCGGCATTGGGCACGCGGGTTATGGCGATGTCATTGCCGTCGCCGGCGATATACGAAATGCGAAATGCCGTGTTGAGCGGCCCGGCAAAAACGGAGCCTTCGGGCAAGTTTAAGAATGTCCCGTTGATCGCGTCCGAGCCGTCATTAGTGAGAATGACGAACGTGTCGCCGATCGCCGGAACGAAATTGTTCCACGGGATCGGGGCGATGAGGGAATTGTTCAGGTTCACTGAGCCGGTCACATTCAGCCGGTCGTGGCCGGTTCCGGGCGTTGTGCCGCCAAGCTTTGCGGCAAACGCGCCATTTGCACTGAGCGTTAGCCCGCCGGAAACATTTAGAACGCCGGTCGGCGATGTAAGCGAACCGGCACTTACGATGCCCTCTATAACGTTGACCGGGCCGACCGTGCCCGTGCCGCCAAGCCCGCTTATATCTTGTCCACCGGTTGAGAGGTTGCTGTTCACCGTCACTGCGGAATTCGGTATGTTGGCATCTATCACGAAAATGCCGTTGTTCAGTGCAAGCGGGCCGCTAAAGCCGGAGGCGGCAATGATCGCAGCCGCACCAACTCCATTCTTTACAACACCTCCAGAGCCCGATATCAGGCCGATGCCGGTGATGCCATCGCCTTCGATGGTGAGCTGCGAACTGCCGACGCTCAGCCCAAGAAGGGTGATCGTCCCGGCCGTACCGGAACTGAATACCTGAGCCCCGTTGAGCGTGATCGCGGTGTTGACGGTAAGCGTGCCGCTCTGGACCGTTAGGCCCGCGGAGAGACGAAAGAGATTTCCTCCAATGGTGTAGGAGCCGCCTTCGACCGTGATGGAGCGGAAGTTGGTAAGCAACGTGAAGTTGTTGTTGGTCGCAAACTGGGCTGAAGTTGCCGGAAATACAAGGTCATCGTTTGCGACGGGAGCAACATCGCCTACCCAATTGGCCGCCGTTGTCCAGTTAGCATCGGCACCGCCGCCGTCCCACGTGCGGACGGCCGCCTGCCCGGCAGAAATCAGTATAAAAACAACAGCTAAGGCACCTAACGACCGGAACATCTTCATCAGCTTCAAACTCCCAAGGCACTCGATTCTTACGAACGGACAGACGAAAAGTAACACGACAAACTCACACTGTAAAACCCGCTTGCCTGCCGCAGAAACAAACCCGGGTAAGACAAAGTTTGCTCGGTATGGTAAGGTTTTGCCTTGAATAAAGACCGGATATCATTTCCCGCCAAAAACTCACAGACTGAGGGAGATCACCGGTTCAGATTATGGCTTGGTTCAAACGCGACAAACCGAAGATCGATGTGGCTCAACCCGAAGAGGAGCGAACGGTTAACACCTCAGGGATCTTCATAAAATGCCCGGATTGCGAAAACCCGCTTTATAAGCGCGAGTTGATCGAATCGCAGCAGGTCTGCACGCACTGCGGCCATCACTTTCGGTATTCGGCAATTGAGCGGCTGGAGACGCTTTTTGATGACGGCAGGTACGAGCGGCTTGATGACGAGGTGACCTCGAGCGATCCGCTCGGGTTCGTTGACACGAAGCCTTACAAAGACCGTATCGAGGCCGCAAAGGCGGCATCGGGTCTGCCGGAAGCGATAGTTTCGGGAAGCGGCAGGGTCAGCGGGCACCTTGTTTACGCCGCGGCGATGGATATGTCGTTCATCGGCGGTTCGATGGGCTCGGCGGTCGGCGAAAAGATCACGCGGCAGATCGAACGTGCGCTCGAGAACAAAGGTGCGGTCGTCATTTTTTCAGCCTCGGGCGGAGCGAGGATGCAGGAAGGCACGCTTTCGCTAATGCAGATGGGCAAGATCTCAGCGGCTCTTTCAATGCTCGACAAGGCAGGGTTGCCGTTCATTTCTGTGCTGACGGACCCGACGACCGGCGGCGTTACGGCGAGCTTTGCAATGCTCGGCGACGTGATAATCGCCGAACCCAAAGCGCTCATCGGCTTTGCCGGGCCACGTGTTATCGAACAAACGATCCGACAGAAACTCCCGAAAGGTTTTCAACGCAGCGAATTCCTGCTCGAACACGGCATGGTCGATATGGTCGTCGATCGCCGCGAAATGCGAGAGACGATCATCCGGATGCTGGATTTTATGATGAACGACCGTAAGGCTGCCTGAACCAAAAATGCTCCAAAGCGTCCTGATCGAAATTTTTGAACGCGACCTCGCGAAGCTAAAGACAGAGGTCGAGGCTTACCCAAATGAAGGCGATCTTTGGCGGATTGAGGGCGAGATCGCTAACTCGGCGGGTAATCTTTGCCTGCACCTTGCAGGAAACCTGCGGCATTTTTTCGGAACCGTCCTCGGCGGGACGGAATATGTTCGCGACCGCGATGCCGAGTTTGCTTCAAAGTTCGTCCCGCGGGCGACCCTTTTAGCGGAGGTCGATGCGGCCGCAGCCGACGTCAAAGCGGTTCTAGCAAAGATCACCAACGAGGACCTTCAGAAGACCTACCCGATCGAGGTCTTCGGCCATCCGATGACGACCGAGTTCTTCCTAGTTCACCTCGCAACCCACCTGAGTTACCACCTCGGACAGATCAATTATCATCGTCGCCTACTGGCAATCAAATAACACGTGAATTTTCAGGAGTCTGAAAAGTATCTGTACTCGCTCGGCAATGAGGTCGAGGCGATGAAGCTTGGGCTCGATAATATCCGGACGCTTTTGGCCGAGCTTGGTAATCCGCAGGAAAAGTACTTAAAGGTTCAGGTCGCGGGGACGAACGGGAAAGGCTCGGTATGTGCGTTTCTGGATTCTATCTGCGGCCAGGCGGACATTCGGCGGGGGCTTTACACTTCACCGCATCTTGTCTCAATTACCGAACGCATCAAGATAGACGGCGACGATATCAGCGAGGACGAATTCGCCCGGCTCGCGGCCACGGTTCGGACGACATCCGAAAGACTTTTGGCCGAAGGCAAACTTCAATACACGCCGACCTTTTTTGAGCAGGTAACGGCAATTGCTCTGATTGCGTTTGCCGAAGCAAAGGTCGAACTCGCCATCCTCGAAACCGGCCTCGGCGGCCGGCTCGATGCGACGACCGCCGCCAATGCAGAGATAGCCGCCATCACGCAGATCGACCTCGACCATCAGGAATACCTCGGCGACACGATCGAAGAGATCGCGGCGGAAAAGGCCGCAATAATCCGCGAACAGACCAAAGCCGTAGTGATCGGCCGGCAATCGCCTGCGGTGATGAACGTTCTCGAGGGTGTGATCGGAGAGGCACATAGTAGAGGTGTTTTTGTACGCGAAACAGCCGTGGTTTTTGACGAAAGCGCACTCGGGATGCCGCTGCGATCCCTTACAAGTAACCTGAGCCTTCGCGGTGCTCACCAGGTCGCGAATGCCGAAGTCGCGATCCTTTTGGCGGATATATTGCGAAAGCATTTTCCGATCACCGATGAAAATATTCGCAAAGGGCTCAACACTGCGATCAATCCCGGGCGGCTCGAATACATCGACAACGTTTTGCTCGACGGAGCCCACAACATAGCCGGAGCTAGAGCGCTGCTAAACTATCTTACTTATGTTGAAAAGCGGCCGCTTGCAATGATCTTCGGCGCGATGCGGGGCAAAGACGTTGCCGAGATCGCAGAGATACTTTGGCCGCGGGCGGAACGATTGATACTGACGCAACCCGCAAATTCACGGGCGATGAACGCCGAGGAGCTTTTGGAGTTCGTGCCCGAGAACTTCGACCCGGAAAAGATAGTCACAACGAACTCGGTTGAAGATGCCCTGGCGGCGGCGGGATCGACAGAGCTAATTCTAGTTACAGGCTCGCTCTATCTTGTTGGTGAGGTTAGAAAAATAGCTCTAAGCCGTTAGCCGTAAGCTGTAAGCCAGGAGTTCCTACACAGGCTAACAGCTTAATGCTAAAAGCTTACGGCTTTAAGATAAAACGTTTTCGGATTAAGATTTGAGGATGCATAAATTAGTTCTGATACGCCACGGTGAGAGCCAATGGAACAAGGAAAATCGGTTTACCGGTTGGAAGGACGTCGATCTTTCCGAAAAGGGAATTGCCGAGGCGAAGGCGGCGGGTGAATTGCTTAAGGCCGAGGGGTTTACGTTCGATGAGGCATACACATCGGTGCTGAAGCGGGCGATCCGGACGCTTTGGCTGGTGCTCAGCGAGATGGATCTGATGTGGATCCCGGAGACGAAGTCGTGGCTGCTCAATGAACGGCACTACGGCGGTTTGCAGGGGCTCGATAAGGCCGAAACGGCGGCGAAATACGGCGATGAACAGGTGCTGATCTGGCGAAGGAGCTACGATGTGCCGCCGCCGGAGTTGGACGAATCGGACGAGCGATATCTCGGGAATGATCCACGTTATGCGGGCATCGAAAACTTTCCGAAGGCCGAGTGCCTGAAAGACACCGTAGAGCGTGTTGTGCCCTATTGGGAAAACGATATCGGGCCGAAGGTGAAGGCAGGGAAGCGGCTGATCGTTGCGGCACACGGAAATAGCCTGCGAGCATTGGTAAAGCATCTGGACGGCATCTCGGACGAGGAGATCGTCAGCCTGAATATCCCGACCGGCGTGCCGCTTGTTTTCGAACTCGATGGCGACCTGAAGCGGTTGAACAGCTATTACTTGGGCGACCAGGACGCGATCCGGGCCGCGCAAGAGGCCGTCGCCAATCAGGGTAAGGCAAAGTGACCGCCGGCAGACGATTTCGGGAAGATCCAGACGAAATCGGCTGTAAACCCGGGCCCGGTCAAGACAATCAAAGGATCGGTCGGAAAAATGGCCGGCCGGTCTTTTGTCTTTGAGGAAGTGATTATGAAGAGCGTTCGAATCTTGGCGTTTTTGGCGGTAGTTTCGGTAGTCGGTTCGGGGTTCGCAACGGCACAGACACGCCGACAAACCCGGCTTTCCGACATGGACATCAGCCGAGGGCTCAAAGAAGCACTTTCGGTCGGCATCAAGAATGCCGTTAACGAACTTGGCCGCGAGAATGGGTTTTTGGAGAATCCCGATGTAAAGATCCCGCTACCGCAAGGCCTTCGCAGGACCGAAAGTACGCTCCGTTTCCTCGGCCAGGGCCGCAAGGTCGATGAATTTGTCGCGGCAATGAACCATGCGGCCGAAAAGGCTGTTCCCGTTGCCGTCGATATCTTTGTCGATTCGGCAAAACAGATGACATTTTCGGATGCCCGCAACATACTCTTTAGCGGCGAGGACGATGCGGCAACGCAGTTCTTTCGGCGGACGAGCGAAGATCGACTGAGGGAGAAGTTTCGGCCCATCGTCGAGGAGTTTACGGAACAGGTCGGCGTTACTCAGAAATATAAAGAGATGATCGGCCGATACGGTTTCGTCGGCAGGGTTATTGGCCAAGATGCAAACGATCTCGACGGATACGTTACGGAAAAGGCAATGGACGGACTGTTTTTGCTAATCGCGGATGAAGAGAAGAAGATTCGGCGAGACCCGGTCGGGCGAACGACAGCGATCCTTCGGACGGTCTTCGGCGTGCTTCGCTAGGCCCTTCGGTATCATTTTTACCGAATTCAAATTATACTTGTGAGCTTTGTATGACCGCTGCAAAGCTCATTTTTGTTTTGGCCGTCCTGTTTCTTCTCTCGCCCTATGGGTCGCCGGCGTTGGCTCTTGCCATCGGGTTGGTTCTGGCTCTAACTCTCGGGAATCCGTTTCCGGACCTTTCGGGTAAGCCGGCAAAATACCTTCTTCAGGGATCGGTCGCGATGCTCGGCTTTGGGATGAATCTCGGCGCGGTCTATCAAGCCGGAAAGAACGGGATTGTCTTCATCGTTGCGGTCGTCTTCGGGACCTTGCTGCTCGGATATCTTGTTGGCCGTTTTCTTTCGTTGCCCTCTCGGATCCGGACGCTGATCTCGTGCGGAACGGCGATCTGCGGCGGGAGTGCGGTCGCCGCGGTCGGGCCGGCGATCAAGGCAGAGAATGACGAAATGTCCGTCTCGCTCGGAACCATCTTTATACTGAATGCAGCGGCACTTTTCGCTTTTCCGCTGATCGGCAATGCTATCGGGCTGACCCAAACGCAGTTCGGAATGTGGGCGGCGCTTGCTATCCAGGATACGAGTTCGGTGGTCGGGGCGGCGACGGCGTTCGGCAGCGAATCGCTGGCGGTCGCGACCACAGTAAAGCTCGCCCGGGCACTCTGGATCGCACCGCTTGCCATTGCCCTAGCGTTCGCATATCGGGACGGCGATTCGAAGACGAAGGTTGCCATACCTTGGTTCATCTTTCTTTTTGTCGGAGCAGCCGCTGTCCGGACCTATGCACCGCTTTGGGTGCAGCCGAGCCTTTTCGACGCAGCGGTAAACCTAGCCAAGGCCGGGTTGACGATCACCCTGTTTCTCATCGGGCTAAGCCTTTCGAAGGAAATGCTAAAACGCGTAGGCTGGCGGCCATTCGCACTCGGTGTCGTGCTCTGGCTAGTTCTCGCCTCAGCAGTGCTCTGGGGTGTTCTACAATTTACCTAGACAAATCTCTCATAGTCGCGGGCCGAATGAATGACTCGCAGAATGCGGATCTCACCCGGATGATCTTCGTAGAGGATCAATACTTTCTCAAATCCATTGACGAACCAAAGCCGATAATTTTTGCCGGAGAGCGACCTTCGCGGAGCTCCGATCTTTGGTGTTTCAGCGATCGCCGCTAACGTTGATTCGTAGTGATCAAAAAAGCGGGAGGCGATCGCTTCATCCTCAGCACCGAGCCAGGCGGCGATCTCGACAATGTCTTCGTAGGTCTGGGAAGAGCGGAAGATCTTCATTTGCCGCTCTTTCGCTGTTTGATCCGTTTTATCGCTTCAGCCTTAGCCGCTTCGATGTCCTGTTTTGTGTGCTCAATAAATGGCCCGCTCGCATAGGCCTCTGCGATCAGGCGGTCGTAGTATTCGGCCTCGCGTCGCTCATCGGCCCGGATCAACTCTCGGAGATACTCGCTGATGGTTCCGTAACCATCGCGTTTGATCTTTTCTTCGATGAATGTCCGCATTGTGTCGGGCAATGAAATGCTGAGGTTGGTGACTGCCATAATATTAATCCTTGTTAAAAATTAACATAAAATGTGATCGATTTGAAGACTGTGAGACGTTCGCATGCCCTCATCGGATTTGCTAACATACTCGTTTCGGCTTAGTGCCAAGTTTTACACCGTAATGAGTATCAAGCAAATCTCCGTCCGCGGAGCACGCCAGCACAATCTTAGAAACATCAGCGTTGATATCCCTCGCGACAAGTTAACGGTCATAACCGGGCTTTCGGGCTCGGGGAAGTCTTCGCTGGCGTTCGATACGATCTATGCCGAAGGCCAGCGGCGATATGTCGAATCGCTTTCGGCTTATGCTCGTCAGTTTTTGGATCAGCTTGAGAAGCCGGATGTAGATTCGATAGAAGGCCTTTCGCCGGCTATCTCCATCGAACAAAAGACGGTTTCGCGTTCGCCGCGTTCGACGGTCGGGACCGTTACCGAGATCTACGATTACCTTCGCCTGTTGTTTTCTTCGATCGGTCAGCCGCATTGTCATCAGTGCGGCGAGCCGATCACGCGCCAGTCGGTCGATCAGATCGTTGCCGGCATACTCGACCTGCCCGAGGGCGAGCGTGTGATGATCCTTGCCCCGGTCGTCCGCGGCCGCAAAGGCGAATTCAAAAAGGAGCTCGAGCGGTTTCATAAGGACGGCTACGTTCGTGCGAGGATCGACGGCGAGATACGCCAGCTTGACGAAGAGATCGCGCTCGACAAGCGGCGGAACCATACAATAGAGGTCGTCGTTGACCGCCTGTTGATCAAAGAAGGTGTCCGCGAGCGGTTGACGGAATCCGTCCAAACGGCATTGAAGCTGACCGGCGGCGGCGTGCTTGTCTCGGTGATCGACGGTGAAGAGAAGCTCTATTCCGAGCGGATGGCGTGCGTCAATTGCGGTATCAATATCGCGACGCTTGAGCCGCGGTCGTTCTCTTTCAACTCGGCATACGGTGCCTGCAAGCGGTGCCAGGGCATCGGCACGGTGATGGAGATCGACGTCAATAAGATCGTCCCCGACGAGACCGTGCCGGCCGGCCGGATCGAATTTCTCGGCGGTGCGGACCGCTCCGGAGCGGCGTTTCTTCGCTCTGCTTTGCTCGCGATAATCGAGCGGTACGTGGAGGGCGATAAGCTCGAAGCTCCGAAGCCTTCCGCGGCAAAGGCCCGAAAAGCCCCGGCTAAAAAGAAACGCCGGAAAAATGATGCTCCGGAAGAGACGAGCGGCCAGAAGGCTCTTATCGAGACGCCCTTTCGCGAACTGCCGGATGAGATCCGAAACGCGTTTCTTTTTGGGACGAAGAAGCGGTTGACCTTTCGACAGGGCGATTACAAATACGAAAGCGAATGGAAAGGGGCACTGACCGCGATGAAGGAGCGGCTCGAGACACCGCCCTCGGAGAAAACGCGGGAAGCCTTGCTCGAGCTCGTGGCTCCGGTGCCGTGCCCGGGTTGCGGCGGTTCGCGGCTCCAGCCGGAGAGCCTTGCCGTGAAGGTCAATGGAATGGGGATAGGCGAATACACTTCGCTTCCCATCGCCGATTCGGCCAAACGCTTTGCCGAGATAAAGCTCACTCCGCGGGAAGAGAAGATCGCCGGGCTCGTGCTGAAAGAGATAAACAGCCGGCTCCGTTTCCTCGATGCAGTCGGGCTCGGTTATCTCACATTGGACCGAGCATCGGCGACGCTTTCCGGCGGCGAAGGGCAGCGTATCCGGCTGGCGACGCAGATCGGTTCGCAGCTCCGCGGCGTGCTTTATGTGCTCGATGAGCCGAGCATCGGGCTGCATCCGCGGGACAACAAACGCCTGCTCGAGACGCTTCACGAACTCCGCGACCTTGGCAATACGGTGCTCGTTGTAGAGCACGACGAAGAGACTATCGAGCACGCCGATTACGTCGTTGACCTCGGGCCGATGGCGGGCTCGCACGGCGGCGAAGTGGTCGCGGCGGGAACGCCGAAAGAGATCGCCGAGGCAGGCGATTCGCTGACGGCAAAGTACCTGAAGGGCGAGGTGCAGATCGAGGTGCCCGAATTTCGCCGGCTGCCGAACGGTAACCGTATCAAAGTACGCGGAGCGAAGGCCCACAACCTGAAGAACATCGACGTCGAATTTCCGCTCGGGCTGCTGACCGTGGTAACGGGTGTTTCGGGTTCCGGGAAATCGACGCTGGTCGAGGATATTCTTTATCCGGCACTTTATCGTCACGTTTACCGCTCGAATGTCGAACCGCTTGAACACGACGCGATCGAGGGGCTTGAGCTGGTCGATAAGATCATCGAGATCGATCAATCGCCGATCGGCCGCACACCGCGGTCAAACCCGGCGACGTACACGGGGCTTTTCACGCCGATCCGCGAGCTTTACGCGATGCTGCCCGAGTCGCGGCAGCGGGGCTACAAGGCCGGGCGATTTTCGTTCAACGTAAAGGGCGGCCGGTGCGAGGGCTGCGAGGGCGACGGGATGAAGCGGATCGAGATGAACTTCCTGCCGGACGTTTACGTCACCTGCGACGTGTGCCGCGGGCACCGCTACAACCGCGAGACGCTTGCCGTGAAATACAAAGGCCTATCGATCGCCGACCTGCTAGAGACGACGATCGAGGACGCGCTTCCGCTGCTTGAGAACATCCCGCAGATCAAGCAAAAGCTTGAGACGCTGATCGACGTTGGGCTCGGCTATATCCAGATCGGGCAATCCTCAACGACACTTTCCGGCGGCGAGGCTCAACGGATAAAGCTCGCAAAGGAACTCTCAAAGCGCGCGACCGGAAAGACCATTTACATCCTCGACGAACCGACGACCGGGCTGCATTTCGCCGACGTGCATAAGCTGCTCGACGTTCTGCAAAAGCTGGTCGATACCGGCAACACGGTGATCGTTATCGAGCACCACCTCGACGTGATCAAATCCGCCGACTACATAATCGACCTCGGCCCCGAAGGCGGCTCCGGCGGCGGCCGCGTCGTCGCGACCGGCACGCCCGAAGAGGTCGCCCGCATCCGCAAAAGCCATACCGGCCAGGCCCTGAAAGCCGTTCTCTGATCGTTTTATTCCTTGGAATTGGTCATTCCCGCCAGCTTTGGAACGAATTATTGCCCGAGAGAGACGAGGATGTCTTTCTGGGTGGTGTTGCCGAAAAAGTCGGCGGCGAAAACGCGGAGAATGTATTGGCCGGGCGGGAGCGTGGCGGGGTCGATGAAGCCTTCGCTGAAGGTGTCGCCATCGACGCGGTTGGTGACGGCGAAGTTGAAGATGGTCTCGCCGGTCGCTCCGGAGCGGCTGCCGGGTGCGTAGGCAAATTTAACGGCGCGGTGCGAGGGCATTTTCTCGAATGAGATGGTCCAGGCGTTTGGCTTTGAATTTGAGGCAGCGGCGGCCGGGATCAGTTCGTAAGAGAGGCGATAGGGGGCGAGGCGTCGGCGCTCGGCGTTGCCGTCCTTTCGGTCGTAAACCTTCGCGACGACGCGAGTCTTACCGGTTAGGGCGGTGCCGGCCGGGATCTCCATCCAGATCTCATCAAAGAACCGAATTTCCTCGATCACCGGAGCGATCGAGTCGGAAACGCCGGGCAAGACGAGGGCATCGAGGGCGTTCATTTCGGCACCGGGCCGGCCGGCGATAAGGTGGACGTGGTTCATCGCGTTGAGCGTGCCGACGGGCTCGCCCGCTTTGAACTTTGCACCACGCGGAACTCGGACGGATATCGGTTTGCGTGTTGCCGGGTCGAGTTCGAAAAGGAAACGCGGGTCATCGTAACGGCTTTCGTCCGGGCCGCGGCCGAGCCGGATGTGGACGTAGCCGATGGTCGGCATTCTGAGAAGTTCACGCAGCGTGCCGAAGTTCTCGGCGGCGTGCGGGTCGAGGACCTTTTCGTCGCGGATGAAGCGGGCCGTTTCGCCGTAAGCTCCGGGGATATCGAGCCCGTTGTGGAACCACGCCTCGGAATTCTGGTCGATGATCTCGCCGCGGATCTCGCCAAGCGTGCCGGCTATCTCGCGGGTCCGTTCGGGCGGGTCGTAAGGCCAGCGGCCGGGCTGGAGCGAGCGAAATTCGGCGGCGGTCAACGGCTGGGTGTTGTTCGAAATCGTTAAGCCCGTTTCGGCTTTTTCGGCATGGACGAACCTGACCGCGGCGTTGTCGCTATCGGCAATGAAGAGTGTGCGGCCGAGCAAAGCGAGTCCCGACGGGCGATTAAAGCGAGCGAATGGGGGCGTGCTGTCGGCAAGGCCGCGTTCGCCGCCGGCGATGGTTTCGAGATAAGGGAATGAACGAAGGCCGATCACCCGAATCGCGTTGCCATCGGCGATGAAGATGCGGCCTTCTTCATCGGCCGTTACCGCGGCCGGGCCAACCAACGAAGCGGACGCGGGCAAGCCATCGCGAAGCTCGTAGCCGCCGTCTCCGGCCAGTGTCCAGACGCTCCCATCTGGCTCGACAACACGGATCCGCCGATTGCCGGAATCTGCGACGAGCAGCTTATCGCCCCGCCAGACGGCGATGCCGAGCGGAGTGTCGAAGCGTGCCGCGAGCCCATCGGCAAACCCGCGTTCGCCACCGGCGAGCGTGCGGACCATGCCGTTCTCGATGATTCGAATGCGGTCGTTGTAGGTATCGGCAACGGCGACGCGGCCATCGGGGAAAACGGCGACGCCGGTCGGGCCATTGAAGAGAGCTTCGAGTGCCGGCCCATCGGCAAAACCGCGAGCATTGGCACGGCCCGCGATATCGGACGGCTCTTTGCCAAATGTGAATTGCTTGATCGTATTGGTGCCGGGATCGGCGACGACAACCTCGCCACCTGTGCCGATCGCGATGCCCGATGGTGTGTCAAAGCCCTTAACTGTCGAGACTTCGCCGTCGCCGGGAGTGAACGACCGCACCTCGCCACCTTGGCCATCCGTTACGTAAACACGGCCGTTGTGGAAGGCAATACCGAACGGTTCGGCGAGCTTGTTTTCAAATGAAAAGGCGGTCGAAACACGCCAGAATTGATAATTCGAGGCCGATTCGGAGCAAGCAGTAATAAGCGAGCCCGCGACGGCTATCAAGACGGCGGCGAGGACTCGAAAACGATGTGATCTTGCGACGAAAGGCACCCGTGAAGAAAAAAAACTTTGCCTCGAAACGTAGGACTCTGCTAGTATCTTCCTACAGTTTACAAACACTTTTCAAACCAGGTTCAAAAAGGGGGACAAGGATAATGCTTTCATTACACGACCTGCTCGGGCAGGATCAGGGCAACGCGGCACTCGGCGAGATCAGCAGCACGGTAGGGGCCGAACCTTCGCTCGTCAATTCGGCGATACAGATGGCGCTTCCGGCGATAATCGGCGGGCTCGCCAACAATGCGGCCGATCCGCAAGGAGCACAGAGCCTTGATCAGGCACTGAGCCGCGACCACGACGGCAGCATTCTCGGCAATCTCGGCGGGCTCGGAAGCATGATCTTCGGCCAGCTTCAAACGCCGGAGCCAACGCCGAAACAGCTTGATGCCGGCGGCATCCTCGGCCACATTCTCGGCAATAATCAGGGGCCGGTGGTCGAACAGGTTAGCAACAACACCGGGCTCAACATGGGCCAGGTGGCACAGATCCTGATGATGCTTGCACCGCTTGTGATGGGCTATCTCGGCCAGCAAAAGCAGCAGCAGGGAATCGGGGCAGATGGGCTCGGAGGCTTGCTCGGCGGCCTGCTCGGCGGGCAATCGGCGGCGGCTCCGCAATCGAGCGGCAACGCGATGATGGACATGGCTTCCTCAATGCTCGACAGCGACCGCGACGGCTCGGCAATGGACGACATAGCCTCGATGGCCTTGAACTACCTGACGAAGCGTTGACTTATCGGCGGCGGAGTTCTAATTTATAGTTTTGAAACGTGGTGAGTTATTGCGACTTGCGGCCACGTAAAATAAACGGCTAAACAGCAGAGAGCGAGATTGTTGAAGAAACTCTGTGCTGTAGTGGTACAGAGTTTTTTATATGGATTTGGAGCAGCGAATCTCGATTCAGGTACTTAATGAAGAGGCGGATTTTTCTCGTCTTCTTTGGCGGACGCGCCGCAGGGCCGTAATTATCACGATCTTCCTTGTTTGTTTGGTCTTGGGTTCGTTTTCATTTTACGCAAGTTTATCGACGCCGGCGGATCCCAAAAATGATCTTCGCTTGGCTTTTTACATTACATCGATTCTTGCCCCTCTTTTTGTTGTTTTCGTAGTTTATGCTGCACTCAAGACCCACGCAAAGAAGGCCGCGGCCGCGGCCGAGTTAGTGACGATGACCTTCGATAACGAAGGCGTTGAAATCGATGGTCCGAGAGCAAGCTCGAAGACCAGATGGGCCGCATACAAGGGAATCGTAGAGACCCAGGACGACTTCATTTTCTATATCGATTCAAATATTTGCTATGGCGTACCGAAGCGATTTTTCCGCGATTCGGGGCAGATTGAAATAGTGAGCTCTCTAATTTCTAATAATTTTCGAGCATGAGCTTCGAGTTTTTCCTATGAACTTTCTTGATCTATTAAAACAAAAGATCGTCGTCTTTGACGGCGCGATGGGGAGCAATCTGCAGTCGTTGGAGCTGACTCTTGACGACTGGGGCGGGCCGGAGTTTGAGAATTGCTCGGAGAATCTGCTCTACACGCGGCCGGACGCGATCGAGACGGTGCATCGGAGCTTTCTCGAGGTCGGCTGTGATGTCATCGAAACGAACAGCTTTGGCGGGAGCGAGGTCGTGCTGGCGGAGTTCGGCATCGTCGAAAAGACGTATGACGTGAACAAGAAAGCGGCCGAGCTTGCGAAGCGGCTGGCGAGGGATTACTCGACTCCGAACAAGCCGCGTTTCGTTGCGGGTTCGATCGGTCCGGGGACGAAGCTTCCGACGCTCGGGCACATTACTTATCGCGATTTGAAGAAAGCGTACGTCGAGCAGGTCCGCGGGCTGATCGATGGCGGCTCGGACATTTTGATCGTCGAGACGTGCCAGGACCTTTTGCAGACAAAGGCAGCACTCGCGGCGATCTTTGACCACTTTGCCGAGCACAAAATGCGGCTGCCGGTGATCGCACAGGTGACGATCGAGACCTTCGGCACGATGCTCAACGGGACAGAGATCGGTGCGGCACTGACGGCGCTTGAGCCTTTCCCGATCGACGTTATCGGGATGAACTGCGGCACCGGGCCGAAGCAGATGGCCGACAGCTTCATGTATCTTTGCGAGAATTCGCCGATCCCGGTCTCGGTTTTGCCGAATGCCGGACTGCCCGAGGTGAAGGACGGCAAGCAGCACTACGACGAAACGCCGGAAAGCTTCGCCGCACAGGTCGAGCACTTTGCCAAGGACCTCGGGGCGAGCATCGTCGGCGGTTGCTGCGGCACGACGCCCGAGCATCTAAAGATGGTTATCGACCGCGTCGGCGGACTCGCGCCGAAGGTGCGTGATGCCAAGCTTGCTCCATCGGCAGCGTCGATCTATTTCCAGCAGCCTTACACGCAAGATGCTTCGTTCTTGATCGTTGGCGAGCGGGTAAATGCATCGGGTTCGAAGAAGATGCGCGACCTGCTGCAGGCCGAGGACTGGGACGGGCTCGTCAACCTGGCGAAGTCGCAGGAGAAAGAAGGTGCGCATATCCTTGACGTCAACGTCGATTTCGTTGGCCGCGACGGCGTGGCGGATATGCACGAGCTGATCTCGCGGCTCGTAACGCAGGTGAAGATCCCGATAATGCTCGATTCGACCGAGTGGGAGAAGATGGAAGCGGGGCTCGAGCACTCGGGCGGCAAGTGCATTCTCAATTCGACGAATTACGAGGACGGCGAACCGCGATTCCTGAAGGTGCTTGAGCTTGCAAAGGAATATGGAGCGGCCGTGGTCGTTGGGCTGATCGACGAGGACGGAATGGCCCGGACCGCCGAGGACAAGCTCAAGATCGCTCGCCGGGCCTACAAGCAGGCGACCGAATTCGGCATTCCGGGGCACGATGTATTTTTCGACCCGCTTGCGTTGCCGATATCGACCGGCATCGAGGAGGACCGCAAGAATGCGGACGAGACCATCAAGGCGATACGGCAGATCAAGGAAGAGATGCCGGAGGCGAACCAGATACTCGGCGTCTCGAACATCTCATTTGGGCTTTCGCCCGCGGCCCGCGTCGTGCTGAACTCGGTGTTCTTGCATGATTGCGTTGAGGCCGGGATGAACTCGGCGATCGTAAACGCTTCGAAGATACTTCCGCTGATGCGGTTCAACGAGCATGAGATCGAAACGGCCCGCGATCTGATCTATGACAGGCGGAAATTCGAAGGCGACGTTTGCACGTACGACCCGCTGACCGAATTTACGAAGCTTTTTGAGGGCAAGACGGCGCAGTCGATCAAGCCGGACATCTCGAATCTTCCGGTCGAGGAGCGGCTAAAGGAACACATCATCGAGGGCGAGAAGATCGGGCTTGAGGATTCGCTCAAAGAGGCGCTCGAAAAGTATCCGCCGCTCGAGATCATCAACAACATCTTGCTCGACGGGATGAAGGTCGTCGGCGATCTTTTTGGTGCCGGGCAGATGCAGCTTCCGTTCGTGCTGCAATCGGCCGAGGCGATGAAGGCGGCGGTGAAGTTCCTTGAGCCCTTCATGGACCGGGTCGAGGGCGTTGAAAAGGGCACGATGGTGCTCGCGACCGTCAAGGGCGACGTCCACGACATCGGCAAGAATTTGGTCGATATCATCCTGACCAACAACGGCTACAAGGTCGTAAATCTAGGCATCAAGCAGCCGATCGACGAGATCCTGAGAGCCTGGGAAGAAACGAAGGCGGACGCGATCGGGATGAGCGGGTTGCTGGTGAAATCGACGCTGATAATGCGCGACAACATCCAGATAATGAAGGAACGCGGGATCGACGTCCCGGTCATTCTCGGCGGAGCGGCGCTCAATCGGAAATATGTTGAGAATGATCTGAAGCCGCTTTACGATGGCCGCGTTTTCTACGCCCGCGACGCCTTCGACGGGCTGCACGCGATGGATGAACTGACACAAGTGAGCGGTGAGCAGGGAGCAGTGAGCAGCGAGGAGCTTTCGCTGGCCGCTACGGCGTCGAGTGCGTCTTCGGTGGCGGCTGACGAACAGCTCACTGCTGACAGCTCACAGCTTACTGATGAGGATCTTGTTGGTGAGGATGCAAAACTGGGCGTTGAGGCGGCTCGCGTTTCTTCGCGTTCGAGCGGCGATACTTCGCACACGAACCGTTCGGATGTGGCCGTGCTTGAGGAAGTGCCGCGGGCTCCGTTCTACGGTTCAAAGGTCGTCGAGATAACGGACCTGACGAAGGTCTTTGCGTTCATCAATGAGACGGCGCTCTTTAAGGGGCAATGGCAATTCAAGCAGGGCCGGAAATCGGCCGAGGAATACGCTGAATTGCTAGAGAAGACGGTCTATCCGAAATTTGCCGAGATAAAGGCTCAGGCGATCCGCGAAAAGCTGCTTGAGGCGAAGTTGGTCTATGGATACTTCCCGTGTAATTCGGACGGCAACGACCTGATCATTTGGGAAGACGACCTAAAGACAGAACGGATGCGTTTCACCTTTCCGCGGCAGCCGTTGGAACAGAGGGGCGGGAAGCGGCTCTGTTTGGCGGACTACTTCAGGCCGGCAGCGGAGAGTGAACCCGATGTTGTGGCATTTCATCTGGTCACGATGGGACGGCGGGCAAGCGAGTACTCGGCAAAGCTTTTCAAGTCGGACAACTACCAGGATTATTTGCTCTTCCACGGCCTTTCGGTCGAATCGGCCGAGGCATTGGCCGAGATGTGGCACAAGCGTATCCGCGAAGAACTCGGCATTGCCGGGGCGGACGCACCGGAGCTTGCAAAGCTTTTCCATCAGGGCTATCAGGGCTCGCGATACAGCTTCGGCTATCCGGCCTGCCCGAACCTTGAGGACCAGACGAAGCTCATTGAACTCCTCGACCCTTCGCGGATCGACGTAGAACTCACCGAGGAATTTCAGCTCGACCCCGAGCAATCGACCTCGGCGATAATCATCCACCACCCGGAGGCGAAGTATTTTAATATTGAGTAGTTTTGTGTGATAGGATTGGGCTGTGAATTACCGAGATATCATTACCATTGAACCGGATAAACGCGGCGGAAAGCCGTGCATTCGTGGGATGCGAATTACGGTTTACGACGTACTCGAATATCTTGCATCCGGAATGACGGAAGCTGAGATCCTTGAGGATTTTCCGTACCTGACCCACGATGACATTTCGGCTTGCCTGGCATTTGCGGCCGACCGCGAGAAGAGTCTGCTTTTCGCCTAGTTCGGGATGAAGCTCCTACTTGACCACAACCTTTCGCCCAAACTGCTTGTTATCTTCAAGGATCATTTTCCCGGATCCGAACATGTTTTTCATCTAGGCCTCGACACGGCAAATGACCCCGCGATATGGGAGTACGCACGTGAACGAGGCTTTATACTTGTGACCAAAGATGCCGATTTCAGCGATCTTTCGGTACTCCGAGGCTTTCCACCAAAGGTTATCTGGATCCGAACCGGGAACTGCAAGACGTCTGAAATAGCCCGAATCCTGATGGAGAATCGGGACGTTATCGCGAGTTTGGAGATGGATGAAAGGTCAGGACTTCTCACCCTATTTTGATCCGCTGCTTGAATGAATGGAGCTTCTAAGGAATTGTCTCCCTATCGTGTGACAACCCAGCATATCAGCCTGTAAAATGTTCTTTTCTGCACGGGGAATTCCAAAGACGACATTATGACCAAGACAATTTTTATCGCCGGTTCGGGCGGTATCGGCGAAGCTGCTGCATTATTGCTTAGGGAATGGAGCGATGACGGCCTCTCGATCATTCTGGGCGACATCAACGAAGGAAGCCTTGCAAAGGCGAAGGATTTTGTGACCTCGGGTTCGTCGCGGACGACCGCGGTCGAGACCGTGCTGATGCCTCGCGAGGGCGAGAGCGACGAAATGCGCGAGGCATTTGAGCGGGCGGACGTTCTGCTCGATTGCTCGCCCGGCGGACAGGCTCCGCGGATGGCGGGTTACGCCAAAGAGTTCGGGATGCACTACGCGAACCTGACGGAGTATGTCGCCGAAACCGACGCGATAATCGAACTCGCCAAGGACGCCGAGACCGGCTTCATCCTCCAAACTGGTCTTGCACCTGGCTTTATCAACGTTCAGGCGATGGCTCTCTACCGCGAGTTCGTCAGCAAATTCGAGAACGAAATTGTCGAGCGGGTGGCGATGAAGGTCGGAGCACTTACGGCCCATGCTCACGAGCCGCACTACTACGGCTTTACGTGGTCGCCGATCGGCGTTGCGACCGAGTATGTTAAGGATTCGCGGGTCATCCGCGACTTCAAAATAGCCGAGCGGCCGGCACTCTCATCCCGCGAAACGATCGTCATCGGAGCCCGCACTTACGAGGCGGATCTTACCTCGGGCGGTGCCGCGGACCTGCCGGATTTCTTTGCCGGGAAAGCACGTGAAGTTGATTACAAGACGCTTCGGTACCCGGGCCATTATGACTGGGTCGAGTCGATCGTCGAGACATTGCCGAAGAACGAGAGCCTGCCGGACCGCCTGCAGGAACTGATGATTCAGGCGATCCCTTCGGTCGAGGACGACCTGGTCGTCGTTCACGCTTCGGTCGATGGGTTTGATTCGAACGGCCGCCGGCGGATGCTTGAAAAGGCCTATTTCGTCGAACCGCTTGAGATAAACGGAAAGCGGCTGCGTGCCATCCAAACCACGACCGCCGGCCCGCTCTGCCAATCGGCAATGATGCTCTTGACCGGTAAATACAAGGGCGTCGTGCTCCAGAGCCAGATCGACCCGGCGGACTTTATGCGGGGCAGATTTGTTGCGGATATTTACAGATGAGGATCGTCTGCATTTCAGACACGCATAATTGCAATGAGCAGGTCGCTGTCCCGGATGGCGACCTGCTTATCCATTCGGGTGATGCGACGATCACCGGGACGCTGCATGAGATTACGCTGTTCAGCAAGTGGTTCGCGGAACTGCCGCATCCGCTGAAGATCTTCGTTGCCGGAAACCACGACACGCTCTTTGAGCAGCGGCCGGACGAGGCACAGGCCCTGCTCGATATCGGCGTTATCTATCTGCAGGATTCGTCGATCGAGCTTGAGGGATTGAAGATCTATGGCAGCCCGTGGCAGCCTCGGTTTTACGATTGGGCGTTCAACCTGATGCGCGGGGCTGAGTTGGCCGAGAAGTGGAAGCTGATCCCGGACGATGTAGATGTTTTGATCACGCACGGTCCGCCGAATGGGATACTCGATCTCGTTCCTCGGCACGGCTGGAATGAAAAAACCGGCTGCGAAGAGCTGCGCAAGCGGGTCGAAGAGATCGCCGAATTTGGCCGGTTGAAGCTTCACGTTTTCGGCCACATCCATTGCGGTTACGGCGTCCATGAAGAACTCGGGGTGAAGTTCGTCAACGCCTCGATCTGCGATGAGGACTATCGGCCGTCGAACAAACCCATCGTCATCGATATCTAACGCCCGCCCGCTTCGAACCAAGAAATCTAAAATGCTAAACTTCATTTTTTGCTGCGTCCGGCGAGAGCGAAACGCGGACGGATAGAAGCACTACTTGGTGACCTTTGTGAAACGCTTTGTGGGCTTTGTGTTTACCTGTTTGTTAAACACAAAGAGCGCAAAGCGGTGGCACAAAGAGCACAAAGGTGCCGTTGAGCAGCCGCAAATTCAGGACCAAGTGTTTCGTAGAATTACCGCTTTTATTGATGTCGAGTGCGATAGAAAAAACCGAGAGAAAGCTGCCGCTTGAGCCGCTGCCGGAAGAGATCGAGGTCCTCGGGCCGGTCGAGCGTGCGGGTTTTCGGCTGACGCGGCGGATGAACTTCGGCGTTTGGAAGCGGCTCTGGACGTTCAGCCAGCGGCACATCGGCTCGCTCTGGATCTACCTTGCGACCTATAATCTTATGAACGTTTTCGGCATCGAGAATGTCGAAAACGCCGACCATTCGCGGCCGCTGCTGCTCGTAGCCAACCACCGCTCGTTCTTTGATATGTACACGGTCTCGAGCGTGCTTTTCCGGAGGACGACGCGGCCGATGGAGCTTTATTTTCCCGTCAGGGCGAAGTTTTTCTACACAAGTCCGGCAGGTTGGTTCGTGAATCTCGTTATGGGTTGGTGGTCGATGTATCCGCCGTTCTTTCGCGAGGCCCGCGAGGCAGAGAAGCGCGAGTTCGATAAATTTTCGCTCCGGGAGCTGACGCGGATCTGCAGCGAAGGCCACGGCCACATCATCGGTTTTCACCCGGAGGGCAAGCGAAATCTGAACGATGACCCGTATTCGCTTCTACCGGCCCAACCCGGCATCGGGAAGATCATTCTCGCCGCACGGCCGCAGGTCGTCCCGGTCTTTATCGCGGGACTCGGGAATGACCTTCCGAAACAGATAATGGGAAACTGGACCGGCGGTGAGAAGATCCGCATTTGGTTTGGCGAAGCGATCGACCTTACGGAATTTATGGAGAAGCCGGACCGTCTGCGAACGCATAAAGAGATCGCCGATCATCTGATGGAGAAGATCGGCGAACTCGGGGAAAAGGATCGGGAGAAATTCTCGGTCAGCGACTGAATTGAAACCCGTCGATCTGTTTGAAGATCTCGCGGTCGCGTGCCCGAAGTTCCGGGATCGTGCCGCGGGAAACATTCGAGAAAAGGTTAAAGTCCTCAAAGAACTTCTGCCACGCCTTCGCGGGCGGCGGCAGATAGCGGCAGAGCCTCCCAAAGCCCTGAAACATCATATCGAACGCTGCAGCGGCAGCCTCCGGGTTGTCGTAGATCAGCCGCTCGTCGCTGAGAGCGACGGCCGCTTCGTGTATCTTGCCGACGGCGGTGATGTCGAGACAAATGTCCTGCACTTTTTCGAGAGCCTCGCCGACAGCACCGAGGCCTTCATTGGCTTTCGTTAGCTTCTCGAATCCGCCTGGTTTGTCGGAGAGCATTTTGCCGCCCCAAAGCACTTTGTCAATGCGGCCCTTTCCGAGCTGTACGGCTGCTTTGAGTTCCTCAAGGTCCGTGTTTGCCGCGCAAGCCCCCGCCCTTTTCTTAATTGTGATCCACGCTGAATTCAGCTTTTCCTGCCAATCTGCCATTTCGACCCTCCAAATTTTTAGAATCTCTGAGCGAGCCGGCGGAAATGCCGGCGGCTTCGTTCACATTACTACGCGTAGGAATGGCGAAATTGTGTCAGCGAATTGTATAAAAGGGCCGGGAAAAATACAGGCGAGCGTTCATTTTTTTCCGAGTTCGACGGCACGGCGGTAAGCGGCGTAGGCAGCCTTTGATAGCACGGTGCGAAGCCCGCCCTTTTCCATCTGGTAGATGGCTTCGGCAGATGTACCGCCGGGCGAGGTGACCATGTTGCGGAGTTCGGCAGGATGTTTGTGCGATTCCATCGCAAATTTGACCGAACCAAGCATCGTTTCCTGCACCAATTCCTTGGCGACCTCGCGTGAAAAGCCGAGATGGACGCCGGCATCGGTCAATGCCTCCATCACCATAAAGGTAAAGGTCGGGCCTGTCGCGCTCAGTGACGTCGCCATGTCGATCATGTTCTCGGTCTCGACATAAAGCTCTTTGCCGAGGGCCCGGAGCATTGTTTTTACCGCATCGCGGTTTTCTGCCGGAACCTCGGGCGAGGCCGTCCAGACGCACATTCCGGCGCCGATCTGCGAGGGCGTATTCGGCATTACCCGAATGACGTTCTCTCCCGCGAGCGATTCGCCGATCTTGCGGATTGTGGCCCCGGCGACGATCGAGACCACGGTCGTGGCGGGCGAGACCGAGTCCTTGATCTCTTCGAGAACGCGGCCGAGCCGCTGTGGCTTTACACAGAGAAAGACGAACGAATCACCGGCTGCGGCGGCTGTTTCGCGGTTATCTGCGGAGACGTGGATGCCGTAGCGTTCCGCAAGCTCGCGGCGGCGTTCCTCACGCGGGTGCGAGGCAAAGATGCGGTCCGGCGAGAGCATTTCCTCGCGGAGCAGGCCGGCGACGATGGCCTCGGCCATCACGCCGCAGCCGATGAATGAGGCACGAACGTCCCCGGCAAGTTTTGTTTCGTTAGCGGACATCTTATTCGTAGCTTAGTGCCTCGACCGCGTCGAGCCGGGCCGCACGGAGAGCCGGATAAAGTGCTCCGACCGCTCCGCCGAAAAGGCCGACGACGAGCACGATGCCGATGACGACCGGGCTGATCTCAACCTCTAACGTCGTAATGAGATTTAGGCCGTACCGGGCAGCGAACGTCAAAATGACGCCGACAAAAATGCCGCCGAGGCTGATCAGCAAAGCTTCCTGCGTGATGGTCCACGCGATCTTTGCATTGCTCATACCGAGCGATTTCATAATGCCGATCTGCCGTGTCCGCTCGGTGACGGTCGTGTACATCGTCAGCAGGATAACGAGCGCGCTGATGACAGCGGCAATGCCGATAAAGACATTGAGGAAGACGTTCATCGCCGGAATGCCGGCCATGTAAAGCTCCTCAAGGTCAGACATCCTGATGACCTGAGCCTCGGGAAAGCGTTCCTGCAGCCGCTGGCCGACGGCGTCAACCGTAGTGTCGGGCTTGATCGCGACGAGAGCCGAGGAGATCTTGCCTTCGGAGCCGAGCTGCGTCTGCATCACATCGAGCGGGATCTTGATACGCGGGCCGCCGGCGGGTTCGTAGGTGCCGACGATGGTGAACGGCCGTTCGTAGATCTGGGTCGTATCGCCGATCTTGAACTTTTTCTGCCGCTGAAAAGCGGTGTCGATTATCGCTTCGTCACGGCCGGGGGTGAAGGCACGCCCTTGGACGAGCCTGAGGCCCGAAAGGGCCGAGTATTCTTCGAAGAGAATGCCGTCAATGGTGCGCTTTCCGGTATTGTTGTCAGTAGCATCGACCGAATTCTGCCCGATGCCGACAGCAGTGCGAACGCCCTCGACCTGTTTTATCTCATCGACGACCGACGCCGAAAGCCTGAATGCATCAGTGCCGCCGATGCCGATGGTGCCCGAGGACGAGAAGCGAAGCTCGGCGCCGACGTTCGCATCGCGCGAGGCCTGTTCGCGAATGGTGCCATTGGCAAGCCCGACGGTGAAGACGATCAAAAGAACACCGACGGCGATACCGAGAACGCTGACCGCGGTCCGGGCCGGCCGGTGGAACATATTAGAAAGAACAAGGGAATCCATTAATTATTCGGTTGGGCAAGCGTGACCGCAGTATTCGAATTGCCGGCGGCGACCTGTCCGCCCTGCTGTTTCTCAAGCTCGATCTCCTCGGGCGACCGCCAGCCCGCCATTCGCAACAGCTCGATCGCATACTTGATCGGAACGGCCATGTTGACGGCAGTATTCTGCGTGAATACACCGAAGTTGACGGCGATGACCTTGCCCGATTGGCCAAAGAGCGGAGCACCGGAGCCGCCCTCGGCGGTTCGGGCGTCGTGGACAATGCGGCGTGCGTCGAGGTCCGTGATCGCTCCCTGGGTGGTCAGCGGCTGTATCTTTTGTGTCTGTGCAAGGAAATTAACGAGGTTCTCTCGCGAGTTGCCGAAACGCCGGTTTATCGATTTCGCCTCCTCATCATCGACCATCGCGAGCAGGCGGTCGGGACCGTTCGGATAGCCCATCGTAACGACGGTCTTGCCAACGGTCGCTGCTATTGAGGCCTCGTCGTCGAGCGGGATCGAGGCAAGCGGCGTGGTGAATTTTGTGATGTCGATCGACCCGACGGCAAGGTCTTCGCTGCTGCTGGTCTGGCGGACGGTCAACGGAAAGGGCTCCGGGTTGTTCGGAAAATAGACGAGAAGCTTTCGGATACGGGCGCGGCCGTTCGAGCTGGTCATCATCGATTTGACGACGTCGTCCTCGGTCCAGGGCTGCAGCACGTGGCGGTTCGTAACTATGAAACCGCCGCCGACGTGGAAGCCGGTGCCGATAAAATCGTATTCGACCGGGCTGCCGTTGCCGACGGTCGTAAGTCCCGTGACCGGAGCGGCAGACATTGGCGTATCGCCTTCGGACGGAGCCTCATAGGGCAGCGGCTGGAACGACTGCGGGTCAGGGTAGCGAAGCACGCGGCCGGTCGAGCGGTCAACTAGCTGATAAACGCCGACGATGAGGCAGACGGAATTGCCGTATTCGACCTTGACGTTCTGTGCCAGCGACTGCGTACGGATGAGGTCTTTGTTGGTCTGCTCGAGCGTGCCGAGCTGGTCGCTTGTTTGGCCAAGCTGCTTTTCAAGCTGGACGATGAGTTGCTGCTGTTTTTCCGATTGTTCGCGGTTTGCCCTCAGTTCCGACGCGACCGAATAGACGAGATAGAGGATACCGGTCAGGAACCCGGCTGAAAGAATAAGCACGACCGCCTTGGTCGTCCAGCTTATCTCGCGCATCAGCTCGCGGCTGAACTCGCGTAAAAAGGCCTTGGCGTCGTCGCGTTCCGGTGAAGCCGCCGCATCAAGAGCGGCCTCTGCGATAAAGGGTGCGATCTGCGGGTCGGTCCGCTTGGTCGTGATCAGCGAAGGCTTTTCGACGAGCGAGAAGAAGCCGAATGTGATGTCGGTCTCGCCGACTTTGACGAGGTCGCCATCGGTGAGTGCGATAAAGCGGCGGACGGGCTTGTCATTGATGGTCAGGCCAACGGCCGCGTCGAAATCGATGACCCGGTACACACCTTCGGCGTTCTCCAGCCGCAGCCAAACGCCCGGCTTTTCGAGCTGCTTGGTGTGGATCTGAAGGTCACAGGTTTCATCGGAGCCGATGCTCAGCCGTTCTTCAGAAAAGAACTCGGTACGCTTTTCTGCCCCGACCGAGATATGAATGATAATGCCTGATGCCATTGTCGGGTAAACACACGTTTACCTACGAAAAGTCTAACACAAAACCCGTGCGTTTCGATGCATTCCGGCGGGTAAACGTGGCACAATATTCGTAATGGCGAAGCCAAAGAAGATCGAGGGCCGGGAAAGGCTTGTAAAGCTCGCTCCGGTGGCTGAAGCACCGGTCCGCAGGCACGTTTTCGTCTGCAACGGCAAGAGCTGTGCGGCGGTCGGAGCCGCGGATGTAAAGGCCGAATTTGAACGCATACTGGCGGAGAAGGAGATTCGGTACGGGAAGCCCTCGAAGGGACGCAATCCGGAAGGCCCGGTGGTGCTGACGGACTGCGGATCGGTCGGGTTTTGCTCGGTCGGTCCGGCGGTTCTGGTCTATCCGGAGGGCGTCTGGTACGCCCAGGTGCAGGCCGAGGACGTCAGCGAGATCGTCGAAAGCCATCTGGAACGCGGCGAGGTGGTCGAGCGGCTCGCTTTGATAGAAGAATTCGGGTCGGAATCGGCCGGTTAGGGCAGGCGGGTTTGCGGAGAATACCTTAGTCGATTACGATTAACTTTTCGCACTTATGTCAACCGAATTAAAGAAGACGCCGCTTAATGGCGTGCACCGCGAACTCGGCGGGAAAATGGTCGATTTTGGCGGCTGGGACATGCCGGTCCAATACAAGGCCGGTGTTATCGAAGAGCACATGGCAACGCGAACGCGGGCCGGGCTTTTTGACGTTTCGCACATGGGCGAGATCTGGGTCGAAGGCCCCGACGCGATCGCTTTCGTCAACCGCCTGACGACGAACGACGTAACCAAACTCGCCGACGGGCAAGCTCATTATTCGTGCTTTACGAATCACGACGGCGGTGTGGTCGATGACCTGCTGGTCTATCGTTTCGGGCCGGAGAGGTTGCTTTTGGTGGTAAATGCCGCAACGACCGAAAAGGACTGGGCGTGGATCCGCTCGCACCACTCGGAGCACGACGACCTCGCTCTGCGGAACGCCTCGGCGGATTATTGCCAGATCGCGATACAAGGGCCGAGGGCGCTCGAGATATTGAAAAAGCTGACCGAAACGGACCTCACCGGCATCAAGTATTATTGGTTCACCGAAGGCGAGGTTGACGGCGTTCCGGCGATCATTTCGCGGACCGGTTACACAGGCGAGGACGGGTTTGAGGTCTATGCCGCACCGGATAAGGCGGTCCAACTCTGGAACGCAATGATGCACGCGGGATCGGACGACGGCATTTTGCCGTGCGGTCTAGCGGCGAGGAATACGCTTCGCCTAGAGGCGGCAATGTCGCTTTACGGCCACGAACTCGGCGACGATATTGCACCGCTCGAGGCTGGGCTCGGCTGGATAACGAAGCTTGGGAAGGAAGCGGAATTCATCGGCAAGGACAAACTCGCCGCAATGAAGGAAGCCGGCCTCAAGAGAAAGCTCGCCGGATTTGAAATGACCGAACCGGGAATCGCCCGCGACGGTTTTGACGTTTATATCAACGGCGAAAAGGCCGGTGTGGTTACTTCGGGGTCGCCGGCACCGTTCCTCAAAAAGAATATCGGGCTGGCATTTTTGCCAGCGGAATTCGCGAATCCCGGCCAGGAGATCAAGGTCGATATCCGCGGGAAGCAGGTGGCGGCCGTGGTCGTCCCGACACCGTTCTACAAACGCGAAAAGTAGCTCTTGTTTTACAAATTAGAAGGTTTACACATCCGAAATCTATGTCAAACATTCCTGAAAATCTAAGATACAGTAAAGACCACGAGTGGGTCTCGGTTGAAGGCGACGTTGCTACGATCGGCATTACGGACTACGCACAGTCGTCGCTCGGCGATGTGGTCTATGTCGATTTTCCGCGTGCGGGCGATAAATTTGCCACGCACGAGGCGTTCGGCTCGGTCGAATCGGTCAAGGCCGTTTCCGAGATCTTTACGCCGGTCGGCGGCGAGGTCGTCGAAGTCAATGAGGGGCTCAACGACGCTCCGGAATCCGTCAACAACGACCCCTACGGCGACGGCTGGATGGTCAAGGTGAAGATGGACAATCCGGGCGAGGCCGATGCGATGATGAGCTCGGCCGAATACGAAGAATACCTCAGTTCCAATGGATAGTTGACAGTGGACAACGGACAATTGCGGCAGGCGGTTCATTCTCCGCTGTCCATTATCCGTTATCAGTTTCATTATGCGCTACATACCAAATTCACCCGAGGAGCGGCAGGAGATGCTCTCGATGCTCGGGCTCGGAAGTGCGAGCGAGCTTTTCCGCACGATCCCGCAGGACGTCCAGCTCGGCCGCGAGCTGAAGATCACCGACCCGCTCGCCGAGCCGGAAGTGATCGCCGCGATGGAAGAAATGGCGGCCCGCAACACCGCGGCGACTAAGCCGTCGTTCCTTGGTGCCGGCGTTTACTCGCATTTTTCGCCGACGATCGTCGATCATCTGATCCAGCGGTCGGAGTTCTTTACGTCCTACACGCCGTATCAGCCGGAGATCTCGCAGGGCACACTTCAGTATATCTTCGAGTTCCAGACGCTGATCTGCCAACTGACGGGAATGGAAGTGGCGAACGCTTCGATGTACGACGGCTCGACGGCAATGGCCGAGGCTTATCTGATGGCACAGCGGGTGACGCGGCGGGACAAGATCGTCGTCGCGAGGTCGGTGCACCCGGAGTATCGCGATGTGGCGGTGACGTACGCCCAGCACGGCGACACGGAGATCGTTGAGATCGGCTACGATGAGGCGACAGGACGCGTTGCGGGGCTTGAGGCCCTCGATGACAAGACGGCGGCCCTGGTCGTGCAGTCGCCGAACTTCTTCGGTTCGGTCGAGGACCTGAAGTCGCTGGCCGAAGCGGCACACGCCGTCGGGGCGTTACTGGTGGTCACGGTGACCGAGGCGATCTCGTTCGGGCTGCTCAAAACACCCGGCGAATGCGGAGCCGATATCGTGGTCGGCGAAGGACAGTCGTTCGGCATCCCGATGAGCTTTGGCGGGCCGCACCTTGGGCTTTTCGCGACGAGGGAAAAATATGTCCGCAGTATGCCGGGCCGGCTTTGCGGAGTCGCCTACGACAAGGACGGCAATCGCGGTTTTGTGCTGACGCTCTCGACCCGCGAGCAGCACATCCGCCGCGAGAAGGCGACCTCTAACATTTGCACGAACCAGGGGCTGATCGCACTTGCCGCGACCATTTATATGGAAGCGATGGGCAAGAAGGGCCTGCAGGAAGTCGCGGAACAGAATGCTCAAAAGGCCGCGTATGCAAAGCGGCAGATCGCGGCGATCGAGGGATTTTCAATACCATTCTCGGCCCCGACGTTCAACGAATTTCTGGTCCGTGGGCCGCGTCCGGCGACCGAGATACTTGAGAAAGTGCGGACCGAAAGCGGTGTTATCGGCGGACTTGCCGTTTCGAAATATTATGACGGACACGAGAACGACTTCATCGTCGCTGTGACCGAAACGGCGAAGAAGGAGCACATCGATAAGCTCGTTGCCGGGCTCGCCGCGGCGTAATGGGTTTATGATCTTCGGGCCTTTCGAGATCGCAATTTGTCTCGGAGCGGTTTTGACATTTGCTCTTGCCGTGGCCCTCAGCCTTGCCGGCCGCGACATTTTGGACTGGTACCGGAGCCGCGGGCCGCGATGCCCGAAATGCCTCGCCGCTGTAAACGCCGAGGCGTACATTTGCTGGTCATGCAAGGCGGAACTTGAAAGTGCAAAGACGCTCAAAAGAGAACTTTCTTGACGTCGACCGCCGGCGGTTCCTCGGCTCGGTCGGCAAGGGCCTTGGCCTTATGGCGATGTCGTCGGCGGTGGTCGGTTCGCTCTTTGAGAATGTAGAGGCGGCGACGAAGGCGGTCGAGCATCTTTCGCCGGTAGAGGCTGCTGCGGATGAGGATTTTTGGGCGGCGATCCAGCAGTCGTTCTCGGTAACGCGGGGTATCGTCAACCTCAACAACGGCGGCGTAAGCCCGAGCCCGCGGATCGTTACCGAAGCTTTTGTCCGCTACACCTGGCAGCAGGAGGACGCGACGGCCTACACGATGTGGCAGTTGCTCGAGCCGCAGTCCGAGACCGTTCGGACGGGCCTGGCCGAAATGTTCGGCTGCGACCGCGAGGAGATCGCGATAACGCGAAACGCATCGGAATCGCTTGAGATCCTCCTGATGGGGCTCGACCTCAAGGCCGGCGACGAGATACTGACGACGACGCAGGATTACCCGCGGATGCTGACCACGCTCCGCCAGCGGGAACTCCGCGAGGGGCTGAAGCTAAAGCTCATCAAGGTGCCGGTCGCACCGGCGAGCGCGGATGAGATCGCTAAGGCCTACGAGCAGGCGATGACGCCGCGGACGAAGCTGATCCTGATCTCGCACATGATCAACCTTACCGGGCAGATCACACCGGTCCGCAAGGTCTGCGAAATGGCGAGGGCACGCGGGGTCGAGACCATCGTCGATGGGGCGCATTCATTTGCCCAATTCGACTTCAAGCGGGACGACCTCGGCTGCGATTATTTCGGGACGTCGCTTCACAAATGGCTTTATGCCCCGAAGGGCACGGGAATGCTTTACGTCCGCAAGGAGAAGATCCCGAAGGTCTGGGCGCTGATGGCGAGCGAGGACAAGAACCGGGCGGACATCCGCAAGTTCGAGGAGATCGGGACGCACTCGGCAGCGATGCGTCTGGCGATCGGCGAGGCGATCCTGTTTCACCACGCCATCGGTGCGAAGAGGAAGGAAGAACGGCTTCGGTATTTGTCACGTTATTGGATGAACCGGCTCCGCGAGGTTCCGAAGGTTGGGTTCAATACGTCGTTCGATCCGGCACAGTCATGTGCGATAGGGAATTTCAAGATCGAAGGCGTCGATCCGCGGGAACTCGGAAGCTATCTGATGGCGAGGCACAAGATATTTACGACGCCGATCGTGCATGAGGAATTTACCGGCATACGGATAACGCCGAATGTTTACACGACGCTTTGGGAACTCGACCGCTTTTGCAGCGTGGTCGAGGACGTAGCAAAGAAGGGTTTGCCGAAAGCGTAAGAGACTTTCATTGAAAGAGATTCAGCAATTTCCAATTGCTACATAGGTTAGGGAAACAGCATGAGCATCACAAAAGTTACACAGCATCCGACACAGAACGAGGGATTGATCTTTGAGCGGTCGCAGACGGGACGCGTCGGCTATCGCCTGCCGAAGCTTGATGTTGAGGCGGCGAATATGGATGAGATCATCCCGTCGGAGCTTCGCCGCGGCGACGGGCTGGCCGATGTTCCGGAGGTCTCGGAAGTGGACGTGATCCGGCATTTTACGCGTATCTCGACGTGGAACTACTCGATCGACCTCGGGATGTACCCACTCGGCTCATGCACGATGAAGTACAACTCGCGGCTTAACGAAAAGGTCGCACGCATCGGCGGATACACCAACCTGCATCCGCTTGCTCCGGAGGAAGAGACGCAGGGCGCGCTTGAGCTGATGTATCGGCTGCAGGAAGACCTTGCCGAGATCACGGGCCTGCCGGGCGTTTCGCTCCAGCCCGCGGCCGGTGCCCAGGGCGAAATGACGGGCGTGATGCTGATCCGTGCATTTCTTGACAAGCGCGACGGCGAGGCCTCAAAGGACCGCCGTGTGATGCTCATCCCGGAATCGGCCCACGGGACGAATCCGGCCTCTGCCGCACTTGCCGGATTTACGGTAAAGGCGATCCGAGCGAATGAGGATGGGCTGACCGACATGGATCACCTCCGCGAGCTTTGTGCCGAGGGCGGCGTCGCGGGACTGATGCTGACGAACCCGAACACGGTTGGCATCTTTGAAACGAACATCAAGGAGATCTGCGAGACGATCCATAACGCCGGCGGGCTTGTTTACATGGACGGCGCGAACATGAATGCGCTGGTCGGTGTGGCAAGGCCGGGCGACATGGGCGTTGACGTCATTCACCTCAATCTGCACAAGACATTTTCGACTCCGCACGGCGGCGGCGGACCGGGCTGCGGCCCTTGCTGCTGCACGGCGGAACTGGCCGAATTTCTGCCCGTGCCGCGGATCGAAAAGACCGGCGAACGATATCACCTGAACTACGACCTGCCGCATTCGATCGGCCGGGTCAAGGCATTCTTTGGCAATTTCGGAATGATGATCCGGGCCTTGAGCTACATTTACACGCACGGTGCCGAAGGGCTTCGCGAAGCGACCGAGACGGCGGTGCTCAACGCACGCTACGTCGCGGCAAAGCTCAAGGACACGTACCACATGCCTTTCGAAGCGGACTGCATGCACGAAGGCATATTCTCGCACAAGCATCAGACGGCAAGCGGTGTTCATACGCTCGACATCGCCAAGCGGCTCATCGATTACGGTTTTCACCCGCCGACGATCTATTTCCCGCTCGTGGTCGAAGGGGCGATGCTGATCGAGCCGACCGAATCGGTTGGCCGTGCCGACCTTGATGCCTTTGTCGATGCGATGAAGCACGTCGACCGCGAAGCTCGCGAAACGCCCGAACTCGTGCTCGGGGCTCCGCACTCGACCCGCATCGGCCGGCTCGACGAAGCGACCGCCGCCCGCAAACCAGTGCTCCGCTGGAAGCCGGATATGGGCTCAAATGCGGCCTCGGCGTAGATCGGTAAAAATTGAACGGAGAGCATTATTTCGCGAGGACTCAGTTTGAGTTCTCGCGATTTTCGTTTAGAGTAGCGGGCGAAAGGGAAACGAGCAGATGATGAAACGAATGAATCTCTTGACCGTACTTGTTGGGCTTTTGGCTCTCGGAGCAGTTTCGGTTTTGGCGGTTGATGGCATCACAAAGCGGATCAGCTTTGCCCGCGGGAAGAGTTCGGCGACGGTCCGCGGGGCAGTTATCCGCGGCGATGCCGATACGTGGATAGTCCGGGCTAAGGCCGAGCAGATGATGACGGTCAGCATTCGCTCGGTCGAGGACAACGCCGTCTTTACGGTGCAGGGGCCTGATGGCGAGTACCTTCAGGATGCGGGCGAAGAGGACGAAGCACGCGGCGTTACGAACTCGCTGCCTTATGACGGCGACTACCGGATCAGGGTCAGCGGAACGCGCGGCAATGCGACGTATCGGTTGACGGTCTCGATAAAATAGAGGTGAGAAAATGTTGAAAAAGATCGCCATCGCAGTTGCTCTGATCATTATCGTTATTTTCACGGTTGCCGCGGCCGCCGTCTTCCTCACCGGGACCGAGGTCAGTGCGGAGCGCGAGGTCGTTATCAATAAACCACGCGACCTGGTCTTTGCATATTTGAAACAGGTAAAGAACCAGAATGAATGGGGTACGTGGTATAGACGCGACCCCGGAATGAAGCAGGAAGCGACCGGGACCGACGGTACGGCAGGCTTCGTTTCGCGATGGGAAAGCACGAACCCCGAGGTCGGCTCCGGCGAGCAGGAAATTAAACGTATCGTCGAGGGTGAGAAGATCGATACCGAACTGCGGTTCAAAGCCCCGTTCGAATCGAAGGCGGACGCATATCTCGTAACCGAACCGGTCGGGGCGGCACAGACCCGAGTCCGCTGGGGCTTTCGCACGGAGATGCCGCGGCCGATGAACCTGATGCTGCTCGTTATGGACCTCGAACAGGCGATCGGCAAGGACTATGAAGAAGGGCTCGCGAATCTAAAGCAGATCCTCGAGCGCCCGTGATCCGGGCCAAATTGAAAACTTTTTGTTTCATATCGGATTCGGGTATATAATTAGGTCAAAAGCCCTGCATCACCAACCAAACACAGCTTTTTGATAATCGTCGCACCTGCTTTTTCGCGACCGCCTGATAAGGAGGAGATCATGAGATATCGAGCATTGATGTTTTCATTTCTTTTGTCCGCCGGCGTTGTTTGCTTGGGCGGAGTGATCAACGGCAATGCCGGAGCTACGGCAGTTTCCGTGAATGTCGATCCGGTCTTTAAGGCCTACCGCGGTGTCAAGATCGGGATGACCGCGGCGGAGGCTCGTTCGGCTCTCGGCGACCCGAAGGAGAAATCCGATACAGAGGATCTTTACGCCCCGGCCGATGGCGAAGAGGCACGCGTTTTTTATGACGATGCCGGAAAGGTCCGGGCGATCTCGGTGATGTACACCGGCGACATCAGCAAGGCTCCGACCGCGAAGGCCGTGATCGGCGAGGACGTCCAGGCCAACGAGGACGGCGGAATGTTCAAGCGGGTCGAGTATGAGAAACAGGGTTATTGGGTCTCATATGTAAAGGTCGCGGGCGACAACCCGATGATCGTGATCACGATGCAGGCCATTTAGCCGGGTCCGCAGAAAATAAAATTTCGAGCCGATGTGCTCCGATTTGCGCGTCGGGCGTTTCCCACTATACTTACGTCAACATATGCCAACGATCGGAATCCCTAAAGAGATCCATCCGGGCGAACGCCGTGTCGCCGCCACCCCTCAAACGATACTAAAGCTCAAGAAACTCGGTTTCGACGTCGCCGTCGAATCGGGTGCCGGCATCGCCATCGACGCCTCGGACGCCGAGTATCAAGAGGCCGGCGCGACGATCGCCGCAGACGCGAAAGAGCTTTGGTCCACCTCGGACGTGGTGATGAAGGTCCGGCCGCCCGAGGAAGGCGAGGCCGAACTGCTCCGCGAGGGCGGTTGGCTGGTCGGCTTTTTGTGGCCGGGGCAGAACCGCGAGATCGTCGATAAGCTCGCCAAGCGAAAGGCGACCGTTTTTGCGATGGACAGCGTGCCGCGGATAACGCGGGCGCAAAAGATGGACACGCTTTCGGCGATGGCGAACATCGCGGGCTACCGTGCGGTGATCGAAGCGGCGGCACATTTTCCGCGTTTCTTTACCGGACAGATCACGGCCGCCGGCAAGATCGACCCGGCAAAGGTACTTGTTATTGGTGCGGGCGTTGCGGGGCTTTCGGCGATCGGTGCGGCGAAGGGATTGGGCGCGATCGTCCGGGCATTTGACCCGCGGTCGGCGACCAAGGATCAGGTCGCCTCGATGGGCGCCGAGTTTCTCGAACTCGACATCAAGGAAGAAGGCGAAGGCAAGGGCGGCTATGCCAAGCAGATGTCGGACGATTTTCTCAAAGCCGAAATGGCCCTCTTTGCCGCCCAGGCGATGCAGGTCGATATCATCGTGACGACCGCGTTGATACCCGGCAAGCCGGCACCGAAGCTGATAACGCAGGGCATGGTCGAATCAATGAAGCCGGGCTCGGTTATCGTTGACCTCGCGGCCGAGCAGGGCGGCAACTGTGCGCTGACAGAGCCTGGCAAGGTCGTCCACCACAAGGGTGTTACCATAATCGGCTACACGGACCTGCCCTCGCGGATGGCTTCGATGTCGTCGCAGCTTTACGGAGCGTGTGTGACGGCGTTGATCGAAGAATTGCAGAAGCCCGCGCGTAAGCAAGGGCTTGACACGAAACAGAACGAGGAGCAATTAAACTCGGATGTTAAGCCCTCCCTCACGGTCGGGCCTCCGCAACTTGTCGTGAATCTCGAGGATGAGATAGTCCGCGGTGCGATCGTGCTCCACGAGGGCAAGATGCTCTGGCCGGCACCGGTCAAAGAACAGCCGCCGCCGCCGGAACCGGGCGTGCCGACCAAGAGCTCGGCAGCGGTCGCCGCGGCTGCGAAAAGCTCCGCCGGCCACGGCCACGACGAGGGCACGGGAATGCACCCGCTGACGCTTGTCGGCATCGGGCTTGTACTGCTGCTGATCGGCTTTTACGTGCCGGACTCGAAGCTCTCGCACTTTACGGTCTTTATGCTCGCGGTCTTCGTCGGGTTCCAGGTGGTCTGGAATGTGAAGCCCGCCCTGCACACGCCGCTAATGAGCGTCACCAACGCGATCAGCGGCATCATCCTCGTCGGCGGAATGCTTCAACTCTCCGGCGAGATGAACGTGACCACGATCCTCGGCGCCGTCGCCGTTCTCATCGCCACGATCAACATCGCCGGCGGATTTTTAGTTACCAACAGAATGCTGGCGATGTTTAGGAAGTAGATGGAATTTAAAACGGTTCTATCAATTCAAGAGATTAATGAGATCGAACGCGGCTATTCGCACGGAGCTCCGACACTTGGTTTTGCCGCAAATGCCTTGCTGCAACGTTGGCAGTTCGGCTTACGCGACGAGGAGACGCTATTGCGGCTGATCTTTTTCATCTGGTACAGGATCACCGAACCGACGATCTTGACAGGATTGGACAAAGCTAAATTTGATGAGGTTTCAGTTGAGGCCCTCATTGAAAATTTTGGTGGTGAGCACAGTTTGTCCGCCGAGGCCAGATTTATCATCGCTATCCTTGGGCATGGACCGTATGCCTATGGATTTGGTAACGAAAAGAAGTGGCACGAAACATCGCGGCGATTTTTTACCGATTCCGTTGAATTAAGCCCGGAAAGCCGATTGTTTTCTGAATGGAAGTATTTGATCGGAGAAGCCAGTGATTCGCGAAACATGAAAACGTTGATCGAAAAAGAAATACATGCCCGATTCGTCGGACGCGGATATATGGGTGATTATCTGGTTCACGGTTTACAAGGAATGGTTCGCCCGAACCGACGAGACTGAATGAAAACCGGCCTTATTACAATTGCATACATCGCCGCGAGTGCGTTGTTTATTTTGAGCCTTGGTGGGTTGTCGAATGCGGAAGCCCGCGCGTAAGCAAGGGCTTAACTCGCAACATCGAATGCAGGAATATGCTTGACGATCACGGATTCGAGGTTTACGAGGAAAATCCATTCCCGATCGCTTACCTTCTGACTTTCCGAACCTATGGTACGTGGTTGCATGGGGACGCACGAACCTCGGTCAGACGGAACGGCAATAATCGCTACGGTGGTCCGATGGTGACACCGAGCGTTCCGTTGATTGAGGCGATGAAGGACGGTCGAAAGCAAAGACCGTTGTTGCTCGACGACCGGCAGCGGCTTTGTGTTGAGGCCGCCATCAGGGAAGTTTGTGAAATTAGAGACTACGACCTTCGCGCGATGAACGTGAGAACAAATCATGCTCATGTCGTTAGTTCCGGAGCCGTAAAGCCGGAGAAGATCGTGAATGATCTCAAGGCCTATGCCACGCGCCGTTTAAGAGCAGAGCGACTCTGTGGTAGCGATGAGAAAGTTTGGTCGCGAGGGGCGAGCACACGATACCTTTGGAAACCGAGGCATGTTGACGCCGCAGTTGATTACGTTAAGTACTGCCAGGAGGACATTCCTTTCGAGTTTCGAGATTAGCCTGGCTTGGATGTTAAGCCCTTGCTTACGCGCGGGCTTCTGCATTGTATGCAACAATCTTTGATCACGATCGCATACATCGCCGCGAGTGCGTTGTTTATTTTGAGCCTTGGTGGGTTGTCCAAGCAGGAGACGGCCCGGCGGGGGAATTGGTATGGCATCATCGGGATGCTTATCGCGCTGGCGGCGACGGTCGCGGCGATGCAGCCGAGCGGCTGGCCGATCCTCGGTGCGGTTGTGCTGGTCGGTGCGCTGATCGGCGCAACGGTCGCCTCGCGGGTGCAGATGACCTCGATGCCGGAGCTTGTGGCGATCCTGCACAGCTTTGTCGGGCTCGCGGCAGTTTTGGTCGGATTTGGTACCTACCTCGATAAATTTGCCGCCGGTAAAACGGTAGAGGACGCCGGTATCTTGCTGATCGAGATCTTCGTCGGCGTTTGCGTCGGCTCGATCACCTTCACGGGATCGGTCATCGCGTTCCTCAAACTTCGCGGCTCTATCAGCGGCAACCCGTTCCTGCTTCCCGGCCGTCATTTCATCAATCTCCTGATGCTGATCGCGACGGTCGTTCTCGGCGTGCTCTATGTGATGGCGCCCGGAACCGGCGGGAACGCGTACCTGATAGCAGCGACCGTTGTGACCGGCGTTTTGGGCATCCATTTCATAATGGCGATCGGCGGTGCGGATATGCCGGTGGTCGTTTCGATGCTGAACAGCTACTCGGGTTGGGCGGCCTCGGCGGCGGGCTTTATGCTCTCGAACGACCTGCTCATCATCACCGGAGCGTTGGTTGGTTCGAGCGGTGCGATCCTCAGCTACATAATGTGCCGCGGAATGAACCGCTCATTCGTCAGCGTGATGCTTGGCGGCTTCGGCACCGAAGGCGGTTCTGCGGCCGCGGGCGGTTCGGCCCCGGCCGGCGAGGTGCGCTCGGTAGATGCGGCGACCTCGGCCGAAATGCTGCGGCAGGCAAAGAAAGTGATCATCGTCCCGGGCTACGGGCTCGCCGTTGCTCAGGCGCAGCACTCGCTCGCCGAGGTGGTCAAGATATTGAAAGAAGGCGGCACCGAAGTTAAGTTCGCCATCCATCCGGTCGCCGGGCGGCTTCCGGGCCACATGAACGTTCTGCTCGCCGAGGCGAACATCCCCTATGACATCGTCTTTGAAATGGAAGAGATCAACGACGAATTTGGCGGTACGGATGTTTCGTGGGTGATCGGTGCGAATGATATCGTCAATCCGTCGGCGCTCGATGACCCGGCCTCGCCGATCGCGGGAATGCCGGTGCTCCACGTTTGGGAAGCCCGCGACACCATCGTCATGAAACGCTCGATGGCCTCGGGCTACGCCGGCGTGGACAACCCGCTCTTCTACAAAGACAACACCCAAATGCTCTTCGGCGATGCTAAGAAGGTCGTCGATGAGATATTGACCGCGATGCGCGGGTGATCTTGATAAGCTTTGGGTGTGAAAAAAAGCTCCCCTCCTTACGAAGGAGGGGTGGACGCCGCTTTGGGCGGACGGGGTGGTTCTCTCGAATCCTGGGGCAAAATAAGAAACTCCCCTTCTTACGAAGGAGGGGTGGACGCCGCTTCGGCGGACGGGGTGGTTCTCTAGATCCGAAGGCTAGATATAAAGCTCCCCTCCTTACGAAGGAGGGGTGGACGCCGCTTCGGCGGACGGGGTGGTTCTCTGGGCAAATAAGAAGTGATGTTCAAGAGAAGCAAAACCGACATACACTCATTGCCACAGGTCGCAAAGTTCCGCGACAAACTACGGAAATCCTTGACGCCAGCCGAAGCGGCCTTTTGGAACCTTGTAAAGAGCTCAAAACTCGACGGGCGTAAATTTCGAAGGCAGCACAGCATCGGCAATTACATTTTTGACTTCTATTGCCCGTAAGAAAAACTAGCCATCGAATTGGACGGCCAACTTCATTTTGTCGATCACCCGCGGTTGAACGACCGCTCGAAAAGAGAATTTGCTGAGTCACACGGAATTCGTGTCCTTCGATTTGAGAACAAGCTAGTATTTGAAGATGCGGAATGGGTTCTCGCCGTTATTCGAAGCAACTTTGGTTGGACGGAGAGAACCACCCCGTCTGATTAAGCTCTCCTTCTTACGAAGGAGGGATACGGGTTTTGCCGGGAAGTGGTTCTTTGTTTTGGTTTCGATAAATGACGGATGAATGCTGATCTTGCGGAGAGAACCACCCCGTCACCCGAAGCGGGTGCCACCCCTCCTTCGTAAGGAGGGGAGTTGTTGTGAAGTTCTTCATTGATGTGAAGATGGTGGTGGTTGAAATTCTAACGGCGATAAGGAATTAAGTTGAGATGATCAAAGTTATATTGTTTTTGAAACTTGCTCTGCTCGTCTTTTCCGTGTCGACGAATGCTCAGCAAATTTCTGACAACGAAAGGCGCGGTTTCGACAATCTGGCTCCGATCTTCATTGATGTTGACGGTGACGGAGTACCGGATCGGATTCAGCCTCGAACATACCAGACCTATCACAACCCACCGGGGAAACGTCTCCTCAATAAATACGTTAAGAATTGGATCACTTTCGATCTAAAGACCTCTACCGGAAAGTCGATAAAGTCGTTTTTCGCCTACAACTACGGAATTGCAGGGCAGGGCGGTAGCTATTGGGTATATTCACTGGTTCCTGCGGGTGACGTGAATAAAGATGGTCGGACTGACCTGATGTTCTATTCCGGGGATGATACTAGCGCCGAGACGGTGATTTTGCTCAATAAAGGCAAAAGATTTTCGGTTCATTCGCGGAAGATTACGGATAGTGACGACTGGCTCAGTGACTTGTAGCGTTTACCCGACCGTCGCCAGAGAGTTTCTGTGGGAAAAGGAATTTCCCGAGGACGCTCGCTGGTTCTGCCAGATGCTGACCGATCCGCCGAAAGAGCACTAACGGTTTTGGCTCCGATGCGATGTTAGTATTGCTACGATGTTTTTGATCGAAGCGAAGGTACTGGAAAAAGGCCCGGTCGTCTAACAGCTTTGTCGCCCCGCCTCGGTGTTTTAGCAGGGGGACAAGCTTAAAGCGGAAGTTAGGGGCGGAGACATGTTTCGCTCGGCTAAACGTCGACCGGACGGAGAGAACCACCCCGTCACCCGAAGCGGGTGCCACCCCTCCTTCGTAAGGAGGGGAGCTTTGTGAAGCTCTTCGTTGATGTGAAGATGAATGTGGATGAGATATTGACGGCGATGCGCGGGTGATCACTTCTTTGGTTTTGGGATGGTTTTGGCTGCGGCGTTTATTTGGTCGCAGAGGTCGATGGAGTTTAGCAGGACGCCGCGTTCGCGTTCTTCAGTGTTGCCGTCAAGCAGTTTTTTGAATATAGCGGTGTAGCGTTGGCCGGCCGCGTCGAGCATATGGATGGCTTTCGGAAAGAGCTTTCCGCCCATCTTGTTTTGCTCCAGTGCTCGGTCGTCGCGGTCGGCGATGGTCTCGATGTCATCGATCGATTTCTCGATCAGCCGCCGTATGTCCGTTAGCAGTTCCGCACGCGAGCCCTTCGGCAGCGGCCCCCATTTCGGATCTTCCTTCGCGGCGTTCTTCCAGCCGCCGTGTTCTATCCCAAGAGCAGCCAGCCTCCTGTCGATCATCTTCGTCAGCACGTCGATGCGAAGATCGATGTCCTGCGCGTCGCGGACGATCTCGATCTCCTCTTCGGTCATGTAGTCGCGCTGGGCCGAGGCCTCACCGGCGCCGGCGACGAGAGTTACGGCGATAAGAAAAAGCGGGTAGAAAAAGGAACGCTTCATATTCAGGTACTGCTGCGGATGACCGAATCATCAAAAAGCGGATCGAGTGCCCGCGAGCGCGCGTCGCGTAGTTGACGGAGCAAACTGCGGACGTAAAATTCGTGCGTTAGCGGAAGCTCGCGTCGGATCAGCTCAAGCCGGGGCGAGAAGCGGCGAAGCCCGATCTCGAGCCGTTTGAAGTTGTCGAGCGTTCGGCCGCGGTTCGGGTCCGCCGTTTTCAGGAACGCCAAAGTGTCTTCCATGATCGCCGAGAATGCCCCTAGGTGCGAGAACATCTCGTTAAGGTCGTCGCGGGTATTCGCAGTTTCCGCCAGGCCGACGCGGGCGTCCATTAGCTCGAGGGCGAGCTGGGTTCGCTTTCTTATGCCCTGTTCCATGTCGAGCTTGTCGCGCTCGGCCTTCGACATCACCATTAGCGGCGGCGGAGCAAGCTCATACTGCGGCGGGTCGTCCTGTGCGGAGGCGGTCGCGGCCGCGAGTGTCGAAAAAAGGATGCCGAAACACAAAAACACCGCCTGCCTCGTTGCCGAGCAGGCCCGGCTACGTGTATTGGCAAATGGCGATGTGTTTGTGAAATAGGTCATCGTTATTCTTCGTTAGCCTTCTTTCCCTTATCTGCTTTTATCTGGCGGTCGAGAGCCGGCAGCCGGAGATTTATCCGGTCGATCTCGTCCTTAAACTCGGCGATCTTCGCACGGCGAAGAAACTCCTGATAGTTTGCCATCGCGTCCAAATATTCCCCAAGGTTGTCATGGGCAACGCCCAGGAAATAATACGCGGCGGCGAGTTCCGGCTGGCGATCGATAAGCCATCGAAACTCAGCCTTCGCCTCCGCGTAACGGCGAAGCTGGAATAAAGCGGTCGCAAGGTTCGCCCTGATCGTCGCATTCTCCGGTTCTGCCGCGGTGAGCTTTTTCAGAAGCTCAGCGGCTGCCGAAAAGTTCTTTGCCTGCACAAGAGCAGCCGCGAAGCCGACCGCATGGCCGGTATTTCCGGGCTCGGCGTTGTAGGCCGCCTGGCAATACTGCAAAGCCTTTGGCGGGTCGCTCCGGCGACAGAGTGTGCAAAGCCTTCCGAGTATAGCCGGATCATTCGGCTTCGCCTCGAGCTCTTTTTCAAGTTCGGCGGGATCGGCCGCGGCGGATGCACGGATCCGCTCGAGCAGCTTCGCAGCGTCCTTGTTATCGGGCGAGGCCGAGGCCAGAATCTTCTCCGCCCCGGCGACGTCATCGCGAAGCAGAAGCGCTCTCGCACGGAAAAGCCTCACCGCATCCGGATCGCCGCCGGCCGCTTCAAACCGACGAGCAAACTCTTCGGCACTCGCCGGGTCGTTCTCGCGAAGAGCGATCTCGGCCGCTTCGGCTAGAGCGGAAATGCTCGATGGTTCAGTAGCGAGAGCCCGGCTGATGCTTGCCTTTGCCGAGCGAAGGTCGCCAAGCCGATTTTCGATGGCCGCCCTCGAAGCCCAGGCCGATGCGGGCGGGTTCACTTTGCCGGTCGTCAACGAAGTCAATGTTAAGAGTAGCTCACGAAGAATTGCTTCGGATGCGTTCGTCCGCAGGCGAAGTTCCGCCATTGCCGAAAGAGCAGGGTAGTTCTGCTCGTCGAGCTTTATCGCTTTGGCAAGCAAAGGCTCGGCCTCGGCAAACTCGCCCTTCTGCACAAGCAGCGAGCCGAGCGAGGCAAGTGCAAGCGACCAATCTTCGCGAAGCTCGACCGCACGCCGAAAAGCGGCTTCAGCCTCCGACGTCTCTTTTAATGAGAGATGAGCATTACCTTTCTGTAGTTCGGCCTCGGGAAACTCCGGTATCAGCGCTAGAGCTTTAGTGTAAAGCTCGATAGCACCGCGAAGGTTGCCCTTTTCGTGCAGGTCCTGGCCTTCCTCAAATAGAGCGATCGCGTCCGCCGTCGGGTCGGTCTCTTCCTGGGCGAAAGAAAAAGAGGCGAAGACGCACAGGCAAAGAATTAGCATCGCAAGGGCAAAAGGACGCCCCGTTTCGACTGCCTGCCGGATTTTCGAGAGTTGGACCACGGTGTTGAACTTGGAGCCTTGATGATATCACGCGGCCCCGATAAAAGTTAAATTTTTTGCCGTTTTCCGACGGTTCGCAATTTCGAACCTAGACGGTTGCTAACCGCATTTTGCTACGTTAAGATTTTGGCTTTGTATCGATGTCGGTACAAAGTTCTTAGCGCGTAGTTCGATGCAGACCGAAAGTAAATCCGCCCACGGCGTTTCACCGGCACGGACCGGTAAAGAGCAGGAATTAAGGGCTTTGATGCGAAGTTTCGGTTCGGTGTTGGTCGCCTACTCGGGCGGCGTTGACAGTTCATATCTTGCATGGGTCGCGAAGGACGAACTCGGCGACGCGGCCGAGGCCGTTACAGGGCTCTCGCCAAGCGTTTCCGGGCATCAGCGGCAACAGGCCGAGAGCTTTGCCCGTCGCTACAGCCTCAAATGGCGGATGGTCGAAACACGCGAGATCGAAAGTGAGAAGTACCGGGCGAACGCAGGCGACCGGTGCTTTTTCTGCAAGGACGAGCTTTACGGCGTATTGGCCGAGATCGCGGGTGATGCAAAAGCCGTCGTGCTCGACGGTACGAACGCCGACGACCTGGGCGATCACAGGCCTGGCCGCAGGGCAGCCGAGCTAAAGAACGTCCGCAGCCCGCTTGCCGAACTCGGTTTCAGCAAGGCGGAGATAAGAGAGTTCAGCCGGCAGCATGGGCTCGAGACCGCCGAACTTCCGGCAAGCCCGTGTCTTGCTTCGCGGATCGCACCGGGAACGCCGGTCTCGATCGGCAGGCTCACGGCCGTTGAAAAGGGCGAAGAGATAATTCGCCGACACGGATTTCGCGAGTTCCGGCTTCGCGTTCACGGCGACCTGGCCCGCATTGAGGTCGCAAAGGGCGAGTTCGAGCGTTTGCTCGTGCCCGCGGTAATCGAGCAACTGGCCGGCGAGATGAAGCCGCTTGGGTTCAAATTCGTAACGCTCGACCTGGAAGGTTTTCGCTCGGGCTCGATGAACCCTGCAAAAGGATAGTTACTTATTAAATGGCGGCAGATGGCCGCCGGTATAATTTGGAGAATCGATAAGAAATGGCAAACCCCATGGCCGATGAAATGCGGCGGTTTAAGGGCAGCGATGAAAAGAATCCGTTCGAGGCGATGAGCGAACGGTTTGACAGGGCTGCTCAGCTTCTAGGCCTCGACCCGGACCTCTACGCGGTGATGCGCGTCCCGAGCCGAGAGATAAAGGTTTACATCCCGGTGAAGATGGACACCGGCCACATACAGGTCTTTGAAGGCTACCGAGTGCAGCACAACTTTGCCCGCGGGCCGGCAAAGGGCGGCATCCGCTATGCTCCGGACGTCTCGCTTGATGAGGTAAAGGCCCTTGCGGCGTGGATGACGTGGAAGTGCGCGGTCGTTAACGTGCCGTTCGGCGGCGGAAAAGGCGGCATCATCTGCAACCCGCAGCAGATGTCGCAGGGCGAGCTCGAGCGGCTGACCCGCCGTTACACGGCCGAGCTTTTCAACTTCATCGGCCCGGACCTCGACGTGCCGGCACCGGACATGAACACCAACGAGCAGACCATGGCGTGGATCATGGACACATACTCGATGCACGCCGGGAACACCGTTACGGCCGTCGTCACCGGCAAGCCGGTCGCACTTGGCGGTTCGCTTGGCCGCAGGGAAGCGACGGGCCGCGGTGTCCTGTTCACGGTCAACGAAGCGATCAAGCGTTTCAACCTGACGCCGGAGAACACTTCGGTCGTTGTTCAGGGAGCAGGAAACGTGGGCGGCATCGGCGCGGAGCTGATGTACAAGCAGGGATACAAGATCACGGCGATCTCGGATATCCACAACGGAATTTATAACTCGAACGGGCTCAACATTCCGCACGTTCTCGAATATCTGCACAAGAACAAGTCGCTTGACGGTTACCCGGACTGCGATGTTGTTTCGAACAAGGATCTGCTTGAGATCGAATGCGATGTGCTCGCCCCTTGTGCGACCGAGAACCAGATCACCTCGGAGAACGCGGACCGCATCAAGTGCAAGATACTTGCCGAAGGTGCTAACGGCCCAACGACCCCGCGTGCCGATAAGATATTGCACGACAAGGGCATTTTCGTGATCCCGGACATCCTAGCCAATGCGGGCGGCGTTACGGTTTCGTATTTTGAATGGGTTCAGGACCGGATGGGCTACTTCTGGTCCGAGGAGCAGGTCAACCAGCGTTTGGAGGAAAAAATGGTCGCAAGTTTCAACGAACTTGCCCATTATGCCGACAAGCACGAGGTCGATACGCGGACCGCGGCCTATATGCTGGCGATCGACCGGGTCGCGTATCATACGCGAATGCGTGGTATCTACGCTTAACCGAAAGCTGTTAATTTGTTAAAAACACTTGATTTTCGGTTTGAGTTGTAATATCGTCTAACAGAAGTAAGTCTGGCGGTTAGTGTATTTACAGCGGTCTAGCCAGCCGGGCGAGCTAAGAGTTCAGTTTAAAGGCCTTTGGAAATTTCAGCGAGAAACCGCGTGAAAACGGTTTCTCGGGAGTCCCGGGCCACGTTTGCTGCCCAATGAGAGTGCAGCACTGTTTTTAATTGATAACAATTGAAATTGATCCATTTTTTCGGCGGAGGAATATGATGAAACTCGGTTATAGAGTGGTTTTCTTGACGCTGGCTCTGTTTACTTTCGTGGTCGCGGGCATCGCCCAGACGACGAGCACTGACAACAGCAAGCGCTCGGAGAAGGACCCTAGAAACACGGCTCCGACCGTCGGCACGGGCGGCCCCATGGGCGGCGGCACGGGCCTTTTTACGGTCTTGGACGGTCAAACCCTGAGGAAAGGGGAATTCACCTTTAGTGCAGCGATCAGCAATTTTGACCGGGATCCCGGCAATGCTGACTTCACTGAGATCCCTGTAAGCTTCCAGGTAGGTCTGACCAACTACTTCGAACTTTATTTTAACACTGACGCGTATCGCGGATTGAAGATCAACTCGCCGAGGAACCTCTCGGCATTCGCTCTTCCGAATTCACGTATCGGCGGGATCAGCCCGGCAGCGATCATACTCGCTCCGCAGGGCGCCACTCCGGGCCCGTTCTCCGGCCAGGCGGTTTATCGCCCGGCGGGAACGGCTCCGTTCGTTCAGTTCCCGTATATCGGCGGAAGCGCGGGCTCATTCGGCCTCACGCCGCCGTTCTTCTCGGGACCGCTCTTCGGCTTCCCGGCAGGAACGAACGCCTTGATCGGACCGCCACGTGCAAGCGGCGGCGGTGCTGACCTCTTCCCGGGCCTCGGTTCGGTTTACGGCAGCATTCTTCCGGGCGTTGTGCTCCAGACGATCACGCTTCAGTCACCGACCGGTGCTCCGGCAGGTTCGGCCCCGACCGTATTCACCACGGCTCCGTCGTACCTTGCTGATGCTCCGTTCATGAATCGTACGTGGGGCACCTCGGCATTCAGCACCTTCACGGTCGGTGGTAAGTGGCGTTGGACCAACGTCAATAACCCGATCGGCTTTGGTATCAATGCCGGCTATCGCTTCTATGCCGATACGGCAGACGGGGCAGGCGGCTTTAACCAGCTCCAGCGTGGTGCCAGCCCGGGCGGTAACCGCGGCGACTTCATCGTCGGCATGTTTGCTGATGCACGGCTTGCAAAGTGGGTGAATTTCTCGGCCAACGTCGGCTACCACTGGAATGCTGATGTGAAGGGCGAATTCCCCGGCGGCGAATTCACGCTTCTCGATCGTCCGGATGAACTCCTGACGGCTGTCGGTGTTGACTTCCCGGTCAACCGCTACTTCCAGCCGATCCTCGAGTTCCGTTCGCTTCGCTATGTTGGCGGACGCACGCCGAACGCATTCGAGCATCATCCGATGGACTTCATCGGCGGATTCCGCATCTTCCCGACACGTTGGTTCGGTATGGGCTTTGCCTACCGCTACAACGTAAATCAGCAGGATGACGGTATCTTTGATGACGAAACGTTCAACAACAGCGTCTTCGTTCCGTGTACGGCTGTTACGCAGCAACCCACGGATGGAGTCGGAAAGGGCCCGATCTGTGTTCCGCAGGTCATCAACACCCGGTTCTCTGGTGTTCCTCCGGGCTTCCAGCTTTCGCAGGACCCGCACGGATTCATCTTCCAGACCTGGATCGGACGCCGCAACACGCGGTTGGGCGACATCGTCAACCAGCCGGCAAACGTAACGGCGATCGAGGTCAGCGACAGCACGATCACGCTGCCGTGTGCTGCAGGACGTCCGGCCGAAGGCCTGAGCTGCAACGACAACACGACGATCAATGTCACGACGACAGCGACGGATCCGGAAAATGACCCGCTTGTCTATAACTACACTGTTAGCGGCGGCCGCATCGTCGGCTCGGGCGCTAACGTGCAGTGGGACCTCAGCGGCGTTCGGCCGGGAACCTACACGATCACGGCCGGTGTTGACGATGGCTGCGGATTCTGCGGACAGACGCAGACCCGTACGGTCACCGTTGAAGACTGCCCGAACTGCATCACCTGCGAGTGCCCGACCCTGTCCGTCAGCGGACCGGCCGGTGTCACGAACCCGGGTGACGTGATGACCTTTACCGCTAACGTAAGCGGCGGCCCGGATGTTACCTACAACTGGAACATCAGCGGCGGCGGCACCATCGAAAGCGGCCAGGGCACCCCGAGCATCCGCGTACGCACCTCGCGTAGCGATGCCGGCAGCACCATCACGGCTCGTGTAACGCTTGGCGGACTCGATCCTTCGTGCAACTGCCCGAGCGAAGATTCGGACAGCGGTATCGTTGACAGGAATCCGGAAGCTGTACTCGTGGATGAGTTCGGCAAACTGCAGAACGACGACGTAAGAGCACGTCTCGACGCCTTCTTCGTTGAACTGCAGAACAACCCGACCAACCAGGGCTACATCATCAACTACGGTTCGGAACGCGAGATCGCAGCACGCGAACGGTTGATCAACAACCACATCTCGTTCCGCCGGTTCGACCGCAGCCGGATCACGATGGTCCGCGGAGGAGACCTCGGTGCTGGAATCAACACCAAGCTCTATCGCGTACCGCCGGGTGCTGAGAACCCGAATCCGTAATTGGGACAAGCTTCACCTGCCGCGAGGCAGATGAACATCAAAGCGGGGCCTCATTTCGAGGCTCCGCTTTTTCATTTCCGGCCTGCTGGTAAGCTTTGCCGAACTTAAAGTGTTGCTTTAGCATTGGGAATTTTTTAGTATGTAGAAAGTATTTCTGATGGCAGGGCAAATTTCGGCCGGCAGCGATTTGCTGCAAACCCCGCGGGCGGCCGCATCATCCTAACCATCGGCCTCGCAAACCCTTTTCAGTTTTCGACAAGTAACGGGAAGCAATAATGAAGAGATCAAAAGGAATCATCGGCACTGTTCTGCATCTTTCGGTCCTGGCATCGCTTCTGCTCAGCCAGGTCGTCCTTGGCTCGGGCGGCGATGTTTATACCGACAAAAAGGGAATGACCGCCTGGACCGTTATCGGCCCCGAGGGCGGCGATGTCCGCTCGGTGGCGATCGACCCGAACAACAAGGACCGGCTCTATATCAGTACGCTTGACGGGCAGATCCACACCTCGGCCGATGCCGGGCGGACGTGGCGTTTGCTGGTCAATCTCGAGCAGCCGCAGTTGACCATCGACGATCTTTTCGTTGACCGCCGCGATTCGAACGTCATCTACGCCTCCGGCCACCGCCACAAGGGAGCGGGCGGCTTTTTCAAGTCGAAAGACGGCGGCAAGACCTGGCGCGAGGCCAAGGAACTTAAGAACGAGGCCATCCACGCGATGACGCAGGCCGAGAGCGACCCGAACTACCTCTTTGTCGGTTCAACGAACGGCGTTTTTGTCTCAAGCGATTCGGGCGATAGCTGGGAAAAGATCTCGTCCGAGTCGATGCCGATCAACGTCAACTCGCTTGCGATCGACCCGCGAAGCACCGGAACGATCTATGCCGGCACCTGGTGGCGAGCCTATAAATCGACCGACAACGGCAAGAACTGGCGGCTGATCAAGGACGGAATGATCGACGACTCGGACGTCTTTGCTATCAGCATTAATGAACGCGATCGCAACCACATCGTCGCCTCGGCATGCAGCGGCATTTACGAATCGCTCAATGGCGGCGAGAAGTGGCGAAAGATACAGGGCATTCCCTCGACCTCGCGGCGGACACGCGACATTCTGCAGCATCCTTCGCGGCAGGGAACCGTTTACGCCGGAACGACCGAGGGCTTTTGGATGTCGGTTGACGGCGGCAAGACCTGGCGGATGACAACGGCCCGCAATCTTGAGGTCAATTCGATCGCCGTTCACCCGGACGCTCCGGACCGTGTTTTCATCGGAACGAACAACAACGGCGTGATGATCTCGAACGACGGCGGCCGCACGTTCGCTCCGGCCAACCAGAGCTTTACCAGCCGCTTTGCCTACACGGTAACGCCGGACGTCGGTATGCCCGGAAGGCTCTACGCAACAACACATAACACCGCGACCAGCGGCGGCAATCTTTTCTACAGCAAGGATGGCGGGCAGACGTGGACCGCGGCCCGCGGTGCGGGGCTTGACCAGGTTGCACCGTTTGCCGTGATGCAGGACCGCGTTGATCCGACCCGGCTTCTGCTCGGCACGAACCGCGGGATCTTCCGCTCGCTAGACCGCGGCGAATCGTGGACGCTTTTAACGGCACCCAAAAAAGCACCGGTCCGTAAGGCTCCGGCCCGCCGTATGACAGCCGCACAACGTAGGGCCGCCGAGGCCGCAGCCGCGAAGGCTGCTGCTGAGGCAAAGGTCGTCCCGGCCCTTGAAGACAGCGTTCGCGTCCTGATCCCGACCGAGGACGAGAAGAACGGCATCATCGCCGGAACCGACAAGGGGCTCTATCGTACCTACGACATTGCCAAGGGCTGGGAAAAGCTCGAGCTCGGCGAGGGCGTAAATGCCAATATCTTTGCTGTTCATGCCTCGCCGCTCGTTCCGGGAACTATCTGGGTCGGCACGGCAACGTCGGGCGTTCTCGTTACCCGCGATGATGGCAAGACCTGGGAGAAAGTGAACGCGACGCCGCAGGGCATCCCGGTCGTCTCGCTCGCTTCGGACCCGAAGCGGCCAAACTATGTTTATGCCGGAACGACGCAGACATTTTACCTTAGCCGCGACGGCGGCCGGACGTGGATCCGACGCGGCGGCAACCTTCCGCTCGGCAAGTACACGGCAATCCTGATCAACCCGGAAAACACGGACGAGATCTTCCTTGGCAGTGCACACGAGATCGGCGGCGGGCTTTATTATTCGAGCGACGCCGGCCAGCAATGGACGCGGATCGATTCGATGGACATGGTCGTCCCGAGCCGCCGCGTTTGGGCGATGGCGTTCGACCCGGCCGATCCGAACCGGATCTACGCCGCTTCGCACTCCTCGGGCATTTATCGCATCGACCGCCTTCAGGACACAGCGGCCGGCCAGAGCGGGGCGAAGACCGCCACTGCAGCGGCCACGAATCAGTAACGCAGCATCATTGGATGTAAAAGCGAGGCGTTCCAAACGGGACGCCTCCTTTTGTTTTCGCTTTCAGAAACTTATAATTTTTGAAAGGAGAAATTTTTCGTGCAGCAAGAATCCGCCTGTCCCGAGCCGAGCAGATCTCCATTTTCGGCAACGCTCGACATTCCGTTCGCGAACATACCAGGACAATCGAAGCTCTTCATCGAATATCAGGCCGACCCTGTTTCGTTGAAGAGATTCTATCCGGGGGCGATCGGCTCGCATCGCGAGGCCATCGAGCGAATTCCGGAGGTGCTTTCGCGCTACACGGCCGACCGCAACGTTCTCTGCGATGCACTCGAGGAGATGAACCGCAAGTTCGGAGCATCCGAGGCGACGCTCGCGAATATCGCGATGCTCCGCGAGTCAGATTCGGTCGCGGTCGTCTCCGGGCAGCAGGCCGGGCTTCTGACCGGGCCGCTCTATACGATCTATAAGGCACTTTCGGCGGTCAAGACAGCCAATGAACTGCGTCGCAGCGGCGTCAAGGCCGTTCCGGTCTTTTGGGCGGCGACCGAGGACCACGACTTTGACGAGGTCTCGCGGACGTTCGTACTCGACCGCGAGAACCGGCTGACCGAGGTGAAGAACGAGCCGAAGCGGTGTCACGACGATCTGCCGGTCGGTTATGTGAAGCTCGACGACAGCATCCGGCGGACGCTCGCCGGGCTCTTCGACGCCTTGCCGATGACCGAGCACACCGAGGAACTCCGCGGCCTGCTCGACGACATCTGGATGCCGCAGACCTATTACGGCGATGCGTTCGCCCGCCTGCTGAACGCCTTGATCGGCAAGCACGGGCTGATCATTCTTTGCCCGCTCGATTCGCGGCTGAAGACGCTTGCCTCGCCGATCTATGTTAATGCGATCAGGCATTCGGAAGAGATCGTCCGGGCACTTCAGGCGAGGAGCGAGCAATTGACCTCCGAGGGTTATGTCGCCCAGGTCTTCGTCGGCGATGATTACTTTCCGCTCTTTTGGCAGGCCCGCGACGGCACCCGCAACGCGCTCAAAAAAAGCGAGAACGGCACCTTTCACACCAAGGACGGTGCCCGGGAATTCACGCTTGATGAGCTGGCCGAGACGGCCGAACGCGACCCTGCCCGGTTCAGCCCGAGTGTCGTGCTCCGGTCCGTGGTGCAGGACCATCTGCTCCCGACCGTCTGCTATTTCGGCGGCGCGGCAGAGATCGCCTATTTCGCGCAGAGCAGCGAGGTCTATCGTATCCTTGACCGGCCGCCGACGCCGATCTTCCATCGGCAAAGCTTTAGCGTTATCGAGCGACGGTTCGGCCGGACGATGGAGAAATTCGAGATCGGTTTCGATGATCTTTTCGCGGGCCTTAACGCCCTAATTCCGGAACTCGTTGACCGGCACCTGAACACCGGCACCGCGACGCTGATCGCCGATGTAGAAGAGCGGATAAACATCGAGCTTGACCGGCTCGACCAAGCCTTTCTTGAGATCGACCCGACGCTTTCTGAGAATCTTGCGACCCGCCGGCGAAAGATGATCTATCACATATCGGCGCTCCGGGATAAGTTCCGTACCGTCCAGTTCAACAAGGATCAGGAGATCCGGCGGCGGGTCGAATCGCTTTTCTCATCGACGATGCCGTTCGGGCACCTGCAAGAGCGGAGCCTGAACGTCATCCATTACGTAAATCGATACGGGCCCGAGTTCGTCGATTGGCTTTACGACGGCATCGACCTCGACAACAAGGACCATCGCGTGCTCTACCTCTAGACCGGATGAACAAGATCCGCATACTTCCGGACAATCTTGCAAACCAGATCGCCGCAGGCGAAGTGGTCGAGCGGCCGGCGTCCGTGATCAAGGAGCTGCTCGAGAATGCCCTGGATGCCGGTGCGGGCCGCATCACGGTGGATGTCGAACTCGGCGGCCGAAGGCTGATGCGGATCGCCGACGACGGCCACGGAATGGTACGGGACGATGCGGTGCTCGCTTTTGAGCGGCACGCGACCTCGAAGATCCGCGACCTTGACGACCTCGGGCGGATCGGAACACTCGGCTTTCGCGGCGAGGCATTGGCAAGTATCGCGTCGGTCGCACGGGTCGAGCTTGTCACCAAGACCGAGGAAGACGCGGCGGCGACTCGGGTCGAGATCGAAGGCGGCCGGCTGACAGATGTCGGCGACGCTCCGCGGGCGACCGGGACGACCGTCTCCGTGCGTGATCTTTTCTTCAACACGCCGGCGAGGCGAAAGTTCATGCGTTCCGAAGCGACAGAGAACTATCACCTGACGTCGATCATTCAGCACTACGCACTGGCATATCCGCACATTGCTTTTTCGCTTAACAACAACGGCCGTTCGGTGATCAACGTTTCGCCAGCAAAGGACCTTCGCGAACGGGCGTTTCAGCTTTTTGGCGGCAGCCTGCTCGAGAGCCTTCTGCCGGTGAGCGGTGGACGGGAGTATGTTGCGACCCTGTCGGGATTCGTCTCCGCACCGCGTGAGCGGCGGACGAACCGCGACTCGCAATATTATTTTGTCAATCGAAGATTTGTCCGCGATAAGGCCATTGCCGAGGGCATCCGCGAGGGCTACCGTTCTGTTCTGCCGCACGGCTATTATCCGGTCGCGTTCGTTTTCCTCGATATCCCGGTCGAAGAGGTCGATGTCAACGTCCATCCGGCAAAGACGGAAGTGCGGTTTAGGCGACGCGATGCGGTCAAGGAGGTTATCGCCGAGGCCGTTCGCGAATCGCTCGCAAAGGCGGGAATCGAAGCCGCAGAAACGACCGTTCGCGATAGCGTGCAGGTGCCGCAGGAATATGAGCAGCGGCATTATCCGGCCGAAACGGCGGCGGTGCCTTTCGAGCAGCCGGAAGAGCGGAGAGATGCGGCCGCGGCCGGGGTTCACGGCAGGGACGAGGTTCCGGTTGAGGATCGTAGCGACGAAGCAACCGAAGCTGCGCAGGGGCTTTTCTCTTTGGATGCGGCTTTAGACCTCGGTTCGATGGATTTCGAGCACCAGGCCGAGGCACGAGCTTACGAGAAGCACGAACCCCCGGACGTCCAGCCGCCGTCTGAAGAGAGCGTTTATCCGGTCCTTCCGCCGGTAGATTCGGCAGCGAAAATTGTGAAAGCGGCCGAGCTCAAGGATGTTCAGCCGCGATCAATCCGGCCGGTCGGCCAGCTTCACGAGAGCTTTATCATCGCCGTTGACGAAGAGGGGCTTTTGCTGATCGACCAACACGTGGCCCACGAACGGATACTCTTTGACCGCTTTCGGCGGGCCGAATACGGAAAACCGCTCGAGTCGCAAAATCTATTGATCCCCGAGACGCTCGACCTGACACCGGCCGAGGCCGAGGTTTTCGAATCGGTTTCCGAGACGCTGGCGGCGCTTGGCTTCGACGTCATGCGGCTCTCCGGCAGAACGATCGCCATCAAGTCCGTTCCGGCAGATCTTCCGCCAGCTAAGGGAAGAATGCTGCTTAAAGAGTTGCTGGCAAACTTCGAGGGCCGCGGCCGCTCCGGTGCGGAAAGCTCGATCCGCGACGACATTGCCGCCAGCCTCGCGTGCAAGGCGGCGATCAAGATCAATATGCCGCTGACGCCGGAAAAAATGGCGTGGCTGATCGACCGGCTGCTCGTCACATCATCGCCGACGACCTGCCCGCACGGCCGCCCGGTGATCCTCCGGTTGACGATGCGGGACATCGAGCGCGGATTCCATAGAACTTAGCGTTTTGCAAGCGGTCGCGGCACCTTAAGTTGCAATATCCGCCAGATGTTGAACGGTATTTGCGAAAATTGTTGCGAAACCCTTAATTTTCCGCTTGCAAAATCTTCAGATTCGGGTATATTGTTGGGTTTGTTGAGGCTCCCGACAAAGTTACTTTGCCGTTCGTTGCAGTAAGCGTAGAGCTTTCCGGCGTGGCCCGAAAGAGCGATGAAGCGAATAAACCTACAAAGAGCAAGTTCCCAAATTGCACGGCCGACGACCATCCGCGATATTAACAAACGCATCGTACTGAACTACGTGCGTGACCGCTCGCCGATATCGCGGGCCGAGATAGCCCGCGAGACGAAACTGCACCGATCAACGGTCTCGGTCATCATCGACGAACTACTCGAGATGGGGCTTATAGTCGGTATCGGGGTTGGGGTTTCGACCGGCGGCCGGCGTCCCGAGCTTTTCGAATTGAAGAAAGGCGACCCGACGGCGATCGCCATCGACGTTACTCCGCGGACGACGACCGTGGCCGTTGCAGATCTTGCCGGCACACTGCTCGCAAAGGAAACATTCTCGACCTCGCCGGACGTTGATTTTATGACGGATCAGATCATTCGCCGGACGACGGCGATGATCGAGCAGACGGGTGCAAAGGGCGTCGAGATCGGAATGAGCGTCCCGGGCCTGGTCGATCAGGCGAACGGCAAGATCTTTCATATACCGTACTTTGATTGGCGCGATTGGGACATCGCAGACCGGCTTGAAAAGGCCACCGGATCAAAGGTAACGGTCGAAAACGACGCGAACGCGACGGCACTTGCTGAACTTTGGTTCGGCGACGAGCGTATTAAGAAATCAGACACTTTTGTGATGGTTCTCGTTGGCGAGGGAATCGGAACCGGCATTATCTTTGACGGCCAGGTCTATCGCGGCGAGAAAGGTGCCGGCGGCGAATTTGGCCACATGATCGCGGGCAACAATGCTCCGGTAGAGTGCTCTTGCGGCAGTCGTGAGTGCTGGGAGGCATACGCCTCGGAAAAGGCGTTTATTGCCCGTTACAAAGACCGCCTCCGGAACGGCGATCTGAAGCAGAACGAGATGAACGTTGACAACCTCGTGCAGCTCGCGGTTGATGGCGAAAAGCATGCTGTCGAGGCGCTGAAAGAGACCGCACATTATCTAGGGAATGGTATTTCGAACCTGATCGTTGGCCTGAGCCCGCAGGTCGTTGTCGTCAGCGGAAAGATCACGAAGGCGTGGGACGTTTTCGCCGATCAGCTTTATCGGGTTTCGGAGCGAAGCGTACTTGCCGGGCTGCCGCCGACGGAGTTGATCCCGTCGTCGCTCGGTGATGCCCCGACGCTGCTCGGTGCGATCGGGCTTGTTCTTGCCAGAAAGTTCGGCTCGGTCACATAGGCCTGAGCGTCGATTCTTGACAAGAGTATTGATTCTGTATTACATCTTTGTTGGCAACTCCGACAAACTATCAGTTAATCGCCCAAACGTCTCCCGAACGGTTAGCGGCCGGAAACGGTTTCACAAACACGGATTTCCGCAATTTTCGTAGCAAAGGAGAAAGACATATGCGTCAAGCTTGGTTTATTAAGAGATCGTTGGCGGCCATCGCAATGGTTGCTGCGGTCTCGATCTTTGGTGTCCTGACCTCCAACGGCCAGTCGCAGGCCATCAATGGTCAGATCGAAGGTATAGTTTCCGACTCGAACGGTGCAGCCGTGCCGAATGCAACGGTCACGGTTCGCAACATCGGGACCGGTTCGGAGCGTTCCGTCACAACGGATACCGGCGGCGTTTACCGCGTCCCGCTGCTTCCGCTGGGAACGTATCGCGTTACGATCGAAGCTCAGGGCTTCAAGCGTTACGTGCAGGAAGGAATTATCCTCACGACGGGTTCGATCGCCACGGTGCGTGCCAGCCTCGAGGCCGGCGGCCTTGAAGAGACGGTGACGGTTACAGCCGACGCCCCGATCGCCGACCCCGGAAAGATCGACGTAGGCCGCGTGATGAACACCCGCGAGGTTCAGAACCTTCCGCTCGTTTCACGCAACCCGTATAACTATGCTCTTCTCCAGGCAAACGTTACGGGCCGGCCGAACGTCGAGTTCGGTGTGCCGCGTATCAACGCCAACGGCTACACACGCCGGACGAACTACCAGCTTGACGGCAACAACAATACACAGGCCGACCGCGGCGGCATCCGCCTGATGCCGATCTCGGATACGTTCGTGGCCGAGGTCCAGCTCGTCACCAACGGCTTTGCTCCGGAGTTCGGCAACACGCCGGGCCTGATCATGAACGCGGTTACGCCGAGCGGAACTAACGACATCCACGGTTCGGCAAGCTATCGTTTCCGCAGGACGGGAATGTCCTCGCGGCCGTTCAATATTTCTCCGACGGCGGTTAAACCGGAAACGAAGGTCGATAACATTACGGGAGCGATCGGCGGCCCGTTCATCAAGGATCGCTGGCACTTCTACGGCGGATACGAATGGGTCGAGCGCGACCTTGCCGGCGAGCCTGCCCGAACGATCACCATCTCGGAAGCGAACAAGACAGCGTTGATCGCAGCGGGCGTTCCGGCAAGCGCTTTCCCGACGGCGATCCCGGCTGCTCAGAAGGTCAACTTCTTCATCTTCCGAACGGATGCTCAGCTTAACGAGAACAATCGCCTCTCCGGCCGCTTCAACTATTTCAAGAACCAGTCGCCGAACAACATTGGCGGCGGATTGAACACTCTTCAGCGGTCTATCACCTTTGACGACAAGTCATACTCGGTCGGCATCCAGCTCGCGTCGATCATTAATGCCAATGTGCTGAACGAGTTTCGTTATCAGTACGCAAAGCGTGACTCGCGCAATATCGCGAACGAGAACTCGGCTTCGGGCATATCGATCGTGATCACCGGCGTGGCAAACATCGGTGCTCCGGAAAATGACGACACGATCGCTCCGCTTCAGGTGACAAATCAGGTCCAGAACAACCTTACTTGGACGCGCGGAAACCACGTTTACAAGTTCGGTGGTGGCGTCAACTGGATCGATGATACCCGTCGTTCGGGCCAGTTTGCTCGTTACACCTTCCCGAATCTCACAGCATACTTGAACGCCGTCAACGGAACCAATCTCCGCGGCTATACGAACTATATCGAGGCCTTCGGCGATCCTGACATTCAGTACAATTCGACGTTCTTCAATTTCTTTGTTCAGGATGACTGGAAGGTCACCCGAAGGCTCAAACTTAACTACGGCGTCCGTTATGACCTTTACAATATTCCGGAAGCGTTTACGGATTCGCCGTTCTCTGCTTCGCAGAAGTTCAAGGTAGACAAGAACAACTTTGCTCCGCGTCTTGGCGTTGTTTACGGTGCCCGCGAGGGCCGCTACCCGACCGTGATCAGGGCCAGTGCCGGTATCTATTACGACACGGTCTATCTCGATTTCTATCAGCGTGCTTTGCTCAACAATGGAAGCCCGCGGCTCTTTAACTTTACTTTCGCTCCGGCAAATGCTGCGGCTCCGAACTTCCCGAACACGCTCGGGAATCTACCGCCGGGAACTGCTCTTCCGGTTCAAAGTATCGAGACGATCGCTCCGGATTTCGAGAATATGTACGCGATGCATGCTCAGGCCCAGGTCGAGCAGGCGATCTCCGAAGATCTGTCGTTCACGATCGGCTACATTCACTCGAGCGGCCGCCACATACCGGTCTATCGCAACATAAACCGGATAAATCCGACCGGAGCACTGGCGGATGGACGTCCGATCTTCAGCAACACGATCAGCTCGACGACGCGGCTCGATCCGCGGTTCAATAACATCCTGATGGCCGAGTCGGTCGCCAATTCGACCTACAATGCATTGACGTTCCAACTCGCCAAGCGCTTTTCGAAGGGATATCAGTTCAGCGCGAACTACACTCTTTCGAAAGCCGAGGACGATGCTCCGGAACAGAACATGGTAGCCACACAGGCCGGTAACCTTGTTGTTCAGGACCCGACGAACCGTGCACGCGGCCGCGGACCGGCACTCGCCGATCAGCGGCATACGTTCAATATGAGCTTTGTTGGAAGGCCGCAGTTCAATTTTGAGAACAAGGCGCTCAACTACATCGTCAACAATAACCAGCTCGGCATAATCCTCACCGCAAACAGCGGCGAGCGTTATGACGTCGTGGCCGCAACGGATATCAACCTCGATGGCTTCATCGGGTCTGACAATCCGGTTGGCATTACGCGTAACCAGTTCAAGACCCCGAAACAGACGAACGTAGATCTTCGTTATTCGCGGTTCTTTGACTTTACCGAGCGTTACAAACTCGAGGTCTTTGGTGAATTCCTGAATGTTTTCAACATCAACAGCGTCTTTCAGGTCAATAACCGAACGGTTACGACCGATGCTCTTGGGAACATTACGGGAACGATCCCGACCCCGCAGAACAGCGCGATAACGTCGCTTGACAGCCGGCAGTTCCAGATCGGGTTCAAGTTCATCTTCTAGAGCTTCGCTTTCCGGAATGCATCCAACCTGGGTGCATTCCGGAAACATCTGACACATTTACCGATGGCAGAGAAGGAAAACACAGAAGTCCCGCGGCCGGAAGAGATGCCGGACGAATGGTGGTACAAGGTGTACGTTGCCGTTATGGTGACGACGGTCGTCGTCATCTTTCTTCTCTGGCTTTTCAGCAGATATTTCGCCGCCTGAGACCCTGAAGAATTTTAATGAGGTATCTTGATTGGCTGGTCGTCGTCGCCTACCTGGCTTACGTCATTTGGGACGGCATCCGGCTCTCAAAAAACACAGGCGATGTCGAGGGGTTCTTCCTCGCAAACCGGAGCCTGCCATGGTGGGCGGTGGGGCTCTCGGTGATGGCGACGCAGATGTCCGCGATCACGCTTGTCGGCACAACCGGGCAGGCGTATTC
>JAHBSG010000014.1 GCA_019639235.1 Acidobacteriota bacterium | reverse complement strand
GGTGCCAATTGGCGGCTCGGGCATGTGTTGCGCGAGGGCCGCACGTTCGAGGTCGCGGCGGATAAGTGGCAGCGGGTGCGCGTGGCGATCGTCGGTGCGGGCGTTGCGGGACTTGCGGCGGCCTGGCAGTTGAAGCGAAAGGGCATGAACGACTTCGTAGTGCTCGAGCTTGAAAAGGAAGCGGGCGGGACGTCGCGTTCAGGCGAAGGCTCGCCGGTCGGATATCCATGGGGAGCGCATTATCTTCCGGTGCCGTTCCGCGAGAATACGGAGTTGATAGAGCTGCTTGATGAGATGTCGCTTGCCGAAGGTCGGAGCGGCGAGGGTGACCTGATCATTAAGGAGCAATACCTCTGCCGTGAGCCGGAAGAGCGCGTCTTTTTTAAGGGCAGATGGTTTCCGGGGCTTTACCTTCACGTCGGCGAAAGCGAGGCGGACAAACGCGAGCTTGCCGCGTTCGAAGAAAAGACGAACGCCTGGGTCAATTGGCGCGACTCGAGCGGACGGCGTGCCTTCGTCGTGCCCGCTGCACTCGGGTCGGATGACGCCGAGGTGGTTGCGCTAGACGAGATATCGTTCGGCGAATGGCTCCGGCGGGAAGGCTTTACCTCGGAAAGGCTCTTCTGGTATTGCGATTACGCTTGCCGTGATGATTATGGGCTTAAGCTTGAAGAGACGTCAGCGTGGGCAGGGCTATTTTACTTTTGTTCGCGGGTGCGGAAGAGTGGCGAGGAATCGCAGCCCTTCATAACGTTTCCCGAGGGGAATGGGCGTTTTGTCCGGCACATGGCCGAACGGGTGCGCGAGAATTTGCGGCCCTCGCACGCGGTCGTTTCGATCGTTCCGGGTGATAGCGGTGCCGAGGTCATCTGCTTAGTGGATGGCGAACTCCGCGGCTTTCGCTGCGATAAGGTGATCTTTGCCTCGCCGGTCTTTACGGCACCTTTCGTCATTCGCGGCTTCAGCGAAGACCAGCCGTTCGACGCTTCTTCCTTCTACAGTAACTCGTGGTTCGTCGCCAACCTGCATTTGAAAGACAGGCCGCGGCCTCGGTTCGCCCGCGATTTTCCGCTCGCCTGGGACAACGTGCTTTACGAAAGCCCGTCGCTCGGCTATGTAAATGCGACCCACCAAAAGGGCATCGACTACGGCCCTAGCGTTTGGACATATTACTACCCGATGTGTCACGAATCAGATGGCCGGACGAAGCTGTTCAACTACGAGTGGCGCGAGCTTGCCGAGGTTGCGCTCACCGACATCGGGCGGGCGCACCCGGAGATCCGGGAGCTGACCGAAAGGCTAGATATAATGCGATGGGGCCACGCGATGATCAGCCCGCGGACGGGCTTCATCTGGGGCGGCGAGCGGCAGAAAGCGATGCGGCCCCACCGCAATATACACTTTGCCCACACAGACCTTAGCGGCCTCGCTTTGTTCGAAGAAGCGTTTTTTCATGGCCTACGGGCAGCGGCCGAGGCTCTATGAGTGTGATATCATTTTCTGCTATCGTATGTCGCTGACCGATAAACAAAAAAGACTCCTGCAGACGATTCTTGCAGAGCCCCCGATGGCCGATGCCAAATTCGGCGAGCTGCAACGGTTGCTCACAGCACTAGGTGCAAAGAGTATCCGCGGTGAAAGCGGGCAGACGGCATTCGCACTGCCGGGCGGAGTGATTTTGGTGTTGTCTTGGCTGAACTCGCAAGAGTCCGTGCGGGGATATCAACTTGCTTCGCTTAGCCAGGCGCTTCGGCGAGCCGGGCTCGCGGAGAAATGACCGATGGAATATAAGGGCTTTAAGGCAAAGGTAGAATATTCGGCTGATGACGAGGTCTTCTGGGGCAGGCTTTTCGGGGTTGATGACATCGTAACCTTCGAGGGAAAGTCGGTCCGCGAGCTCAAGCGGTCGATGAAAGACTCGGTTGAGTTTTACCTTGATATCTGTTCACGGGCGGGCCAAGAACCGCGTAAGAAATTTTCCGGCAAGCTGCTCCTCAGGCTTACGCCCGAGCTTCATGCCGAGATCGCAGCGGCGGCCACGGCGAGCGGACAAAGCATCAATGAATGGAGCAAGCGAGTCTTTCAGCAAGCAGTGAAGGGCTAACCCGGCCTACCGGCACGCCCTGGCTTTTCTCACGCAGCATTGACCTCACGGTCTTTCTCGGGAGTGCGGTCGTGTCGCTTTTGCTGCTCGCGGTCGGTTGGCAGCTTGGGATACTCGACGAGGCATCGCCGGAGTGGACCTGGATCACGGCGATCCTGCTGATCGATGTTGCCCACGTTTGGTCGACGAGCTTCCGCGTTTATTTTGACACTGAAGAATACAAACGCCGCTTCTGGCTCTACACGCTTGTTCCTGTTTTCGGTTATGCGGTCGGCGTTGCGCTTTACTCGGAAGGCGAGCTCGTCTTCTGGAAAGCGCTGGCGATCGTCGCGGTCTTTCATTTCGTAAGGCAGCAATACGGCTGGGTCGCACTCTACCGCCGCAAGGCCGGCGAAAGCGAGCGATGGACCTGGGCGATCGACACGGCGGCCGTTTATCTCGCAACCGTTTACCCGCTCGCGTTTTGGATGACGAGCCTCCCGCGGAACTTCAACTGGTTTCTTGAGAACGATTTTTTTGCCTTGCCCGCTGTGGTCGAGGACGTTCTCTTTCCAATATACGTACTTGCCCTCACGGCATATTTCGCCAAGTCGATCTATGTTTACGCGACCGCCGGATTCTTAAACATCGGCAAGGACATCGTCGTCGCGACTACCGCAATTTGCTGGTACGCCGGCATCGTCTTCTTCAATTCCGATTACGCATTTACGGTGACGAACGTCATCATCCACGGCGTCCCATATTTTGCATTGATCTACATGTACGCCCGGATGCGGCGGGAAACTGCCGGTCCGGTCTATCGCGGGCTTTCGAGCAATTGGCTGGTCTTCCTCGCAACGCTCTGGGCGTTGGCATACGTGGAAGAGCTCTTCTGGAGCCGCGGCGTTTGGCATCAGCGGACTTGGCTCTTCGGTGCGAACTGGGACGTCGCCGAGTGGAAGATGTGGATCGTCCCGCTGCTCGCGGTGCCGCAATTGACGCATTACGTCCTCGATGGGTTCATCTGGCGGCGGCGAGGGAATGCCGGCGTGGCTGTAACGGGCGGTTAGGCCGCCGATTGTGCTAGATTTAAGCCGATGGGCCTTACCTGGCTGAAAAATAGATTCCTCCTCATTGGGTTGGCCGCTGCTGTCGCCTCTTTAGGTGGATGTAAGAGCTCGGGCGGGCTCGGCGATATCGTTGCGCTTGATGAAACGGCCGAGGCCGGAAAGATAGTTGAGGACGCCAACAAGGAACTCAACAAGATCAAGGTCCTGTATCGCGACAACGAGGGCAAACGGCTTGAGATCCGGCAGGCCCTCGAAGCAAATAACACGGCCGAGGTTCGGCGGCTCGCCGGTGAGATCGTTACGATCATCAATGAAGGAACGAACCTCGCGGCCGATGCAATAGATAAGCTCGAATCGGCGCGCTCGATGAAGATAAACGCCGACTATGAGCGCTATCTTGAGCTTAAGATCGATTCGCTGAAGTCGCAGCTCGAGGCGTTTCAAAATTTTCACAAGGCGGCCCGAACGCTCCGCGACAACTACGACCCAAAGGACGCCGCCGCCCGCGATAAGGTGAAAGCGGAGTTTGAAGAGCTGACCGAAAAGTATCGAAAGACGATGGAGGACGCTCGTGCCCGGAGCAGCGAGGCAAACGACCTTTACAAGGATACCGTCCGAAAAGAACGGCAGTAGCCGTCAGCAGCAAAAATGAATCGGCCCCGGCGTTCGCACATGTGAAACGCCGGGGCCGAACTGTTTAAGGGAAAAGTCGCCGAATTAAACTACGCGGCCCGGGAAGAAGAACTCACCCATCGGACGCGGTGCCGCGGGTGCCCGCGGTGCCCGCGGAGCCGGCGGCGGTGCCGGAACACTGAAGAAGTTTTCCGGATAACCTTTGGCCGCCTCGGGCGTTACGCGAATCGTTTGGCGATTGCGTTCGCGGACGATGCCGAGCTCCACATCGCCTTCCTTCTTTGCCGAGATGCCGCGGACGACCTCCATTTCGTTTGCGACATCCTTTCCGTCAACTGCGACGATGATGTCGCCGGCACGAAGTCCGGCCTTTTCCGCCGGCGAACCCTCGCGGACGTTGTTTATCATCACGCCTTTCTCAACGCCGAAGTGTGCGGCAAGTTGCTTGGTCAGCGGCGTAACGCCAACTCCGATCTGCCGCGAGCCGGCCGTTCGAAAGACGAAAACATCGCCATCGCCGCCGCGCGGAGTCGGGAAACCTTCGATCCTCGGGATCTCCGGCAGTTCAGGCATCTGGAACTCGAAATCCTCGCCATCCGGAATGGCGATGCGGAAGCGGCCGTTCTCAAACTGCGGCATCGGGCGCTTGCCGATGGTTGCCGTTATCTCCGTCTCCGTACCGCCGCGGAGGATGCCTAGGCGAACGGAGTGGTCGGGAGCGACCTCGCCGATGAGGCGGGTCAGCTTGCGGGCACTCGTCACCTCTTCGCCGTTGAAACGTACGATAACATCTCCGGCACGCAGGCCGGCGGCCTCAGCGGGCGAACCCTCAACGACCTTTCTGATAGCGACGCCCCGGACGGATGAAAGCCCGTATGAAGAATAGTTTTCGCTGGTGACATCTGCCGTTTCAACCCCAAGAAAGCTTCCCGAACCCGGCACCGACCATGACATCACACGCGGTGCACGCGGCTCCGGCGGACGCGGCGGCGGGGTCTGCGCCGAAAGGGCAAGCGAGCCAAAAGCCAAAACTACGAGCAAAACAAAAGATCTCTGCATTACAAGAACCTCCAACAAATAAATACTGCTATTGAAATACACCGCAGAAAGTAATTTTGTTGCAGCTACGCCAAAAAAAGGTTGCCTCGGGCTAAGCCTTACCTAGGGTCCGGAGCCGTTCGGCGGCGGCCTCGAGCGTTTCGTCCCGTTTGCAGAAGCAAAACCTGACCATCTGGCTGCCGCCGCTTGATTCGCGATAGAACGAAGACATCGGCACGACCGCGACGCCTACGTTCCGGATCAGGTGCATCGTGAACTCCACGTCGTTCGCAAACCCGAATCCAGAGATATCAGCCATCACATAGTAGGCACCTTCCGGCGGGTCGCAGTCGAAGCCGGCCTCGCGGAGCACGGGCACAATGAAGTCGCGCTTTCGCTGATACTCGGTCCGCACCTCTTCGTAGTACTCGGGCGGAAGTGACATCGCGTAAGCCCCGGCGTGCTGGAGCGGATTGGCGGCCCCGACCGTCAGAAAGTCGTGGACCTTGCGGATGGCGGAGGTAATGTCCAGCGGGGCGATGCAATAGCCGACCCGCCATCCGGTGACCGAATAGGTCTTCGAGAGCGAATTCACCACGACGGTCCGCTCGCGCATGCCCGGGAGCGTCGCCATTGAGACGTGCTCGCGGGGCCGGCCGGTCGTTGGGTCGTCGTAGGTGATGTGCTCGTAGATCTCGTCGGTAAAGCAGAGCACGTCAAACTCGCGGCAGAGCCCGGCGATGTACTCCATTTCGTCACGAGTGAAGACCTTGCCGGACGGATTGTTTGGGTTGCAGATAATGATGGCTTTGGTCCGCTCGTTAAAGGCCGCCCGGAGCTCGTCGCGGTCAAAGGTAAAGGTGCCGTCCCGGCGGTAAAGCGGAACGTGGACGGGCACAGCGTCAGAGAGAATAGCGTCCGGCGCGTAGTTCTCGTAAAAAGGCTCGAAAAGAATTACCTCGTCGCCGGGGCTTACGGTCGCGAGCATCGCTGCGATCATTCCCTCGGTTGAACCGCAGGTGACGGTGATCTCAGCCTCGGGGTCGATATCAAGCCCGAGGAACCCTTTGGTTTTCGCCGCGATGGCATCGCGAAAAGGCTTGACGCCCCAGGTGATCGCATATTGGTTGTGGTCGGCCGCAATCGCCTCCATCGCCTTTTGTTTTATGTCCTCTGGTGCCGGCCAGTCGGGAAACCCCTGCCCGAGATTGACGGCGTTGTACTTCGCCGCTTCGCGGCTCATCTCGCGGATAACGGATTCGGTAAAGCTCGCCGCTTTTGCGGAAATGCGGGGCTTAACAATTCGCGGTTCTGTGCTCATAAACACTATTAGAATTGAATGTTATTCGTACCCGTCAGGGTGCTCGGTATGCCACTTCCATGCGGAAGCGATGATCTCTTCTATCTCGGTGATCTTCGGCTTCCAGCCAAGGACCCGTGCGGCCTTTTCGGCATTAGCGATCAGCTTTGAAGGGTCGCCGGGCCGCCGAGGTGCATTGGCCACGTTAATCTCGCGGCCGGTTACACGCCGTGCGGCAGCGATCACTTCATTAACCGAAAAGCCGCTGCCGTTTCCAAGGTTGAAAGCGTCCGAGCCGCCGCCGTTATCGAGATGCTCAAGAGCAAGCAGATGTGCCTCGGCAAGATCGCTGACGTGTATGTAGTCGCGGATGGCCGTGCCGTCCGGCGTCGGGTAATCGGTACCGAACACCGAGACGTGAGAGAGCTTGCCCAAAGCGGCAAAAAGTACAAGCGGGATCAGGTGCGTCTCAGGAAAATGATCTTCGCCTCGCGTCGCGGTCGAGCCCGAAGCGTTGAAGTAGCGAAGAACTACGCAACGAAGCCCGTAGGCCGTTGAGTAAGCCTCAAGAACACGTTCGATCATCAGCTTTGACCAACCGTACGGGTTGGTCGGCTTCTGCGGGTGCTGCTCGTCTATCGGCGTATATTGCGGCTCGCCAAAGGTGGCACAGGTCGACGAGAAGATGAACTGCTTTACATTATGCTCGAGAAGGACATCAAGCAGGTCGAGCGTTTTGCGGACGTTGTTCTGAAAATATTTTTGCGGCTGCTGGACCGATTCGCCGACATAAGCATACGCGGAAAAATGTATGCATGCTGTTACGGAGTTTTCGGCGATTATTCGAGAGACGAGTTCCTTATCTCCGATGTCGCCTTCGTAGAACGGCACCGAAGAATCGACCGCATTGCGGTGGCCGTAAACGAGGTTATCGATGACGACGACCTTTTGTCCGCGTCCCCTTAGGGCCTCGACCGTCACGCTTCCGATGTAGCCGGCCCCGCCGGTAACAAGGATCGACATAATTGCAGGGTCACTTACCGGCCAACCCGAGCTTACCGGGTTGAGCAAATGCCTTGCCGGTTTCGGCGTCGCCCTCGGGTTCCGGCTCGGCCGCGTTGGTTCCGCTAAGCGATGCCTCGGGCAGGACGTCTGAAAGCACGCTTCGAATCTCGGACTCGTTCCTCAGCTCGACCGAACGCCGAAAGCGTTCGACGATCTCCGCAACCTGTTCTTCAGTGTAGGCTACGATCTTGCCGATGAAGATCTTCGGGTGCCGCGTCTTGAGCAGATTCTCGCCCGTGATCTCGAGTTCCTCAAAAAGCTTTTCGCCCTTCCGCGTTCCAGTAAAGACGATGTCGATATCCTCATACGGAATAAGGCCGGAGAGCCGGATCATTTCCTCCGCGAGGTCAACTATGCGGACCGGTTGGCCCATATCAAGAATGAATATCTCACCGCCTTCGCCAAGTGCGCCGGCCTGAAGCACGAGCTGCGATGCCTCAGGGATGGTCATGAAGTAACGCGTCATATCAGGATGCGTTACCGTGATCGGCTCGCCGCGACGGATCTGTTCGCGAAAGATCGGCACTACCGAGCCCGCGGAGCCGAGCACATTGCCGAAGCGGACGGAGGTGTACCGCGTTTTGTATTGGCGACTGAGGTCCTGAACGACGATCTCCGCAACGCGCTTAGAAGCGCCCATTACCGAGGTCGGGTTTACCGCCTTGTCGGTCGAAATAAGCACGAAATGGCTTGCTCCGAATTCGCCGGCTAGCGAGGCAACATTAAGCGTGGCGAAGATGTTGTTCGTCACGGCCTCGATCGGGTTCGCTTCCATCATCGGCACGTGCTTGTGCGCCGCGGCATGGAACACGACCGCCGGCCGGTGCCGCTCGAAAAGCTCGCGCATCCGCGCTTCGTCGCCCGCATCGGCAAGCAGCGGCCGCGTCCGAAGCTCGGGCAGGTCGATCCGAGCTTCGCGTTCGATGGTGAAAAGATTGAACTCGGCCCTTTCGACCAGCAGCACCTCTTGGGGCTTAAAGCGGGCGATCTGGCGGACAAGCTCCGAACCGATCGAGCCGCCGGCGCCGGTCACCATTATGACCTTGCCGGAGAGAAATTCGTGGAGGTTGCTTTCGTCAAGCTTTACGGGGTCGCGGCCAAGAAGGTCCTCGATCTCGACGTCACGAATGCGGTTTATCGATATCTTGCCCTGGGCTATCTCATTGAGATTCGGGATCATCTGGGCCTTGACCGGGATCGAGCGGCAGATCTCAAGGATCCGCCGAAGGTCCTTACCGTTACCTTGGTCGATGGCGATAACGACCTCTTCAACGTCAAGCTCTTCAACGAGCCTCGGCAGGTCGTGCGTAGTCCCGAGTATCTTTATGCCGCTGACGCTGCCGCCCTGCTTGCGGCGGTCGTCGTCAACAAAACCGCGAAGCAGGAGCCGCGAATCGGCACGGCCGACGACCTCCTTCGCGAGCGCGGCACCGGTTCTTCCTGCACCGACAACCAGCGAAGGCGTCCGTTTCATCCGGCGGTGCGGAACAAGCAACGTTCGCTTCTCGCCAAGCTCATAAATGAACCGGCGGCTGATCCGAAGCGCCAGCAAGCCGCCGAAGGCCAGCACCGTGTCGATCATTATCACCGAGATCGGCACCTGCCAAAGCGGGAACTCAGCAAAGCTCAGTGAAAAACGGAAGAGTATAAGAACTGCACCTGAGATCGCCGCCGCCCAAAGAAAGACCTTGAGGTCCTCGATGCTAATGTATCGCCAGAGGATCGAATAGGCTCCGGTAAGAAAAAGCGAAGAGAACTGAACAAGAATAACGAGCGGAAGTTGGCTAAGTGCCGTATTGAAGTAAAACTCGCCGAGCTGAATATTGATCGCCGGGAGATACGCAAGAAAGAACGCGACCGTCATTACGACAAGGTCAGCCGCCACCTGCGTTGGCCGCCGGAGATACCACAATCTTTCGCGATAGTTCTCTTTCACGTTAAGAAACCGACAATTCGGGGAAAACACTAATACTTTGAAGCGAATAGCCCGAAGGTGCAAGCGCCGAGGAAGGGTTTGTTATGGCGCGGTTAACTCAACAAAAGGCAACGTTAGACGCGGAAAATTGAATCGAATCGGGTTATAAGATAGTCTGAGGGTCGGTGAAAACGGCCGGAGAAGTATGATGTTCAAGAAATTTGCCCTTTCGCTCTTACCGATACTAACGCTTGGCCTTGCCGCCGCGGCCCAGACCCCGGAGCCTGCGGAAGGCCCGCAGGGCTACCTTATCGGGCCCGGCGACGAGATAACCGGCAAGGTGCTCGGCGAACCGCAGTTCGATTTCGTGGCCACGGTCGATGAGGACGGGAAGATCGAGGTGCCTTTTTTCGAGGATCCGATCGTTGCCAGGTGCAAAACGGAACGCGACCTCCGGGGCGATGTCGTAAAGCTTCTTACGCGTTATTTGCGTACGCCGCAGCTCAGCCTCCGCGTGACGCAGCGGAACAGCCGTCCGCCTGTCAGCATCTATGGCGAGGTCCGGCAGCAGCAACAGGTAAACCTTACGCGGCGAGCCTATCTTCTCGAACTCATTTCCTTTGCCGGCGGCGAAACGGAAAAGAGCGGCGGGATGATCCAGGTCTTTCGTACCCGGCCGCCGATGTGTTCCGAGGCGAAAGAGAATTGGAGCACCTCCGGTGCCGAGGTGCCCTCGCGGATGTATAGCCTTGCGAGCCTCCGCCAGGGACGCGAAGAATCAAATCCTGAGATACTTCCGGGCGACATCATCATCGTACAAAAAGCATCACCGGTTTACGTTACCGGTGAAGTGATCAAACCGGGCGAGTTGAGCATTCCGGAAGGCGGACTGCCGCTGACGCAGGCGGTCGCGATGGCCAGCGGCATCACCCGCGAGGCAAAGACAAAGAACATTAAGATCTATCGCCGGAAGCAAGGAAGCACCGAGCCCGAGGTGATCGTCGCCAATTACGATTCGATCAAGAAAGGCGAACAGAAAGATGTTATGCTGCAGCCATTCGACATTGTCGAGGTCGACAAAGCAGGAAAGAAATTTACGGATTATCTGTTGGAATTCGTAACGGGCGTGCCGAATCGTATCCCGATCCGCCCATTCTAGCGGAGGCTAATCTTCCTCATAAAGCTTTTCTATAATTTCGGCGTATTTTTCATCGATGACCCGGCGCTTTACCTTGAGCGTCGGCGTCATTTCGCCGCCCTCGACCGTAAGCTCTTCGGTCAGCAAAGCAAACCGCTTAACCGTTTCAAATCGAGCTAGGCCTTCGGTCGCGGCAGCGATCTGCCTTTCGAAAAGGTCAAGTATCCTGGGGTGCGAAACAAAAGCCTCCGGGCCTGAGATCTCAAGGCCCTTGTGCTTTGCGTAAGACACGAGCATGTCGAAATTGGGCACGATGAGTGCGGCCGCAAACTTCCGCTCATTGCCGACGAGCACGGCCTGGCTTACGAACTTCGACGATTTAAGCATCTGCTCGATCGGCGACGGCGCAATGTACTTGCCGCCGGAGGTCTTGAAAAGCTCTTTCTTGCGGTCGGTGATCCGCAGAAAACCGTCCTCGTCTATCTCGCCGATGTCGCCCGTCCGGAACCATCCGTCGTCGGTAAACGCCTTGCGGGTCGCTTGCTCCTTTTTGTAATATCCGAGCATTACGCCCGGGCCGGTCGCCTCGATCTCACCATCTTCGGCGATGCGGACCTGCACATTGCGGATCGGCTTTCCGACCGTGCCAAGCCTGATATCGAAAGGGTTGTTTGACGAAATGACCGGCGACGTTTCGGTCAGACCATAGCCCTGCATGATCGGAATGCCCGCACCCGTAAAAATGAGGAAAATATCATCGGCTAAAGCGGCACCGCCTGTAATGCAGAAGCGAAGCTGCCCGCCGAAGAACTCTCTAAGTTTGGAAAAGACCAACCGATCGGCTAGCGAGTGTTTCAGCTTAAGCGAAAGCGGCACGTTCGCGTCCTGCTCGTTCAGCAGGGCGTATTCCTTTGCGGTCGCGATCGCCCAATCGAATATCTTCTCCTTCAGTCCGCCGCTCTCGGCCGCCTTGAGCTTCGCCTTTGCATAGACCTTTTCAAAGATGCGCGGCACGCCGACAAGTATGGTCGGTCGAACCTCGGCGAGGTTTTCCGGCACTTTCTCGATAGACTCGGCGAAATTGACGCACATCCCGTTGAAGATGTAGAGGTACATCGCCGAGCGTTCGAAGATGTGCGAGAGCGGCAGGACCGAAAGGCACGAATCCGCCGGCGTGAACGAATACTTCTCACCCGCGTCGATGACGTTGGAGAGGATGCAGGCATGCGTCAGCATCACTCCTTTCGGTTCGCCCGTTGTTCCGCTAGTGTAAATAAGCGTCGCCACGTCATCGGGGTCGGCCTCAGCTTCAAGCTTCGGCAACAGATCGGGTTCGTCGGAGCGGAGTTCGGCACCGCTTTTCTCGAGCCGGGCGAGGTCGATCGCGGAGTGCCGCTCGGCAGCGGCCGCGTCAAAGAAAACGACGTGCTCAAGCTCAGGACAATTAGGCAAAACGTCGGCGATCCGCTCGAACGCCTCGGTGGTATCAATGAAGATCGCCCTCGCCCCCGAATCGTTCAGTATGTACTCGATCGAAGCCGGAGCGAGTGTCGTGTAGATCGGAACGTCGATGACGCCTGCGAACTGGCAGCCCGCATCGGCTAGCGTCCACCACGGGGAATTGGCGGCAAGTATCGCCGCCCGGTCGCCCTTTCTTAGGCCAAGGGAATATAGTCCGAGGGCAATGTTCCCGGCCTGCTCGAGCATCTCGCCCGAGGAGATCGCAACCCAGCCATCCGGAGTCCGATAGCGGAGCGCGTCCGGCCTCGCCTTCTTAGCAGCCGCATATTCAAAGAGCCCGCTGAGGGTTCGGGGCTCATCGGGAAATAGCGGCAGTCCGCGACCGGCGTTCCGACGCGGTGAGTGAATGCCGGTTTCGAGCGAAATGGTCACTTGGCCGCAATACCTCCGAGAAATATCTTCATTACTTCGTTTGCCATCGGGCGAAGCGGGTAAGCGCGATTCGAGAGTATCCAGTTCGTCACCATTTCATCGAGAGCGCCGTAAAAGATCTTTGCCGCGACGATAGGCTTGATATCCTTCCGGAAACTGCCGGCCTTTTGACCCTCGTCGATGGTTTTCTTGATTATGTCCAGATACTTCGCAAAGCCCGCACGGGAAAACTCACTCATGAATTTCGTCGAGCCGCGAAGTTCTACCTGAAAGACCACGGCAAGGTCGCGGTCCGCCCCGAGCCTTTCGAGGTGAAGCTCCGCAACTCGTCGGAGCTTGTCATCGGGAGCTTCGATCTCGGCGAGTTCGCGGAGCCCGTCACCGATGAATTCCTCCATCGCCCGGTCAAAGATGTAGTGCAGGATCTCTTCCTTGCTCTTGAAATAAAGATAGACCGTGCCGTCCGCAACCCCGGCCGCAGAGGCAACGTCGGCGACCTTCGAGTTGAAATACCCTTTTGCGGCAAAGACCTCGACCGCCGCACGGTGAATTGCGTTGCGCTTATCTGAAACGGCTGCACGGGCCGCCGCTGCGTTCTTCGGGATTCGTGACATTAGGCGAAAGAAATGCATGCCCACAGCAGGGGGCAAGCGACTGAATGAACCATCATTCATTTGCAAACTTACCCTAATTCTCCTCTCGGGTCAACAATTTTCGCTTTTTATCAGATCGGAAGGAGATGGCGGAGGGGACAGGACTCGAACCTGCAAGCGGTTTCCCGCGGTAGTTTTCAAGACTACTGCCTTACCAATTAGGCTACCCCTCCGGCTACTGCGGGGCGAAAAGAGACTATAGCGTAAATCCCGCGGCCGGACAAACCAAAATGCGGCCGCAAAACGCCAGCGGGCGGCCAAACGCCGAACAAAAAAAGGTCCGGCTGTTCCCCAACAGCCGGACTCTAAGGAGTAAAGAGAGAACTTGAAGCTCCCTATTCAGAAGCGAGAATTCTTTGTATCTGGGCGTCAAGATTCGACGCCTTGTCGAACCCATCGGTGCGGTGGGCGATCTTGCCTGACCGGCTGATCAGAAAATGCGCCGGGTAACCCATGTTCACCCGTCCGCCGGCGTCCATATCCGCAAACTTAAGAAGAACACCAAAGCTATTCGGAATGATATTAAACGTGAACGGGTTCTTCTGCAGATACGGCTCGATGCGAACGTTGTTTTCCATTGTTAACGCCAGAAAGACCACGTCCTTTCCGCGGTAACGCTCGACGAGCTGATTAAGCTTCGGTATCTCGCTGTGACAAACGGCACAGCGGGTCGACCAGAAGGTCATTACGACGACCTTGCCCTCCAGGGCCTTAGAGTCGATCACGCTGCCCTCAAGCGACTGAGCCGTGAACTCAGGTGCCGGATTTCCAATGCGCAACTGCTGCTGTGCCGCGGCACCGGCAGCAACGAGGAGCAGAGTCATTAGGATCGAGGTAAAACGCACGTTTGAGAGACCTGACTGTTTTTTCTAGTTAAAGAACGTTTAACGTCCCTATTTTAAACAAAAACCCAATGGCTTCAGCTTCCAGAAACTCAAAATTATTTTTCCGAGCGGGGCCGGGAAGCCCGAACGGCGGCCGGCATGCTAAACTTCGCCTATGCTGCTCGAGAATCTCGAGGCCCGGGCCTTTCGCAACCTAGCCGGAAAGATCGATTGGGGGAATGGACTAAATGTCCTAATTGGCGACAACGGCCAAGGCAAAACGAACTGGCTCGAGGCGATAAACCTGCTTTCCACGACCCGATCCTTCCGGACCGCGAAACTACAGGAAACCATTCGTTTTGGGGAAGAACTGGCGATCATACGTGGGCGTGTGCGCCAGTCCGAAGGTATTGCTCGTGACCTACAGGTCACTCTAGAGAAAAATATAAAGAGTTTTTCGATCAACGGCAAGCGCGAATCGTATTCTCGTTATGCCGAAGAGATGCATTCATTTGTCTTCACCGCCGAGTCGCTTGATGTTGTCCGCGGCCAGCCCGAAGCACGCCGGCGCTTTCTTGATGAAAGCATTATTGCCGTGCACCCGCCTTTTGTTCAGGCCTTTCGCGACCTTGCCCGGACCCTGAAGCAGAAAAACGCATTGCTACAGGCGATCGCGGAACGCGGCGACCCGCTCGAAAAGGCAGCCGAGCTGCTCGAGCCTTGGAATGAACAGCTCGTTTCTCTCGCCGGGCGTGTTCATCGCGGCCGGGTGCGGATCGTCGAAAGGCTCAATTCGGCGCTCGAAAAGCGGCTCTTCGGCAATGAGGACGTGCAGCTCCGCTATGTTTCATCGCTTGAGGGCAAGGGCGACCTTTCCGACTATGAAGCGTTGCTCGCCGAGCGGCTGCGGATGCGTGTTCAGGCCGAGGTCGTCGCCGGCCGGGCGCTTATCGGGCCGCACCGCGATGAACTTGAGATAACATTCGATGGGCATGACATCCGGAAATACGGCTCCTCGGGCCAGCAACGGAGCGCAATGCTCGTTCTGCTGCTCGCAAACCTGGAGGTTTTCCGTGCCACGCGGGGCGAATATCCGCTCTTCCTGCTTGACGATATCGATGCCGAGCTCGACTTCAAGCGGATCGGCAGCCTGCTCGAATTTCTCGAGGGGCGAACGCAGACCTTCATTACCACCTCTAAGGCCGCATTTGTCAGTGAATTCGGGGCTTCGGCCGCAATTTTCAGGATCGCCGCGGGCGGTGCCGAGAGTGCCGCCAGATCGGCCGTTTGAGGCCCGCTCGCCGCTACACTAACCCCTTTCGAAATGCTATAATTAGCTATTGTTTAAGAGGCCTGAAACCTCTCTTATTTACCGCATCTTAAGCGTAGTGTCTCGCACGAACTTTTAGATCGAAAATAGAACAAAAAGCACTTATCTCTAACTTGAGGTCGTTAAAACTTTGGCTAAACCAAAAACAGAATACGGGGCAGATGCCATCACAGTATTAGAGGGTCGCGACGCCGTTAGAAAGCGTCCGGCGATGTATATCGGGTCGACCGGTGACCTGGGGCTTCACCACCTTGTTTACGAGGTGGTTGATAACTCGGTCGATGAAGCTCTTGCGGGTTATTGCGACACCATCGAGGTGACCATTCACATGGACAACTCAATCACGGTCGTCGATAACGGCCGCGGCATTCCGACCGATATCCACAAGCAGGAAGGCCGTTCGGCGGCCGAGGTCGTTATGACCGTTCTCCACGCCGGCGGCAAGTTCGACTCGAATTCCTATAAGGTCTCGGGCGGCCTCCACGGCGTTGGTGTCTCGTGCGTCAATTTCCTCTCGGAATGGCTCAAGCTTGAGATCTGGCGCGACGGGAAGACCCACGAGATGGAATTCCAGGTCGGCATTCCGGTCGCACCGCTGAAGGAGACCGGAACGACGCAGAAGCGCGGAACAAAGATCACCTTCAAGCCGGACGCGGATATCTTCGAAGCGACCGTTTACAGCTTCGAACGGCTCTCGGAGCGGCTCCGCGAAAAAGCGTTTCTAAACAAAGGCATTCGCATCTCGATCAAGGACGAACGCGAGGAGCCGGAAAAGGCGCACGAGTTCTATTACAAGGGCGGTATCGCCGAGTTTGTAAAGCACCTCAACCGCAATAAGAGCCCGCTCCATGACGAACCGATCTATTTTGAGCACGTAGCGGACGATCTCTCGATAGAGATCGCGATGCAGTATAACGACAGCTACGACGAAAAGATCTTTTCGTTTGCGAACAACATCAATACGGTCGATGGCGGAACGCACCTCTCGGGCCTTCGCGGTTCGCTTACGCGGACGATCAACAACTACGCCGAAAGCTCGGGGCTGACCAAGAACGCAAAGGTCACGCTCTCCGGCGATGACGTCCGCGAGGGGCTGGTCGCCGTTATTTCCGTGAAGATACCGCAGCCGCAGTTCGAGGGGCAGACGAAGGGCAAGCTCAATTCGCCGGTCAAAGGGCCGGTCGAATCGTTCCTCAACGAAAAGCTGGCCGAGTATTTCGAGCAGCACCCTTCGGTTGCGAAGAAGGTCGTCGGCAAGGCGGTCGATGCGGCGCGTGCGCGCGAGGCCGCGCGCAAGGCCCGCGAGATAGTCCGCAAGAGCGCGATGCACGGCTCGGGCCTGCCCGGTAAGCTCGCCGACTGCCAGGAGAAAGACCCGGCACTTTCTGAGATCTATATCGTTGAGGGCGATTCGGCAGGCGGTTCGGCCAAGCAGGGCCGCGACCGCAAGAACCAGGCCGTGCTTCCGCTCAAGGGCAAGATCTTGAACGTCGAGAAGGCTCGGTTCGACAAGATGCTCGGCCATGGCGAGATCAAGGCACTGATAACCGCGCTTGGCACCGGCATCGGCAAGGACGATTTTGACGTCTCAAAGCTCCGTTATCACAAGATCTGCCTGATGACGGATGCCGACGTTGACGGCAGCCACATCCGCACGCTTTTGCTTACCTTCTTTTATCGGCAGATGCCGGAGCTTGTTGAGGGCGGCTACGTTTACATCGCTCAGCCGCCGCTTTATAAGGTCAAAAAGGGCCGCAAGGAAGAATACATCAAGGACGAGAAGTCGATGTTCCGCTACCTTATGCGGCAGGGCACCGATGACCTAAAGGTAAGCCTAAACGGCGGCTCGCTTGAGGGACGCGGGCTGACAAAGATGCTTGAGAACACGATCGAGTATCAGCGATACACGCAGCGTTTCGCCCGCCGGCTCGGTAATGACGAGGCCCTTCTTGCTGCGATCCTTGAGGCCTTTGCCGGCCGCGAGGGCGTGCTCAATAAGCATAAGGCTCGGCTCAAGAAGGTCTTTTCAGAAGAGGCGTTGATGGCCGAGGTAGAGGCAACAGTAGCCGCCGCCGGATTTTCGACCGAGCTGATCCCGGACCTCGAACACGGGCTCTGGGAGATCGAGGTCAATTACCCGAACGGCACCAAGACCGTATTTGATTGGAACATGGCGAGCTACGTTGAGTTTCAGAAGGCCGTCGAGCTGAAGCGCGACCTTGATGCCGACTATCCTGGCCCTTTCATGCTCGGTGAGAACGGCAAGACAGAAGAGGTGTCGACCCGCGAGCTGCTGCTCGAAAAGGTGACGGCACTCGCCAAGAAAGACCTTTCCATTCAGCGGTACAAGGGCCTCGGCGAGATGAACCCCGAACAGCTTTGGGAGACGACGATGGACCCCGAGAAGCGGACGCTGCTTCAGGTGACGATCGAGGACGGCGTCGAGACCGACGGGCTCTTTACAGTCCTGATGGGCGACCAGGTCGAACCCCGCCGCAAGTTCATCGAAGACAACGCCCTGGATGTGAAGAACCTCGACGTCTAGCTCGCAGTTGCGGAGTTGCAGAGTTTCGAAGTTGCAGAGTTCAGAGTGCGGGCTTCAGCCCTTCGTTTCGAGTACCGGCTTTAGCCGGCCCCGCGAAACAACAACACAGCCGGGTATCTGGAAACGGGCGTTTTTGCTCCCAGATACCCGTTCTTGTATTCCAGTGACGCGTTTCCGGCCTGCGGTGACGCGTTTTTCGTGTCCGATAACCACATTCTGGGCAAAACGGGCGAAAACAACGAGTTCAATGAAACGCCCGTGAGAACGATAAATTTCAACCGTGCACTTCGCAGATTTTCCTTGACCTCAGATGCATCGCTGTGCTATCTATAAGACACCGGTCGCGCGACGTGTGTCACGCGTTTGACCGCGAAACGTGTCTTATGAAGATCGGCAGAGATTTTGAAACGTTCCTCGGCGGGCCAAATGAAGCGATCGCCCGGCGGCTCCATGTGACCATCACCCCGCAGAAGCTGATCCGGCTAAATCGAAATATGTACTTGGCGATGGGCAGGCCCTCGGCCGTCCGGCTCAGCTATAGACGAGCCCGCGACCTGATCGCCATCGAACCCGCAGACACGCGCCAGGCCGAGGCGTTTCCCATAATGCCCGATAGCTGCGGCTGGCGGATCAACGCCGCGCATTTTTCCGCCACTTCAAGATCGAGGTCGAATCCACCCTAAAATTCATCACCCCCGACCTCGCCGGCAACACCCTCTACCTTTCCCTCGCCAAAACCATCTCCGTCGCCACCCGAAAACGAAAGAAGAAGTAGCCGCTCGCGAGAGCATCAAAAATTCGCCAGTGCGGGATGTGACGGCTATTCTTGAGCAGTACAACAAAGCAAGAATCGCTATATCGCAGGCCTAACGCGTGACCCTCGTTCTCCGAATTTTACGTTTAGAGTTTTCCAATTTATCATCGTCGTAACCGACGATGAACGAACTTCGACTCGACAACCTGACGCTGAGCAACCGCTACAAGGTGAAGGGGCGCATAAGCACGGGAAGCTATGCTGAAGTGTTTGTCGCAAATGATCTTTTGAACGGACATCGTGACGTTGTGATAAAGGCATTGAACGCCGATCTGCAAGGTTCCGTTGAACCGGATATCGCCGCTTTTCATCACGACAACTTCCAAAAGGAAATATCGATCCTTAAGGCCCTCGAACACGCGAACATCGTTAAGATGCTCGACCACGACGCAGCAAGTACTGGTGCAAATACGAACGTTCCGTTCTTGGTTCTGGAGTACATGCCCGGCGGTGACCTGCTTCGATTCACCAGATCTCAGAGTGGTGGCAGACTCGAACTCGGATCATTCCTTGATTACCTCCGACAGATTTGCGAAGCGCTGACGTTCGCTCATTCGAAAGGGATAATCCACCGTGATTTAAAGCCAAACAATTTCCTTCTCAGCCTCGACTGCTCAACCGTAAAGATCGCAGATTTTGGCGCAGCAAAGATCAGCGGAGACGAACCGAGCCCGATAACTCGAATCGGAACAGGCACCTATTCGGCCCCTGAACATTCTCCAACAACGGCGGGCATAACTTACGGAAACCTGACCGATTCTGCTGATATCTACTCGCTGGCAAAAAGCTGTTTCTTTTTCCTCTGCGGTCGTTCGCCGGCGGAGTTCGTTGGACAACAGATCCTCGAACTGCCCGTAGCTGTCAGAAGTCTTCCTTGGGCTGCATCTTTTCTGGATATTCTGAAAACGGCAACACAGAACGACATAGCCGAACGCTTCAACTCTGTTGCAGAATTCTGGGGACAGCTTGCAGATCTTGCGAAGTTCGATCCTGAAGCTACGCGAACTGCAAGAAAACCGAACTCCCCGGAAGAACTGGAACTCCATACTAAACGCGCTGAATTGGCACAGCTTGAAGATATTCTTGCCCAGAAGGAACTCGAACTTCTGACGCTTCAAGCAGAACTTAAAGATTTTGAAGCGTTGTACCTGCGAACGGTCGGTGTGAAATATGCAGAGTTAGACGAACTGGAGGCACTGATCGCTGAAGCCGAGGCAAAACAGGTTCCCGAAAACAAAGGCGCTCAGCACCGTGCGCAACAAGCTCGGGCTCGGGCGAACGAATCGGCCGACGCGACTCAGCAGAACAAACTCGAGGCCCCAAAAGCAAAGTTTAAACCCTCCGATTCGCTGAAGAAGCTCTTCCGCGAATTGGCGCGGCTGATCCATCCTGACCTCGTGCTTGGGACCGAAGACAAAGCCCGCCGGCACGAAATAATGGCTAAGGCGAACAGGGCTTATGAAGATGGTGATGAAAATCTTCTCGCTAAGATCCTCGATGATTGGCAAAATAGTCCCGACGCGGTGGAGGGCAACGACACCGCAGCCAACCTTGTCCGCCTCATCCGCAAGATCGCCATCGCGAGATCTCGGCTTAGCGAGGTCTCCGGGGAAATCGAAGGACTCGAATCTTCTGAACTTTTTGAGCTTCGTCAGCGCGTCCTTGAAGCCGAGTCCGAAAACCGCGATCTCCTCGCAGAAATGGTCGCGGATATTGAACAAAAGATAATTGCGTTAATGGACGAGAACCTCAAGTAATCCTAAAAATGGTCGAAGAATCTACAGAAAATAACCTGGCTGTTGCTCCTGATGGCCACAAAAGCTTGACTATTCGCAATCGCAAGCTCATTCACCGGGGCTTAAGTCAAGTCAGATTTCGTCCTCGACGGATGTGGTTCCCAAGTGAATATTCAATTGGAACGCTTTTCCTCGAGAGCACAAATGGAGAACCTTCTAAGAATACGGAGGCGGTCGGTGAAATTGAAATTCCGAATGATACGCTTGTACGACTTAGACTTCATGGAAATCAGATCGGATACCTTTTGCCCCTTGCAAGCCTTCGCTCATGGGATCTTCACGGGCTTGAATTCCATGGGTCAAGGTTTGATGATTCACACCTAAGCTATATTGCTCATTTAATCGGATTAAATAGCCTCGACTTGTCGCATACGGGAGATTCTATAACGGATTTGTCTCATATCGCGCGCATGATTAATTTGGATGAACTCAACCTGACGCAGTGCGCAATCAGTGAAGAGGCATTAGAGAGTATCTGCTCACTGGTAAAAATGAAGAGACTTAGTTTGTTTGGCGCGTCAAGTGTACGCAATTTGTCCTTCTTGAGGAATATGATGGGCTTGGAGCGACTGGATCTGAAGTACACAGAAGTTAGGGATAGTTCGTTAGTTTACGTAAAGGATAAGCGAAAACTTCGCGAACTCAATTTAGGTGGAACGATGGTTACCGACCAGGGGCTTCATTACCTATTCGGCTTATCAAATCTCAGACGGCTTGTTCTACGCGAGACCGATGTTACTACTCAGGGCAAGGAGGCACTCCAACGACATTTGCCTTGTTGTTCGATCGTCTAAATTTGGTAGAGCAAACGCGTCACAAATTAGGGTGAAACTCCAATCCGGCTTCAGTGAAGCAGTTTGCTTAGCTTTCCAGGCCGTTACGGTATGCGGTTTAGAGGGAAAATGGCTGACGAGATCGATGCAGGAATCGCTCGAAAGCTATTGAAGTAGAAATGTCAGACGAGCAACTCCTTCGAAAAACTTATTCTGGGCTCTCTAAACGGTCCGAGTCTCTAGTCTCACGAGGACTCACGTCGTTGGATAGGGTCATTTGGACGTCCAAGCAACTGTTCGAAGATGGCGGTGATTATTTTCAAATCTCATCCAAGGGTCTTTTCGCGAAAGGATCTTATGGTTCGGGTCAATTATGCGAGCTTGTACCGTTCGTTAATCCTTCTGACCGGTTCTATATCGGTCGTCCTGATACTTTCTTCATCGCGTGGTCCCATTGTGGTAACTTTCTTGCGGCATTGTCCGGACCTGATGATATTGACAAGCCTTCGGTCGTTGAGGTGTACGACATCCGTTCTCGTAAACAGGTCTTCGCACTTGGCAATGTAGAAGTGGGTAGTATTCAGTGGTCGCCCGACGGGAAATATCTCGTGGGCGCGGGAAAGGAGTTTTTGGTTCTCTGGGAATGCACCTGGTCATCGTCGGAAGAAGACTTGTGGGGTGCGACGAAGTTGTGCTCTCTTGAGTTAGCTGACCTCTTGCATCGGGACGGCAAGACGCGAAGCAAAACAGGGGAGCACAACGCACCGGATGTCTTGCCGGGAGCACAAGTGTACTTAGGACAGTCGATAGGTGTATTTTCGCCAGATTCTCAACATATCCTTCTCGACATTAATCAATTCGAGGGAGAAGACCTAGATGGGCGGATTTTGGTCGTTTCCCTTGAGTCACTTGAAGGGTGGATAATGATCGACTCAAAACAGATCTGGTCGCCTGGTGGCTTATCGTGGAGCGCAGATGGCGGTTCGGTCTTCTATGAGGCACGAACGAGTTCCGAGCGCCGTGGACAGGGCAATCTAACAAGGACGACAGTCAATCCTGTAACCAGGGAAATCTCGTCGTTCAGTCCACGTATCCCAGCCGGTCAAGTTAGGTGTAATCCAAGGTTTCGTTTCCTAGCTGTTTCGGAGGCAAAGTGCCATTCAGACGGTATGACGATGTACGAGTATTTTTATCCATACTCGCAAAAGGTAGATGAGGAGGGGACTATTCGGCGAGATCGATCGATTCCGATGCCACCAGATCTTATCTCTGCAAGCATTTCATTTTTGAAGGAGTCTGACTTTTCGTTGTTACTACGACACTCCGTCGAAAGCCGGGTGAACTGTCTTGAATTTAGCTCGGACGGTACTCACCTTTGGTGTCTGTGCGAAGATGGAATGGCCTTCCGGGCCGACCTTCCCTACTCGTGGCGAAAGTAGGTAGAGCTGATTGTGCAACTAATTCGTGTTAAGAGACCGGAAGAAACGGAGCCAGGCTTGCGATTTTGCGATTCTTCTCTGTTCGTTTTGCAATTTTAGGCCTTGGGAGTATGAGATGGCAAGAGAAATTCGGTTGGGGGTTGAGGGTGGGCTTTATCATTTGATCGTGTGAGTCAACGGCCGGACGAACGCTCGCTCGGTTGGATGATCCGCCCTTACTTACGTGCGGGCCTGCGCATTTGCGGCCGGCTGAAGCCGGGACTCAAAACGGCGATTCCGAATTCCGAATTTGGAGCGAGCCCTCCCTTACGGTCGGGCCTCTGACACGGGCATTCCGCATTCGCCAGGGCATCTTCCGAACAAAAAAAGAACGGGCACTAAGACCCGTTCTTTTGCGTTAAAATTTGGCTCCGCAGGTAGGACTCGAACCTACAACCCTTCGGTTAACAGCCGAATGCTCTGCCATTGAGCTACTGCGGAATAGCGCCCACGAGGAGCGAACTTAGAGGATAGGAATTTAGAAAATCCTTGTCAAGCGCGTCTGCAAGGGCTTCGGCTTCGGGCCGTAATGCCGTTAGAATCTTTTCTACGCAAGCCCGAAGCCGCCGGGCAGCGCGCCCGTGAACCGCCCAATGAAGATAACGCCTTCACTTCTCTACGACCACTTCCAGTGCCCGCACCGCCCTTGGCGCGATGCTCACGGACCGCGGGAGGAAATGGCCGATGCGGGCGATGAGTTCATGCGGATGCTCTGGGAACGCGGGCTCCGCCATGAGGAGAGCGTGCTTGAGGGCCTTGAGTTTCTCGACCTCAGCCTCGGCACCGAGGAGGAGCGGCTAGCTGCGACGGCCGATGCGATCGCCCGCCGCGAGCCCGTGATTTATCAGGGCGTGATCGCGGCCGGGGAATACCTTGGCATCCCTGACCTCCTTGTTTTGGACGCGGAGGAAGGCTATATCGCGCACGACATCAAGTCGGGTTCGGCCACGTCGCCGGGTCGCGAGCGCGTCAAAAAGGAGTGGGCCGTTCAGCTTGCGCTTTATGCCGAGGTCATCTGCCGGCTCGACATCGGCAGCGGCCGCCGCGGCGTGCTGATCGATACGACCGGCGAACGGGTCACGGTCGAGCTCGACGCCGAGTATGACTCAGAGGGCAGAACGGTCCGCGAGCTCTTCTTTGCCTCGGCTGAAAGCGTTCGCCGCCTGATCGAGGGCACGGACCGTAACGACCCCGCCATTTCGCCCGCCTGCCGAAATTGCCCCTGGCAGCGTTCGTGCCGGAAATGGTGCGAGCAAGCCGAGGACCTGACGCTTGTTTTCTCCGTCGGCCGCCGCGACCGCGATACGCTCCGCGACGAGCTCGGTATCGCGAGCATTCCCGACCTACTCGCCCGCGGCCCCGATGAGTTGATCGCTTACAAACGCGAAGACAAGTCGCGGCTGCCGGGCATCGGCACCTCGGGCATCGCGAAGCTCTTTCGCCGGGCTGAGCTGCTCCGCACAGGTGGCGAACCCGTGATGCGTGAGCGGTTCGATTTTCCTGAGGTCGAGACCGAGCTTTTCTTTGATATCGAATCCGACCCGACCCGCGACCTCGTTTATCTGCATGGCTTCTGGGTCCGCGAGGGCGGCGAAGAGCGCTTCGTCCATTTCCTCGCCTCGGGCACCGAGCCCGCGGACGAGGAAAGCGCATTTGCCGCCGCTCTTCAGTTCATTCGCAGTTTTGACCCGGAGCGGATGGCTCTCTATTTCTATTCGCCCTATGAAAAGACCGCCTACCGCCGACTCCGGGCGAAGTATCCGGGAGTCGCCACGGCCGCTGACATCGAGGCGGTCTTTGCCCACGCGAACGCGATCGACCTTTACACCGATGTCGTGGCGAAGAAAACCGATTGGCCGCTCGGCAGTTATGGAATAAAATCGATCGCCGGCTTTATCGGCTTCCGCTGGCGCGACGACTCGCCCTCGGGAGCGCTATCCATTAATTGGTATAACGAGTTCGTTGAGACCGGCGATGCCGCTTTGCTCGAGCGGATCTTGATATACAATGAGGACGATTGCAGGGCGACGGCGGCGGTAAAGGATTACATACAAATTAGAATGAGCGAGCTTTGAGGTGAAACGATGGCTAAAGCGGAACTGAAAACACGCGAGACCGACGCGAGCGTCGAGGATTTCATCAATTCGGTCGAGAATGAAACGCGGCGGCAGGATGCCTTTCGCCTGCTTGAGATATTTAAGCGGATCACGAAGGAAGAGCCGAAGATGTGGGGCCCTTCGATCATCGGCTTCGGGAGCCGCATGCTGAAATATGCCTCGGGCCGCGAACTCGATTGGCCGGTCGCGGCATTCAGCCCGCGGAAGCAGAACCTTTCGCTTTATGTGCTTTGCGGAGCACCCGGCGAGGAAGAACTGCTCGCCAAGCTCGGCAAATACAAGAACGGCGTTTCGTGCCTTTACGTCAACAAGCTGGCCGATGTGGACATGAAAGTGCTCGAACGCCTGATCAAGGGCTCGGTCGCAAAGTCGCGAAAAAGTTCGACAATATGTTAAAAGCCTTTAGCTCTCTTTTGCGATAAGCCGGTCCGCGGGCTGTTCGCCGCCCTCTTGCTTTGGCAACATAAAGCCAGGCGGCGGCGTATCGGCCGAGCCGGAGGGTTCAAGCGCCGCGTTCAGCACATCGCTCACCCGCTTTGCCGTGATGATCTCCAACTCCTTGCGTACGTCTTCCGGGATCTCGTCAACATCGGCCTCATTCTGCTCGGGCAGGATTATCCTTCGAATGCCCGCACGATGAGCGGCCAGAACCTTCTCCTTGATCCCGCCGACGGGAAAGACCAACCCCGAGAGCGTGATCTCACCGGTCATAGCCGTATCCGACCGCACCTTGCGGCCGCTGTAAAGCGAAGCAAGCGCCGATGCCATCGTTACGCCCGCACTCGGGCCGTCCTTCGGGATCGCCCCGGCCGGAACGTGGAGGTGAACTCCGTTCTGTTTGATCGCTTCGGGCTCGATGCCGAACTCCGCCGCGTGCGACCAAAGGTAGCTGCGTGCCGCCTGTGCAGATTCCTTCATCACATCGCCGAGCTGCCCGGTCAGGGTCAAGCCGCTGCCGCCCGGCAGTGCCGTCGCCTCGATGAAGAGCACCTCGCCGCCCATTTCGGTCCATGCCATTCCGGTCGCGACGCCCGCCGGCATCTCTGCCCTTGCGGATTCGGGATGGAACCGCGGTGCGCCGATGTATTCGCGGAGGTCGCCCGCATCGATCGTCACTTTCTCAGTTGAGCCGACCGCCACTTTGAGCGCCACCTTGCGGGCTAGATTGCCGATCGCACGTTCAAGCTGGCGAACTCCGGCCTCGCGGGTGTAGCGAGAGGTCAGCAGATTGATCGCAGCGTCGGTTATCTCGAATTGCCCGTCGGCAAGTCCGTTCTCCCGCACCTGCCGCGGCACCAGATACTGCTTTGCAATGTTCAGCTTTTCGCGGTCGCTGTATCCGGCGATCTGGATTATCTCCATTCGGTCGCGGAGCGGCATCGGGATCGGCCCGAGCGAATTCGCCGTTGCGATGAAGAAGACCTTTGAAAGATCGAACGGCAGGTCGAGATAGTTATCGCGAAACGTATTGTTCTGCGCCGGGTCGAGTATCTCAAGCAGGGCGGCCGAAGGGTCGCCGCGATAGTCGTTGCCGAGCTTATCGATCTCATCGAGCATCATCAGCGGATTGTTTACGCCGACGCGGCGAAGGGCCTGGATGATGCGTCCCGGCATTGCGCCGATATACGTCCTTCGATGGCCGCGGAGTTCGGCCTCGTCCCGCATTCCGCCGAGCGACATCCGCTCAAATTCGCGGCCAAGCGAGCGGGCGATCGACCGCCCGAGCGAGGTCTTACCGACGCCCGGAGGGCCGACGAAAAGCAATATCGGGCTCTTTGAATCCGGCCGAAGCTTCACGACGGCGAGCGATTCGAGAATGCGTTCCTTTACGTCCTCAAGCCCGTAATGGTCTTCGTCCAAAATGCGGCGGGCTTCATTCAGGTCAAGCTTTTCCTCGCTCGATTTTCGCCACGGAAGCTCAAGCACATATTCGAGATAAGTGCGGATAACGTGGTAGTCCGGCGCCGATTGCGGCAGGGCCTCCATCCGCTTGAGCTCCCGCTCGGCCTCTTTGCGGACGTCGTCGGGGATATCGGCCGTCTCAAGCCGCTCGCGGAGCTGCGCTGCTTCGGCTTTTTCGCCGTTGTCCTCGTCCTCACCGAGTTCCTTCTTGATCGCCTTGAGCTGCTGGCGAAGCACGTAGTCACGCTGCGCCTTGTCCATTTCGCCCTGTGCCTCGGTGGCGATCTTGGTTCGGATCTGCATGATCTCGACCTCGCGGGCGAGTGCTGCGTGCGTCAGCGTCAGAAGCGAATCGACCGTGTCGCATTCGAGCATCTTCTGCTCGGTCTCGGTTCCGAGGTCGAGCACCGATGCCATGAAATACGCAAGCTGAACCGGATCCTGCTGCGTCATTACGGCCATCCGTATCTCAGGCGGCACCTGCGGAAGCATCGCGAGAGCTTCCTGGATCAAACCGTGAATATTCCGCTTGAGTGCCTCGATCTCTTCTTCATCAACGCGCGAAAGCTCCGGCAGCTTTTCAACACGGGCCTTGAGATACGGCTGCTCTTCAAGCCACTCGACAACGCGGAAACGCTCAAGCCCCTGTACGATGAGCTGCATCACGCCCTCATTACGCATCATCCGCTTGATGCTGACGATGGTGCCGATGGTGTAAATGTCGTCAAACTTCGCCTCGTCGCCGGAAACCCCGTCCGTCTTAGTCGTGATGCAGCCGAGCAGTTTTTCCTCGGTCGCGAGTGCTGATTCGACCGCCCGCATCGAGCGCTCGCGGCCGACCGCCAGCGGCACGACCGTATCGGGAAAAAGGGTCGTGTTCTGAAGCGGCAATATCGCCATCTCAGAGACCTGCGGTATCGCTACCTCGGTTACTATCGTCGGATTTTCGGGTGTTTCATCTGCCATTATTTCCTTCGGTTTTGTTCCAGCCACTTCTCGCGTTCTGCCCTGCAGATGGAACAGAAATATGTTTCTTCATTTTCAATGCCGTTGTCTACACATCCACGGTTCGAATCGAGATTGGCGTTCGGGAAAAGTGTTTCCTCGGCTCGGTCGTATCGTTCAAAGTAATCGTCCTCGTCTGAGACACGAGCGATCAACCCGTAAGATACGGCCTGCAGCTCTACTTCCATCAACCTGTTGTGAACTTCGCAATACCGGTCTTCAATCACACCATCTTTCCGCGGCAGCAAGAGTGTTTTGGGAACATATAATCCAGCCGAAACTTTCACCACATTTGAACCTTCGAACGAAGATTCGGTTCTTGTTTCCATCGCGATGAAGCCTTCGTCAATAAGCACCCAGCCCTTGTCTACGAACCTGAATTGAATAACTAAGGATCTGAGGTCGGAACCAGTAACAGGAACGAAACGCCATTCTCTTGCCGCTTGGGCAGAGATGGCCCTCAACAACGGATGCCCGGAAATTACCTTTGCTGAAGTTACATTACCCTCCGGACCGATCTCTATCGCCACGATCACTTCGCCTTCGGCCCTTGCCGCTGCCGCAGCCAGCGGGTATTTCTCCGGTGCTTTACGAAAGACCGGCTCCAGATTACCTTGGGCCGAAGCGAGCATCGCCGCCGAAATTACAATGAAGAGCGTAAGTAAATATCTCATCGTTCTTTCGACCTCAGCCTGATGATCAGCAAACCATTATCGAACATATGGTCAAGCTGGACGCCCTCGATCGGCGACGGGAATTTGAGCGTCTTTTCGAACCGGCTGTATGTGATCTCCATCTGGTGATACGAGGCACCGGCGGCACATGAGCGGTCCTTGCGGCAGCCGGTGATGTAAAGCACGTTGCCCTCGACCTCTATCTCGACATCCTCGGCTGCAACCCCGGCAAGCTCGACCTTGACGACCCAGCCTTCAGGCACCTGGTAAACATCCGCCGCCGGAAACCACAAACGCCCCGAGGGCTTCGCCCCCTTTGACGAGCTCAAAAGCTGAAAATGACGATTGAATGCTTTTGCCATATGCGGCGAAAACCTACTTCTTACTCCAGAATGCCGTGCCGCTTGAGATCTCTTCGAGTGTCTCGGCGATCTCGCGTTCATCTTCCATCTCGAGCGCGACGTCGGCCATCGAGATGATGCCGGCGAGCGACCCATCGGCCTCGACGACCGGAATACGGCGAACCTGCCTGTCGCCCATCAGCCTCACGGCCTCAAAGGCAAAGTCGTCCGGGCGGACGGAAAATATCTCGGTGGTCATCGCCTCGGCGACCGGTGTTTCCGGCCCTTTTCCCTCGGCGATCGCCCGGACGACGATGTCGCGGTCCGTTACGATCCCAACCAGGCGGCCGTCCTCAACAACCGGCACCGAGCCCATATCGCCTTCGCGAAGCAGGCGGGCCACGTCGCGGAGCGTCATTTCGCGAGTCGCGGTTGTGACGTTTGCCGTCATTATCTCGCGGCATTTAACGCGCTCGTTCTTCGTCGCTTCTGTCATCGCAATTGCTCCGTTCCTTTATTTTGTTTTAGATAGACTTATAAAGCAAGGAAAACAATTTTCGCCTCCCGCGGGCGTGAGAAGCCGCGGCCGGTGCGTTATCCTATATTTTTGGCGGCGAGCGGGCGCTTGATGCAGTTCACACCTTGCCGCAATTCGAGAAATGGGAAAGTCGAGGGAAAACAAGCGAAAGCCGCCCCGCGAAGGGCGCACGATCACGGTCGGCCGTGCCGAAGCGGTCCCGCCGGGCCGAGGAGCCACCGTTCAGCTAAAGGACGGCAGCGAGGTCGCTCTTTTTAACGTCGGCGGCCGTTTCTTCGCCATCGAGAATTTCTGCCCGCACAAGGGGTATCCGCTTGCCGATTCAAAGCTCCGCGACACTACGGTCGAATGCGAATTCCACGGCTGGAAGTTCGACGTTACCAGTGGCGAGTGCTTTACCAAACCGCAATGCTCGATCGACCGCTACGACGTCACCATCGAGGACGGAATGATCAAGCTCCACGTATAAAAAAATCGGCGAGCCCGCCATCGAGCTCGCCGAACATTAATTTATCAGGTCCTTCGACCCGTCGGGTCAAATGCTGCGATTACGGTAAGCGATTACCAGCGGTTCCGGCCCGCTTGTGTACTCAGTAATACCGCGTTCGACGAACTTGCCCTTCCGAGGTTCCATTACCTCGACCATCTGCATATCAAGGTCGTATCCGCAGATCACGTTGACGTGGTTGCCGTTCGAGAATGCGTCGAAATAACCGACAATTACCGGGCCGCGTGTCGCGAGAATTTCGTGGATCAGGCCCGGACGAAGCGCAGGCTCCTCATAAACGAACATCTCGAACCGCGGCTGGCGGTAAAGGCTAAGCAACTCGTGCTTCTCCAGAATGCCATAGTCTGCGTGGCTCTTCTTATGTACATCACCCGTTGTGCTGTCGCTGCTGTACATCGCCTTGATGTCCTTCTCTTTCCTTAAAGCCGACTGCGAATAAACGGTTCCGAATTTATTTGCACGCTGCCACCATTCAAGACATGCGGCCCAGCATGCGTTCTTATGTTCCTGCTTGATCGGTTTAACTTTCTTATAATCGTTATCTACAAAGCCCATTATTAAAGCCTCCCATACAGGGTAATTGACCCTGCTTCTCCGCACTTTTTGCATAAGCCGAGCAAAAAAAGCGGGTAGAGGCCCGAGATTCGAGCCTTTACCCGCGTTCTAAGCACGTCTTTTAGTAGTTAGAAACGAAGCGTAACGTTCTGCCCGTCCAGCACGAGATTGTTGCCGATTACGGCGTTCAGATTCCGGCCGCTGTACCGAACATCGATCTCGCCGGAGGCGTCTGCATCGCCCGAACTCTGGACCATTATCCTTGCCGAATTGCTGTCAAAGGCAACGAGCTTTCCTTCAAAGTTGATCGTTCCGTTTAGCCGGGTTATCGAGACGGTCGCCGTGCCGTCGGTCTGGATCGTCACAGTTCCGCGGATGATGAGTTCCGAACCGCGGCCTTCGATCTGGAACGAGCCCGTGCCAAACTTCGATACGTTCAGCGACTGGCCCGTTACTACCTCCGGCTCATCGCTCGACGGGCTGACGAGGATCTCAACGCCCTGAACATTCGCGTTACGAAGGTTGACCGGTGTGCCCGTATCCGAACGGAATCGAAGAGTTTTGTTCGAGCGGATCTCGGCCAGCAGAACATAGCTTCGTTGAAGATTGACGTCGCGGCGTTCGTATCCGAGCTCGAAAGGCACAGGCACCTGCCGAGTGCCCGTGGTGACGGTCGTCTCGGCCACCGGTGTACCTTCGGGATCTTCGGCGTCAACAAGCTTGACCGTGATCTCCGAATCGGCCGGCAAAGCTATCCGCTGCCGATAGGTGACCGTGCCGCGGATCGTCCCCGAGGCTTGGCCCGTTCCCGGGCCCGGACGGCCGACCGGGACAACGACCAGATCAACATTCCGCGGATTGCCTTGCGTTATCACCGGATAGTTCGTGTCGGTCGTAAAGAGCAGCCGCCCCCCATCGCGGATCTCGGCCCGGATCGCGTAGCGGTTCCGCTCCTGGATGCGCGTCCGGTCGTAGGCAAAGCTGAAATCGAACGGGACCTGTTTGCCGGCGGTGTTGATCTGCTGCCGGGCGATATCGTCGGCCGCAGCATCCGCCCGTGAGACATCAAGCAACGAAACGGTCAAGACAGCGGTCGGCGGAAGTGCCATCCGTGTCCGATACGTCACAGTTCCGGAAACCACGTTGTCCTGCGTCTCGATCGGGCCTGAATTTTCACAGTTCGGCCGGGTATCCACGTCAACTGCCTTGACCAGCGGACGCGTTCCCAACGTGATCTCGTAGCTCACGTAGCTCGTCCGCGAGGGGCAGCATAATCCGTCGTCGTCATCGTAGCGGACGAACTGAACGGTCAGGTTATCGGGGTTAAAGAATTGGATCGTGCTCAAAGCTCCATCGGTCCGCGAATTTGAAACCGTCGGGGCGAGCGTCCCGGCAAAGCGGTTCCCGAAGAAGACAAAGCCGTTGTATTCGTTCGGCCGGCACATTCCGTCAACGCTCGCCATCGCCGTAACGATCGAGATAGTGCCGTAGCTGTAGGTCGGGCCAAAGAGGAACCAACCGGCCCGCGTCATCGCCCGGTCATTGATCGATTCGGCCGCACGGATCGTGCCGCGGCACATCTGCGAATTTGGCGACTCGCCGTTACTCCGCGGAGCGGACGGTATTACTCCATTGCCCGTGTTCCAGGGCGTCGAGAATCCGCGGTCAAGCCATGACGTTTGGCCGAAGGCCGTAGCCGAAAAGAGGGCAAAAAGCAGCGTCAAAAGACGGATATTCATTCTAGTTTCCTCCCAAAGCGTTTCGAGATTCGTTAAAGGCTCGCACATGGCGGTACGCCGGCGAGATCAATTTATTAAAGCGTTCTGTAATGTTAACACTTCGGTCAACATTGCCTTGCAAACCTTAGGCGTCGTCGCCGATGGCCTCAACTGGGCACGCCATCATCGCCTCTTCGCAAAGGGCAAGTTCTTCGGGGGAAGTGGGCTGCTTATATACGTACGAATACCCGTTCTCATCATTGCGGGTAAAGTTCGCTGGGGCAGTATCGCGGCAAACGTCGCAGTCGATACACATTCGATCGACGTAAAACCGGCCGCCGACGTTGTCCGGCAATTTGTCAGATAGCTCTGCCATTTTTGCCTGCTACTTGCCCGTTTCGGTCATCCGGATCATCCGCTCGAGCGCGACATTGGCGAAATGCTTCGTCTCGTCATCGACTATTATCTCGTTGACCACAATGCCTTCGGCGAGGTTCTCCATCGCCCAAGCAAGATTCTGCGGAGCGATGCGGTACATCGTCGCACACATGCAAAGGTCCGGGGCCAGCAAGTGAATTTCCTTATCCGGGAACCGCTGAGCAAGCCGATTGACCAGGTTGACCTCGGTGCCGATCGCCCACTTCGAACCCGCCGGGGCGTTCTCGACCGTTTTGATGATAAAGCTCGTTGAGCCGTTCAGGTCGCTCTTTTGCACGACCTCGTACGTGCACTCCGGATGCACAAGCACCTGCACCCCAGGCACCTGCTCGCGAATGCGGTCAACGTGCCACTCCTTGAAACGCCCGTGGACCGAGCAATGGCCTCGCCAGAGGATCAGCTTTGCCTCGAGCAAGGCCTCGGGCGTGTTTCCGCCGAGTTCTTCGTGCGGATTCCAGACGACCATCTTGTCGAGCGGGATGCCGAACTTCGCTCCCGTGTTTCGCCCGAGGTGTTGGTCGGGGAAAAAGAACATCTTGTCGAATTCGTTCAAATAGACATCGAAGAGCGGAACTGCATTCGAGCTTGTACAGACGACGCCTTCGTGCCTGCCGCAAAATGCCTTGATCGCCGCCGAGGAATTCATGTACGTGATCGGCGCGACCTTGCTCTTGAGAACACCGATGTCACGAAGCTGCTCCCAGGCGTCCTCGACCTGATCGATCGTCGCCATGTCAGCCATCGAACATCCCGCACCCATATCGGGCAGGATCACACGCTGCTTCGGCTTGCCAAGAATGTCGGCCGACTCGGCCATGAAGTGAACTCCGCAGAAGACGATGTGACCGGCATCCGTCTGCGAGGCCATAACGGAAAGCTGATACGAATCGCCCTGCAGATCGGCATGACGGATAACGTCGTCGCGTTGATAATGATGGCCGAGGATGACGACATCACCGCCGAGAGCCTCACGGGCGGCTTCGATACTTTCGGCAACTTCCGCCTCCGGCATCACCAGAAAATCTTCAAGCGGGCGAACCTGCTCAACTGCTGTACTCATCATCGCCTCCCAAAAATGCGCTGAAAAAAGACACCTTCACAGCAAATTCGATGATGTCACTTGCCCCGCAATTGCGCAAGCAACTCCCGAGTGGTGATAGGCGCCGGGGAAGCACGGCCTTCCCGCACGTAACCTTTTCGTAACAGAAAGTACCCACTTATTTAAGGTTACGGTCACACGCCGTTTAGTTCGCGCCGATAGACTTCTCACTTCGCAGCAACCGAAGGCTTTTCGTTGTCCAGATGGGCATCGGCCGCCTATTGCTGCGAAGGGTCGCTGAAGACGGCTGCTTCAGGCCAAAGAGCTTCACGGCTTACGAACAGACGAACAACCGGAATCTTAACGATCACTATATTGCGATCACAGAGTTGGCTCGAGGAAAGCGGGGAACCCCTTGAGCGGGAAAAGACCAAGTAACTAAGCAACCAAGCCCAGACATTTGGAGGAAAAATGAGAAATTTGTTCAAAGCAATTTTTGCCGTGGCCGCTATCGTTTCACTGAACGCAGCAGCCTTTGGCCAGATCGGATACTCGATCACGGATAACAACCGCGACGTTACGAACCTTCAACAGCAGTACTACCAGTTTGACCTTGCCACCGGCCAGGGTACGCTCATCAGCAACCTGACCCTGAACGGCCAGACGATCCGCCGTGAATATGAAGGCTTGGCGTCGATCGGATCGACTCTCTACGGCGTGGCCGAGTTCGATACCGAGCTCTGCAATACCGGTTCGGATCCCGTGACCGGACTTGCGTCCGACCTTCGCCTTTTCCGGACGCCTGGAACTTATCCGCAGGCGAATGGCATTGCGGGCCCGATCGGGCCGCAGATCGGCGAGACATGCTTCCCGTCCGGCTTTACTGAAGCTGCCGCCGCTTACAACGCAACCGACGGTTGGATATACGCTATCGCCTCGGACGATACGCTACCTTCAAACGCCCCGCGGAGCCGCCTCTTCCGCATCAGCCCAACCACCGGCCTTGCAACACAGATCGGCTCCGGTCCGACGGCTGCCGGCCTGATCAAGACCGCTGATAGCCAAGGCGGAGACGAGAACCCGTACTTTGACGGCCTCGCCGTTACTGCCGACGGCCGCATCTTCGCGTCTGAGAACCGCTTCAACAACAACGCGGGAGCAAACGGAGCGATCTATCAGCTCTTTGCGACCGGAGCGAACGCCGGCCGTGCCCGTTTTATCACGAACACGCTGCCGACCGACGTCAACCGCGATACAGGCCTTGCCGCTTTCGGTAACACCCTTTATCTGCTGCTTGAGGACGCTCGCGTTTACACCATCACGGACCTGACGCCGGGACCGGCAGGAACGGCCAAGGCAACCGCCCTTGTATTCCCGCTTGGCAATCCGGCGGGTTCGAACACGCTTTCGACCCCGGGTTGCCTGAACACAGGAGCATTCTGCGGGGACTTTGAAGGATTCGACATTCCGGTCCTTCCGATCCGCTAGTTTTCGATCACGAACAAGGGGAACAGCAGGACTTCGGGCGGTGGGCTGAAACCGCCTCCGCCCGAAGCAAATTTTAATAACAAGAGATCTTGGAGAGAACAAATTAGCGAGGTTTTTTGAGCCATGCGCATTAAACGATTTATACACTTCACTGCTCTGGTAGTTTTTGGCCTTGCCAGCCTTAACGGAGCTTTCGGACAGGCGACCGACAACGGCAGCATTAGCGGTACCGTTTCGGACCAGAACGGAGCGCTGATCCCCGGCGCGACCGTCACTATCAAGAATTTGACCACCGGCCTTACCCGGACAACGACCGTCCGCGACAACGGAACGTGGAATTTCGCCGTGCTTCCGCTCGGCAATTATGAAGTAAAGGCCGCGGCCGCCGGTTTCGAACCGAAGATCGAGCAGACGACCGTCGCAGCAAGCGTTGCGACCGAGGTCTATCTGATCCTCGGCGTTGCCGGTGTTGAAGGTGCCGTTGTTGACGTCGAGATAACAGATGAGAGCGGCCCGCTTCCGGAGGGCACGAGCGTTACCGGTGCACAGCTCACGGGCAAAAAACTTGAGGCTCTACCCTCGGTCCGCGGTGCATTTACGTCGCTTACGACCGATGCCTCTGTCGCGGCCGACCTCAACGACCCGCTTGCCAACGGCAGCGGCAACCAGGAGGTCTCGGTCGCCGGTTCGCGAACGACCTCGCAGTCGGTCCTCTTTAACGGCATCGACGCGACCAACGCGACCGGTACCGGCTCGCTGACGGGCAACATCTCGCCGGCTCCGGAAACGGTTCAGGAAGTGAAGATCCTGACCTCGGGCTACGATGCCTCGCTCGGACGCAGCGGCGGCGGTAACATCCAGCTTGTCACCCGCGGCGGCGGCAATACGTTCAACGGAAATGCCTACGCATACGTTCAGAACGAGCTTTTCAACGCGAACGACTTCTTCTTTAACCGTGACGGCATTGATCGCCAGAAGGCACGCAAGTTCGAAGGCGGTGCCACGCTTGGCGGGCCGATAAAAAAGGACCGGGCATTCTTCTTCGTCGGTTACCAGCGAACCGACTCAAGCACGGCATACGTGCCGACGGCGCAGAGCTACACGATCCTTCCCGAAGCCCTGGCATTGATCAACGACCGGACAGATCCGGAAGCGATTCGCATCGCCTTCCTCCGGACGGCACAGAACGGCGGCCAGGTAAGCACTTTCGGTAATGCGTTCACGTTCCTTCCCGGCCCCGGCTCGCCCGGCTACTGCGTGCGGACGCTCACGCCCGGCACTTTTGCCGGGACGATCGCGGGAACCTGTATCGACCCGACAAGCCCCGGCTTCCGGCTCTTTAACCTCAGGAATCCGGTCACGGGCGGGTTCCTCATTCCGCAGCTTACGGCAGGACGCTTTGAGCGGCTCTTTTACAACACTGCGAACGTCGAAGCACTGCTTAACGGAACAACTCGCATTACGGACTTTACGCCTTTTGGCCTGCCGAATGGTCTTCCGATACTTGACCGCGGCGTTCAGGGCCGCGTCCGCGGCGGCTTTCCGCTCGTCCGCGTCCGCAATGTTTTCCCGGCCGAGTATGAACAGGATCAGTTCACCGGAAGGATCGACTACACGGTCTCGCCCGGGAACAGCGAAGGCAAAGGGCTGAACACACTTTCCGGCACGCTTTTCTGGTCGGATTTTCCGTCGCTTGATCCTTTCTCGGACGACACGCTCGTCTCGGCAACGCCGCTTATCAAGGACGACCGCAACCGTACGGTCGCGATCACGAACACACATTTCTTCTCGCCGACGCTGATCAACGAGGTCCGATTCGGATACTTTTTCCTGGATAACACGCGGGAACTCGACGAGCGTTTCTTGGCGAACGAGCTTACCAATCCGGGGCTCGGCATCTTCAATCCGGCGACCGTTTTTGACTCCGGCCCGGCAACCCTTCGCGGTGCTCGTTGGGCTGGCTTCGGCAACTTCCGCGATTTCTCGGTGATGGCGCCGAACGACGTTTACAATAAGCGGAACCAGACGACCCTGACCTTTGCAAACAACACTACGTGGATTAAGGGGCGCCACTCAATTCGCTTCGGCGTTGAGCACAAGCGCAATTTTTACGATACGAACCTCCCCGAGGAACAAGGGGTTGAGTTCGAGGGCTTGACGAACTTTACCGAGCTCTTGACAGGCTTTGTGCCCGAGGCAGACGTTGCTTTCGGTATATCCGATAAGCAGTTCCGGTTCAATGACCTCAGCTTCTACATTTCGGATGAGTTCAAGTTCTCGCAGAAGTTGACGCTAACGATGGGCCTTCGCTGGGATTGGTTCGGTTGGCCTATCGAGAAATTCGGACGGTTCTCTAACTTCGATTTTTCCCGCGTCACCGACCCGAACAACATACAGCCGGGGTTCATCCTCCCGACGAACATTGAGAACACGGGGGTCGCGGCTATCGACCAATCGCTCGGCTCAATAGCCTCGGCCGGAAACAAACACACGCTCAACGGTCAGGACCTTAACAACTTCGCTCCGCGTGTCGGCTTTGCATTCAAGCCTTTCACCAACGATTCGACCGTCATCCGCGGCGGATACGGAATCTTCTTTGATCGTCCGTCAGCGGCGTTCATTAATACGATCTACTCGAACTATCCGTTCTTCAAGGAGATCGAAGTTACGACCGAAAGTTCGCCCTCGACCGTTCAGGGAACGACCGCGTTCGGCCAGACCAATCCGATGCTGCCGTTCTCGAGCTACTTTCCATTCCGGGTCGCCTTCCGCGATGCGGATCGATACACCCCGTACGTACTGGTCGATCAAGGCCCCGGTGCCGATCCGATCGCCGGTGTCGAGCCGCTTGAGTTTCGTGCCATCGACCGCGACCTTAGGACACCGATGATCCAGCAATGGAACATCGGTATTCAACGTGAGTTTGCCTTTGGCAAGAACGAGAACTGGACCGTTGAGGCCCGCTACATTGGCTCGAAGGGACAGAACCTTCTTCTTGCGGTCGGGTTCAATCAACCCTATGACCTGAACGATCCGAACACGCCGGATTACATCTATGGCCGGTTGAACGATGCCTTCGACCTCGCGCGTCCCGGTGTGCTTCCAGCACGTGCTCCGGGACTCAGCGAACGCGCCCGTGGAACGCGTCCGAACAACAACGTTGACGGTGCCTTTGGCGCGTGCAGTACCGTTTGGCGCGGCCTGCCGGGTTACATCGTTTGCAATAACGGAAACGGCGGCATCGACCTCAATGCATCGGCAGCGAACTTCCAGTTCGTAAATGCCCTGATCGCCGCAGAGGTTCGCGTGCCCTACCTCGGCTTTGACCCTACGGACGCGATAATCCTGCAGTCCCGCGGATATTCGTCTTATCATTCGGGCCTGCTCAATGTGACCCGCCGGCTCTCGAAGGGCTTTGGGCTCAACCTTTCTTACACGTGGTCGAAGTCGATCGACATCGGCTCGACCGATCCGGGAAGCACGACCGCTTCGGGCCGTCCGGACACGCCGAATCTCGGCCTAGTTGTTCAGGGCGACCAGCGAGACCTGAACGCCAACAAGGCCGTTTCGGACTTTGACCGTCCGCACAAGCTCGCCGGTACGTTCACATGGGACCTGCCGTTCAATAAGTCGAAGAACAAATGGATCAACGGCTTCCAGCTTGTCGGCTCGGGGCAGTGGCAGTCAGGCGCTCCGTTCAGCATCATCGCTTCGGATGCCGGCTTTGAAGTGCTCCGGACGAGCGGCGATATCGAATCGCAGTTCTTCGGCGTCTTCCTCGAGGCGACCGAACGCAACGCTCCGCTGATCCCGCTCAACACGCTGGTGCGGATCTTCAACGTCGGCGGTGCGAGCGGAACGATCTTCAACGCCGCCTTCGGCCGCCCGAGCGTCCGCAGCCTTGAGCTGCTTCGCCGCGGCGGTTCGGACAGGCTCCGCGAGTTCTTTAATATCTGCCAGGACCCGAATAACACCGAGTGTGCCCTGGTTGCACCGCTCGGCGGCTTCGGAAATCTCGGCCGGAACACGCTCCGCGGCCCGTCACAAAAGCGCATCGACTTCAGCTTGCAGAAAACGACGCGGCTCTCCGAGCGGCTCTCGCTCGAGCTCAAATGGGACGTCTTCAATATCTTCAACTGGGCGAACTTCGCCAATCCGAACTCCGACCTCAGCGATGAGACGGACTTCGGCCAGATTACGAGGACGGTTGGAGCACCGCGTGTGATGCAGTTCGGTGCAAAGCTGAGGTTCTAACTAACGAGGACGGAGATAACGAAAATGGATAAGAAGTACATTATCGCATCTGTCGCCATCGTCGCCGTCATCATCGGCGGACTTGCCCTAGTCTTTTCGGGCTCGTCCGCCGATGCGGAACCGTTGACCAAACTGACCGAAGCTGATGTCGAGGCGATCGCACGTTCGCAGGAGCAGCTTGGTGACAAGTCGCTCGTCGAGTCTCTCGCCGTTCCGGAAGCCAAACAGGCCTTCCTGAAGGGCATGAAGGAGCACCTCGCTCTTGCGGCAGCGGCAAAAGAAGAGGGCCTTGACGAGGATCCACTCTTCAGGATCAATCGCGATTACAAAGTAGATCGTCTGCTCGCCGATCTGTATGAAGCGAAGCTCGGCCACAACCCTGAAAACCCTTTCAAGATCTCGAAGGAAGAGGTGGACCGCGTCTTTGGCGATTCCTCCAATGCCGCCGCGTTCAAGCGCGACATGGACACGCTTCAGCAGATACAGAACGACGTCAACGCCAAAATGGGAACCGGCATCCAGCCTGGCATTCTCGCCGGCGAGGGTTTGGAGCGGGCACGGAAAAGCTGGGCACGTGCCAAGTTGCTCTCGGACCGTGCGAAAGCCGACAAGGATTTCATGGAAAGCCAGGAGGTCAAGCTTCGGGTCAATGTTCTCGTCGCCGGCCTGCTTTCCTCGGACCTGTTGCGGAAGCACTGGTCCGAACGAATTCGTGCGACCGACCGCGAGATCACAGAGTTCATAGCAAAGCGGCCAGAGTACGACCTGAAGCGGAAATGGCAAAAGGCCGACGAGGTTCTCGAGCGAGCGCTCGCAGGCGAAAGCTTTGCCAAGCTCGTAACTGAGTTCACCGAACACCGTCCGACCAAGACGACCGGCGGGCTGATCGAGAACATCATCGCCGGCGACAATCCCGGCCCGGTCGAGAACGCACTTCTCGCCGCGACCCCCGGAAAGGTCCTTCCGCAGGTGGTCGAGAGTGAACTCGGACGGCATGTTCTGATGCTCGTCAAGCGTACTGAAAAGCAAAGGAACGATGGCCGCGTGGTTACCGAATACAGCTACCGCCAGATCCTATTTCAAAACAAATTCGAACAGCCCGGGGTCAACGATCCGGAGATCCCGCCGCCATTCATGACAGCCGAAGAGATCGCTCGAATGCTCATTGAGCGTGAAAAGCGAGATCGATTGGTCGCCGAATATATGGCGAAAAGCAAGATCGAAGTGCCGGGTGAAGCACCGGCCGCTTCTGAATAGAAAGGGCACCCGCGCCCGAATGTCCGTAATCGTCTGAATAACTATTTTGTCCTGAGCCCTAAGAGTGATGAAAGTCACAAACAAGGAGATGAGAATGAAGAGAAAAGATTATCGTTTTACGCTCGGTGCGGTTCTAGCCGCCTGCGCGATCCTATTTGGCTCGGCGGCCGTTGCCGACGCACAAGCAAATTCTAAGGGCGGAGACCTGGCCGGCGGTTTCACGCTTCTGATCAATGAGGTCGAGGCAGACCCCGGCAATCAGCAGAACGACTCGTGCCAGTACATCGAGCTCCGCGGCGCGCCGGGCTCGACCGTTCCGGCAAACACCTACTTTGTCGCGATCGATAGCGACGCGGCATTTCCCGGACGCCTTCACCATGTTGTCCCGGTCGGCGGAGTGACTGTCGGCTCGAACGGCCTTATCTACCTCCGCAATACCGTCGCACCGGTCTGCCAGAACCGCACGGCAGCGGCCGGAACTACAGTTGTTGACTATAGCTCGGTCATCCGCATCGGCGGTGGAAACCTCGAGGTCGGTTCCGAAAGCTTCGCCATCATCACGACAACGGCGAACATTTTCGCCGGCCTTGATATCGACGCTAACGACGACGGGGTTCTCGATATCTCAGTTAGCACCGTTTATGACGCCGCTGCTTTCTTGATCAATCCGGATGAGCACTATGTTTACCCGAACGGTATTGCACAGAGTGCGATCCTTGGAACGCCGTTCCAGGACGTGCCGGACGCGTTCGTCCGCTTCCCGGGCAACGACACGCCGAATAGCGCGGCTGCTTTCTATTACGGCGAGATCGCAACGTCGCCTGATGAAGCGGTTGCATTCGTCGATCCGAGAAGCGCCAACTTCCCGACCGGCGGCGTTCTTACGCCGGGTGCACCGAACGTTCCGGCCGCGGCTCCGACCACTCCGGCTCGCGCCGACTACGATGGCGACGGCCGCACTGATCTTTCGGTGTTCCGTCCGTCGGAAGGCAACTGGTACCTTTTCGGTTCGACCGCGGGCTTCAGCGTCCTTAACTGGGGCATCAGCACGGACGTCATCGTCCCGGCTGATTACGACGGCGACGGCAAGACGGACACGGCGGTCTTCCGTGCGGCGGCCGATGCTGCACAGCCCGACTTCTGGATCCTCAACAGCAACGGCTTCACCTTCTCGGGCTCCTCATGGGGTATCGCGGGCGATGTTCCGGCAGTTGCGGATTACGACGGCGACGGCAAAGCTGATGTCGCGGTCTATCGCCCCTCGAACGGCACCTGGTACATCGTCCTCAGCTCGAACGGTTCGGCCGTGATCGTCAATAATCCGGGCGACACACCCGTTCCCGGCGACTATGACGGCGACGGCCAGGCCGACGGCATCATTTACACGAACGGCAACTGGGTCGGAACGCTTTCGAGCGGCCCGCAGGTCAACATCGCACTTGGCCAGGCCGGTGACATTCCGGTCCCCGGAGACTACGACGGCGACGGCCGCGACGATCAGGCGGTCTTCCGACCTTCGGATGGCACCTGGAGGCCGATCCTCAGCAGCAACGGCTCGCAGCCGGTCATTCAGTTCGGTGCCGCAGGCGACATCCCGGTCGTCGGTGACTACGACGGCGACGGCACCGAGGATCAAGCGATCTATCGCAACGGCCAGTGGTGGGTAAACCGCTCCACCGGTGGTGTCACGGTCCAGCAGTTCGGTATCAGCACCGACCGGCCGACACCGCAGTTCGCTCGTCCGTAACATTTGAGTCAATACCGGAGGCCGGCCAACCCGGTTTCCGGAATTCGATCGAAAGATCATTCCGGCCCTCGAATTTCGGGGGCCGGTTGTTTTTGCCCGTGGCTTTTGCTGAATTTAAAAATGAGGAGGGCGAGGTCTTGCCAAACCTCGCCCTGTTTTGGAGAGAACTGTGAACCGTTCCGGTTTTTTCCGATCGGAAAATCGTTCAGTCCTGTTACAGTTCAACTTGTACGATAAAGCACGGCGGTAAAATGGGTGTTACGGCAAAGCAAAATCGACGTTAATACTTATCTCATTCCTCGACCGGGCAGCCTAGGTCTTCGTTTTCGGTCAGAACTCGCCGAACCGCGGAACGCCACCCGAAAAGAAAACCGGCCGCAAAGGCAAGGGCCAAACCAACCGCAACCGCAGCCGCGGCAATTGTCTCCGGCAATGACCACATTAGCTCATCCTCCTCGCGCTTCCATCACGCAAACGACGCCTGCTCGTAGCCCTTACCGACTTCGGAAATGGCCTCAGGTTAAATGTGGAAAGCGCGTGAGAGAATTATAGGAAAGCGATGTGAACTCCAGGTTGCGGGAGGCGAAATTGTGAAGGCCGGCACCGTCTGCCGGCCTGCCTAGGCTCTATAAATGCTTGCTGTGTTTGATAAAGGCGGCTTCCGTCAGGTAAACGTTCAGCTCGCAGATGTCCTTTACGTAGTCGCCGATGCGTTCGAGGTGCTTTGCCACAAAGAGCAGGTGTGCGGCACCGGTCGTTGACTGCGGGCTGTCTAACATCATTTCGAGCAGTTCGTTGAAGACCCGTTTGTAACTCGAATCGATCTCTTTGTCCCGCTTGATGACCTCACGCGAGAGTTGCGAATCCTCAGATGTGAAAGCATCAAGGGCTGAACGAAGCATCTCGGCGGCCGTCTTGGCCATGATCGGAAAATCGACGTAGTTCTTTATTTGCGGCTCGTTGTTGAGCACGATCGCTGCCTCGGCGATGCTGCTCGCGTGGTCGGCTATCCGCTCGAGGATCGGAGTGATCTTTGCGACAGAGATAACAAACCGAAGGTCATGCGCCGCGGGTTGTTGGAGGGCAAGTATCTCTATGCTCATCTGGTCGATCTCAAGCTCCATCTGGTCGATGATCTTGTCTTCGTCGAGCACCTTTTTCGCGAGTTCGCTGTCCCGCTCTACCAACGCCTGCATCGCCCGGTTAACGGCCGCTTCGGTCGCGCCGCCGAGCAGAAGGATCTTGTCCCTCAGCAGGTCCAGTTGTTGGTCTATGATTCTATGTTCCATTGCTACAAGATTACCACAGGGTAAAACCCCTAAATATAAGCCTTTTTCCCGGTTTATCCAAACCGTCCGGTAATGTAGTCCTCGGTCAGCTTCTCATTCGGGTTAGTGAACATCTTCTGCGTCGGGTTGTATTCGATAAGCTTGCCGAGCATAAAGAAGGCCGTCCGGTCCGAAACACGGGCCGCCTGCTGCATATTGTGCGTCACGATCACTATCGTGTAATTCTTTTTGAGCTCGACGACGAGTTCCTCGATCTTCTGCGTTGCGATCGGGTCGAGTGCCGATGCCGGTTCGTCCATCAGGATCACATCCGGCTGAACGGCCAGGGCACGCGCGATACAGAGCCGCTGCTGCTGCCCGCCCGAAAGGCCGAAGGCCGATGTGCTCAACCGGTCCTTCACTTCATCCCAGAGGGCCGCATCGCGAAGAGCCTTCTCGACACGGTTGTTCATGTCCTCTTTGCTCGAGTGAATTCCGTTGATGCGGATCCCATAGGCGACGTTCTCAAAAATCGATTTCGGGAACGGGTTCGACTTTTGGAAAACCATTCCGACCTTTCGCCGAAGTGCGACGACATCCGTTCCCGGTGCGTAGATGTCCTTGCCGTCAATGATCACCTGTCCTTTAACAGAGGCGATCGGGATCGTGTCGTTCATCCGGTTCAGCGTCCGAAGGAACGTAGATTTTCCGCAGCCCGACGGGCCGATGAAGGCAACGACCTCACGCTCCGGTATCTCAAGCGAGATATCGTAGAGAGCCTGTGCCTTCCCGTAAAAGAAATCGAGGTCCTTTATGCTAATTTTGCTCTGCATCCTGTTCCAACCTGCTAATACTTCTTCCGCGTCAGGTACCTCACAACAATATTGATGACCAGAATGAACCCGACCAGAAGCAGCGTCGCCGCCCATGCCATCGCATGTTCGACCTCAAAGGGGCCGGTCGCGAAGTTGTATATCTGGACCGTTAGCGACGACATCGGCTGGTCGTAGTAGAAATTGTAAAAACGGCTGTTGAGTGCTGTGAAAAGCAGCGGTGCCGTCTCGCCGGTGATGCGGGCAATCGCTAGCATTGCCCCCGTCGCGATGCCTGAGGTCGCCGCCGGCAGAACGATGTTCCACGAAACACGCCACTGCGGTGCCCCGAGAGCCAGAGCGCCCTCGCGCATCGAATTTGGCACGAGGTTTATCATCTCTTCGGTCGTTCGTGCAACGATCGGGATCATTATGATCGCCAGTGCAAGCCCGCCCGCCAGGCCAGATTGCCGCCCCATCGGCATAACGACCACCGTATAGATGAAAATGCCGATAATGATCGAGGGCACACCGATCAGCGTATCCGCGATGAACCGGATCGTATTGCCGTACCAGTTTTTCCCAAACTCAGCGAGGTAAACGCCGGCTGCGATCCCGATCGGAAGCCCGATCGCCGCTGCCAGAAGCGTCATCATCGCTGAGCCGACGATCGCATTTCCGATGCCGCCGCCCTCACCGACCGGCTTTGGCGTATCGGTCAGGAATTCCCAGCTCAGCGACGAGATGCCCTGATAAGCAATAAAGCCGATGATGATCAGCAGCACCGAGGTCGCAAAGACCGCGCAGATGGCAGTAAGCGACGTCATCACCAGATTGGTGATCCGCCTTTTGCTATGAACTGTCGCTGCCTCAGCCATCTATTTTCAAATTTCCTAAGTGTGTTTCGAGGCGTTTGCCCGCCCCGCCACGCTCATTATCAAAAGCTTCGCAAGCCCGTTGATGACCACCGTAACGAGGAAAAGCACGAGAGCCATCTCGATCAACGCGCTCAGGTAAAGCTCGTCAGTCGCATCGGCAAAGTTTGCCGCGAGTACCGAGGCGATCGTATATGCCGGCTCGAAGAGCGATGCCGTGATCTGCGGCGAATTTCCGATCACCATCGTAACAGCCATCGTTTCGCCGACCGCACGGCCAAGCCCAAGCACAACGGCTCCCGCAATACCGGAGGCCGCGTTACCTAGCACGATCATCGTCGTTTCCCACTTCGTCGCGCCAAGTGCAAGTGCTGCTTCACGCTGTGTGTTAGGCACGGCCTCAAGCACGTCACGCACCACCGCGGTGATGATCGGCGTGATCATTATCGCCAGAATGATGCCGCCGGTCAGCATCCCGATGCCGGTCAGCCTTCCTTGGAAAAACGGCAAGAAGCCAAGGTTATCCTGAAGCACCGGCCCGAGATACGTGCGAATAAAAGGTGCGAGCACGAAGATGCCCCAGAGGCCGTAAACGACCGAAGGGATCGCCGCCAAAAGTTCGATCATGAAGGCGATCGGCTTGGCGATCTTTTTCGGCGCCTGTTCGACCAAAAAGATGGCGATGCCGAGCGAGATCGGAACCGCGATCAAAAGAGCAAGGATCGACGAAACGACCGTTCCGTATATGAACGGCAGGGCGCCGAATAGTTCCTGCGAGGGGTTCCATTCGCTCGCCCAGAGGAAGCCGATGCCAAAACGCTGAAGCGTCGGGATCGAGCTTTGCACCATCATGTAAAACACCGCTGCGACAATGAGCAGGATGCTCGTTGCCGCAGCAAAGAGAATGGTGCGATAGACCTTGTCCCCGAGGGTGCTCGACTGTGCCACGTTCGGTTATCGGTTACTTTTAACTACTGCCGGAGCGGTTTGCCGCCGCTGGTGATCGACAAGAGCTTGGCATCGACCTTTTGGACCAGCGTGTCCGGAAGCGGGGCATAATGCAGGTCAACGACAAATTTCTCGCCGTCGTTTATCGCCCACCATAGGAAATCGACCAACGCCTTGCCCTTTACGGCGTCTTGTTGGTCCTTGTAAACAAGCATGAAGACCGTGCCTGAGATCGGATAGGCTTCCGGTCCGTCGGCGTTCGTGATCTCGAACCGAAGGTCGTCAGCCATCTTGTCGGTGAAAGCGGCAGCGGCCTTCGATACGGTCGAGCTATCTGCCGTTACGAAGTTTCCGGCTTTGTTCTTGATCTGTGCCGCCGGCAGGTTGTTTGCCTTGGCAAAGGTAAGCTCAACGTAACCGATGGTGTTCGGTGTGTTCTTGACCTGGCCCATCACGCCTTCGTTGCCCTTGGCTCCGATGCCGATGCCCTGCGGAAGTTGCGGGTTCTTGGTGCGGCCAACCTTTTCTTTCCACTCCGGAACGGTCTTCGAAAGATAGTCTGTAATGATATCCGAGGTTCCGCTGCCGTCAGCCCGGAAGACTGGCGTGATGTCCGAATCCGGCAGGTTGAGGTTTGCGTTCTCGGCCTTTAGCTTCGGGTCGTTCCACTTGCGGATCTTGCCGAGATAGATGTCAGAGATAAGCTCGGGCGTGAGCTTGAGCGGCTCTTTCACATCGGGCAAATTGTAGGTCAGCACAACGGCGCCGAGCACGACGGGAAGGTGTACGATCTCACCGCCGGTCGTCTGCTTCATTTCGTCGTCGGACATCGCGGCATCGCTTCCGCCGAAATCGACCGTTCTGTTCTGTATGCCCTTGATGCCGGCTCCCGATCCGGTTCCGCTGTAGTCGATCTGGATGTTCGGGTTGAGCTTTCCGAATTCGCTGCCCCACTTATCCATCATCGGCTTGACGAATGTCGAACCGGTTCCGGCGACCTTGATCGTTCCCGAGGAGCTTGTCGTTCCGTTGCTGCCGCCCATCTGCTGGCCGCTGCAAGCAAGCGAAACCGCAGCAAAACCGGCAAGAGCTAACGTTCCAAGTCTTTTGAAAAAGTTACGTTTGATATTCATTTTTTCTGTCTCCGGCCCGGAGTCCTATAACCCGCCTTACGAGCTGAAACCCGAGCTTACTAATGAATTGTAAAATTATAGTCGATAGAGCTTTTTATATAGGTTACATTACAATTAATTTGTGCAATAATCTCCCTACACGGGAAAAAAGTTAACATCGCGTTAACATCAAAGTAACACGCGGGCAATATCCTGATAGCTTACCCTGAGACGCAGTTTCTCCCGAACCGGACGGCTAGCCGTCGGAAACGAGTTCAGTAGGTAAACGGATTATGGACCTGATAGACGAAATAGGCAGCGACCTCGCGGTTGCCTTTTTGATCGAGAAACGCCATTCGCAAAAGATCGAGAGCCGTGAAGCGATCGATCTGATCAACCGGATACAGGGCCTGCTTTCCGAAACGGGCGATAAATTACCCGCAAACGCTCCACGGCTTCAAGATATTGCTGCTTCCCAGCGGTCTCATTAACCGCTCGCAACACTCTCAATCACACTAGTTACGGGTCTGAGCTAGCTTTCAGGCCATCATCTTCCGAGATTGCGGCGAACCTCGCCCTGCCGGCATTCATCGTATTCCTGCCTTTGGTGCCCACGTTGCCCGACCCCGGGAAATGGAATAACATCCTCACTAAATTTCGAGGAGGGAAACATGAGAAAAGGTCATTTTGTGAAATCGATCTCGGCATTTGTTTTGACGCTTTCAATGGTCGTATTGCCGCCGGCAATGATCGCCCAGACGGCCGTCAAGATGCCGAAGAACAAGTACAAGGTCCAGGACGACGTAAAGCTCGGCCAGAAGGCCTCGAGCCAAGTGGATCAGCAGTTTCCGATCCTTCGCGACGCACAAGCGACGCAGTACGTCCAGCGGGTCGGAGCCCGGCTCGTTTCGGCGATCCCGCCGCAGTTTCGCGAGCCCGCGTTCGACTATGAATTTCAGATCGTTAACGCCAGTGACATCAATGCCTTCGCTCTTCCGGGCGGGCCGATGTACGTAAATCGCGGAATGATCGAGGCCGCTCGCAACGAAGGCGAAATGGCCGGCGTTATGGCTCACGAGATCAGCCACGTTGCGCTTCGCCACGCGACCGCCCAGCAAACAAAGCTGAATAATCCGTGGAACCAGATACTCGGTATCGGGGCAATCCTTGGAGGTGCGATACTTGGCGGTGAGGCCGGAGCACAGGCGGGCCAGATCTTTGCCGCGGGCTATTTCCTGCGATACAGCCGTGAATATGAGACACAAGCGGACATCCTCGGAGCACAGATAATGGCCGATGCGGGCTACGATCCGCGCGACCTTGCCGGTATGTTCCAGACCATCGCCGGCGAAGGCGGTGGCCGAGCTCCCGAATGGCTGAGCAGCCACCCGGATCCGGGCAATCGTCAGCAGAAGATCCTTGCCGAAGCACAGCGGGTCGAGGTGTCGCCGAATCCGATCAAAGTAACGCCGGAGTTCCGGCGGGTTCAGGAAAGGCTTCGTTCGATGCCGCCGGCCAAATCAATGGCTCAAATACAGCAGGAAGCCGAACGCGGCCAGAGCACCGGCTCTGGCGGAGCAATGTCCGGCGGACGGTATTCACAGAATGTTCCGTTGCCGTCGGCACGCTACCGGTCATACTCTGTCGGAAACTGGCTGCGGATGAACGTTCCGCAGAATTGGCGTGAGTTCAGCGGCCAGCAGGACGCAACCTTTGCACCCGAAGGGGCTTATGGTGATCAGGGCTTCACACACGGAATGATGATTGGCGTCCACCGCGGGCAGAGCGGGCAGTTCAACCGCGACACGGACGAGTTCGTCCGCGGGTTGCTGCAGGCGAATGGGTATCTGCGGCAGCAGACCGGCTACCAAAATGTTCGGTTCGCCGGTCGTCAAGGACTTGCAATTCAGCTTGCAGGCCGCTCGCCGATCTATGGCGGCACCGAACTTGTGACCATCTACACGACACCGCTCCGCAGCGGAGAGACGTTTTATCTGATCGCCGTCTCGCCGCAGCAGCAGGCTGCAAACTACGACCGAACCTTCCGGACGATAATCAACTCCGTAAGGCTCAACGACGCATCGCTTTAACGAGCGTCAAGCGACAGAAGATCCCGGATACATCTCGTGTGTATCCGGGATCTTTGTTTGTGCATCCAGTTGATCACTGTTCACTGCTCACTGTTTGCTCCGCGCACCGGCCCGATTCCCACCAACAGCACCACTGCAGCGAGCGAGATCACGGCACTCGTTATGAATGCCGTTTCGGCGTTGAATTGGTACCACAGAAACCCGAACATCAGCGAGGCCGGCAGCACCGTAATTCCAAATGCGAGATTGAAAAGCCCGTAGGCCGTTCCGCGTTTTTCGGGCTCGACCATGTCGGCAACAAGAGCCTTTTCGGCCCCTTCGGAAAGCCCAAAGTACGCGCCGTAAATTATGAAAAGTGCCCATGCCTGCCAGGCTGAATCGATGAACGCAAAACCGAGATAAACGAGCGCATAGACCACCCAGCCGCCGGCGATGAGGGACCGCCGGCCGAAGCGGTCAGACAGGTCGCCGCCAAGAAGCGAGAAAACGACCTTACTAAAGTGAAGCGCCATCCAGAGAAACGGCAAGAGGATCGGGGCGATCCCGGCCTGCTCAGCGCGAAGCAGCAGGAACGCATCGGTCGAATTTGAGAGAGTGAAAAGCGCGACGATAAGCAGATACCGCTTGAACCTGCCATCAAATCCTTTCAGCGAAAGCGAAAGCTTGGGCGGTTCGGCACCAATATCTCGGGCGCCGTCCTCGCGGACGAAAAAGACGATCACGAAAAGCCCGAGGACGACCGGTATCGAAGCGAACAAGAAGACCTGCTGATACTCGCGGACCGTCGGCTCCGCCGCATCAAGTGCGATGTAGCTCAGCAAAAGAAAAGCGATCACCGGCCCGATCACCGCCCCAAGGTGGTCCGCCGCACGGTTAAACCCGAAGGCGAGTCCGCGTCGCTCGGGTTCGACGTCGGCCGCAAGCAGTGCATCCCGCGGCGCCCCGCGGATGCCTTTGCCGACCCGGTCTGCAGCCCTGACGACCAGCACCTGCGGCCAAGCCGTTACAAAGGCTAGCAGCGGCCGCGTTACCGCCGCCAGCGAATAGCCGAGAAAGACCGGCAGCTTTCGTTTATTGAACTTATCTGAAAGATAGCCGGAGAAAAGCTTGAGGATGCTCGCGGCCGATTCGGCAAGGCCCTCGATCAGCCCGATCGCAAAAGGCGATGCCCCAAGGGCAAGGAAAAGGAACGCCGGCAGAAGCGGATAGATTATCTCGCTCGAAGTGTCGTTAAGCAGGCTGACCAGGCTAAGCGCAAAGACATTTCGCGGGAGCCCGCGATAACGGGCCATCCAATCGCGGATCTTTGAAAGGAGGAACACTCAATGCCTCGTAGGAGAAAAAAGCTGTGGCTACCGTCGGCGGGCCGGCGGTGACTTTCCGGCCGCGTCGCTGCCAAGGGCGTTATACCAGAGCGTTCCCCCGCCCACCAACGCCCCGATCAGCAACGCCCCGGCAAGCACTAAGCGGATCGCGAGCCGTACGCTCTTTCTCAGTACGCGAAAAGCGATATACGCGACCGCGGCTCCGACAAGAAGTACAATAACCGCGACAACGGCCAAAAATGTACCTGAAAACTCCATTAGCGTTGCCGCTCCTTTTCGGTAAGCGTCCGCTCGATGTGCTGAAGGTCTTCCTCGGTCAGCGAAGAACCCTCGGCAGGGAGCGAATATTCTTCATCGACCCACGCCCCGAAATCGATCAACCGGCACCGCTCGGAACAAAAGGGCCGGAACTCATTGCCTTCATAGGGTGCCAACCGCCCGCAGGTCGGGCATTTTATTTCCTTCAGCATCGCTCTTCAAAACGAAAGGTTACCACATCGCGGCGGCCGCCGTAAGCCCCTCGCCGTGGCCGATTTTTGTTGCTTGGCGGCCGATTTGATGCAATCATTACTACGTGGACAGAACATCCGGAGCATCAGTTTCGTTAATAACTTCATCACACAAGCTCGCGGAGGAATTATGAGCGATATCAAGGACCGGTTCGAGTCGTGGCAGAAAGAGGCGAAGGAAAAGTTTGGCGAGATCGATAAGCAGTTGGGCATCTCAGAGAACGTCATTGAGGGCGTCAAGACCGTTGCCGACACGGCACAGAAGGGCGCCGAACGGCTCAAGGCCGAGGCCGAGAAGACCGGAGTCGGCAAGCAGGCCGTAAAGGTCGCCGAAGAGACCGTTAAGGCCGCGACCGACACCGCGAAACAAGCTTGGACCGCCGCGGAACCGATCCGCGAGGCGGCCGGCGATGCCGCCGAAAAGGCGACAAAGGCGGCGGGTGACGTTATCGGTTCGGCGGGTGAAAAGGCAGGTGAGATTATTGATGATGCTCGCGAAACCGTCTCAAAAACCGCCGAAGGTGCGACCAAGGCATTCAACCTTGGTACGGGCTGGGCAAGAACCGTTGATTCGGCGATGACATCACTTTCGAAAGCCTCGTCATGGGTCGCCGAAAACCCGCTCCAGGCCGCTGCCACCGGTTTTTCGATGGCGGTCGGTGCCGGGCTCGGCGCCGTTTTTACCGGCTTTAGTTCCCACTGGCTTTTCAATTCCGCACTTCCGGCGTGGTCGGTCCAGAAGGTCGCCGAGCAGTTCAACGAGTACCTCCGTTCGCGTGAAAAGATGATCGCCGAAGGCAAGCTCGATGAGGCCCGTACGGAGCAGGTCCGGTTTGAACGCGACATTGCCCGTTACTTCGGTGCCCCAATGCTCGGAGCATTCTCGTTCGCATCGGGCGCCGTAATGATGACGAACGTTTTCAACCCGAAGACCATCACCGGTGCGCCGATCGATTGGCTGATCGGCGGCAATCCGCTTCTCGAAGGCGTATGGTTCTTCGGCAACGGCGTCATCTGCTTCAAGACCAGTTACGATTTCTTCATGATTGCTCTCGAGGGGCAGGAGGACGTTGAAAAGATGGTCCGCGAGATCAAAGGACTCTTACCCGCTTGAACAGTGAGCAGTGAGCGGTGAGCAGTAAGCAGTGCAACCCGCTTGCGGCGGTTCTGCATCATCTGACCACTGACCACTGACCACTGACCACTGACCACTGACCACTGACCACTGACCACTGACCACTGCTAACTGCTCACTGCTAACTGATCTTTATCGGAAACGGCAAAAAGCTCATTATAAAAATAACTAGAACACCGAAGGCGACGAGCTTACGTTTGCCGTCGAGAGGCGAGGTGTCCCAGGGTTCCGGATGCCCGATCCGCATCATTATCCCGAGCAAAATAGCAATAAGGAAACCGCTTGGACTGTTGAAGTAGAACATCCCGAGCACGGAAAGCACGGCCATTACGGCAAAGGCGATCCGCCCGGTCCAGTAGTGAACCCTCTCGCCAAAAACGGCATAGATCGCATGTCCGCCATCGAGCTGCCCCGAAGGGATGAGATTGAGCGCCGTTACAAGCAGGCCGACCCAAGCTGCGTAGTAGAAAGAATTTCCGTAGATCGCATCTGTCCCGGTTCCGGCAAGCCAACCGATCGCTTTCATCAGCAGCGGATCGGAAAAAACGATTCCTTGATAATTTGCGACCACCTCCGGCGGCGCCTTTTCCGCGGTAAAGATGCCCAGAAATGCGATCGGAAGCAGGGCGATAAAGCCCGCGATCGGCCCGGCGACGCCAATATCGAAAACGGCCTTTCGCGACGGCATCGGCGAGCGTATCTTGATAAATGCGCCAAATGTCCCGGCCGGCCCGATGAGCGGCGGTGTCGGGATAAAATAGGGAAGCGTCGCATCGACGCGGTAAATGCGGCAGGCCACGTAGTGCCCCATTTCGTGGGCGACCAGGATAAATAGCAGCGAGCCGGAGAACGAAAGGGCCCGGGCCAGATTGGCCCAATCAGAAGTAAGATAACCGACTGCGGAAACGATCAACGAAACGTAGCTCGCCGGGGCCGCGATCAGAAAATCGAAAAGCTCCTTCCAGCTTTGCGGGTCGGCCTCGGGAAAGATCATCAGCGGGCCAAAGGGATAAAGGCTTCCCGCAATGGTCGCCGTTACCAACGTAAGCAAAAGCAGGCCGATGTGCCTCCAGGGCCGCAGCTCTTCGCGTTCGAGGATAAAGGCTCGTTCATATGCGGCCGTTTCGGGTAGTTCCTGCATTCTCTGCCTGAAAATAATTATCGCAAACTACTTGGCCCGATGCATTCGGAGTAGTTTGCGATTGGTGCAAAGCTGCCTCTAATTTTCTATTCGTCGTAGTCTTCGTCGGAGTTTCCTCCGGTCAGTTCCTTTCCGGGTTTGAAGCGTATCGTCTTCCCGGCAGGGATCGGCACTTCCTCGCCTGTCCGCGGGTTTCGACCTACGCCCCGCTTCCGCGGCTTAACGACAAATACACCAAAACCCCGCAGCTCAATCCTTTTGCCCTGAGCAAGAGCCTCCTTCATCGCGTTAAAGAGCGAATCGACCACCTGCTCCGCCTTTTGCTTCGGAACTCCGGTCTTATCGGCGACCTGATTGACGATGTCCAGTTTTATCATTTTGCCCTCCGGGCGGATCCGCTGACCCAGGGAAAGAACAACCCACCTCGTCAAAATTGATAATAAACCCGTAAATCCACTTTTGTCAACATTTTGCGGTGAGCCTGCGGAGCGGCGTCATAGTGTTATCGGCCCATTATTTCGCCGCCTTTTGCCTGCCGCTCCTCGGACGTCGCTCGTTGCTCGTCGGCGAAATCTTTCGTCCTCGTGCGGTTTTGATGCTAAAATCACGACAAACTTTCGCAAATATCAGAAAAACGAGGTGGGCAAATGCGTTGGAGACAGCAGCGGCAGAGTTCTAATATCGAAGACCGGCGTGGCATGGGCCGCGGCGTGGCACTGGGCGGGGGCGGCATTGGCGTGCTGATAATTGCCGCACTTGTTTGCTTGCTCGGCGGCGACCCGCGGCAGTTTCTCGAAGGCCTTCCGGCCCAGACGCAGACACAGCAGCAGCCCGCCGCAAACAACGCCCCGCCGGACGAGAACCGCCAGTTTGCCGCCGCCGTGCTCGGCAGCACAGAAGACGTTTTCACGCAGATACTTCCGGCCCAGGGCGGCCCGCGCTATCAACCGCCGACGCTTGTTCTCTTTTCCGGCCAAGTCTCATCGGCTTGCGGCTATGCGAGTGCGGCAATGGGGCCGTTCTATTGCCCCGGCGACCGTAAGCTCTATCTCGATTTTGCCTTTTTTGAAGAACTGAAACGCGAGTTCAAGGCACCCGGCGATTTTGCCCAAGCCTACGTCATCGCCCACGAGGTCGGGCATCATATTCAGAATTTGCTTGGAACGATGGGACAGGTTCAAGCCCGCGGCCAGAATAACGCTCTCTCGGTTAGGCTTGAGCTGCAAGCCGATTGCTACGCCGGAGTTTGGGCTCACCATGCGGCCAAGAAACGAATAGTTGAACCGGGCGACCCCGAGGAAGCTCTTCGTGCGGCCGCGGCCGTCGGCGACGACATGATCCAGAAGCGGACGCAGGGCTACGTCGTTCCCGAATCGTTCACCCACGGCTCAGCAAAGGAGCGGATGGAATGGTTCGCCCGCGGGTTCAATGGCGGCGATATGCGGCAGTGCCAGACGTTCCGCTAGGCGGGTATCACCCCGCCGAGGTCGGTGTGAACGGCCGGCCGTAAAGCTCCTGATAGATCCAGCCGAGCACGCGGGCCTCGGCCGTGTAAAGCGTTTCGATCCAAGAACTTGTCAGGTACAGCCGCCGTTCCGTATTGGTGGTCAGCTTCTCTGCATTCTCAAATATCGTCGCGGCCGGGTCCTGCAGTTTGTTCGCGTCGGCGATCTCCTGCTTTGTTTCTTTCGCATCGTGGATGGCCGCAAGTATGTCGTTCAGCCAAAGCCCGAGCAGCGGCTCGGAATTGTTTTCCTGAACCGCCTGAAATACCCCGATCGCAAACCTCGCCTCAGCATTCTCAAAGGGATAGGTCGGAACCCCGTTCGCTTCGTCATCGGCCTGTTTCCACAAGAAAAGCTCGTTAGATATCTCGTGCCGGATGCGTGCCGTTCGCTCATCGAAGTTGAGAAACCACTCGATCAGGTCGGCAAGCGAGCTATTGTCCAAAGCCCCCGAGGCATCGCGTCTGAGTTTCGGCGGCTCCTGGCCGGCCGTTGCTGCGTCGTTCATTTGTTCTCAAGTTTACACAGTTTCCCGCCACGTTTCACCCGCCGGCGGCCTAGCCCAAGTTCGTTGACAAACGCCGTTTTTCAGCCGATACTTAGGGCACCTCAAACTCCCGCGGAGACGTAACTATGGCAACCAGCTACACAACTTGTCCGAACTGCCGAGCCCAAAACCCCGGGACATTCCAGAACTGCTCGAACTGCGGAGCTTTTATGGGCGTAGGCTCGCCAATGCAGCAATCGCCGCAGATGCAGTCGAAGCCCGTCGGTGCCGATAAAAAGATCGCCGCCGGCCTTTGCGGCATCCTGCTCGGCGGCCTCGGCATCCACAAATTTATTCTCGGCTATCAGCAGGAGGGCATCATCCTGCTATCGGTCTATCTCATTTCCTTCATCATCGCGATCGTGACCTGCGGTATCGGGACTCCGCTGGTGCTCATTCCGACGGTCATCGGCATTGTTGAAGGCATCATCTATCTGACCAAATCTGACGAAGAATTTGTACAGACTTACGTTATCGGCAAAAAGCCTTGGTTCTAGGTCTTAGGGTCTGAGGATGTTTACCGGATTGATAGAAGAACTCGGCCGCGTCCGCTCGGTCGAACGTCAGGGCGAGAACGCCCGAATTGTTATCGAGGCACACACCGTGGTCGAGGGCACTGCCTCCGGCGATTCGATCGCCGTTAACGGCGTATGCCTGACGGCGCTCGATATCGGCAAAAATTCGTTTGCGGCGGACGTCTCACGCGAAACGCTTGACCGTTCGACGCTCGGCGGGCTTGCGGCGGGCTCGGCCGTCAATCTTGAACGTGCGGTCACGCCCTCGACGCGGCTCGGCGGCCACATCGTCCAGGGCCACGTCGATGCCCGCGGGCAGTTTCTTGGTGCAGAGAAAAGCGGTGACTTCTGGACCGTCCGGATCGGCTTTCCGCCTGAAATGGCCTGCTATCTTGTCTTCAAGGGCTCGGTCGCGGTCGAGGGCATCAGCCTTACCGTCGCCTCGCTCGCCGATGACCACTTTGAGATCGCCGTCATTCCGAAGACCTGGCAACTCACAAATCTCTCATCGCTGAAATCCGGCGACCCGGTAAACCTTGAGGCGGACGTCATCGCAAAATACGTCGAGCGGATGATACAGGCACGGGTGCCCGATTCGCGTATAACGGTAGAGACGCTCGAAAAGGCCGGCTTTGTTTAGCCCGCCGCGGCGGCTCAGAGCGTTATGAGATTCGCCAGATATACATTCGCCATTGCCGGCATCTACGGCATCATCGCCCTCGTCCCGCAATATTTTCTCGAGAAACAGATCGGCATCGACAGCCCGCCGGCGATCACGCACCCGGAGTATTTCTACGGCTTCATCGGCGTGGCTCTGGCGTTTCAGGTCGTTTTCCTGACCATCGCGCGCGACCCCGTCCGTTTTCGCCTGATAATGCCTGCGGCCGTTCTTGAAAAGATCGTGTTCGTCATTCCAACGTTCTATCTCTACTTCAATGGCCAGGCTCCTTGGCAGATCACCGCCGGAGCTGCCATAGACCTCTTGCTCGCGATTCTCTTCGCGATAGCATTCATTCGAACGCCGAAGCAATAAAAAAGACGGCACCCGAAGATGCCGCCTTTTCTTCTGAATCGCGCCTCTTTACTTCGGCCCACCGGCGAGTTTGCCGATGAGGGTGAAGAGCGGAAGGTACATCGAGATAACGATGCCGCCGATGGTAACGCCAAGGAAGGCGATCAGCACCGGTTCGATCATCGCGAGCAAGTCGGCGATAGCCGAGTCGACCTCTTCTTCGTAGAAGTCAGCGATCTTTCCGAGCATCGCGTCAAGAGCACCGGTCTGTTCACCGACGCCGATCATCTGCCCGACCATGTGCGGGAACACCTTTGTCGCCTTGAGGGGATCGACGAAGTTCTCACCGCGTTCAACACCCGCACGGACCTTTAGGATGGCGTCCTCTATAACTACGTTTCCGGCCGTCTTAGAAGTAATATCTAGCGACTGAAGGATCGGAACACCCGAGGAAAGCAGCGTTGAAAGGATCCGGGAGAATCGGGCAACAGCAACCTTCCTTAGCAACGGCCCGAAGATCGGTGCCTTGAGCAGAAGCGAATCGATCTGCCAGCGGCCTTTCTCTGTCTTGTAATACGCACGCGTCCCAATGGTTGCCGCGATCAAAAACGCGAGGGTCGCGAGGCCGCCCCAACCGGCGAGAAATCCGCTTAGTGCCATGACGATGCGCGTCGGCAGCGGAAGGACCTCGCCCGGCCCGAGCAATCCGATGAAGATCTGCTCGAACTGCGGGATCACCACGATCAGGATCACCGCGATCGCCGCGATAGCGACCAAGATGACCGCCGCCGGATAGATCGACGCCGAGATGATGCTTCGCTTGAGCTTTACGACCTTCTCGATAAGGGTCGCAAGCCGCTGGAGGATCAGATCGAGCACACCGCCCGTTTCTCCGGCTTCGACCATATGCGTATAAAGCGAGTCGAAGACCTTCGGGTGCTTGTCGAGGGCCGAGTGGAGCGTCGAACCTTCTTCCACATTTTGCCTTACTTGCCGAAGGACTTCCTTAAAGAACGGGTTCGCCTGCTGTTCCGCCAGGATATCCAGACACTGGACAAGCGGAAGACCGGCGTCGATCATCACCGAAAACTGTCGTGTGAAGACCGCAAGCTCCTTGGCGTTGACCTTCTTGCGAGTCCCGAGCTTCGGTATCGAAATGACCTTTCCCTTCTCGGTCGCCTGGGTCATTACGATCTGTTCCCGGCGAAGCAGGCTCCGGAGTTCATCCGCGTTTGCCGCATCACGCTCGCCAGCCACCAGTTCATTGAGGCGGTTTCTTCCTTTATATGCAAATGTTGGCATCGTTTTTCTTATGCTCCTTAATTCTCACTTTCCGGCCGTTCATCGTGCCGGCGGCCGTTGACCTATTGGGCGCCCTTGGGCATATGGGCTCGCATGTCCGTTTGCCGGCATTCCGGGCTTGGGGCCGCCGCCATAGGATTGGTTTAGTCCTGAGCCGCGTTCCAGCAGTTCTTTAAGCTCATCGGCATTCGAAGTTCGCTGCATTGCCGCCTCAATAGTGATCTGCTTCTTGTGGACCAGCGTCGCGAGCGATTGGTTGAACGTCTGCATCCCGAACTTGTCCTGGCCGGTCTGCATCATCGAATAGATCTGGTGGATCTTGTCCTCGCGGATCAGGTTACGGATAGCCGAATTCGGTACAAGGATCTCAAGCGCCATGCAGCGTCCGTCGCCAGTGGACTTCGGCAGCAGGGCTTGACACATTATCCCTTCAAGCACGAGCGAAAGCTGCGTTCGTACCTGTGCCTGCTGGCTTGCCGGAAAGACGTCGATGATACGGTTAATGGTCGAATATGCAGAGTTCGTGTGCAGCGTTGCGAACGTCAGGTGGCCGGTTTCCGCGATTCGGAGAGCCATCTCGATCGTTTCGAGGTCTCGCATTTCGCCGACGAGGACGATGTCCGGGTCTTGGCGAAGCGCGGTCCGAAGGGCCGAGGCGAATGAGTGCGTGTCGGCCGCGACCTCTCGCTGATTGACCACGCAGCTCTTGTGGTTGTGAAGAAATTCGATCGGGTCTTCGATGGTTAGGATGTGGTCGTGCCGTTCGCTGTTGATCTTATCGATCATCGCGGCCAGCGTTGTCGATTTACCTGAACCCGTCGGGCCCGTGACAAGGATGAGCCCGCGAGGCTTGTTGCAAAGGTCTGAGACGACCGGCGGCAAGCCAAGGGCCTCGAACGTCTTGATCTCGTAAGGAATCGCACGAAAGACAGCGCCGACCGCGCCTTTCTGATTGAAAAGGTTGGCACGAAACCGCGACATTCCCTTCAGGCCGAATGAGAAGTCAAGCTCGAGGTTCTCTTCAAAGCGATGCTTCTGTGCATCGGTCAACACGGAATACGCAAGCCGTTTGGTGTCCGCCGGCGTCATCGGAGCAAAGCCGTCCAATGGCCGAAGATGACCGTGTACGCGAACTTGCGGGGCCGAGTTGGTTGTCAGGTGAAGGTCGGAACCGCCGAGATCGGTCATCCGCTTCAACAGCTCCGGAAGCGTCACCTGCGAGGCGATGTTTTCTATGGTTTCTTTACTCATGGTAGATACGTGGATCGGGTAGCCGCAAGGTATGGCGGCTTGCGGCTACCGATTGCTGTTTGGAGGCGTTCGCTAATCGCGAACAGCGGCCTGCTGCGTACGGCGGGTGCCGCCGCGGAGTGACTGGATCACCTTTTCCGATTCTTCGGCAAGGCGTTCGGCCGAGTCGGTCGCCGAGTTAGTCGCAACGCTGTAAACACGTCCGCCGGCCTCGGTAAAGTAGAAGAGCCGTGAGTGTACGCGGCCATCGCGGCCCTGCGATTGGGCAACTACGACATAGACCGTGTCGTCACCAACCTGCTTCTGATAGTCATTGACCACCCAGCCGTTCTCCTTGATCATCGTGTTGATGACGTCGCGGCGAAGAGCTGTCGTCGGGATGCCGCCAACGGTCTTGTTGTTGAACCGCGAAGAGGAATCACCTGTGGCTGCGCCGACGACGGAGATCGAAGCCGAACCAACGTTTGATCCGCTATTGCCGGCGACGTTGAACTTCAGTTCGTTCGAATCGGCACTGCCGACCGACCAGTTCTTCGGAGCCGGAGCACCCGAGGGAAGGACCGCTGCGGTTTCTTTCGGCTGAGTCTTGCCCGCGGCAACCGCTGCACGGCGTTCCTCGGCAACCTGCCGAGCCTTCGCAAGCCGCATCTGGCGGAGCCTTAGGGCACGACGACGCTGAGCAACCTGCCGCTTGCGGCGTTCCTGAGCACGATAAAGCTGCCACCAGCGTTTCGAATACTTCTTGACACCGCGCCAATACCGTTTCTTTTTCTTCTTGTTCTTGTAGCGCTTGGTCTTGACCGCTCCGGCCTCGGCATATTCGGTCGCCAGCGGGATGAATGTCCCGAGCCCGAGCAGTAAAGCTATCGAAATTACGATCGCACGTATTGCCATACTTCCTCCTGTGGTTAAAGCACTGTTTCTTTCACGACCTCATCGATGGTCGTGATCCCTTCTCTGATCTTGCACAAACCTGACTCGCGGAGCGTGATCATCCCAAGCTCGATCGCCTTCTTTCGAAGTTCGATCGCGCTTGCACCGATGATGATCAGTTCGCGGAGTTCGTCCGTTACTTCCATTACTTCGTAGAGGCCGACCCGGCCCTTGAAGCCCGTGTTGAGACAGTTGTCGCAGCCCCGGCCCTTATAGAGCCGGAGGTCATCGACCTCGCTCGGCGAAAAGCCGATCTCGATAAGCAACTCCTTTGAGACCTCGACCTCTTCTTTGCAGTCCTTACAGATCCTGCGGATGAGCCGCTGAGCCTGAATTAGGTTGACCGAGGTCGCGACAAGGAAGGGCTCGATGCCCATATTTACAAGCCGCGAAACGGTCGAAGGCGCGTCGTTGGTGTGAAGCGTCGAGAGCACAAGGTGGCCGGTGAGTGCCGCCTTAATGGCGATCTCGGCCGTTTCGAAGTCACGAATTTCACCGACGAGTACGATGTTCGGGTCCTGGCGAAGGAAGGAGCGAAGGGCCGCTGCGAAGTTGAGCCCGATCTGTTCTTTCATCTGCACCTGGTTGATACCTTCGAGGTTGAATTCGACCGGATCCTCGGCCGTCATGATGTTCGTCTCAGAAGTGTTGAGCGACTGAAGCGCCGAATAAAGCGTATTCGTTTTACCCGAACCGGTCGGGCCGGTGACGAGCACCATTCCGTACGGATTGGCGATCGCCCGCTTGAATTTTTCAAGGCTCTCAGGCTCAAAGCCGAGCTTGGCCATGTCAAGCATTAGCTTGTCCTTGTCCAAAAGCCGGAGCACGACCTTCTCTCCGAAAAGGGTCGGCAGGGTCGAAACGCGGAAGTCGAGTTCCCGCGAGCGGTCATCGACCTTGACCTTGATCTTGATGCGGCCGTCCTGCGGCAAACGCTTTTCGGCGATGTCGAGTTTGGCCATGATCTTGAGCCGGGAGATGAGCGCATCGCGCATCTTCATCGGCGGCTGCATTACGTCGTAGAGAACGCCGTCAATGCGGAACCGGATCCGGAAGAGCTTTTCGTAACACTCAACGTGGATGTCCGACGCTCCTCGGCGAAGACTGTCAACCAAGAGGACATTGACCAACCGAACGACCGGGGCGTCTTCCGAAGCTCGTGCAAGATCGGCGAGGTTGATCTCCTCATTTGTATCAACTACCTCAAGTTCTTCGCCGTCACCATGAAACTCAAAGTCGCCAAGTGAAACATCGAGGTCGGCGTCAGATATCCGGTCGCTGCCCTTGCCCTTCTTTGCCGCTTTCCCGTTCCCATTCTTTCCATTGCGGCCGCCGGCTACGAAGGACTCGGCAAACGCGGCATCGAAGACGTCAATGTCCATCGTGCCGCTGTAATATTTGCCGATCGACATCTGGATCGAAGCCTCCGATGCGATCACCGGCTCGACGTTAAGCCCCGTCATGAACTTGATGTCGTCCATGGCAAAGACGTTCGTCGGGTCGGCCATCGCAAGCGTTAGCGTCGCCCCAACCTTCGAGATCGGCAGGACTGTGTATTTGAGAGCGACCTCCTGGGATATGAGTTTGATAACGTCCGCCTCGATATGAAAGAGATCGAGATTGATGGAGGGCACGCCGTATTGGCGTGAAAGGACGGCCGTTATAACGTCATCGGAGATCATCCCGAGCTTGACTAGGCTGGACCCCAAGCGGCCGCCGTTCGTGCGCTGATAGTCGAGCGCTTCGCGGAGCTGCTGGGGCGTCAAGAGGTTCTCGCGGACAAGGATTTCCCCAAGTTTAGCTGACATTTATTTGCGTCGGGTACCTGAAAAAAAGGAAACCGGATCAGAAGTAGAAGTGAAGAGTCTTTCTTTGACTAATTCAAATGAAGAGACGGCGTTACAACAGTGGTAAACACCGTTGTAAAAAGATAATACGCATTTATCCTGACCGTGTCAAGGCACTTTTTTGACAGAAAACAGGTCAGAATGAAATGGTGTGGCGCTTATTGAGGGCGCCGGAGCTGTTCGATGAAGGAGCGGACGGCGGTTGCCTCAACGCTGTCGGGAAAAATCTCAAGAAATTTTTGGTAAAGCTCGATGGCTTCGGCGGCCTTGCCCTGCCGTTCGAGAAGCCTACCGAGATATTGGAAAACGACCTTTGCATCCGGCGCTCCGGCGAGCTGCTCGATCGCCTTCCGCAAATTCTCTTCTGCAAGCGAGTAGTATTCAAGCGTCGCCGCCAGCGAATCTTCGCCTCGCGGCGTTTCTGCGCGGTCGGCGTAGAGCATTCCAAGCCCGGTCAAGGCTTCGGGCTGAAACCCCTTCCCATCGGCCAACGCTCGTTCGAACTCGGCCTCGGCCTTTGCGAAGTCGCCCTCCTCGCGATAAAGTCTGCCGGCGATCGCCGAGATCTCGGGCAGAGAAGGAGCGGTCTTTCTCGCCGCGGCAAGCGATGTCTCGGCCTCAATGTAGTCGCCCGTCTCGATGAGATTCCGCGCCCGTGCAAGATGCGCCTCCACAAACGCCGGCCTCAGCTCGATCGCCTTTTCGTAAAGCTCGATCGCTTCGCGGCGGTCGATCGACGCCTGCCGCTCGGCGGCCTGAAACGCGAGTTCCGCGGCATCATCCGTTTGCTTGAGGGCCACGGTCACCGTTCGCTGCGTCCCGGCTTTGACCGCAGTTGGAGCAAAACCCGCCGCCCGTACTCGAACTTCGATCGGAGCTTTCGGCGGAAGCTTGACCGTAAGCTCGCCGTTCGTCCCGGCTGTTCCAAAATAGATATTGTTGAGCCAGATCTTTGCCCCCGTTTCGGTCTTTACCGTCAACGCCGCAGTTGCAACCGAAGTAGTTCGCTGGGCGAGACCGATGCCCACAAACGCGCACGAGATCAACGCGATGACGACGAAACGTGCCGCCCCCGTCAGGATCGCTTTTCTATTGTGCAGGTTCGGTAACCGCATTCTCCTGCTTCTCTTCAACGGCAGTAAGACCCCGTTTCGGCCAGCGTTCCGCAAGTGTCCGCCCGATCGCCCGCAGGTCGCGGACGCGCTCGGCCTCGGCAGCCTCCGGCTTAAACTTTACCGATAGAACCGTCTTCTCAGTTGATGCCTCCGCTCCTTCGGAGGTTGTCGGCGGCCGCCATTCCGCGGCCTCAACTGCCGAATATCTGTCGGTGACCTCCATTGCAAAGGCCTCGAGCGGGTCGGTCTTTTTCGTCAGGTCTGCAAGTGCATTCCGAAGCTCTTCGAGCTCTTCGGAGCGGTTCTGGTCAACCTCACTAAGCGCTCGCAGGCCATCAACCAGGCTCGCCTCAAACTCGCCGGTGATATTTTTGAATTCCGATGGCGAGACGTTCATCTTGTAGATCTTCATATCTACAGATGAGAGCCCAAGTTCGTTCTTGACTCGCCGGAGCCGCTGCTCTTCTTCGAACGATATGGGAGCACCGAAGGCGTAGATCTTCAGCAATCGTCGGCCGTCCTCTTCCGATAGGGTCCAGCGGAAGGCTTGACGGTCGTCTTTTCGAAACTCGGCGTTGATCAGGTTACGGATGCCGCGCTCGGTCTGAAGCCGGTCAAGCACGCCCCACATTATCAAAGCACTGGGGATGGACACGACGACAGCAAATGCGATAACGGTTTGCCTGACCCGGGCCCCTTGTTCTTCGTCGAGCCGGGCCTTTTTCGGGAACTTTAGCCAGATCGCGATGAGGTACGTTGCAAGTGCTATGAAGAACGCGTTGATAAAGAAAAGGTAAAACGCTCCGAGGAACGTAGTCCAGTCACCGGTCGCAAGCCCGAAACCGGCGGTACAGACCGGAGGCATCAACGCGGTTGCGATCGCAACGCCTGGTATTGCGTTCGTCTTTCTCTTTCGCGAGCCCGCCACGACACCCGCCACTCCGCCGAAAAAAGCTACCCCGATATCGAGGATCGTCGGCGTAGTCCGGGCGCTGAGTTCGGCAGTAATCTCTGCGAACGGCGAAACAAGAAAATAAACAACGCTTGTTAGTAGTGAGACGAACGTCGCGATGCCGAGACTGCCGACCGAGGTCTTCAGGAGCTGCCGGTCAAGCGTTGCGACGCTGAGACCGACGCCGAGTATCGGCGACATCAGCGGCGAGATTAGCATCGCCCCGATGATCACCGCCGTCGAATTCACGTCAAGCCCTATCGAGGCAAGCAAGGCCGAACAGACCAGCAGCCACGTATTCGCCCCGCGGAGCTTTACGTTCTCACAGATCTCCTCGATGGTTCCACTGACGTCCGTGCCGCCGCGGATCGAGAGCAGAAAACGCAAATAGCGGAACCACCGCGTCAGCAGTCCCGGGGCCTTCTTTTCATCCAATTCTTGTGAATTCTTCTGAGACATCATGCTCCTCGAAGGGATCTGAAATTCCGTCCTTATTCGTATCCTCAGCAAAGAAATGCTTTATCAGCGGCGGTGCAATAAGCGTGGTCGCAACCGCCATGAAAAGCACAGCGGCGAAGAACTTGTCCGTAATGACAGCGAGCCCGAGCCCGATCTGTGCGACGACGATGCCGACCTCGCCCCGCGGGATCATTCCGACGCCGACCTGCGCCATCTCACGCCGCGAGAGGCCCCAGGCTCCGAGCCCGCAGCCGATGAACTTGGTGATGCATGCAAAGAACGTGATGACCACGGCAAGGGCGACCACCTCCCATTCCTTGAAGACCGCAAGGTTAAGCTGCATCCCGATATTGACCAAAAAGAACGGCACCAGGAACTCGGTCACGCCTGAGGTCAGCTTGTGCATCCCGTGGTTCTCCTCGGTCGGTTCGGCAAGGGCCATACCGGCAAGGAACGCTCCGATGATCGCCGCGACACCTACGTACATCGAGGCGACCGAAAGCCCAAGGCACAATATCAGGCCGGTATTAAAAAAGGGTTTATCGAGCTTCAACACAGCGACTCGCGGTGCGAGCCGCTTCATCGCGTGCGAGCCGATCGTCGCGACAAGAGCGGTAAACCCGATCGCCAGCAGGGCAGTTTTGCCGAGTTCGACGTAGTTGACCTTTCCGGTGCTAACTGCAGAGACGATCGAAAGTATGATAAGCCCGAGTATGTCGTCAATGACCGCTGCGCCGAGAATGATCTTCGAGGTCCGCTTATCGAGCAAGCCGAGCCCACCGAGCACACGGGCTGTGATGCCGACCGAGGTCGCGACAAGCGCCGCCCCGATGAACATCGCCTCAACGAACGAGCCGTCCCAAGCCATCGCGATCAGGTAACCGGCGATGAACGGCAGAATGACACCGAGCGTTCCGACCAGAAATGCCTTTTTCCCGACGCGAAGTATTGACTGCGGCTTCGTCTCAAGCCCGACCATGAAAAGCAGAAAGATCACGCCGATCTCAGCGACGATGCCGATGATCTCCGACGGCTGTACCCAGCCGAGAACACTCGGGCCGATGATGACGCCGGCCAGGATCTCACCGACCACGGCCGGCTGCTTCATCCGCTCGAAAATCTCCGCCATCACCTTCGCGGCGGCGATCATGATAAAGAGCGCAAGCAGGACCTGTGCTTGCTCAACGGCTGCTCCTAAGACAAGTGGCATGCTGCGGTAAGTTTACTCCCGGAAAAAACTCAAGTGGAAATTCTAACAGCAGTCGACCCGAGCGCAAGACCGCCGGGCGGACGAACCGCCGAAATTCGCTTGATTTTTTCGCGGTACAACCTATACTCTTATCTTTCAGGCTGGGTAGCTCAGATGGTTAGAGCGTGGGATTCATAACCCCAAGGTCGGGAGTTCGATCCTCCCCCCCGCCACCACAAATTAAATAAGAGGCTGCCTGGGTGCATATTCAGGCCGCCTCATTTTAATTGGCATCACGGTCGGCTTCGGAAAACAAAATCAACTTTTACGGCATGGGTCAGCGTCTTGCGGATTTGGGCGTGATGATGCCGGTGTCAGAGATCTCCGGGGCGGTTGGGCCAAAGTCGTTGAGCGAGAGCGAGCGGACCTTGCGGATCGCGTCCCCCGTCGGGTCGAGCACGGGGATACCGCGGCCTTCCTGGCGGCCGGCGTGGATCTTGCCGGAGATAAAGCGGCCTTCGCGGTCAAGCTCGGTTTCTAGGATCGCCGTTAGGGCCGTTTCGGCCTCGAGCCGGAACCAGCCGTAGGTAGCAAAGTTGCCGAGCGAATAGGCGATAAGGCGGTCTTTATAGACCTCGATCCCGCGGAGCACGTGCGGCCCGTGGCCGAGCACGAGGTCAGCACCGGCATCGATCACCGTTCGCGAAAAGAGCGGCAGGTTTCCGCGCTTTTCGCCAAAGTACATCTCGGTCCGGTTCGGGACGTTCTGGTTGGCCGTTCCTTCGGCTCCCCCATGGAACGAAACGACGACGATGTCCGCTTTCTTGTCCGCCTCGGCCACGAGCCGGCGGGCGGTGACAAGGTCGTTGACGTTCGGGACGACCGAGTTATGGGCAAATCCGATAACGGCGATCGTCAGCCCGTTTACATCGAGGTAAGCGGTCGAGTGTTTCACCCGGTCGCTGCCCGCGTGTTTCAGGCCCAATGCGTCGAGCGTTTTCCGTGTATCAGCGATTCCGGCGAGGCCAAAGTCGAGCGAGTGATTATTCGCGAGACTCAGTACATCAAATCCCGCTTCTTTCAAATACTTTCCATAGCGGGTCGGCATCCGAAAGGCGTAACAGCGGATAGGCTCGTTCGGTTTCGGCGGGCGGCACTTTTCCGATTCGCCGCCGTCGGTCATCGGCCCCTCAAGGTTACCGAAAGCGATATCCGCGGCCGAGAGAAGTGGTGTTACTTCCTTGAGCAGATCGGCGCCGTCATTTGGCGGCATTCGCGTGTCGTTCGGAAAAGGCGAACCGAGCATTATGTCGCCGACGGCAGCGATAGTGATGGTGTCCTTTACCAGCGGTGTTGGCGTTGCCTGCACCTCTGCAAAGCTTGAGGGCTCAATGCTGACGGCCGGTGCCGATTGGCAAGCCGTCAAGCCGCCAAGCCACGAAGCGAGGGCGGCAAATCCTAGTGCGATGTAAAGCGTATTGACCATTTGCTCGGGGGACGAGCGAGGGCGGGCGGCCGCCCTCATTTCATTTAAGATGCCCGTTCGGCCTCAGGCCGTTGCAGGCGCAAGTTTCTCTGAGACCTCGGGTTCGCTTGCCGCCGAGATCTCATCGGTATCGGCCGAGAGGCAGCGATCTACGATCTGCTTCTGTTCGAGTTCGTGGATCGTGTAAGACCCGGTCGCCGGCGAGGCCGAAGCAACGCGGCCGATGTAACGGAGATTGCGGCCATCGGCGAGAAGGCTTCGCAGCCGCGGTTCGACGAACGTCCAGCCGCCCATGTTCTGCGGTTCTTCCTGGGCCCAAACGATGTCCTTCGCGTTCGGGTACGACGCGAGCGTTTCCGTTATCGCCGCCGACGGGAAGGGATAGAATTGCTCGAGCCGGACGAGAGCGACACGGCCATCGTTCGCTTCTTCGCGGCCGGCCTGCAGGTCGTAGAAGACCTTGCCGGAGCTAATGACGACGCGGGTGACCTTCGAGCGGTCCTCGATGGCCGAATCATCGAGCACCGGACGGAAGCCGCCGTTGGTCAATTCATCGATCTGCGACGAAGCAGCGGGAAGCCGAAGCAAGCTCTTCGGCGTCATAACGACCAACGGGCGAACGCTGTCGCTCTTGACCTGCCGCCGTAGCATATGAAAATACTGGGCCGGCGTGGTCGGGTAGCAGACCTGGAGATTGTTCTCGGCACAAAGCTGAAGGAAGCGCTCGAGCCGAGCCGATGAGTGCTCCGGCCCTTGGCCCTCATACCCATGCGGGAGCAGCATTACGAGCCGGCACTTTTGTCCCCATTTGTCCTCGGACGCCGCGATGTATTGATCGATGATGACCTGCGCTCCATTGGCGAAGTCGCCGAACTGAGCTTCCCACATTACAAGAGCGTCCTTTGCCTTTACCGCATAGCCGTATTCAAATCCGAGAACGGCGTTCTCTGAGAGTGAGCTGTCAAAGACCTGAAAGCGGGCTTGCGGGTCTGCCTCGCTGCGGATGTCACCGAGCGGCGACCAAAGGTCACCGGTGTTGGTGTCGTACATCAGGGCGTGCCGCTGCGAGAATGTACCGCGTCCGGAGTCCTGTCCGCTGAGGCGGACGCGGTGCCCTTCTTTGACCAGCGAACCGAATGCCATCGCCTCGCCGAATGCCCAGTCCAGCGGGACCTCGCCGGTTCCCATCTTGGCACGCCGGCCAAGCTGGCCGACCATCTTCGGGTTGATCGAAAAGCCTTCCGGGATGAGCGTGATCTTATCGGCGATCTCGCTGAGCACCTCGCGAGCGGTGCCCGTCTCGATGACGGCCGAGCCATCCTCTTCTGCCGGATGCGGCGGGAGTTCGGTGCGTTTCTTTGACCCGCCCGCGATCTCCTTGGCGCGTTCGAGAATGCCCTCGTATTTGGCAACGATCTGCCCGGTCATTTCGGCAAGTTCCTCTGCCGTTATCACGCCCTCTCGGATCAGGTGCTCAGCGTACAGGTGCCGTACGCCCGGATGAGCCTTGACGCGAGCATACATCAAAGGTTGCGTGTAGCTCGGTTCGTCGCCCTCGTTATGGCCAAGCCGGCGGAAGCCGACGACGTCAAGCACGACGTCCTTGTTATATTCCTGGCGATAATCGAGTGCGATCTGCGTAACGCGATAGGCCGCCTCCGGGTCGTCGCCGTTGATGTGGAATATCGGCGTCTGCGTGATCTGTGCAGCGTCGGTCGAATAGATCGAGCTTCGGCTCGCTTCGGGCGAGGTCGTAAAGCCGATCTGATTGTTGATCACGATATGTATCGTGCCGCCGGTACGGTATCCGCGGAGGCTTGCGAGCTGGAGCGTTTCCATCACGATGCCCTGGCCCGCAAATGCCGCGTCGCCATGGAGCAGCACGGGCAGGATGCGGTCGTGAACGGCGTCGCGTTCCCTTATGTCGGCCTCGTGGCCGCCGAGAAGTTGATCCTGACGGGCACGAGCCATTCCCTCAACGACCGGATCGACGAACTCAAGATGCGACGGGTTACAGGCTAGCTCGATCTGGATCTCTTTGCCGGACTTCGCTTTGCGTTTGCCGATGGCCCCTTGGTGATACTTCACGTCGCCCTCATCGGCCGGGAAGCTCGGGTGCGAACTTCCTTCAAAGATAGTGAAGATCCGCTCGGCGAGGTCGCCGGTATGGACGTCGCCGACGATATTCGAAAGAACGTTTAGTCGGCCGCGGTGGGCCATTCCCATAAAGATCTCGTCAACGCCGCGGTCGGAAGCGCTTTCGACCAATTGGTCGAGCATCGGGATAACGGTCTCGCAACCCTCAAGCGAGAAGCGCTTTTGCCCAAGATATTTCTTGTGCAAAAACTGCTCGAACTGCTCGGCTTCAATGAGCCGGAGGAGGAGCTCCTTTCTGATCTCCGGAGCTAGCGGTTCAGTATCAACGAAATGCTGGCGTATCTGCCGCCGTATCCATTCCTTCTCTTCCTTGCTTTGAATGTGGCGGTACTCGGTGCCGACCTTGCCGCAATAAGCACGGCGAAGTATCTCGAGAATGCGGCGGAGCGTGAGCGTTTTTTCGCCGTGGAGACCGCCCGTGATGAATTCGCGGTCGAGGTCCCAGATGGTCAGGCCAAAGTTCTCAAGCTCCAGCTCCTCGGCACTGTAAGGCGCCATATCGAGCGGGTCAATGTCCGCGAGCAAGTGGCCGCGGGTGCGGTAGGCGTTGATGAGCTGCAGGACGTTAGCCTGCTTCTCGGTCTGCTCGGCGATGCGGTCTCCGCCGAAGAGAGCCGGGTTGAAGTCCTCTGACCAACGCATCGGCGGTATCTTGATCTCAAGTTCGGCAAAGACCTTATCGTAAAAACCCTCCTGACCGACGAGCAGCTTATGGATCTTTGCGAGGAACAATCCGCTCTCCGCACCCTGGATGACACGGTGGTCGTAAGTGCTGGTCAGCGTCATGGTCTTGCTGATGCCGATCTGCGAAAGGGCCGCCTCGGTCATCGCCTGATATTCGGCCGGATATTCGATGGCACCGGTCGCGATGATGGCGCTCTGCCCAGCCATCAGCCGCGGGTTCGAGGCAACGGTGCCGATCGTACCGGGATTGGTCAGCGAGATGGTCGTGCCCTGAAAATCGGCGATCTCGAGCCTGCCGTCGCGGGCCTTGGCAACCTGTTCGTTATAGGCATCAAGGAACTGGCGGAAGGTCATCCGTTCGCAGCCCTTGATGTTCGGAACGAGCAGGCTCCGAGAGCCATCTTTCTTCTCAATATCGATGGCGATGCCGAGATTGATGCTATCGTTCTCGACCCGCGAAGGAACTCCCTCAACAACGGCAAAGCCCTTGTTCATCTGCGGATATTCCTTGGCCGACTGGACGATCGCCCAGGCGATGAGGTGCGTGAACGAGACCTTGCCCTTGCCGCGTGACTTCAGTTGTTCATTGATGACGCGGCGGTTCTCCTCAAGCAGCTTGACCGGAACGTCGCGGAAGCTCGTCGCCGTTGGAACCGAAAGGCTCTGCTCCATGTTCTCGACGATCTTTTTTGCCGGGCCGATGATGGCCTTGGTCTCAACGCCGGCCGGTGCGGGCGGGGCGGTAGAAACCGGCTTGGCGGCGGGTTCGGGCTTTACGGCGGGAGTCGGTTTTGCCTCTTCGGCAGGTCGTGCCGGAGAGTCGGGGTCGGGCCTTCCGCCGGTCAAAAGCTCGCCGAAATAGCTCTGCCATGATTCATCCACCGAGCCGGCGTCATTCTTAAAACGCTCTAGCAGGGCCTCGACGTAGCTGGCATTCGCTCCAAAGTTCTCCGTAATGAATTCCGAGATGTTCGTGATCTTGTCGCTCACAGTATTTACTTCCTCAAAAGCTTATATAAAAGGCACCAAAGGTAAACTTTAATTTTAACCGAAAGAACGCAAAAAGATAAGGACCGCATCACTTGCGGGCACGGATGACGGGATTATCGATATTGATGTCGATATCGACCGGGACGACACGTTTGTGGTGGATGCCGAATCGCTTGAAGCGGCCGAAAACAAAAACGCGGCCGCGAACTCGCCACTTCGGCTGCGAGTCGCGCATCTCACGCCAGGCTGCCTGTACGAGCCGGTGAGCCGGAAAGAAGATCGTGACCGGCGACGGCAGCAATACCTTTTCGCCTTTCCGAAAACGAAACTCAGTCCGAAATTCATCGACCGCGACGGGAATGTCGTTCACGGTCATCTCGGAAAACGTAATGAAATCGACACGGCCGCTGTGCGGCAAGGCGGAAAGCTCGATCGGCATTTCGAAGCTGACGCCGGTCAGCGAGATCTCTTTCAGCGCGACCTGTTCGGGATCTATGCGGCTCGCGACCATCGGTGAAGACGCGTCGGTCGGCCCGGCGGTTTCGCGGACAGTGACGATCTGTTTATGGACCTTGTACCCACGGATGCGGTCCGGAAGTTCCTGTGCGTGGGCAATACCCGCCGCAATCAGACAAGCGACAACCACCGCCGCGGCCCGATAGTGACACAAGAACCAGAAACTGCCGGTGCCCGTTCGCATTTTTTCTCAGGGGTTCGAGGCCGTCTTGGATTCTGATGCCGGAGCAGGTTCCTTTGCGGATTTTGATTCGAGGTCGAGCCGAATGGCATCGAGAAGGCCGTTTATGAACTGGGTTGCTTCGTAAGACGAAAACGTTCGGGCTATCTCAAGCGCTTCGTTGATGACGACAGTATGCGGCGTATCCTCGTAGAGAAATTCATAGACCGCAAGGCGGAGTATGTTGCGGTCAACAACTGCCATTCGCTCGAGCCGCCAGTGCTCAGCCCGCGACATTATGGTCTTATCGATCGCTTCGAGATTCTTGAGCGTGCCGGTAACGATGCGGTCGGCGAACTGCCGCGGTTGGATCGATTCGGCAGCGAGCTTTTCAACCGCCGAGAGACTCGTGGTGGCAAGTGCTTCGAAGTGCTTTTCCGCATCGGCGGCGATCGCCGCAAATTCGCGCTTTTCATCGGCGGTTAGCGACGTCGCACTCGTGACAGATGCTGCAAGCCCTGCGAGCTGGCCGCGGGCTGTTGTGAGCCGGTGACGCAGTCCGGCGAGATCTGGTGCAGAACCATTTGCGAGGTCTGCCATTGACCCCTTGAATGCTTCTTCGGCACGGTCGAGGGTGAAAAGAAGTTCCTTGTGTCCGGTGAGATACGACGAATTGCGGTCGAAAGGATCGAGCTTTTTAAGCGTTGCCCGCAGGCGGCCTACCGAAGTGCGGATGCGGTCAAGGGTCTCGGGAACGGCGGAGATACTCTTGGCAGAGCCTTCGGCGAGCGATTCGAAACCGAATTCTGACCAAAAGGGCACCGTCGCGTCCCGGTCTGTTTCCAGAAAATCGGCCGCGAACAGCATCTGGAGTGCACATTCACGAGCCTTTCGCCGCACTCCGGAGCCCTTACTTTGTTTTTCAAACGACATGTTGACGAACTTTCCCTGCTTCTGCAGGTTGTTCGAGTTCGGCGATCTGCTTGTGCAGGTTCGCCACCTCGATGGCAGCAACAGCCGCCTCGTACCCCTTGTTTCCGGCCTTTCCGCCGCAGCGATTGATCGCCTGTTCGAGCGTATCGGTCGTTAATACACCAAATATCGAAGGGACGCCCGTTTCCATTCCGACCTGAGCGATGCCCTTTGCGGCCTCACCGGCGACGTAGTCGAAATGCGGTGTTTCCCCGCGGATGACGACGCCGAGCCCGATGACCGCGTCAAAGCGGCCTGTGCGTGCTGCCATGAGCATGGTCTGCGGTATCTCGAACGCGCCGGGAACCTCAAAGACACTTACGTCATCTTCGTCGGCTCCGTGCTGGCCGAGTGCATCAAGAGCTCCGCTCAAGAGCTTTGACGTAAGGAACTCGTTCCAGCGGCTTACCACGACGGCAAATCGCAGCCCTCCAGCGGTAATTCGGCCTCGGTGTGTTTTCGGTTGCAAGTCAATGACCTCCGGGAAGCTCTCGGCCTCCTACAAATAGAGTATAGAGAAGCCGAAATTGAAAATACAAGGATACTTTTCGATTGCATTGCGGATACGGATGAGGGAATAATGTTGAGGTGCGAACCGCGGCGGCAGAAAGTGTCATTGAGACCGAGGAGACTCTTATCATCGAGACTCCCGAGCGCGTTTCTCTTGCCTTTGCTCTCGCATCGATCGGGAACCGATCGCTCGCGGTCGCCATCGACCACATCATCCAATTCGTTTCTTATATCGCGGTAATTGCGATAGGGTTTTCGATCGCGGGTGCGTTCGGGTTCGGTGGGCCGGATTCGACCATCGAGAGCTTTGTCAGCGAAGCACCGAAGTGGGTGATCGCCCTGGTCGTCTTGCTTCTTTTCCTCGTATTTTCGGCATATTTCGTTATTTTCGAGTGGATCTGGGAAGGCCAAACGCCGGGCAAGCGGCTCATGAAGCTGCGCGTCATCCGCGAGGACGGACGGCCTATAACGCTTTGGGAATCGGCCGCACGCAACCTGATACGAGTACTCGATGCGGCTCCCGGTTTTGTTATCCCGATCTATTCGGTAGGGCTGATCACGATCTTTTTGAGCAATCGCGATCAGCGGTTTGGCGACATCTTTGCTGGCACGGTCGTTATCCGCGAGCGAACCGACGAGGCACCGACCTTTGACGAGACCTTCTCAAATCCGGTCGCTGACGGAGCTCTGCGGCGTGTTCAGAAGCCGCTCGAAATGCAGGTCGATATCGCAAAACTCACGTTCGATGAGGTCGAGGTTGCGGAGAACTTTCTTCGGCGGCGATGGGACTTGACCGATCGCCAGCGACAGTGGATGGCGTGGCGGATCGCTTTGCCGATGATGTTCAAGCTCAAGCCGCAGTACACGGCCGAGGATTTCACATATGAGGGATTTCTAGAGGAGGTCGTTCACCGTTTCAGCGCACGGGCCAGATTTTTGAATTAGCGGTTTTGCCTGCGTATCTTTTCTCGTGATAACTTTTGCTAATCCCGCATAGGGCCGCCAGCCCTTTTCCTTGTTGAACTATCGTGAAGAAGACCGTTCTTTTGACCGGCGGTGCCGGTTTCATTGGCTCGCATTTGTGCGAGGACCTGCTTCGAAGCGGGGATTGGCGAGTTGTCATTGTCGACGACCTTAACGATTTCTATTCGCCCGATATAAAGCGGGCGAACCTTGCGGCGTTTGCAGATTCAGGGGACGTTGAGTTCATCGAGGGCGACATCCGCGATGCTGAAACGCTTGCAGGTATTTTCACCGCGAACAGCTTTGACCAGATCGTCCACCTTGCGGCCCGGGCGGGCGTACGGCCCTCGCTGACTAAGACAAAACTTTATTACGAGACTAACGTCATCGGCACTCTCAACCTGCTCGAGCTTGCCCGCGAGCACGGCGTGCCGCACTTCGTTTTCGGGTCTTCATCGAGCGTTTACGGCGCAACGTGTTCGGTCCCGTTCAAGGAAGACGCGACGATCCGAAAGCCGATTTCGCCTTACGCCGCGACCAAGGCATCGGGCGAGCTTCTCTGCCACACGTATTCGCACCTCTACGATATCCGTACGGTTTGCCTGCGCTTCTTCACGGTTTACGGGGCAAGGCAGCGGCCGGACCTTGCGATCCACAAGTTCACTCGGCTCATCGCCGAGGGCAAACCGGTGCCGATGTTTGGCGATGGGACCACGCGACGGGATTACACTTACATCGACGACATAATCCAAGGCGTTCGAGCGGCGATGGATCACACCGCAACGAAGCACGAGGTGCTGAACCTCGGGGAATCCCAGACGACCGAACTGCGGCGCCTGATCCAGCTTATTGAGGAAAGCCTCTGTACGAAGGCGATCGTCGACCGCCAGCCGCTGCAGCCGGGTGACGTGCCGATAACTTATGCAGATATCACTCGCGCCCGCGAGGTACTCGGCTACAACCCAAAGACAAAAATCGAGGACGGCATCCCGAAATTCGTCGAATGGTACCGCTCGGCCGCGGCTGCTAACGCCGCACCCTAAGGCCGGGGCTCTGAAAGAAGCTTCATCAATTCGACTGCGGCGACCTCGCCCTTTTTACGGATAAAGTCTCGAGGCGTGTTGTCGCCGATCTCGTACACGATCGCCTCCATACCGCAGCAATCAAAAAAGTAGTTGCGCGAAACGCGGGTCGGAAACAGACGTTCGGTCGCCTGGATCCGCGGTTCATAACCCTCGATCGCCGCTTGAATATTCCCAAGCCACCGTTCGACGAGCCGCGGTGAATTGCCCTCGTAGATGCGGTTCATCGGATAATAAATATCATTCCAGGTCGAGTGGAAATCGATCCCGAAATAAAAACGGCCGCCGGTCTCGGCAATCCGGCGAGAGAGGAAATTGCGGACGGCCTGGGTCTCGGGCTGATTGAAATCCTGCCAATCGCGGTTCAGGTCTATGCCGCCCTGATTATGCCGCCAGTGGCCTTCATCAACTCCGTCCGGGTTCATCAGCGGAACAACGTAAATGCCCCAATCCCGGCGAAACGCGCTTGACGCCTCTGAACCATCGATCAGCTTTTCGATGAAGGCCTGCATTGCAAAATAACCCGTCACCTCGGGTGGATGCTGACGAGAGATGACGAGCATCATCCGTTTCGACGAGGTGTTGCCCAAGCGAAGCATCCGGAGCGGCCGCCCCTCGCGGCTTTGGCCGATCTCCTCGATCGGGGCTCCGGCCTTCTTTGCGATAGCGTCCATCCACGCGAAAACTTCGCTCGACGGTTGAAGTTCCTGAGCGCTGACCCAAACCGGCCGCCGGGAAACGGTCAACGAAATGACCGCGCTTCTTGGCAGCGATTCTTCATCCTGAGGATCTTTGCCCTCATGAACGATCTTCTGCGGGTCGAGCGGCGTCCAAGTCTTTCCGTCGGTGCTGAGTTTCGGATCGTACCTGTGCCGTGCGTATTCGGGATAAACGAGCCTGACCTGTATCTCCTTTTTCTTGCGTGACCAAACCTTGAAGGCATACCACGGGCTCATATTTATCGGAGCATTTTCGGGAGTGATGGTCACCACGTACCGGCCGGCCTCGTCCTTTTCGATCGCGTTCAAGCGGCCGCCCGGAAACTCATTCGAGAAATATACGCGGTCGTCCTTGAACTCGAATGTCTGCCGCACCTGCTTCTCGATCGGGACAGTAACCGTGCTTATGACCGGTTCAGGCCCCTGAGCTAAGCCGAAAGCGGCAAATATGAAAAGGGTCAATATTGTCAGAAGTACAATTCTTCCAACCGTCTGTTGTCGCAGTTCTTTTGAATTCGACATGGTTTATAAGGAAAAGAAAGGTTATTCGCTTAACGGAATAAAGGTAACACGGTTTAGCCGCTCGAGCACAGAAAAGGGCCCGCCGAAGCGAGCCCTGAGGTTTGTAATTTGCCTTTCGTGCTAGAGCCGAACAATCTTCGCGTTGCTTCCGTTTCGGGTGTCTTCGTTGAGAGCGTTTCGAGTATCGACGATGAGCGGGGCGAGTTCGCAAACTCGCTTGTAGTCAATGCCGGAGTGTTCGGTACAGATGATCACGCAGTCCGATGCTTTGACGAGATCGTCGGTAAGTTCCTGATTATAAAGCGGGTCGCCGGCGCCGATCGTGTAGGCGTGATCGAATGTGACCTCTTCGACGAACGGGTCGTGGTAGCTGATCTCGGCACCCCGCGAGCGAAGCAGATCTATGATCGAGAGAGCCGGCGATTCGCGCATGTCGTCGATGTCCTTCTTATAGGCGACGCCGAGGATCAGGATCCGCGATCCATTGACCGCCTTGCGGACGTCATTGAGCGCTGTCGAGACAAGCTTTACGACATATGCCGGCATGCTTGAATTGATCTGCTCGGCGAGCGAGATGAACTGCGAATCGAAGCCGTGCTGGCGGGCTTTCCATGAGAGGTAATGCGGGTCGAGTGGAATGCAATGGCCGCCGATGCCGGGGCCGGGAAAGAAAGGCATAAAGCCAAAGGGCTTTGTCGCCGCCGCCCGAACGACCTCCCAGGTATCGATCCCGAGAGTGTTACAGAGCTTGGCCATCTCGTTCGCCATGCCGATATTTATCGCCCGGAAAGTGTTTTCCCAGAGCTTGCAGGCCTCGGCGACACGTGCCGATGAGACGGCGTGAACCTCATTGACGATCTGCCCGTAAAGTTCGGCCGCGACTTCGGTCGAATCCTTTGAAACGCCGCCGACGACCTTGGGTATGTTGTGCGTTTGGAATTGCGGATTGCCCGGATCGACCCGTTCAGGCGAGAAAGCGAGCAGAAAATCTTTATCCAACGCAAAGCCCTCTTCTTCAAGCATTGGTTGAAGCACTTCGTCGGTCGTGCCAGGATAGGTTGTCGATTCAAGAATGACGAGTTGGCCGCTCCGCATGAATTTTCGGATCTCCTCGCCGGCCGCGATGATGTAGGACATATCGGGGTCCTTCGTCTTGCGGAGCGGTGTCGGGACGCAAATGATGATGACGTCGCATTCGGTCAGCCGGCTGAAATCCGTCGTCGCTGTCAGAAGGCCCTTGGCGACGGATTCTGCAACGTGCTCGGCCGGCACATCGACGATGTATGACTCGCCGTTGTTGATTGCTTCGGCCTTTGAGCCATCGACCTCGAAGCCAATGCCCTTAAAGCCCTTACGGCAAAACTCGACAATAAGCGGCAGGCCGACATAGCCTAGCCCAATTACCCCGATGACCGCACTCCGGTCGCCGATCTTTTCTAGAATCGCTTGTTTCATTTGGAAATTTATATAATTCAGTAACTTGCACCTTCCCTGAAAGCAGATGAAAGGCGAAATGATAACGCTATTTCAGCTTTGCCGTTCTAGTCAAGCGTGCGCCGAAATTGTGTTAATATCTCATTCAGGCTGTTCGGCCAGCTCCGATGAATTACCAGATAGAATCAACGAATCCAGTTGTCCGTACCTTGGTCGAAGGATCGGCACCGCAGCCCGCACGTCTCGCGGCCGCCCGCGGCGTTTTGCCGCTGCCGCAGGCCGACCTGCTTGAGGCCCTTGCTCATCTTGCGAGCGACGCGGACGCCGCGATCGCGGCTGCGGCACGCGAGACTCTAGCCTCGCAGGAGGCAGCGGCAATTTCGTCGGTGCTTCAGGGTGAGAACGCTCCGCGTGCCGTGCTTGATCATTTTGCCGGGCATCCGGGAATGGCCCCTGAGATCCATGAGGTCGTTCTTCGCAATCCGAAGACCTCGCCGGAAGCGATCGTCACACTGGCCGAAACGGCGACGAACCCTGCGATCCTTGATACGATAGCGACAAACCAGCAACTGCTGATCCGTAATCCGAAGCTGATCGAGGCAGTACTCGCAAACCCGAATCGAAGCGCGGAGGCCGAAAGACGCGTTACCGAAACACGCCGCGAGTTCTTTGAAAAGGAACGTGGAGCTGAGCAGATCGCCAATGAGCTCAGGGCCCAGGGCAAAGAAGCCGCTGCCGAGTTCTTCGAGAGTGCGGAGTCGGATATCGACCCCGAAGACGCGATGCTGATCGCGGCGATGATCGAGGTTCCGGACGCCGACACGGATGATTCGTGGATGGGCCTCGAATACATCGAGGAACTTTACGAAGAGACCGAAGAGCAGCGGCAGCACGCTCTGAATAAGATAATCGGCGAGTTCAAGGGCGAAGAAGGCGACATCTCGTTCGAACGCGTTTCGATGATCAATCGCGTGATGAAGATGGGAATGAAGGACCGAGTTCGGCTTGCGATGAAAGGCGACCGCGAGGCCCGGAATATCCTCATCCGCGACCCGAACCGCGTCGTGGCACAGGCCGTTATCAGCAACCCGAAAATCACCGAGCAAGAGGTCGAGAAGATCGCGGCGATGCGTGCGGTTCCCGAGGATGTACTCCGAACGATCGCGAACGGCCGGCAATGGGCTCGCAATTATGCGATCATCCACAACCTCGCCCGCAATCCTCGAACGCCGATCGCCAGCGTTTTGCCGATCCTGACGCGGCTTCAGGCCCGCGACCTGGTGGCGATGTCAAAGAACAAGAACGTTTCGGATGCCGTCCGCCGGCAGTCGCTCCGGCTGTCCCAAATGAGAAAAGGCCAGTAGCTGACGCGGTCGAAGACTCGCCCTCGATTTGGTATTATCAAGGTTTTCGTTAAGAGAGACCTATGGCGGGCTTTTTCGGCAAACTAAGGACCACGCTCGAGATGATCAAGTTCGAGCACACGCTCTTTGCTCTTCCTTTCGCATTTTTAGGAGCGGTCTTGGCGGCGGATGGCTTGCCGACCTGGCGGCAGATACTGTGGATCACGGTCGCGATGGTCGGAGCACGCTCGGCGGCGATGACCTTCAACCGCATCGTCGATCGCGAGATAGACGCCGCCAACCCGCGAACGGCGAACCGCGAACTCCCCAGCGGCCGGCTCTCGCTTTCATTTGCTTGGGCATTTCTTTTGGCCTCGGTCGCGCTCTTCATTTTTGCTGCGTATTCGCTCAATTGGCTAACATTCGCTCTTTCACCCGTGGCTTTGATCAGCGTTCTCGGGTATTCCTACGCAAAGCGGTTCACTGCGTTTGCTCATATGCTGCTCGGTTGGGCACTCGCCATTTCACCGACGGCGGCATGGATCGCGGTGCGCGGAGCGATCGATTCGGAAGTGCCGATCCTGCTTTCTGTTTTTGTGCTGATGTGGACATCCGGGTTCGATGTACTCTACGCATGCCAGGATCAGGAATTTGACCGCAAGGCTGGGTTGCACTCGATCCCGGCCCGCTTCGGCATCGCCCGCTCGCTTTGGATCGCACGGCTCTTTCACCTGCAGGCGGCGACCGTTCTGCTACTGATCCTTGCCTTTACGGGTCTCGGCTGGCCGGCATATCTGGGTGCCGGTGCGGTGATGGCGTTGCTTGTTTATCAGCACACGCTCGTCAAGCCGAACGACCTTTCAAAAATGAACGCCGCCTTCTTTACGACCAACGCCTTTGTAAGCGTGGTCCTTTTCATCAGCTTCGCCGCTGCAGTCTTCACCCGCGAGAGTGGCTTATGAGACCAGTTCTCGGCGATCAGGAAGCCGACCTCGGGCAGCTTCTCAGTTCGTCCGGCAAGAAGCGGCAATTCGGCGCCGATGAACTGATTTTTTCCGAGGGAGAAAGTGCCGATAACCTTCCGGTCGTGATCAGCGGCAGAGTGAAGATGGTGCATTTTCTCGAGCCCGGCAAGGAGGTCATCATCGGCATATTCGACCGTGGCGAGATGTTTGCAGTTCCGCCCGTCTTCGACGGCAAATCGTATCCTTCAGCGGCGATCGCAATGGAGCCGACCGAGCTCCTGCTAATTCCGCGAAAGTGCTTTTTAGAGCTGATAAAAACCTCGCCCGATTTTGCGCTTGCCGTCATCGAGTGGATGTGTTCGATGCTACGCGAAAAGACGGCGACGATACAAAATCTCGCGACGGCGTCCCCGGATCATCGCGTGGCGAAGGTTCTCCTGAAGCTTGCAGAAAAAGAAGGCGGCAAATTTCCCGTGCGGATCGGGCTCCGACGGCAGGACATTGCAGAGATGGCGGGTGTTACGACCGAGACGGCCATTCGCGTCATTCGCCGATTTGCCGAGCGCGGACTTGTCCGCATCGACCGGGGCAAGGTTGTCCTCGATTCGGCCGAGCAACTCGCCGGCATCACCGACTAGACACTCCGCCTGCTTCCAGTTCACTGACGTACTGCAACATCCGGTTCGCAATAGCACGAGCTCGCCACTTTATGAACTCGGCGTTTTCGCCGGCGAAGTTCGAATCGACCGACTCGCCGAAGATCTCAAGCCATCGTGCGAAGTGTTCGGTCCGGAGCGGCGACTTTCGGTGCAGGTCACCGTGGATGAGGAGCGGCGTCCGGCCGTGGCGGGCGTAATCGCCGGTTCGGAAGAGCAGTGTTTCCCAGAAGTCGCCGATCACCGGCAGATGGTGTTTAAGGTCGAGCCTTGCGACATCAGTGAAGATGTAGCCGATAACGGGATCGGCAAGGGCGCGCGAGTAGAAATGCCGCATCAGTAGATCGATGTCGGCCCGGTCCTTGATGTCGGGGAGTGTTTCAGTGGTCATCGGTTCCATGAGTGAAGGATCGATCAGATCGAATAGCTTCAGTGAAAAAGGGCGTCTCGATGGACGCCCCTCTCCATATCAACGAGCTAAGGCAGAGGCTTCTTTCGCGTAAGCATCAACCTTATCGCAAACCAAACCCAAGCGACCGCACCGACGGCGAAAATCGTGTCGCCGACCATTCGCATCCACCGCAGAAACTGCATCAGGTCTGTCTGCATAAACTCGGGACTGCGTGCCGACCAGTATCCTGTCGAGACCGACTGATAGGTTTGCAGAAGCCCAATCGGCAGAAGGCTGAGCAGTATCTCAAGCAGCATCCCCAGATTCAGCGACCAAAACGCAAAGGAAAGCAGCTTTGTATTCCAGATGCGTTCCGGATCCATTGCCCTCAGACAAAAGAGCGTAAGAGCGAGCCCGAGCGTGCCGTAAACACCGTAAAGTGCTCCGTGTGCGTGAACGGCCGTCGTGTTGAGCCCTTGCATATAATAAAGCGCGATAGGCGGGTTGATCATAAACCCGAAGACGCCGGCGCCGACAAGGTTCCAAAAAGCGACCGCGACAAAGAAGTAAACGATCCACTTGTATTGCTCGAGCCACGGCCTTGCCTTCGAATGCCGGATGTTCTCAAGTGCCTCGTAACCGACAAAAACAAGCGGAACGATCTCCAAAGCACTAAAGACGGCGCCGAACGCGAGAGCAACGGTCGGCGTGCCGGCAAAGTAGAGATGGTGAAGGGTTCCGATTATGCCGCCGCTCAAATAGATCGCTCCGGAGAGCAGGGCCGCATAGGCTGCGTGATCCGCACGAATGACCCGCAGACGGGCGAAAAGGAACGCGATGACCACCGTAGCAAAGACCTCAAAGAACCCTTCCACCCAAAGATGGACGACCCACCACCGCCAATATTCGACGACCGTCATGTGTGACCGCATTCCCCAGAAGAGCCCCGGAGCGTAAAAGAAGGCTATGCCCGCCGTTGTAAAGAGGTAGAGCACGATGAGGGATTTGCTGCCCTCGCCTTTGAGTGCGGGAACCGCACTTCGCGCAATGAGGAAAAGCCAGAGAAGCAAACCGATGAAGAGTGCCGCCTGCCAAACGCGGCCAAGGTCAACGTATTCCCAGCCCTGATGCCCGAACCAGAACCAAAGGTCGCCCGGGAGCATATGCATCACGCTCATCCATTGGCCCGCCATCGAGCCGAGAACGACGATCAGCAATGCCAGAAAGAGGACGTCAACACCGAACTTCTGGAACTTGGGCTCATAGCCGCAAATGTACGGTGCGATGAACAAACCCGCTCCGAGCCATGCGGTAGCTATCCAAAATATCCCGAGCTGCGTGTGCCAGGTCCTTGAAACCACATAGGGAAGCCAGTCCTGTAGCGGAACGCCGTAAAAGCCGCCGCCCTCAACGCCGTAGTGGGCGGTGATTATTCCCATTACGATCTGCAGCAGGAAAAGCAGCGAAACGATCAGGAAATACTTGGCCGTCGCGGTCTGCGAAGGCGTCAGTTTTTCACCGATCAGCGGGTCGGAATCCGGCGTATCACGCTCCTCGGCACCTTTATGCCAGCCGGCGTAGAACCAGACCATTGCACCGATGCTGAAGATAAGCACGATGACACTGACGCCGGTCCAGATGATCGAGCTGCTGGTCGGATAGTTTCCGACGAGCGGCTCCGAGGGAAAGTTACTTGTATAGGAGATGGAATTGTTCGGACGGTTCGCTGCTGATGCCCAAGCCGTCCAGAAAAAGAAGCTGTTGAGCTTACGCAGCCGGTCCGGGTCGGATTGGGCCCCGCGTTGGATCGCGTACTCGTCGCTGCCATTTGTGAAAACATCCGTGTAATGTTTTAGGTTTTCCTCAAAGGCGGCGGCCCGGAGCGGATCGATGGTGAGGGTTTCGGTCGCCGGGTCGTAGGTGTTTGTCCGGACTAGCGTTTGGAGCCGCTGTAGCAAAGCCGCCTTTTCCTCCCCCGCAAGTCCGCTGCCGTCCTTCCCGTAACGTCCGCCCGACCAATGGTCGAGCATGAAAAGCGATTCGCGGTGAAGATAGTCAGCCGTCCAATCCGGGGCAACATACGAACCATGGCCCCAGACGGAGCCGACCTGCATGCCGCCCATCGCCTGCCAAACATTTTGCCCGTCCGAGATGCCGCCCTCATCGATAAGCACCTTGCCTTCGGTCGTAACGACGCGCTTCGGTATCGGCGGAATCTCGCGAAAGATCTCAAGCCCGACCCATCCCAGAATGGCGAACGAACACACCATAATGGCGATCAGCATTATCCAAAGTTTCTTCATTTTCGGGTCAAAGCCTCCTTTGTGGTTATTCCAATTAAGGCCACGGCTTTTCGGCAATTGCCGGAAAGCCGAAGGTGTTCCGGCCGGGGCTTTCACGCGCCCGGTCTTGCGGAACCGCATGGTGTACTACACGACCGATCTTATTCCCATGCCGCGGCACAAAAATATGACCAGACGCATAAAGCCCGGGAAAAGATCCCGACCCACCCATTGTTCGGTATTTGAGAGGTAGAGGAAAGCGTCGTCCGGACTTTGTGATATGTCCAAGACGCTGCCGGGGAATGTTTCGCCAACAAGCCTATGTTGGACGGCGGGCTGGCGAGTAAAGAAACGGTGGAACTATATCATGGTTGATCGCGGCGGCCTAATCCGAAGAATTTTCGTTGCTCTCGGCAAAACGCTTGAAGGCCTCGAGATATTTCAGCGATTGCTTTCTGAACATGCCGGGCATCAGCCACCCGAAGATCTTCATAAACCCTTTGAACTGAAACTCGTTTTCAGAGGTGTAAAGCGTGCGGCCCTCGCCGAGCGGTTCGAAGCGGTTGCGGACGATGTTGAAGACTCCGTCCGCTTCGTAAGTACCGGTAAATTCCCGCGGCAGGTCCTTTACCGTTATCGTCTCGATCATCTCGATCTTTCGCCCGTTCATATCGAACTTGAGCCTCGACCGTGCACCGACCTCGCCGGGCGTGCCCTCGAGATGCTCAAAGCTCTCAAGCCCTTCCATCCATTTGTAGAGATTATCGACATTGTCGAAAAGTGCGACGACCTCGCCGACCGGCTTTTCAATTTCGATGGCTACGTTAAATTTCATAGTTCCTCCGTTCACTTTGTCTTGAGCAGGATCTCAAGTTCCCTTTCCGATAACCCGACGCGGGTGCGAAGGATCGCTTCGTATTCGGCCGGCGTGTAGAGCGGATAATCGGTACCGAAAGCGATCCTCTTTAGACCTAGTCGTCTTATATATTTGGCAAGCACGGCGAACTCGTCATCGGTCAGCTTTCGAATTCCTTCGCTATCTTTATCAAGAGCGACGGCGGAGATATCGAAAGTAATCTTATGTTTCCTGAGTCCGGGTTCGGCGTCTAGCTCTTCGATGAAAGCATTCAAGAATGCACGTGTCCGCTGACTAAAACCGCCCGAGGTGCCGAAGTGAGCGATGCGAAGTTCGACGGACCTGAGTTCTTTTAGGATCGAACCAACTAGCAGGTCGATATCCGGCTTGCCGAAGCGGCGATGGCTGTTGTCAAAATGCATCAGGATCGGCATCTTGTTCTCAGCCGCGAATTCGAAAACACTTTTGACCTTTTCCAGATGCTCCGGCACGGTCAGATAGACCTGACTGGCGTTGTGATGGAGCTTGATGCCATCCATTTTTAACTGCGTCCGGCACCGTTCCAGTTCCGCGAGCGCGTACTCGCGAAGCGGATCAATGCTGCAAAAGGCGCGCACTTTCTTGGGGTGCTTGTCGCGGGCGGCGGCTACAAATGAGTTCTCCTTCTCAACGAGTTCGCGTTCATTCTGGAAACCTCCAAAGTCTTCCGAGGAAAAAACATGCGCCATTGAGATGAGGTCGATCCGGCGTACCGCTGTATTGCGGAGAATTACGTCAATGTCCGAGTAGTACTCGTCCGGCCGCGAGAACGGGATCCCAAGCCCTTTCCATATCTTGATCAACTCGGGGCTAAGGATGTGGACGTGCCCATCCGTTAGGGCGCCCGTAGGATTCGCGGCCAACGATACGGCCGTAACACACAAGAGCACAATACTTCCGAACACTCGAATCAACATCGACGCCTGCCTCGACCTAACTTTATATATCAAACCTCGATCATTTACGAACCTGACGAACCTAATCGGATCTCCAGTCGGGTGAACACGATCATCCGTTGCTCTTACATCAATCTTCCCGAAAGAACCGCGTCCGGAGCGTATGGTTTCTCGGATCTGTGAAGTGCTCATTTCGGAGTTGACATACTATATGCGTATATGGCAATATAGCAATGATGAAAGGGAAACCTCTATCAGACGACTTAATGGTTTTGATCGCAGAGCGGTTCAAGGTGCTCGGCGAGCCGGTTCGGCTTCGCATACTGCACTTCATCGGCGAGGGCGAGAAGACGGTTAACGAGATCGCGGCCGGCACGGGAACGAGCCAGCCGAACGTCTCGAAGCACCTCAAGGTGATGCAGGAATCGGGCTTGCTCAAGCGGCGGCAAGAGAAGAATTTCAATTACTACTCCGTTGCCGACGTGAGCATTTTCGAGATGTGCGACACGGTCTGCAACTCTCTCCGCGACCGCTTGGAAACGCAGTCAAAACTCTTGGCATTGGTTTAAAGACAAAAGAAAAAGGAAGAAGAGAAGAACAAAGCAATGAGCGAATGTACAGTAGTGGGACTTAAGGAACAGTTGGAGAACGGCGAGATACATCTCGTCGACGTCCGCGAGCAGGTTGAGTTTGCGGGCGGAAGGGTCTCGGGAGCGAGTCTCTTGCCGCTTGGCGAACTTGAGGAACGGCATCAGGAGCTTGACCACTCAAAGCCGATCTATGTGATGTGCCGGACGGGCCGGCGGTCATCGGAAGCGCAGGCAAAGCTGAAGGCGATGGGCTTTACCAACGTCATCAACGTGGTCGGCGGCATCGAGGCATGGAAGAAGGAAGATCTTCCGCTTGAGCGCGACGAGCACGCTCCGTGGTCCATCGAGCGGCAGGTCAGGTTCATGGCCGGCCTGTTGGTCTTCACCGGCGTCGTGCTGAGCCTGCTGGTGCATCCGTGGTTCATCGCACTTGCCGGGTTCGTCGGATTCGGGCTGACCTTTACCGCGGTTATCGACTGGTGCGGCATGGGCCTGTTGATAGCAAAGATGCCGTGGAACAAAAGAGTAGCGTAAGGAAGGAGAAGAGAGGAGAAGGAAATGAAATTCAAGCAGTTCTATTTGGGATGTTTGGCACACGCTTCGTACTACATCGGTTCAGGCGAAGAGGCGGCGATCATCGATCCGCAGCGTGACGTGCAACAGTATATCGACGAGGCCGAGGCCAACGGGCAAAAGATCAAGTACGTGATCGAGACGCACTCACACGCCGACTTCGTCAGCGGCCACCTTGAGCTTGCGGCAAAGACCGGGGCACAGATCATTTACGGCCAGCGGGCGAATACGGAGTTTCCGACGCTCAAGGTAAAGGACGGGGATGTTCTCAACGTCGGGGCGATCGAACTTAAGTTTCTCGAAACGCCCGGCCACACGCCCGAGGGCATCACGATCCTCGCTAAGGACGGCGAGAACGCCGATGTACCGATGAAGATGTTCACCGGGGACACTCTCTTTATCGGCGATGTCGGCCGGCCGGACCTGATCGGTTCGAAGGGCTTCACCGCCGAGCAGATGGGAGCGATGCTTTACGATTCGCTCCACGAAAAGATCCTTCCATTGCCCGATGAGACCGAGGTCTATCCGGCCCATGGAGCAGGATCACTTTGCGGCAAGTCGCTCTCAAAGGAAACGTGGTCAACGCTCGGCGAGCAGCGAAAGTTTAACTACGCTCTCAAGCCGATGACCAAGGAAGAATTCATCAAGGTAGTCGCATCTGACCAGCCCGAGGTGCCGGCATACTTCCCTGTCAGCGCGTCACAGAATCTGAAGGGCTCGGCCTCTCTCGAGGACCTGCCGAAGCCAGCGAAGCTGACGACCGAAGAGATCATTGGCTTCGACGGCATCGTCGTTGACGTCAGGCAGAACACCGAATACGGAGCGGGCCACGTACCGAATTCGATCAATATCGGGCTTGGCGGGCAATTCGCCTCGTGGGCGGGGACGCTGATCCCGATCGGGACGCCGGTCGCTCTCGTCGCCGAAACTCAGGAACAGATCGACGAGGCATTTATGCGGCTCGCCCGAGTCGGGATCGAAACGACGAAAGGCTTCATCCTGATCGATGACTTTGCCGCGAAGAAAAGCACCGTCGGACAGGTTCCGGTAGAGAAGGTCAAAGAAGCGGTCGCGGGCGAAAGCGTTCAGTTCGTTGATGTCCGCCGGCCGGCGGAGCACGCCAACGGCCACGCGGCGGGAGCGCTCAACATCCCGCTCGACAGGCTCTCGCGTGAGATCGATGTGCTCAACCCTGAGCTTCCGACATACGTGATCTGCCAAAGCGGCTATCGCTCGAGCCTCGGGACCAGCATCCTGGAGAACGCCGGATTCAAGGAGATCTATAACGTAACGGGCGGAACGAAGGCCTGGATGGAGGCGGAACTTCCGACCGAGGTCCTGGCGACAGCCTGTGCGAATTCATAGTGAGCACATTGACCAGCGGCCGCCGAAAATTGAGCGGCCGCTGCCTTTAGGGAGCAAAGAAATGAGACCATCAATTTTATTGAGCATATTGGCCCTTCTGATGTTTGCAACATCTTCTTGCGGCACGGCGATCTCGAATAACGCCTCGGCCGCATCACCCGAGCCGGTTGCGATAAGCAACCCGCCCGAGACCGCGGAAGCACAACAAGCACCGGAATGCCGGATCTGCAACTACGATTTTGAGAAGTACAAGGGTGAGCTCACGAAGGCCGAGATCGAGGGGCTTCTGCTCGCTCTGAACGATGAATATATGGCGACGGCGACCTATGAACAGGTCAACCGCGAGTTTGGCGACCCGCGGCCGTTCGTCAACATCGTCCGCGCTGAGATGCGGCATGCAGATAGGCTGAAGGCACTCTTCAACAAATACGGCGTCGCGATTCCGGAGAATCCATGGCCGGGCAAGGTGCCGACATTCAAGTCGGTAACCGAGGCTTGCAAAGCGAGCGTTGATGGTGAGATCGCGAACCGCGACCTTTACACAAAGCTCTTCAAGACGACCGAGCGACAGGACATCATAGACACATATCGTGCATTGCAGCGTGCCTCCGAGGAGAATCACCTTCCGGCATTTCAGCGATGCGGAGGCGGAGGCGGAGGCCGCGGCCCCGGGATGGGACGAGGCCCGCGTGGTAACGGATAATGGAGATCCTGGCGTACATATTCGCGGCCGCGATCGGCATCTCGCTTGGGCTGATCGGAGCAGGCGGCAGCATCTTAACGGTGCCCGTGCTTGTATATCTCGCCGGTGTCGATCCGGTACTTGCAACGGCATATTCGCTTTTCGTCGTGGGTTCGACGGCACTTGTCGGCGGAATTCAGAACGCCTTTCGCAAGCTGGTCGATTTCAAGACCGCGATACTTTTCGGGGTTCCATCGATCATTGCGGTCTATGTGACCAGAGCGTGGATCATGCCGGCAATTCCGGAATCTATCGGCTCGGCAGACTTTGGGGTTTCAAAGGGCACGGGGCTTCTCCTGCTCTTCGCCGGACTGATGATCGCGACCTCTTGGTCGATGATCCGCGGCGGTGTTGAAGCTCCGGCGGTTGAGGGTGCTCTCGAACCCGATGAATCGCACCACTTCGGTTTGATCTTGGCCGAGGGGGCCGGAGTCGGCACGCTCACCGGCCTTGTCGGTGCGGGCGGCGGTTTTCTGATCATCCCGGCATTGGTGCTCTTTGCAAAGCTCGACATGAAGCGGGCGGTCGGAACATCGCTTTTCATTATTGCGATGAAATCGCTTCTCGGCTTCACGGGCGACCTGCAGGCGGGAATGCCGATCGAGTGGCCGTTCCTGCTCGCATTCACCGGGGCATCGGTCTCCGGCATTTTTGTCGGCTCGTGGCTCAACAACTTCATCGCGGGGCATAAGCTCAAGACCGCGTTTGGCTGGTTCGTCCTGGTGATGGGCATCTACATGATCGTCCGCGAGACGGTCTTCAGGTAAAAGAAATGGAAGGACTTTTGATCATCATTGTGTTCATCTCGGCGTGGCTGCTGCTTCAGCTTGTCATCTTGCCGAGGCTCGGCTTTGATACCTGACTTCGCGGAGCATGCGACGTCGGGTCTCGACGCAAAGTAAACGGCGCGCCAATGGGCGATGATTCGCAAAATGCAGAAGGGGTAAATGATGGAAAGCAATGATAAATATGGAATAAAGCGGGCTGTCCCGCTCGCATTCGAGGAGGCTCTCGAAAAAACCAAAGAGGCGCTCAAGGCAGAGGGTTTTGGCGTACTGACCGAGATCGACCTCAAAGCCAAGTTCAAAGAGAAGCTTGATAAGGACTTCGGGGGCTACATCATCCTCGGAGCTTGCAACCCGAAGTACGCCTTTGAAGCCCTGGGGAAGGATATGGACATCGGGCTCCTGCTTCCATGCAATGTAGTCGTTTATGAGGAGAACGGTTCTACCGTGGTTGCGGCGATCGACGCAAAGAAGATGCTGTCGGTAACCGGAAGCGATGAACTTGAACAATTTGCGGGCGACGTAAATGAGATGCTTCGTCGGGCTATCGAAAGCATTTAGGCCGGGCTTTGCCGCTCGAGAAATGCGTAATATCATCGCCACGTGACGAGCCTTGAACACGAACACACCCGGGAAGCGATCGCGGCCAGGATCGCAGGAGCGAACCACAACTATATCCGCGACTTCATTTATGGCGGCGTGGACGGAGCAGTTACCACTTTTGCCGTTGTTTCGGGCGTGGCCGGTGCCGAGCTTTCGACCAAGATCGTGCTGATCCTTGGATTCGCAAACTTGGTGGCCGACGGTTTTTCGATGGCGGCGAGCAACTTTCTCGGGACGCGGGCGGAGATCGACGACTACCGACGCATTGAGGCGATCGAACATCGGCACATCGAGCTCGAACCCGAGGGCGAACGCGAGGAGGTCCGCGAGATCTATCGGGCGAAAGGTTTTGAGGGCGAGGAACTTGAGACGGCAGTCGCTTTGATCACCGCCGATAAGGATCGCTGGGTCAAAACGATGCTGACCGAGGAATACGGGCTTCCGGCCGAGATACGCTCGCCGTGGCTCGCCGCCGGCAGCACTTTCAGCGCGTTCGTCATCTGCGGCCTCGTCCCGCTTCTGCCGTATCTTTTAGGAACGAACTCTTCGTTCCTCGTCGCCTGCGTGATGACAGGGATCACATTCTTCCTGATCGGCTCATTTAAGAGCCGCTGGTCCACGCACTCGTGGTTCCGCTCGGGCCTTGAGACCTTTTTCGTCGGTGCTCTTGCGGCAGGATTGGCTTATGGCGTGGGCGTTCTTTTAAAGGACGTTGCCGGGGCATTCTAGCTGGTCAGTCGACGATAGATATTCGGCATCCGCTCAGGGAGCGAAAGAAGGTCGTCGATTATCGTATAACCGACGTCGCCGTAAAGGTCGCGGAGTTCGGCCTCTGATTCGCGGTCGATGGTAATGCAGAAAGGTGTTATGCCGTTCGTTTTCGCTTCGGTCAGAGCTTCGCGGACGTCCTCGCGGGCGTAACGGGCATCGCCGTAGTCGTGATCATATGGCCGTCCGTCCGTGAGTATGATGAGCAGCTTGGTGCGGTTCTCCTGCCGGAGCAACTTGTGGGCAGCATGGCGAATCGCTGCACCGAGCCGGGTGTTATTCTGAAACGTGATCCCGCCGATACGCCGTTCCGTCTCATCAGAATACTTTTCGTCAAAGTCCTTGACCACGTAAAACTTTACGTTCCGCCGGCCCTCGCTTGTAAAGCCATTGATGGAGTAGACATCACCGACGGCCTCGAGAGCCTCGCTCATCAGCACAAGGCCTTCTTTTTCGATCTCAATGATGCGCCGCCCAGGATAGGTGTAAGGCTGCAGCGGATTTCGCGTTATGGTCCTCGCGGTCGAAGACGACTGGTCAAGCAGGATCGAAACCGCGACATCACGCTGCCGGCGAAGGCGTTTCGTATATATGTTCTCTGACTGCCGGCCATCAGCCTTGCGGTCGATGACGAAATCGACCAAGGCGTTCAGATCGTAGTCCTCGCCGTCGAGTTCGCGGTTGATCTTCGTAAGGTTTTCGGGCTTCATCAGTTGAAACTGATGGCGAATGGATGATATCACTCCGCGATATCGCGACCGGGCAAGCTCGACGAACGTCCGGTCGCCCTGCTTTACACGTTTCTCAATGACGCGGCTCCAACCGACGCGATAGTCGTTCAGCTCGCGGTCCCATTCGTCATAGGCAAATGCCTCGTCGCCGGGTTCGAGCGGAAGCTCTGGCATGTCGTTGTTCGACCAGGCCTCTGAACCCTGCAGGTCGTCGGGCTCGCCGTCTTCCTCATCGCTGTTCCACGCGTTAAAGAGGTCGCGAAGATCCTGCATCGTCTGCGGACGTTCCTCGCGTTTGGCCTTGTCATCGGTGATCGCTTCCTCGGCGGGCGTTTCGTCGTAGGAAAAGTCGGCCTTTTCGTCAGGCTCTTCGCTTTCGGCTTCCTGCACCTGCTCGGGAGTGATGTTCTGGAAAAGGTTGTAAACACGGCTCGTCGCAAAGAGCGAATCGGCGACGGTTGGCGGATCTCCGTCGCCATCGTGTGTGCGACGAACGTAGCTTTCCACGACAGTTTCGATCTCAGAAACGATCTGTCCATAAAAGCTGCGTGCATCGTCTGTCGCACCGCCGCAAAGGGTTATTTGAAAAAGCAGCTCGAAGGGAACCTGGTGATACGGAACATCGAAGATGAACGGGCGGTTCTTCTGCAAAAAGGCCTGCATCAGGTCGAGATCTTTTCTTAGCCCGCGGTAGTTTCGGCGAAGCATCCCGTCGATCCGGGCATTCTCCATTGTAGTAAACACCTTTCGGGCGAGCCGCGGTTCGGGGAAGAGGTTCAACACCGCTCGGTAGTCCGAGTCCTTCGGCAGGCTCTTCCGCCGTTTCCTGATCTCCTCGCGGATCTCTTCATCGGTTAGAGCACGCTCGCCCTTCTGGACCTCGTCGATATAGCCTGCCAGCGAGAATGCGTCGATCTGTTCTGCGGTCGCAGAGTAAAGATCGGCAAGGTCGGCAAAAGCTGCTTTCAGCTCGGTCGTGTCCTTTGCAAAGGTTTCGAACTCAATCTGCCCGGCTCCGTACGCGGCCAAGACCTTGTAAAGCCGGAAGTCCATCTCCTCCGTAGCGTATTCCGCTATCGCGTTTGGCAGGTAGATCGTCTTCCCGTCGCCGATCCGCGATTCCTGCGGCATAGCCGATTGCGGAGCGATCTCAACCTCGCGGCCGGTGAGCGCTTCAATATAGAGCCGGAGAACGTGCTGAACCGACTCCAAATGAAGCCCCGACCGGGTCTGCTGGAGTTGGTCATTGGACTGGCGTGTTTCAAGCGCAAAATAGCTCCGCCGAGCCTTTACGCTTTCGTCCTTCAATTGAGCAAGCCCGGTCTCGATCCACTCTTCGAATTGGTCGAGCGAAACCGATCGAAGCGTTCCCGCCGATGACCGAAATGCAGCAAGTGCGCTTTCGGCGTCAGTCTGGGCGATCTCTCCAATAAGTCGGAGAACGCGTTTCAGAGCGGCGGTCTTGATGCTTCCGTCATCTGCACCTTCGAGGCGAACTGCCGCGATCTGTGAAAAGAACTTCGGTGTCGCCCGCAAGAACGCGATATGGATCGCATTGCCCTGCGGGGCGATCTGCTTCAGAACCTCGCACCAATCGTCAAAAACGTTCGCATCGGTACGGAGCACCGAACTACCGGCCGTAAGAAAGTGTAAAGTAACACTTCCGCCGTGTTCGAGCATTTTTGTCGCCTGTTCCGAAAGCCGGACCGCGGCGTCACGCTCCAATCCGTTGAGTGCGTCGGGGATCTGGGCCCAGAGATCCGCCGCCATTCCGCCGGTTCGTGCCGCAAAGGCCGAGGCGAGGGCAATGACCGGCCCTGTTATCTCTTTATCGAACGTTCCCCGATCATCACCGATCGCCGCTAATGCCTTTGCGACCGCGGGCGAGTGTTTCAAAAAATCCGCACTATGCTTGGCCGAGCGGTTCGCGACGTCCACTGCGAGAGAAAGAATTGAAGTTAGGAACTCCGGATCTTTGATCTCGCCCGCAAGTTCCGGGACGAAGTTGAAAGTTTCGAGGGCGACCGAACTCGAAAGCACCAACTGGCGTGTGCAGACCTGAAAAACGTATCGGCGGGAAGCGGAAGGGACCGCCGAGAGCTCCGCAACCCCTTGCTCGAAGAACGATGAACCGAGGTCCGCATTTCCCATTGCGACCCGGCGGCCGAGTTCGCCCCATGCACGTAGATCATCGGCAGACAGGAGCTTGGCGGCCTTCGGTACGGCTTCGACGAAATCGCGGCTGACGCGTAGGCTTACTCCCGCGAGGGCTGCGCTCACCTCGACCGCCGCCCGACGCTTATCTGCCGGAAGCCGGGAAAGGTGCTTCGCCAGGTCAGTCAGCGTCTGCTTATTGTCATCTCCGGGTTCTGCCACACCATCAGTTTATGAAGCGCGTGCGGCATATTCAAAACGCGAGGCCTTTAATGAATGTGATCCGCGTCATCGTGGCCGGTTTGCCGAAGCGAAGTAAGGAGCCCAAAGCTCTCGTAGTTGGTCTCGTAGAGGTTTAGTGCCCGAGGCGGGTTGCCGTCGTGATAAATGAAGACGTGAAAACAGGCATTGACGCCATATTCGATCAGTGCATCAAGCTGCCCTGCCCGCTCCATCTCGGCGAGCTTCTGCATCAGGAAATTCTGCTCATCCACCGGCATGTGCTTGCGGGCGAGGTCGAACGCGCAGCCCGAAGTATGGGGCGGGAGCGAGCCTTCGCCGCGCACCTTGAACGAGTTCGCGTTGTTCGAGTTCAGCAGGATCTGATAATCCATCGACCGCGTTAGCGAGGTCACGCGTAACGGACGCTTGTACTGCTGAAAGTAGGCATCGGCTAGCTCTTTTAGGATCGGCTTCGCCCGCGGTTGGAACATCCTAAGCAAACGCCTCCGTATCTGCTTCCGGTCAGACGGATTGTTCAGGTCGTACTTTTGCCCGGCAAAGTTATCGGCAAGCCGTTTGAGAGTATCGAATTTCGGATGGCCCGGAACGATGTCGGCAACGCCTTCGCTGAAGCTAAATGAAGAGAACTGCTTGTCCTGTGCCGAACCGCCGACGTCGAGATAGTAACTTTCGGCCGCCATCGGCATCTCGAGAAGCTCGCGGCTCATTCGCTTTTCGGCAAGGTCCGCAAAGTCCATCGGCTGGCGGTATCCGCCGGTGTTCATCTCGGCAAGTTTTCGCTTCTGCTTGATTACACCGTCGCCAAAAAGTTCCTTCGGAACATTTAGGCCCGGTGGGCGAATGTTGACCGGCGGACGGCCCTCGAGGGCAAGCCTTTGCCTATCGGCAAGGAAAGCAGCCGAAACGTTCAGTTCTGCTTCTTCGGCCTCGGGCGAAGAGACCTTGATATCCGATACGTCAGAAGCGACGAGCTCGTCTTCCGCGACCTCCCAAGACGAGATAAGGTCATCGAGGTCGCTTTCGTCCTCGCCGCCCAATGGGTCGATGACCCGTGCGGGTATCAGAGCGGATGCAGTCACCCGCGAGCCTCCGCCAGGGCCTTTCGATCCGGGCGAGTCCCACTGCGATACGATCACCAATGCAGCCCCGCCGAAGAGCAAAATGACGAAAGTAAGTATGCCGGAGGCGACCAGGACCATCGGGACACCGCTTTTTGCCAGAGGCGACGGCGGAACCGGCGTCGATTCCTGGAAAATGGGCTCAGCAACATTCGGCTGCCGTGCCTCGCTCGGGGAGCTTACCGCGGAAACGGCTGCACCGGCGATCTCGACCCTGACGGTCGTAGAACTTCCAAGAGTTACCTCGTCTCCGCTGCGGACGACCCGCGGCCGCCCGCTGACCTTATCGCCGTTTACGAACGTACCGTTGGTCGAACCCTCGTCCGCGACCCATAGTTCGCCGTCGTCGATAAAAAATGTCGTGTTCTTTCGCGAGAGGCCGCTGTCGTCAATGACAACGTCAGCAAGTTCGGTCCGGCCGAGTGAGAGTTCGTTCTCGACCATGACTTCCCTGCTTTCGTAGGGGCCGCTGATGTGAAGCTTTACGTCCACAGATCTTAGTTAACGCTTAGTGGTGATGTCCTTCTTCTTCGGCTTCGCGAAGCTTTGATGAATCCATCAGCTTTGCGAAATCATCGAAATGGAACATTGAATCGTCCTTGCAGTTCTCGCAGAAAAACGTTGCGTCCTCACCAAGGTACATATCCTTGAGATGAAACGCGATAAAACACCCGTAGCAACGCTGAATGCGTTTGCCAAAATCGTTCAAAAGTTCGTTCTCGCCGCCGGTATCTGTTGCCATCTTTTCAAAAGGATTTTATCACATTGCCATTGCACGCAGGCTTGCCTTTGCCTGTTCAATGCGCTTCTATATAGGGAGTGATGCAGCTTTCGAGCCTCAACATCCACCTTCACCACCATCATCATGTGCACCACACGCGCGTGATGTGAATCTCGTTTTAACCAACTAACGAAACAAAGGCTTTCATATCGACGACGCGAAATTCAATTGGAATTTCCGGAGCGTCGTTTTTTATTTTTCATTCAAATGAAACTAAAGATCGCAATACAAAAGCAAGGCAAGCTCGCGGAGGGCTCGACCGCACTATTGAAGAAGTGCGGGATCGGCTTTTCGAACGGGCAGGGTAAACTCCGGGCTGAAGCAGAAGATTTTCCGTTGGAACTATTCTTTCTCCGCGACGATGACATTCCGGACTATGTGGCTGACGGCGTCGCGGATCTGGGGATCGTTGGCGAGAATATTCTTGCCGAGGACCCGAAGCCGGTCGATGTGGTCGAAAAGCTCGGCTTTGGCCGCTGCCGATTGTCGATCGCCGTCCCTAAATCGTTCAAGTATTCGGACACTGCCGATCTCAACGGCCTCCGTATCGCGACGAGCTACCCGAGGATCTTGAGCGAGTTTCTCGCTGCTCGAACGGTCTCGGCCGAGATACACGAGATCAGCGGCTCGGTCGAGATCGCACCGTCGATCGGCCTAGCCGATGCCGTTTGCGACCTTGTCAGCTCCGGCAGCACGCTATTTTCGAACGGGCTCCGCGAGATCGAGACCGTCCTGCGGTCTGAAGCGGTACTTATAGCAAGGCGCGACCTTTCTGCCGAACAAAACAAACTTCTGGAACAGTTTCTCTTTCGAATTCGAAGTGTACTGGCAGCGGAGCGTAACAAGTACATTCTTCTGAATGCTCCCGAAGACAAGGTCGCCGAGATCGCATCGCTGTTGCCGGGGATCAAGAGCCCGACGGTGATGCCGCTGGCAGAGCCGGGCTGGGTTTCGCTTCACTCGGTCATAAGCGAACACGATTTCTGGGAAGTTGTTGAGAATTTGAAGGCGGCCGGTGCCGAGGGCATCTTGGTACTTTCGATCGATCAGATGATCAAGTGAACGTTATGAAGATCGTTGAATATCCAAAACGAGAGGAATGGGCCGAGCTGCTGCGAAGGCCCTCAATGGACACAAAGTTCCTGGAGCGGACCGTCGCAAATATCCTCGACGACGTTCGCCGCGGTGGTGATGAGGCTTTGCGACACTGCTCGCGTCAGTTCGACCCTTATCCGATAACTGATTTCGAAGTGACCGAAAGCGAATTTGAAGAGGCCGAGGCCGCAGTGCCGGATGACCTTAAGAACGCGATAAAAGCGGCCAGGGCGAACATCGAGAAGTTTCACGCCGTCCGGCATCAGGATGGCGAACCGATAGAAACGATGCCGGGTGTTCGCTGCTGGAAGCGGACATTGCCGATCGAGAAGGTCGGCCTATACGTACCGGCGGGAAGTGCTCCGCTTTTTTCAACCGTCCTGATGCTCGCTGTTCCGGCCGCGATCGCAGGCTGCCGCGAAGTGACAATGTGCTCGCCGCCTAACGCGTCGGGCAAGATCGATCCGGCGACGCTCTTCGCGGCAAGGCTCTGTGGCGTCGGCCGTGTGTTCAAGATCGGCGGTGCACAGGCCGTAGGTGCGATGGCGTACGGAACGTCGACCGTGCCGGCCGTTTACAAGATCTTCGGGCCCGGCAATCAGTTCGTGACCGAGGCTAAGCTGCAGGTGATGCGTTCGGGCGTTGCGATCGATATGCCGGCAGGGCCATCTGAGGTCGCTGTGCTGGCAGACGATTCGAGCATTCCGGAGTTCGTGGCTGCCGACCTGCTTTCGCAGGCGGAGCACGGGCCGGACAGCCAGGTCATTCTCGTCTCAAACTCAAGGAAAGTGATAGACGATTCCATCGCGGAGCTAGGTGAGCAACTCGAGCGTCTTCCGAGAAAAGAGGCTGCCTCTCGGGCGATCGAGAACTCAAAGGCGATCCTCGTTGAGTCGATCGAGGAGGGCGTCGAGATCCTTAACGAATACGCTGCCGAGCATCTGATACTTGCGGTTCGCGATGCCGAAGATGTCGCGACAACTATCACAAACGCCGGCTCGATCTTTATCGGGAACTATTCGTGCGAGAGTGCGGGGGACTATGCTTCGGGTACGAACCACACGCTTCCGACCGGCGGTGCAGCCCGAGCTTTCAGCGGAGTTTCGACAGCGAGCTATACGAAAACGATCACATATCAGCGGCTCGACGCGGAAGGGATCAGGAATCTTGGTCCCATTGTCGAGGCGATGGCGGCGGGCGAGGGCCTTGAGGCACACCGCTTTGCGGCCGCCGTCAGGCGTAAGAGCGTGGAGGCGAAAGATGTTTGACCTCAACCAAATAGTTCGTCCGAACATCGCCCGGCTCAAGCCGTATTCATCGGCACGGTCAGAGTTCGAAGGTGAGGCGGAGATATTTCTGGATGCAAACGAGAATGCGTTCGGCTCGCCAGCCGGCCCGGGATATAACCGCTATCCCGATCCGCTGCAAAGAGAATTGAAGGAGCGGATCGCCGCGATGCGTAACGTCCGGCCCGAGAATATCTTCATCGGCAACGGCAGCGATGAAGCGATCGACCTTCTTTTTCGCATATTCTGTGAGCCCGGCCGCGACGAGTGCATCATTTGTCCGCCGACTTACGGGATGTATCGCGTTTCGGCCGATATCAACGATGTCGCAGTTAAAGAAGTGCCACTGCGTGATGACTTTTCACTTCATGCCGAAGAGGTCCTTCGCTCGCTTGGCCAGCAAACGAAGATCGTATTTGTTTGTTCGCCAAATAACCCAACCGGCAACGTAATGGACCGCGAAGTGATCATGCGAATTGCTCAGAACTTCGGCGGGATCGTAGTAGTCGATGAGGCCTACGCCGAGTTCGCGGAGGCCGAGTCGCTTATGGCCTCGATCGCTTCGCACCCGAGCATCGTTGTGCTGCGAACGTTCTCAAAGGCATGGGGAATGGCCGGCCTGCGGGTCGGGATGGCGTTTGCCGATGACGCGATCATCGAACTGATGAACCGTGTTAAGCCGCCATATAACGTTAGCGGCATTGCCCAACGTGCGGTGCTCGAAGCATTACGGTCAGATAAACAGATCGATCAATGGATCAAACAAGCGATCTCGGAACGCGAGCGTCTGGCCATAGAGCTTTCGGGCCTTGCGATGGTCGAGACCGTATATCCGTCCGACGCAAATTTTCTTTTGGTCAAGACGTCGGATGCTGCGGGGATATACAAAGAGCTGATCCGCTCGGGGATCGTGGTCCGCGACCGGAGCCGCGTGCTTCTTTGCGAGGGCTGCCTTCGCATAACCGTCGGCACGCCCGAGGAGAATGACCAGCTCCTCGAGAGTCTAAGGTCGATATGCACGGGAATCTCCGCTGACGAGGTATTGCCAATTTTGCTTGGAGGAATATGAAACGAGTTCTTTTCATCGACCGCGACGGGACGATCATACATGAGCCCGAGGACTTTCAGGTAGATGTCCTCGACAAGCTCAGGTTCATTCCGGGGGCGATCACATATCTGGCGAAGATCGCCCGCGAGACCGAGTTCGTTCTAGTCCTTGTCACCAATCAGGACGGAATGGGTACAGAGAGCTTTCCGGAAACGGCCTTCTGGCCCGCCCAGAATTTTATGCTTGAGACCTTGGCCGGCGAGGGCATTGAGTTTGCAGATGTGTTCGTTGACCGAACCTTTCCGCACGAGAATGCGCCGACACGAAAGCCGGGTACGGGGATGCTGACCAAGTACATTGAAGGCAATTTTGACCTCGCGAATTCTTACGTGATCGGCGACCGGCCAACAGATGTGCAGCTTGCGAAGAATCTCGGGTCGAAGGCCATCTATATCAGGAACAAGAACTTCCCGCTCCCGGAGGAGCTCTCTGACGATACTGCCCAGGTCACGTCATGGAGCGAGATCTATGACCTTTTTCGCTCCCGGCCACGGCGGGTTTCCAGAACGCGAACGACGAAGGAGACGGACATCACGGTAACTCTCGACCTTGATGGCTCGGGCAAGTCTGCGATTGAAACCGGCCTCGCCTTTTTCGACCACATGCTCGAACAGATAGCAAAACACGGCTCGATCGATCTGGACATTCGCGCGAAAGGCGACCTGCATGTTGATGAACACCACACAATAGAAGACGTCGCGATCACGCTCGGCGAAGCGTTCAGTGAAGCACTCGGCGATAAACGCGGCATTGAGCGATACGGTTTTTGCTTGCCGATGGATGACTGCCTGGCGCAGGTTGCAGTCGATTTCGGCGGCCGCAGTTGGACGGAATGGAACGCGGAGTTCAAACGCGAAAAGATCGGTGAAATGCCGACCGAGATGTTCTTTCACTTCTTCAAGTCGTTTGCCGATGGTGCCCGCTGCAACCTGAACATCAAGGCAGAAGGGACCATCGAACATCACAAGATCGAATCGATTTTCAAGGCATTTGCGAAGGCGCTCAAGATGGCCGTAAGACGCGAGGGCAGAGAACTTCCCTCGACCAAAGGAGTGCTGTGAAGGTCGCGATCGTCAGATACAACGCCGGCAACACGGCCTCGGTCGTGAATGCTCTCGGCCGTCTCGGCGTAGAGCCGTTGATCACCGATTCGGCCGAAGGGCTATTAGCCGCGGATAAGGTCATCTTCCCAGGAGTGGGTGAAGCGTCATCAGCGATGCTTTACCTAAAAGAACGCGGGCTTGACGAAGTCATCCGCGGGCTTAGCCAGCCGGTCCTTGGTATCTGCCTCGGGATGCAGTTGATGTGCGCCTCCTCTGAAGAGAACGATGCCGAATGTCTGGGTATCGTGCCGCTTCGCGTTCGTCGGTTTCCCGCCGGTGGACTAAAGGTCCCGCATATGGGTTGGAACACCATCAGCAATTTGAAAGGAACACTATTCGACGGCGTCGAGGAAGCAGCCTACGTTTACTTCGTCCACGGATACTATGTCGAGAGCGGCCCGGAGGCCGTCGCCCTTGCAACATATGGGCTCGAATTTGCGGCGGCTCTTGAGCATGAGAATTTCTTTGCCGTCCAGTTTCACCCGGAAAGGTCGGGAGCGGTCGGTGAACAGATACTGAGGAACTTTTTGAAATTATGATCGAAGTAATTCCGGCGATCGATATAATCGGCGGCCGCTGTGTCCGCCTGACCGAGGGCGACTTCAGGTCGATAAAGATCTACGACGCGAGCCCGATCGATATGGCAAAGCGATTTGAGGACACCGGACTTCGCCGTCTCCACATCGTTGACCTTGACGGGGCAAAGGTCGGCCATCCCGCCAATTTGACCGTGCTCGAACTTATCGCATCCTCGACCGGGCTTACAGTGGACTTTGGCGGCGGCATAAAGACCGATGACGACCTCGCGGCAGTCTTTGACGCAGGTGCATCGATGGCGAGCATCGGAAGCGTTGCGGCCCGGTCGCCGGAAGTACTTGAACGTTGGCTTGCGGACCACGGCGGCAAACGCATTCTCCTCGGTGCCGATGCACGCGATGGCCGCGTTGCCATCGACGGTTGGCAGACCGAGACCGAACTCGAGATTATCTCGTTCCTAAGAGGCTGGTTCGATAAGGGGGTCAAGCAGGCATTCGTGACGGACATAAGCAAAGACGGCGGGCTCGCCGGGCCGGGCTTCGAGTTATACGAAAGTATCATTTCCGAGCTTCCCGAACTTCGGCTGATAGCAAGCGGCGGTGTCTCGAAGATGGAAGATATCGAGAGACTTGATGCAGCGGGCTGCAGCGGTGTGATCGTTGGAAAGGCGATCTATGAAGGCCGGATCGAGCTCAAGGAGCTTTCAAAATATGCTGGCTAAACGCATCATTCCGTGCCTTGATGTTAAGGATGGCCGCACCGTTAAGGGCACGAATTTCGTTGGCCTCCGCGATGCAGGCGACCCGGTCGAGCTTGCCGCCCGTTACAGCGAAGAAGGTGCAGACGAGCTCGTCTTTCTCGATATCACAGCGACGAACGACAAGCGAAAGACGCTGGCCGAACTGGTCCGCCGCGTCGGTAAGGAGATCAACATTCCTTTTACTGTCGGCGGTGGGATCTCGGAGGTCGAGGACATCGCGGCACTGCTCGAGGCCGGGGCGGACAAGGTCTCGATCAATACTGCCGCCGTCCGCGACCCGCATCTCCTAACGCGGGCTGCCGAGAACTTTGGTTCTCAATGCGTCGTCCTCGCGATCGATGCAAAGCAGACCGAATCAGGATGGCGCGTTTTCTTTAATGGCGGCCGCATTGCGACCGAACTCGATGCCGCTGAATGGGCGAAGCGGGGCGAGGAGCTTGGGGCCGGCGAGATCCTTCTGACCTCAATGAACGCCGATGGAACGAAGGCCGGTTTTGAAAATGGCCTGACGCGTCAGATATCGACGTCGGCCGGCATCCCGGTGATCGCGTCCGGCGGGGCCGGTTCAATGGATGACTTCGCCGACGTTTTCGTCGCCGGGCATGCGGATGCGGCGCTCGCAGCGAGCGTCTTCCATTTTGGTGAGATCGGTATTCCCGAACTCAAGTCGTTTCTTCGGATGCGAGGGATCGCAGTTAGAGTATGAACCTCGATTTTCAGAAATATGCCGATGGGCTTGTTCCGGCGATCATTCAAGACGCTGAGAGCGGCAACGTGCTGATGCTCGGCTTTATGAACGGCGACGCGCTTGCCGAAACCGAAGCGAGCGGCCGCGTCACCTTTTATTCGCGGTCGAAGCAGCGGCTTTGGACCAAAGGTGAAACAAGCGGCAATTTCCTCGAAGTTGTTTCGATCAAAGCAGATTGTGACAACGATACCCTGCTTATTCGAGCGAGGCCGCAAGGCCCCGTCTGCCACACAGGCTCCGCAACCTGTTTCGGCGACCCCGACGTTCAGAGATCGATCGGCTTTCTCTTACAACTCGAACGAGTCATCGCAGAGCGGCGGTCGAATCCTTCGGAAGGTTCGTACGTCGCATCCCTTTTTGCGAAGGGCATCAATCGCATCGCTCAAAAGGTCGGCGAGGAGGCGGTCGAGACGGTCATCGCTGCCAAGGAACCGGACGTCGACGCATTCAAGAACGAGGCCTCAGATCTCTTGTTTCATTACCTCGTTTTGCTGCATGAAAAAGGAGTATCGCTCGGCGAGATCGCTGAAACGCTCGCTTCACGACATAAGAAATGATCGCTAACGGTTAGCTGCCGGCACCGGTCGATCGCCCGGTTGGCCAAACTCTGTGATCGTGACCTGACTGTCGCTGCTGCGTATCGAATACCAAACCCGAGTTGAAGGCCTGAACACCGCGATGTCTGCCCGACCGTCGCCATCAAGGTCTGCATTGAGAGGAATATCCTCCGCGATCCCGAAAGCCACCGCAGAGAAGCCGGCTTGTGAACCTAGAACATACCAAACGCCGTTCGAGGGACGAAAGACCGCATTGTCCGTTCGACCGTCGCCATCGAAATCGACAGGAACAGGAACATCGCCATCCTGCCCGAACTGCGTGAATGTAACTCCGCCGTCGCCTGAACGCAGAACGTACCAGAAGCCGTTCGAAGGCCGAAAGATCGCGATATCATCCCGTCCGTCGCCATCGTAGTCACCCGGCGTAGGAATATCGCCCGTAATGCCGAACTGAACGATCAAGACCTGAGAGTCCGAACTTCGCAACGCGTACCAAACGGCAGTCGATGGACGAAAGACGGTGACCTCGGCCCTGCCATCGCCGTCGAGATCTGCCGGCACCGGGATGTCCTCGCTGATCCCAAACTGCCGGATGTCGACGCTCCCGTCGCTGCTCCACAGGATGAACCAAAAACCTGTCGAAGGACGAAAAACTGCTACGTCCGTTTTCCCATCGCCGTCAAAATCTGCAGCGGCTGAACGGTCGCCGGCCGAGCCAAAGTTGATGCTTCGGATCGTTCCGCTACCGCTTTCAACAAGGCGTATGTCCGCAACATTGGCAACATCGTTGAATGTATAAGACGCGATATCTGTCTTGCCGTCGCCATCGAAGTCGTAGGGTGCTGAATTCGGAGTTGCGGGCGGGCATTCGCAGGTGAATCCGTCGATCACCTTCAGGTCGTCGATATAAATACCCTCGCGAAATGTTCCGATGTCGGTGCCGACCCTCCACCGAAGGCGGACGCTCTGGCCTGCCGTTGAAGCCGGAAGCCGGACGATACTGTCGATCCATTCCGGGATCTGGTTAACGCCGCTCCGGCCCGACCAGCCGAGCCTGCCTGCAAGCGGATTCTGGCAGCAGCCGTCGATCGTACCATCGTACCCGCCGGTTAAGAATGAACCACCCGCGGCGAGAATGTCCTGCCATTCGCCGCCCGCTATGCTTAGCTCGAGCACGGCTCCATCATACAGGCGGTTGCGGAGAAAGGTGGTTTCCAGTTCATACCAAAGGCGAAAACGAAGCTCCGCCGCCGCGGTATTTACCTGGAACGCCGGCGAGATGACCTCATTAACGCCTCGCTGTATCGGGGCGGGTGAGAAAAGCGCATTAGGAGCCGATTCGGTTCTCGCCGAGGATGTTCGCCAAAGCTGGTGATTCTCGCTCGCCGAGGTTGACCAGCCTGCCGGAAGCTGCGGGGCAGAAACTCCATCGAAGTCCTCCGAAAATGCGATCCGTTCGGCTCCGGCCCTCAGCGATACGTTCACCTCGCCGAGCGGCTCTGTTCCTTCGGTCAGCGCTATTGT
>JAHBSG010000013.1 GCA_019639235.1 Acidobacteriota bacterium | reverse complement strand
AGCGAATAGTTGCCCCAGATCGAGATCCTCGGAGTGATGTTCGCACGGATGTTCGTGAAGATGCGGTTCTGGTTAAGCACGCCGCTCGACTCGTACTGATAAATATCGCCGGAAAGCGGATCCGGTCGCGGAGCATCGAGACAATTGACCTGTTCAGGACAGATCGGAGCGTTGATGTTTCTTGCCCGAAGAACATGCCAGGTTCGCGACCCGATGTAGAAGACCGATACGGTCGTATTAAACGGCAGCTGCCGCTCAACGCCGAGTGCGACCTGAGCCATATAGGGGGACTGCAGCTCCGGTGAAATGGAACGGATGGTGTTCGACTGCGGAAGGGCCGCAATGATCTGCGCCGCCGTCGGAACATTCGTAACCCCGTCAACCGTGAAGACCGCCTGCTGCAAAAGAGCTATTGCCGCGGCCCGGCGAACCGGATCCGGATCGAAGCTATTTACCAATAGGCTGAGCTGCTCGGAACCGTTGAATCTCCGTGCCTGCAGCGTCAGGTTCTCGCCAAATCGGTCGTAGAAGATACCGAAACCGCCCCGTATCACCGTCTTCGGTGCACGAGCTCCGCCGGCTCCAGGCGACCACGCGAACGAAAGCCGCGGTGCAAAATTCAAGCTGTCCTTGATGTTCGTTTGGTTCTCGTAACGAAGGCCGAAGCTCATCGTAAAGCCCGGGCTTATCCGCCAGTCATCGGTAATGAACAGGCCAACATCCGTTTGCGATACCTTCTGCTCCGGATTGCCGGTCGTCAGCGAGAATGACGTCGGAAAGTCGTTACCCAGGATCGCATTCCGATAGCTATCGAGATTGATGAAAGAGAAGCTTCCCCCGAAGTTGTTCTCTGAGCGGTCCCGCAATGTGAGCCCGCGAAGCCGCACGCCAAACTTGATCGCGTGCTCCGAGTTCTTACCAAGCGACGTCGTGGTGTAATTCTGAAGCTCCCACGAGGTTTCCTTATTGAAGCTCAAGCCGATCTGAGCACCGCCGCCGACAAACGCTGAGCCAACATTGACGGTCGGGATCGAATTGTCACCGATCTGCTCTCTATTCTCCCAATCGATCTCGAAACGCGTCTCGTTGATCGTTGTCGGGTTGATGATCATCGTCTCCGTGACGCGGATCTCGTTCTCCGTATATGTCGTCTCGAAGGCCCGCGAAGGGAGCGTCAGGTTGCCGAGGCCCTGGTTCTCAGACTTCGCATTCGTGTAGCTGTAACGAAGCTGAAGCGTGTTGTTGTCGTTGATCTGGTAGTCGAATCGCGGGCTGATCGAGAACCGACGAGTCGGAACCTGAACATCCTGCTGAAACGGCACAACGTTCAAATTGGCGTCCAGCACCTGAGCATTGATTATCGTGTTTGCATCGATGTCACGATTGTTGATATCGACGAAGAAGGACGACTTGCCCTTCTGAACCGGGCCCGAAATGTTTCCGCCAAAGAAGCGAGTTTGGCCGGGTGCACGATTCAATGCGAACGGGTTTCGCGAGTTGAACCGCGAATCGTTGAAGTTCATGAACGCACTTCCGCGGAACTTATCCGCACCGGGCCGAGTAAGTATCTCGATCCGGCCGAAACCTAGCCGGTCAAATTCAGCCGAAAAAGGATTCTGGTTGATGCGGATCTCGCGGATCGCTTCGCGCGGAGGAAGCCGGCCGCCGGTAAACCCATCGATGTAGATCTGTCCGCCGTTGGGGCCTGCCGAAGGGCCCGCAAGTGCCTGCAGGGCGGCCTCGAGTTCGTCCGGGTCATCCGGAAGAGCCTCAAGGTCCTCTCCCTTAAGCACCGTGGCGCTCAGGTTCGCATTCGGGTCGGTCGAAACTTGGTTTGATGTATCGACATCAACCTGTTCCTGGACGCCCTCAACGGTCAACGGAACCGTAAGCTCCGTCCGCTGTCCGGCCTTGATCTCGACCTCGTTGTTCTCGTAAATGGCGAAGTTCGGTATCGCGACCCGTACCGTATAGATTCCCGGGGTCAGGCCGCTGACGGTGAACTCACCGCGTTGGCTCGTCGTTACCGTTCGGACACGGCCCTCAGGGTTTACGACCGTAACCGTAGCTCCGACAACCGCCGCACCGAGTTCGTCCTGCACCTGTCCGGTGACGCTTCCCTGCTGCTGGCCGAAAGCGGCGAATGCGAATATCGCAACCGCCAGCAAACTTGTTAATGATCTTTTCAATAAATGCATAAGTGGTAGTCCTCAGAAATATGTCCTCGTCCCCACCTCAACTTCACCTGGAGAGAGTGTTAAAGTGCTCTAAAAAATTAGTTATCAAATCCTTCAAGACCCGGGATCGAAAATCCGCCGCTGACCGCTCCGCGGCCCCCACGCTGGCCCTGTGCCGCTGCTGCCATTTGAGCAGCTCTGACAAAAGGCTCAACACCGGCAAGAAGCTTTATCGCCGTCACGCGATCGGTCTGTCCGTTCCGCGTACTCGAAACCGCTATCATCGAACCAACGGTGATATCACCAAGCGTGATCGCGGGCATCCGTTCGAACATATCGTCGATCCCGCCTCGCGGTCCGCCGCCCATTCCCGGACGACCCGGCCCGCCCTGTCCCGGCCCTCCGCCGGCAGGACGAGTTCCTTCTCCGCCGCCCGGCCGCTGGCCGCCGGCTCCCGGGCCTGCACCCGGAGCACCGCCGCCTGCCATACCGGCCAATCTCTGGGCCATTTCTTCAGGAAAGCGCTTCATCGTCGAACCGCTGCCGACCTGAACAACAATGTCCTTCTGGGTCTGCAGGTCCGTGATCGTTATCTGATTCGTAGCGGCGTCGATCGATTTGACCGTTCCGGCGACGGTTTGAAACGCCCCGGTCAGGATCTCTTCAGCGGCGAAGCTGAGTCCGTCCGGGCCGCGGTCGCCGACCGCACGAAGCATATCACCCGCCTTAACGCCTTCAAGGCTGCTTGCGACCGCTTCGCTATACCGGACCGAGTCCGGCGCATAACGCTTGAAGGTCGCACCATCCTTTGGGTTCACGACGACGTTCGTCGAACCCATCAGGCCGCGAACCTCGATAGTGATCTGTTTCGTCGCCGGATTCACGCTCGCAACACGGCCAGAAATCCCCCGCGTCGCCCATCGCTCGGTATCCTGCTGCTGCTTTCGGGCGATATCCGACTTGCTCATCTGATAAACCGCCCGTGCCGCAAATTCTGTCTTGTCTGCGTTATAAAAGCCCGAGATCACGAGACGATCGCCTTGGCCGATCTCGGAACGCTCGGTCGGAGTTGCGGCGGTGATGCTTGGCTTCTCCGGCGGAACGCGTTTGAATTCGGTTGCTGCTCCAAAAGTGACCTTCGTCGTTCCCTTATCGTTCTTAAGCTCGAGTCCGGAATCGGAGATCGAGGCCACCTCCCCGGTAAGATATGAAGGCTTCGGCGCGTCCTGCGCAAATGCGGTGAAGAGGACTGCCGAAGCAAAGAGAATAAAGAGTGTGCCTGATAAACTAAAACGCATATAATGATCAGTCGAATATTGCGACCGCCTAACTTGTTCGTTAGCATCCGAGCAATGGATGCCTTCAAAGTTGATTATGACGTAAATATTTTGGCCTAGGTTCACCAAAATATGTAAAGAATTGTAAAACGTAACACTTACGGGTTTTCAGGCTGGCCCCAGACACGTTGAACGCGCCCGGTTGCGACGAGTCCGATGCCGCCGATAAAGAGGACGAAAGCGGCCATTGTCCAGACGTAGGGAACGGAAAGAATGATGGTCCAGGCAAGCACTCCTAGAAGGATCGCGGCCGGTTCCGAACGGGCAATATTGAAACCGAGATACTTCTGGATCGCTTTCCCGAGACTGACTTGCAGAACGATGCGGCCAAAGACGTAAGCGAGCAGCAAGAGCACGAATGCCATCAGGCTGACGACCGCACCAAGGTAGTCCGGCATATATCTGAGCGAGACCACTACGAAAAGGCCAAAAAGTGCGAATAAGCCGCCGCCGATACCGAACACTTTGAGCGGCGTTAGGTTCGTCCTCGCGATCGCACGGCTAACCGAGCCCGGTGCGAGCGAAACGAACGTGAACGTTACGATGAACCAGAACAACGCCGAAAGGGCCCGCTGCGCAAAGAAAGCCGGCGTAAAGGCAGGCGAAAAGATCTGAGACGGGTTCTTGGCAAGGTCTCGGAATTCTTCCTCGAACATCCCGAAGACCACCGTTTCCTTGTCCGGACCGCGGAGCGGCTCGGCACTTTCCGGACGATAGGAACCACCGATCACGATAACGGCACCGCCAATCTTTGAGTCGTGTTTTTGCACCACGGAGCCGCCGAGGGTCGCGACGTCAGACTCGACCGTCCCTTCGACCACGACATCGCCGCCCCATGAGAAGACCTCTTTCGCCTTTCCGCGGACAACGACCTTCTTGCCGAAGGAGATGACATTCATCTCCGGAGCATTCTCAATGATAAGTGTCTGCCCGTCGTCCTCCTGAGAGAACGTGATCATGTTGATAGCCCGGGCCTCAAATGACAAAAACGCAAAAAGCCCCGCACAAAGCAGTGCGGTGAATAACAGCCTTTTGGTTTTTGCAGAGATCAGCATTTGAAAACTTTCAATTTGCGGTATCGCCGGAGCGGTTTTGCCGAACCCTCAGGAGCAGCAAACCCATTGCTGCCATGATCATCAAAAAGATCGGCACGAGCATCGGCTGATCAACTACCGGAGCCGTTGCGGACCTGATGATCACCGCGACCGATACTCCGACGCTATATACCAGATGAACCGCTGCAAGCACGATCACGCCGATCTTCTCGATTGCGATTCCGACAAAAGGTATTCCCTGCCCGCCCGCGGCCACTACCGCAGCCACGGCAACACATAGTAAGCCGGAAACGATAGCAACTGCCCGAAGAGTATTTGATCGGTCCCCGGTTCCGACCACCGTACTTTCAGCCGTTACCGCGACCCGCTTAGCAAAATCTTCCGGAAGCGGTACCGATGCTTCGCTCACAAGCGATGTATCAAGCATTCCCGCAAACACCTTTTCGCTGTTCACCGATTCCCGACATTCGGCACAGGTGTCCAGATGAGCCTCGAAGGCCATCAACGCCTCAGGCGAAAGCAATCCATCCAAATATGCGTAAACGGACTCCGGCCCGCAGACCGATGCCCCGCCTTCGGAAACAAAATTTTTGTTCTCCGCTTCCACGTGTTCGCAATGTCGAATGGTTCTTTAGGCTGAAAAGCCCCTGGCTTCGAGCAGACCGCGCATCATTTCACGTGCCCGGAAAAGCCGGTTCTTTACGGTCCCGAGAGGAAGCTCCGTGACCTCGGCTATCTCATCGTAGCTCAGGTCACGGCCGTGCCGAAGAACTATCAATTCCCGATAGGCAACGGGGAGTTCGGCGATGACCGCTTCGATCTCTGTCCGCCACTCGCTTAGCTCCCTGAGCTTTTCCGGCGAGGGCTTCTGGCATTCGACCTGCAGTTCATACGCACCATCGGCGTTCTCGGTTTCAAGGCTGAAAGTATTTGCGGAATTTCGCCGCATGTGGTCAATGGCGGCGTTGTGGGCGATACGATAGATCCAGGTCGAGAACTTGAACCCCGAATCGAAACGGGCAAGTGAATTGTGGACCTTGATGAAGACCTCTTGGCTTACGTCCAGGGCGGATTCGTAATCGCCAAGCATTCGGTAAACGTAGCCGACGATCGGCCTTTGATACCGGCGGACAAGCTCCTCAAAACTGCCTTCGCCGCCGCGAATCGCCTCGCGGACGAGCTCAGCGTCAGCGAGAACGGTCGCAGGATCTGCAAAAGAAAAAGCCGCCATAGACGTTAGAACGTCATATTGACAGCTAAAGTTCGGAATAATCAAGTTGGAGCGGAAACTTTTTTCCTGCCTGCGGGTACCCGAGGTCAATTGTGGCCAAGCGAAGCGAGACCCGCGGGAGCCGCCAGAACATCGAACGGCAGGGCTCGGTCAACGCTCTGAAAGCCGACATCACCTGGCGAAAGAACCTCAAGCGAGCGGCCGAGAGCTTCCTTTGCCGCCGCCTGCAAGTGCGAGTGTTCAAGCCCTGAACCGAGCGCGAGGACACGCGAAAGTGCAGAATCGCCCTCGGCCCCGAAACGATCATTGTAAAAGAGCAGCAGCCGATAGACCTCGTCGTCGATCTCTTCAGGAGAGCACGTTACCGACCTGAGCACAGAGGGCTCGCCGCCGCGAAGAAGTATCGCCGTAAAGCCGTCATCCTGCGAACTGATGAGAAGCGAATCGCCGTACATCTGCGGGCCGCTGAGCCATTCTGTCTCGGCAACCGGCTTCGGCAGGATCAGCCCGGCATGGATCCCCATTTCTTCGAACATCGATTCGTATTCGTCGATCACCGAAAGCCGTATCGCTGTTGCAAAATAACGGCTGCGGCCGTCGCCCTCGGCGGCGATCTTTCGGCGGTTCACTCGCAGCTCGCGGGCCGGCAGGCCGAACATCTGCTCGGCTTTCCATTCGAGGATCTCTTCGCTGTTGCCTTTCCCGCCATTCTCGACCGTCAATATCGCCGAGCGGGCCGCCTGCGGCGGAAGCGAAACCGACCACCGCTTGGTGCCTAATAATCCCGCACCGGTCATCGCCTCGGTGATCGCAGCACGAAAGCCGGCGGTGTCAAGAATGTTTCTTTCTGTGAATGAGGGTTCAAGAACGCTGCCCGCAAGCGGAACTATCGCCGCACCGCGAATCGCGAACGAACGCCGGCCATTACGGCTGACCTCGACCGCGGAGACGCTCGACCGCTCAATACCTAAAGCGGCCTTTGGATAACTCGGTTCTGTAAGAAATGACAACATCCTTAAGCTAATTCCGCCACGCGATCAATATTCCCGATATGCCTTGCCGTCTGCATCCCGGCCATCGGCCCGGCTTTTGACGTCCTTGAGCCCTTGAGCTCCGTCGCCCTTGAGCGGATCATCGCCGGCCACCTCGTCCCACTCCTGCGTTTCGGTGATCGGATCGTATGGCACTTCACGAAGGTAGTTCAGCTCGACAAGTTCATCGATAGATGCCGGAAGCCGGCCCTTGTCCGCACCAAATTGATCGATCGCTCGCCGCATCTGCCAAAGGTTCTCTTTCAGCACGGTCTCGCGAGCCTGCTGAACGCTCCGCTGATAGGTCGGGATCGCCACCGAAAGCAGAATGATCAGGATGAACATCGCGATCATCAGCTCGAGCAGCGAAAAGCCGCCCTGCCGCCGCAACCAGGCCATTTGCTGTAACTTACCAGTCACTATATTTATCTCCGGCAAGCGAGGTCTCATTTGAGGCCGACCGCACATCGAACACATTGACCGAGTCCCACGAATCGTCGCCCGGCGGCTGATACGACGACCTCAGCTTCCAATCCTTCTGGCCCGTCATCGGGTCGATCGGAAGTTCCCGCATATAGACCTTGATCACTTCTTCCGTCTCGCTGCTGTTGATCTCCGTTGCCTGCCGCGTGCTACCGCCGAGTCCGCCGCCGCCCGTTAGGCTGATGCCCCGCTGCTTGACGCGAACACCGTCAACAAGCACCTCAAGACTCGGCGGGTATCGGTCGAGGTTCTCTGAATCAAAGATCGTACAATCGTCTATCACTACGCGGCTTCGCGGGTCGGTCGGCACTTGGGCACCGGCTTGCGGCCCGCGGGTTGGGTTTCCCGTAGTGATCGCACCCTGAGGGCAAGCCCCAACAGAGTCCCGTCTGAACTCATCGATCGCCGAGCGGATCATCCGCAGCGTTTCCCGCAACCGCACTTCCTTCTGCCGCTTATAAGCGTTTTGAGCCAGCGGCACCGTTCCCATTACAAGAACGGCGAGGACCGTGAGTGTGACGATCAATTCGAAGAGCGTGTAACCGCCCTCCGGCCCTCTTGAATTGGTGAAACGCGTGCGCATCTTCTATTTGATGATCGAAAGGCTTCGGCCGTCGGCCGCGATCACGTTCATCACATCCCGCTCAAAGCTCATCAATGCCGGGCCGTCCTGAAGGGCCTCGATCTCGATGATCGCAAGCGTCCCGCTCGAACGGAATAGTTCGCCCGAGTCACCGCGAAGCGAGACGTAAAGCTTGCCGTTCTGGTTAAGGAACGGAGCCGCCGGCGTTGCCGACCGCGGCCCAAAGACCTCACCAAAGATGACCGAACGGACCGCGATCCGCTGTTCGTCAAATGAAAGCCCAAGGACCGCCGAATTGAACGAACCGGCCGCCTCGATCATCACCGGGATCCGGTAGATCTTGCCCATCTCGAGGCTCGGGACGTCTGCTCCAAAGGTGATCCGTGCGTCACGTTCTCCCATCGCGGACTTACTTGGCTCATTTTGCGTGACGGCCTTTGCTTCGGTTGTCGGAGCAAAGGTATTCGCTGTTTGACGAAGGTTCAATTCCGCCGGATTTGTGTCGATCCGCCGCAATGCCGGAACTTCGGACGTAGGCGTTGCTTCGGTCCGCGGGGTGTCAACGACAACGGCCGTCGAAGCCTTTTCCCCAGCCGGTTCGGGCAATGCCGAGCGAACATAGTTCGGAGAATCGGTCACAGCCTGATCCGCAAGCTGTACATCAGAGTTCTTCGGCAGCCGCCGAACGGACGCGAGATATTCGTCGCGCTCTTCCTGAATTAGCATCGCCTCGAGCGAGCCGCCCGTCGGCGTCGCAACACTTCCCGTGGGCCGTTCGACCTCGTCGTCCGGAACGATGGCAGGAGCACGAATAACACGCGGCGTGACCGCGATAACGATATCCACTTGCCGGTTCTCTTTGGTCGGTGCGGTGAAAAGCCGTCCGAGGATCGGGATCAGCCCGACGAGCGGCAAGCCCGAACGCCCACGCGACTCCACACCCTGCGCAACGCTCGCCAGCAGCAAGGTCTTGTTGTTCTGCACGCGGGCAGTTCCCTTGATCGTCCGCTCGGTAAAGACCGGATTATCGAACGTGCCGCCGGCAACGTCCTTGGACTCGATCTCCATCGCGACCTGAACGTCCTGATTCGGGAAAACGATCGGCTTGAATTTCAGTGTCAAACCCACCTGCTCATAGTTGATCACGTCGCCGACAAAGTTGTTGTTCGGATTCTGGCCGCCTGTGCTCTGTATCGGAGCAAAAGAGGCCGTACGTACCGGCACCCGCTGTCCGATCCGGGCCGAGGAATCCTCGTTGTTGAACGCGTGTATCTGGGTCGAAGCAAGCAGTTTCGTATTAGTTTTCGTTTGCAGTGCGGCGATCGTACTTACCGGAAGGCCGATCGCAAGGCTTGCCGATCCAATGTTCGGAAACCTCATTCCATTCGTGATGTTCCCCGTCGTTCCGGTTCGGGCGAATGGTAAGCCAATACCTCCTAGGTTCAGCAGGGTCGCATTGTCGCCCGCCGTGCCGATCTGGTTACCGAACTGAAGAAGGTCATTCTTGTTGACCTCGTAGATCGCCACGTCCATGACGACCTCGGCACGGTCTTTATCGAGCGACTGGATCAGCTTTCCGATCAGCGCGACGTTCTCGGCCGTATCTCGGACTGTAACACTATTCGTCGCCGCATCCTCGAGGACGATGGTCTGCGTGCGGCCCTGCTGGGCCGGGATCGCGGTCTGGATAACAGCCTTGATATCTTTCGGGCTCGCATTCGCAAGGAAAAATGTTCTTAAGACAAGCTGCTGGAGCAATGCACGCCGAGCGTTGTCCGCAACAAGGATCGTCCGCGGCCCGACCTTCTGAAAGAAAAGATTCTCCTGCAAAAAGATGTAGTCAAGAGCACGAGCAGCGGTCACGTTCTTGAGTTCGATGCGAACCGTCCGCGTCGCAAGCTGTTGCGATCCGGTATCGAAAAGCACGTTGAGGTCGAGGTCCTTCGCTAGTTCGCGAATGATGAACTGAAGATTAACGCCGCTCGGGAAAGGCAGGTCACGCAGCTTCTCCATCTGCTGCGGCAACTGGAACCCTTGCGGCATTGTCGGGTCGCCGCCCGTCTGAACCAGCCTCACATCGCCTTCGGCCGGCTTCTTCGGCCCGCCCATGGCTTCCTCCTGAAGCCTGACCATCCGTGCCATTTCGGAACGCGCAAGCTCATTCACCGGGTCGAACCCGTACGCCTTTCGAAACGCTATATACGCCCCTTCGTAATCCTTTTGCTCTGCCAAAAGACGGCCGCGTTTCATATACATCTGCGAGGCGTTAAACAGCGCTCGCACAAGATGAAGGCGATACTCGGGGTTCTTCGGGCTATCGGCAACGGCCAAAGCGAACGCTTCCGCCGCCTTGTCCCATTCCTCGGCCACCTCGTGCCTCATGCCTTCCTTGAATTTCTTCTTCCCGTTTCCTGAGGCAAGAGCCGGAACAGGTGCAAGCAAGGCAAGCAGCAGCAGTAATGTAATAGGTGCACGGAGGCGAGCTAAAGCACTGATTCTTCTCATCTTTTGTTCCTCGAACAGGCCGCCGAAAGTGCGGCCGTCCTGTTTACACGAAAGCGAACGGAAAAAGTTCCATTTTCGGGTACGGCCTGTGAAATGGCCTTCCCGAGATTTTCTGCTTTAATGCCCGAAAATGCAAGAGTTAAGTGGTCTGAATGTCGGCACCGGCGGCCGACCGCTCGGCGGTCAGGTTATCAAGAGCACGGCGGCTGATGACCGTTATGACGATCATCGCCGCTATCGTCGCGGCGATCCCAAAGGCGAGGAAAAGAACATCGCCGCGGTCCTGAAGGTCGAGTTCGGAAAGGCCGGACCCGACAAAAACAACCGCCGCCGACCGCGGAAGCATTCCAAAAAAGGTACCGATCAGATACGCATACACCGGAACTCGCGCCGAAGCCATCAAGAAATTCGTGAGCGAGAAAGGCATTACCACGGAAAGCCTCAGCAGGAAAATGATCGAGAGCGTGCGAGCCGGGCTTTCGCGGAGCAACGCGTGATATACGGCGGCGGAACGCGGGTGCTTTTCAATGATATCCGCAAAACGACGCGACCCGATCCTTCGGTAAACAAGAAACGACAAGAACGCGGCTCCGAGAATTCCGCAGATCAACACCGTGATTCCCGGGAGAAAACCAAATGCGAACCCGCCGACGATCCCGATGACATTGGTCGGAAGAAGCGAAAGCCCGCAAAAGGCCACCACACCCAGGAAGTAAAGGGCCATTCCGCCGATCGACTCTGCCTTAAGCCAGTTACCGACGGGCACAAGGAACGCGATAAGGAGTGTGCTTCCTAGCACAGGCAGAAACGCCGCGACGAATGCCATCGGCGTCAGATGCCCCAATTCCTTGAGAACCTTCTTTATTCGACTAAGTAAGGCTGTAATCGCGACCTCCCGAGGCCCTGTCTGCTCGCAGAAGTGACCGCCGAAGCACGTCAAGTGCTGCCTGGCTTGCACGCCAGCGAATGATATACCTGTCGCCCGGAAGGACAATTCTTACCGAGCGCACGCCGCCCGCATTTGCGATTCCGATAAACACCGTCCCGACCGGCTTTTCTTCCGTACCGCCGCCGGGCCCGGCTATCCCGGTGACAGAAACCGCGTGATCCGCCCCCGACCGCTCACGCATTCCCGCCGCCATCGCTTCCGCCGTTTCCGCGCTTACCGCACCGTGGGCCTCGATCGTTTCAGCCGGGACACCAAGCACCCGCGTCTTCGCAGCGTTCGAATATGTGATCGCCCCTTCGAGAAAATAATCCGAAGAACCGGCGACCTCCGTTACGCGGCGGCCGATCAACCCGCCGGTGCAGCTCTCGGCAAGTGCCAGCGTCTCATTACGCTCCCGCAGCATCCGGCCGACGACCTCTTCCATCGCCTCGCCGTCCGTCGAGAACACCGCATCTCCGAGCTCGGCAACGCTTCTTTCCACGAGTTCGTTCAGCACCTCTTCCGCAGATTCGACATCCTCGGCACGAGCATAGAAATGAACCTGCACCTCGGTCTTTGTAAAGAGCAAGGCCGTCCGCACATTTTCGTACTTCTGATAGATCGGAGCGATCTTTTCATCCACCGCAGATTCGCCCAGTCCTGCGACCATCAGCACCCGCCGCCGCACGATCATTCCGTCGCCGAGCCTTTCAAGCCTCGGCCGGACGTGCGTCTCAAACATCGGCTTGAGTTCCCGAGGCGGCCCGGGAAGCACGACGAGCGTACGGCCCGCGTCCTCAACAAAAAGCCCCGGAGCCGACCCGTTCGGGTTCGCAAGTGGCTCTGCACCTTCAATCACATAAGCCTGCCGGACATTTATCTCCGGCATCTCGCGTCCAAACCGCCGGAACCGCTCACGGAGCTCCTCCTCAAGCTCCGGCCGGTGAACAAGCTCGCGGCCGAGTGCTTTTGCGGTGACCTGACGGGTGATGTCGTCCTCGGTCGGCCCGAGCCCGCCGGTCGTGATCACTACATCCGAACGCTTCAGGGCGTCCTGGATCGCCTCTTTGAGGCGCGGTTCATCGTCGCCGACGATCGTTTTCAGCATCACGCTGATACCGATCTCGCCTAGTTTTTCCGTCAGCCAAAGGCTGTTGGTGTCCGTTTTCTCAGGCGTCAGAAGCTCCGACCCAACGGCTATGATCTCCGCGCTTCGCATAAAATGTTTAAGCGTGTGAAAGTGAAAAAGTGAAAAAGTATGGAACCGAAAGTGATTAGGTTCTGGTTCGTTATTCAGGCCTCAGAGGCACGGGCGATCGCCTTCATGTGATTCCATATCGAACCGCTCAAAAACTTCGCCTTTTCCCTGAGTTCAGCATGTTCGTCGGCATTCAAATATCCTACCTCGCGAGCTATATAAAGCTGACTCCTCAGCTCTCCCGCAGATGCCTTGGCAATGTTTAGAAAGTTTAAGTATTCCTTCCTCGTCCGCCGCTCAAATCCTTCTGCGATGTTGCTCGATATCGAAACGGCCGAATTTCGCATTTGCGATTTCAGACCAAAATCTGTCCGCAGCTTTTCGCGTTCGGTTATCAAATAGACCTCTTTTGCCAATTCGACCGCCTTCTGCCAGATGATCAGGTCTTCAAATGTCTCGATTCTCTTCTTCGAATCCATTTTGACTTTATGCAAGCCCCGTTTTGACCCGTTTTGGGCTAAATCAACACTTGGTTGGTTCCGCCTTCGCTAACGTTGAAACTTACAACGCATTTTCACCTTTTCACCTTTTCACCTTTTCACTTTTTCACTTCTCGGCTCCGTAGATCTCGACGACGGGCTTGCCTTCGGCGTTGATATACGCTCGATACATCCCTTCAGAATTGAAAGAGACGCCGATATTGCCGAATTTATCGATCGCGATCACGCCGCCGTCGCCGCCGAGCTTCTGCAGCTTTGTCTTGATCACAAGGTCGGCCGCCTGTTGAACGGTCATCGCACGGTACTCCATAAGCGAAGAAATATCACGTGCGACCGAGAGCCGAATGAAGAACTCTCCCCAGCCTGTCGCCGAGACCGCACAGGTTGCGTTGTTCGCATAGGTTCCTGCACCAATGATCGGTGCGTCGCCTACGCGGCCAAAGCGCTTGTTGGTCATCCCGCCGGTCGACGTTCCCGCCGCAAGGTTACCGTCCTTATCGAGGGCAACGGCTCCGACCGTCCCAAATTTGTTCGCCGGCTTCTCGGCCTCGATCAGCTTGCCGTGGTCTTTGCTTTTCTCTTCTTTCTCCTTTTCTTCTTTCAGGATCTTTTGGAGTGCGTTCCACCGCGATTCGGTCCAGAAATACTTCGGATCGACCAGTTCCATCTTCTGCTGCTCGGCAAACTTTTCGGCACCGGCCCCGACCATCATCACGTGCTCGCTTTTCTCCATGACCGCCCGGGCGAGCGTGATCGGATTCCGGACCCGCGTCAGGCCCGCGACCGCACCTGCGCCTAGCGTCTTGCCGTCCATTATCGAGGCATCGAGTTCATTCTTACCCTCATTCGTAAAAACCGCTCCTTTGCCCGCATTGAATAGCGGCGAATCCTCGAGTATCCGGATCGCGATCTCCACCGCATCAAGGCTCGATCTTCCCGCCTGCAATGCCTTGTAACCGGCCAAAACTGCTTCCTCAAGCTTCGCACGATATTCTTTCTCGCGTTCCGGCGAGAGCGAACCTCGCGAGATAACGCCTGCGCCGCCGTGGATCACGAACCCGAGCCTCGGATTCTGCGGGCCCTGAAGTTGTTTTACTTCGGTTCCTGCTGATTTCTGGCCAAAAAGTATGGTTGGATTGAGTAAGAGAACTGCGACGAACAGGTAGCCAATGAGTCTTTTCATTTTGATCTTCCTCGAAAGTTAAAGTGCACTCAGATTACCACATCATCTGTGCAACTTTCCCTCAAGCTCCGGAAGTTCGGCAAGTTGTTCGGCCTCTAGGATGCACCACGGCGAAAGCTCTGTATCTGGCCGGCGGGCATCGGCCAGGAACTCGTCCCACGGCTGCCAGCGGACGGCCGCGACTTCCTCCGGATTCGGCTGCGGCTCTTTGTCCGTAAAGCCAATGAAGACCGGGCAGATCTCGTTCTCGACGATGCCGTTCATCTCGGCGATGTATCTGAAATCCGGCAAAGCGAGTTTCAAATCGATACCGGAAAGCCCGAGTTCATACTTCACCCGTCGCTTCGCCGCGGCCGCAACCGTCTCGTGAAGCATTACGTGGCCGCAGCAAGAATTTGACCAAATGCCCGGCCAGGTTTTCTTCCCAAAAGCTCTCTGCTGGAGCAGCAACTCGCCCTTTGAATTGAATAGAAACACCGAAAATGCTCGGTGGAGTTGCGTGTAGCCATTATGAGCGATCAGCTTTTGCTCGGTCCTTATCGGGTTATTGTCCTCATCGACCAAGACGACCATGTCGTCAAACCGGTAATGGAACCGGCGATAGATCACCACCATCCCAAAAACGAGAAGTGTTCCGAGCAAGGCGGGTTCTTCCATCGAGGCGAAAAATGCGAAAACCGCCCAAAAAAAGACCGTGAATATCGAACTGATCGAAAGCTGGACCGGCGTCGGCAATAACGGCCGGAAGCGTGCGACCATTACCTCGATAAGTACGGCACCGATAAATCCCGAAAGCAGCCATCCGGCAAAATTGGACCACGGCACGCCATAAAACCAACCGCCCTCGGGATACTTCCAAAAGCCCAGATATACCGCGCCGGGGTCGAGCACCACATCGAAGAGCGTCAACAGCACCGGAACAAGAATCAGCCGGGCAATTCGCGAACCGGATATGTTTCTCGCGATCGCATAAGCGCCGAGTGCAAGCGGCGTCCACGCAAATGCCACCGTCCAAGGAGCATAGCCGAAAAGCCGATAGCCGAGGTGCTCGGCGTAAGCGAAGTGCCCGTATGGAAAGCCGGTGATGATCGCCGAGGTCTCGATCGCGAGAGCGTAAAGCCCAAGCACGCCAAAAAAGATCGCCCCATCGCGCCAACCGAGCCACCTTCGCACCGCCCAAAGGCTCGGGAGTGCAAACAGGACGATGTTAATTGGCGAGATGTACTTCGACCATGGCGGCATCGGCACGTTCGCCATAAAGAACGCCCCGATGGCCAAAAATACCGCGACCGCCAATGCCCAGATGCTTTGTTTGTGAAAGTTGCTCACCGCTGAGATATACTCGCCCTGTGCCGAATCGACCTGAAACTACCGAGCTATTACGTATAAGCCGTCCCCGGTTTTGGATTTACGTATTCGGCCCGTTTCTCGTTGGCCTGGCCGCCGCGATCGTATCGCCGTGCCAATTGCTGACCGCTCCCGCAGTCGTTTACGGGCTATATTTTCTTCTTCCCGCAAATTTGCTTATTTACGGAATAAACGACATTTTCGATTACGAAACCGACCGCCTCAATCCTAAAAAGACCGATTACGAAGCACTTGTAACACCCGAAAAACGGCGGCCGCTGGCGGTTGCTATCATCGCGACGAATCTGCCATTCCTCGCTGTGTTACCGATCCTCTGGCCGCCCGCTATGCTCGCGATGAGCCTGTTCATCTTCTTTTCTGTCTTTTACTCCGCCCCGCCGATCCGTGCAAAGACGAAACCGATACTCGATTCGGCCTTTAACGTCCTTTATGTTTTCCCCGGTGCGGTCGCTTACCAACTTGTCACCGGCGAATTCCCTCCGGTTGCGGCCATCGTCGCCGGCGGCCTTTGGACAATGGCTATGCACGCCTATTCCGCTATTCCGGACATCTCCGCCGACCGCGAGGCCGGGATCGCGACCGTTGCCACGCTCCTCGGCCACAATGGAACGCTTCTCTTCTGCCTCGCGATGTATCTCGCCTCGGCCGCACTCGCATTTGCGTTCATCGGTTGGGCCGCCGTCGTACTCGGAGCGATCTTTGCCGCGATGATCGTTATCTCATTCGCATCGAGCAAAGACGGCGGCATTTTCAACGTTTACCGACGGTTTCCGCTTGTAAATGCGGCCGCCGGATTCCTGCTCTTTTGGTACATCTTCGCCCCAAAAGCTTTTTAGATCGAAGTGAGCGGTTCCGCCGTTTTTATCCCGTGTACCCGCTTATAGACGAGCTCCGCGCTGATCAGGCAGATCTGCGTCCCGATCCCGGGATTAGTTCCGGCACCGACGTAAAACAGATTACTCACCTTCTTCGAGCGGTTGTTCGGCCTGAAGATCGCCGTCTGCCAGATCGTATGAGCAAGGCCAAGCGCGGTACCCTTGAAACTGTTGTAATCCTTCAGGAAATCCTCAACAGTGTAGATCCGCATATACTCGATCTTTTCCCGTAACCCCTCGAGGCCCATCTCGCGTTCCATCCGCTCAAGAACGTGGTAGGCATATTCCTGTTTGCGCTCCTCGCTGATATCAAGCCCGGACGCGATCGGAACAAGGACAAAGAGATTCTCTTTGCCTTCAGGAGCGACGTTCGGATCCGTAACCGAAGGTGCACAAACGTAAAGCGAAGGCTCGTTGGGCAGCTTCGGGTCCTTGTAGATCTCATCAAAGTTCTTCCGCCAGTCGTCGCTGAAAAGCAAATTGTGATGGATAAGCTGCGGCATCTTTTCCTTCACGCCGAGGTAAAGAATAAAGGCAGATGGAGCAAGCACTTTTTTGTCCCAGTATTTCTTCTTATAGGTCTGAGATGACTCCGGCAAGAGCCGCGTTTCGGTAAACTGATAGTCGGCGTTCGAGATTACAATATCCGCATCGATAACCTCGCCGTTCTCAAGCCGCACGCCGCTCGCCTTGCCGTTCTTGATCAGGATCTCGGCGACCGCTGCATTCGTCCGAACCTTTGCACCGTTCTTTTCCGCGACCCGCACGAGCGCCTTTATCAGCTCATAAAAACCGCCTTGCGGATAGAAAACGCCCTGATTGAAATCCATGTGCGACATCAGGTTATAGATGGCCGGCGCCTCGTACGGCGAGGTGCCGAGAAAGACCATCGTGTATTCCATAACCTGCTGCAGCTTGCGCGATTTGAAGAACCGCGTGACGAAATTGTGCATCTTCGAAAAGACCGAAAGCTTCTGCCCTTCGGTCATCACGCGCTTGTTAAAGAAATCGAAGACCGTGTCGTAATTCTTATACATGAAGTGCTGCGTCGCCACTTCATATTGATATTCCGACTGTGCAAGATACTTCTTTAGCTTTTCAGATGAGCCCGGCTCGATGGCATCGAAGGTCCGGCCGTCCTTTTCGATGTCCGAATGGATCTCGAGGGTTTCCGGATCGCCCTGAAAGAAAATGCGATAGGAAGGCGTTAGCCGAACGAGGTCCAAATGATCCTCGACCCGCTCGCCCAGAAGTCGAAAATAATGTTCGAAGAGGTCCGGGGCGAGGTACCACGACGGCCCCATGTCGAAACGAAAGCCATTTGCCTCAAAGATGTTTGCCCGGCCGCCGGCATGCTCGTTCTTTTCAAGCACGGTTACGTCGTAGCCTTTCTTTGCAAAGAGGCCGGCGGTGCCGAGGCCGCCTATGCCGGCCCCGATTATCACTACTTTCTTATTCATAGACACCCGCAAGGGCTTTGAGGGATAGAACTATCTTCTGCTGCCGGTTGGTGCGGACGCGTCCGGCGTAAACGTTGTAGTTGGCGCGCTCGATCTCGCCGAGGATCGCTTTGTAAAGTACGTAAGAGATCTTGACGGCGAGCCGTCCGCGCCAATGGAGCATCCGGATGCCCGGAAACGCCTCGCGGTAGACCTCGCGGTTTCGCTCGATCTGGAACCGCATGAATTGCTCGAAACGCTCGTCGCGGACACGCCCGGCAATATCGTCCCTGGTCAGCCCGAACCGAGCCATTTCGTCCTCGGGCATATAAACACGGCCGAGGTTCTCATAGTCCTCGCGGATATCGCGGAGGAAATTCGTTAGCTGAAAGGCGTTGCCAAGTTTCTTTGCGTACTCAAACGCCTCGTCGCTCGAATATCCAACGACCCGCGTCACCATCAGCCCGATGACCGAGGCCGAACCGTACATATAGTCCTCAAGCTCTGCGTAATTTGCGTATGAGAACTTCTCTTCATCCATGAACATTGAGCGGATGAACGCGTCGCAATCGGACTCCGGAATGCCGTACTTGTGAAACTGCTTTACGATCGCGTCGAGCACCGCGTCGGACGAACTGCCCTGATGATAAGCCTGCTTAAAATCCGCGTACCAATCCTCGAGCCTTCGGGTCGCAAGGGCGTGGTCCGAGCAGTTCGGGTCGTCAACTATCTCATCCGGTATTCGGGCAAATGCGTAGATCGCGTAGATCCCTTCGCGAACCTCTCGAGGAAAGAATTGCGTCGCAAAATAGAAGCTTGTACCGTAGCGTTTCGTGATCGCCCGGCACTCCTCGATACCCGCCCGAGCCTCGGCCGTTGCGTCACCGTTCACCGCTGTTTCATCGCTCGATCTTAGCATTGGAAGAGAGCCGATCGCGGCACCGACAGCGGCCACTCTGGCTCTAAAGTGTTTCATAACAGCGGTTTCGAAGGACTTTATCTTTCGGATTCAAGGGCCCGCGGCCCCTTGCTTACATCGTCCGCAGCAGGTCGCGGACCATCTTCATGTCTTCCCAGACCTCTTTTTTCTTATGCGGGTCTCGGAGCAGGTATGCAGGATGAAAGGTCGGCATCACTTTGGTGCCGAAATAGTCGTGGAATTGGCCTCGAAGCTTCGATATCGGCGTTTTGACTTCCAAAAGATTGTGGGCCGCGTGTGCACCGAGCACGACGATGACCTTCGGCTTGATCACCTCGACCTCACGAAGCAAGTATGGCCGGCAGACGCTCGCTTCTTCGGGCAGCGGTTGACGATTGCCCGGCGGCCGGCAGCGATTGATATTGCCGATAAACACCTCTTCGCGTTTTAGCCCGATCGCCTCGATTATCTTCGTCAGCAATTGCCCCGCACGCCCGACGAACGGCTCGCCTTTGATATCTTCATCCGCTCCCGGCGCTTCACCTACGAACATAAGCTCCGCATTGAAGTTACCCGTACTGTGGACGATCTGCGTCCGGCCCTGGGCGTGGAGCGGGCACCGCGTGCAGTTGCCGATCTCGGCACGGATGGCCTCGATGGTCTCTGCGCCTTCGCCACTCCGGTCGGACTGCGCAATTGTTCCGGCCTGTTCCTCGATCATCGGCTCGATCGGATTGTCCTTCTTAATAACCTCTTGCTCCTTTGACTGAATCTCAGTGCGTGCCGCGGGCTTTCGATTGGCCAGCGAAGGCAAGGCCGCCATCCGCGAACCTGCCGGCCGCTGATCGCCCTTTGCTACCTCGGGCTTTCGTGCTGGAATCGCGATATCCGGCGGCGGCGATTCCTTTACGATCGTCGGTACAGCAGAAGCGATCACTGCCGGAACCGGCTTCGAAACCGCAACCTTATCTGCCGGTTTCCAATCGACCGCAAGAGAATCAACGCCGAGTTCCTTCAAATATAGAACCTGTTCGCGAACATCGCGGATGAGCGCTTTTGCTTCCTCTTGCATTTCGGACGGGGTTACCTCAGTTTTACGATTTCATCGAGGATTCTATCAGCCAATTCCCTTTTCGGCATCTTTGGCAGGTCGATAGCCTCGCCGCCGCGGGTCAGGATGGTCGCAATGTTCGTATCGGAATTAAAGCCCGCACCCTCGCGAGTGATGTCATTCGCAACGACCATATCGAGCCCCTTTTTTTCCATCTTCGAACGGGCGTAGCCGACGACGTCATTCGTTTCTGCCGCAAAGCCAACGACAAGCAAACCGTTCGTCCGGTTCCGGGCGACCTCGGCGAGAATGTCCGGCGTTTTCTTAAGCTCGAGCGTTAGCTGCTCCTTTCCCTCTTTTTTGATCTTCGCATCCGCCGCGTTGACCGGGGCATAATCCGCGACCGCCGCCGCACCGACGAAAACCGTGGCCCGTTCGAGTTCGCCTTTGACCGCGGTGTGCATTTCTTCGGCCGAAACGCCTCGCAAAACCCGCACACCTTCGGGCGGTTCGGCGGTCGTAACGCCCGCAACGACCGTAACCTCAGCCCCTCGGTCGCGGGCGGCCTCGGCCAAAGCAAAGCCCATCTTTCCCGACGAATGGTTCGAAATGAACCGCACCGGATCGATCGCCTCCCGCGTCCCGCCAACGGTGATCAGGATCCTTTCATCACGAAGATCGTCGTTCACCGCCGAGACGCCGAGACGCCGAGGATCATTGCTTTCGATAGAGACACCTTTCTCGGGAAACGCTCCAGTACCTCGTTCTTCTCCGCGTCTCTGCGCCTCTGCGGTTAAAAGGCCAAGGGCCTGAGACACGATATTCTCGACATCCTCAAGCTTCCCCGTCCCAACCGTCTTGCATGCCAGTTCGCCAGCCACCGGCTCGACAAAATGGACGCCATCGGCCCGGAGCCGTTCGATGTTTCGCTGCGTAGCGGGCTGCTCCCACATCGTCGTGTTCATCGCCGGTGCGATCATAACCGGGGCCGTACAGGCAAGATAGGTCGAGCTCAGGAAGTCATCGGCGATGCCATTGGCAAACTTGCCGATAATATTCGCCGTCGCCGGGACGATCAAGAGAAGGTCAATCCCTTGCGAAAAATTTATATGTGCGATCGGGTCCGGGTTTGCCGGGTCGTAGTCGTCCACGATCACATGCCCGCCCGTCAGCGCCCGAAACGTCAGCGGCTGGACGAACTCCGTCGCGTGCCTCGTCATCGCAACAGAGACCTCGCAACCCGCCTTCTGAAGCAGCCGCATCACCTCAACAGCCTTATAAGCCGCGATCCCGCCGCTTACCCCTAAACCCACATGAAATCTGTTCATTTCTTTTTATTTAAGCGCTCGAGGTCTCGAAAGAATCTGTTGATAAGTCGCCGCGCCGTATCCCCTTTGAATCCTCCACCAGTTCCACTATCTTCCCAAACGATGACCCGCTTACCATCCCGCAGCACGTAAACGTAGATTTGGCCAGTTTCAGTCGTGCCCCCGAACCCAAAATTCTGAGTCGATACCTTTTTGTATTCAATGAGAAGCTCTGCAGCGTCAGCGGATTCTGCTAGTTCAAGTTCGTCGTGCTTTTTTATCGCATTGAGCACTGCTGTCCGCGCTTCTCCATCGGCGATCACATAGATTAGAGATTTTCCAAGAGCCTCCTTTAGTTCCCCGATCTCGGGGAGTTCGTTCTGAGCTCCTGCTACTCCGCAAAGTAGGAGGAGTAGCAAAATTCCATTTAGACCGATGACCTTTTTCGTTTTGATGAAGTTAGTCGGCATGAACTAATCTTATAACAACTTCAAACTAAAATGATCTCTAAAATTGTTTCTCAGATTTCGTCCAAAACCATCTACACCGGCAAGGTCTTTGATATCCGCATCGATCGGGTGCGGGAGGGTGATGTCGAGTATGACCGCGATATTGTCGTGCATGGCGGGAGTGCGGTGATCTTGCCGGTGTTTGATGATGGCTCGGCGGCTCTTGTGCGGCAGTATCGACATGCGGCAGGCGAGTACTTGCTTGAACTCGCCGCCGGGACGCTTGAGTCGGGCGAATATCCACTCGAAGGTGCCCGCCGCGAGCTTGAGGAAGAGATCGGAGTCCGTGCCGATTCGATCGAAAAGCTTGCAGAGTTTTACGTCTCGCCCGGCTTTCTTACCGAAAAGATGCACGTTTTCCTCGCCACCGGCCTTACCGAGGTCGGGCAAAAGCTTGAAGACGACGAGATCCTTACCATCGAACGCCATTCCTTTCCCGCCCTGCTTGAAATGGTCAGCCGCGGCCAGATCCGCGACGCAAAATCCATCGTCGGCATCCTGCTCGCCGCCCCGCGTTTCCGCACTTGACCTTGACAACCTGTTTAGATACTCTAAGGGTTCGCTTTTTTGCGAAGAACGCTATCAGTGCAGGCTGTTATGAGTACATATTTTCCTAGCGGAAAGGGTTTGGCTGAGTCCAAGAAATGGTTCGTTGTAGATGCCAGCGGCAAGACCGTCGGCCGTCTCGCAACCGAAGTGGCTCGCATCCTTTCGGGCAAGAACAATCCGGCATATACGCCGTTCATGGATATGGGCGACCACGTTATCGTGATCAACGCCCGCAACGCCGTTTTCAAGGGCTCCAAGAACGACCAGAAAATGTATCGCCGCCACACGCTCTATCCGGGCGGCCTCCGCGAGGTCTCGGTCAAGGATATGCTCGAGCAAAAGCCCGAGCGGATCATTGAGATCGCCGTCAAAGGCATGCTCCCGAAGACCAAGCTTGGCAAGGCAATGGCAAAGAAATTGAAGGTTTACGCGGATGCCGATCATCGCCACGCCGCACAGAAGCCCGAAGTTGTGGAGATCGTAACGAAATAACGGCTTGGCCGCGGTCCTGCTGACCCCCGGCCACTGACAACCGACGACTAATACAATGGCAGATATTCAGTATTACGGCACCGGCCGCCGCAAAACCTCTACCGCACGTGTTTACCTTCGCCCCGGCTCGGGCGCGATCAAGGTCAACCATCGCGAATTTGACAGCTATTTTCCGAATGAGGCACTGCGGATGATCATCCGCCAGCCGCTCAGCCTTACCGATACGCTCGGAAAGTTCGACATTCTCGTAACGGTCGATGGCGGCGGACAGGCCGGCCAGGCCGGAGCGGTTCGCCACGGCATAACGCGTGCCCTTATGGAATTCAATGCGGACCTTCGCCCGACGCTCAAGAAAGCAGGGCTCGTCACCCGCGACCCGCGGCAGAAGGAACGTAAAAAGTACGGACAGAAGGGAGCCCGCAAGCGGTTCCAGTTCTCGAAACGTTAGTCGGTTCAGAGTGCGCGATCTATCGCGTTTTCTACGAGCTAAACCTCGCACTCTGAACAAATCCATCGCCGGAACTCCTTGGTTTATCAATAAGTTTCCGGCGAGTACATAAACCAGAAAAGATAGGAGAAATAAGTTTTGGCTACAGTTACGATGAAAGAACTCCTTGAAGCGGGAGTTCACTTTGGTCACCAGGTCCGCCGTTGGAACCCGAAGATGAAGGAGTACATCTTTGGCGAGCGCAACGGCATTTACATTATTGACCTTCAAAAGACCCAGAAGCTTTTCCGCGATGCCCTGACCTTCGTTCAGGAATCGCTCTCCGAACGGCCGAACCAGAAAGTGCTCTTCGTTGGCACCAAGCGTCAGGCACAGGACGCCATCAAGGAAGAGGCCGAACGCTGCGAGCAGTATTACGTCAATAACCGTTGGCTCGGCGGCCTTCTAACGAACTTCCAGACCGTTCAGAAGTCGATCCAGAAGCTCAAAGAGATCGAGGCAATGCGCGAGGACGGCCGCTTTGAGATGCTTACGAAGAAAGAGCGTCTCAAGCTCGACCGCGAGCACGAAGGCCTGATGAAGAACCTTGCCGGCATCAAGGACATGAACGGCCTGCCGGACATGCTCTTTATCATCGACGTCCGCAAGGAAGATATCGCCGTTAAGGAGGCAAATCGCCTGGGCATTCCGATCGTTGCGGTCGTTGATACGAACTGCTCGCCCGAAGGCATCGACCACGTAATTCCGGGCAACGACGACGCTTTGCGTGCGATCCGCCTTTTTGCCTCGCGGATAGCCGATGCCATCCAGGAAGGCCGCCAGATCGGCACCGAAGGCGGTGTCATCGCTCCGCAGTCTGCAGAGGAAGAGGCCGGCGAGGACCAGATCGACATCTCGGCAACGCTCGCTAAGGCCGGCCTTGCCGATCCGGATGACGACGATACGGTCGTGGAAGAAGAGGAAGAAGCGGTCTCGGCTGAGACCGATGCGGCCGCTGAGGCTACGGCAGATGAGGCCCCGACGGCCGAAACCGCCGCTGAGGAATCGAACGAAGCCGCAGCCAGCTAAGAAGACTTACACTTTTTATCAAGCGTGGCCGTTTCCTCTTTTGAGTAAGTTGGCTACGCTTTTTTAACAGGTTCGGAGCGTGTTTTCGCTCCGTGCAATTTTTCAAACGAACAGGCGGGCGGTTTCCCGCCGTAGTATTGGAGTTTAACAATGGCAGAGATCACAGCAAGTGCAGTCAAGGAACTGCGTGAAAAGACCGGGGCAGGAATGATCGATTGTAAGAACGCACTCGTCGAGGCAAATGGCGACGGGGCGGCGGCGATCGAGATCCTGCGTAAAAAGGGCGTCGCGACCGCCGGCAAGAAGGCCGGCCGCGTTACGGCCGAGGGCGTTGTCGGTTCCTACATCCACATGGGCGGCAAGGTCGGCGTGATGGTCGAGGTCAATTGCGAGAGCGACTTCGTTGCCCGCGGTGAGGAATTCCAGCAGCTCGTCAAGGACGTTGCGATGCACATCGCGGCCGCAGACCCGCGCTATGTCAATCGCAGCGAGGTCCCGACGGAAGACCTTGAAAAAGAGCGAGAGATCCTCCGCGAGCAGCTCAAGAACGACCCGAAGAACGCAAACAAGCCCGACGATGTTCTCGACAAGATCATCGAAGGCCGTCTCAACAAGTTCTTTGAGGAATCGGTCTTGGTTGATCAGCCCTTTGTGAAAGACCCGTCGAAGACCATCGGCGAACTCGTCACCGAAAAGATCGCTTCGATCAAGGAAAACATCACGATTCGCCGCTTCACCCGTTACAAAATGGGCGAAGGCATCGAGAAGAAGCAGGACGACTTTGCCGCCGAAGTGGCATCGATGGTCGGCTAAGAGTACCTGAGTTGCAGAGTTTTTGAGTTGCAGAGGTCGATCATTGAACTCTGCAACTCGGCAACTCGGCAACTCTGCAACTATATGAAACCCGTTTTCAACCGCATCCTCCTTAAGCTCTCCGGTGAGGCCCTAATGGGCTCGGAGAGCTACGGCATTGACACCAAGGTTGCCGAGGAGGTCGCCCGTGAGGTCAAAGCGGTACACGACCTCGGGGTAGAGGTTGCGATCGTCGTCGGCGGTGGGAACATCTTCCGCGGCGTTTCGAAATCGGCCGGCAACATGGACCGTGCGGCTGCCGACTACATCGGAATGCTGGCGACCGTGATGAACGCGGTCGTCCTGCAGGACGCCCTTGAAAAGCTCAACGTCTATACGCGGGCGATGTCGGCCATCGATATACCGCAGCTTGCCGAGCCCTTCATCCGCCGCCGTGCCATCCGGCACCTTGAGAAGAAACGGGTCGTCATCTTCGCCGCGGGCACCGGCAATCCCTATTTCACGACCGATTCGGCAGCGGCCCTTCGGGCATGCGAGCTCGGCGTTGACGTCATCTTTAAGGCGACCAAGGTGGATGGGATCTATTCGGCCGATCCGAAGATATTCCTCGAGGCGGAAAAGTTTGACCGGATCACCTATCAGGAGGTCCTTGAAAAGCGGCTTAAGGTGATGGATGCTTCCGCCATCTCGCTCTGCATGGACAACAACCTCCCGATAATGGTCTTCAACATGACCCAGCCGGGCAATATCATCAAAGCGGTCTGCGGAGACCTTACGGTCGGGACGCTCGTCACCAACGGCCAGGAAACCGCCGCCGCTTGAACCACAAGAAATTTATGAGTGTTGACAGCGTTTTGAAAGATACTGCACCGAAGATGGAGTCCGTTGTCGAGGACTTCAAGCGAAAGCTCTCGAATGTCCGAACTGGACGCGCGACCGTCGGCTTGCTTGATACCGTCGTCGTTGATTATTACGGCTCCCCGACTCCGCTCAACCAGATGGCATCGGTCGCCGTGCCCGAACCTCAGATGCTCACGGTTCAGCCTTGGGACATTTCGCAGCTCGGAGCGGTCGAGAAGGCGATCATCTCCGCAAACCTGGGGCTCAACCCCTCGAACGACGGAAAGGTCATCCGACTTCCGATTCCGCCGCTCAATGAAGAACGCCGTAAGCAGCTTGCCAAGCAGGTCGGTGAGATCGCTGAGGAGCACCGCGTCGCGGTCCGCAACGTCCGCCATCACTCAAACGATGTGCTCAAGAAAATGCTCAAGGACAAAGAGGTCTCCGAAGACGACGAGCGTTTCGGACTCGACGAGGTCCAGAAGCTGACCAATAAATTCATTGCCACGATCGACGACCTTGCAAAGAACAAGGAACACGAGATCATGAGCGTTTAGTTTTAGCTCTTTGTTTGTTCCGAAGGCCTCGTGAGAAAACCTCGCGGGGCCTTTCTCTTTCTCGATGCCCGATTTTCGGTTATAGTGGTTAGCGTCGCAGCGTTCCTCGCACCGAAAACAGCTATGAAACGAACGATCCGGTTTGCCGCCTGCCTGGGGTTGATCCTCAGCTTTTTCATCAACGTCATCCCCTGCGGGCCGGGGTATGTAATGCCGCTGTTCGACGTTCGGAAAACGCCCGAGTTTCCCTATCGTGACTTCGCGGCCGGCAATCTGGGCATCGTTAAGCCGACCTTCACTCGCTCGGTTCTATTTGTTGCCTATCGCTACCTCAACAACTTCGGCTTTACACAGCCCGAACAGGAAGCACTGATGTCGCAATGGCGGGCCGAGTTCCGCAATCGCGGGCCCGAGGACGGCGAAAGTTTTGAAGCGATCAAGGAATGGATCGAGGCGCGGAAGGCCGTTGTCGGCAAGGAAGAGAAAACCCCGCGCATCTACGCCGAGCGGGAATACGGCGGGTACGATTTCTTCCCCAACTGCGCCGTGAACGCGTTCGAAACCGCCACCGAAACACTTAAAGACCGCATCGCAAGCCACGGCTCCGAGGACGCGAACGTAAAAGAATGGCTCGCCGGGCAGGACGCCGTTTTTTCCAACTGCTCGAGCGGTGCGGTCTCGCCTTCGCCGGCCGCAATGTCAATGCCCGAATGGCTCCAGAAGGACCGCGAATATCAGCTCGCCGCCGCGGCCTTTTACTCGATGAAATACGACGAAGCGAAGGAACGCTTCGCCCGCATTGCGATCGACTTTCAAAGCCCGTGGCAGGAAACTGCCGATTACCTCGTTGCCCGAACGCTTATCCGTCAGGCGAGCCTCGGAAAGGATGGCGGCCGCTCGCGGGCAGCCCTCGAAGAAGCCGAGGGCCACCTCCGCCGCTTTGCCTCCGTCAGCGGCAAGTTCAGCGATTCGTCCGAAAAGATGCTCGGGCTTATAAAGTACCGGCTTCGGCCCGAAGAACGCGTACGCGAACTCGCTCAGAAGCTTTCGTCCATTGGCGGAAATCCGAACCTCCGACAGGACCTGATCGACTATCGCTGGCTGATGGACAAATTTGAGCGGCAGGCACGCGATGAAGCGGATATCCGCGACCTAGAACGCACGCTCGGTGAAAAAGGCCTGCTCGCCGTCACCGACGAACAACTCGAAAAACTGCCCCCTGACGACAGCGCTCTCGTCCGCCGTTACCGCGAACTCCGGAATCCCGGTAGCATGGATCCGGACAAAGAAGAGACGTCCGATCCCGGAATGCTCTCGATCCGCGTCTATGCCGAAGACTTCAGCACGAACTGGAAGTTTAGTGTACCGGTCGAGTCGACCGATGAAGAGGTCCTCGAAGCCGCCCGTGTGGCGATCGGCGAGGCATTCAATGAAAAGATGGCCGCTCGGGTCCTCGATGCAAAGCAGATCGCATATACCAACCGCTTTCCCTCGACCGGCGGCAGCGACTACGAAGGCGGTTACTGGGGCGACCGCGAGCGTTCGCTCGATATCCTTCCCGAGATCCTTCGTGCAGATGAACTGACCGATTGGGTATTTAACTACCAGATCGCCGGAGAGCAGTCTTACCTCTACTCGCTGGAACGTTTCAAGGCGACATCGGCCCAGCACTGGCTGATGGCGGCGATCAGCAAGGCCGGAAAGTCTTCGTTCGACGTTGGAACGCTCCTCGATGCTGCGGCCCGCGTTCCGCAGAGCTCGCCGGCATATCCGACCGTCGCATTCAACCGAGCACGGCTTGAATTGGAACTCGGCAGAAATGCTGAAGCGGTCAAGACCATTGACGCCGCACTCGCCGCCTCGGCTACGCTTCCTATCTCAAGCGTCAATCAATTCATGGAACTCCGCCAACGGTTCGCGACCGATGCAGACAGCTATTTCCGCTACGCGGCCCGCCGTGCATATTCATTCGACTTTAGCGGAACGCTTGGTACTGTCGAGGCGATAATCGAGGAGCAGAAGAAGTACTACGACCCCGAATACAATAAAGATGGCCGTGAAGCCTTTGAGCGTGAGATCGAAGAACGCTACCGCGAGGAGCGGCAGTGGCAGGACCGGGTGATGTTCGATTCGCGAACGACGATGGCGATGAACTATTACTTCCCGACCGCCCAGATGCTCTCCGCCTCGCGTTCGCCGGTCTTGCCCGAGTACCTTCGTGCCCGCTTCGCCCTGGCGGTCTGGACGCGAGCGGCCCTGCTTGACGATCAGCGGACAATGTCTGCGGTCTCCGGCACCGTCGCTCAATATCACCCGGAGCTTGCCGAAGGGTTAAAGTTCGTCGATCTGGCCGCGACGCCCGCCGCAAAGCGGAATGCCGCCCTTTATGTACTTGTCCGCAACCCGATCTTCTCGCCATTCATCGAGGATGGATTTGGAAAGACCGATAACAACGCCGACGTTTGGGACCTCAACGACTGGTGGTGCGAGCAATACGACGAGACCTACGATGAAGAGTCGGAGCAGATGGTTCCGCTCAGCTCGCTTCCACGGCCGGCGTTCATTTCAGACGCAGACGCGAAGCTCGCACTGGCCGAACGCGAGAAGCTGAAAGCGATCGGTGACGCCCCGAAATACCTCGGCCGGCAAGTGCTTGCCTGGGCCGCCCGAGCGCCGAATGACCGCCGTGTCCCAGAGGCTCTTTATCGTATGTACACCGCGAACAATTGGTCAAAATATGGATGCGGGAATGATATGGATATCAGAAACGAAATAGCGACGCTCTTGAAGCGCCGCTATCCGCGAGACGAGTGGACCGCAAAGCTAATTGCCGACGAAGCCGCCGAGAGCCAGTAGCAGTTATTGCTGCTGCTGTTCCTTGTTTTGCTGCTCCGCCTTGAACTTCTCAAGGTTTCGCATCATTTCCTGGCAGTTCCGGGTCATCTGCTCTTTATCGGCCTGGTTCTGTTCGATATTTTTGCGAAGTTCTTCCCTGATGCGATTAAAAACTGTCGCCTTGATGGCCTTTGAGACGACGTCATCGTCGGGATTGTTCGCCTCCCGTTCGATGAACGACATGACCGCATCGCATTCCGGAATGCCCGTCGTCTGTTCGCCAACGGCAACATCGACCGCTTTGTCCGTGATCGTCTTGTCTTTGTCACCCTGCGAACCCTGATTGGTCGAAGTGCTGCGTTCCGGGGCCTTGGACCCGGAAAAAGGATTCGAGCCGCACATGCACCCGAGCACCATTAGGAGTAGAAAGCCGCCTGCCGTTACCAATGCAAATTTATTTTTCATATCTATCACCGAAAAAGGAGAGCCGATACTTTGACGTTACCTAGCTTTCAATTTGCAGATTCGCGTATTTCTCGATCATCTTCTTCTGCCCAAAACCCGGGAAACTGACCGTAAGTTTAACATTATCGCCCGAGCCTTCCCGTCTCAGTACCAGCCCGCGGCCGTATTTCTCATGCCGGACGTGGCTCCCCGGAACCAGCCCTTTCCCCTCTCCCGCAGATGCTTTATTCTGTCCGGCGTTATATGCCTTCAGCTTGTCGAGCCCGGTGCCAGAACTTCGCGGTTCGCTCGCCTTTGGTCTATCATCCGCCGCTTCGCTGTCGGGCTTGATGCCTCGCTTGTTGAAAAACTCTGCGATCGCTTCCGTGCTGTTGTACGTTTTTCCGGTATAGAGGTTCCCCGTTTTTCTCGGTGCCGGGCTCGCCGCTGCATAGGCACTGCGCTCCTGGGGCCGCTTGCCGCCCTGCGAATATGAAAGCCACGAAGGCCCGTGCGAGACGTCCTCGACCAATTCGATCGGGATCTCGTTCAGAAACTGCGAAGGCTCGGCCGCCATTTCTTCGCCATACACACGCCGCCGCATCGCATGCGTAATGTAGAGCACACGTTCGGCACGTGTGATCGCAACGTAAGCAAGCCGCCGCTCTTCCTCAAGCTCTTTCGCATCATTGATACTGCGCGAATGCGGGAAAATGCCGTCCTCAAGCCCGACGAGGAAAACTACCGGGAATTCAAGGCCTTTTGCCGCGTGAACCGTCATCAACGTTACCGGCACGTTGCGGTCGAACTTGTCCGTGTCCGCGGTCAACGCGGCATGATCGATGAAGTCCCGCAAGCCCGCCTCCGGCGTCGAGTCGTACTCCGCCGCGGCGTTTACCAGTTCCTCAAGGTTCTCAAGCCGCGACTCGGCCTCGTCCGTGTTCTCGCTCCGCAGCATGAACGAATAGCCTGTGTCATCGATCGCCGCGATCACTGCATCGGTCACCGAACGCGATGTATCGACCGGATTCGCAACTCTCTCCCTCAGCCCCTCGATGATCTTTCTGAACGAGCGGAGAGCATCCTTGGCCCGATTAGTGAGATTTACTTCCTCCGCTCCGCTGCGATCCGTCGCGACCTCGATTGCTTCCCAGAGCGACCGCCCTGTGGCCCTTGCCGTCGCCGTAACCTCGTCAAGCGTAGTTTTGCCGATGCCGCGGGTCGGGGTGTTGATCACCCGCAGCAACGCGATGTCGTCCGATGGGTTCAACGCGAGCTTGAGGTACGCGACGATGTCCTTGACCTCCTGCCGCTCGTAGAACGAAAATCCGCCGACGATGTTATATGTTATCCGCATCCGCCTCAGCGATTCCTCAAAAACACGCGATTGCGCGTTGGTGCGGTAAAGCACGGCGACCTTCGTATTCGGATCCTCGCGAAGATGCTCTTCGATCTTGCCGGTTACAAAGCGGGCTTCGCCATCGGCATCCATCGCCTGAAAATACCTGATCTTGCCGCCCGAACGGTTCTCCGTCCAGAGCTTTTTCTTTTTTTGATTGATGTTGTTGGCGATGATCGCGTCGGCAGCGTTCAGGATGTTCTGCGTCGAGCGGTAGTTTTGCTCGAGCAAAATCACCTTTGCTTCCGGATAGTGCTGCTCAAATTCGAGAATGTTGCGGATGTCCGCCTGCCGGAACCCGTAAATGCTCTGAGCGTCATCCCCGACCACGCAGATGTTCTGCTGAGCTTCGGTCAGATACCGTATCAGCGAAAGCTGGAGCGGATTCGTGTCCTGGTATTCATCAACGAGGATGTAGCGGTACCGCTGGTTGTATTTCTCGCGAACCTCGGGCGATTTTCTCAGCAGACGGACCGTCTTGATAAGCAGGTCATCGAAATCAAGAGCATTTGCTGTCCGGAGCCGCTCTTCATACATCCGAAAGACCTTCGCCGTCGCCGCCCGCTTTTCGTCGGTATGCTCCACCCGCGAGGCAAACATCTCGTAGTCCTCGCCGCGGTTCTTCGCCGTGCTGATCGCCGCCCGAACAACTCGCGGAACGATCTGCTTTTCATCGAGGCCAAGGTCCTTGATGCAGGCCTTGATCACCTTTTGCGAGTCGTCCGTGTCGTAGATGGTGAACGACTTCGTGTAGCCTTCGCCAAGAGCTTCGATATCGCGGCGAAGTATCCGCACGCACAGGCTGTGAAAGGTCGAAATAAGCGGAAGCGAATCGAGCTTTTTTTCTTTAAGCAAAGCGAGAACGCGTTCGCGCATCTCACCTGCGGCCTTGTTCGTAAACGTGACGGCGAGAATGCTGTGCGGCACAACTCCTTTTTCCGCAATAAGATAAGCGATCCGGACCGTGATCACACGGGTCTTTCCCGAGCCTGCACCGGCGAGGACGAGCAACGGCCCTTCCGTGGTTCGCACGGCTTCGGCCTGCTGTGGGTTTAGACTTGAAAGTAATTCCATTGGTGATCGCCGAACGGCTATTTGATGATCGACTGCACGGCTTTGAACGCGGCGTCACGAGAATCCTTGAGCGTCTCAAAAAGGGCCATCTCGACCGAAGACGACCTGGCTCCTGCCTCGATCATTCGAGCGATGCCGGCCTGCCGGTCGTGCTCAAATCGCGAAGCGACCGCATCTCGGAGCAAGTGTACTTCGATGCCGTTCGCGAGCAGATCAAGGGCCGTCTGCATCACGCAGATATGAGTTTCGATTCCGCAAAGAGCAACCGCCGTTATACCCTTCTCTTCGATCAGGCTTCGAAAACTCTCCTCGCCCCATGCTGAAAATGTAGATTTTTCGACGAACGGGACGCCCTCGCCGAGCGAGAAAAGTATCTCCTCGACCGTCCGGCCAAGCCCGGCGGGATATTGCTCGGTGACAAAGGTCGGAGCTCCAACCGCCTCGAACCCGCGGGCCGCCATCGAGATCCGCGACGCGACCAGAGCGAGATCCGGCACCGCCGACCGGAATGCTTCCTGCACATCAACGATGACCAAAGCCGTCTTCCCTCTATCCAGCATCTGCTTCCACCTTCGCCATGTTTTCGGCCGCCGATTTCTCCTTTGCCGCTGCCTTCGCCGCTTCACGCTGGGCCCGTTCACGCATTTCTTTCTTGTAAGTTCTAAAAAAGGCCCATACCGCCACGACACAGATGATCAGTATCAGGATCATCATCGCGACGATGAAGTAAATTTCGGCAGTTGCGGCACCGGGCATACTTCAAGTTTAGGTCGCCGCTGAAAGCGATTCAAGTTTGTCTTTTCGTTTGCTGATCTGTGGCGTTAGCCGGGCGGCATATCGGCGGGAACAGGCTCGCCGAGCCCTTCTCCGGTCAGCAGTTTACGGTATATCTCAGGCAGGACGCGGACCTTTTTCTTATCGTCGGTGACCAGGTGATGCGTCTCGCCCTCGGCGATCAGCATCGAATCCGCAGCCCGAAAGACCTCGTAAACGAACCGTACCGAGCGGCTCCGCACCTCGGCCGCGCGGGTCCTTATTGTGAGCAGATCTTCGTAGAATGCAGGAGATTTGTAGCGAACGTAGCTCTCGGCAACGACCATCAGTGCGTTGCCCTCTTCTTCCATTGCCTTGTATGAGAAACCTTTCGTGCGGCAGAGGTCGCTTCGCCCCTGTTCGAACCAGATAAGGTAATTGGAGTGATGGACTATGCCCATCTGGTCCGTCTCGGCATACCGTACACGTATCTCGGTCTCGTGCCAGACGTCCATAAAAAAATTGGCTGGGAGACAGGGATTCGAACCCCGATAGGCAGATCCAGAGACTGCAGTCCTACCATTAGACGATCTCCCAGCGTTATTCTTAATTTAAATAGCCTTGCCGCCCGTTGTCAAACCCGCCCGATCTCATTTCGGTTTGCTTGCCTTCGTTACTTGATGCAGTATAAAGGTTTACGCCGTGGATAAAGAGATACTTACAAACCGCCAGGCATTTCACGAGTACCACATCCTAGATCGGTACGAGGCCGGAGCTGCGCTCCTTGGCACCGAGGTCAAATCCATCATGGCGGGACGAATTCAGCTCAAGGATTCCTACGTTTCCATCAAGGATGACGAGGTTTGGCTGATTAATGCGCACATCTCGCCGTACTCGCACGGAAACAAACAGAACCACGAACCGCTGCGGCCGCGTAAACTGCTGCTTCACCGCAAAGAGATCGATAAACTCGAAAAAGAGACCACGCAAAAGGGGATGACCCTCGTTGTCACGGCGATCTACTGGAAAAATGGACGGATAAAGTTTGAGATCGGGGTCGCCAAGGGCAAGAAACTCTATGACAAACGCGAGACCGAGATGCGAAAGACGGTCGAACGCGAAACGCGTCAACAGTTGAAAGAACGAACTAGATAAGTTATAGATATTACAAGTATTTCTGGCTGCATAAAACAATTTTATAATCGAGGAAACGAATGGAATTTCAAGGAATCGGGTCAAAGTTCACAGCGGCTTCTGTCGAGGCTCTCGCCGTTGTTGTATTTAAAGACGATAACGCCAATGATGGCATTCTAAAGGAACTTGATGCATTGACCGGCGGACAGGTCGCCGACACTATCAAAGCGAAAGAGATCAATGGCGGACAGGGCGAAACGGCCCTCATTCGCTTCTCTGCCAAGGGCGTAAAAGCGACACGGCTCTTGCTCGTCGGTTGCGGCGAACGCGATAAGTACAAAGCATCGTCGGTCGCGATCGCTTCCGGCACCGCAGCACGCACATTGCGGAAGCTGAATCTCAAGTCGTTCGCCTTCGATGCCCGAATTGACGGCGATGCGGTAGAGATCGCTCAAAATGCCGTTCAGGGCGTCATCACCAGCCAGTTCGAGCTTGATAAATACAAGACCAAGGACAAAAACACCAAATCCCTCTCGAAGTTTGTTGTTCACGTTGACGGCGGGAAACCGGCGGATCTTAAGAAAGGCGTCGAACGCGGACAGATCATCGGCGATTCGATGAACTTTGCCCGTGAACTTGCCAATGAGCCGCCAAATATCCTTCACCCGACCGAAATGGCAAAGCGTGCCCAGGCGATGGCAAAAGAGGCCGGATTGAAGTGCGAGGTGCTCGATGAAGCAAAGATGGAGAAGCTCGGAATGGGATCGCTCATCAGCGTCACCAAAGGCTCCGAGCAGCCGGCAAAGCTCATCGTCCTTCGCTATACGCCTGCCAAGAGCACGGCAAAGAAAGGCGACGTCATCGGACTCGTCGGCAAGGGCATCACCTTTGATACCGGCGGCATCTCGCTGAAGCCCGGCGAAGGCATGGACGCGATGAAATATGATATGTCCGGCGGTGCCACGACCCTTGCCGCAATGCGGGCAATTGGCCTTCTCAAGCCGAGCGTACCGGTCATCGGTGTGGTCGCTGCGGTCGAGAATATGCCCGATGGCAAAGCCTCCCGCCCGAGCGACGTCGTCACGGCAATGAACGGCAAGACCATCGAGATCCTTAACACTGATGCCGAGGGCCGGCTTATCCTCGCCGATGCCGTTGCATATGCCGAAAAGCAGGGTGCTAATCGCATCATCGACATGGCGACCCTCACCGGAGCCGTCATCATCGCTCTCGGCGGCCACAATACGGGCATCATGGGCAACGATCAGGAGCTCGTCGATGAGTTGATCTCGATAGGAAAGGAAACCGGCGAAGGTTTCTGGCAGCTTCCGCTCGGCCCCGAATACAGCAAGGACATCCGTTCGGACATCGCCGATATCAAGAACATCGGCCCTCGCGGAAAGGCCGGCACCATCATGGGAGCCGTCTTCATTCAGGAGTTCGTCGATAAGGCAAAATGGGCGCACCTCGATATCGCCGGCACGGCCTGGCACGACGGCGTCCGGCCGCATCAGGCCAAAGGCCCGACCGGCGTCGCCGTTCGAACGCTCGTAAAGTTCGTCGAGAAGTCACAGTAAGCCTTTCACGTTTCTGTTCATTGGCCGGCCGGATACTTTCCGCCGGCCTTTTCTTTTTCTATCGCAAACAGGCATTAGAGCAACGTCCTTAAATCAGAGCTTGGGCCAAATGGTCGTTCCGATGGATTTCGGCTAGAATGTATTGGCCTGATTCCCCCGATGCCCTTGAACCGTTCAAATCTTCTCGTGGCCCTCGTGCTCCTGACCATGGTCGTCGGGTGCGTATTCCGCTCGGACCGCGGTTCGGTCAGCCGGCCCGAACCCGCCGAAACGCCGGACGCTTCAGCATCGCCTGCGGCAGCCGCCCCAACGCCTTTGAAGCGGCCCGATGCCGGCGATTTCATCGTAGAACAACAGGACCTCTCCGTCGCACGCTTCCAGCGGCTTGACAATCAGGTAAAAACGGAAAAAATGCTTGAGAAGGCCGCGGACAAGCTCAATCAGGCACTCATACTGCCGCACAACATCTTGATCCGTACACGGTCCTGCGCCGAACAGAACGCTTTTTACGATCCAAAGGACCGCTCGGTCACGATCTGTTTTGAAATGATGGAGCGCTTCCTCGGCGTTTTCAAAGCCAGCGGCGAGACCGAAGAGCGAGCCTACGAGCGAATGTTCGATTCGATGCGTTTCGTCTTTCTCCATGAGATCGGGCACGCTTTGATCGACGCCTATGACCTGCCGGTTGCCGGCAATGAGGAAGATGCCGCTGACCGCCTTGCTGCCTATGTGAACCTGACCGAACTCGGCGAGGACGGCGTGAAGGCAGTTTATGCGGCGGCGGATGCGTTCAACCTCGAGGCCAAGCAGACGGTTCCGTCAAAGCGAAAATTCGCCGATGAGCATCTGCTGAACGAGCAAAGATTTTACACGTCGCTTTGCATGATCTATGGTTCGGATGCGTCTAAACATGCAAAGATAGTTGACGCCGGTTATCTCCCGAAAGAACGGGCGGTTCGGTGCCGCAATGAATATACCCGCACGGTCGAAAGTTGGCGAAGCCTGCTGGACCCATGGCGAAAACGCTAGTAAGTAAATAGATCTAGGAGAACCTATGAAAAACCTCATCAATAAGTTCATTTCGGGAGGAGATACGAGAGCGAATGGCGTTATCGCCCTTGTGTTTGTCTCGCTCATCGTCCTCGGCTGCAGTTGCAACCGCAGTTTCGATCTGGGGAATATCGCGAATACAAGTACCGGTGATAACACTAGCTCGGGAACAAGCACAACCTCCAGCAGCGATATGCCGAGCGATGCCCTGATCGAAGCGATGGTCAAAGAAACGCTCGCCGACTTTAACCTCGCGGTCACCACCGACAATTGGTCGGGTATTTACGAAAAGGCCTCTACCGATTTCCAATCGACCTTTACCGAGGCACAGATGAAGGACACCTTCAAAGACTTCGTAAAGAACCGCCGGGCAGTGACGCCGATCATCTCCGAGGCTCTTCGGCTCGACCCCGAGTACGCCCAGGCACCCTACATCCGCAACGAGAAGGGCCTTGAGATACTCGTCGTTGACGGCAAGTTCCCGACGAAACGTGTTCCGACCAACTTCGAGTTCGAATACGTGAAGCGAAGCGGCGATTGGAAAATGCTAAAGCTTGTCGTAAAGCTTCAGTAACCGAAGCAAAATTTGCAATAAGGCTCGGCTTGCCGTCGGCGGGCCGGGCCGTTTCTTTTTCGCTGGCTCTCGACTACCGTTCCCGGTTTCGGTAAAATCTTTTTTATCAAATCCTTATGAAGATCCATGAATATCAGGGCAAAGCCCTACTGAAGGAATATGGCGTTCCCGTTCCGCGGGGCATTGTCGCCCGCACGGCCGAAGAGGCCGAGGCAGCTGCTCGCGAACTCGGCACCGACGTCGTCGTCGTAAAGGCACAGATCCACGCCGGCGGCCGCGGGAAAGGCGGCGGCGTTAAGCTTGCCAAATCGCCCGAGGAAGCGAAGCAGATCGCCTCCGAGATGATCGGGATGCAGCTCGTCACGCACCAGACCGGGCCCGAGGGCCGCGAGGTAAAAACGCTCCTGATCGAAGAAGGCTTGCCGATCGACAAGGAGTTCTACCTCGGCATCACGCTCGACCGCGTAACCGGCCGCAACACCTTTATGGCCTCGTCCGCCGGCGGAATGGACATCGAAAAGGTTGCCGAGGAAACGCCCGAGCTTATCCTCAAAGAGACCATCGACCCCTCGGTCGGAATGCGGGCGTTTCAGGCACGCAAGCTCGCTTTCGGGCTCGGCATTCCCGGTGACCTCGTGGGCCAGGCGGCCAAATTCATGCTCTCGCTTTACGAAGCGTACGAGAAAATGGACGCCTCGATCGTTGAGATCAATCCGTTCCTGCTCACCAAGGACAATCGCCTGATCGCCCTTGATGCAAAGGTCAACTTCGACGACAACGCGATGTTCCGCCATAAGGATTACGCCGAGCTCCGCGACCTGAACGAGGAAGAGCCGCTCGAGATCGAAGCCTCGAAATACGACCTCAACTACATCAAGCTGGACGGGAACATCGGCTGTATGGTCAACGGTGCCGGCCTCGCCATGGCGACGATGGACATCATCAAGCTCGCCGGCGGCGAACCCGCAAATTTTCTTGACGTTGGCGGCGGTGCCTCGCAGGAACGCGTCGAGCAGGCTTTCAAGATCCTCCTCGCCGATGAGAACGTCAAGGCGGTGCTCATCAACATATTCGGCGGCATCGTCCGCTGCGATATGGTCGCAAGCGGTGTTGTCGCAGCCGCAAAGAACCTGGGCGTATCGATCCCGATCGTCGCCCGGCTCGAAGGCACGAACGTCGAAGCCGGCCGCGAGATCCTCGCCAACTCCGGCATCGGCATTATCCCTGCCACCGGGATGAACGACGCCGCCGAAAAAGTGGTCGCCGCCGCTGCGTAGGCTAGATTAGGGGTGCGCGATGAATCGCGCACTCTAACTTCCCCCTAAAGCAACCATTTCCCTTTTTCGCCTCATCTTTAGCGATAGTTCTCGAAAAGACCCAGGAATTAAGGACAATCAAATGAAACATTTAGGGATATTTCTCCTCTCGGTATTGGTGTGCGCAAACTTGGCCGAGGCACAAAGTACAAGGCCCGCCCGCACGGCCGTTTCTGCGACGGCCGCGTCGCCGCGACCCACCACATTGCCGATCCGCCGCGTAATTCTTTACTCCAACGGCGTCGCCTATATTGAGCGCCGCGGCGTCGTCACCGGCAACGCCGAGGTCAACCTTTCGTTCAAGCAATCGCAGGTCGATGACGTTCTAAAATCAATGGTCGTCCTCGACCTCGGCCAAGGCCGCATCGGCGCCGTATCTTACAATTCCTCGCAGCCCGCATCGGCCCGAACGGCCGAGATCCCGTTCAGCATCGATTCTAAAACAGAAGATGCCGACGAGAGTTTGAGCGGCCTCGCGGGTGTTTTATCACAACTTCAGGGAGCAAAAGTGTTGGTAACGAGTTCGAAAGGCACGCACACTGGATCGATCCTGACGGTTGAGAAGCGGGCCATCTCGAAGATGGAGGACAACGAGAGAACCAGATTACCGTCCCAGCATACACTCGTGATCGCATCCGAATCCGGCGAGATCAGCTCGTTCGAGCTTTCCGATGTCCGTTCGATCAAGCTTCTCGAAGAGGGCACTCGACGGAACATCAATGAATTCGCCAATGCGACTGCGTCGACCCGGCTTCGCGACGCAAAGACCATCTCGATCGCCAGCACCGGAGGCGGAACGCGAGAAATGATGGTCAGCTATGTCGTGTCAGCACCGATCTGGAAAACGACATATCGCGTCGTACTCGGCGATGACGGCAAGCCCTTTTTCCAGGGTTGGGCCATCGTCGATAATGTCAGCGACGAAAGCTGGGACAACGTCCAGCTCTCGCTTGTCTCTGGCTCGCCGGTATCATTCATCCAGAATCTGCAAAAGCCGCTCTACCGTTATCGGCCGATCGTTCCGATCCCTGATGACCTCAACCTCGACCCGCAGATCTACGACGCCGAAGAATTGGGCTCGGGAGTCGGATACGGCTCCGGCTCGGGTGGCGGGTCGGGCAGCGGATCTGGGCGCGGGACCGGGGATGTGAATGTAAGCGGTTCGCGCACAACATCAAACTTCATGTCGCTATTGCCTGGTGCCCAAACAAGCCTGAGCGATGCGCTGCAGGCCGGTACATCGGGTGTCGAAACCGCGGCGACCGGGCGAGAACTCGGCGATCTTTTCGAGTACCGGATCGAGGCTCCAGTTTCGGTGGAGCGAAATCGCTCTGCTCTGATTCCCATCGTGCAAACCAAGATGGAGGGAGAACGCGTTTCGATCTACAACGAGTCCGCCCGAAAGGACCGCCCGATGGGCGGAATGATGCTCAGCAATACAACGCCGCTGACCTTCGAGGGCGGAAGCCTCACCGTGCTTGATGGAGACGCGTATGCCGGCGAAGCGTTGATGGAGCGGTTGAAGCCGAAAGAGCGGCGGCTGATCTCATTTGCACTCGATCTCGGCACACGGGTCAGCACGAAGTCCGAAACCGATCTCCGCCCGGTCCAATTGATCAAGGTCGTCAATGGTGTCTTTCAGGCCCACTACTTCCGCCACGACAAAAAGACATACACCCTTAGCAATCAGACCGATAAGGTCAAAACCGTGTACATCGAACACCCTGTTCGCGAAAACTGGGGACTGGCCGAGAGCTCCATCAAGCCCGAAACGGTTACCGATCGCTACTACCGATTCCGTGTCGTCCTCGAACCATTTGCCACGGCGGTTGTGCCGGTGGTCGAGCAGCTTGGCCAAATGGACTCGTATCAGCTCGCATCGTTCTCCCAACAGCAGTTGGATCTTTTCATAAGCCGTCGGTATATCGACGCAGCCCTCCGGCAAAGGCTGGAGAAATTGATCGCACTCCGCAGAAGCATTGACCTGGTCTCACAGAAAATGCAGTTGCTTACGGCGGAGGTTACTTCGATCACACAGGATCAAGCCCGCTTCCGCGAGAACATCGAGTCGCTGGCGAAAACGCCGGAGGCAAAGCAGTTGATCACGCGCTACATCGCGAAAGCGAATGAACAGGAAACGCGGCTTGAGCAGATCGAGGCCGAACGCAAAGCCGCACAAGCAGAGAAGGAGCGGCTCGAACGCGAACTGTCGGTCGAGATCAAGAATTTCGAGGTGAAATGAGTTCAGAGTGGGAGCTTTAGCTCGTCGACACGCGATGAATCGCGCACTCTGAACCCTAGAGCTTGATGAAGATCCGGCGGCGGTAGAGCAGCCACATCAGGAAGAGCCAGAAGAGGATGAACGCGACCGCATAGGCGAGCGAGGCGTTGACCGGCTCGAGCCATGAAAGGAAGAGGTTTTGATAGAGCCACTGCTGGAGCGTGGTCTCTTTGCCCTCGGGCCCGGCGACGCGGATGATGCCGAGAATGCGGGCCATTATGCCGGAGAAAACGAACAGAGCCAGAGCGTTTACGCCGAAGATGACGAACGGCTTTGCCCAACGCTTGTAGCCCTTTATATCGATAAGAAAATAACAAAACCCGAGCGTCAGCAGTGCGAGCCCTGAAGTATAGACCACATACGAACTCGTCCAGAGCGATTTATTGAGCGGAAAAACAAGGCTCCAGGCCCAGCCAACCGCAAGCAGGATTGTCCCGAAGAAAAAGAGTCCGAGTGCTTTTTCAATGGCCGTTGAATTTGCTGAAGACGCGGAGACGTCGAGACGCGGGGACGCGGGGACATTTTCCAGACCGCTCTCCGCGTCGCTCACATCTTCAACTCTCCCCTCGCCACTCGTCCCTCGTCCCTTGTCACTCTTTATCACCCACGTTCCCGTGAGCACGCCTGAGATCGTCGTCGCGATCGCCGGAAGTGTTGAAAGAATGCCTTCCGGGTCAAAAACCTTACCGGCACGCCAGATGTGATTCTCGGTCAAGATCAGTCGGTCGAGATAGGCAGCTAAGTTGCAGGCCTTGTCGTCGATGGTCGTCACCTCGCAGCCCGGCACGGCAATACGCGTCATCAGCAGCCAATAAAAGAGCAGCAGCCCGCCACCGATCGCTGCCTGCTGTTTCCAGCTTGTGTGCAGAAAGATCAGAGCGACAATGAGATAGCAGACCGCGATCCGCTGCAGCACGCCGGGGATCCGCATCGTCCCGACGTTATAAGGCGTCACCTGCCAGCCGATCAGCAACGCGGCTATCACCACCGCCGCCCAAACTCCGATCAATGCGAACGCCAGCTTAAAATTGCGGAGATAGAGGAAATATAGTGCGGCGATGATGGATGCCACGGCCGCCCATTTCAGTGGCCATGGGATCGCCGTTTCATTGATGATGAAAAAAGGGATCGCGGACATCGCCAGCCCGCTCGCGAAGATCGCCGCCGAGCGGGAGAAGATCCGCGTATAGACCGAGCGGTCGATCCCGCTTGTAAGCTTCTTGCCGAGCGACATCGGCACAGCGACACCGACGATAAAAAGAAAGAACGGAAAGATGTAATCGGTCGGCGTTATGCCGTGCCATTCGGCGTGCTTCAGCGGGCCGTAGATCGCCGACCACGTCCCCGGATTATTGACCAGCACCATTCCGGCAATGGTCATTCCACGGAACACGTCGAGGGAGACTAGCCGATCAGAATTTGAAGACGACACTATTTTCTCGTATTCGCTATGTGACAAACATTGTCCAGTAACGAGTCAAAAAAGCTCGCCGCGTCATCGGATACACCTTCATAACCGAAGAACTCACCATATGTTCCCAAGTATCGCCATCGCTTGCCATCTTCTGCGACACCTTTCACATCGACACCTTGCCGGGATTCATAAGTCCACGCACGCGACTCGATCGAACGACTTGCCTTTGTCAATCTCTCTGCCGGCCTTCCGGGTGTAGAGTTTGGCCCCCACATTCCTTGCAAAAAGTACACATTGCCATTCGAACGATGTTCGACCCAATACTGCAAGTAATCATGGTCCTTCGCGCGGCGTAACTTTGTTCCACGCGGCAAAATAAGAATCAGTTCCGTACCGGCTGATCTTTTCGGTAATTTCGTGAAAGCACAAGACTTAACCTCATACGGCTCCTGGCTGAACGAAACTATAGATAAGATAAACGTACCGATTATGACCGACGCGAATATGCGAGTTTTTTGCGTAACCGTCACCAGCCGTTTCGTTCCCTTGTGGTCGTTATGTGGGCGGTGTGGTGCCGCGAGTGCCAGGAGTAGAGCCCGAGCATATCCTCAAGCCGCCAGCGGCCGCTTTCGGGATGTTCGAGTTCCCGCCGGTAGTCTTCGTCGCTCATTGCTTCGAGAAGTGCGGTCCAGTGGGCATGCACGCCTTCGATGATCTTCAGCGACGGCTCGATCTCGAGGTCCTTATCCGGCAGCTCGGCCCAGCGGTCTTCGTGATATGGACGGATCGTCGGATCGGTCTCGGTCAGCGCAAGTTTGAACCGGCAAAGCGAATTGATGTGGCTGTCGGCAACGTGGTGAACCGTCTGCCGGAGCGACCAGCCGCCCGGCCGGTATGGCGTATCGAGCTGTTCGGGGCTGAGGCCCGCACAGGCCTCGCGCATCTTCTCCGGCAGTTCGCGGATAACGGCGATCCGCTCCTCGCGGCTTGTGCCGTCGTTCAGCTCAAATGGGCCGATCGGAAATCTCAGATCTTCATCCATAAACTTTTAAGGCAAATAGGCATCCTCAAAGCGGGTGAACTGCTTGAGGAAGGCCATTTTGATCGTGTCCGTCGGGCCGTTACGCTGTTTCGCTATGATGAGTTCCGCGATGTTTCGCTCCTCTTCGGGCACCTCGTCCGGATTCTTCGAATAGTAGTCCGAGCGGTAAATAAAAGCAACCACATCGGCGTCCTGCTCGATCGAACCCGATTCGCGAAGGTCGGACATCATCGGCTTTGGCGGGTTTCTGGCCTCCGGTGCACGCGAGAGCTGCGAAAGAGCGACCACCGGGCAATTGAATTCCTTGGCCAGTGCCTTAAGGTCTCGCGAGATCTGTGAGACCTCCTGTTGCCGGTTCTCGTTTCGTCTTCCCGAGGAACTCATTAGCTGCAGGTAATCCACAACGACAAGGTCGATCCTCTTTTGCTCGACCGCCAGCCGCCGAAGTTTGGCTCGCATCTCGATGACCGAAATACCCGGCGTATCGTCGATGAAGAGCTTTGTCTCCGAAAGATCGGCGATGCCCTCGGCAAGCCGTCCCCAGTCGTTCTTTGAAAGAATCCCGAGCCGAAGGTTACGCGCATCGACCGAAGCCTCGGCGCTCATCATACGCATGACAAGTTGCTCTTTCGACATTTCAAGTGAAAAGACCGCGACCACTGCCTTTTCCCTTATGGCAGCACGCTGGGCAATGTTCAGGCAGAGTGCGGTCTTTCCCATCGAAGGGCGTGCGGCGACGATTATCAGGTCGCCCGCCTGCAGGCCCGAGGTTATATTGTCCAGGTCGCGATAACCGGTCGAAAGGCCCGTGAGTGCATGCGAATCACGCCGGGCAAAATCCTGAATTTTATGGAAAACCGTCTCAGCGATCGGCCGGATTGCTTCAAAGCCGGTCCGTTCCCGCTGCTCGGCAAGGGCGAAGATCATCTGCTCCGCACGGTCAAGCACGATCTCGGCATCCTCTTCTTCCTCAAGCGCGTCGCTCGTTATCTGGTTGCAGGTCCTGATCAGGTTCCGCATCAGCGACTTTTGTTTAACGACGTGGATGTAATCCGAAACGTCCGTGAAGTGCGGCAGCCCGTAGGTCAGGTTTGCGATCGCGGCGACGCCGCCGATCATTTCGACCGAGCCGTCCCGCTTCAGTTCCTCGGCGATCAAGATCGGATCGATCGGCCGGCTGGCATCAAAAAGCGAGACCATCGCGGCATATATCCGGCGGTTAAAAGGCGAGTAGAAATCCTCGGGCTTGAGATGCTCGACCGCCTGCGTAACAACCGAATTATCAAGCAGGATCGCACCGAGAATGGTCCGTTCGCTCTCATCGCTGCTCGGCAGCGGCCGCTCGAGAAATTGCTCGCGTCTTGCTTCTGGATATGCAGCCATAACTTCTTGTATTTCTTAAATTAGAGAAACACCTACCCTCTCCGGACATGCCGGGGCTATCGATCATTTTCCTGTTTTGGAAACGCAGAACGAGGTGCGTAGTGAGAGATATTACACCCGCCGTGGCCTCTTCTCAAACCTCAAAAAGCAGAAATTTTTGGCGTTCTTCTAAGCCCTTTTTTTGCAAAGAAATGACCGCCTCCGGCGAGCGGAAGCGGTCAGATCGTTCGGGTTTGCTGTAAACCTATTCGGCGGCTTCTGCGGCTTCGGCAGCGGGTTCGGGAGCCGCTTCTGCCTTCGCCTTTCGTTCTTTCTTCGGCTCTTCGGCCTCGCCGCCCTCGGCGGAAACGACGACCGGAACCTCGAGAGCCACCTCGCGATGAAGCTTGACGGTGACGGTGTATTCGCCCGTTTCCTTGATCGCGTCTTTCAAGACGATCCGCCGGCGGTCGATCTCATAGCCTTTGGCCTTAAGTGCATCGGCGATGTCCATCGACGTGACCGAGCCGAAAAGCGTTCCGCCTTCGCCGGCCTTGCGTTCAAAGGCGAGTTCGATCGTGCCCATCTGCTCCTTCTGAGCTTCGGCCGTCGCTTTCTCGACAGCGGCCTTCTTCAAGAGTGCGGCACGTTCCTGCTCGATCTGCTTGAGGTTGCCTTTGGTCGCAAGCGTTGCAAGGCCCTGCGGGAGCAAGTAGTTGCGTGCATAGCCTGCCTTGACCTTTACGATCTCGCCGCGGCCGCCGAGGCTCTCAATATCTTCGCGTAACAAAATTGTGGTGTTTGCCATTTCAATTTCCTCCTCGACCGTCTACTCCGAAACGTACGGCAGAAGGGCCATCGCACGTGCCCTCTTGATAGCCGCAGCGATACGTCGCTGGTCCTTTGCCGTGATGCCCGTGATGCGACGCGGCATGATCTTGCCGCGTTCCGGAACGAACTGCCGGAGAAGATCGACATCTTTCCAATCAACGTAGTCCGGGACGACCTGCCGCGGCCTGCGACGCTGGTAGCGGCGGGGCATCTTGTCCCCGAACGCATCGTCGTCCATCAGATCTCGTTCAACATTCTCTTCAACATCTATTTCTGCCATGATCTTTTATCTCCTTATGCAGCGGCTTCCTCGCCGGCGGCCTGGGTCTCTTCGGTCGCACGGAACTGTGCACGCCGTGCTTGGCGGCGTTCGCGGCGCTCACGCATCAGCTCGGCCGACTTGCGGTCCTCATCGACCCGCACGGTCAGGTAACGGACGATCATATCGTTGACCCGCATCCTGCGTTCAAGCTCGGCGATCTCCTGGCCCGTTCCTTCGATCTCGAAAAGCACATAGTGGCCTTCGTTCTTCTTGTTGATCGGGTATGCCATTTCGCGGCGGCCGATATCTTCCATCTTCACGACCTTTCCGCCTTCCTTTTCGACAAGCTTGCCGACAGCTTCATTGAGCTTGGCGACCTTGTCGGAAGCGACGTCCGGATCGATGATGTACATTACTTCGTATGTTCTGTTAGACAATTTACTTTCCTCCTTTCGGATCTTCAGCCTCGCAACTCCTGTCACGAAGCAAGAAGGCTAAACGTGTTCTTTCAAACTTCCTTTTCCGGCTCGGCCTTGGCCGCCGGATCGGCGTTCCATCGGGACATCGCCTTTTCAATTCCATCGTAGATCAGGTCTTCGATCGCGTTTTCGGCGTCCGAAAGTGCCCTTTCGAGCAATTCTTCTTCCGCCTTCGCAAATCGCTGAAGCACGAAGTTCTTCGTGTCCGCTATCGGATGCTCCGGCTTGATGCCGATCCGCAACCGGATGAAGTCCTGAGTTCTCAAACAATCCGCGATCGACCTCAGCCCGTTGTGCCCGCCGTGCGAACCCTTTGGCCGCAAGCGGATCCTGCCGAGCGGCAATGCGAGATCATCGGTAATAACGACGAGCCCGCTTTCCTCCCGCTCATCCTTCGACAAGAGACAGGCGACGGCCTCTCCGCTGAGGTTCATATAGGTCTGCGGCTTTACAAGCTCGACCGGTGTACTTCCGATCGTTATCCGCCCGACCAGCGACCTGCATTCCTGCCGTTTGATCTGCCCGCCGAACCGCTCTGCCAACCTCTCGGTAAGCATGAACCCGGCGTTATGCCGCGTCCGCTCGTATTCCGGGCCCGGATTTCCGAGCCCGACCACGAGCCAGTTCTTTGGTTGATCGGCAACCGCCATATCAGCCCGAATGTCAACGCAGGCATTCGTCGGCTATTCGCCGCCTTCGCCTGATTCGCCCTCGGCCGGAGCTTCGCCAACGACCTCAGGCTCAGCACCTTCCTCGATCTGCGGTTCGAGTTCAAGTTCCTTCTGGACCGCGACCGTTACGACGACCGTCTCCGGATCGTCAACGATCTCGACACCCGCCGGCACCTTGATGTCCGAAACATGGATCGGACGGTCGGCCCGCAGTTCGGCGATATCCGCCTCGACGAATTCCGGCGTCTTGGCCGGTTCGCAAAGCACCTTGATCTCGCGTGCTACCTGCGTAACGACCGCACCTTCCTCGAACTGCTCGTTCGGTTCGCCGATGACGTGGATCTGTACGGTCATCTCGATCTTTTCGCCCTTCGCAAAGCGGCGAAGGTCGGCGTGGATCAGACGGCCGGTGATCACATCGACCTGCCGGTCCTGAAAGATCACATCATTGACGTCGCCCGCAACGTCGATCGAGAAGACCGAGTTGATACCCGAATCCGAGCGGATTATCGCCGCGAGTTCGCTGAGCGGTGCCGTCGCCGAAACCGACTCCGTACCTCCGCCATAGATCACGACCGGCACTTTGCCGTCCGCACGGAGCCGCCGGTTTACGTTCTTGCCGAACTCTTCCCGCTTCTCTGCCTTTACTACAATTTTCTCTGCCATATTTTTATTCAGCTTCGTTTTGCGAAGCGGTCTGCCGGAGCGTCACCTGCCCCGGCCGCAACTAAATGAACAGCGACGAAACGCTCGTTTCGTCATGGATCGAATTTATCGCCGAGGCGAGCAGTTTACCAATGCTCAATACCTCGATACGGCCGCTTTCTACCAGCGATGCAACGCCTTCGCCGAGCGGGATCGTGTTCGTTACGATCACCTTCTTCAAATACGAAGTGCTTATGTTCTCCGCAGCCTTGCCCGAAAGCACCGCGTGCGTAAAGCAAGCAAGCACCTCGTTCGCACCGGCATCGTGAAGGGCCTTTGCGACCTTGCAGATCGTTCCGCCCGTATCGCACATGTCGTCAACGATCAAGCAGTTCTTGCCGGAAACGTCGCCGACGACGTTCATCACGTCCGCCTCATTCGCCCGCTCGCGACGCTTATCGCAAAGAGCCAGCCCTGCGTCCAGCCGCTTGGCATATGCTCGTGCCCGTTCGGCACCGCCGGTATCCGGAGCGACGACCACAAGATTGTCGATCGGATTTTCGCGGAAATAATCCACGATGACCGGTGCCGCATAAAGGTGATCGACCGGAATATCAAAGAAACCCTGTATCTGCGAAGCGTGCAGGTCAACCGTCAGCACACGGTCCGCTCCGGCGGTCCTGATCAGGTTTGCGACCAGCTTTGCCGCGATCGGCACCCTCGGGCGGTCTTTCTTATCTGACCGGGCGTAGCCGAAATACGGGATCACAGCCGTTATCCGTTCGGCCGAGGCACGACGGAAAGCATCCTGCATCACCAGAAGCTCCATCAGGTGCTTGTCCGTCGGCGGACACGTCGGCTGAACGATGAAGACGTCCGTACCGCGAACGTTCTCATCGATCTGGAAATTGAACTCGCCGTCGGAGAACCGTGCCGCTGTCGAACGGCCGAGGTCAACATTCAGATGCCGGCAGATCTCCTCGGCTAGTGCATTGTGTGCCGAACCCGAAAAGATCTTTATGTTGCCCATACGCTCATTTTCACGATCAGGAGGCTGCCCGCTAAAGCAGCCTGCAAAACAAAAAACGGCAGCCGTTTTGGCCGCCGTTCCGAAGTCTCGAGAGATGGCTGGGGCGGAAGGATTCGAACCTACGAATGCCGGATCCAAAGACCGGTGCCTTACCACTTGGCGACGCCCCAATCGAAATCTGTCTGTTACTCGGAAACGACCACCGGCTCCTTCAAGAGAGCCTCGCGATACTCTGCTCGCGAAACGGTCGCTGCGGCAAAACTTCGCCAGTCAGCCTTTTGGCTGAGGGCTTCTAATGCTGTTTGCCGCGTAAGTATGTTGTCAAAAATTGCGAAAACGCTTGCTCCGCTGCCGCTCAAAAGCACCTTTCGGGCACCAAGCCCGGAAAGCATTTCCCGAACATCGTTGATCTCCGGATATGAAGCGAGAACCGTGTTTTCAAAGTCGTTCGCCCCGGCATCGATGTCGGCTAGGACATCCTCCGCCTCCGAACGACAAACCGTTAGCTTAGTCTCCAAAGCCTGAGTTGTCAAGCTTTCGGCCCGAAGCCCGGCGTAGGCCGCCGCCGTACTAACGGCGACATTCGGCGTTACGATCAGGAGCGAGTCACACTTGAAATCGGGCAGCGGTTCAAGCCTCTCGCCCCGTCCGGTCCCGAGCACCGTTCCGCCCTCCAAAAAGAAAGGCACATCCGAGCCCAGTTCCGCCGCGATCGTCAACAGCCCTTCGTGAGGAATTTCTAGATCCCAGAGCCTCATCAGCCCGATCAGCGTCACCGCTGCGTTTGACGACCCGCCAGCAAGCCCGCCGGGCGATGGGATCCGCTTTTCAAGATGCAGCCTTGCCCCTGCCGAAGAACCGACCATCTCTCGAAGCTTCCCGGCCGCCTTCATCATCAGGTTCGCCTCGCCGGCCGGGATCGCCGGATCGTCACACGTCATCGAAAGCTCGGCCGCCGCTTCAAATGTGATCCGGTCGTGGAGTGAGACCGTCTGAAAGACCGTGCATAGCTCATGAAAGCCGTCCGGACGCCTGCCGAGCACCTTCAAATGAAGGTTTATCTTGGCGAATGACGGCAATGCGAACGGCTCCCGGCTCATTGCCTCAGATTAGTGCCCGAACCCGCGAAAAACAAAAGGCCCGGAGCAAATTGCAGCCCGGGCCCTTCTGTCCGTTGCAAGTAAAGCTACTTGCGGGTGAGGAAAACTTGTGTGAAATAGACCGCTCCGTCGTCCGAGACGGCAACGCCGATGGCTGATTCCCGCCAAACGCCGCTCAGCATATTCCGACGATGCGAAGGTGAAAGCAGCCAGTTTTGAATAGCCATCGCGACCGGGTCATCGTAGCCTCTTAAGAACGCGATGTTCTCGCCGATCGCCCGCCAACCGGCGATACCAAGCACGTCTGCCCGATCGTCAACCGTCGAGCCGTCCTTGCTCCTATGGCTGAAATACTTCCGGTCGGCCATGTCATATGAGTGCCAGCGTGCAAGGTCGGCGAGCTGGTCGCTCCATTCAAGCCTCGCAAGGCCTTTCGCTGCCCGTTCCGCGTTCATCTGCTCAAAGGCGTTTCGCTCGTAGGTCTTGGCGATGCCCGCCGCCCTCGGTATGAACGGCCTCTCGGCCGCACTTACGGCCTTTCGCTTCGGCAAACGCATCGACCCGATCTCATCAACGAGGATCGGCACCGGACGTTCGCCCGCTCGCTGGCCATAGCCGCCAATCGCGGACACCAGCATCACAACAATGAATAATGGAACGAGAGTTTTCAGATCTACCTCACTTCGGCAGCCGGGCTTTCTTCCGATGAAGTCCCTCGGCTTTGCGTCCGCCGCATTTTTCGTCCGGCAGTTGCCTTTTCGGTTCGGTTCAGGTCGGTTTGCGGGGGCTACAAACGTGGCACACCAACCGCCTCTAATTATACACCACGATAAGCCCATAGATTCCAAAAAACCTTCGCGGCGGTGCTAAACTCGACTTAAAGTCCGATCGAACAGGGAGAACGAGAACCTGCCCGCGGCCTAACTAACAGCAAAGGGGTTAAATGCTGTTAGGAAGTATCGGGCATAATAACCTGATCGGTTAGTTGAAGGCGGTTATCGGAAAAAGAGAGGACTTAGACGATGGAAAGCAAAGCACAGAAACCGGCGAATCTCGTACAGCTCGGACGCAAGGCTCCGGAACCGGGAGCAGAACCGCACATCGACCCCGTCTGCAAGATGCTGGTGATGCCCGAGACCGCTGCGGCGAGCTACGAGCACGAGGGCACGACCTACTATTTCTGCAATCCCGGCTGCAAGGTCAAGTTCGCCGCCGATCCGGCAAAGTATCTGTCAGAACCGCCTGTGGGCAGCAATAGCGACGCGGAGAGCGAGGGACACGGTGACACGGAAACCGGATCAGACGGCGTCCCCGCGTCCCCGCGTCTCGACGTCTCCGCGTCCACTGAAATCGAATACACCTGCCCGATGCACCCTGAGGTCGTTCAGATCGGCCCGGGTTCGTGTCCGATCTGCGGAATGGCACTTGAGCCCAAAGAGATCAGCCTTGACGACCAGCCCGACCCCGAATTCATCGATATGAAGCGGCGGTTCGCCATTTCGTCCGTGCTGACCGTTCCGGTCTTCGCTCTGGCGATGGGCGAGATGTTCCCGGCGTTCCATTCGCTCGTCTCGCCATCGGTTTCGGTGTGGGTACAGTTCGCCTTGGCCGTTCCGGTCGTTTTCTGGGGCGGTTGGCCGTTCTTTGAGCGTGCCTGGGCCTCGGTCAAGAACGCGAGCCCGAATATGTTCACGCTGATCGCCATCGGGACCGGCTCGGCGATGCTTTACAGCCTCGTCGCCCTTTTCGCACCGCAGCTCTTCCCCGCATCGCTTCGCGACGGCCATACCGGCTTGATCCCCGTCTATTTTGAAGCCGCAGCGGTCATAACAACACTCGTTCTGCTAGGCCAGGTGTTAGAACTCAAGGCACGTGCTCAGACCTCGTCGGCGATCAAAGAACTGCTCCGGCTTGCACCGGAAACCGCTACGGTCATCTTTCCCGATGGCTCCGAGGAGACGGTCGATCTTCGACACGTTGAGGCCGGCCAGAAGCTCCGCGTAAAGGCCAACGAAAAGGTGCCGACCGATGGCGAGATCATCGAAGGCGACACATCCATTGACGAATCGATGGTAACGGGCGAATCGATGCCGGTCGAAAAGCACGCGGGCGATAAGGTGATCGGCGGAACGATCAACGGCAGCCGCTCATTCACAATGCGTGCCGAACGCGTCGGCAAGGAAACGCTTCTCGCACAGATCGTAAAAATGGTCGGCGAAGCACAGCGTTCGCGTGCTCCGATCCAGCGTCTTGCCGATGTCGTCTCGGCGTACTTCGTCCCGGCCGTGATACTCGTTGCGATCGTCGCCTTCGGCGTCTGGCTCGTATTCGGCAGCCTGACCTATGCCATCGTCGCGGCAGTTTCGGTGCTCATTATCGCCTGTCCGTGTGCACTCGGCCTCGCAACCCCGATGTCGATAATGGTCGGAACGGGCGTCGGTGCAAAGAACGGCGTCCTTATCAAAAAAGCCGAAGCCCTCGAAACACTCGAATCCGTCAACGCCATCGTCGTCGATAAGACCGGAACCTTGACCGAAGGCAAACCCGTCGTCCGCTCGATCGTCGCAGTTCATAACTCCCCTCCTTACGAAGGAGGGGTGGCAGCCGCTTCGGCTGACGGGGTGGTTCTCTCTGAGGCCGACATTATACGAATAGGCGTTACGAATGAGAATGATAGCGAGGCAGTGAACCGCCCCCCGGCTGAAGCAGCCGTGCTGAGCTCTGCTCAGGCGGATGTTTTGCGACTCGCCGCCTCCGTCGAACGCAATTCCGAGCATCCGCTTGCCAATGCCGTCACAGAGGCCGCGAAAGAGCGTGGCATCTCGCTGCTCGACGTACAGGATTTCGAGTCCGAGACCGGCAAAGGCGTCTCGGGCACGATCGACGGCAAAAGGGTCTTCGTCGGCCGTGACGAAAGTGTGCCTGCTCAGGAGGACGTGATCGGCTCGCAATTGGCGGTGATGATCGACGGCAAACACGCCGGCACGCTTATCGTCGCCGATGCGGTGAAGCCCTCCGCGAAAGCCGCTATCGACGAACTCCACCGGCAAGGCATCGAGGTCGTTATGATGACCGGCGACAACCGGGCGACGGCCGATGCCGTGGCGAAGGAACTCGGCATCGACCACGTCTTCGCCGAGGTGATGCCCGAGGACAAGGCCGCAAAGGTCAAAGAGCTCCAGCAACAAGGCAAGCGTGTCGCGATGGCCGGCGATGGCGTTAACGACGCTCCGGCTCTGGCACAGGCCGATGTCGGCATTGCGTTCGCCTCAGGCACCGACGTTGCCATCGAATCTGCAGATATCACGCTGCTCCGGCCCGACCTCGGCGGCATACTCAAGGCAAGGAACCTGAGCCGCGAGACGATGAAGAACATCCGCCAAAATCTCTTCTTCGCCTTTGCCTACAACATCCTCGGTGTGCCCATCGCCGCCGGTGTGCTCTTCCCGGTCTTCGGTGTTCTGCTCTCGCCGATGATCGCAAGTGCCGCAATGACGTTCAGCTCCGTCTCCGTCATCGCTAACGCCCTCCGCCTCCGCCGCCGAAAGCTCTAGCCGGCTCTACCTAACAATAAATGGGTTAGGGAGTGTTAGAAGCCGAAGCATCTAAACAGCTTCTAGCCCACTTTACTGTTGGTCTAGAGCGGATCGGACACTTTGGTCCATTCGACGGCGATAGTTGCGAATAGCCCGGCCGGTCTCGCAGATAAATGTTGACATCTGTGCGGATCGGCAACAGAATTAGCATATGAATGCTACGGTCGAACTTGAACTTCCCGAAGGCGTCAAAGTAAGCGAAGCGGAACTGAAGATGATACTCGCCGCGAAGCTTTTTGACATGGGCGAGCTTTCATCCGGGCAAGCCGCCAAGATGGCCGGTAAGACGCGGCGGGAGTTTCTTGAGTCCGTTGGTCAATACGGTGTTTCTGTTTTTCAGTATGACGCCGATGAACTGGAAGAAGACCTCGAGCGATTGAACCAATGATAGTGATCGCGGACGCAAGCTGTCTTATCACGCTTGAAAACATCGACGAAGCTGACATCCTTCCAAAGCTCTATAAAGAAATTTACGTAACGCCCGAAGTAGCTGCCGAGGTTGGTGTGGCCTTGCCAGATTGGGCATTACTGAGAGAAAGTCCCGATCGAACCTTGATCGAAAGACTAACCGCCGACCTCGAGCTGGGCGAAGCGACCTCGATCGCCTTGGCATTAGAGATGTCGGATTGTTTGCTGATAATCGACGAAAAGAAGGGACGTAGGATAGCCAAAGATCTGGGGATAAAGATCACCGGCACCTTCGGGATTATTATGCAAGCGTTTGAAATGCAGCTCATTGCTGATCCGGGTTCGGTCGTCGAACGGCTGGAGAGCGTCGGGTTCCGCATCTCCCAAAACCTAAAAGAGAAGATGCAGGAAACGCTTAATTGATCGATACTCGGCTAGAGACTCAGCCTCGGGCTTTAGCTCCGTTAGGAGCATGATGTTTATAGCTACGATTCCCAAAGCGATCCCAAGCTCCGCAGGAGCGGCACTACCTCGGTGGTTTTAGAAAGAGGCGGTTGGCCGTGGTAGATTCTTTAATGATGGGAAAGATCGCGTTGGCAATACACGGCGGAGCGGGGACGATCCTGCGGTCGCAGATGACCGAGGAGCTTGAGCGGGAATATCGCAGCGAACTCGAAGCGGCGTTGAAGGCTGGCTGGGCGGTGCTTGAGAAAGGCGGGCCGTCGCTCGAAGCGGTCGAGGCGGCGGTCATCTCGCTTGAGGATTTTCCGCTCTTCAATGCCGGACGCGGCTCCGTTTTTACCTCCGAAGGCAAGAATGAAATGGACGCCGCACTAATGGACGGCCGCACTCTGAAGGCAGGGGCGGTCGCCTTTGTCCGCAACGTCAGGAACCCGATCAGGCTCGCCCGCGAGGTGATGGAGCGGACCGGCCACGTCCTGCTTGCCGGCGAGGGAGCGAACCAATTTGCCGCCGAGGTGCATGCCGAGATGGCACCCGACGAGTATTTCTTCACCGAGCATCGCTGGCTCCAACTGCAGGACGCCATCGCCAAAGGCCGCGTCCAGCTTGATCATTTCACCGCAGAGACGCCGAGACGCGGAGCAGGTGAGGCAACGGCGGCTTCCGGTTCGACAGACATTCCGAATTCCGCATTCCGAATTCCGCATTCGAAAGGCACCGTCGGAGCCGTTGCATGCGATAAGAATGGCTCGCTTGCCGCTGCGACCTCGACCGGAGGAATGACGAACAAGAAGTTCGGCCGTATCGGAGACACTCCGCTGATCGGTGCGGGGACCTATGCCGACGACCTCTGTGCCGTTTCATGCACCGGCCATGGCGAGTATTTTATGCTCGGCGTTTCTGCTTACGACGTTTCGGCACGGATGCGGTATAAAGGGCTTTCGCTCGAAGACGCCGCCCGCGAAACCATCGAACGCCTCTCCGAAATAGGCGGCGAAGGCGGCCTCATTGCCGTCGATACCCACGGCAACGTCACCCTTCCCTTCAACTCCGAAGGCATGTACCGCGGCCATATAACAGGCGACGACAATTTGATGGTGGTAGAGATTTACAAATGAGTTCAGATCCCCGAAGGGGATACATTTAATAGCGTCGGGAGAATCCCGACGTTAGCCGTATAGCCGACGATTTCCGTCCCTGAAAGGGACGCACCGGTTACCCCCAGACGAATTGTTCGTCAAACTCGATCTCACACTGCTTATAGAACGTCCGCATCTCATCCTCGAACAGGCGTTCGGCGTGGTGAATTTTCTGATCTTTGATGTACCTCGTTACAGCCGGCAATTGCGAATGTCCGACGGAAAACGCCGCGTAACCGTCCTGCCAACCGAACTTTCCGAGCATATTGCTTTTGCCCTTGAGCCATTTGGACGACTCGCGTTTGACGGTACCGATGAGGCCCGGCAGGTTGGCATGTTTATTGAGGGAAATGAGTAGGTGGATATGGTTCGACGTGCCGTTCGCCGCAAGCAGTTTACACCCGAGCTTGTTAAGGATCCCGCCGATGTATGCGAAGAGTTCGGACTCGATCTCAGGCGTGATAAATGCGAACCGCCCTTTGGTCGAGAATACGACATGAATATAAAGCCGAACGTGGGTCTGGGCCATAACGGTGTGTCCCTTTCAGGGACGATAGTGAAATTGACTCTTGACGTAGGGTTTTACCCTACGCTATTGAACTTGTCCCTTTCAGGGACGGTTACTCCGCAACTCTGCAACTCTCAGCTCGAAGCCTCTTGCTCTTCGAGCATCTTGTCCCTTATCTCCTGAACATATCCGATGTCGTCCGGCACTACATCGGCCAGCGTGACGACCAGTTCGCCCTTGCGGCCGTTCTTAATGGCGTGGTGGATGGCATCGCGGCTATCTGGAATGACACGGACCTGCGGTTCGCCGTCGCTCCGGGCAATCCCTTCCTGAATGAGTGCCGCGATGTCCACAGCCTCTCGTCCGCGAAGGTAATTTCCGGCACGAATGACGATGCGGTCAAAGTTATTTCCCGCGATCTCGCCCATCTCGCGGATGTCCTCGTCACGGCGGTCGCCCGGAACGTTCATCACGACCGTCTGGTACTTGTTCGGGAGCCGTGAGATGAACTTCGTCAGGCCCTGGAAGCCCGCAGGGTTGTGTGCGTAGTCCATCAGGACGGTGACGTGGCCGACCTCGGTGAAGTTGAGCCTTCCGGGCGTCTGAGCCGTACCGGCATTGAACGTCGTCAGCCCAACGCGGATGTCCTCGATCGAAACGCCGTGGACAAAGCACGCCAAGGTCGCCGCCAGCACGTTCTGCACCATGAACTCGGCACGTCCGCCGTATGTAAGCGGGATGTTGGTTGCCTTTTCGACCCGTACCTTCCATTTGCCTTTGAGGATGGTCACGTAGCCGTTCTCATAAACGCACGAAACGCGTCCACGCTCCGCTCGCCGCTTGATGGTCGGGTTGTTCTCGTCCATTGAAAAACAGACGACCTTTCCATCTACCAGCTCCTTCATTTTATAGACCAGCGGGTCTTCGGCATTGAGCACGGCAAAGCCCGACTTGCTGACCGCACGCGGCACCACCGACTTCACCCGGGCAAGGTCCTCGAGCGTATTTACGTCCTTCATCCCGAGGTGGTCGGCGGCAACGTTGAGCACTACTCCGATGTCGCAATGGTCAAAGCCAAGCCCCGAGCGGATGATCCCGCCTCGTGCCGTTTCAAGCACGGCGACGTCAACGGTCGGGTCTTTTAGGACAAGCTGTGCCGACACCGGCCCGGTGTTGTCCCCGCGGACGATCTGCTGATTCTGGATGTAGGTGCCGTCTGTCGTCGTAAAGCCGACCGTTCGCCCGGTGCCTTTCAGGATATGTGCGATCAGGCGTGTGGTGGTCGTCTTTCCGTTCGTTCCGGTGATGGAAAAGATCGGGATGCGGCTCTGGGAACCCGGCGGAAAGAGCATATCGATGACGTGCTCGGCGACGTTCCGGCCAATGCCCTCGCTCGGAGCAAGGTGCATGCGGAAGCCCGGAGCGGCATTGACCTCGATGATGCCTCCGCCGCTTGCGTGTAGCGGTTCGCTGACGTTCTCTGCAATGATGTCAACGCCGGCAACGTCAAGCCCGATGATCCTAGCAATGCGTTCGAATAGAAAGACGTTCTCCGGATGCACTTCGTCCGTGACGTCGATCGCCGTACCTCCGGTCGAGATATTAGCGGTGGTCTTTAGATAAAGCACCTCGCCTTTCGGCAGAACGCTTTCGAGCTCGTAACCGGCATTCTTGATGCACCGCATCGTCTGGCTGTCGATGTCTATTTCGGTCAGGACGTTCTCATGTCCGTAGCCACGGCGAGGATCGGAGTTCGTCTCGTCGATCAGCTCTTGGATCGTCTGCTTACCGTCGCCAACGACGTGTGCAGGCACTCGTTTTGCTACGGCGATAAGTCGGTTATTCACCACCAAGGCACGGAAATCAGCTCCGACGAGCTGCTTCTCGACGATCACCCAACGCGAATACTCCTTGGCCTTCTCCCAGGCAACGCGTGCTTCCTCGATCGACTTCACACCGACCGTAGCACCTTTGCCGTGGTTGCCGTCCAGCGGTTTGATGACGACCGGAAAGCCGACGCGTTCGAGCGTTTCCTCAAGGTCTTCTTCGTGACGGATCCGATAACCCTTTGGTACCGGAACGCCCATATCGCCGAGCAGCGTCTTGGTCGCATGCTTGTTTCCCGCGATATCGACGGCGATCATGTTCGTGTTTGCTGTGGTCGTCGCCTGAATTCGCTTTTGGTGAACGCCGTAGCCGAGTTGAACGAGCGACTGGTCATTGAGCCTGATGTACGGAATGCCGCGGCTCTCGGCCTCCTCGACCAGCGAACCGGTCGATGGCCCAAAGCGGACCTCCTCGCGGATCTCACGCATCCGCTGAATGTCATCGGCAACCTCGGCCTTGATCTCGTCCGTCGGCTTGCCCTCGGCCAATCCCAAAAAGAGCCGAACCGAGGCACGTGCCGCATAGCGGCCGACCTCTTCTTCGTGATAGCTGAAAACGACGTTGTAAATGCCGCGTTCGCCCGTCTCGCGGGTACGCCCGTAGCCGGTGTCCATTCCGGCGAGCGTTTGGAGCTCAAGGGCAAAGTGCTCGATGATGTGCCCGGCCCAGGTCCCTTCCTGCACCCGACGCAGAAATCCGCCCTCTTCGCCATAGCTGCAGCCGTGCGTCAGGAGCGACGGCATCACTTCGTTCATCCGGCCGTAAAAGCCATCTAGCTTGTCCGAGGGCAGATCCTCGTACCCGCCGATGTCGAGCCGCATTATGATCAGCTTTTTCCAATAGCCGCTCCAATAATTCGGCCCCCGAAGTGTTCTTATCTCAAGAATTTCCATACAGATTAACCGCAGAGACGCAGAGACGCAGAGTATTCAATAGTTATTTACGATCCGTTTGATACCACTCTTCAAGACCGGCACGTGAAAATTGAGTAACAGCCCTACTTTTATGCCTGCTAGTTTGAGATATGAAAGTAGCTGTGCTTCATGTACGGGGACGATCCTTTCGACAGCTTTTATCTCGATAATGACCGACTCCTCCACGACAACATCCATTCGATATCCGCAATCGAGTTTTACGCCTTTATAGACAACGGGAAGTGCAACCTGACGTTTGAACTCTAGGCCTGCCTCCGCTAGCTCAAAGCAAAGACACTCTTCATAGGCACTCTCAAGCGATCCCGGGCCCAATGCCTTGTGCACGGCGATCGCCGATCCGATGATCTTTTCCGTGATCTGATCTGTTGATCGAACGGACGCAATATCCACGCTCATTTCCTGCACTGCCTCTTATACTCCGCGTCTCAGCGTCTCTGCGGTTGAAATTCCCTACCCAAGGTCGGGGAGAAGGAACTCCTGCTTCGGCTGGAGCGGATGGCGTTCGAGATAATCGTAAACAAGCCCGTCGCGAAGGATGTGCATCTGCACGCCGCAGACGCTGAACGACTCGTGCTCGGCGACCTCGGCTATCTCGTTATAAGAGATCGTCGACCCGTCAACAACAGTCACCGACCCCTTCCCGACGACCTCAAGCACGCCCTTGCCGTCGAGGATGATCGCAGTATTCTCGTCGATGCCAACCCCAAGGTTGTACGGGTTGTACGAGACCGCAGTGATCAGCCGGCTGATGCGGCCGCGTTCGGTAAAGTGCTGGTCGATTATGATGTTCTTAAGAAAACCAAGCCCCGGCGAGAGCTGTACGGCTCCCTTATGCGGATGCGAGGTCGCTTCGCCGCGGACGATCATTGATGTGCTCATCCCGGCCGCACCGGCACTCGTCCCGGCAAGCACAAGCGGCGTTTCGCGGACCATCTTTCGCAGCTTCTCGGCTACTTTGGTTCCGCCAAGCAGCGAGACCAGACGCATCTGATCGCCGCCGGTCATGAAAACGCCCGTAACTCCGCCGAGCAGCTCCTCAGGATCGGCCTGAAAGACCTCTTGCCGCGAGGTTGCACGAAGCACCCGCGGATTTGCGATACCCAGGTTCCGAAACGCCTGCGTGTAAACATCCGCAGCAAACTCCGGATAATCCGAAGCGACCGGAACGATCAGCACCTCGGCCTTTTCGCCGCCCGCAAGCTCTAGGAACTTCTTCAGTATCCGCCGCTCGTTATATTTATCCTCTGCCCCGCCGATCACAAGCAGATGCCCGCCAATGATCTCACGGTCTTGGTTTTCATTCATTGTCTGTTTGTAAGTGATAGAGAGATAATAACTTCACGTAAAGTTAATGTAAATGAAGAACTAGGTCAAGAAACCGCGATTGCCGCTTCGCATCGAAGAAATTTATTCATTTGTTTTGGCCGTTATGTTAAAATTCCGGGCGGGTAAAATATGCAAACCGAGACCGAGAAAACACTTGTCGAAAGGGTCAGATCCTTGTCACCGGAGCAGCAGGAGAAAGTACTGGAGTTTGTTTCGAGCTTGCACCAACCAAAGAAAACTATCTGGGAGAAGTTGGATGAGCGGCTCAGCAAAGTGCCGGACGAAGAGTTCGCCGAACTCCCCGCCGATGCTTCATCAAACTTGAACCACTACCTTTATGGTTCTCCGAAGAAATGAGGAAGGTCTTCGTCGATACGCTCTATTTTGTCGCCTTGATCAACAAGAACGATCAGTGGCGGTCGAAGTCGATCGAGGCGAAAGCTCGGTTATCAGATGCGAGATTTGTTACAACTGAGATGGTTTTGATCGAAGTTCTCAATTTTCTTAGCGAATACGGCGAAACGCTTAGGAAACAGGTTAGTCTGTTCGTCCGGGACGTTTTGGAAGATGTGGAATTCGATGTCGTTGCCTATACGGAAACGACACTGCTTAACGGCCTCGAACTTTACGAAACTCGCCTCGATAAGGGCTACAGCCTCACCGATTGCATCTCAATGAATGTCTGCCGGGAAATGGGCATCCAAGAGATTCTCACCCACGACCGACATTTCGAGCAGGAAGGGTTCTCGATACTTCTCTAATGTTACGGGGCGAAGCCGTTTCTTATTCTCGGGGGTAGATTAGCGGGTTGAGCAAGTTCGTAAGCTCTCCACCTTAGACGTGTAAAGAAATCGGAACCAACGAGTCGATTCTCCCTGAAAACTCGATCACATAACTTACCAAACTCTGAGTCAAGTTCTTCGTCTCCAAAAGCAACGTCGTTCAGAGATCCCATTCCGCCGAAAAAAGAATCCAATTCTGTTCTCGACGTACTCAAATTCGACCGATCCTTTAGGCGGTCCTTGATTTCCAGTAATTGCTTCGCCCAAAACCCGTTACCGTTCGTTTCGAGAAACGCGGCCAATTCGGAAATTGACTTTTCAAGACGTGTTGTTCGCATTCGCACGCGAGTCATTGGGTGCTCGTTCGACAAATCAGCTATGCAGCCTTCAGTTCCGTCCTGGACCTGTGGATCTCTTGAAGACTGCGGACAGTAACCTGTGTTTGTGACGTTTTCGTCGCGATGGCCTCGACCAGTGCCTCGGCTCCGGTGATGGTCGTAACGCACGGGACGTTGAACTGGAGTGCGGCCTTGCGGATGGCCTGTTCGTCGTAGCGAGAGGTCTTGCCGAGCGGCGTGTTGATGATCAGCGAGATCTCGCCCTGGCGGATCAGGTCGGCGATGTTCGGGCGGCCTTCGTTCACCTTAAAAACGTCCTCGCATTCCAAACCAACCTCGCGAAGCCGGATCGCGGTTCCATGTGTCGCCACCAGCTTGAACCCGAGCTTGTTCAACCGGCGTGCAAGCAGAACCGCCTGCCCTTTATCGGCGTTCGTCACCGATATGAACGCTTTTGGAGCGCGGACACTCTTGTCCGCATCGCCGGTTCCTCCGGCGAAACCAATGCCAGCGCGATTGACGGTCGATGAAGCATCGCCCGTTGGGGACAAGAGTGTCCCCGCTCCGAGCGGCAAACTGACTCCCGCACCTTCCATCGCCTTGCCGTATGCCTCGCCAAACGTCGCCCCGACGCCCATCACCTCGCCGGTCGAGTGCATTTCCGGCCCGAGGATCGGATCGACACCCGCAAATTTCTTGAACGGAAACACCGGCGATTTCACAAACACCTGCGGCACCGCGAGCACATCCGGCAGTTCGAACTCGGCAAGCGTTTTGTCTCCCGCCATCACCAGCGATGCGATCTTGGCGATCGGCACGCCCGTGGCCTTCGCCACGAACGGGACCGTCCGCGAAGCCCGCGGATTGACCTCCAGAACATAGACGCGATCGCTTTGAACCGCGTATTGGATATTCATCAATCCCTTTACATTCAGGCCCCTTGCAAGCAATCGCGTGTAATGCTGTATCGTCTCCAGATGCTCGACCGCGATCTTCTGCGGCGGCAGAACGCTTGACGAATCGCCCGAGTGAATGCCCGCTTCTTCGATGTGCTCCTGAATTCCAGCGATGACGACCGCCGTTTCGTCGGCCAAAGCGTCCACGTCGATCTCGCCCGCCCGCTCCAGAAATTTGTCGATCAATATCGGCTTCTCCGGCGAGGCATCGACCGCCGTCCGCATATATTCATCGAGCGACGATTCGTCGTAAACGATCGCCATCGCCCGCCCGCCAAGCACAAAGCTCGGCCGAACGACGACCGGATAGCCGATCTCGGCCGCGATCGCCTTGGCTTCTTCGGGCGAGGTCGCCGTGCCGTTCGGCGGCTGCGGAATGTTCAGTTCTTTGAGCAGTGCCGAGAACCTCTTCCGGTCTTCTGCCAGGTCGATCGAATCCGGCGAGGTCCCGATGATCGGAACACCCGCGGCGTGAAGCTTGTCGGCAAGATTGAGCGGCGTCTGCCCGCCGAACTGAACGATAACGCCCTCGGGTCGCTCGACATCGACGATGTTCATCACATCCTCAAAGGTCAGCGGCTCAAAGTAGAGCCGGTCCGAAGTGTCGTAGTCGGTCGAGACGGTCTCCGGGTTGCAGTTGACCATTATCGTCTCGAAATCCGCATCGCGAAGTGCGAACGAGGCATGACAGCAGCAGTAGTCGAATTCGATCCCCTGCCCGATCCGGTTCGGCCCGGAGCCAAGGATCATTATCTTCCGCCGGCTGGTCGGCTCGGCCTCGCATTCCTCTTCGTAGGTCGAGTAAAGATACGGCGTGAAGGATTCGAACTCCGCTCCGCATGTATCAACCCGCTTATAGACGGGTGCGATCCCTGCCGCCTTTCGATGTTCGCGGACCTCCAACTCGGTCGTTTCGGTCAGAAAGGCCAAACGCCGGTCGGACAACCCAAATTCTTTTGCAGTACGCAGAACGCCGTTGGGCAAGTCGGCCAGATCAGCGAGTTTTTTAGAGTTGTCCGTTGTCCGCTGTCCGCTGTCCATTGACAGCTCCGTCTCCTGAAACTCCATCACCTGCTTTACCTGATCAAGAAACCACGGGTCGATCTTGGTCAGACGATGAACCTCTTCGATCGAGTAGCCGTTCTGCAAAGCGTATGTGATGTACGAGAACCGCTGGGAATTCGGCCTCGCAAGCTTCCGCTGCAGTTCTTCGTCCGGCACGTCCGCGAGCCGCAATGGCTTCACCGCCTCAAGCGAACGCAAACCTTTGAACAAACTCTCCTTGAACGTCCGCCCGATCGCCATCACCTCGCCGACCGATTTCATCTGCGTCCCCAAAACGTCTTCAGCACCCGGGAACTTTTCGAACGCCCACTTCGGTATCTTCGTCACGACGTAATCGATGGTCGGTTCGAACGACGCCGGCGTCTTCTTCGTGATGTCGTTGGGGATCTCGTCGAGTGTGTAGCCGACCGCGAGTTTCGCGGCGATCTTTGCGATCGGAAAGCCGGTCGCCTTCGAGGCAAGTGCCGAGGACCGCGAGACCCGCGGGTTCATCTCGATGATCCGAACCTCGCCGTTCTCCGGATTTACGGCAAACTGGATATTCGAACCGCCCGTCTCAACGCCGACCTTGCGAATGCACTTGATCGACATATCGCGGAGGTTCTGATACTCGACGTCCGTCAGCGTCTGGGCCGGTGCGACCGTTATCGAATCGCCCGTGTGCACGCCCATCGGGTCAAAGTTCTCGATCGAGCAGATAATGACGACGTTGTCGTTGAGGTCGCGCATCACCTCGAGTTCGTATTCCTTCCAGCCGAGGATCGATTCCTCGACCAGGATCTGCGAGACCGGCGAAGCGGCAAGCCCGCCTTTTGCGATCTCTTCAAATTCCTCGGGGTTATACGCCGTTCCGCCGCCGGTTCCGCCGAGCGTAAACGCCGGCCGAACGATCGCCGGATAGCCCGTTTCCTCAACGATCTTCTGAGCCTCTTCCCAAGTGTGGGCAAAGCCGCCTTTGGCCGAGGGAATACCGACCTCGTCCATCGCCTGCTTGAAAAGCTCGCGGTCCTCGCCGACCTTGATCGCGTCGATGTTCGCCCCGATCAGCTTTACGCCGTACTTTTCGAGAACACCCTGTTCATAAAGCGCGACCGAAAGGTTCAGCCCCGTCTGCCCGCCGACCGTCGGCAACAATGCATCGGGTCGCTCCTTCTCGATTATCGCGGTCGCCGCTTCGACCGTCAGCGGTTCTACGTAGGTCCGGTCGGCGATCTCCGGGTCGGTCATTATCGTCGCCGGATTGGAATTGACAAGAACGACCTCAAACCCTTCCTGCTTTAAAGCCCGACAGGCTTGCGTTCCGGAATAATCGAACTCGCAAGCCTGTCCAATAACGATGGGACCTGAACCGATGATCAGTATCTTATGAATATCTGTACGTCGCGGCATTTTTCTAAACTCACGATTATACAGAAATTTCGCCGCCGCACTAACCTCCCGGCCCTAAAGCCCGCTAGAACGGAATTCCCGGCAGCCGCGGAACCTTGTTCCTTATGTTCCGCTTTGCCTCATCGAGCACGACCTTGCCGCTCAAGACGTCATCGAGCCTTCCGGCAAAGACCGGATCGACCCGCTTGAGCCGGTCGCGGATCCGCCTCGCTTCCCGCTTATTGCCCGTAAGGTGATAGACCTCGCCGAGGTTATAAAGCCCGAAAACGTTGTTGGCGTCGAGCGTAGAGACACGCGAGAACTGAGCGATCGCGTTTTGCAGGTCGCCCGCTCCGCGATATGCACGCCCGAGCTGGTTCATCGCGATGACCCAATCGCCCTGCAGGCTTAAGGCTCGGTGCAACGCATCGACCGCGGCCTGAAATTCACCGAGTTCGTTGTTCGTCGCCCCGAGGTTCATATATGCGGGATGAAGATTCGCGTCCATCTCGACCGCCCGCTGAAGCGACTGCCTCGCCAGCTCGAGCTTCTGCCTCGCCTCGTCCTCTTTGTTGTTCTGCTTGTCGTAACGTGCCGCGTTGTAATACGCCCAGCCGACATTGTTGTGATCGACCGCCGTCGGGCTCAACTCCTCGGCTGACTTCAACCGAACCGATGCCTTGTCCCATTCGTTGGTCTTGCCCAAACAAAAACCCCATTCGCTGTAAAGGTCGGCGTCCTTATTAATGCCTTTCTCATTTGCCGCCCGATATTGGGCATTCGCATCCGCAAACCGTTCCATCTGCCGATAGGTGCTGGCCAGATGAGCGTGGGCCTTGGCATTTGCCGGGTCGAGCTCAAGCACTTTCAGATATGCGTTCGAGGCCTCGTCATATTCGCCCCGATTGTAGCGAAGCACGCCGAGGTCGAACCACGCCGCCGCAAGTGTCGGTTCGGCCTTCAGTGCATCCTGGTAAGCAAAAAGTGCCTGGTCACCGCGGCCGGCCTCGTCGTGAAGCCGTGCAATAGCGTAAAAGGCCGTGCCATTATTCGGCTCCGCGACGGTGACCGACCGGTAGAGTGCAAGAGCCTCGTCCTCATTTCCCTTTCGCTTCAGGATCGCCGCACGAGCGAACTTTGCCTCGGTCGTCGCCGTACCGGCGATCTCGGCCTTTGCGATCATCTCGTCTGCGCGGACGTCGTCGCCGGTCTCGGCATAAAGCAGCCCGAGCGGAAGATAAACGGCCGTCAATTCCGGGTCGATCTCAAGGGCCTTCGCGTAATTCGCTATCGCCTCGTTGTTGTTGTTACGGGCGTCGTGTAGTTCGCCAAGTTTCAGGAACGCAACCTGATTCTGCGGGTCAAGCAAAGCGGCCTCTTCAAGCAGCGGCAACGCCGCGAGTTCATCGCCCGCCGCAAGCTGCTCCGTCGCTTTCGCTGTAAGGCCTTCGCTAAGGCCCGCCTTAGCCTCATCGTTGTTTGCGTTAAGTTTCAGTGCCTCGCGGAAGCTCGATATCGCCGGATCGATGCTGCCTTCCTCGAGTTGTTTCTCGCCCCGGGCCGTCAGCACATTCGATTGCCGCCTAAGCCGGTTTCGCTCGCGTGCCCTTGCCCTTGCAAGCTCCGCCGCTCGTGCCTTTGCCCGCTCGGCACGCGACTTTTGCTTTGCCGCCGCCTGTGAATTCAACCTCGCCCGGTAGCCCGCCTTGCCCGCCGCCGAGCGTGCTCCGCCCGAAAAGGCAGCCCGCTCCTGCGGCCGCTTTGCCGAACCGCGGAAAACGAAAACGCTCGCACCGCCCGTCAGGTCGGCCGAGGGCACAAGGTCATTCGCCCGCACCGGCAAGCTCCCCGGCAGCAGCAGCGAAACCGCGATCACAAAAACAAAAGCCGAACGATAAATATTTTTCTGACGGAACATAGCCACAACTCCCGGCCCCTTTGCGTAGCCGCGAAAAGAAGCCTCAACAAATTAGACGACGCGCTCGGACGCGGTTTGCGGCAGCGCGGAGTTATCGCCCAGAAAAACCGGCTCCGGAACCAGCTTTATTCCAAAACGTCCTTTCACCGCCGCACGTACCTCATTCATTAACGCGAAAATATCGGCCGCTTTAGCTCGTCCGAGATTCACGATCGCCAACGAGTGATTTGCCGAGATGCCCGCCTCGCCGAGCCGATAGCCCTTCGCGAAACCTGATCTTTCGATCAGCCATGCCGCCGGTATCTTAACGAGCCCTTCGCCCGCCGGAAAGCTCGGAACCTCAACCGCCTCGGCTTCGGCGATAGCTCGGTAAACTTCCGCAGTAACGATCGGATTCTTGAAAAATGAACCCGCACTCCGCGAATTCGGGTCCGCCGCGTCGATCACCATCGACTTCCGCCGCCGGATCGCGAACACCGCATGCCTTGCCTCAGCGAGGCTCGGCGAACGCTCGCCGAAATGTTCTTTAAGGTCGCGATAAATGACCTTCGGCTTGCCGCCGGCGGCGAGCCTGAACGTCACCTTCGTGACAACATACCGCCCCTTCTCGCTCGTGTTGAAGATGCTCTTTCGATAGCTAAAGCCGCACTCGGCGTTGTCCAGCTCTATGAACCTTGCCGTCTTTCGGTCAAAGCACCGCACCGTGACGATCGTCTCCGAGACCTCTTGCCCATAGGCCCCAACATTCTGTACCGGCGTCCCGCCGACCGAGCCCGGGATGCCGCTCATGCACTCAATTCCGGCGAGTTCCCGGCTGACACACTCCGCGACAAATTCGTCCCAGTCCTCGCCCGCCGCGGCCTCTGCGACCACATCTCCGGACTCATCCGGCTCCCCGAAACGAACCCCGCGAAGATCGATCTTCAGCACAAGCCCGTCGAACCCGGCATCGCTGACCACCAGATTGCTTCCGCCGCCAAGGACGAAAGTATCGAGGCCTTTATCCTCAGCAAAATGAAGAGCCGCCGAAATATCGTCCTCGCCGAGGGCCGATAAGAAGTAACGCGCAGGCCCGCCGACACCCAGCGTCGTAAACCCCGCGAGCGGCACATTCTCTTCTATTCGATAGAGTGCGGACATAAAAAGAGAGAATGTCCGAAAAGCGGGCGTGGTCTGTGCCTTTCGGTTCCCCGTCTGTGCATTCAGTGGTACTGTCCGAAAGCCGTCAGGCCGACACCACAGAATTCACAGACGAAGACACAGAACCTCGACTTTCCGGACATCCTCGGTAAGCTACTTGATTCAGCTCTAGCTTTTCACTACGCCGCCGGTCATGTTCGTTAACCGTGTCGCAAGGTCATCACGCCCGAGCGACCTCAGCTTGCTGTGGGCCTTCTTCGCCTCGTTCGTGTTGCCGTTCTTGAATTCGGCAAATCCGAGATTCAAATGCGCTTCGGCAAGCTTGTCGTCCTGCCTGATTGCCAGCTTGAAGTGCTTGATCGCCTCCTTGAAATTGCTGTCGTTCATGTAGGCGATACCAAGCTCGTTCTGTGCAAAGGCCCATTTCGGCTCTTTATCGACGACCCGCTTCAGGGCATCGATCGCGCCCTTGCGGTCGCCGGTCTCGGTATAGACCTTGCCGAGGTTCAAAAGCGCGCCTTGCTGGAACGGCGAGTTGGCTGCCGATGCCGCCTTAAGGATCTCTACGGCCTTCTGCATCTTGACCCGGCCTTCGGCGTCCCGCTTTTCGGCAAAATCTGTCCTAGCCGCGTTAAAATACGCCCAGCCAAGGTTGGACTTGTTGACGTCGCTCGCGGTCAGAGACTGCGATTTTTCCAGGTACCGGACTGCCGCACTCCATTTGCACGGAACTCCGCGTGCGGTGTTTATCTCGCACTGCCTTGCGACCGAGAACGCCGCCCGGCCAAGAATGTCTGCCGTCAACTCTCGCTTCTCCTGGTTCGTCTCAAAATCCGGATGTCCTTGAAAGAACAACGCCGCGAGGTTATAGTTCGTCTCCGCCCGGTTGAAATCGTTTAGCAGGCGATACGCATCGCCCAAGTTCGCGACCACTTCGGCATTGTCATTCTTCAGTTCCTTCGCCTTCTCAAACTCCACGACCGCCTCGCGAAATTCGTCGAGCTCAAAATGCGCCGTGCCAAGCCCGTAATGGGCCTCGAAGTAATTTTGCTTAAGTGCGATCGCCTTTTGGAATTCCGGGATCGATTCGCGGGTCTTTCCAAGCCGCGTCAGAGTTTCGCCCGTGTAATAAAAAGCTTCTGCGAGGTTTGGGTCGTTCGCCGTTGCCTTGCGGAAAGCCGCGAGTGCCGCTTCGCCGTTCTCCTGCCGCAATCGAACGAGCCCGAGGAAATACTGTGCCTGAGCGTCGTTAGGCTCGATGGCGACCGCCTTTGTCAGAAGTTCATCGGCCTTGGCGATGTTGTTCCGCTGGTAATAAAGGATGCCGAGCGGCACATAGATCTCGGTCAACTCGCTATCGGCAGAGAGGGCCTTTTCGTAGTTATCAGTTGCCGAGTCATCGTCGTTCTGTGCCGAGAGCACTTCGGCAAGGCCGTAATACGCCGGGCCGTTCTTTGGGTTCAGGCTGATCGCTTCTTCAAAATCTTTCTTCGCCACGGCCAGTGCATCGCGGGTCAGCATTTCGTTTCCGCGAAGTGCCAAAGCTTCGCTCAAGCCATCGCGGGCGATCGTGTTCGTAGCGTCAAGCGTACGCGCTTCGCGGAAGAAATCGATCGAGCGCTCGTAGTTCTTTTCGTTAATGTAATATTCACCGACACCGGCGAATAGGATGGAGGCTTCCTGGGGCGTCTTCGTCTTTATCGGCGGCAGTTTGTCCTCGGCTATCGCGGTCGTGCGCTGCCGTCGAGGTGCGGTGCTGGCAAGCGTTGTGAATTGCCGGCTAACCCTTCGGGCCGTGTCTGCTCGCTGCGTCTTGCTTCGCCGGGCAGTTCCCTGCGAGACGAACCGCTTCGAAACGGACTTTGATCCGCCCCTGAAGACGAACAGGCTTGTCCCGCCGGTCAGGTCCTTTACCGGAACAAGTTCCTGCGCGGCTACGATCGACGCACAAACACCGAGCGATATGGCCATCACCAGCCATCGCCGCTTAAAGATCGAGATCCTTTTTCTACTCATCATTGCCTCTAAACCAAAAGGGAACGCCAAAATACTCGTCCTCTTACGATGCGCTCCGCCACTTCAGACGTTCGCCACAGCCCGATTTTGCCTTCCGGAAAGCCGGACACCGTGACGATATACCATTTTACCGCGTCTTCAAAGCCTTAACTGCCTTTACCTTTCCGCTCTTGCCGATTGGCCAAACGTAAGATAGATTTAATATTTACCAACAACCCATGCGTCTCAGGGCCGGTTTACCGGACTCGCGAGCCCTTCTGTCACTTCGGCCCGGACCGCGGATTTTGGCATCCGAAATCTACACGTAAAGGAGATCTTGCCGAGATGAAAGCATTTACAACTGAAAACCTACGAAATTTGGCCGTCATTGGACACGGCGACGCGGGGAAAACCCAGCTGACCGCGTCGCTGATGTATGTGGCCGGTTCAACGCCACGCTGGGGAAAGGTTGACGAAGGAACCACCGTTACCGACTACGACGACGATTCCATCGCCCGCAAGGTCTCGCTTAACAACAACTTTGCCCACGTCGAATACGCCGATTCGAAGCTCAACATCATCGATACGCCCGGCTACGCGGCATTTGTCTCGCACGCCCGTCCGGCACTTCGCGTCGCGGATTGTGCCCTTGTCGTGGTCGATGGCGTTAACGGCATCGAGGTCCAGACCGAAAAGACCTGGAGCTACGCGAATGAGTTCCTGCTGCCGCGGTTCATGGTCATCAACAAGCTCGATAAGGAAAATTCCGACTTCGGCCATGCCCTCGAAACGGCCACCTCGAGCTTTGCCCGCTCGATCGTGCCCTTTACGCTCCCGATCGGCAGCGAGGCCAATTTCAAGGGCGTCGTCGATGTCGTCCACCAAAAGGCTTACGAATTTGACGCCAATGGCAAGGCAAAAGAGATCCCGATGCCGGAAAGCGGCAAGGACGTCTTCGAACGCACCCGTGAACGCCTGATCGAGATCGTCGCCGAATCCGACGACGCCCTGATGGAAAAGTACTTCGCCGACGGCACCTTGCCCGAAGAAGACATCTACCCGAACCTCGCCAAGGCCATCGCGAAAAGCCGGCTCTGTCCGGTCTATGCGGTCTCGGCCGGCAACCTCGTCGGGCTTCAGATTTTGCTTGACCACATCGTCGAATTTGGCCCGAACCCGGCCACGCACGAAGCCGAATACGGCTTTAAGGACGCCGACCTTTCCGGCGACCGCGTCTCGCGTAAATACAGCAACGACGAACCCTTTTCGGCCTATGTTTTCCGCACGATCGCCGATCCCTTTGCCGGCCGCATCAACGTGATGAAGGTCGTCTCCGGCAAGGTCGAATCCGACGCGACGGTCTTCAATTCGACCCGCGACTCACAAGAACGCCTCGGTGCCCTTCACGTCATCAACGGCAAGACGCTTGAAAAGGTCAATTCGGCCCAGACCGGCGACATCATCGCCGTCGTCAAACTGAAAGACACACAGACCGGCGACACGCTCTGCGATAAAGCAAATCCGATCGTCTATCCAAAGGTCGAGTATCCCGAGGCCGCCATCGCCTTTGCCATAGAGCCCAAATCGCGTGCGGACGAAGAAAAGATCTCCGTCGCTCTGCACAAGATCCTTGAAGAGGACCCGTCGCTCCACTTCGAGCGCGACGCCCAGACGAAGGAGTTCATCCTTTCCGGCTCGGGCCAGCTCCACATCGAAACCGTCGTCGATAAGCTCAAGAACCGCTATCACGTCGAGGTCGCTCTTCATCCGCCAAAGGTGCCTTACAAGGAAACGATCACCGCCTCGGCCGAGGTTCAGGGCCGCCACAAGAAGCAATCCGGCGGACGCGGCCAGTTCGGCGATTGCAAGGTCATCTTCGAACCGCTCGAACGCGGCGGCGGTTTCGAGTGGGTAGATAAGATATTCGGCGGTGCCGTTCCGCAGAACTTTCGCCCGGCCATCGAGAAAGGCATCATCGAGGCCGCAGCCGGCGGTGCGGTCGCCGGTTATCCGCTCGTCGATTTCAAGGTAACGCTCATCGACGGCAGCTACCACACGGTCGATTCCGACGAGCATTCGTTCCGTGCAGCCGGCCGCAAGGCCTTTCGGGCGGCGATGGAAAAGGCCAAGCCGACGCTGCTCGAGCCGATTATGGACGTCGAGGTGTTTACCCCGCTCGAGTTTTCCGGCGACATCATGGGCGACCTCAATAGCCGCCGCGGCCGGGTCGGCGGCATGGAAATGCGCGGCAAACAGCAGGTGATCAAGGCGAAAGTGCCGCTCTCCGAGATGCTCGATTACCAATCGAAGCTCAACTCGGTAACGCAGGCCCGCGGCTCGTACCACATGCAGTTCTCGCATTACGATCCGCTGCCGCACAACCTCGCCCAAAAGGTCATCGACGAAGCCGTCGCCGCCGGACGCGTCCGCGCCCACGAGGACGACGAGTAACGCTCAGAGTGCGAGCCTTTAGATCGCCTTCTCTGAACAGCTCCGCCAGGAGCGAAATGTTTATAGAACGCTCTTAGCCCCGAAAAAAGAGCCCCGTCAGGGGCGGCACAAAGCATTTCGCAAGGATTGTGCCGCTCCTGACGGAGCTTTTCCGTTCACCTTTTCGGTGCTATAAATATCCCGCTCCTAACGGAGCTATTTGATCACGTCCATCACCCGTTCACGGTCGCTTCGACCACCTCGCTCCAGCCGCCTTTCTCGCCGGAGGTCGCAACCCATCTCAGCCGATACCAGACCTTTTTTCCGGCGTCTTCCATGTCGTAAAAGATGACGTGCGGGCTGGCCGTGTCGAGCGTGACCATCTGATAATCGTCGTCTTTAGCGGGCGGGTCGCCGCCGACCTTTCTCCAGATCTCGGCCCCGAGCATTCCCTTAGGCTTGCCGCGTTTATCGGGGTTTGCCGCGTCGCGAAAGCGGATGATGTGCTTCAAGATCTCGTAATCGACAACCGCCAGCGGAGCCGTTTCGGGCATCGGAGCCGCCGTCGGCGTTTGATCGTAGACATCGAGCCCGACCGCGCCGAGCTTTTCCGGATCGTTCCCGACGCCGAGCCTGATTTTTTTCATCAGCATCCGCACGTCTTCGACCAAAGCCGCCCGCGTCGTGTCACGCGTCCCATAAGCCGAGGTCGCCGCCGCGGTTTTCAGGTCTAGGTCGTCCAAAGCATCGACGAAAGTGCTCAATTTGCTCGTCAAAGACAGCGTATCTCCGGCCACAAGCCCATAGGTCGCCTCGTCGCCGTCGATCGCATTGCTCATAACATTCAGCTCCGCCACAAGATCGCGGTCTGGTAGTCGATCTAAATCTCTAGATTTCATTCGAAAAACTCCTTTCGTGAAATGAATTGTGTAGAAACGTCAAAAACCGAAACTCAGCCGATTTTGACATCAAAGCGAGCTTTATTCTTAGCGATAAACCCCCAATAAATCAAGATGATTTGTAAACATCGGATGCGCCAATGAGCAAGTGTCTCAAGACAACCGAAAAACTGCCTCTGCCGGTAAATAAATGTCCTTGGACAACCGCAAATTGTCCCGCGCCATTTACGAATTGGCGCGAGACAATTCGTAAATGTCTTGTGCCACCTGCGAAATGGCACACGGAGATTGTTAATTGTCTCGAGACAAACGACAGTTGGAAACGGCGAACTAACCCCTAAATCATAAAATTGCCTAAAAATCGCGAACAAAACTAGAAGTTCTCATATTGTGCGAGAATAAAAAAGTATTGACAAAAGTTTTTTGTAGCGTTTAAACTTGTTTTGGGCTCGCTCTTGTTCCCGTTACTCAATCTTCTACACTTTGGAGGAAAAATGAAGATCAGACCACTTGTTCTCGCCACGCTTTCGCTTGTTTTTTGTTTATCAGCAGTTGACTCACTTGCACAGGACCCCAAGTCTTCAGAACGGGCAGCGATCAATTTCATCGAAAAACGACAAAAAGTCACCGGCAACGGTATTGATGCCAACCAGTTGATCGTTGGTTTTGGCGTTTCCAGGTATCAAACGATAGGGGTTTCGTTAGACCTTTCGATTTTTGTCGGTGAATCGCTTGTTTCCCTGCCGCCTTTGGAATTCGTCGCACAACCGCTCGCGTCGAAGACCGACGACAAGGGAAACAGCAGCCTGGTCGAAGTTGGAAGCCGGGCAACGATCAAATCTCCACGCTCCGACTCGCTTGTCAGAAACGCTAATGGTTCGGTCGCAAATCGCGAGATAATTACCCGAATCCCGGAAAATGCATCGGCAGTTCGAATTCTTGTGAAGGGGCTCTCAAGCACCGACCAGGAGTTTTCGGTAGTTCTCCCGATACGAGATGTTCCCACAACAGCAGTGATCGCTCGCTCGCTCGCATGCAGCCAGAATAATCTGATCGATTGTCAGTGGTTTACAGGTTCGTGCGACGGGCTATGCCAAGGCACATTGTGCGTTGCATGTAATAATGCTTCTCCGTCACTGAATTGCGTTACGTGCACGATGGGATGCGGAGGCGGCGGTTCCGGCTCAAACTGCACACCTTCTTCCCCCGCCCCGCAAGGCTGCCCGGAAAATTAAGTCCATTAGATAACAAGCAACCGAGCCCGGAAAGAGAGTGCGAACTTGCACTCTCTTTTTTGGTTTGAATGCTGAGCAAATAGGTTTGGCGACGAATCGAATGAAAGGATCACGGCGGCGAGTTGAAGTAAATTCGGGGTCGGCTTACACTCTCTTTAGCCGTGAATCTGCCGAATTATCTTACGCTCGGGCGAATTCTTTTTGTGCCGCTGCTGGTCGTGGCCCTTTTGACGCCGATGGCCGAGCGCGTGCTCGGCATCAGCGGCTACGCACTCGCGATCGTTATTTTCCTGATCGCGGTGCTGACCGACATCCTCGATGGCCACCTCGCCCGCAGCCGCAATCAGGTCTCAACGCTCGGAAAATTCCTCGATCCCATCGCCGATAAGCTCCTCGTCTCGGCCGCTCTGATCGTTTTGGTCGAGAAGCAGCTCGCGCCTTCGTGGGCCGTCGTCGTCATTCTCGGCCGCGAGTTCATCGTAACCGGGCTTCGCTCGGTTGCCGCCGCCGAAGGCATCATCATCCAAGCCCAAGCCTCCGGAAAGATAAAAATGTGGGCACAGAGCGTGGCCATCGTCGCCCTGCTCGTCGCCGCCGCGACCGGCAAACCGCCCGTCTCGAACTTCGGGCTCGATTATCCTTTCTTGACGTTCTGGGAGGTCGCCGAGGTCCGCACCGCCTTCGCAAATCTCAGCCAGCTCTCGCTTACCTCGAACGACTGGAAGGTCTTCGGTTACCTGATCGGCCGCGGAGCCCTTTGGGTCTCGGTCGCGATGGCAGTCTGGTCGCTCTACGACTATCTTTCCTACTTTTTCAAGAAAAAAGGCGAGGCCGACGGCGCCGAAAAGGCCGATGCCCGCTAAGGCACCGGCCCGAAGTTATCGCGATCGCGGGGCGGGTTACTGAACCTCGACCCAATCGCCCGTGTGGATCTCGCCCGCCGTGCGGGTGATCACGACGGTCGCCGTCCGCTCCTTCACATTAAGCACAACGGCCTCGCCGACCACCTTGCGAATCGCCGGACGCCCTTCCTTTGCACCCTTGTTGCTTACCTGTCGGCCCTTCGCTTCGCTGCCTTTCTTTCGCGAGGACTGGTTCGAGAACTTGCCGCCGCGGTAAACCTCGCTCTGGAAGCCATAGTCGCGGGCGATGACAGCCGACGGCGGGCCGGGCTCGATGTTGCCAGTGCCGAGCGGACGAAATACCGTAAGCATATCGCCGACGCGGACGTTATCTTCCGCCCCGAGATCGACGTAAACGATCTGGTCGCGGGTCACCATCTCCTGGCCGTCGCGGGCCATGAAGAGCCGGCCCATCGCCTTTCCGCTCGGATCGGCAAACCGGTCAAACGCCGGCCGCCTGGTGAACGAAGGGCTCGTCCGTTCCTGCCAGGGCTGCACTAGATCGCCGAGCAGGAAGTTGTCGCAGGACGTCTTGATGCGGGCGATCGAGTGGTCGCTCTTGACGCGGATCACCTCGACCGCACCGACCTCTTGCACATAAAAGCCAAGGTCGCCCTTGTTGCTCCACTTTGTGCGGACCTGGCCCTTCGGCCGCACGACCGCCATCATGTCGCCAACCTTAACGCCGCGGTTCGCGCCGACATTTACGTAAACTTCGTTATTTTCCGAATAGATATACTGATCGGCCTCACCGACCGCGCCGATCAGCCGCCGCTCCGTATCGATCGGCGATTTCTGCACATAACCGGCACAGTAAACGTTATTGCGTTCGGCATAGGTCCATGTGCGGCCGTCATTCTGAGCGAACGCCGTTGCAGCCGACAAGATGACCATGAACGAAAGAGCGAGACTAGAAAGAGCAAACTTTTTTGTGATCACGATAGACTCCTTTTGAAGAGATATGGGTTGGTTCGGAAAGCGTTCGTGGGAAACCCGAAGCAGAAACTCGCCCGGCCCGGCAGAAAAGGCATTCACCCCGCCGAACCGATGGGCATACATAATTGTATTCCTCGACCGCCCAATGAGTCAACATCTTTTTTCACAGTTAAACACCCATCCATCCCAAATCCCCCCTCTCCCCTTCTCCCCTTCTCCTCTTCTCCTTTCCCCCTTTCCCCCTTTCACGCCCCTTGCCCACCAATCCCGCCATTTGCTACTATTTCCGTTCGCCCGCCAGACTCGCTTCTCCGGGCCGGTGTAGCTCAGTTGGTAGAGCAGTTGATTTGTAATCATCAGGTCGGGGGTTCAAGTCCCTTCACCGGCTCCAATAAAAATAAGGTCGAGAGCCCGTATTTGCTGAATAATATCAATATCTTGGCTATTGCATCTCATTGCATATAATGCTATCTTTTTCGCGTGAATTGCACTCATTTGGGTAACACATGGGTAACACACACGCGGAGGAATGAGAAATGAGAGTTGTTGCAAGAGGTCCTTTCAAGGTCTCGCTCCAAGGGCGAAACGGCAAAACTCGGGTTCGCTGGCAAGTAAAATTCTGGCACCGCGACCCGCTTACAGACGGCCTGAAACTTCTCGCCAGAAAAACCTTTGACTCGAAAGCAGCGGCGACCGATTCCATTCCGACAATCATCGCCCGGTATGAATCGACCCGCGGCCAGGTCGCCAAGGGCGACAAGCTTACATTCCGGGAGCTTGCCGAATCCGCGAAATTGACGATCTATAAGCCGGCCGTCTTCATCGAAGGCCGCAAGATCGACGGCGTAAAACAGCACAGGCACATTCACGGCCATCTGGACATTCTCAGCGAGTTTTTCGGCGACATGAAGATCGCAAACATCGGCCCGGACGAACTGATCGCATTCAAGAAATGGCGATATGAAAAGGGCGATCTACGCGGAAAGAATCCGGGCTCTCGCAAGGTAAGTCTTACGACAATCAACCGGGAACTCGCCGCGATGCGGCGGCTAATGAAGGATGCCTTCGCGAAGGGCTTAGTTACTCATGACATATTCCGCGGCGTGAAGGTGATCGATATCGACGCAGAGCGAGCTCGAAACCGGATTCTTTCGGAGGCCGAGGAAGCTTTGCTTCTCGAATGCTGCCGCGGTGAACGTCTTATTCCCTGGAAGCGATGGACCGGCAACAAAACGAAGGGCGGAGCCCGGAGAGGAATGCTCACGGTGCAACGGGACAACGAATATCTAAAGGCGATCATTCTACTCGCACTCGATTCGGCCCTTCGCAAGACGGAGATAATGAAGCTCCGATGGCAAGATATTGACTTCACAAACGACCAGATCAGGGTGCTCGGCGAACACACCAAAACGCAAACCGAGCGGCTGGTCCCTTTGAGCACACGAACGAAGGACGAATTGCAACGCTTGCCGAACCAGTCGGCCGCGGGTCCGGTGTTTCCCTTCGAAGACTTTCGGCGGTCCTGGACGACGACCCGGAAGCTTGCCGGGCTCGAGGATCTCCGCTTTCACGATCTAAGACGGACGGCCATAACCCGAATGCAGATGGCAAACGTCCCGCTTGCGATCGCCGGCAAGATCGCCGGGCATGCCCGGACGGAAACGACCGCGAAGATCTACACCGCGGCGGACTCGGAAATCGTTCAAACGGTTCGCGACGCAATCAACGCGGCAAACGACCGGCGAATTCAAAACCTTGAGGGACCGGCGAACTAGCGGCTAAAAAGGCATGCACGAAAGAATCAACGCGATCATCTCAGCGATTCGCACCCATCTCGGGACCGGCGACCGGCCGCTCGGCCTGGAAGACTTCTACCGGATTTGCCAGATCGACAATATCATTGTCGAAGAAATTAGCTCTGCCCGGAGCTTCATTCTAAAACCATCGGCTGCCGGCGGCGGTGCCACGGTGATCGGACTCTCACGGCAAGCGAAAGGCCGCGATCGCTGCTTTCAGATGTTCCACGAACTCGGGCATTATTTCTGCGACCATGCTCGCTGCAGTCCCGAGGAAGAGGCCGAGGCTGATCTTTTTGCGACACTTGCAACGGGCCACTCAATAGCCAAACCAGGACTCGCTCAAAAGCCAGTCAAAATCTTTTTCGCGAATTAGAAAAAAGTTTTCGGAAAAATTCAGAACGGCCGCAACTCTTGTCTTTTTGGGGGATTGCGGCCTTTTTGAATATTGCCGCGAAAAGCGGCATTTGATGATGACTGGCCTTCTGTCCCGATCAGTTCCTAATACCAAAACCGCCTATTTGCAATAGTTCAAGCACGAAATACACCGACAGCTAATTTTTCCGACACCGAGAATTAATTCACTGCGATGTAGATATTCTGGTTGTGATTTGCAACTGCAAAATATCAACGTGGAGCAATATCGAATGGAAGCATTACTGACTCCGGCCGAGGCCGCAAAAATCTTAAAAGTTCATCGCACGTCACTCTGGCGATTTCAAAATCAAGGTCTATTGACCTACGTGCGAATCGGCAACGCAATCCGTTACAGGCAGACCGATCTTGAGGCGTTCATTGAGGGGGGCGTTCGCGGCCAGGCTCGGCATCAACCCGCAAAACCTCGAATCATAGAAAAGAGTTCTGAAAAAACCAGGGCTCGCTAAGTCTTTGTTTTGCAGGGCCTTAGCAGAGTTGTGATTTTTCTTGGAAAAATAGTTCTTTTTTTCGACTATAAAACTCTCTCAGGCGTAAAAATCCACGTCAGGCTCCGCAAATTATTGACTCTCAATGACTTCTAAGAAACATAAAACTTGAAACGTTTTGCAATCCACACAAGTGGACGGCTAACAAAAAGGCCGTCCACCATTGGAAACACAACACTTATCGCGACTAAAGACAAATGCAAGGGGTTTTATAGTGCAGAAAAACAACCTTGGTCAAAGTTTCCTAGATTTGCAATTCGACCAAGACGGTCGGCAACTAAAAGGAGATTTACAAAATGCTGGAAAACTTGCTCCCGCCGAAAAAGGCGGCAAAGATTTTAGACATCAACCCGTCCACGCTATGGCGGCTGCAAAAGGCCGGCGAGATCACTTATATTCGCGTCGGCAATTCCGTGAAATATCGCCCGAGCGATCTTCAGGCTTACATCGAAAGCAACGAACGTGGCAAGGCACGGCACCAGCCGAATAAATCGAAGACTTAGCTCCGCAGCGAGGGCGTATGAACCAGATCAGGGACGCAGCGATCGAGCGGCTGCGGGTGCAGGGCGTTTATTGGCGGATCGGCTGGGACGAGGCGGAGCAGGCCCGGTTCCACGAGCTTTGCGGGCTGCCGGCGGTGCCGCTTGATAAGCTTGATGATGCCGGCGTCGGCGTTGTTTTCGAGCGGATGCTCCGCTCCAGAATGATTCTTTCGAAGGCCGCGGGGCGAAAGTAAAAGCCCGCTCTTGAGAAGCGGGCCAGTCCAACGGTTTAGGAGGCCGTTGTCGAGTTCAAGGTGCGAGTAAATCATACCATATTTTTTCTGCCAGCTTGCCAAAAAACCGCACGACCGGCGGGCATTTTTTCAATGCTCGCCGCCTTCCAATGGAGGGGCAATCTTGGATAATTCGCGGCCGTGGCGAGACTTGGTTTGGGCAGCCGATCTAGGACCGGTTGAGAAGCTTGTCGCTCTGTGCATCGCCGAGCATGCGAACCGGCTCGGAGAGTGCTTCCCTGGGCAAAGGCGAATTGCCCGGCTTACCGGATTTTCGGAAAAAACGGTTTCCCGAGCCCTACAAAAATTGGACCCGATCCTTGAATTTCACAACGTCCCCAAACGGGGACGACCGGGCAAAACTGCAATGTTCCGCTTTCGACAAAAAGAGACAGACAGTCCATTTATTAAACAGACAAGCAGTCCCTTTATGCCAGAGAAAAACGGACGCTCAGGACGGGAAAAAGAGACTCGCGGGGCGGAGAAAATAGACTCTCAGTCCATGCACCTTATAAAACCTTTTCTTGAACCGATTAAGGAACCGGCAACTTCAAAACTTTCCGCAACGGAAACGGAGATCTGGAAGGCATTTATCGACAGCGTTCGAAACGACATTCCGAGCCCAGCTTACTTTGAGCAATGGTTCGAAAGTTTGGTGCCGATTGCGATCGGACCAGACCGGCTGGAAATTCTTGCAAACAAACTCACAGCCGATTGGATCTCTCGCAATTATGCTGAGCTAACTGCGACAGCTCTAAAAGCGGCGGGAATACCGGACGCAAAAATCACTTGGAGGCCAAATGACTGAACCAGTTTTTCTTTACTCCATCTCGGGCGTTACTGTGGCCGGGCCGAACTGCGTTGCCGATCAGGGAGAGATCAGACACAGGCCAATGCTTGTGATTGCCGCGAACATGGCCGAGGCGGTAGTTAAGGCACGGAATGAATTTTACAAACACTGGCCGCCGGCTGATGGCTGGCTCCGGCATGAGTTTGCAATCGATCCCTGGCCGCTCGCTTTCTATGCAGCGATTGGTCAGTATGCCGGCCGACTCATTCCATCTACCGAAGAGCCTATCGTCTATCAGGTTCCAATCGACGGCCAGGGCGACGACGACCTCTTAAATGCAACGATACTCACGAATTGACGGAGATTGAACATGCAAATGAATGACAATGCGGTGATCGAGGTGCTATGCGAACAGGCGGCTGATATACGGGCGTTATTGGTTGTGAATTGCTTCCTGACGCAGACGCTTTTGGAATCGGTCGGGGTGCAACCCGAACCGCTGATGAATGCGATCGAGCAGCTCAATCTGGATCTCGGTGATCAGATTGAGAACTCGCTTCGCAGCAGATTGGGACTGCAGAAGCGAGATCAAACCCGAGCCGAACGGTTGCAGCGGTTTCGCGATCAGTTCGACCCGGCAAAATTTGACTGGTCGAATAAGCCGGTGAATTGAACCGGCCCGGCAGCCAGGCGGCCCGGCGGCGATGTTGTTTCATCATCATCGACCGAATTAGCCGCGGGTCCTTCCCGGCCCCTCGCCGCCCGCGGGTATCGCACGACCGCGCTTGCTCAGTAACTCGAAAAGAATTTTGTAAATCATCATCATCGGAATGGATGATCTCCGCGAACATGCGATCGAATTAGTAAAGCGGCTCGCGATTGAGGCGGAAGAGTTTCCGCCGCGATCGGCCGGCCGGAATGCATTGCTCCGAGCGATCCGGACGATCAAAACTTATTATCTTTGGGGCAAACCGCAGAAAAAGCGGCTGATCATCAAGGCGATCGAGGCCGGCAACCGCAAGATTGACGAAATGGAGCGGGTGACGTGCTTATCGCGGGCCGAGATCGAGCAGCTTGTCGCCGAAATGGTTATTGAAAAGCAGATCCTCGAAACGCGGGAGCAGCCGAACGGTGCCGGCCCGGGCGGGCGGCCGTTTCGCTTTTTCCGGCTGCCGGAATGAGTTTTTCAAACTTGCCGGAAACTCAAAGTCTTTATCAGTAGAATCCCTTTTGTAGCCACAGCTACGCGATCAAATGTCCGCTTCCGTCCGCAAAATCCTCGAGCGTCTCAAGGCTGAACCGCCGGTTCGGACGTTCGAGGTGCGGCGGGCCGGCATCAACACCGAAACGAGAACGGTGTCGCTTGCCTTCGCGTCAGACAAGACGATCGATCATTGGTTCGGAAAGTTGCGGCTTTCAATGAGATCGAAGGCTATTCGCACCGAGCGGCTTCGATCGGGGGCTCCGCTGCTCATGGACCACAATCCGCGGGATCAGGTCGGCGTAATTGAAAAGTTCTCGGTCGGTGGCGACGGAATCGCTCGGGCTGATGTTCGTTTTGGTGAATCGCAGCGGGCTCAAGAGATCTTTCGCGACGTCCAGACCGGGATTCGAAAGAATATCTCGGTCGGGTTTCTGGTCCACAAGCTCGAGCTCGAGGACAAAGAAAAAGAGATCTACCGCTCGGATGACTGGGAACCTTACGAAATCTCAATAGTGGCCATTCCGGCCGATATTAGCGTCGGCGTTGGCCGATCTTACGGAGTGAAGAAAATGTCAGATTTTAACGATGAATTCGAAGGCGGATCGCCCGAGCTTGCACAGGTCCGCGAAGTTCGTGAATGGGGCGAAGCTTTTGGTGAAGAGGCCGCCGCAAGGGCGTATCTCCGGGCAGCCGGTGACAAGGCGAACAAGGCCGGCTTTATGGCCTTCCTTCGGCAGCAACAGCAGACGGCCCTGCAAACGGTTCCGGTGCTTACGGCCGCCGAGGAAGCTTATCGGCAAGGGGCTCCGCGATACGAGCTTGCCCGCTCGGTGCCGCGATATGGAAAACTCCAGGCTTTCAAGGGTGAAGGGGCCGAAGAAAAAGCTTATCGGTTTGGTCAATTCCTTCTGGCCGGCCCGATGGGCAATCATGCCGCTCGCAATTATTGCCAGCAGCATGGCATTTTTCTGACCCGTGCCGGCCAGACCGAAGGCATCAACGAAAAGGGCGGCTATCTGGTTCCGGAAGAGTTCGGGCTGGATATCGCCGAGCTGATCGAGCGTTACGGCGTGTTCCGTCAACATGCTCACATTGTCCCGATGGCAAGCGATCGACGGACCGATCCTTTGCTCAAAGATGAGCTCGAATCGCAGTTTGTCGGCGAAATGGAAGAGGGTGACGACACAGATCTCGACTTCGGCCAGATCGGTTACACGGCCAAAAAGCACATGATCCTGGTCCCGATGAGTTCGGAAGTTTCCGAAGATTCGGCGATTTCGATAGGCGATCAGATCGCCAATGCAGCGGCGAAGGCTTTCGCCAAGAAAGAGGATCAATGCGGCTTTAACGGTGACGCAACCTCGACGTATGGCGGAATCACCGGCATTCGTGAAGCTCTGAAAAGCATTGACGCATCGCCGGCAAACATCGCCGGGCTGCAGGTCGGCTCCGGCAACGCTTACAGCGAACTGACGCTGACGGATTTCGAGGGCGTCGTCGGACGGCTGCCGGATTATGCCGATATGGGCAATGCGAAATGGTTCGTTTCACGTCGCTTTTACTTCAACGTGATGGTGAAGCTCTTGCTTGCATCGGGCAATGGCGTGACAGCGACCGAGATCGAAGATGCTCGCAACCGGAAGTTTCTCGGCTATCCGGTCGTTTTCTCGCAGGTGATGCCTTCGACCGAAGCAAACAGCCAGGTGTGTGCGATCTTTGGCGATCTAAGCCTGGGTGCACGGCTCGGCGACCGGCGAATGTTTACGACCGCGATCGATGACAGCATCCTTTTCCGAAAGGACGCTCTGCTTTTCCGGGCGACGGCTCGCTTTGACATCAACGTCGCTTACGGCGTCGGCGATACGACCACGGCCGGCCCGATAGTCGGACTCATTACGGCCGGTTCGTAAGGTTTCGCGGCCGGTGTGAGGAAATAAGGCTAGTCCATGGCCTTCCCGTAGTAGGCTCGCACCGGCTGCGATTGAAAACGCAGCTCTTGCCCTGGAGCTTTTGAGCGAAAGCGGCGGTTCGGAGGTTTCCGGTCCGCCGCTTTTTGATAGCACGTTATGGATTTTAAGCTCCGATATCTGATCACCGCCGACGGCAAGCAGGCAAAGGCCGAGCTTGGCGAGGTGGAGCGGTCCATCGAGCGGCTTTCGGGCCGCGGCCGCGGCGGGCGTTCCGGCTCGGGGTTTGCGGACGTGCTCGGCGGCAATCTGGCCGCGGACGCAATCACAAAGTTCTCCGGGCTGCTGCTTGATGGCGGCCGGGCGGTGCTCGACTATTCGGCCAAGCTTGAGCAGACAAAGATCGGTTTTGAGACCTTGATGGGCAGTGCCGAGGCCGCTGCTCGGCACATCGACGAACTTCGCAGGCTTTCCACATCAAGCGGGCTTGAGTTTCAATCGCTGACCAAGATGTCGCAGCGGCTGCAGGGTGCGGGCGTTGATGCGGCAAAGGTCGCAGACCTGATCAAAGACATCGGCAACACGGCCGCCGCGACCGGCGAACTAACCGCCGAGCGGATGGAAGGCATCGGCGTCGCCATCTCGCAGATCCTCTCGAAAGGCCGGTTAAGTGCCGAAGAGATGGAGCAACTGGCGGAACGTGGCATTCCCGCTTGGCGGATACTCTCGCAGCAGCTCGGGCTGACGGTCGAGGAAACCCGCAAGCTTTCAGAGCAGGGTAAGATCTCCGGCGACGTGATGGTCGAGGCGTTTCAGAAGTTCAGCCGAGCAAAGTTCGGCGATGCGATGAAACGGCAAGCCGAGACCTTCACCGGTGCGATGAACAACATTAAGAACATCGTGCTGGTAACGTCCGAGCAGGCGTTTCAGCCGTTGTTCATTGAGATCTCGAAGATCGCGACCAAAGCGAACAAAGAGATTCAGGCCCAGAAAGGCGACTTTTCCAAAATGGGCGTCACGCTCGGCACGGCGATGGGCGAGGCTTTCGGGCTGGCGTTGGGAACCGCCGTTCGCGTGGCGGTGCTTGACCTGCTAAAAGGCATGTCGGCGTGGCCAGGCGAGGCAAATCGAAGCGTATTTTTTTCTAGCTTGTTCGGACTTGGGCAAGGAGCGGCTCGGGGCTTGACCGATTCCTTGCCGAACGGCACCAATCCGACCGGCCCGGGAAGTATCAACTTCCCAAATTATGCACGGCCCAACGGCCGCCGATGGTCCGATGGAACACGGCCGCCGGGCCAAACAGCTCCGCCGGGAGCCGTTTCGCGTCAAAGCAATGCCGAGGCCGCTCAGGCCGCGGCCGAGGCTGCCCGCATCGCACAACGCGACCTTGCCGCCCGGTTCGGCATCGAGCAGATCAACAACCGGACAATTCAGGATCAGTTCGCAAAGCAGATCGAGGAACTCGTCGGCGGGTTCGATGTCCGCGACGGTTCGAATTCCGTTTTTGGGGCGATGACCGAGGCATTCAAGCTGTATCGCGAAAACCTCGAAGCCTCGCTCCGCGAACTCGAAAAGCTCGAAAAGGAACAGCTCGACGTAAAGGCGACCGCGAACGAGATCGCCTTGCTTGAGGCCCAGCAGCAGCAGCGGCGGCTCGAGCTGAATGAGGAATGGAAGAAAAAGCGGGATGATGCCATCGCCGATATTCAGAGCAAGGAAAAGGAAGCCGCCGAGGAGCGGTTCCGGATCTGGCAGATGGATTTCGAATGGCAGCTCAAGCTCTACAAACAGGCCGAGGAACGGCTCGAACTCGAACGCAAACGCAACGAAGAAGAACGGCAGCGAGTGCTCGATTCCATCGGCCCGGCTCCGGTCAGAAATCCGATGCTTTCGGCTCCGGGGACGCTCGGCGGCGGCATTGCCGGCGGGCTCGGGGTCGATCTTGTTTCGATCTTCTCCGATGAATCGCTAAACGTGATGCGAACCGGGGCCGAGCGGATGAAACTGATCTTTGCGGACGTTTCCGGCTTTGTCGGCGAAGCGATCGGAAGCATGGCCCAGGGACTTGCTCAGATGGGCGTCGCCTGGCTTACAACGGGCGAGTTTTCGGCAAAGGCGGCCCTGCAGATGGTTGCAAGTGCCGCGATGGGCATTGCGACGCAGGCGGGATTCAAAGCGATCTTTGAATATGCCGAGGCAGCGGCAGCAGCGGCCCGATACGACTTTTACGCGGCCGGAATGCACACGGCGGCGGCCAAGCTCTATCTCAAAACGGCAGCGATCGCCGGAGCGGTCGGCATCGGTGCCGGACTCGGAGCCCGAGCTTTGGGCGGCGGTTCCAATTCCGGCCAGGGCAGCCAACAGGACGGTTTTGTCACATCAAGCGGCTCTCAGGCTCCGGTGCAGCCCTTTAGCCGGACTAGCGATAATGCTTTCGTCTCTGGTCGATCAGGACTCTCTCAGGCCGTGAGTGAGCTTTCCGCCGAGGTCCGCGGGCTCCGCGATCATATCGGCGGAATGTCGCCGGGCGATGTGCTGGTCGCCGGTTCGCGGCAAAAACGCGGCTTTATCGGCTACCAGGTTGCCCGAGACATCCGCAACAACGCAGCAACAGGCGTGACGATCTTGAAAAATGCGGGCTTCAATTAAAAACGCTTAGGGCTCCACGAAATACAGAAAAGGGTAATCCGCGGGGTAACACGTTCGCCAAAGCGGGCTATAATGCCCATTTTTGTTGCTCTTTGATGCCGCATCCACTTGATTTGTAATCATCAGGTCGGGGGTTCAAGTCCCTTCACCGGCTCCAGAATTTTCCAGCCTAAAATTAAAGCATTCTGCCGCCCATCCGCGGGCAGATCGCCGCGCCCAAACCCCGCCCGTGCCACATGCCCGACCGTGTCAGAGGCCCGACCGTGAGGGAGGGCTCATCCGAATGCGGATTTCGGAATGCGGAATGCGGAATTCCGTGTCAGAGGCCTGCGCGTCAGTAAAGGCTCCAATGAGCAAGCCCGCACGTCAGCAAGGGCGGTTCATCCGACTTAACTTTCACCCGTCCGTCAACCGCACAGGCAGAAACCCGACCCGTAGGGAGGGTCTCAGACCGCAAATTCGAATTTCGATAATTGAAAGCTATAATCTAGAGTGCGGGGCAGGTTCGGGGGCTGAAAATGAGCAACAGCGAACTGATAATCTACCAAACCGAGGACGGGAGAACGCGGATCGAGACGCGGCTCGAGGACGAGACCGTTTGGCTGACACAAGCAGCCATGGCGGAGCTTTTTCAAGTGACGCCGCAAAACATAACAATGCATCTTCGCAATGTGTATGCGGAAGGTGAGTTGGACGAGGCGGCAACCTGTAAGGATTTCTTACAAGTTCAAATGGAAGGGTCTCGCCAAGTCGGAAGGCCACGTAAGTTCTACAATCTCGACGCGATAATTTCGGTTGGCTACAGAATAAAGTCGCATGTCGCAACCCGGTTTCGAATTTGGGCGACGGCCCGTTTGCGCGAGTACATCGTAAAGGGCTTTACGATGAACGACGAGTTGCTAAAGAATGCCGGCGGCGGAAATTACTTCGACGAGCTTCTGGCCCGCATCCGCGACATACGCTCGTCGGAAAAGGTCTTTTGGCGAAAGGTCCTCGATATTTTCTCGACCAGCATCGACTACGACCCGCGGTCCTATGCTGCAACGATTTTCTTTCAAACGGTCCAGAACAAAATGCACTGGGCGGCACACGGCAATACCGCGGCCGAGGTCATTTACAAACGCATCGATGCCGGCAAACCGAACCTCGGGCTGACGAACTTCAAGGGAACGAGGCCGACAAAACAAGAAACCGAGATCGCCAAAAACTATCTGAACGAGGACGAACTGAACCTGCTCAACCGGATCGTCACGGCATATCTCGAGTTTGCGGAATTGCAGGCCCTTAATCGCAAGCCGATGTACATGAGCGATTGGGCCGAGCGGCTCGACGATTTCCTGAAAATGGCCGGCAACGACGTTTTGAAGCACGCGGGAACCATCAGCCATGACCAGGCTCTCGAAAAGGCCCGTGCCGAATATGAAAAGTATCGCGAAGCTAGCAAAAATGAGATCAGCGAGGCCGAACGGCACTTTATCGAATACCTTGACACCACGGAGAAGCAGCTAAAGCCCCGTGGAACAGGTGAAACGAATAGATGATTTGGAATTTGGAATCTGGAATTCCACGCCGGGTTTGTTAAACTAAAAACCGTGTCGGCCGGGCCGGCGAATACAATGGGTATGAAAGTTCTACTTGCGGACGAATACGGATTTTGCTTTGGGGTCGAGCGGGCGGTCGAGATGGTCGAGGAGTCTGTCCAAAAGGGCGAGACGGTCCGGACGCTCGGGCCGCTGATCCATAACGAGCAGGAAATGAAGCGGCTTGCGACCGAGGGCGTCGCGACCATCAGCGAGCCGGTCCAGATCACCCGCGATGAAACGGCCGTTATCCGCGCCCACGGTGTCACGCCCGAGGTTCAGAAAGCTCTCGAAGAGCAGGCCGGTAAGGTCGTCGATGCGACCTGCCCGTTCGTCACCCGCGTTCAGCGGCTGGCCTCGCGGGCAGCGGCGCAGGACCGTCACGTCGTCATCGTCGGCAGTGCCGACCACCCGGAGATGATCGGTGTCAAGGGCTATGCACCCGACCACGCTTTCATCATCAAGGACGAGACAGAGGTCGCCTCGCTCCCGCGGCTCCGCAATCCGATGGTAGTCTCGCAAACGACCATCAAGGCAAAGACGTTCTTCGATACGGCGGAGGCCGTTAAGACCAAGACCGACGACGAGGTCGAGGTGATCAACACCATCTGCTCTGCGACCCGCGACCGGCAAGACGCCGCACGGGCACTCTCCGGCATGGTCGATGCATTTTATGTCATCGGCGCGACGCACTCATCGAACAGCGTCAAGCTCCACGCCGTCTGCAAGGAAAATTGCGAACGGAGCTTCCTCATCGAAACCGAGGACGACATCAACCCGGATGACCTTGCGGGCGTGAAAACGGTCGGCGTCACCGCTGGAGCCTCAACGCCCGAGTGGCTGATAAAACGGGTGGTCGAGCGGCTCAGATCGCTCGGGGCCGACGAAGAAAAGAACATGGGACTGAAATAGAAAAGGCCGGGCGACGAACCCGGCCTTCTCATTTGTCGATCGACCGAAGCCTACGGAATGATAAGTTCCTGCCCGACCGTAACGCTGTTCGGGCTCGAGAGCCGGTCGCGGTTGGCGTTGTAGATGTCCATGTACCGGGCCGAGGTCCCGTAGAACCGGCGGCTGATCGAGCCGAGCGTGTCGCCCGGCCTGACCACATACGTCCTCGCACCCGCCGGCGGAGCTTCGTAGCGATCTTCGTCAGTACCGACCTCCGTGAACCGCGGCAGCGAGATAGCACGGTTCAGATAAACACCGAACTCCGTACCCGACTTCACCTCGGCATCTTCGCCCTTGGTTAGCCGCTCACCGAGCAGGCCCGCTCCGGCTCCGATAATGCCGCCGATCAGAGCTCCCTTTCCGCCGCCAATCGCCGCACCGAGCACGGCACCGCCCGCACCGCCGCCGCCGATGAAGATGATCTTGCGATTCTTCATCTTGTCGCCTTTTGCGGTGCCTTCGGTGTCGCTCTTCGCGTCATCGCTTACGAGGTCCGTCAGCGAGCCGTTGATCGCCCGCCGCGTTCCATTCGGCAATTTAACTTCGGTAAAGCTAACGTCGATCGTGCCCGGGTCGCCGCCGCGTTCGGCTTTCCTTACCGCATCCACGCGGCCGATGACCTCGCTCCCGACCGGAATGACCACGACGCCGTTATTCGAATAGACCGGCTCGCGAACCGTGGTGGTGAACGTGTTGCCGCGTTTCGCCGTTTTCGAGCTGAGCGTTTCATTCATTCGGACGCGGAACCGTGTCCCGGCGTCAACGCGAAACGTTTGCGAACGCTGTGCGAGCACATCCGTGCCGAGGGCAAGCAGCATCATCGCCGCGACGCCCGCGAGCAAAGTTCCTTTAACGATTTTCTTCATAGTTTCCTCCCAGAAAGGCCGGCAGCGGCAAGGTATTTCCCCTGCCAAAAAATGCTGCGGCCGCAATTTCCTTGAACAATTCTCGGATAAAAGGTATTTTACCAGATATCCGCAGTTGCGATGTGATTTTTTGTCGGGGAGTTTTCTGGAAACTTTTCGGATTACGTGTTTGGTTCGGACGACAACTGAAGTTCGATTCATTTCACAACGCTCCGATCCCCCGGCCTGATAAGCCGGGGGTTTGTTCTAAGGACCGAGGTTTAAACCTCGTTTTTCGACGACGACCTTATGTACCTTGTCCGTGAAACCGTTCTGCTTTTCGGGCTGAATCTTCTAGATGCGCTCTTGACGCTGATCTGGGTACGAAACGGCGTTGCCGAGGAAGGCAACCGGTTGATGGCGGAATTGCTCAACATAAGCGATGTCGCGTTCCTTTCGGGCAAGCTCGCGATGGGCCTCTTCACGGCGATCGTCCTGCTTAAGTGGGGCTATTATCGCATCGCGAAGGTCGGCGTCGCGATCGCATTGGTGCTTTACGTCGGGCTGATGGGAATTCATCTTCTGACCGGCCTGACCGCGGCCGGAATCGTCTCGAACGGAATCGTAAGCGGCACCTTCGCCGCCTTCAAACCTCTCATCGCGGTGCTCTTTGGCTGATCGCCGATTCACGCTCCGAAACCGATCCCGCATCATTTTCGTAATCCATCGCACAACGCCGTTTTATGCTTTTGGCATCAAACGCGTAACATATTTTTTATTTGGAAATCATACGAAGATGAACACTAAACCGGTCTATCAGCTTTCTGCACGTCAGATAATCCTGCTCGGAGTGGTCACGGCCCTCACGGCCGTCGGCATCACCGCGGTCGTCCTTTTTGGCTACAGCTACTGGCATTCGAACGCGCCTTCCGCGATCAGCTTCGCCGAGGCTCCGCCGACGGGTATTTCTGACCCTTCGGCCGTATCGGATGAACAAAACAACATCGAGGTCTATAAAGCGATCGCTCCCGGCGTGGCATTCATAAATACGACGTCGTACACGCAGAGCTGGTGGGGCGATGTTCAGGAAGGCCGCGGCAACGGCAGCGGTTCCGTGATCGACGCACAGGGTCATATCCTGACAAACTATCACGTCATCGAAGGTGCTCAGCGGATAACCGTGAACTTTGGCGGAGAGCGTGTTTATCCCGCAAAGCTCATTGGCGGCGACCCGGACACGGACCTTGCCGTGATCAAGATCGACCCGCCGGCGAGCGGCCTTACCGTCGTCGCTCTCGGCGACTCTGACAAGCTTGAGGTCGGGCAAAAGGTACTCGCCATCGGCAATCCTTTCGGGCTTGACCGCACGCTGACGACCGGCGTCATCTCCGGCCTTCAGCGGCCGATCCGCGCCCGCAACAACCGGCCGATCGATGCGGCGATCCAGACCGATGCCTCGATCAACCCGGGAAATTCGGGCGGGCCGCTGCTCGATAAGTTTGGCCGCATGATCGGCATCAACTCGCAGATACTTTCGCCCGCCGGCGGCTCGGTCGGCGTCGGGTTTGCGGTGCCGGTCAATACGGCAAAACGCATCGTCCCGCAGCTCATTCAGTTTGGCGAAGTTCGCCGGCCGAAACTTAGCGCCGAGCTTCGTCCGGTCGCCGAATACGTTGAACGCGGCTATCGTCTTCCGGTCGAGAGCGGCCTCCTTGTCGGTTCGGTCATCCCGAACGGCCCTGCCGCAAATGCCGGCATCCGCGGGCTGATGCGCGACGGCGATGGCTCGGTCCTGCTCGGCGATATCATTCTCTCGGTCGATGGTGAAGAGATGAACACGCTCGATGATATTTACCGCCTGCTTGACCGCAAGCAGTTCGGCGATACGGTCAACGTTGAGATCTTCCGCGGAGGCCGACGCGAGACCTTGCCCGTTCGGCTGACGCCGCCTCCGGCACAGGGACGCACGACGCGGCGGACGCAATAATTCCGCCCGAAGATGAAAGAAACGAACGATTTCTTTAACGACGGATTCGGCTGGGTTTGCAGGCATTGCCACCGCGAACTCAGCCGTTCTGCATCCGAAGGTGACGGCTCGCATTCCCGCCTGATGACCGAGGGCGAGGCCGAGGGAAAAGTGCCGAGGCTCACCAACGAAGCCCTCGCGAAATGGGCCGACCCCGAACGCCGCACGCTGATGTGCCCTCGTTGCGGCATCACCGAACTGATCGACATTTTCTGAACCCGCCGTCCGTTGTGCTAGATTGAAATTGATGTACAAGAAGGAATTGGACGCCGCTATCGGAGCCGCGAGGGCCGCTGGTGAGCGAGCACTTGAGCACTACCGCAACGGCTTTGAGACGGAAAGCAAGATCGGTGTTGACAGCCACGAAGAACCCGTGACGATCGCCGACCGCGAGGCCAGCCGGATCATCGTCGAGCGGCTTGCCGAGGCCTTTCCCGCCGACGCGATTCTTTCAGAAGAAGAGGTTGACGATGTCGAAAATCGGCTTGCCGCTGAACGCGTGTGGATCATTGACCCGATCGACGGAACCTCCGGCTTCGTAAAAAAAGACGGCGACTTTGCCGTTCAGATCGGGCTTGCCGTCGCGGGCGAACCGGTCGTCGGAGTGGTGCTGCTTCCCTTTCACGACGTCACGTATTTCGCCGCCCGCGATGCCGGCGCGTTTCGCGAATCGGACGGAAATATCGAACGATTGAGGACCTCGGAAAAGTTCGAGTTCTCATCAATGCAGATGGCCGTTTCGCGGAATCATCGCAGCCCGAAGATCAATGCGATACTTGCGGAATTTGGCGTTGAGGGCGAGATGCAGCGTGGCTCGGTCGGGCTCAAGATCGGCCTGATCGCCGAGCAGACCTGCGACCTGTATATCCACCTTTCACACAGGACCAAGCTTTGGGATACATGTGCGCCGCAGATCATTCTTGAGGAAGCCGGCGGGCGGCTGACCGACCTTTGGGGGACGCCTTATCGATATGACGTTCGCGACCTGCAGAATTGGGGCGGCATCGTCGCGACGAACGGTGCAGTGCACGCGACCACCATCGAACGTCTCCGCCCGCTGCTCACGGATTTCGGCCGCGTCCGCGTAACGAACCGCTCGGTTTAGGACTATTGTGCCGCCTTCAATTCCCGCCGCTCGACCCGTTTTCTCCTGCGGAACGCCCAATAGGTCGAAAGCCCCTCTCGCGAGAGTTCGAGGATCGTCTTGCGGTTATCGAAGAGCAGCTTGAGCCATGCTCGTTTGCTCATCTGCGGGAAATAAATGCCGCGGAAAAATAGCCGTGCGACCAAGTGCCCGATGCGTGTTTCGATCGGGGCGTGGCGGATCGACTTTATTGCCTCAAAGTTCCGCTCCGGCCCGTAGCTCCGCGACCAGGCGTTGAAGGTCTCCGCCTTCGCTTCCTCGATCGTCATCTTGAGCGGGTCGTGTGCCATTACGAACGGGGCGAAGTCGAGCCAGTGCTTCTTTCGCTTGAGCCGGCCGGCCTTTTCAAGCCGCTCATAGAGCGGAGTTGCCGGGAACGGCGTCAATTGCCCAAAGACCGGAAGCCCCGGCGACCAGCTTTCGATCTGATCGACGGTTCGGTCGGAAACGCCTTTGGTGTCGTTGTCCATTCCAAAGATGAACGACGTAATGGCATAGATGTTTCGCTTTGCAAGCCCGTCAAGAACCGCCTTGTAGTCCGCGGGCTTTGAGAATTGCTTGTTGACGTCGGCCATGTTCGCTGGGTCGATGGATTCCATCCCGATGAAGATCCACTTTCCGCCGGCTTCGGCGATGAGATCAACAAGTTCTTCATCGCCCAGCAAATTGGCTGAGATCTGCGCGACCCAAGGCAGCGTCGCACCCGCGGCGATCATGTCGCGGAGCAGGCCCTTGAGCCTCTTCTTATTGATAGCGAGATTGTCGTCGATAAAGAACACGGCTATCTGGCCTTTCTCGCGTTTAGCCCTTTCCTTAAGACGCAGCAGTTCCTCAACAACGCTCTCGTTCGTTCGGAAGCGGATCGAATCGCCGAAAAACCCGGTGACCGTGCAAAACTCGCAGCCGTAGGGGCAGCCGCGGCCGGTCTCGATCGGCACGACAAAGAACTTGCCCCAACCTGCACCCATTTTCGACATGATCGGCTGAAGAAACTTCGGCACCAGCGAAAATTGGTCAAGGTCAAGCGTTTCCCACGGGATGTGCGGATAGGGCTGCAGGCTCGGTTTCTTGTCGTTGCCCTTGGCATCGACCTCCGGCATGTAAACTTCTTTTAGCTCGCCGCGGGCGGCGTCCGCAACGATCAGCGGCCATGTCTCGTCAGCCTCGCCAAGAGCGACCGCATCCGCGTGCCTCGGCCCGCCGTCGCGGCCAAGAGCTTCATCGGGACATTCCGTAACGTGCGGCCCGCCCATAACGACCGGGATGCCCGCTTCGCGGAGTGCATCCGCGACCTTGTATGCCCGGGCGACCATCCGCGTCATCGCCCCAATGCCGACCAGGCCAATGTTCTGCTCCTTACAAAATCGGACAAGCTCCTGCCGGCTCATCGCCTTTGCATTGCCGTCGATCAGGATCACCTCGTGCTCCTTCGGCGTCAGCGACTGAAGCAGGAACATCCACAGGTGAGGCATGAAGTTACGCGTAACTCCGTTGTCCGGATTATAGAGAAGTATTTTCATTCAGAAGCAAAAAACCGATTGGAAATTGATCACCACGCTTCCCTTCGCAAATTACCATTGGGGGATACGGAAGCGTTCAAAGAGAAACTTGAGTTATGGGAATAATGCCACGATTTCGCAATTAAAGCTATTTGAGAAATATCTTCTTCGCGAGGGCCCGAAAGACCGATTCCGGCATCGACCGCTTCAAAGCCGGAAGGCCTTTGGTGTTAACACCGTACCGCAGCTTTTTCGAGCCATCGGTAACCGCGTTCCAGATAGCTTCGGCGACGATACCGCCGTCCGGTGCCGCCTCGCCGCCCTTGTTCATGAACTCAAGCAATTTCTCGAATCGCTCGTCATAAACATGCAGGTTCTCGCTGCGTGCGATCTCCTCGGAACGCGAATAGAAGTCGGTCTTGATCGGGCCGGGCTCGATCAGCTTTATGCGGATGCCGAACGGTTCAAGCTCGTAAGCCAACGACTCCGAAAACCCCTCGACCGCAAACTTGCTCGCCGCATAAAGCGATGAGAAAGGCAGGGCCGTGAGCCCGCTGATCGAGGACACATTTACGATCACGCCTCGCTTTTGCTTTCTAAAGATCGGGATCACCTCTCGGCACACCGCCATCAGCCCGAAGACGTTCGTCTCAAATTGCCGCCGTACCTGTTCCTCGCTCGCCGCTTCAAAAGGCCCGATCAGGCCGTAGCCGGCGTTGTTGACGACCGCGTCGATCCGGCCAAAATGCTCCAGCGTTTCGGCGATCGCCGAGCGGATCGATTCGGGCTCCGTCACATCCAGCCGCATCAGCCGAAGATCGACGATCTTCTTCATATCCTCGGCCTTTTCGGGCGAACGCATCGTCGCCGCGACCTTCCAGTTCTTTGCCTGAAAGAGCTTTGCCGTCTCTTTTCCGATACCCGTTGAAGCACCCGTAATGAAGACCACCTTTTCCATACGGCCGAGTTTAGCATAGGGCCGATGCGGTAGTCGTTGTGCTAATATCGACCTATGCGGTTTCTTCACATTGCGGACGTCCATTTAGGATGTACGCGATACAACCTGCCCGAAAGCCCGCGAGATTTTTTCGATGCCTGGGTCGATGTTCTGCAGCGTTACGCCGTCGGTGAAAACGTAGATTTCGTCATCATCTGCGGCGACTTTTTCCATAAGCGGAACGTCCCGCCCGAGACGATGAACTACGCCGTCGCGGGGCTTACGCTTTTGAAAGACGCCGGCATTCCGGCCATCGCCATCGAAGGCAACCACGACCAGAAATTTGCCGATAGCGAATATAGCTGGCTTCGTTCGCTCGCTTTTTGGAACCTGCTCGTCTTGCTCGAACCCGAGAACCGCGACGGGAAGACGATGTATACGCCGTGGGACCCGGAATACAAAAAGGGCGGGTTTATCGATATCGGCCGGACTCGTATCTTCGGCTCGCGGTGGTACGGTGCCTCGGCAAATTGGGCGATCCCGATGCTGACCGAAGCCATCAGCGAGAGCCGCCGCGAAGACGCGTTCCATCTACTGATGCTCCACACGGACGTCGAAGGCCATCAGAAGCATCCGATACCCGCGCTTTCGATCACGGCCCTTAAAGAACTAAAGGCAGTGACCGATTACGTCGCTCTCGGCCACACCCATATGCACTATGAGATCGACAACTGGGCATTCAACCCGGGCTCGATCGAGGTGACGAATATCTCCGAATTTCGAGAAACGAGAGGCGCCTTCATCGTCGATATCGGCGAAGACAATTCGGTCTCGGCACGGCACGTTACCGAATACACACACCGGCCGTTCCAGCGGCTCTATTTCGAGGTTGACCGCTTCGAACAGCCGGCCGACCTGACCGCCGCCGCTCTCGAATACGTCCGCCAGAACGCCCGCGAAGCGACGGCCGAACTCCCGCCGCCTGTGCTTGAGATAACGCTCAAGGGCCAGCTCGGATTTCCCAATTCGGCCTTGGAATTGAAGAAGATCCGCGACGAAGCGAAGAAGATCACCTCGGCTTTTCACGTGCTGGTCAAGAATCATTCGGTCCCGATCGAATACGCCGTGGCCGAGGACGTTGACCGCTCGGCCGACCGCGAGACGCTTGAACGGCACGTCGTCGGCGACCTCGTCGCCAGAGACAAGCGGTTCCGTAAACGCTCGCCGGAGCTTGCCGAGGCCGTCATCGGAGCAAAGCGGCAGGCACTCGACGGCGAAGACCCAGAAAAGATCGCTGAGTTCATCGCTCAGAAGTCCGCATCGGTATCGCAGGCCGCCGCAGCGGCCGAATAATATGTCAGAAGCCCTTGAAAAACTCGGCGACCTCCGCCGTTTGCCCATTTTTCCGCTGCCGCTCGTCCTGATGCCGTATGAGCTTTTGCCGCTCCATATCTTCGAACCGAAGTACCGGCAAATGCTCGATGATGTCCAGAACTCGAACGGCTTTTTCGGCATAACGATGTTCGACCCGGAAGAGGGCTTTGAGGATCGGCCGGCCGCCGGCAGCACCGGCTGCGTCGCCGAGATCCGCGAAGTGCAAACGCTCGAAGATGGCCGCTCGAATATTTTGACAATGGGCGTCGCCCGTTATCGCCTGCTGGAATATGTTGACGAAGGAACGCCTTACCTGATGGCAGAGATCGGCGTCTTTGAGGACGACTCGGACGCCGGGCCCGAACTCGCGGCCCGTGCCGACGAGGCATTTTCCCTCTTCGAACGCGTTGCGAAGGCTGCCTACAAGCTCGGCGGCGGGCGCGGACGCCTGCCCGAGATCCCGCGTGCCGAACCGGAACAGCTCTCGTTCCTCATCGCGGCGGCGTTCAACCTTGAGAACGAAGTGAAGTACGAAATGCTCGAAGAGCGCTCGACCGCCGCACGGTTCGATCGGCTCTCAACCATCCTCAAGCAGTCGGTCGATCAAATGGAGGAAAACGCCGAGATCTTCCGCGTCGCACAGACCAACGGCCACGGAAAAAAGAAGATCGACGTTTAGACAAAACGCCGAACGCGGATAAAGCCGAACAAGCGGATAAAGCCGGATCCGGTCCGTTCCATCCGCCTGATCTTCCAGATCCGCGTTCTAAAATTTTGGGCGACAAAAGCCGTTTACGGCATCGTCAATGCTGCCTTAAGAAAATCTATCACCCGCTGCTCGTAACTTTCGGAAAGTTCCATCGAAGCGCTGATCAGGCCCATTCCCGAGGGGCTGAGGTCCATCTTCGCATCGACCGTTGTTGAGTTTGGAAAGCACTTGCCGAGCTTGTTCGTCGAATCCTGAAATTCTGGTGCGTCAACTCCGCCGAGCAGCATCGTCCGCCGGTTGGCGATCGTTTTTGCCAACTCGCAGCCCGAGATTCGGCCATAGCAGCCGTCGTAAAAATATGGGTAAGTACCGAGCGACGCGACCTTCGATGTGACCGAACTTGCGAACGGGAAACGCTCGCCGATAACGCGTTCCATCAGCGCGTTCGAATCCGAAGGAACCGAATCGAGCACCATCGCCTTTACGCTTGGGTCCTTCGAAGCCGCTCCGATCGCCGCAAGTGCACCGAGTTCGACGCCATAGATACCGATATCTTTTCCGACCTGCGGCATTTGCTCCGGTGACCGAAGCGAACGGAGATAGCCGATCGCCGATGCGACATCCTCGCTCTCGCATCCGCCAAATGATGAGCATTCGACCACCGGGCTTTCGCCGTGGCCGCGGAGGTCGGGCATCAGCACGGTGAAGTTGGTCGCCTCATTGAGCTTTACGCCGAGATTGAGCACGTGCGAGCGGTCCGCACCGTAGCGGTGCAAAAGAATGACGGCGGGCGCATTCGGAATGCCGCGGAGAAGCCATCCGCGGGCTCCGGAACCGTCACGGTTCTGCCATGTCTCTTCGGTGACCTGTGCGCCTCGCGAACTGAGCATCCCGTATTGCTTTGGCGTAACAAGATAGACGCGTGCACCGGGCCGCGAGGTCTCGTGAACAAGCCAAACGCCGGCGACCGCGATCGCGATCACGGAAAGAACGATCGTAGGCGTAACAAGGCGGACAATGCTCTTAAAAAGTCTTTTCGTCTTTGCCATATGGTAAAAACAACCTGCGTTGAAGTGGTTTGTGGGGCGTGCAACCGGGAAGGGATTTCCGGAGTCAAAAAAGCGTAGAGAAAAAATGGCTTCTACAAAGCCAATTGGAATGATAGCATACTAGGTGCCGTCTGTTAAAGAGGTTTTTAACTATGTTCAACACCCGTCCTGCCGCATTTTTCCTCGCAATTTTAGTGTTTTCGTTCCAGGCAATTGCCCAGACCGCCGTTTCTTCGGGCACATCGGGCTCGGCCGCGGGGCTTCGGACGCCGATAATCAGGCTTGCCGAGGTCCGCGAGGGCATGCGGGGAACTGCCCGGACGGTCTTTCGCGGCACAGAGCCGGAAGACTTCAACGTTGAGATCATCGGCGTTCTACCGGGCGGCGTCGGGCCGAAACAGGACCTCATCATCGGCCGCTTGAGCGGCGGCGGAGCGGACCGGACGGCGGTCTTCGCCGGAATGTCCGGCTCGCCGGTTTACGTTGACGGCAAGCTTATCGGAGCGATCTCATACAGCTTTCCCTTTTCCAAAGAGCCGATCTGCGGCATCACGCCGATCGAGCAGATGGTCGAGATATTTGAAGCGAAGGAACCGGCCCGCCGTACATCAGCACCGCAGGCCATCTCGTTCGCCGAGATCGCTTCGGCAAGCCTTCCGGAACTCTCGTACACGGTCGATACCGGCCTCTTGGCCGCGACCACCTCGACAAATCCGATGATGGCCTCGATCGCCGGACAAACCTTTCGGCCGATCGGCGTTCCGCTGACGTTCAACGGCATCTCACAGCAAACGCTCGACGCCTTCGCCCCGCAATTGATGCGGGCCGGCCTTGTTCCGGTCGCGGCGGCCGGCGGAACCTCGCCGATCGCTCCGATGAAAGCAGCCGACGAGAATACTCTGAAGCCCGGTGCTTCCGTCTCGATGCAGCTAACCCGCGGCGACTACAGCCTTGCCTCGTCCGGCACCGTGACGCTCCGCGAGGGCGACCGCATTTATGCCTTTGGCCACCCGTTCCTCAGCCTTGGCGTCTCGGACCTGCCGATGTCGGAATCGAGCGTCGTAACGGTCGTGCCGAACGTCAACAACTCATTCAAGCTCGCCGTGCCCTCGGCGATGGTCGGAACGATGACGCAGGATCGGGCGACCGGCGTATTTGGAAAGCTCGGCCAGGCCCCGAAGATGATCCCGGTCCGGCTCAATATTGAATCAAGCCGCGGCAAGCGTGACACGATCAATTTTGAGATGGCAAATGACGAGTTTCTGACGCCGCTGCTCCTCAACATCGCTATCTACAATTCGCTTGTCGCACAGGAGCGGACCGTCGGTGAAACAACGGTCTTCATGAACGGCGAGATTCGCTTCAACGGTCAGATGCCGGTGAAGATCGATCGCCGGTTTGCCGGCGGCCAGTCGGCGATGCTCGCGGCGGCCTCGATCGCTGCACCGGTCAACGCGATGCTCCGCAGCCGGTTCGAAGACCTGGCGATGTCGGGCATCGAACTTGATCTGAAGATGATCGATGGCAGCCGGACCGCATCTCTCGAACGCATTTCGGTCGATCGCTCAGAGGTTCGGCCCGGCGAGACGGTTCAGATAACCGCATACGCCCGTGCGACCGATGGCCGCATCTACACCGAACGCATTCCCGTCGTGATCGCGAGCGATGCTCCGGCCGGCAAGCTTACCATCCTGGTCGGCGACGGCGGTGCGGTCTTGAAGACCGACGCTGTGCAGCACTTCACCCCCGGATCGCTCGGCGAACTGATCGACGGTGTCAACCGAACCCGGACGCCCGACCGGCTCTATGTAAAAGTGACGCGGTCATCGGCAGGAATGATCATCGGTTCGGCGGAGATGACAAACCTTCCGCCATCGGTGCTCGCCACGCTTTCAAGCAGCCGCAGCTCCGGCGGCACGAAGTCGCATGTCGAGACCATCGTCGCCGAAGCCATCGTTCCGCCATCTGAGATGATAATCGCCGGCGAGCAGAAGCTCGAGATCGTCGTCGTTCGTTAGGTCGAAAGAGAGTGTGATCAAAGGTCAGTGGCCGGTGCCATTGACCTTTTTTTGTTGTTTCGGCAGACTGAAATATGAACACTACAAAACTAATACTCCACGCCGCGAGCTTTGCGGCCTACCGACATCGCGACCAACGCCGAAAAGGCAGCGACGCTCAACCCTACATAAACCACCCGCTCGACGTTGCGAATATGCTGAGTGACATCGGCGGCATTGACGACCCCGAGATCCTGGCCGCGGCCATTCTCCACGACACGGTCGAGGACACAGAATCGACCGGCGACGAGATCCGCGAGCTATTCGGCGAACGAGTTGCCGGCTATGTGCTTGAAGTTACCGATGACAAGAACCTGCCGAAAGCCGAACGAAAGCAATTGCAGATAGAGCACGCCCCGCACCTTTCGCCAGGTGCAAAAGCGATCAAACTCGCCGACAAGATCAGCAACGTGAAGGACGTGACCGACCATCCGCCGGCCGATTGGCCGCGGGAACGCCGAAGGGAATATATCGAGTGGGCCGAGCGGGTCGTTGCCGGGCTCCGCGGCGTGAATTCCGAACTCGAAAGGCACTTCGATGAGGCCGCCGCTCGGGCTCGTGCGAAGTTCGCTGAGTAGAGGTTAGCGAAACTTTTCACCTAGCACTTATCACTTATTCCGGATCTGTGGGCGGAAGTATCAGGGCATTTCGCCCTCGGACCAGGCTTCGCCGTCGGCGTAAACCTCTTTCTTGAAGATCGGGACGGTGCGCTTTAGTTCCCTGATGAGCCATTCGCAGGCAGTGAACGCGGCCTTGCGGTGCGGTGCTGCTACCGAGATAACGACGCTCGTCTCGCCGATCTCAAGACGCCCGAGCCTGTGAGCGATGCCGATGGCAGAAACCTCAAACTCCGCCTTAGCCCGCTCGATGATCTTCGCCATCTCCTTCAAAGCCATCGGCTCGTAGGCCTCGTAAACCAGATACTCGGTCTCCCGCACCTCGCCGGTCGCCTTGTCTTTCGTGAACCTCCGAGCATACCCATCAAGCGTGACCGTCGCTCCGCACTCCGGCGGCACAACCCGCCTCGCAACGGAAGCAATGTCGATCACGTCAGTTGTGAGTTCGTAGAGGTCAGACATGTTCTCAAACAGGATTCACAGGATGGACAAGATATCAGAATATTCGATGCATCCGCGCCATCCTCGAACTCCTGATAACATGGATTTCTACTGCCCCGGCCTTTCTATTTCAGCTTTCAGGTCCGCTGTCAAAAGCTCCCAAAGTTTCGGGTGGGCCTCAACGAGGCGGGCGATGTCCGCTAGGTCTTTCAGCCGTTTGCTCTGCCGTCGTTTCGGGTCGCTCCATGCACGGATCTTGCCAGTGAGAGTGTCTTCGAGCGAAGCTACCCGCATCAAGATACCGTGTACATCGGCGGCAACACCTCGCTCCGCAAAGTCACGATAACCTTCTTCGGTCGTCAACTGAATACTCACCTTCGAGCGGCCCTTGAAGTTTATCGACCACTCGTGATGCTCCGATGTAAAGCCAGCTTCGATGAGTACCGCTTCTGCCCGCTCGATCGATTCGGCCGCGACGACAAAATCAACATCCAAAGTCACCATCTGTTCGGACGCCCAGTGGTTTACCGCGATTCCGCCGATGGTACACCACAAAATATCGGCCGCCTCGAGAGCGTTAACGAACCGCATCACATCATTGGTGCCGCCTTCAGTCTGCCATTGATAGAACTGCTTCTCGGTCATATCTACTGCCGATATCTTACCTCAAAACAGTCTGACGATTGCACTTATATTTTGCCGATACTTACTTCTTGAAGCGTTACGGTCTGGCAATAGCCCGACCGCAGTTCGACACCGGAAAGTTCAACCTATCCGCCTGAGACTGCGGTGAAGATGGCGATTTCGCAGCCCGGTTCGAGCGGGGTTGAGGCGGCAACGTATTCTTGATCTACGGCAATGAGGAGTTTCTGGCCGGCGAGTCCTGGGTGTTTAGCTTTGAGGCTTTCGACCAATTCGCCCGCAGTCAAGCCCTCTGCGACCTCGACCTGAGCCTCGCGGGTTCCGGCAGAATCGGCAGCGGCACCGAAGAATAGTACTCTCAGAATCATCGCAAAGTCTGCAAAAACCAACGTTGCGGACGCCGACTACTTTATCGCTCCTGCTATCGGGCTAGAGGCTGAGGCGTAGAGGCGTTTTGGCATACGGCCCGAAAGGTAAGCAAGGCGGCCGGCTTCGACGGCGAGTTTCATCGCGGTTGCCATTTGGGCGGCGTCGCCGGCTTCGGCGATGGCGGTGTTCATAAGGATCGCGTCGGCGCCGAGCTCCATCGCGATCGCCGCGTCCGAAGGCACACCGACGCCGGCATCGACGATGATGGTCGCGTCCGGCAGTTGCTCACGCATTATTCGCAAATTTGCCGGGTTTTGCACGCCCAATCCTGACCCGATCGGTGCCGCCAGCGGCATAACCGCCGGGCAGCCCGCACCGAGCAGTTTCTTCGCCATTATCAGGTCGTCCGAAAAATACGGCAGTACGATGAAGCCCTCTTTGACCAAAACCTTCGCCGCCTCGAGCGTCTGCTCGTTGTCCGGCAAGAGCGTTACGGGGTCGCCGATCACCTCGAGCTTTATCCAGTCCGTTTCGAGAGCCTCGCGGGCCAAACGCGAAGTCCGAATCGCGTGTTCGGCATCGTAACAGCCGGCCGTATTCGGCAGTATCTGCATCGCCGGGTCAAGGTGGTCGAGAAACGATTCGGTCTTCCGGTCAAGCGGAACGCGGTTGACCGCCACCGTCACCATCTCCGCCCCCGAAGCCCGATGCGCCGCCTTCATCTCATCGAAAGAACGGTACTTCCCCGTCCCGATGATCAGCCGAGACCCGAAGGTCTTACCCGCAAGAGTGAATCCACTGTCCATAGCGCAATGTTATCAGAGAAAAGGAGAAGAGGAGAAAATGAGAGTACCCGTTCTACTTTTCCGGAGTCATCTACGGGGCGCCGGCTTGTTGGCAAAAACCCATTGCTTTGAATTTGCAGCCATCGACACCAACATAGCAATTACTTCGTCAAACGACCTGTACAGTTCCGTGGCGACATCTCGCTCGATGTATTCGCATTTGACGGCAAACTCAAGCCAAGTCTGCGTCTCCGCCGCTTCACCTTCGGCATCATTCAGTTTTGCGACAAAGGCTGCTTCATAACGCCGCTTCCGCCAAGCCTCAGCGAGATTTGCACAGACTGAACGCGATGAACGGCGGATCTGATCCGTCATCGAATATGTTTCCTCTTTCGGAAACCGTTTCGTCAGTTCGAAAATGAGCATCGCGGCCGCAAATGCCTTTCGATACACCTCAAGTTCCTGATGCCGCGTGATCTTCATCGTCCGAACCTGCGCTCTGTTCTCCCCTTCTCCTCTTCCCCTTTTCTCCTCTTCTCTCCACTAGCCTCCGCCGACGAAATGAACTACTTCGATCCGATCCTCGGAGCTGACTGTCGTCTTTTCCCAGTCCTTTCTGCTAATTACCTCTTTGTTGAGCTCAACCGCTACACGCTGCTTCGGCAATGAAAAAAGATCGAGAAGCCGGTCAAGCGTGACCTCGCTTTCGATCTCTTTCTTTTCGCCGTTCAAAATTATCGTAACCATGCGTTACGACAATTTTCGCTTATCTGGCCGCGAATTCAAACCGTGCGGCAGTCTAGCCGTGCTCGATCGGCCGGCGGACCTCCGTCTCCTCGCCTTCGCTCATTGCCCTGACCATAAACGCCGCACGGCCCGTGTTGAACCGCGGAAGCTGAACATTTATCCGTGCGATGCCGTTCGGGTCGGTGCTGGCGTGAAAGATCAGCGGCCGAAATGCGGTCCCGAGCACCTTGACCATTATCTGTGCGTTGCCGACAACCCGCCGCTCGCCGCTGCGGAGTACCATTATCGTCACCGAACGGCGGTCGCCGCCTTTGAATTTCATATCGCCGACCAGTTCGATGGTCAGGCGATCGGCTTGAGCCCGCTCGCGGCCGGCAAGGTCGCTGACGACCTCAACGGCATGTTCGGGAGCGACTACCGGCTCCTCTATGACCTCGACCGCATCAACCAGCAGTTCCTCTATCTCGATCAGCGGGTCGGCAAAAACGTCGGCCTCGGCCTCGGGCATCGGTATCGGAATGCCGTTGTCGCGGGTCTCAAATGGGTCAAAGGGCTTTGCGATCGCCTCGGGAAGAACCGCAGAGACCGGTTCGGCGACCGCCGCCGCTCCATTTGCGGCTATCGCCGGCTCGCCGGCCGACATCCGCTTAAGGTCCTCGATCCGCCCGGCCTTTATTGCCGCGCAGATCAGCCTGTGCTGCCGGTTCAGCCGCTCCTCGAGCGCCTTTTCGTCAAAGCCATTCTTTAAGAGGTCGTCATAGGGCGACCGCTTGGCGGCAAGTATCGTCCCGCGGTCATAGACCAGCGAGAGAATAATCGGCCGCTCTAGGCCCTTATCTTCGGTCTGAACGTGATACGTAACACCTTCAAACTCGATATCTGTATTGAATCCTGAGATCACTTTCGTCAGTCCGCAAAGGAATGGGTGAGGGTGAAGTGGCTCCGACAGGAACCACTTAGATATTAACATATGTTTCGTAAAGACAACATAATTCTTTGGAACAAATCTAAAACAAAACCCAGGTCTTTATGGAAGCCGGAAAAGGCCAAAACCGAGCGCTTTCCCTCCAGAAAAAACTTCTTGCCCCCCCCCCCCCCGATTGTGCTACCATTTTCGAATACAGAACCTTTTCGGCGTTTTTGGCCCGAATTATAGATCAAAGGAGAGAAATAACGATGAAATCAGCGAAATTAATCGTCACGATCGCCTCGATCCTCGCGATCGGATTGAGTGGGACGCTATTGTTTTCCACCAATGTCAGCGCAACTTGTACCTTGACGGTTCAATGCCCGGGCCCGGCAGGCGGAACCAAATCGTGCTCGGGCAGTCATTGCCAAACCACTGGGGGAGGCTCCTGCGTGACGTGTACTATCAACGGACAAGTAACTCCTGAAAGTGGTTGTTGCTCAGGAAGCGACAGTTAGGAAATTTTTGTGGGGTTCTCCCTAGTCTTTCAATGCATAACCGCGGCAACAATTGGCGGTCATAATCGCTTGAAAGATACAGCCTGGCGACGATCTCCGTGTTGCGAAGGACCCGTTAGCAATGTACGGATTCTTCGTAGAGGTTTTTAGCAGAATGCGGAAGTTCCTTCAAATTGCTCCCTATCTCCTCGTCGTCCTTTTACTTTTGACGAATCTTGCCCTCGTGTGGCAAAACATTTCGCTCAAACGTGTTTTGGATGCCTCAGCGCCCCGAAAAATTGCTTCCGGAGATTACTTGGTCGATTTCGTTTCGACGTTGCCCGATGGTTCCGGAAAGGGTATTCGTTTTAGTGAAGCAGAAGTAAAGCATGTGCTCTTCTTTTTTCGCTCGGACTGTAAGTTCTGCCATGCTCAGGTTCCGCTGTGGAAGGAGCTACACCGAAGGCTTGACCCGAATAAATACAGCGTTGTTCTGGTTACGCCCGAGTCGAACTCTAGTGAAGTCCATGAGTTTCTTTCGTCAAACTCGATCGAAAATTGGAAGGTTGTTCATGTCGGTCTCAACGATCTGGTCGAAGCCCGGATCAATGAAACGCCGACGACGGTTGTTGTCAACCAACGGAGCTTGGTCGAACAAGTATGGGTCGGCCGCTGGAACACCGAGCAGATTGATGCCGTCGAGAAAGCATTCTCGATCGATTTACCGGAGATTTAACCGAGGAGGTTTAATGAGAGTTATTTCCTTGAACCAAGTGCTTTCGGTTGCGTTTACCGCGACTGCTTTCGCACAGGGAGTATTCGCCCAAACCGACTCAAATTTTGAAACCACGTTTCAGGTCCGCCAGCGAGCCGCGTCCTTGGTGCTTCGGGAGCAGGAAATAAGACGCATTGACGACGCATCCGCCCGGTGTTTTCTCCGAGCAAAGATCGCTGAGTTCATGTTTGAGAATAGAGTCGAAGAGTTACGGGAAACTGCATCCTCAATGGCCGACAGATGCCTTTCTGAGGTGAAGAGTAGTCCGGACGAGTTCTCAGCAAATCGAAGAAAGCTATGGAACGATTACTTCATTCGTCTGGTCGATAACCACGATAAGGAAGCAGCTCTTAGGTTGCGTCGCCTTTACGGTGATCCTGCCGACAACGACAAAGATCGAGGAGGCAGCGTACCGATTTCGTCAAATGTCGACACGACCGTAAGTCGTGTCCTCGTAGAACTGCGGCAGGGACGTCTTCCGAACAACCTTCATGAGATCTTTTCAAGCTTCCCACCATCCGAAGATGTTCAGGCCAACCGTCTCCTCGCTGGATTGGCGGACTATTTACTGGCGACTCGCGGCGTGGAAAGTACGGAAGGCATCGTAGAGATTTTTGGCCGCTTTTTCTTGGAAGATAGTGTTCCGGAGCAAACTCGACTCAAATACTTCGACTTCATCCTTCGTGAAGGCATGAATGGATTGACGGCACCACGGCAACAAACTAGCTTCCGATCCTTTTACGACGCTCTTCGGATCGCACTCCCCTCGATGGAAAGATATCAACCTGAGCTTGTACCAAGAGCACTTGGACTTATTAAGGCAATGGAGTCAAAACTATCGACGAAGGAACGAAACTTAAGAGAGGCCTTCAAAGCGATTGATGAGAGTGAGGATAAAACCGAACAAGCAATAACCGAGGCTAAGAATGCAAGCGATAAAGACAACGCTCGAATGCTCTGGAGGTATGCGTTTCAAATTGCTTTGGCTGAGCGGAAATTCGAT
>JAHBSG010000012.1 GCA_019639235.1 Acidobacteriota bacterium | reverse complement strand
GTAAAAAAGGACTCGTCCGGGGGAATAACAGGAACGGAAACGTGGAAACCGAACCCTAGAAATCCAAGAGGCTGGGATTCTGACAAACGCGTAGATGTTAACCCAAAAGGAGCGCCTCACAATCTTATTCCTACTCCCCATACAACACGAAAAGGAAAGACGAGACCTTCAAGAAAGTGGGAAATACCGTAAAAGTTACCGTACCATGAAACAATTAACTTCTGAAAAATACGTCTGGACTGAAGAAGATTTCGGCCAGATGGGATGGCATGATAATACGCTCTATGCCATCGCCATTTTGCCAGACAAATATCAGCTAATGTTAGATATCGATTACATTTTCAGGTGGATAGATCCTCTGGAAAGTGGGTCGTTCTTCACGTTTTTATTGTCACCATCTACTTTGATATTCGAGAATGTGCATGGACTTTCAATCGATATCTCAGAACCGTTTAGACCAATTCAAATTCAGAGCATTGAACGATTTAATCCAAAGCCTCCACCCAATGCAGATCAGATCATTCGAAATACTGAATGGGAATGGACTATCGACCTTGAAGTTGGAGTAATTAGATTTGAATCTGTTGGATACAAACAATACACTCGAGAAACACCCGCGATATTCAGTAGCCAAAGTATAGATTTTGAGAAACGCGGTGGGATCTCGTTTTCTACCTCAACACCGTTATAGGTCACTCTCGCTTTAGTTTTTTCTTCTAACATCCCCGGACGCACCGACTAATCCCGCATCCCGCTGGAGGGAGATCTGCGTTCAAAGTCAATGGAACAACAAATCTCGTTATAAACGGGCCCGTTGTTGATTCGGGCGAGAGTTATACAGTCGATACAGTTGACCAAACAGTGAGTCAGGAGATCGCCTCTGCCGGTGCCTCTGAGCTCGGGACCACGATGAACCAGCGGCCATTGGCTGCAATACCGCTAACGTGCCCAGTCGGCACTTCGTGCGGCGGGGACACCCCGCTCTATTCAAATCCTCTAACCGGAAACGGCGGCACCGAGAATCTTCACATTGCCCTTGATCTCGTCGGACCTTCTGAGATCCCAGGTGTATCACAAGCGGCTGATATACTTTCCGGAGCGTTAAGCTTTGCCTCCGGCGACCATGTCGGGGGCGCGCTGAGCCTCGGAGCCGCTACTCCTGTAATCGGAAACGTTTTCGCTGCGATGAAGTGGAGCCGGCGAGGGGCGAATGCTCTTGAACACGCTCGGGAGATGGGTCGCGCCGGTGAACGGGCCGCCGGAATAGCGGACAAGCCAAAGAAAGCGATAGAGGTTGATGGAAGGAAGCTTTTCCCGGATGAGATGACCGATACATCGTTAACTGAGGTCAAAAATGTGAAGCGGCAAGGATACACAAAACAACTGAAAGCGTACCAAAAGTATGCCAACAGCCAGCCAGACAAGCTCAAGTTCGTGCTTTTTACTCGTTCAGATACAATGCTCTCAACGCTGTTGAGAAAAGAAATTAAGGAAGGCAGGATCATTCATAAATGTTTCAATGGTCCCTGCTTGCAGACTTATTAAAGCGATTCGTATGACTTCGAAAAGAACACTTGAAGAATTGAATCAAGAATTTAATCGGCTTGCCGCGAAATCCCACAAAGCCGTTGATGAGATTGAAGAACTCGATCGTGTTGAATGCGAACTGCGAGCCGCTCTTCGTCAAGAGTTGAAGCCGCTGATCGATGAATTGTGCGATTGTGGAACGGTTGCGGACGTTTGGGACCTCGTTAACACTTCAGCCAAGTATCCTAAAGCGATACCGATCCTCGTAAAGCATCTGGGCAAGCCTTATCATCGTCGAAATCGATCTGGTATTGTACGGGCGCTTGCGGTTAAGGAAGCAAAAGGAATTGCTAATAAGGTGATCATTAACGAATACCACAGGGCTCCAAAGGAAGATTTTCATTTTTCTTGGTTGTTCGGCAACACGATGAGCGTCATTGTAACTAAAGACGATTTGGATGAACTGATCGAGATCGTTACTGACGAAAGCAATGGGGAATCCCGGACCGGCTTTATCGAGGCTTTGGCTAAGATCAAGTCTCCAAAAGTTATCGAGGTTCTGCATCAGCTTGAGAACGACAAGAATCAAATAGTGGCCGATCGGGCAAGAAAGATTCTCGCGAAGAAAACGAAAGCCGCGGAACGTAAGACTAAGAAGAAAAACCCCTGATTTCACCTTCGGTATCTGATTTTTGAAAACCGATCATCTAAGCAGCCCGCGGGTGGTTACGGACGAGGACGGGCGGGTGACGAGCAGGCGTGACTACACGGCCTTTGGCGAGGACCTCGACGGCAGTCTATGACTTTTACACGGGCCTGCCAACCTCCTCGACGGACGTGGATAACGGTGTCACGAACGCGACGGAGTATGACGCGCTTGGTCGGCCGACGAAGGCGATAAGAGCTCTAGGCGTAACGGGCCTCGAATCCTGGACATAGACCGAGTATGACGACATCAACCGCCGTTGTGACGAGCCACGATTGGCGAATCTGGAATCTGAAAGCCGAACGACAGGCTGAAGAAAGACTCAGCGCTGGCATTCTGGGTTCCTCATTCCGCGGCCCACGTTGAGCCCTCCCTCACGGTCGGGCTACTGACACGATCGGAAATTCTGCGCATCGGGCGGCGGAGCCGCATGAGCTCGGCGGACACTGGATCGCGTGGCAGTAGAGCCCGGGAAAAACCGCCGAACGCCAGATTCAGGCGTTGCGGATGGCGGCGAGGATGTCTTCGTCGGCGGGGCGGAAGAGGCTGAGGGCTTCGGCCTTGTGGTGGGCGATGCGGCCTTCGCGGTCGATGACGACGACGCCGCGGGCCGAGCGGCCGGGCAGCCAGCTTTTCATCCCGTAAAGCGCCGAGACCTTTCGGTCGGCATCGGAGAGTAGGCGGAGCGGCAACTCGTTCTTTTCTGCGAAGCCTTTGTGTGATTCGACCGAATCGGTCGAGATGCCGACGACCTCGGCACCCGTAGCTTGATACTCCGACCAATGGTCGCGAACCGAGCAAAGCTGCGCCGTGCAAACGGGCGTGTTATCGCCCGGATAAAATAACAAGACGACCACCCGCCCGCGATGATCGCTGAGCGTCCAGTCATTGCCATCGCCGTCTTTTAATGTGAAATCCGGTGCCGTGTTTTCGCTTTTCATTTTTGTTCTCTCTTTATGTTCGCAGCATTCAGTTGTTTTTGCAGGCTCTTTGCGTTGAGCGGAGTGACGACCTTTTTCCCGGTCCGTTCTTCGAGCTCTCGGCGGGCGACCCTTGCGACGTTGCCGCCTTGTCGGGCGACCGTTTTGTTTTCATCGAAAGTCTTCGGCTCGGTGGCCTGCGAGATGTCCTTGGTCGAGGCTTCGGCAAGCATGTTGAGGATCAACTCGGTATTGGTCATGTTATCGCGGAGGTTTTCCTTCTTTAGGCCTTTGAGTTTTTTGTATTCTTTCGTGGAGTTGTCGGACCAGGTTTTTGTGATGATATCGGTCAACGTGGCAAACTGAAGACCCTCTTTCATTCCGCGGCGCTTCCACTCGTCAGTGAGTTCTTTGCGGATCTCGATGCTTTTCAGCCGTTGATTGATCCAGTTTTCAGAGTAACCAAGACTCAAGTATTGCTGCAACGCCCGATCTATCGTAAGCTCGGGATCTTGCATTTCGTCGAGACGCTCTTTCCCAAGCTGTGCAAGCCAAAGCTTGAAAGGCTCGGCCTTAGGCGACGGTATCGACTGGATCAGGCGGAGAATTTGCTCGGTGTCAGCGACGTCAGTCAGACGCATTTTGCCGTCAGGAGCGAGCATTTTCAAAGCGTTACAATTTGTAACGGTTTCATTTCCCTCAGCTTTTAGCCGCTTCTTTAGAACGCGCCAATAAACTTGCGGATTAAGACTTTCGCTTAATGCCGCAACGACATCGACGATCGCTACGTACCATTTTTCGTGCTCTTCATCCCATAAGGCTCGTACCCTCTTTTCCTCAAAGATTTTTATCTCGCCTTTCCTATTTTTTTCCATAACATGACCTTCGGCTTAGCTTACTGAAAATCTCGAATATCCTTAAACGGTTCATTCTTATCTTCAAAATTCGGGCGGTAGTAAAATGACGCGGCTTCGTACTCTTGCATAAAGCCCTCTTCGATGCCGAGGGTTTCGAGGAGCGAAAGGGCCTCGAACCATTCGCCTTCGGAGACGCGGCGGGAGAGCAGGATGTAGCGAGGGTCGGTCGCGGCCTTGTTGGTGGCGTAGTATTGGGCCATCAGCGAAATGGCGGTCCGTGGGCCGAGTTCGTTGCGTATCCAACGAAGGTTTTCCTCGAGCCCGGCGATGTCGTTCGGCAAGACGAGCAGACGGATGAGAAGGCCGCGTTTTAGCAGGCCATTGTCATCAAACACCAGCTCGCTGCCCATTTGCCGGTGCATTTCTTTGATGGCGGCTCGGGCGTGGAGCGGGTAATCGCGGATCTTTGAATACTGAAAGCCGGCGTCTGCGTCGGCGTATTTCAGATCGGGAAGATAGATATCGACGATGCCTTCGAGCAGGCGAAGCACCTCGACCGAGTCGTAAGCGTTGGTGTTGTAAACGATCGGGAGCCGCAGGCCGTTTTCGGCGGCGATGAGGATCGCCCGGGCCATCTGCGGGGCAAAATGAGTCGGCGATACGAAGCCGATATTGTGGCAGCCGCGGGCCTGAAGTTCGAGCATCATTTCGGCGAGGCGTTCGTGGGTCACCTCGTTCTTTTTCTGCTCTTTCCAGGTCTGCGAGATCTGGTAATTCTGGCAGTAAACGCAGCGGAGATTGCAGTTGCCGAAAAAGATATTGCCCGCACCTCGGGTGCCGGAGAGGCACGGCTCTTCGCCGAAATGAGCGGTGTAGCTTGAGACGATCGGCAAACGGCCGGAATAGCAAGCGGCGATCTCGTCCTTAAGGCGGTCGTTGCCGCAATCCTTTGGGCAGACCGTGCAGGCGGCGAGAAGAGCCTCAAGAGCCTCGACCCGCTCGGCGAGCCTATTCTCCGCCGAGAGTTTTAGATACCTTGGGTCCATTGTAGCCTTTGATCCGGCCCTTGTGGTCGTAGCGGGCGGCGACGTCTTTCGGGGCGACCTTGCGGGCGAGTTCCCAAACGAAGTCCATCTCTTCGTTGATGGTCGCGGTCGCCATTCGCGTCTCTTTCAGCATCAGGATGCTGCCATAAAAAAGAAAGATGATGCCGACGATACCGATCGGGATCGGCAGCCAGCGATAGACCGCCGGGAAGATGCCGACGATCGCGATCGCGACGCTCGTCAGGATAAAGAACATCAGGCCGTAATAGAAGGTCGTCATTGCCCGCTGGAGAAGCCGCGACCGGCTCGTTACGAGATCGATAAGATCGATGACGACCTCGACACGCTTTTCATAGAGCGGGATCGCATCTTTATCCTGGGCGTAGATAAGTTCGCCGACGCGGACCTCAAGCGCCCGGACGCGATCGACAACACGGCCGAGCCGGGTCGAGGTGGAAAGCACGAGCGAGCCCGTGGCAGAGATGAGAAGCGCAGGTGTGATCATCGCCGTCAGGAACTCGATGGTCGAGCTCAGAGCCTTCGGGTCAACATCGACAATTTCACGTCCAGCAAACATAATTCGAGATTCTAGCCTAACCGAATGCGCGAAAGATAGGCTCTTGGCGGATATTATTAACGCAAATTTGAGCTAGCGGCCGGCCCGGACCCGTTCGACCTCGCGGGCCATTCGTCCGGTCAGCATGAACCACATCATTTTGTAATCGGAGATAAAGGACCAAAGCGGGTATTTGAAGGTAGCGGGCCGGTTCTTTTCGATAACGAAATGGGCGAACCAAGCGAAGGCATATCCGACCACGAGCGAGAGCGGAAAGTAGTACCAGGTTCCGCGCCAGATGAAATACGCAAGTAGAAGCAGCCCGAGAGTCGTCCCGACGAAATGCAGAGCACGGGTCAGCGGCTGTGAGTGCTCCTGAACGTAGAAATCCCAAAAGTCCCGGTAGTTATCTATCATCGCGGCCGATCCTTGTTCGGCGATTATATTTCAAATCGTGCCGAAATCAACCCTTTGAAGCCGCTAACCAGGTCAAAAATTGATGCGGACTATTTCAGCGACGGCGACGCCGAGGAATGCGGCGATGACGATGAAGATGAACCCGAGAACGGAGAAGATGCCGCTCGCGATCGGGACGGCGAGCCAAGGTTTATAGCCGCGGCGGATGAGGCCGCCGGTCGAGAATGATGCGAGCCCCGATGTGACGAGAACGATCGCAAGGGCGAGGATCGCGAAAGCCGCGAGCCCGTAGGCGGCGTCAGATTCGCTATAGCCGTTCATTGCGATGATCATCACAAAGACGGCCGCGAGGGCAAATACGGCACCCGCCAGGAGCGTAAAAATAAGGGAAATGATATTAACGCTCATCGATCTTCGGCCGCGGCCGCCGGTCGGTTAAGCAGCTTGCTTCAGCTCATCGGTTACGGCCCGCATCTCGGGGAGTTTTATCTTTCTTGCCCACCCGAGCTTCTCGAAAAGCCGGATGGTGATCCAGTTCATATCGAACTGATACCATTCTAACCCGTGCCGTGCCGAGGTCGGAAAAGCGTGGTGATTGTTGTGCCAGCCTTCGCCGAACGTAAGCAAAGCGACGAACCAATTGTTGGTCGAGAGGTCACCCGTAACATGCGGCCGCTTTCCGTAGAGGTGTGCGAGCGAATTGACGAACCAGGTCGTGTGCCAACCGAGAACTACGCGGGCCGCGACTCCCCAAACGACCATCGACCATCCGCCGATGGCGAAAAGTAAAACGGCCGAAACCGCGATCGGGACGAGATAGAAACGCGAGATCAAGACATGCACGCGGTCGTTCATCAGATCCGGGATGTACTTTTGCATCGTTGCCGCGTCGTGGTCCTGGGCCTTGCCCCAAACGACCCAGCCTATCTGCGACCACCAAAAACCGGGGCGGGCCGAGTGGGGGTCGTTCTCGGTATCGACAAACCGATGGTGTATGCGATGGGTGGCGACCCATTTGTCCGGCGGGTCCTGCATCGACATCGTGCCTAGAATGGTGAGCACATACTCGAGCCACTTCGGGGCCTGAAAGCTCCGATGCGTCAACAGCCGATGCCAGCCGAGCCCAACGCCGAGACTGCCGACGATCCAGTTGCCGACGAGCAGAACGGCGAGATTTTGCCAGGAGAACGTGTATATGACCGGTATGGCCGCAAGGTGGAAAAAGGTGACCATTACGACGTTGCGCCAGTTGATCTTGGACAACACGGAGTGCAGGTTAAGTTTGTTTTGCATTTAGATCTGTGAGGTGCGGTTTGGATACTGCGACTTTAAGATTAGCAGTTTGTCGGGCTGCCAATTGTAATAGTTGGGTAAATTCTTATACGGCGGATTCGGCAAGAGCTTTGAGGCGAAGGTTACGGCCGGTGATGAGCTTTGTGAGCTTTCGGTACAGGAAAAGAGTATCGGCAAGACGGCCAAGCGGGCCGAGCGGCGAACGCCAGACAACGATGTCTCGCATTAGTGTGCCGCCGTTGTGTTCGGTGAATTCGTGTTTATGGTGAAACTCACGAAAGGTGCCGGAGATCATCGTATCGGTGAGCCGATGCGGCGGATCGAACTCGGTTACTTCGACCACAAGCATCTGACGAACCCCAAACGTGCGGCTTTCGAACCGCACACGCTGGCCAAGAGCGAATTCCCCTTCGTGTATCGCTACAGTTTCTTTGTGCAGACGCGGGTCGCGGAGAAGAGTGAAGCAGGCCTCGGGCGGTGCATCGATTTCCATTTCAAGTTGAAGCTTGGGCATTCATTAACAAAGTCCGGGGCGTCTGGGCGAAAACGACTTTAGCAACACTCATTTCTGTAGTTTGTGCATCACACCCCAAACGTCGTGAAGCGAATGTAGATATTCGCTTACTGCGGTTCCGAGCGAACTAGAAACGGCGTTTTTGAAATTATCGTAGTCGGTTTCTTCGGCAAGGGCGGCGGCGACGCGGACCCAATTTGCTTTTTCGACAAAAAGGCGACAGGCGTAATCGGTGTATGCGGTCTTGACGATCTCGGACCTGCCAAGTTCATCCGGGAAACGTTCTTTCAGTTCCGCCAGGTGTTCTGCGACGCGGGCCCGAACCATCATCCGGTCAGGGTCAACCGGCATACCGTGCGAGCCATCGCCCTGCCGGGCACAAACGACGCTGAAAAATCCGTACTTAGTAAATAGCCACATGAATCTGAAACGTCAGTCTGCGAAGGCGACGGTTAGTTGTTTGAGCTTCAGCGAATCGCTTTGGTCGAGCGAGGCGGTGTCGTCGCGGTTGACGAAGTTGTAGAGGATGTCTCGTTGCTGCGGGCGGAAGCCGGCTTCGCGGATCTGGTAGCGGAGGTCGCGTTCGTTGGCTTCGTTATGGGCACCGGCGGCCGAGACGACGTTCTCTTCGATCATGATCGAGCCCATATCGTCGGCACCGAAGCGAAGTGCCGTTTGTCCGAGACGGATGCCCTGCGTCAGCCACGAGGACTGGATGTGCTGGATGTTGTCGAGAAAAAGCCTCGAGACCGAAAGCATTTTCAGGTAGTCGATACCGGTCGGCTCTTCGGTTATCTTGCGCCCGAGAGCGGTGTTTTCGCGTTGGAATGTCCACGGGATAAAGGCCGTAAACTCGCCGTAGTTAGGGTCGATCGCCTTATTCGCAAGGGCTTCGTCCTGCACCTGGCGGATACGTTCGAGATGGCGGACGCGGTGTTCGATGCGGTCGCCGATGCCGAACATCATAGTCGCGGTCGAGATCAAGCCGACCATGTGTACGGCCCGCATAACGTCGAGCCATTCCTGGGTCGTGCACTTGGTAGAGACGCGTTTACGGACCTCGTCGTCAAGTATCTCGCCGCCGCCGCCGGGCATTGAGTTGAGGCCCGCCGCTTTCAGCCGACGCAATATCGTCTCGTAGTCGAGCTTTGAGATGAGCGAAATGTTATGTATCTCAGGTGGTGAAAAACAATGGAGCTGAAAGTTCGGGTATTTCGCGTGCAATGTCGAGAGCAGGTCCTCGTACCACTCGATGTTGAAGTCCGGATGAAGCCCGCCCTGCATCAGCACTCCGGTGCCGCCGAGAGCGATGGTCTCATCGATACGGGTGCAGATCTCATCTATCGAATGCACATAAGTATCCGGTTTGCCCGGCCGGCGATAGAACGCGCAGAAAGTACAGACGACATTGCAGACGTTCGTGTAATTTATGTTGCGGTCGATGATGTAGGTGACCACATCGCCGGGGTTCTTCCGGCGGCGGATCTCGTCAGCGGCCGCACCGATGCGGGCAATGTCATACGATTCGAGAAGCGCGGTACAATCATCGGCCGATAGCCGTTCGCCCGCGAGTGCCTTGTCAAGAATAGGCTGGATGCTCATTTCAGTCCCCAAAAACGAGTTCGCTTTGCAGTTCAAGGCGGTTTCGGCGAGAATGTCGCCGTCGCAGCAAGCAAAGCCTGACCCGAAACCATATTGTAGCAAACTGCGAACTTTAACCTCGATGCCGAAGGCACCTGCAAAAGCCAAATTCAAAGCAGAGCTGACGTCCGATCCGCCGGGTTCGGGCTGGCATTTCATTGTCGTTGACGCGAAGACGGCTGAGCGGTTCCCCAAGGATGGCGGCTCTCGACGTGTCATCTGCTCGATAAATGGGCACGAGGGCTTTCAGTGCGCACTTATGCCCTCGGGCGGAGCGTTCTACATCATGGTCAGCAAGGACAAGCGAGCCCGATTTGGCATCGCGGCCGGCGATAAGGTGACGGTCGAACTGCTTCAGGACGCGAGCGAATTCGGCGCGCCGATGCCCGAAGAGCTTGAAGAAGTGATGAACCAGGACCCCGAAGGCCGACGTTATTTTGACGCCCTGACACCCGGCGGCAAACGCTCGATGATGTACTACATCGGCAAGATCAAGGATGTTGACCGTCGGATCGAGGCGGCTCTCATTTTTATGGAGCACCTAAAGAAGAACGACGGTAAGCTCAACCGGCTCGAACTCGCCCAGGACCTAAAACGCCCGGCCCTCTAAATATTTTCTGCAATCTTCCGTCTGTTCTGCGTCTTTAAATCTAAGGAGGCAGGCACGGCGAAAACTGCTTTACGTGAACGGTGATACAAAACTCCGGAATAATACGCGATAGATAACGGATAGAGTTTTTGTAAAGGAAGTTTTAAGAGTAATGGAAAATCGGGAACAACAGATCGGGACGACAGACCTTGGACTTTTGGTCTTTGTGGCGGTGTCGGCCTGGGTACTAATTTTTTATTCAGGTATATTTTAAGCGGTCCCAGCGGCATCGTTCGCCGGGCCGGAGGTCGATGTCCCGCGAACTGGAAAAGCTTCAGAACAAATATACGTCGCTCTGCCGGATGACCTTCGATCCGGCGGGCGATTTTTCTTTTCAGCGAACGCCGCAGCACGATGGCAGCACTCACGTTGCGTTCGACGGCGAGGCATATCACTTGGTCGCGACTGAACGCGGGCTCGAGCTAAGCCGGCAGACGACCCGCGACGAAGACGAGATCCTGTATTGGATGGTGCGAGATGCAGCCTTCTGGGCAGCCGTCCGGTACGAGCTTGAAAATCGTGTCAACGCACAAGACAGCCGCCGGATGATCTTTATGGAATGGCGTCGGCTCTTGGCAAGATGCGGCGGCAAATTCTCCGAACGGCTCGATGCCGAGATCGATGCGATCTTGAAAGAAAACCCTTTCACCGACGGCTGATCAGTCTGCTTCGGGAATGTCTCTCAACATCCATTTCAAGAGCGCACCGCTCACGATGGCGATCACGGCAAAAAGGACCAAGGCCGGCGGATCGTTCGGAACCGCTGCACCTTCCATTTCGAACTCGAATCCAAAAAGATAACTTGCCAAGCCCATGATCGTCGCGATGGAAAACGCAACACAAAACGCCGCGAGCAGGAGGACAAAAAGTTCTTTTGCAATTCCGGGCTTTTTCATCGCTGTAGGCCGGCCGCGACGATCCCTCGCCGCTCGGGCGTCAGGTGATGCCGTGCAGCGAGGTCGAGATAGAGCTCCATTCCCTGCAGCATGCCGCTATCGGGAGTGTAGCTAATGTTACTACTCAGGTAAGTTTTCATCGCCTCGATACTGAGCCCGATGTCGCCGGCGTAGTTTGCAGCGATCTCGTCGAGGTGTGCGAGGCCTTCGTCGCGGGCGGCGGCGAGGTCGAGCGAGAGCCGCTCGTGCCGCGTCATCCACATCGCAAAAACAAAGCCCAGGCCCGTGTGCATTTTCCAGAGTTCGACGAGGTCGAAGACGCGATAGTTCTGCCCGCCGCCTGCAACGCCCGAAGAAATTGCCAGGGCAGGGTCGCCGATCAGCAGTGCGGCGTCTGACGCGGCGAGCATCGCACTGATATCGGGCGGGGCATCGTGCCACTCGGGTTCGCGGCCGAGGAATTCGCGAAAAATGATCTTGGTCAGGGCGACGCTCGTACGCGATGAGACATCGAGCGAGATGCTGCGGATGTCATCAAGCTCCTGCCCATTAGTAACAATGCAAACGCTTCGGACGCTCTCTTTCGCACCGACACACACTCCCGGAACGAGACGAACGCCCTCAATGAACTGCGACGCGATGACCGGAACGAGAGCGGCGTCAACCCGTCCCTCGGCAAGCAGTTCGGCCGAGCGGGCCGGAGCATTATCAAGAATGATCTCAACGCTGCCGCGGCCGCGGCCATAGAGAAACGACCACACGAGCGGTGCGGTGTTCGAATAGCTTGAAGCGGAGATGCGAGGTGTGTTCATTGCAAACGCGGAGCCACGGGACTATCCGCCGAAAACGTCCGAATACTCAGCGTTGCCGCTCAGCTTACGCAGAGCGAACGGGCAAGTGGCGTATATCTTGAGCCCTTTTTCGCGAGCATAATTTACGGCTTCGGCCAGCAGTTTATCGCCGACCTTTTGGCCGCGAAGGCTTGCATCGACCTCGGTGTGGTCGATGATGAAGCCTGTGTCGCCGGCGGTGACGTAGGTCATTTCGGCAAGCCGTTTACCGTCTTCGCCCTTGATGATGAACGCGCCGCGGCCGCCTTTTTCGATCCGCTTGATATCCATAACGATAGTTTCCCGCAAACTCGGGTTTGCGCAAAGCGTGCCGGAAAGGAACTTGGGTTAAAATGAACGAATGAAGATCTTCGACGTAACGGTCCCGATCAGCGAGGACGTCCCGATCTATACGGGTGATTCCGGCGTAACCATTGAATCATTCGCAGCCCTTGAACGCGGAGACTCGGCAAATGTGTCGCGGATGTGTTTCGGTGTTCACACCGGAACTCATGTTGATGCTCCGAATCATTTTATCGAAGGCACACGAAGGGTTGATGAGCTCGAGCTTGAGAAGATGATCGGGCCGTGCCGCGTGGTCGGGGTTCCGGATGACGTAATGCTGATCGAGCCCGAGCATCTCGGTCCTCTCGACAGCGTTGAGCGTATCGTATTTCGGACCCGGAACTCGGCCTTTTGGAATCACCCGGAGGCTGGGTTTCGGACGGACTTTACGGCGATCTCAGCTGCGACCGCACGCCTGCTTGCAGATGCGGACATCAAGTTGGTCGGCATAGATTATCTTTCGATCGAGGCATTCGGCTCTTGGGATCATCCGGTGCATCTCGCACTCCTTGAGAAGGAGATAGTGATCCTCGAAGGGCTCGACCTACGCGGCATCGAACCGGGCGATTACGAAATCGCCTGCCTGCCGCTAAAATTCATCGGCGGAACCGGCGACGGAGCCCCGGCTCGGACCGTGTTGGTGAAGCAATGAGCGTTGAAACCGGCTACGACCAATGGGCGGCGACTTATGACGAGGTGGCGAATCCGACCCGCGACCTTGAGAAAGAGGCATGCGAAACGATGCTTCAAGATCGTGTCGGCGGAACCGTCCTCGAACTCGGCGGGGGAACGGGCAAGAATACGGGCTGGCTCGCGGAGCGATGCGAACGACTCGTTTCGGCCGACCTTTCGCGGGAAATGCAGGCGGTCGCGAGGGCGAAGGTCACGGCCGCGAATGTCGAGTTTCGGATCGGCGATGTAAGAGAAAATTGGCAGTTCGGGACGGGTTTTGACCTGATCACTTGCAGCCTGATCCTTGAACATGTTGAGGACCTCGGCCACATTTTTCGCGAGGCCGCGAACGCCCTGAAGCCGGCCGGGCTTTTCTATGTTTGCGAGCTGCATCCTTTTAAGCAATATGCCGGGAGCAAGGCGAGGTTCGAGTTCGAAGGTAGTGAAAAGGTCCTCGAATGTTACCGGCATCATGTGACCGACTACACAAAGGCTGCGGCCGCTACGGGATTCGCGGTCGAAGATATCTCGGAGTGGTTCGACGGCGGCGACCGTGCCGAACTGCCAAGGCTGATCGCGTTTTTGTTTCGGAATGAGGAATAGGTGAAAAGCCGTAAAGCGGACGGGGAGTTAATAGACGGAGGTGGAGTTACGACAGGGGCCGTTTAGACGCGGTTATAGGGCCACCTTGCTATGAGAGCAATGCTGTCTTCTGTTCAAGGGTATTCATTCCAACCGTGTAAGCATAACTGGCCGAGGGTACAAAGTGAATCTGAACACCATCGATCTCGCTTTGCATTTCGACATCGATCGTTGTCACAATTGCTTTCTTGATCTTGTTCAGTTTGCAGAACGTCATTAGGCTCTTTAGCTTCCTTGCATCCCGAGCCGGAGTGTTTGTCCATTTTATCTCGAGAGCCCAAATCGGCTTTTGGGTCTTCTTGCTAAGTCCGACCATATCTACCTCACCGTTTCGCCAGTTAGCATAGTAGGGGGTGATCCATTCGCGATGCATCCACTGTGAATAGATCGCGGTTTCGACGAGACTGCCGAACATATCGTCTGTAACATCAAGGGGTGAAAATAATGCACTCCGCAACGAAGGATTCGTGAGAAACACTTTGAATGAATTCGTCCGTCGAAACCGCTTTCCGTTGTTGTCCACTCTGTGAACAATCTTAACGAGAAATGCCGATTCCAAATATTCGAGATATTTTCGAAGCTGGTTCTTGTCGACGCCAGAAGACTTGCTTAGTGATTCGTACGAGACCTCTTGGGCAGTATTATATGCAAGCATCGTAAAGAATGAATTCAGCTCTTGTACATTACTTATTCCGTATAGACTGGGTAGATCCCGAAGTAAGACCTTGTCAACGATGTCTCCACGAATATAACGACTTGGGTTCGACTTTATCAGGTCGGAGAGTATGACTTCCGGGTAGCCTCCGAAATTAAGATACTCAACAAAATGTGCATTCAGTTCGGATATATTGATCGCTGAATAAAAGCTGACGGCGTACCCGCTCCAATCGAGTCTTGACAACGTAAGCTGATCGTCCAATCCAAGCAGGTAGAGATATTCTTGAAATGTTAGAGGCGGCAGGAGGAAATCTGTAAAACGCCCAGCCCCGCTTTCAACGCTTTCCATCTTCAAAGCAGCTGAAGCCGAACCGGAAACAATGAACTTCGTTCTAGGATAGCTTTCAACCAATACCTTCAGATGGACAGCCCAATCTTTCAGATACTGGATCTCATCAAAATAAACATACCAACCATTAGGGTCGTCGTCTGACGCGGCCTGCCGAGAAAGAGTGAACAGTTGTTCGAGGCCCAGTCCGTTATATATCGGATTTTCGATGTTCACAAAGCAGATTTTTCTCGCCGAAACACCGTCAGAAATCAGATCCTGAATGCTGTGATTCATGAGTACGGTTTTCCCGACTCGCCGCGGGCCCATCAAAACAACCGCTCTGCGAGGCTCGGCTGCCTCGACCAGCGGCTGAAATAGCGTAAAATAGGGACGCGGCTTTTTCGTTGCAAAGTCTTCATCGATCTTTCGGGCGGTCCACCACGGATTTTCAAACCGAAGGCGATCGATGACGAGTTCCGTCGAAATTGTTTTTAAGGATGTTCGTTGCACCTTGTTTACTCAAGAATATGCAAATAAGCATGCCGTCACACACTTATTTTACTTATTATAAGTAAAATAAGCGAAAAGTCAATAATTTATGTACTTAAGTGTGGGCAAGAAGGACGATAAAAAATATCGCGAAAAGGTTTACGAAATCGTACGTTGGATACCGCGTGGGCGGGTGATGACCTACGGGCAGATCGCAGCGATGCTTGGCGAGGGCTACACGCCGCGGACGGTCGGCTATGCGATGCATGCGGCGGATGCGGAAAATGTACCGTGGCAGCGGGTGATAAATTCGCAAGGAAAATGCTCGACCGGGCGACTCACTATCCCGATCAACCTTCAGCAGGAAATGCTTGAGCAGGAAGGCGTTGCATTCGATGAGAAGGGCAAATGCGACCTAGGCGTCTATCTTTTTAGCCCGAAGCCGGCGGTTCGGAATAATTGAGGCACCGAAACAGGAGAAATGACGATCGAATTTGATTCCGAAGGATTGAAGATCATCGACGACGGCCGGACCGCGGTGGTCGCTTGGGACTCCGTCGATTCCGTTTTCGTTTACAAAGAGGACCTCGTTATCGTTGACCGCATCGTTACGCTCTTTAAGTTGGATGGTGATCGGGAGTTCAGCATCGACGAGGAAATGGAGGGCTGGAAGGCTCTCGTCGATGCCTTACCCATGTATCTTCCGAATTGCCGGGACTTCGCCGATTGGTTCATGGAAGTCGCGTTCCCGGCATTTGAGCCGAAACCGGCCTTGATATTCAAACGTCTCCGTCCCGATCAGGTGAATTGATCACCGGCCCCACTTCAGTTTGTTTCTCAAGACGTCAAAGTAATTACGGTTCGGCGGTTGGACGAGGTTGAAGGTCGTTCGGCTCTTGCGGATGAGGACGCGGTCGTGTGAGTGCATTGCGTGGCCGATCTGGCCGTCGAGCGTCAGCACAACGCCTTCGTTCTCATTCTGGAGGACGAGTTCGATCTCGGCATCGTCCGGCATAACGATCGGCCGGTTGGTGAGCGTGAACGGGCAGATCGGCGTCAGCACGACCGCGTTCATCGATGGGAAAACGATGGGACCGCCGGCGGAAAGGTTATAGGCGGTCGAGCCCGTCGGGGTCGAGACGATCAGGCCGTCGGCACGGAACGAATTCACGTAAAGCCCGTTGAGCCGGACCTCGATCTCGATTATGCGAGCCAGAGCGGCTTTGTTGATGACGACGTCGTTGAGGACACGGCCTTCGGCAAGTTTTTCCTCACCGCGGCAATGTTCTGCCCGGAGCATCACGCGGCGGTCGATCTCATAGTTGCCCTCAAAGATCGCTTCGAGAGCGATGTGCATCTCTTCGATGCGAAAATCCGTCAGATAACCAAGGCTTCCGTAGTTGATGCCAAGAACTAGCGGTTCGGCATCGCCGATCAGCCGGGCGGTCGAGATCATAGTGCCGTCGCCGCCGAGGACGACCATCAGGTCGGCGGTTTCGAGCGACGCGGGCGGCGCGGGTGATTCGCTGCCGAGAGCTTCGGCCGGACAGAAAGGCTCGCCAGCGATGGCGATATCACGTGCCTTGAGCCATTCGACGAGCTCGCAGGCGGTCGCCCAAGCCTCATCGTGATTTGGCTTGACGACGATCCCGACGGTACGAATGGCGGTTGGGGCGTTCATAAGGTTTGCGGCCGAGCGGCCGTGCCGAATGGCTCAAGTATTTATGAAACCGGGTAGAAAAAGCAATCGGGAAGGTTGTTTGGGCTTTTTCCGCGTCCAAAATGCGGCCGATTTATTGGAATCAGCCTTGTAATTCTGCTACGATTTGAGTTTGTCCCTAATTCACGCTTCGTGCGTTCCATAAAGGTAATAGCAGATGTTGAAGTTCATTTCTAAGCTCGAGAAGACGCGCAATATCGTCCTTCTGGTTTTTGCGATCGTAATGGTGCTGAGCCTTGTGCTCTTTTATGCCCCGACCCGAGGCGACCTGGCCGCCAATCTGACCACCAGCACGGAAACGGCGGCAACGGTCAGCGGCGAGTATATCACCGTCGGCGAACTTGCCCGGCAAAAAGAGAATTACGCCCGCTTCAGCCAGGGACGTCCGTTCCCCGCCAAGACGCTTCTTGAGAGCCTGATCAGCAGCCGTGTGACCCGCGTTGAGGCAGCCCGCCTCGGGCTTACGGCATCGGACGCAGAGGTCGCTGCCGAGATCCGCAAGCTCTTCAAGCCCGAGGACGGAAAGCCTTTTGATAAGGACCAGTATGAACAGAACGCCGTTCTTCAATTCGGAAGCGTCCGTGCCCTTGAAGAGAGCATCCGCGATGACCTGAGCGCCGAGAAGCTCAGGGCATTTGTCACCTCGGGTGTCACGGTCTCTGAAGAAGAAGTGCTGCGCGACTATCAGCGGCGGAATACCAAGTTCGATCTGTCATACCTCGTCCTCAGCCCGGCCGACCTCGCAAAGAGCATTACGCCTTCGGAGGACGACCTGCGGCAGTACTTTGAAAAGAACAAGGACAGCTATCGCATCAATTTGCCGCAGAAGAAGATCCGCTACGTGTTTCTCAACACGGCAAAGATCGGCGAAAAGCTCCCGATCACGGACGCCGACCTGCGGGCCGAGTACGACAAGCTGCCCGAGGACAAACGCATCGCGGGCGTGAAGGGCCGGGAGATCGTTCTCCGCGTGGCGAAGCCCGAATTTGACGGCCAGGTATATGAAAAGGCCACCAGCCTGGTTCAGCAGCTCCGGCAGGGCGGTGCGGCCGTAACTGAACAGGCGTTTGCTGATCTGGCAAAGGGCCAATCGGAAAATCCGGTCAGCTCTGTAAAGGGCGGCGAACTGCCGGGCCCGGTCCGCGAGAACCCCAACAACGCATCAGACCCGTATCAGCAGCTTCTGAAGATGCAGCCCGGGCAGGTCAGCGAGCCGATCAGCTATCAGGGCCGTTACTTTATTCTCTGGCGTGGCGAGGCGGTGCCGAAGACGTTCGAAGATGCCCGCAAGGAGCTTGAGGTGAGCCTTCGCAACCGTCGTGCATATGCGGCGGCGGCCGAGCTTGCCAAGAAGGTCTCGGAATCGCTGAAGCAGAACAAGGACGTGCAGAAGACCGCACAGGACTTTGCGACGCAGGCAAATATGAACACGGCAGACATGATCCGCGAGACGCCGTTCATCGTGCCGGGCGATAACGTTGACAAGATCGGCGTTTCACCGCAGTTCGAGGAAGGCATTGCCGGGCTCCAGAATGCCAATGACGTCGGCGACGAGATCCCGGTTCCGGAGGGCTTTGCGATACCGCTGCTCGTCGAACAACGCGAACCGCGTGATGCGGAATTCGCCGAGGTCCGCGATAAGATCGTCGATGTGGTCAAGCTTGAAAAGGCCCGTGAGCAGATCGAGAACATTGCCAAGCAGGTCGCGGGCGGTGCGGCATCGGCTGACGCTCTCGCGGCCGCTGCTTCGGCACAGAAGCTCACGGCCCAGGAGAGCAAGAGCTTCATTCTTGGTTCGCCGCTTGGCGACGGGCCGGCAGCCTCGACCAGCGAACAGCTTGAGGACGCGATCTATGGCCTCAAGGCCGGAGAGGTGACGAAGGAACCGGTAAAGATCGGCGAGAACTACTACATCGTCGGCGTCAAGAGCCGAGAAGAGGCGAACATGGAGGAATTTGCAAAGCAGCGTGATACGCTGACCGAGCAGATGCTTACCCGCAAGCGATCGGAGCTTTTCTCGGAATATCTTGCCGCGACCCGCCGGAAGATGGACGAGGCCGGCCAGATCCGCATCTACGAGGATGCTGTTGCCAAGGTCGATGCCGTTGATGCGGCAACGCCGGCCGCACCGCAGATGCCGCTCAACTTTCCGACCAACTAGCCCGGAACTGAGTTATACGAAACAGGGCCGGGACAACCTCCCGGCCTTTTTTCTTTACCACCAGCCGAGCAGCTTCCACCATGCGACGCCCACGGTTCCCCAGATAACGATGTTCACGACCGAGGCGGCGAGGCCGATCTTCCACCACGTTTGCAGCGAGACGTATCCGGTGCCGAAATATATCGGTGCCGGTGTCGTGCCGTAGTGGGTAAGACCCGCATTGAGATTCGAGAAATAGGCAAGCAAAAGAACGGCAAGGCCGGCGGGTGCCCCGGCCGTTAGTGTTACCGCGACGAAGGGGACGAACATCGCGAGTACATGTGCCGTGATCGAAGCGAAAAGATAGTGAGCGTAGAAATAGACGAGGGCAAGAATGACAAGGGCCGCGACCCAACCCATCGCACTTGTATAGCCGCCCATCGATTCGGCAAAAACCTTTGTCAGGCCCGTGTTGCTGAGCTGTGCGGCCATGTTGACCAAACCGCCATACCAGATAAAGACGGACCAGGCATTGTGCTCGCCCATCAGGTCCTTCCAGTCAACGACCTTGCCGATCAGCAGGCCGCAGATGCCCGCCATTGCCACGATCGCCGTATCAAGGCTGTGAAGATGATCTTTGGTCGTCCACATCACGACCACGCCGATGAGCACGGCAAGCATTACCCACTCGCCGCGTTTCACGCTACCGAGTTTCTCAAGCTCTTCGGAGGCGAATCGCTCGGCCTCGGGCGTTTCCTTGATCTCCGGCGGCGACATTCTGAAGACCAGATACGGCACGGCAATGAGCGAAAGAACCGCCGGAACTATCGCCGCGGCGAACCAACCGAGATAGCCGATCTGAAGGTCGGTGTTTTTGGCGATGAGGTCAGCGATGATGATGTTCGAGGCCTGGCCGGTGATGAACGTCGCGCAGATGATGACATCAGCCTGATAGAGCAGCGACATCAGGTACGTGCCGAGCCGGCCGGCGGTGCCGTCATCGGGCCGCGAGTCATAGGTCTCGCATATGCTGCGGGCGATCGGGAGAATGACGCCGCCGTTGCGTGCTGCGTTTGACGGGATCATCGAGGCAAGGACGAAGTCGGTGCCGATCAGGGCGTAACTGAGCCCGACGGTTCGGCGGCCGATGAGGCGGATGAACTGCAGTGCGATGCGGCGGCCGAGGCCGGTCTTGATCATCCCGACCGAAAGAAAAAAGGCCGTGAGAACGAGCCAGACGACCGGCTCGGCATATCCCTTAAGAGCATCGGTCGGTTTAAGAGCCCCGAAAAGAACGGACGCAACGACGCCGAGCAGGACCATCGCGCTTCCGGTCAGCGGCTGCACGATCGACCCTACGATCGTAGCGATGAAAACGGCAAATAGCGTCCATGCCTCGGGAGCGATCCCAGCCGGCGGCGGAAAGGCGTAAATCAGAAAGCCCGAACCGATCGTCACGAGCCACTTGATCAATGTCTTTGGCATAAAAGAATGCCACAGAGTATACAGAGATTATCTCTCTCTGCGAACTTTGCGGCATTCGGCCAACCGGCTGTCAAGCGGTCATTTCCCGTGAAAATCAGCCCAGTGGGTCAAGAACCACCAGAAGATGGCGATCCAGACCGCCAGATTAACAAGCGAGGCCACAAGGCCCGCAGTGCGAACAGCGGACGTCCGGGGTGCGTTCCGGTCGCTGCTGCCGTACATCAGCATTGCGACCAGCACGCCGGTCGTGATCCAGGCGAAGGAGCGGACGGCCGTATCGAGCCAGGTCGTGTTCGGAATGAAGAACTCGACCTGCCAAATGGTCAAGATCGCCGCACCGACGATCGAAAGCATCGCCGCAACCGGCGGCGTGTACCCGGCGACAGCATCGCCACGGACGCTGTTGCTCAACTGCTTATCGATGATCCAATAAACGCCCATTCCTACGGCGAGTCCGACGAGCAGATTTATGGCCGAGTATGGATAGATCTGCCGTCCGAGCAGATTTTCTAAATTGAGTGCCGCGGCGGCGGCAAGGATAGATACGCCGATCGCAACAAGGCTCATCACGGTCGAAGCCGTCGAGGTTGTCGAATCGCTTACCGGAGCAGTGTCGCTTTCCATTTTTGCTATGTGGCTGTTCTTGTAGCTGTAAGCAAAGTAGATTACGAGGCCGAGCGACATCCATACAATTAGCCGCAGCCATGTATCGAGCGGCAGGTTGTTCATCAGAAAGGCAGAGATCATCACCGTCGCCATCGGAATGTATGGCGAGAGAGGCACCTTGAACGGCCGATGAAGCGTCGGGTTCGACGACCGAAGGATGATCACCCCGGTTCCGACAATGACGAACGCGAAGAGCGTGCCGATGGAAACAAGCTCGCCAAGCAGATGGATCGGGACGAAGCCGGCGAGGATCGCGACTATCGTGCCGGTGATGGCTGTCGTGATATGAGGCGTCTGGAATTTGGGATGTACCTTGGCCGCCCATTCGGGCAGCAGGCCGTCCTTCGACATCGAATAAAAGACCCGAGGCTGGCCCATCACCATGACGACCATCGTCGAGCTCAAACCGAGCACGGCACCGACCTTGATGATGGTCGGGAACGCAATGAGGATCGTCCCCATCGTCGTGCCTGCCGCAACATCGCGGGCAGCGTCGATCGCGGTGGCGATCGGAGCAGCAGCGTTGGTCAGGAGCTTATAGTCAACAAGCCCGACCATGATCCCGGCAACCAGAATATAAAGCACCGTACAGATCGCCAGCGAGCCAAGAATGCCGATCGGCATATCCTTTTGCGGGTTCCGTGCTTCCTGTGCGGCGGTCGATACGGCATCGAAGCCAATGTATGCAAAGAAGATGACCGCGGCTCCGGTTATGACGCCGCTCAAACCGAACGGCATGAACTCCGCACAACCGGGAGCACCAACCTCGCAGCCGATACCCAAGTTACTCGTGTTCACAAAACCGATTCCGGCGATTATGAACAGAACGACAACGAGCACCTTGATGACCACAATTACGGAATTGAATCTCGCCGATTCTTTGATCCCGCGGATAAGCAAAAGGGTCACCGCTATCGCTATCAGGAACGCAGGTAAGTTGAAAACACCGGTTGCGATCGTGTTTCCGGATGAATCCAGAAGCGGGACTCCGGGCGGAGCACTTAAAGCGAGCGGGAAATTGACCCCGAGAGTGTCGCGGAAAAGGCTGACGACATATCCTGACCACCCGACGGCAACGGTCGCTGCGCCAAAGGCGTATTCGAGAATGAGGTCCCAGCCGATGATCCAGGCGATGAACTCGCCGAGCGTGCCGTAGCCGTAAGCATAGGCCGAGCCGGAGATCGGGATACTTGAAGCAAACTCCGAATAGCACAACGCGGCACAGGCGCTTGCGATGCCGGCCACGATCATCGAAATGACGACCGCGGGCCCGGCGTGTTTACCGGCGGCCTGGCCCGTAAGGACAAAGATGCCGGTGCCGATGATCGCCCCGATGCCGAGCATCGTAAGGTCAAGCGAACTGAGCGTCTTTTTAAGGGTATGTTCGCCGGTCTCTTTCGCTTCGGCGATGATCTTTTCGATCGACTTTGTAGCAAAGAGTGACATGGTCACCTCCGAGAAATAGGCTTGATTTCGCGGAATTCGGTGGAGGTGTTCGGGTTGAACGCTGATCGCAACACGCGCCGAAAGGCTCGAAACAGAAGTGATTATGCACAGTTCAGGCGTGTTTTCAAGCCAAAAATTGCGGCCCCGGGAATTAAATTTCCGGGGCCGCCGAACTCAACAACTTCGTGAACCGCTCTAGCTTTTTCCGATCGCCTTCAGGTATCGGCTAAGCTCTTCACGAACACGCGGGAAGAGCAGAAGCAGGCCGATCATATTCGGGAAGACCATCGCCAGGATCATCGCGTCCGAGAAAGCGAGGACCGAACCGAGCGAGGCTGCCGCACCGATGACCACAAAGATGCAGAAGAGCAGCTTGAACGATAGGTCGGCCGCGGCCGAACGTCCGAACAGATACTTCCACGATTGCAGCCCGTAGTAGGACCACGAGATCATCGTCGAGAAGGCGAAGAGGACCACCGCGATCGTCAGCACATAGTCGAAATGCGGAAGTATATCGTTGTATGCCGCTGCGGTTAAAGCTACACCGGCCGAGGTGCTCGTATCTGCCACCTGACCATAGACGAAGTAACCGTCCATGTTGTAAAGAACTATCACGATAGCGGTCATTGTGCAGATGACCACCGTATCAATGAACGGTTCGAGCAGTGCGACCAAACCTTCGCTCGCCGGATATTTTGTCCTAACGGCTGAGTGAGCGATAGCGGCCGAACCGGCACCGGCTTCATTTGAGAACGCAGCACGCCGGAAACCCTGAATGATGACGCCCGCGACGCCGCCGACACCTGCTTCGGGAGTGAACGCTCCGGAGATGATGACACCGATTGCTGCCGGGATCTCGCTGAAATGGGCGAGGATGATGACCAAAGAGGCGAGGATATAGATGATCGCCATCAGCGGTACGAGCTTGTCCGTCACCTTGGCAATGCGCTTAATGCCGCCAATTATGACTACGGCCACCAGAATGGCCATGATGATCCCGACCACAGTGCGGGTTGCTCCACCCGAGCCGAGATTGAAGGTATTGAGGAGTTGGGTTGTCGCCTGATTTGCCTGAAATGCGTTTCCGCCGCCAAAAGATCCTCCGATACAGAAGAGCGCAAAGACAACGGCAAGCACCTTGCCGAGTCCGCCGAGGCCCTTTTCTGAAAGGCCACGCGAGAGATAGTACATCGGGCCGCCGTGAACGGTTCCATCCTTGTCGATATCCCGATACTTGACGCCGAGCGTACATTCGACGAATTTTGACGACATTCCGAGCAGGCCCGCTACGATCATCCAGAACGTCGCACCGGGACCGCCGATCCCGACAGCAATAGCGACGCCGGCGATGTTGCCCAGGCCGACGGTGCCGGAAACTGCCGTCGCCAAAGCCTGAAAGTGATTTACCTCGCCGTGGTGGCTTTCGTCCTTGATGGTCTGGACTATATCGCCTTCGTCGGTCATTTCGACCTCCGCCTTCATCGAGTGCGGTTCTTCGTGCGTCGGGTCGTCAGCCATCTCGATATCGTCGTACTTGCCGCGAACGACATTTAGAGCCAGCGGGAATCGGCGAATGTTCACAAAGCCGAATGCTAAGGTAAAGAACACCGCACCGCCGATCAATAGATACAGGACGATCGGGAGATTGAAAGGAGCGGGAAGCGGCATCGGGAAGAACACCAGCCACTCCCACCAGTCGGCAACCGGCTTGAAAGCTTTATCGATGCGTTCATCGATGCCCTCCTGCTGGGCCGCTGCAACGACTGGCAATATAAATGCGGCAAAAAGAGAAAACGCAAGTTTCATGACCTTGTGATTCATTTACACCTCGAGTAACGACAGGTAATTGTTCTAATTTTCGTGTCTGAGCGGCTTGATGGGCCGCGTAATGGGGACAGGTCTAGTTCGTTGCATTGTATAATCGGCTTTTATTATTTACAAGCGAAGCAATGAGCGAAACTAAACGACATTCTTTCGGCGATATGCCGGCAGATGAATTCCTCGATGCGGGCGGAAGCGTTTTGGAGTTCATCAACGGTTACTTCGAGCAGCTCGAAAAGCTTCCTGTCCTTGCCCGGACGGGGCCCGGCCGCTTGGCGGACGAGTTGCCGACGGAGGCTCCCGAGGCGGGCGAGAGCTTTGAAGCGATCATCGCAGATGTCGAGAAGCTGATACTTCCGGCGGTCACGAATTGGAACCACCCAAACTTCCACGGGCTCTTTTCAACATCGACATCGGGCCCCGGCATTCTCGGCGAAACGCTCTCGGCCGCCTTTGATATGAAGTCGATGCTATGGCGGACCGCACCGGCATCCACTGAACTAGAAGACGTAACTCTCGGCTGGCTCCGGCAAATGCTCGGGCTGCCGGAGGCGTTTGAGGGCATCATTTACGACACGGCGTCGGTCTCGACGATGCACGCGATCGCGGCCGCACGCGAGCGGGCCGGGCTCAACATTCGAGAGCTTGGGATGAGCGGCCGGCCGGACTTGCCGCTGCTCTGTATTTACGCGAGCGAGCATGTGCATTCCTCGATCGACAAGGCCTGCATCACGCTCGGGCTCGGGACGCGCAGCTTAAGAAAGATCGCCTGTAACGAGCGGTTCGAGATGCGGGCGGCTGAACTTCGGCGGGCGATCGAGGAAGACGTCGCGGCGGGCCACAGGCCGATCTGCGTTATCCCGACCATCGGCACGACGTCGTCAACCAGCGTTGATCCGGTCGGCGAGATCGCGGAAATTGCGGAAGAGTTCGGGCTTTGGATGCACGTTGACGCCGCCTACGCGGGGCCGGCTGCGGTGCTCGACGAAAAGCGGCATTTTTTTGCGGGCTGGGAGCGGGCGGATTCGATCGTGCTGAACCCGCACAAATGGCTCTTTACGCCCTTTGATCTTTCGGCGTTCTATTGCCGGGATATGGAGTCGCTCAAGGCCGCCTTTTCGCTCGTGCCCGAATATCTCCGGACCAGCGAGCAGACGACGGTCAAGAACGGGATGGACTACGGCATCCAGCTTGGCCGCAGGTTCCGTTCGCTAAAGCTTTGGTTCGTGCTGCGATATTTCGGCCGCCGCGGGATAGAGGCCCGCATCCGCGAGCACTGCCGGCTTGCCGAGCTTTTTGCTTCGTGGATCGACGAAAGCGGCGACTTCGAGCTTCTTGCACCGGTCAATTTTGCCTTGGTTTGCTTCCGGGCATGTCCGGCAGGAGTTGAGGGCCTCGACACTTTTAACGAAAGGTTGATGAACCATATCAACGCCACAGGCGAAGCCTATATCTCGCACACAAAGCTCGCGGGCAAGCTTGCCCTTCGCGTTTCGATCGGCAGCATCCGCGTCGAAGAAAGACACATCGAAAAGCTTTGGCAGCTTCTCAAGAACGGTGTTTCCGAATCTCCGGCGGCCGGACAGGCGAACTAAAGACCGATGAAGTTCACAAAAGAATCTGTTATCAAGGCAAGCCCCGAACGCGTTTTTGCGTTCCACGAATTGCCCGATGCATTCGAGCGGCTGGTGCCGCCATGGGAAGACGCGAAGATCGTGCAGAAGGCAGATATTTCAGAGATCGGCTCGCGGGCGATCATCGAGCAAAAGATATTTGGGCTCATCCCGTCGCGTTGGGTCGCCGAGCACACGGCCTACGACCCGCCGCGGATGTTCGAAGACGTGCAGATCTCGGGGCCGTTCGCCTCATGGCGGCACCGGCACATAGTCGAGCCGCACGAGGAAGGTGCCGTGCTCCGCGACGAGATCGAATTCGAGCCGCCGATGAGCATCATCGGCGACCTCGCCGCTCCGCTTTTCATCTTGCCGCGGATAGAGAAGATGTTCGACTATCGCCACCGAGTGACGAAAGAGTGGTGCGAGAGCGGCGAGGAATGAAACTTATTGGGCCCGGAGAATCCAGCCTTTCGGGTCGAGTATCGGAGCCTCGCCGGTGTAAGTGGTCGAGCCCTTGCCATTCTTCATCTCGACGCGTTGCGGCTTTCCATTGACCATTACCTCGACCGGCATCGGAAAAGGCATACTGTCAGGTGTTTCCCAATGTAACAGCATAGTTTGAGGGCCCTGGCCGTGGACATCGAATCTAGCGACGAGCTTCGGTAGCTTTGGCTGCCGGAGATAGACCTCAAAGAACCAATCGAGCTTCATCTTTGATTCGGCCTCGGCGATACGGCGGAAGTCTTCGGTATCAACGAGCCGCGTTTGCCGGCCGTCGGTCATCCGTTCCATCGCGGGTGTCGGATATGCCATCTTGCGAAGCGAGCGGAAGAATGCGTCGTCGCCGATCAGGTAGCGAAGCGTGTGGAGCACGACCGCTCCTTTGCCGTAGATGTCGCCGTCGCTTTGAATGAAATCCGGAGCGGCGAGATAGACCTCATACGCAAACTTCGCCTCGCGGGGTGCGACCGGCTGCATGTTTCGCGTCCTTCGGGCTCGTCCCTTCATCGCGGCAAAATAGGCGTCCTTTTTCCCAAGGTGCTCGAGGTAAAGCGTGTCCATAAAGGACTGAAAACCTTCATGTATCCAAAAGTCTTTCCAGTCGCGGGCCGTCACGAGATTTGCCCACCACTCGTGGCCGAGTTCGTGAAGCTGAAGCCAATCGAAGCCGTGCTCGTTGGTTTGAAACTTGTTGCCGTAGGCGAGCATCGTTGAGTGCTCCATGCCGAGGTGGGGCGTTTCGGCCGTGCCGAGTTTCTGAGAGCGGAACGGGTATGGCCCGAGATATTTCTCGTAGAACTCTACGTACTTTTTCGTCTCGGCGATCAACTTCGCCGCCTTGTCGTAGCTTTCGGGCAGGATGTAGAACTCGATCGGGATCGTCCCGCCGGCAACGCTCGGCATCGAATCTTTGATAACCCGATACGGAGCTGCGTTGAAGACGATCGAGTAATTCGGGATCGGATTTGTCATCAGCCAATAGTAGGTCGAGGTTCCGTCGCCGTTCTTCGTCGTTTCCTGCAGCTTGCCGGGCCCGGCAACGACGAGCGGATCGGGCACGGTGATCCGCATCGCGACCTGATCGGCCTTGTCGGACGGATGGTCCTTGATCGGGATGTAGAGATCGGCGCCATCGTTCTGCAGGGCGACCGAGACCCAGTCCGCACCGCTCGGTGTCTTCTCCCACATAAAGCCGCCGACCCAGGGCGGACGCGGAGCGACCACCGGACGGCCGGAGTAGGTGATGATGGTCTCAAAGGCCTCGCCTGCCCGCTTTGCCGCCGGAAATGTGATGCGTATCTTGCCGTCCTTGTGTTCGTAGCGGAGCCCGCCTTGCCGGTCGCGTTCGCTCGATTCGCCAAAGATGCGGTCGATCTTCATCGCGCCATCGAGGTGAAGAATGATCTCGTTTGCGGGCTTGACCATCTTTGCCGTCATAACGGTCGTTCCGGTGATCCATTTATTCTTCGGGTCGATCCGCAGCGAGACATCGTAGGTCAGCACGTCAAAAACGGCCTGCCCAGCAAGCAGCGGCCCGCCGGTCTCGGTTGGCCGGACGCCGAGCTCGCGCTGGGCAAACCCCGAAAACGAAAACGCAACTAAGAGAAGAAAGACCGAGAAGGCCGGACGGCGATGGTTCATAGTAAACTCCAATGAGATCAGATAAGGCGTTCGATACACTTTACACCCGATTCGGTTTTGGCGGAAAATCCTTGAGTATGAGGATGCTCGCTATTTCGCTTTTCGTTGCCGCCCTTTCTTTCGCCGCAAGCTCGCAGACGCCGCCCGAAAAGGAGCCGGCAAAGGCCAATTCGCGGCCCGCGGAGCAGACAAAAAAGGCCGAGCCCTTTGACGGGGCGGACGTAGCGACGATGGCGAAGAAATGCGTTACGCTCGACACGGATGCCGGCATCATCATCGCAGAAATGTATCCCGAACACGCCCCCGAGAGCGTCCGCAGTTTCCTGAACATAGCCGAACTCGGCTACCTGAACACAACGACCTTCGACCGCGTTGTGCCCGGATTCGTGATCCAGGGCGGCAACTTTTGGACCCGCGAGGGCGGAGTGACATTCGAGATCGGATCGCGGGGAAGGCGAACGCTGCCGGACGAACCGAACAAGGTGCTCCACACCCGAGGGATACTCTCAATGGCCCGCGGCGAAGAGGCGAACACCGCCACGACGAATTTCTTCATCCTCGTCGGCGATGCCCCGCACCTTGACGGCTCGTTCGCCGCCTTCGGAAAGGTCATCAAGGGAATGGATGTCGTGGATGCGATCAATAAAGCAGAGGTTAGCGATGAGAAACCGGCGAAACCGGTGAGGATAAAACAGGCTACGGTTTCCCCTTGTGCGCCGATGAGTTAGTGAGCTCAATCCGCTAGATCGATCTCGAGCGTCATTCGATATTCGTTTGCCATTGAGGGGTGGCCGTGGGCCATTGAGACCTCGATGCCTTTGGTGTAGGCCGCGATGGCTTTTTCGCGTTGGCCGGTGGCAAGGTATGCCTGGGCGAGTGTGCCGTAGGCATTGCCCTCGTCGTCGGCCTTGGCAAGATAACCTTCGAGCATGGCGATCACTTTCGGGTGCTCGCCCGCCTTCTCATATTCCTTCGCAAGCCCGAACATCACCATCGTGTTCTCCGGGTCGGCCGCAAGTATCTGTTCAAATACTTCGATACGGTTCTGCATTCTTTAATTCTAACAGGATGGACAGGATTATCAGGATGGTTTGATCACATTCCGCATCGTGTTTTTCCCCTCAAGATCCGAACTCAAAAGAGCGACTGCTGTGCCGGAGTGGCCTCGGGCTTCTGTTCCCGCGGAGCTTCGTGCTGTTTTAGTCCGAGGCGTTTGGCGTGAAACTCGAAAAGCCGGACGGTAACGTCCCATTGCTCGGTCCGGCCGGTCATCCGCTCTTTGTAGCTGCGGTGGCGGAGGCTCCCGCCGCGTTCGCGGTGCATTGTGTTGATGATCTTGCGGACGCGGGTTTCCGGCAGGCGTTCGTTCATTTTCTGGACAAAGTATTGCTCGATCGAATCCGTATCAATGTGCAGCATCGACATAAAAGCCCGGCGGGCACCGCACTCCCTTGCACGCTCAAGCAGGCCGGGAATATCCGATTCGTTGTAACCGGGGATCACGGGTGCGATGCCGATTCCGGTAGTGATGCCCTCGTCTGAGAGCGTCTTCATCGCCCGAAAGCGAGCCTCGGGGACGGGCGTATAGGGCTCGAAGGGGTTCGACCGCTCCTTTGTAAGAAACGGGAGCGAGAAGAAGACCGAAACCTTTGAGAGGCGTTTGAGGACGTCGAGATCGCGGGTGACGAGCGGCGATTTTGTGACGATCGCGACCGGAACGCGAAACTCGGCACAGACTTCGAGGCACTTTCGGGTCAGTTTATATTCCGCTTCAAGCGGCAGATACGGGTCGGTCGCGAACGAGAAATCAAGATGCGGCATTCGGTCGCGAGTTCGTTTGAGCTCCTCGCGAAGTAGCTGCGGGGCGTTGGGCTTGACGACGATCTTTGTTTCGAAGTCCGTACCGGCACCGTAGCCGAGGTATTCGTGATACTGCCGGGCAAAGCAATAAGTGCAGCCATGAACGCAGCCGCGGTAGCAATTTACGGTGTAGCGAAAACCGCCTTCCCAATCCGAGGCAAAGGCCTTTGTGATGATCTTTTTGGTCGAGGTCTCTGCAAAGACCTCAAGCTTGGTCGGCGGCGGCTCGCCGACATATTCCGCCGAATAGCGGTCATAGGGATTAGGCGGATTTGTAACTTGTCGCACAGATGCAACAATATCGCAACCTCAATAGAAAAGCAATTCTTGCCACAGAGGACACAGAGGGAAAACCGAGAAAGAAATATGTAGGATTTTCGGGTGCGTTCTGAGAAAAGCGGGGAATGAATTGAAAATCACTAAAACAAGATCTTACTCTGTGCTCTCCGTGTACTCTGTGGCAAATATCTCCTGCTGCATCAGCAGGTCGGTTTGCGGGTCTGAGCCGAGCTGGAAAACGTGGCTCCCAACAACGCGGAAGCCGTTCTTTTCATAAAAACGCTGTGCCCTTGGGTTGTATTCCCAAACGCCCAGCCACATCACATCGCAGCCGAGCTCGCGTGCGGCGGCGAAGCACTGGTCCATCAGTGCCTGCCCGACGCCCTTTCCCAGAAACCGCTGGTGCGAATAAAGCCGGTTGAGCTCGATCGGCCGTTCGGCGGTGATGCCCTCTTCGATGGCACCGACGGTCAGCTTTGCATAGCCGGCTGCCTCGCCTTCGATCTCCGCGAGCAGGAAGATATTCTTCGGGTCGGCAAGCTCTGCCGCGACCGTCTCCTCGCTGAACGCTTCGGCCATATATGCCGCCATATCCTCCGGAGCATTCTTAGGATGCTCATGAAACGCATCCCGGAACGTAACGCGAGCAAGCTCGGTGAGCGTTTCTGCGTCGTCGATTGTCGCCCGGCTTATGAATATCTCAGCCATAAAAAACAGGATAAACAGGATCGCAATGATAAAGATCCGGTTTATCCTGTGTGTCCTGTTTACTTTGTGCCTTTCACTTACCGCTCATTATCAGCTTGGCGATCGTCTGGAGCTGCATGTTCGAGGTGCCTTCGTAGATGGCGCCGATCTTGCTATCACGCCAGTATTTTTCGACCGGGTAATCCTTTACGTAGCCGTAGCCGCCGAAGAGTTCGATGGCCTTTGAGGCGACGGCCTCGGCGCATCGCGAAGAGTAGAGCTTGGCGATGGCGGCTTCTTTGATGAAGGGCTTGCCGGCGTCTTTCAGGCGAGCGGCGTTATAGACAAGCAGGCGTGTGGCTTCGATCTCGACGGCCATCTCGGCAAGCTGGAACTGCACGGCCTGGAAGTTACTAATCGATTGGCCAAACTGCTCGCGTTCGGCTGTGTATTTCAGAGCGGCTTCGTATGCCCCTTGGGCGATGCCGAGCATCTGGGCGCCGATGCCGATGCGGCCTTCGTTGAGCGTTTCGATCGAGACCTTGTAACCCTTTCCGACCTCGCCGAGCACATTTTCTTTCGGCACCTTGCAGCCATCGAGGATCAGTTCCGTGGTCGAAGAGGCCCGAATGCCGAGCTTGTCTTCCTTTTTGCCGACCGAAAAACCTTCGAAGCCTTTCTCGACGATGAACGCCGTAATGCCCTTGTAGCCCGCGGCCGGATCGACCGTCGCGAAAAGGATGAAGATCTCGGCCTCGTTGCCGTTGGTGATCCAAAGCTTCTGGCCGGTGATCTCGTAGTGGTCGCCTTTATCGACCGCACGGGTCGTCAGGGCAAAAGCGTCCGAGCCCGAGCCCGCTTCGCTCAGGGCATAAGCGCCGACCTTGCCTTCAGCAAGCTGCGGCAAATATTTTTTCTTTTGCTCGTCGCTGGCCCAACGCATAAAGGCGTTTGTCACGAGCGTGTTGTGGACGTCAACAAAGACCGAGACGCTGGCATCTATTCTGGCAAGTTCTTCGATGGCAACGATGGCATTGAAGATGGTCGAGCCCGCACCGCCAAATTCCTCCGGCGATTCGATGGCCATCAGTCCGAGCTCAAAGCATTGTTTGATAATGCCCGCATCGAGCTTGCCATTGTGTTCCATTTCTTCGACCTTCGGGCGGATCTCGCCTTCGGCAAATTCACGAACGGAAGCACGGAAAAGTTCTTCTTCTTCGGTAAGGGCGGTAAGGCCCGGATTGAGTTCGGCAGAAGCTGCTGCAGTTGCGGACATAAGATACCTCTTTTGTGATAGTTAGTTTTTGTTAAGCGAAATTCGGTAAACTACCATTTTAGATTAAGCCCTGCGGCAAAGGCAAAATAAGTGATTACTGAACCGGACGATCGATCCGACGACATCGAGCTCCCAAAAGCCGATCCTAAGAACGTCTCGCGGCTTAAGGCCGCGGCTGTTGTGCTTACGCTTTTCGGGATCGGCCTTTTCACGTATTTCATATACTCGGTCGGCGTTTCAGAGATCATAGATAACATTCGCCGCTTTGGGTTCTTTGGTTTTGCCGTCATCCTCGCTATCTACTTTGTCCGGGTTCTGATGCGCTCGCTGGCTTGGAAGCTTTCGGTTTATGAGCCATACCGGCTTGAGATGCGGGACACCGTGCCGGCGGTTCTTATCGGCGAGGCGCTGAGCAGCATGATCCCGCTTGGCATCGTCATCAGCGGAACGGCGAAGGCGGTCGCGGTCCGCCGGAAAGTGCCGCTCGTCGTCGGGCTCTCGTCGGTCGCGACCGAGAATCTTTTCTACAGCGTTACGACAAGCGCTTTTCTCCTGCTTGGGGCGTTCACCTTTCTTCGGACCTTTGACCTCGATCAAGGCTGGGCGCTGACGATCGATCTTTTGATCGTCGGACTTATCGCCGCGATCGCGTTCCTTATCCTGCTAGTGCTGCGGCAGTGGCACGTCGCAAGCGAGGCCTGCGAGTGGCTCTATCAGCGGGGCATCTTGAAGCGGCTGCTTGAGGGCGGGCGGCTTCAGGTTCGGCTTTTCGAGAACCTGATCTTCGGTTATTACCGCCGCCACCCGAACCGCTTTCTGCCGATCTGTCTGCTAAATGCGGCCTTTCATGCGCTCGGCGTGCTTGAGGTCTGGTTCATTCTTTCCCGCATTTCGGACACGGGGGCAACCGCTCTCAACGCCTTTCTGCTCGAATCGGTCAGCAGGCTGATCACCATCGTCTTCAAGCTTGTTCCTTTTCTCATTGGAGTTGACGAGGCCGGGGCACAATTCGTTGCCGAAACGGTCGGGATCGGAGTCGGGATCGGTGTAACTCTCGCACTTATCCGAAAAGGCCGAATACTTTTCTGGGCGATGACCGGTGTTGCGGTCTTGATCAGCCGAGGGCTCTCGCTTCGAAGGATCCTTCGGACAATAGAAAGCTAGAACGGCCAAAAGACAGGCACCAGCAGGATCGAGACAACAAAAACGAGGATGGTCAGGATGGTGCCGATCTTTACGAAATCCATAAAGCGGTAGCGACCGGGCCCGTAGACCAGCACGCACGCCGGCTCGAGCGGTGTTATGAATGAGAATGAGGCGGCAAGAGTAACTGCGATGACGAACGTCCGCGGATTATAGCCGAGAGCGATCGCCGTTTTTACCGCAACGGGCAGAACCACGAGCGCCGCTGCCTGATTGGACATCGGCTGTGTGAGTGCAACCGTCAGGATGAAGAAACCGGCGAGAACGGCCGTCGGGCCAAACGCTCCGAAGTAGGTCTCGATCAATCCGGCAAGGTATTGATCGGCACCCGTCTTCTCCATCGCAACACCGAAGCTCATCATGCATGCGATGAGCACCAGCAACCTGAAGTCGATAAGCTGATACATCTCCGCATAGCGAACCGTTTTGGTCGCGAGAAGCAGAAAAACGCCGGCGAGTACGGCGATCGCAAGCGGTATTGAGATGCCGGAGACGATGCCCGAAACCGAAAGTGCAAGAAAAAGGCCGAATGCGGCCAGAGCCCATTTGCGTTTATCGAGCCGCATGCTCTTGGCCGAGAGGTCTTCGAGGAGCAGTATTTCGCCGTCGGCCACAAGCGGTTCGATCTTGTCTCGCGAACCCTGAACAAGAAGCACATCGCCAAACTTGAGCATCGTGTCGCTCATTTTGTCGATCACCGTTTCGCCGTGGCGATTGATGGCAAGCACGGTCAGGTCGTAGGTCTGGCGGAACCGGAGCGTCTTCATCGTCTGCCCGACGAAGGCAGAGTCACGCATTATCAGCACTTCAAAAAGCTCGACGCTCTGATATTCGAGGACGTGGTCATTGAGCTTGAAGTCCGGCCGAAGTTCGAGACCGACTTCCTCTTTTACACGAAGTAGATCGCCGATCTTGCCCTCGACAATAAGGATGTCACCCATCCGGATCCGTTCGTTCGCGCCCGGCGCAATGCGTTTCTCCTCATCGCGGATGATGTTGAGGATCGCGAGGTCGAGTTCCGAGGTAAGGCTTGCTTCCCGCAGGGTTTGCCCGATAAGACGCGAGCCCGGGAGCACCATTAGCTCGGAGATATAGTCGCGAATGCTGTATTGGTCCGTAAGCGATTCGCCGCCGCCGGCCGCGGGAAGCATCCGCCGGCCAAGGACGAGCATGTAGAACATACCGACCAAGACCATCACAATACCGACCGGCGTGAGTTCGAACATCGAGAGCGCATCGAGGCCATAACGCTGGATCGCGCCGCTGACGGCGAGGTTCGTCGAGGTTCCGATGAGCGTGCAGCTACCGCCGAGTATCGCTCCAAAGGCGAGCGGCATAAGGAGCTTTGATGGCGGAAGCTTTGCCTTTGCCGCTAGTCCGATGACGACTGGCAGGAACATCGCGGTCGTGGTCGTGTTCTTCAGAACGGATGCCGAAAGAGCGGCCGTTGCCATTATGAGTGCCGTTAGGACGAATTCGCTATCGCCTGCGAGCTTGTGCAGCCGCCGCCCGATGAGGTCAACAAGTCCTGTCTTGATCAGCCCGCCGACAAGAATGAAAAGCCCGCCGATGGTGATGATGATGTCGTTTCCAAAGCCGGCAACCGCCTCGCCGACACCGAGCACACCCGTCACCACCAGCGACATCACGAGCAAAAGCCCGACGACATCGACCGGCAGTTTCTCGGTCGCGAACAGAACGATCGCGACAACGAGCAGGAGCAGGGTAATCTCGATTGGCGACATTGTTGGCAAAGGATACAGAAATCGGTCGATTTTTGGAAGTTAATTATCGCGCCGCACACCGGCGGCGGTATTTGAATTTCAAAGGAAGTCGGCATACGATTGCGGGGTCACTAACCGCAGGAGTCAAGAAAAAATATGCGTTCAAGATCCGTGATCCTTTCATTTGTAATAGCGTTGTCCTCAGTTTCATTTGCACATGCGCAAGCGATCGACACGAAGTTGGCCGCGATCGATGCCTATGCACAAAAGGTTTTGGCCGATCAAAAGCAGCCTGGAATGGCCATTGCCGTCGTCCGCGATGACAAGGTCGTTTTTGCACAGGGCTATGGCACGAAAGAGCTCGGCAAGAACTCGCCGGTCGATGCGAATACCGTCTTCGCTATCGCTTCGAACTCGAAGGCCTTCGCGACGGCGACCCTCGCGATTCTGGTCGATGAAGGCAAGATCAAATGGGACGACAAGGTCTCACAGTATCTTCCCGAGTTCAAGATGTACGACCCTTGGGTGACGAACGAGCTTCTGATCCGCGATCTGGTGACGCATCGTGTCGGGCTTGATACCTTTAGCGGCGACCTGCTCTGGTACGAGGCGACCTACAAGCCCGAGGAGATGCTCGAACGCGTCCGGCACCTGAAGCCCGTTTCGAGTTTCCGCACACGATACGGTTATCAGAACCTGATGTTCATCGCGGCCGGCGAGGTGGTAAAGAAGGTGACCGGGAAACCGTGGTGTACGTTCGTCAAGGAACGCATTCTCGACCCGCTCGGGATGAGCCGAACGACCTGCAGCGTCAACAACCTGCCCGATAACGCCGCCTGGCCGCACAACGAATCGGGCGGCTCGATGCGTGTGCTCCACCGCGGGAACGTCGATGGCTCGAGCTCGGCTGCCGCGCTCAATTCGTCGGTCAACGATCTTTCGAAATGGATCAGAACGCAACTCGGCCGCGGGACCTTCGAGGGCAAGCAGATCTTCAGCCGCGAGCGGAGCTGGGAAATGTGGCAGCCCTATATGGCTCAGCAAATCGCCGAGCCGCGTGACCGCTCTACGCCGCCGACGCAATTCCGCGGGGTCGCGATGGGCTGGTTCGTCAGCGATTATCGCGGGCGGAAGATCGTCGAACACAGCGGCGGGCTTGACGGCATGCTCTCCTACACGGTGCTGATACCTGAGCTCAACACGGGCTTCATTATCCTGACGAACAGCGAATCGCCCGCCTTTCGCGTGATGCGAAGCAAGATGATCGACATCTTCACCGATGCTCCCGAACGCGACTACAACGCCGAGGCGCTTGCCGGAGCCGAACGAAGCAAGGCCGCGTCCGCTGAGGCGATGAAGCGAGTCGATGCAACGAGAGTTGCCGGAACAAGACCGACCCTGAAGCTCGCCGATTACGCCGGAACCTACGGCGATAAGCTCTACGGCGATATCACGGTCAGCGAGGAGAACGGCAGGCTCGTTATGCGATTTCTGCCCTCGCCGCGGTTCGTCGCGGACCTTGAGCACTGGCACTACGATACGTTCGTGATCCGCTGGCGGCCGTCGGTCGCGTACAACTTCCCGCGGGGCTTCGTTACCTTTACGATCGACCGCAACGGCAAGACGGACGAGCTGAAGATCGACCAGCCGAACAATGATTTCTGGTTCTACGAGCTTACGCCGAAGCGAAAACCTTGAGTTTAGGACTCGACATCGTTCGCGGAGTTGTGCAAAAATCCTTGTTTGCCCGTTCGAAACCAGTCGTTCAAGCAAAGTAAGTTCAGGAGAACTAGTTCCAATTGATGTCAGAAGAAGCAGTACAGGCAGCGGAAGCTGCGGAAGAAGCGCCCGGCACCGAAGATGTGCATTACCAAGCCGTTGAGAAAGACGGCGAGGTGACCGCCATTTGGGAAATGCAGGGGCACAAGCACATCCGCACCATTCACCCGCAATCAGCCGAAGGCAAGCAGATCCTCGCACTGTTCGAAACGGCGGCCTAGCCCGACGCTCGAACTGCCCAGAAATCCGGTTTTCGACCGCACGAACGCCGCCGGACGGTGTTCGTGTTTTTGCGCTCAGAAAGGCCATAGCTCGAGCACCGGATGGCTCGATCCGGGCATCCGACATCCGGCGAACTCCGCAACGGGACGTATGCCGATGCCCGACGAAGTGAGAAAGATCGCCTCTGCCGCTTCGAGAGCTTCAATTCCCGCCTCGGCCTCGCGGCATTCCAGATTCTCAAGGACCATTTCACGAACCGTCCCGGGAAGGCAGCCGGTGCGAAGCGATGGCGTGAAAAGCTCGCCGCTGCTGAGCCAGAAGATGTTCGACATCACCCCCGAAACGATCTCGCCTCGTTCGTTGAGCCGGACGGCCTCGTGAAAACCGCGGCCGCGAGCTTCCTCGGCAGCGAGTAGGTTCTCTAGATAGTTGCACGACTTGATGCCAGCGAGCGGCGATGCCGAGTTGACCGCGAAGGGCGAGACTCCGAGCCGGAGCTCGCCGGGCACCGGGCGAAGATCGCCGGTGATGATGCGAAGCTCAGTTACGGCTTCGCCGCTCCCGCCCCAGATGCTGCTAAGGCTCGCATCTAACAGCGTGATCCGCGCGCGGCCGCTCACGAACGAGTTAGCTGCGATCACTGCCTCAAGTCCTTCCTCGATTGCGGAGCTATCGACCGGAACAAGGCCAATTGCTTTGGCGTTTTCACTTAGGCGGCGAAGATGTTTCTCAAAAAGGAACGGCCGCCCGCCCTCGATCCGAACGGTTGTGAAAACGCCTTTGCCGTAGAGCACGCCCGCACTCGCCGCGAGCGGCATATCGACTAGCACCGCGATCTTGCCATTTGCGTAAACGTTGCTATGCATCGTTCTCACTTAAAAACTCATCGAATGCCTGACCGGAAGGTTAATTCGGCCCCGATGATCAAACACACCGTGAAGATGTCCTTTCTCTGCATGCTTCTCGCCTTGGCGTGCGCGTTTACGGCTTGCGCTGAGGTCGGTAGCGTAAGAGTTCCGGGCCTTTCGCCGAACGAACCGCCCGCGGCGACGGAGATCGCAAATCCCAAGATCCGCAAGCTGCTCGCGAGTGCCGAGGAGCAACTTGAGGTGACGACCGGATACACGCAGGACTACTTCACGATCGCCTACCCGAACGGCGACGTGCCGGCCGAGACCGGAGCCTGCACCGATGTTGTTATTCGGGCATTTCGCCGGGCCGGAATCGACCTGCAGAAAGAGGTTCACGAGGACATGCGGGCTAACTTTCGCGAGTATCCGCAGAAATGGGGACTGACCAAACCCGACACCAACATTGACCATCGCCGTGTTCCGAACCTGCAGGCCTATTTTCGCCGGAAAGGAAAGTCGCTGCCGATCACGGCCTCGCCCGAGGCGTTCAAGCCCGGCGATGTTGTCTCCTGGGACCTCGATGAGCGCGGCACGACGCACATCGGGCTTGTCTCCAACCGCCTTGACCCGACCGGCAAACGATACCTGATCATCCACAACATCGGCGGCGGTGCCCGGCTCGAGGATCGGCTTTTTGAGTGGACGATAACGGGTCATTTCAGATACTTCAACTAACACACATCAAGAATGCAGCCGGCCGCCTTCCGGCTCTGCAACGCGGCCTTTGCGGTCGTGGCAGAAGTCGGCGACGAGGCGGACGAATGCATCGGTCTTTTCTTCCTGAGGGACGTGGCCGCAATTTTTTAGCACGACGAGCCGCGAGCGGACGATCGAATCATAGAGCTTGATGCCGTTTGCGAGCGGGATGACGCGATCCTCCTCGCCCCAGATGAGCAGCGTCGGCTGAGCGATGAGGTAGGCGTCGTTCTCGATCCGCCGGGCGTGCCAATTGCGCGAGGTGGCAAGCACCGAGTGGTGTGCGTCCGCCGCCTTGAGCGGCCGCTGGACGTTGCTAATTCGCTCATCGGTGATCATGTGGTGGTTCGCCGGTGCGAGCGTGTTGTGCATCCGCAGCCGGAGGAACGCCTTTGAATCGACGAGGAACGGCGTTATCACCTCGCCAACGCCGGGCACCGAAGCAAGCCGCAGTACCGGGTGCCGCTTGGCGTCGTCATTGATAACGGCATCGACCAGGGCGAGCTTTTCGACGCGGCCGGGATAATCGAGCGCGAGCGTTGCTGCGACCGCGCCGCCATAGGAACTCCCGACGACCGTCGCGCTCCCGATGCCGAGCCGGTCCATCAGTCGCGAGACGATGCGTGCCTGCGAGGGGATGGTGTAATCGAACCAGCGAGGTTTTTCCGAATAGCCAAAGCCGACGAGGTCGAGCGCGATGACGCGAAAGCCCTCGGCCGCGAGCAGCGGCGCCGCCGACTTCCAAACATAGACCGAGGCCGTGTAGCCGTGGATCAGAACGACCGGCGGGCCGCTCGGGTCACCAAATTCCTGTATGTGAATGCGGATGCCGTCGATCGTGATGAACCGCGAGCGTTCGCTATGCGGCAGCACCTCGCGGGCACGCTCCCAGCTCGCACTCCGCTCACGCGTCAACATCTTTACCGCCACCGCCGCGGCAAGCCCGCCACCAACCGCCAATGCAAGATCTCTTTTCTTCATATCTTTTCTCTACTGCGCGTGTTTCATTTTTTCGAAGGACGCACGTTTCATGAAACAACTGAAACAAGTGAAACAAGTGAAACGCGTTGCGGGCAAATGAGATAATTCGCCGGATTCAAATGAGATAATGCTGGGAATTTAAACTTGATTGTATCAAGAATCCGATGGCCATTTCTTTAAATTCCCACATCAATCGGTCTGGATCACATCAAACGAATAGTTGAACCGATAGGTCGTGTTGCTCCCTTCCTCTGACATTGTGGGCGAAGCGAACCGGACAATGGTATCCCGGTGAGGCTGATGCCGAAAGTCCCGGAGGACGAACTTACTCAGCGGCTGGTGGCTCCGGAAGAACTCCTCGGCTGCGAGCAGTTCGTGCGATTCGCGTAGATTGAATGGCAGCTCGTATGCCGATTTGAAATCGCCGCGGATAAGCCCCTTCGGATCGCCCTCATACGGTTCGCTAAGATAGGTCTCGCGGCCGTACTCGCGGTTGATCTGCTTGTTAGAAACAAATGGAAACACGGCCTTCCCGTCTGCGACTCGCGGCCACAGCCAGTACCTCATCGCGAGATACTCAAAGAGGAACCGCCGCATCAACTCGGTCGGGTCGATCGTATAGAGCAGCACCTCAAAGATCCAGCCCTTCAGCAAACGGCCGGTAAAGTTGCGGTCCTTGCCGAGCTGCACTCCGTCCATCGGGATGCCGCCGGGCATAATCATCTCCATTATCGAGTTTGAACCGCTGACCGGTGCCTGGCGTGCGTTGTCGGCATACAAAACGTCGTTTTTGCGATATTCGAACGCCGGCGATCCCTGATCATATATGAGCGTGCCTGAATTGTTCGATAGCAGGACATCGCCATTCGTTAAGCCGGTCACCACGCCCTGGTACTGAGAGAAAGTAGCATCCTCAAATGAGCCTACGACTACGGCATAGCGAATATTCAGGGAGCCAGACCACTGCAGCGGGTCTCGGGTGCCGTTAAAGTACCAGCCTGGCTGGCCTGCTAGAAGGTTTGCCGTGAGCACGGGGGCATTCCCGGCCCCGCATGAAACATGACGGCCGTTCCCCGAATAATCATTGATCAGATTATTAGCTGAAACGCCCGGCTCGTACTGATACCAGGCGGCCAGGCCGTTCCGAGGCACGCGTTCGCTTTTTGTCCAGTCTTTTATTCCCATTCCAACATCTTAAACTTTCGATTGTCCGCACCAGCATCGATCGAGTTGTCCGTAGCCTCGAGCACAAGGAACTCTTTACCGGCCCAGTCAAACATCTCGTGAGTGACAGTGACGACGTCGCCAGGAAGCACTGGAAAAGTTTGGGGCATTCCCTCAAGTTCGAGCACCATAGGTGCCGTTTGCAGCTTTGCGTAATGAGCCAGATTCGAAAGAGCCTGAAGCCGGTTCATATTACCAACCGGAACCGTTTGTTCATTGATCCTGCCGGCTTCGGTCTGGAGTTCGGTCAGGTCATATTCCAATGGCGGATTGAAAGGTTCCAAATAGCGGTTGTCGAGGTCCCTGCCGCTCGCGATGAAGCGATTTGCCAAACTTAGAACGTCCTGCTGCGAGAACCGCGCATAATACTGCATCGAGTTCTTGACAATGTTCGATTCGTCGAACGTGAAACTCGAAGTCGCGTCTTCGAGACAGAAAAACTTCAACTTGCCGTCGGCATCTTGCATGGCTCCGTTGCAGGTGAATAGGATCGCTTTCAAAAATTCCTCGAAACTGGTTCGCTCGATGAACGCAATATGCGACTCGAATCGCTTCCTTTGATCGTTCTTTGGGTAAAGCCTGTCCTGAGGCACGATCTGCCTAGGCTGCCGGGTGCTGACCCATTCCAGCCAGAGCTGCGAGTCGGACGCCGCATTATTCCACTCGACCTTAATGTCATAGAACTGATCGGCGTTCGGGGAAAAGGTCCCTGAGTGCGATCCGGTTGTTCCCCATTGGTCGATGATCGGCGTGGTCATATTGTCGATATAGAGACGCCCGCCGTCATTGTGGGTCAAATGAAATGTATAGAGTTCGGTGAATTTGAAGCGGATCTTTCCTTCCCAACGTACGCTGAAGTTCGTCGGGGATAGCTCGATCTCCGGAGCACCAGTCGAGAGGTCGAATTGAAGAACCGGGTCGACGCGTGTCGATTTAAGGGTATTGAATGCAGTGCCCTCATAATATCGACCGGTTAGCCCGACGCCTTGTGGCAATGTCGTGTAGTCCGGCGTTATCAATTGATCGCACTTAATGCGAAGTGTGTCGAGGCTTTCCCAGTCGACGCGGCTTGATGGGTACTTCCGTATCTCCATACAGCCAAATGCGAGCACGTCTGCAGGATTCGTCAGGTACTGATCCGTGGCCGCGATTTCACCGATTTCATCATAGATGTCGCCGAGCTGGCACTCGTAGATGCCCACATGATCTACAGGTGGATTGTCTTTTGTGTTCGCATCCGGAATTCCGACCTCTGAACCACTCGGGCATTCGACCCTTATCCACGCGGTGTTTGAGTGGTTGTGGTCCTGTAGGAATATCGGGTCGATCCCCTGTTCTGGGTCATTACGAAAGACCGTCAGGGTGCCGCTGCCGTTCGTGGTCAAATTGATCGCTGCTCCGCCAGAGGTCTCGGCGATCTTGTAGGTATCTGTGGTCACGTCCCGAACATAGTAGATCTGTCCAGCAACAATTGGAGCCGGCAGATCACCGCCAAGATGAATGATCATATCGCCGTTCGAGTACCCGTGAGCTGTGCAGGTGATCACGTCGGTTGCCGAGTTCGCGGTGAAGGTCTTAAAGTCTGGGTCCGCGACAAACTTACCAGGATAGAAACGGTACTTCGCGGCCGGCCGATTAAAACCGGCATACCAGACTCCCACCGGTCCTTTCCAGCCCTTGCCGAACGCCTCACCAAGGATTTGTTGTATCGTAACAACATGGTTCGGATCGGCTCCGGTGACGACTGATTTCGCGAGATCGCCCTGAACCGGGTGCTTGCCAAACGCAACCTCGAGAATCAAAGCCTCTCCGCTCTTTCCTTGTAAATGATCGACAAATGACATATCAGAATTCCCCTGGCGGCTCCGGTTTCGAGTTGTGGCAAACGATCATCTTTTCCTGGTCGTCACCGTAGCTGTATATCTTTCCACCTTTCATTACGATGAAGAGTACATCTCCGGTCCGCCCTGTCTCCCTAGCGACCGTGGCCCGCGTATCGTGAAGTCCGCGTGAGATCTCCGTAAGAACGGAATCGCCAGGCCGGAATGTCGAAACAGGATCGCCGGTCTGGTGATCCGCGTGCCTAAGCACCGGGTGGCTGAAAGATGAGAATCCACGAGCTCCGTTCTGGCATTCGATCTCAAAGATCGGCTGCCCCCTGACGACCTCTACGCGTTCGATCTCCTCAAACTCGAGAGATACCGGATTCCACATAAGATCTGTCTCGGTAAGGAATCCGACCATTTTCGGCCTCGGTCTTCCATTCTCGCCCAGTACACGGACGTATTGATCCAGCTCGGGACAGGGAACCGTCGGACCGCCCGGAACACCCGGCTCTCCGCTATTGCCTCCGGTTCCCGGAGCATTCACACTTGGGTTGTAGCGATGTTCCATACCGCCGTATCGATGTCCGTTGGAACGGCCGTCACAGCCGAGCTTTGATTTCAACCGATGATTACATTGAGTTTCGATGCCAACGTATCCGCACGTCTTCGGGTCCTTGAAAATGAACCAGCATGCGGCTGCGAGGGGTCGGTTGCATACTATCTGTCCCGGTGCTACGACATCGCTGATCACCGTGAACGTGACCCTAAAGTCGTCCGCCTCGGGTTGTTGAACTGCTCCGACGAACATAGGCTTCCATTCGCTTAGGTTCATCGTCGGCCCACCGACGTAATAGCGCCCGATCGTCGCCTCGGCTCGCCGCCATTTTTGCCAGTGCAACGCGAGATGCTCACCGAGCACGCGGTCCTTATTCTGCACTGCAACGCTGAGGCGGTCGATCGGTGACTCGAGCGTCTGACGGATCTCGCCGATGGCCTCAAGGTCGTTTGTGTATTCGCCCTTGGCCAGGCTTAGCGGAGCTGTTGCGTACTTGAACGATGTCGCGTCTGGAAAGGTCAGGTCTAACGTCCAGTCGATCTTGCGGTCCGATCCCGCGAAGATATTCTGCATCGTTGTTGAAAGCGATCGTCCCATTAGATGTCACGCTCCTTTCTCGCCTTTTTTACCAACTTCACAACATGTCGCCGGCCGCCATCGGATTCGATCCAGGCACGGGCCCGCTCGTCAAAGTTGACCCCTTCAACATAGAGCGAGAAACGCGGCTCGACTATGACGTTCGGCTGCGGCCCGAGTGCGAGTCCGGTGCCGACGATGCCGCCGCGAGCCAGCTTTGGCGAACTCGAAGCTTTCGGATAGTTCGGGATGCCGGCTTCTGCGAATACATCAAAACCCGCTGCTCTGCGAATGTCATTTTGTTGGTCGTCATTGATGACCATCTCTCCACGAGAGATCGCTGCGAGCAGATCGTCACGTCCGTCGAAGACGCCTGGTATCAGTCCGTTCGGCCGGAAATAGTCCGGGAAATAGAAGCCGCCCGCAAACTCGGGCAAGATCCTCTGCCGGCGGTCGGCCGCACCTCGGGCGATGTCCGAAGCTCCGCGGATCTGCGAGATGATGTCGTCGGCCTCGCGGAGCTTTGCCGCGATCATCGTCTGTGCCTGCCGCCGGTACTTCTTCGACTGGAACTGGATGCCGAAGCCCGATGCGATCTGTGCCCGCACCTCATTGGCTCGGCTGACCGCTTCGTCTGGGTCGAGCGTTAGCCGACGAACGCCTGTCAGGATCTCGCGAAGCTGAGCGATCGCATCCGCAAAACCGCTGTTCAAGGCCGGAATATTCTCACGCTTGTCCGCTTTCCTCTTCGGGTCCCCTCCGAAAAGGCCGAACAACGCCCCGATTCCGGCCCCGATCGCGGCTCCCCATGGACCGAACATTGCGCCGATCGAAGCTCCGGTACCGGCCGCAGAAAGGATACCGCCAAAACGCCCGCCGATGATGCCGCCGGCTACGGTAGCGATATCGCCGATCCCGCCCATGATCCCGCCGAGCCGGCTGGTTCTGCCTGAAAGGGCATTCTCACGCGGAGCAAATATGCCGCCTTGCCCCGTAGAGAAAAGCTGCCTTAGATTGCCGAGAATGCTGCCGGACCCTCTTGCTCCGGCGTGTGCGGCTTCGTGTCGGCCGGCGGCACCGCCGCCGAGTCCCAACAGCCCGCCGATCGCGGAGCCGCCCATCGCGGAACCGAGACCGGTTCCACCACCGCCGCCGCCGATCCCGCTGAAGATGCGCGAGAGAAAACCGCCGAGTCCCGCCGAGCCTCCACCAGCACCGCCCATCAGCATGATCATCCGATCAAGCCGCTTGTTCGTCTCCCCGATCTCATCGACGATCGGACGAGCGATAGGATTCTGCGTCTTCGTGATCTCGGTCCCGAGTCCCGGAATGAGTGCGTCGAGCAGACCTCGGGTCACCCGGGTCAGAGAGTTGCGGGCGAATGCTTTTAGCGGTTCGGTGATCAATCCGCGAAGAGCTCCAGCCCACTCGAACATCTTTTCGATCTGTTCATCGAGCCTGCTGCCGATCTCGTCATAGGTCCGCGTGATGCCGTCTGCGATAGCCTCATTCAACGTCCGCTGAGAAGCCAGATGCTCCAGGACCTGAGCTCGTATCTGGTTTCCCGAGACCCGCATCGACTGCGAAAGCTCGAGCTGGGCCCGGTTTATCCGGATCACGGCGTCAAGCTCACGTTCCCGCATTTGCAGGATGTCATTCAAGTGTGCGGCCTGAATGCGAAGATTATCGTTCCGGCCGAGATTTGCCAGTCGTATCTCAAGATCACCGATCTCGCGGACCAATTGATTTCTTTCGGCCGCATGAGCGTTCGCCGCCTCTTCTGCCAGGTTCCGTCGAAGCAGTACCTGATACTCTTTTTCCAGGTCGAGAGCGATCTCCTTCCTCAGCAGCGACTGGTTCTCGAGTTCGACACCAAGCTCGGCCTGCATGTTCCGTTGCCGGAAAACGAGGTCTCCGATCCGCTGGCTGATCCCCAACCCATCGCGAAGGCTTTGGACCCACTCTTCGTCTGCGGTCAGCCGGTTGTTCATCACCGTGCCTAACTGGGCTTCGGGAACATCTATCGGGCCGAGCCGCGATGCCTTGTTCTCCTCAAAAGCAAGCCGCACTTGTTCTGCGGTCGGTTGGGCAACTCCGCGGGACTTCGCGTCCTCAGCGATGAGCGACTGGATGCGAGCGAGAGATTTATCATCCGGAATCATGCCGAAGCCAAGAAGGAAATCGATCTGAGCTTGAGTGATCCGGTCTCGCTCCTCTTTAGTTAGAATGTCCGAACGTTGAGCGAGAGATTTCTTTATCTCGGCCTCGATATCATTTGGGTCTATCGATCCGCCGCCCTGCCGTGCGGCCTGGGTTCGCCGAAGAACGGACATCGTGTACTCACGGAACGATGGCTCATTCGGTCGGAACCGCTTCGCGTCATCATATCGGTTCATCGCACCGGGACCGCCATACCAAGCGGCCGCGGCCATGCGGATCGCGACGTCCTCATTGCCGTTCGCACGTTCGGCCGCCATTCTCAGGTACTGGCCCATCTTGTGATTGAAAACTGCCTCCTGAGCCTTCGGGCTGTGCATGAACTCCTCGACGGAGAAGCTCCGCCCGAAGACCTCCTTGGTCCACGGCCCAACATTGGCCGGCATCACTTGAAAAAGGCCGGAAGCGGAGGTTCGGGCGTTTCGGGCGAACTGGTTTCCGCCCGATTCCTGCATCATGGTTCCGGTCCGCATCGCATTGAGAATCTGAGGCAAGCCCTGAATCAGAGCCTTCGACATCCGTGCCTGTTCCTCAAGAATTGCGTTGAGAACAGCAAGATCCTGCTGGTTCTGCGGGTTGGGAGTTCGGCCCTCGATCTGATCGCGAGTTGCCGGCACAGGAAGTCGGTCTTGAGCACCGATATCCCTAAGCGTGCGTGCTCCGAGAATAACGCTTTCGGAGATGCCGAGCGTAGCGATGCCCAGAACCACCCTGGTCAGCGTCGGGTTTTCATTGATCAGATTAAGAAGCTCCCGAAACGTCTTCACAACCCCGCGAAGCGCATCACCGATCGCTGTCGCCCAGGAATCGATCGTCGATTTATTGTCGTTGATCCATTTTGAAAAGTCAGATATTACGCTTCGGACCGTTGGCAGAAACTCGCGGGCGAGTGTATAGCCGAGAGATCTTAGTTGTGCTTGTACTTCGGCGTATGCCCGGTTGAACTCGCGAGCGGCTTTCACATCATCTTCGGACATGACAATACCGAGCTCGCGTGCTCGCTGGACTGCGAGGTCCACATTGCCGTTGAACTGATCAAGAAGAGGAATGAGTTTATACCATTCGTCACCGAGAAGGGTATGAGCCGCTCTTGCCTTCTCAATGCCATCCGGCATTTCGTAGATCGACCGGAGAGCATTCTTGAAAGCCGCGTCGATGTCAGTGATCGCTTTGGCTCCGTCAATGCCGAGGCCTTTTAGTGCTGCCCGAGCGTCCCGGTTTCCGGCCGTGGCCTTCCCGAGCGTTTCGCGAAAACGGTTGACGGCCGTCTCGATCCGGCCGAAGGATTGGCCGGTTGCATCTGCCTCGTGCTGCAGGGCGGCAATTGTCTCAACAGCAAGTCCGGTGGCCCGCGAGGTGCGGCCGATTGCTGCCGCATAATCTGCAAAAGTCTTGGTGATCTGAAGGACGGTTTGAGCAAGCTTGTATCCGGCAGCGATGACCACCCCGATCGCGACGCCAACGGCAAGAAGTGCGGCGCCGATCGGTCCGGCCGCAGCACCTAGCTTTCCCATCCCTGCTGCCGCACCGCCGGCCGCGGGTGCGAGTCCGCTCGCCGCCTTCGCCGTCGCATTTATTGCGGATTCGGCCTGCTTAACTCCGACCGAAGCACGCTGGACCCTCGACGCCATTTCTTCATACGAGACGCCCGCCCGCTTCGCTGCGGAGGCGATCTGGCGGTCGAAGCCCGCATTGCGGCCTACGTCCTGTGCAGCGGCTTTCATGCGGTTTAGCGAAGAGGTGGCCGCGACCACCTCTCCGTCCTTGACCTTCAGGGTAATTGTTACGTCTCGGTTAGCCATCTTTCAGAAATCCGCGGATAACGGCCTGCAGCCTGCTTGTCTGGAGTCGTGCTATCTGGGCCTCGGCCTGCCGCCATTCGAGCACCAGCCGCTTTATCCAGAACGGGTGCCGTGACCAGTCGGTTTCGAATCCCGCGTCCTGCCAATCGACGATCGATTCGATCTGGCTGACAAACTCCTCCAGTTCCTCTGCCGTCAGGTCCGCATCGTCGGCCGCGGCCAGCGGCTTGGTGTCAAAGTATCGGCAGCCGAAGCAGATCGCTTCTTCCTTCGCCTCGTCCGTGCCGTCAAAGGGCTGCTGCCAGTCGTTGCAGTTCGCCTCGCCCGGACAGACGGCCGCTCCGCTTTCGGCCGTTTCGCCGTGGATCTCGCGAACGCGATCGCGGACGGCGGCCGCTATTTTCCCAGGCTCTTTACCTCAAGCTCCTTGCCGAGCAAATAGTGCACGACCGTCGTCTTGAAACGGAGCGGGATCTCGCCGGCAAAGCCCTCTGTTGAGATCACCAGCGAGTCGTAAAGCTCGCCGATCCGGGCGTCCTGCGGCACATATTCGACCTTCGGCTTTCGTCTCAGCCCGCGGGTCTGTTCCGTCCTGATTCGGCGGGCCTGAATCCGGGAGTAGTTCTTCTCGTCCTCAAAGGTCGGCTGCCGGAGCGTGTGGGTCTGAATGAGGATCTCGCCGTTGCGGTAAGCCTCGGTGCGGATCACCACATTCGAGTCGGCGTTCGGGTCGAGCCGGAGCTTGCCTGCCGCCTTCTTCTGGGCGGTATTGATCGCGACGGCAAAAAGGTCGTTGATCGCCGCTATCTTCTCGCTGGCCGGGATGTACTCCTTCCAGTTCAGCCCTTCGTCAAACTCGACGCCCTCAAGCCGGACGATCAGCTCGTCCCAGAGTTTGACCGATGCCTCGCGGGCCGTCTCGGAGATCTCCTCATCCTCTCCGCGGATGTTTAGCTCGCCGAGCCACTGCAAATATCGGTCGTCGGAAAGCGGCCCGAAGACGTGGGCCACGCTATAGGTCAATCCATCCCGTTCGATGTCGTACTCAAAGCGGTTCTCGCTTCGTGCGTCGTAAGAAGCCTGGGCCGGAGCGGTTGGGTTCTGCTGGGTCTCTTCTTGCATTTTTTTTCTCCTGGTGTTTTCGTGTCTTACCAGCCCGTGATGTAGCTGGTGATTGTGTTGACGAGCTTCACCTCGACCAGCTTGCTTGTCGCATAGTCGAAGAATGCCTTGCCCGAGATCGTGAACGTATAGATCCCGTTCTTGATCGTCGGCTTCGTCGTCCGGTAATGGGCGACCGGGATCGTGATCGTCAGCTTCTTGGCGATCGCTGCCTCGATGATCGGGCCGGTCGCTTCGACGACGATGACGATCGGCTTCTGGTTCTGGACCAGAACAAGTTCCGGCGAGCCGCTTGCCATATCGACCTCAAAGCTGAAATCGAGCATCTGCTTGTCGAACTCGCAGGCCGAGCGGATGATGCCGCTCTCGGGATCGCCCGGCGTCAGGAAGTCGGAGCATCCGGGCTTGAATCCCGCCTCGAGCAGGAGCGTCTGCTGATAGTTGATCTCGAAGGACCGGTACCGGCATCCGTAAACCACTTCGGATTCGCCCTGCGGCGTGGCCCGAAGAGCGACCTGCGTATTGAAGAACTTCGTCCGGTCGGTCGGGTCAACGACCGTCGGCGTGCCGCCGCTCCATGTGACTCCCGATGCGGGGTTGATCGCACCGGCACCTTGCAGCCCAAAGTCGATCGAAAGCGGAGACTTCTCATCCCCGCGAAGAACAAAGCCGTTGCCGACAGCACGCGGCATCAGCACGTTCCAGCCCGGACCGGTCGTCTCGGCATAGGTCACCGCTCGGCCCTGTCGCGAAACGGAAGGGTTCTGCGGCTTGAATGTGTGCTCTTTCGAGGTAGTGCCGCCGCCCGGCGTGACGACGCCATAATCGCCGAGATTGAGCACGAGTATCCGGCCGAGTTCATCGACGTAGCCGGCCATCGAGTGCTGAACCGTCGCGTCATGGGCCTCAAGCCACTGTTCGGTGGCCTGATTCTTGCCGTGCGCCCAGTCCTCATCGTCCTGGATCATCGGCTCGTAATCGATCGTGTTCTCATCGCTGGCGATGATGCGCCTGAGAGCTGAGGCCGCGATCGTCTTTTGGGTTACGTAATCGGTCTGCAGTCCCCATGCATAACCGCGGCTGCTTTGTGTATCTGCCATTATTTCTTACCTCCGTCTTCGGTGTCTGCGGCCGCGATTTCGGCCTCGGTCTCATCGGTCAGCGGAGCATCCGGCGGCGCCGCTTCGGCCTCGGGCCTCTCGGCCCCGTATGCCTCCTCGAGCCAGGCTGCGAACCTGGCGTTATCGGTTGTGTAGTGGCCACCCGCCTTCTCGGCCGAGAAGTTGCCGTGGGCAACCGTGTCGGGTGCGTCCCGTCGAACCTTGATCTTGAATTGTTTCGTCTTTGCCATCGTAGTCTCCTAATAACCCAGCGATCGCGGATTGATCACGACCGGAATATTGGCGACCGCCCACGGCTCGCCATCCAACACATCGAACCCTCTGAAAGATCTTCGGACCAGGCTGTCGCAAACCCGGCCGCCGAGTGTTCCGTCCTCGGTCAGCAGTGTCGTTACGGCCTGCTGGATCTCGAAGAGCGTCTGGATCGAAGCCTGACGCTCCTTTTTATCCTTGCCCTCGACCTTGACGCAGACCGCGATCACCAGCTCGGCATCGAATTCCTTCATCTCCTGCGTCACATCGACCGCGAGCTCACTGACCGCTTCGCTGATCCGAATACACTTCGTTTTGCGGATCACCTGATAAACCGTATCGTGCAGCTCGCAGTCATAGAGCACGTCATCCGGAGCCGATCCGGAAATTGACTCACTCAAGAACTCGAAAAGCAGGATCTCAGCCGGAACATGGTTCATCGTCTTTTGAACTCCTCGACCAGCGTCTTGCTATCCGCAACCTCGGCGATCATCAGCTTCTCCGATCGCCGGGTGAATATCGCGACGGTGCCGCCGATCAGCACCTTGAACACATCGCCGATGAGAGCGTCTCGCGTGATCGTAAATGCGATCAGGACGGCCAGCGTAAGCCCGACCATCAGCCATCTGTCCTCGATTCTTTCAAGTGTGTTCATATCAGCATCGATGCGGCCATATTTCCGCGTGGCATCGGGACTGTCGGCGGCTCGGGCTCCGACGCGGCCGGAATGATGAACGCACAATTCATCGCGTCGTAGCCGTTACCAGCCGGCCGCATATCCGTGATCGAGATCGTATCCGACGTGAAATCGTCGTGAACCACGACCCCGAAGGCCCCAAACTCATTGCCGCTGACGCACGTCTGATCGCAAACGCTTGTCCACCCCGCCGGCATCGTCGGCCCGGTGATGTCCCGGCCTTCCATATACCGGGCATAGACAACCAGGTCCTCTGCGTCCGGCGTTGCCCCGAGAACGACACTGTGGGCACCGTCGTCCGGAACTCCGTCAGCTTCGACGTAGCCCGAAACCGTTCCGTCCGAGTCCGTTATCTCAAAGATCCCAAAGTAGTACTGGCCGAGATCGACGCCGCCGCAGTCGAAGGTGACCGTCATAGACGTGGCCGCAGCTTCGTCGGAGATCCACGCCGCGATGCCGTTTCGCCAGAAGCCCGACGTTTGGCCGATCTCGGCCCGCTTCGTCCACGTCCGGCCCTGCGAGTCCGTTATCGTGAACTCGGCCGCTACGTCAGCACTGCTGCCGCCGCGATCGTGGCCTGCAACCAAAGCGACAAGCCGACGCCCCGCCGTTGGCGTAAAGCTCCCGGTCGTGAAGCTTCCGGTGCCGTGGCCGTCGCCGCTTTTACCCTCTAGCAGTGCTGAAAACGTGACCGGCATCTACCCTCGCTTTCCTTCAAAGAACCGCCTCATTTCGTATCGTGCGTAGTGGTAGCCGGCCACGCTCCCGATGACCACTCCCACTAAAACTGCGATCGCTATGAGTTCCATCTTTCAAAAATGGCGGCCGCTTCGTTTCGGATCGCCCCACGCGGGCCGAACAGACGAACGGCATCTCCCAAAGCCGCTTCCCACGGCCGCCAAACCTAGAAATCGCTCTCCAAATACACGCCTGCACACTCGAATGCCACCGCAACCGCCGATCCGCCATTGTTCATATACAAGTGATAGGTCAGGAACGTCGTGTTCGACGGGAGGTCGGTCGTCAACTCGCCGTCCGCAACATCGCCCGTATCCTCTCGGACCACGCGGTAGCAGATCTTCGAGTCGTTCGGCCCGCAGTAGAGATAGAGCGTGTAAACCGCGGCCGCGTCATTGACCGGAAAGTTCGCCCCGAGATCAATGCGGGTGCACGTGCCCGAACCGTCGTTATGGCCGATGTAGAAATTCGTCTCGGCCGCGATGTCCCACATCAGCCCGACGCAGTTCGTCAAAGCCGAGGGAACCTGCGTCGTAGCGATCGCTCCAGTTGACGATGTAAGCCCGAAAAACCCACGTCCGGCGTTTGACGGGTTTGTCGCTATACCGAACCGGGTGATAAAGGTGAATCCGCCCCGGCCGGCCGCATTGCCCCGCCAGACGAGTGTCTGTGCCGCCCGGTTCTCGGATGCCGAGTTTGCCGTCGCGGCCGAAAGCAGACGCCATCGACGCATCGATGTCAGCAGGTTCGTCGCGGCCAGAGTCGGATGTGATACCGTTCCGACGTTCGTAACCGGCATTCCCCAGGTTCGGATGGTGGTGCCGTTCTCCGGTAGGTGCATCACGACCTTGTTCAACCCGAGAAATGGCTGAACGGGCCAATCGCGGCCGTTCGAGCCCTGAACGTCGAGATATGCCCGACCGTGTCGCAAACGGGGGTAAAGCGAGAGCTTGCCCGCGGCCGGGGCACTCGGCATCGAGCTGAGGGCGTCGAGAATAAGCGGCCCGCCGCCCGGAAACTCGTAGCCGCTGTAGGCCACTACGTCCCAGCGATCGTCGGCCGCGTTGTAGATCGCGACGATGTACTCGGTTGCTCCGGCCGGCGTCGCGTTGAGCGCATTGGCATCGCCGAGATACCGAAACGCACCCGCCGAACCGACGGTCAACGCGAGGGTGACCGGCGAGCCGCCTGTGTTCTTCCAGCGAATATGAATCGCCTGTCCCGCATAGCCCGTGCCCGGAGCCCCAAGCGTCCGCGAGGCCGCCGTTTCGAGCCGAAAGGCGTTCCCCTTCGCCGCGTCGATCGCGACGGTTGCGGCATCCGTGAGAAGTATCTCGGGCCGTGCTCTGCGAGAAAGATCTTCCATTACGCGAGGATCGTCACTCGGAACTGGTTCGTAGTCGGAGCGGCCGAAAACCGCAGCCGAACCGTGTTGATATCAACTGCCTCGATATCGCAGTTGACCTCATCGTAAGGCGAGGCCACTCGCCGAACCTGGGCGATAACATCACGCGTCCCGAAGCTGTGCGTCACGTCGTACTGCGTCGCCGAGCCGTCCCCGAAGGTCGCGGAGTGTTTGCGGATACGGCCGGACCAGTTCGCGAGCTTCGACGGCGTAATGAATCTGGAATCGTCGGTACCGGTGTCTGTCTCGCCCTGCGTCGCGATCTCCGCTATACCGGGTGTCGATTCCGAGGCCGAAGGTGCCCCCGTGCCGAAGGTCGTCCAGTTGATGGCCGACGATCCAACAATCGGGTCAACGGTCGTCTGCCTGAACGATGACCCCCCGCTTGGGCCTACAAGCACGGTGACAATGGCCGAGTTGAGTTCATCGGCCGTGTTGGCGTCGAGTGCCCGAGTCATCGGCTGTCCGGCCCCATTGTGAACATAGATGCCGTTCTCGGACGCGGTGCTCTGGTCCTTGACCAGGATGCGTTTGCCGGTCAGCGAACCCTGTCCGTCGATCGTCGCCGGTGCCGAGGTCAGGTTGATATTGCTTGATGTGGCGACGTGGACCGCGTCCTTCCACGCGAGCCCCTCTACCGACGTATCGACATAATCCTTTGTCGCCGCGTCCTGGGGGTTTTGCGGGTTCGGCAGATTGATCGCCTTTGAGACGTTGTCGAAATCGAGATCCGTAAGCTGTTTTCTTGCCATTATTGCTCCTTGCTAAACGCACCGGGCCTCGCCGGCGATCGCTGCGTTGAAATAAACCCTTGCCTGATTGACGCTGATGTGCTGGACCTCTGCATCCACCTCATTCCCGCCCGCGTCGATGATCTCGACCGCCGGCCGAAACCCGAGATTGTGGTTAATGACCCATTCCGTAGCCGGCGTCGGCTGCGAGAAAACGAACCCCGCACCGCTCGCCCCCGGCGGCCCCTGAATGCCTTCGGTGACGATATGGATCGTCTCTCGAAGTTCGGCGACCGCAACATCGGAGAGGATCTCAACGATCTCGATAACGCAGCTATTCATACAGGCTGGTCAGCGTCAAAGAACCGTAAACAAGCCGCTTCCCATTCAGCAGGATCGCGTAATCCGCACTCTGGAACTGCAGCGTGGTCAAGGTCGAACCGGTTCCGTTCAGCGTGATCTCGCCGCCCGGCCCGCTTGTGATCGCAATCTCTGGCGAGCCAAATGTCTGCTCGGCCGCTCCCTTTGCCTTCACCTTGAGCACGACCGTCTGGCCGGAGATATCGAACGGCGGCAGAGAGCGGTCACGCGGCCGATAGATGAACTTGATCGATCTATCCTCGCCGCGTCTGAGCACGATCTCGCGATACCCGCTTTCCTTTACCGATCCAGCCATCAAACAAACCTCTCAAGTACTGCCGTCGCTATCCGCTCCGCCTCGCCCTCAAGCCGCGTCGCTGCCCGCTCGTGAAACGGGTTTGCTTTCTGCGGCCCCGCACTTCTGCGGACCACATAGATCTGGCCTCCCGAGATCAAATAGCCTTCGCCCGAAGGTGCTGTCGCGACCGGAATGATCAGTGCCTTGCCGCTCTTTGGCGAGATAGCCGGACGGCCGAGTGCGACCGTTGATGCATAGTTGAATGCCGGCCTGGGCCGAAGCGTCACGGTCCCTTTCTCTTTTCCGTCCCGGCCGATCACTCTGGCCTCTCGGCTTCCGGTCCGGGCCGATCTTGCCGAGACGGTCAGCACCGCCGACATCTGCGCGTGATCGACCTCGGGCGGTGCGACTCCCTGCTTCAGGTTTCCCGTATTGAAGGGAACCTCAGCCCGCAGAAGCTGATAACCACGCTCGGCAAGCCGGCTGATCAACTGGCGCTTCGCCCTGGTCATGTCGGCCGCCAGATCCTCGAGGGCCTTCACATCAGCATTCGCCATCGCTCACCACCTCAAAGCTGCCCGTCGGCGTTCCGTCGAGTAACATATACGGCTCGGCGATCTCGCGGGCGAGTTCAAGCATTTGCACGGCAACGGCCTGCGTTTCTGCCGGTGTCAAGAACTTCCGCATCTCCTTGCCCTCGCCGCTCATAACCGTCGCGACGATCCCTTTCGATGTGAACGGATAGTTGAGCCCGTAGATCACGAAGTGAAAGGCGAGATGGGCCTGAGCGTTCTTCAGGTCCGTCACCAGGGCATGATCATCGGTCTCGTTTCCCGTCAGGGCGACAGCGGCCTCGAACTGCGTGTCGCCGACCCACTTCCGCAACCGTCTCTCGGCCGCCTGAATGTGCGGCTCAAGGCGATCGGATTCGACATCAGTATCGATGTCGAATCGCTGCCGGAGTTCGGTTACGGAAAGTAGGCTCGACATCGTTCAGTTACTCGACTATCAGCAGACGGCCGCTCTGGAGTGCGGTCTGCGTTGCGTTTCCGATCGGATCCTCGAGATCCACAACCTGGTCGCGAACGACCTTGAATTCAGTGACGGCGTCAAAGAATCCGGTGTCCTGGTCGGCAAGTCGCACGCGTCGGATCTCCGCAGCCTTCGCCTTTTTCTTTGGCTCATCTGGCTGTGTTTCCGGAGCGTTCGCCTGGGTCGCTTTGCTCGCCGGCGGATCGCTTTCGGCCGGGTTCGGCTGGGTCGCTTCGCTCGCCGGCGGATCGCTTTCGGCCGGGTTCGGCTGGGTCGTCGTCGCCGTTGTCTCGGGTGCCGTCGCCGCTGCTGCCTCTTCGTTCTTTTTCTTGTTGGACATAAGCTTTCTCCTATCTCTCTGGTTCAGCGGGGACGGGCGAGAGTCCGCCCCGCATGCTAACTATTCACCGCGGCTACTCGGTCGAGAACGGCTGCATCCACGCCGGGAACTGGTTGCCCGAATACGCGATCGAACCGTCGATGATCACCGAAGCGGTGCGCATCAGCTTCGCAAAGCCGGTCATGATCGAGGCGTATGACTTCTCGATCTGCTTCGAGATGATCTTCTCGGTCTCGACCATCAGCGGCATTGCCGTGAGCTGCACAATCGACATCGACGGGTCCTGCAGTACGAGCTGGTTGGTCGCGACATTCGAGGAAACGAATAGCGACTCCGGCATCGTCAGCGGGCTCCGCAATGCGGTGCCGAGAAGCGGCGTGCCCTGCTGCTTGTTCTTGACCTCGTCAAGATTCAGGTAGTTCAGAGCGGTCGTCGCATTGCCGATCGCCTGGCTGAACGTCCGGCCGATCAGGCCGCCCTGGACAGCAACGCGTGTCAGGTCCTTCCACGTGATGCCGTTCGTCGTGTTGTCCACGCCGATTACCGCCGCGGCCTCGGTACCGCCGGCTTGATCGCCGTTGACGACCGTATCGACGGCCATCGCGTTAAGCGTCTGCCCGAGGATGCGGCCGGCGTCCTCGAAGAAGATCTGCACGAGCGAGAGCGAATTGAACTGGATCGCCTCGTAGCTGATGCCGATGCCGCGGGCCTTCTTGCGGAGCTTAACGTCCTTCGACCCGTAGCTGACTGAGCCTTCCTCGATCGTTGCGGCCTCGGCCGAGTCTTTCAAAGTCGCCTTCGAAAGATCGATCGAGGGTACCGTGACCGTCGGCTGAGCCACCGGCTCTTCGCGGATGATCAGGTCCGGGTAGAAGGTGCTTTGCACCAGCCCGAGCCTCTGAGCGTCGAGATACACCTCGGGCGACATCCACCGCTGAGCACCGCCGTCGGCAGTGATCGGCCCCATGCTTGCCTTGCGGATCGCTTCGAGCCGCTCACGCTGGGCGATGCCGAGACCTCGGCGAACGCCCTCGCGAACGAATTCCGACATCAAGTACTTGTTGTCGTCGTCGCGCATCAGTTCGTGAACCGCCGTCCGCCTCGGCTCGATGCCGAGCTCGGCAAACATGTGCTCGATGCTGAGCGGCTTGCCGTTCGCGTCCTTGTAGTTCTGCGAAACGTAATCGCGGAGCGTGATGTCGCGGCCCCGCTGCTTGTCCGCACGGAGCCTGTCAAGCTCTGTGATGGTCTCTTTGACCTTGCCTTTGAATCCGTAACCCATATTTCTTTTCTCCTTTCCTGAACTCTACGTCCGTTGGTCACGGACCGACCTAGTAAACGAGGACCTCCGCGATGCCGACGCCGGCGGTGCCGGCCCAGACGACGCCATAAAGCCGCTCGTAGCTGTCCGTGCCGGCGAGCCACGTCGTGACGATGTTCTCGCCGGTGGAGCCATCGACCGCCGCGAGCTTGACCGCCACGCCGGCGGCGAGTGCTCCGCTCGTCTTGACCTCGACCAGCTCCTTGAACTTCGTCTCGACCGTGCCGAGCCCGTTAGCTTCCGTTGGCGGGACCGCAAGCCGGCCGATCGGGTTGGCATTGGCCCCCGCCTTGCCTACCGTCCGGTTGCCGGTGATCGTGACTATGGTGTCCTTAGGTTCAACGGTCGCGACCGTTGCCGGTACCGCCAAACCTTCTACGTGTGCTCTGAGTTTCATGACTTGATTCTCCTTTCTTGGTTTTGTGCGGTGCCGTTATCAGAGCACCGAGATCTCAGGAAGCTCTTCTTCCTGGCTGCCTACGCCGCCGGCGTTCTCGATCGCTTTCGAGCCCGGATCGGACGAGCGGTTGCCGGCAAACCTTTCGGCTGCCTTCTTCTCGTAATATGCCGAGAGCTGATCAAGCCTTTCCGGCCCTGCCTCGGCAATCGGTTCCGCGATCGCCGGGTCAAGCTCGCCGGTCTCGGCCCCGAGCTCCGCGAGCACTGCCAGGCGGACGACATTTGCCCGCTTTTCATTGAGCAGGGTGTCGGCCAGTTCCGCGCGTCGCTGGAGTTCCGCGACGTCCGTTCCCTGGGCCGTTTCCAGCCGTTCCGCAAGCTGCTCGGCCGCGGCAAGGATCTCCGTTTCGGGAACGTCCTCACCGTCAAACTCAATGCCGAGCTTTGTCTTCTGTTCGTTCGAAAGTTTCATGGTTTTCTCCTCGTTTGAATTTGCCGGCGGTTCGTCGCCCGCGGCATCTGCCGACATGTCGGCAAAGTCTTGTTCGCCCGTTTGCTGCTTGGCAAGCCGGTCCGCTCCCTGAAAGACGAGCGACGCCTCCCAGTACTCAAGGATCTCGGTCACGATGAACCGAACTATCTCGCCATCGACCTCTTCACCAAGCATGTCGAAGAAGCGGTACCGGTTCTCCGAGGCAATGCCCGGATGCGAATACTCATATTTGAAAAGCACGGTCATCGACGTGCTGTGGATCGCCGGCGGCTTCATCAACAGCCCGCGGGCGATCCGCGGATTCATTAGGGCGTCGATCTTATATTCGGCGTTGATGCCCGGAACGCCGCCGCTCTCAGCTCCGGCGTCGTCCCACTCGACGCTGCTTACCGAACCGAGCCAGTTGTTGATGTCGGTAAAGTCGTGGTTCGGATAGACCGTCTGGCCAAGCAGCTTCGGGACCGAGCTCTTCAGCACATCGCCCTTGCTCCAGTCGATCCAGTGGCCGGGTATGACCGACTTTGAGATCGCCCGGAATCGGACAGTGACGTAATCGTCCGAGGTCGGCAGAACGTCCGTCGCACGTTCGTAATTGAAGTGCGTTCCGTCCTTGCCGACGTTGACCGTGCCGTCGTGATAGAACTGTGACGCTCGGGCGGTCAGGTTCTCGCTCGCCGAGATCTCAGCACCGGCCAGAGCCGAACGGAGCCCGACTCGGGCGAGCTGCTTTTCAAGACTGACGATCTCGATGCCGTTGATGACGTTGTTCTTCATTTCCAGTTGTCGATCTGCTCGCAGGCGAGCGGCTTGATGTGCTTGAAAAAGAATTTGCCGGCCGAACGTCCTTCCTTGCCGTCGAACTCTTTCTGAAACTTCTTCCAAAGGCCCGGCATCACACGCGCATAGCGGTAGGCCGTTCCGTTCTTGAACCGCAGCGTCAGCGTCCGTCCCTTCGCGTCGTATGCCGCCGATTCCAGATTGCTCGAAACTATTGGTTGAAAATCACTCATCGCTGATCCCTTCAATGACGCCTTCCAATCGCGTCCGGCAGTTCGGATGGTACGGCGGGAAGCCTCGGCCCAGCCGTACCAGTTCATCCGATATCGTCTTTCCATCCGGCTCCAGAAAGCTCTGGATCGTGCCGACCGGATCTCTGGAGATGGCCTTGCCTATCTCCGATTCATAAAGCTCCGCGGCAAACTCGCCGGGTTCGAGCTGATTAAGCCGCTCGATCGTTTCCTGGGCGACGCCGACGCGAATGATCTTTCCGTCAAGCTCCTCACATAGCTCGGTGGTCCGGGCGTCCAGCGTTGCCACGACCCTCGCAAGTTCAATTTCACCCTGGGCAAGACTGCCGATATGCGCCCAGTTCCTGACGCGCTGAACTGCGGTCTGAACGATGGTCTTTGTTTGCCGATCGGTGAGGTTCTTGAGCCGTTCGCCGGCGGCATCCCGAAAGTCTGCGAGTTCCTCCGGAGATTCGCGGCCGAATAGTGCGGCTCCGTCCTCAAGGTATCTCTCGACAAAAAATCGCCTGAGCGGCCTGCTCGTATTCGGTGCGAACTTTGAAAAGTAGAAATGGTCAAGCCCTCCGATGAAGCGGATCGAGACGCGGTCCGGGCCTCCGAGCCGGAGCCCGACCGGTGACCGATCGCCGAAAGGTGTAGCGTCCCGGAGCCGGTAAAATTCGTAGATCGATCGGACAGTCGAGCTGATCGCCTGGCGTGCTCGCACGGAGCTCCAGCCGAGTTTCCAGCTTGCTTCGATCTCATCGAGCAGTCGGGCTGCGAACTCTTCGGCGTCGCGAAAGTCGTCGTAGGTTTGTTCGAGTAGGTACGTCCGAAGACGGTCGATTGCGAGACGCAAGCCATCGCTAATAAAACCGCGAAGCTTGCGAAGATAGTCAGTAATGAACCCTTCAAGGATCTCATCTATTTGCTCCTCCGTTAGTTTGAGGCTCGCTGTTGAGCCTTTTTTTTTACAAGGGGGAAAACGTTCCCCGTTCCGCTCTCGCCGGTCGAGGCGATCTCGTACCGGTCTCTTTCCACTTTGTACGTCTGCGAAGCCTTGTCGAACCGCAGGCGGAGCCGTGCCTTCTGCGAGTCGCGGCCGTCTTCCCGCCGCTCGGGACCGCCGAAGAGCAGCTCGGGGCTCGCCCAGGCTTCGTAGCCCATTTCCTGTGCCGCCTCGTCCGGTGTGATCAGCCCGAGCTTGACCCTTTCAAGAATCGACCGCTGCTTTATCTCCTCGGTCTCGGCCTCGGCCTTGGCGTTCCGCGATCGCGTTTTGTTGAACGTGACGCTAACGCTATCGACCTCGACGCCGGCGAGCCGCAGATCGAGCATGTAGGTCCGCTCCTGCCTTCGGGCCACCGGCCGCTGCATGTTCTCGACCTGCCCGGCAAGGAGGTAGTAAACGACATCGGCAAACGTCTCGGTCGTCGCATCCGTCCGGCCGTGAAAGCCGGGCATCGCGTGAAGTCCTGAGAAGACCTGCTCTTCGCTGATCCGGTTAAGGTCGTAAACGCCGGCCGCTCCGGTCGTGACCGGAGTGTGCTCGATCTTCTGATCGCGGAAGGTGACGAGCAGGCCCTTGCTGAAGTTTCCGTCAAGCGCATTCTTGACCGCTTTCAGGTACGCCGTCGCCCGCTGCTGATACTCGGCCTCGGTCTCGTTCGGCTTGCGGGGCGGCTGAACGACCGATGCCGCAACCAGTCCCATCAGGCCGACCTTCTGGGCCATGTACCGGATGTTCTCCATGATCGGCTTCTGGCCGTTTATGATCGGCTCGATCGCGGCCGTTGCCGGCGGCTTTGCATAGGGCGAGTTCTCGACGGTCGAAAGAGCGATATACCGGTAGGTCTCGCGGTTGAGCGGAATGAGCCCGAACGAACCTTTGTCGGTCGATCGGGTGATCGCCCCGGAGACCTGCTGGTAGGGTTCGTACTCGTCCGTCTCCTCTCGGTACCGGAATCGGATCTGCTCGACCGGAACAAGCACCACCTTTTCGATCCGCTTGCCCGCGAAGTTGACCACATCCTCGCTTGAGATCGCCCCCGACCAGGCGATCGATGTCAGATACTGATTGAGCAGGCCGTCGACGCCGACGCCGTGGCGATAAATCCTCGAGGCCGCTTCGTTCAACCGCTCGACGGCCGATTCGGCAACCGAGTCGTTCCGGGCCGAAACCGAGATGTGGTGACCCGGATTTCCGAGCTGCACGATGTTGGCGACGTACTGCGAGACGTCCGGATTGAAGAGCCAGAGCGTCTTCAACGTCTTCAGCATTTCGAAGTCGATCACCGGCGAGACCGACCCGAAGATCGAGCTGAACGAACGCATCGCGTTGCCGATCGATTCCTTGGACGACCGCCCGTCGTCGGGCAGTTCGATCCCGCCGAGCCGACGGAACGTATCGAGTGCGATCTTGAGTCTTTCCAGAAAATTCATTGCTATTTGGTGAGCAGCTTGCAGCCGTCCTCATCGCCAAACGACCTGAGCGGGATCTCCATAACTTTTAGGAAGCGGGCCGTGCCCGGGCATTCCGGTATCACCGGATGGCCTTCACCTCCTGAGTGCGTCTTGGTCCGCTCGAACTCTTCGCCGTGGTTCCATGCAAGCACCGGGTGCTCGGTCTCGAAATCTGAGATCAGCTTTGCGTGCTCGGCCTGATGTGCCGGATGTTCCGGTATCGCGATCCAGTTGCCGAACGGGTTGCCGGCCGCGATCATCTCGCCGGCGACCAGAATGTAGCCGCCTTTGTCATACTCGGTGCCGCAATATTGAGCGCATGGGAGACGATAAGCAGGGAACCCCAGCGAATCGTTCTCGGTCGAAACAAGCACGGCAACGTTGTGGTCCCGGTGGTCGAGTTGACGCTGGTACCCGCGGCAGGCTGCCCGCCTGAACGCATCGGCAAGACCGTCCTCGATCGCGTCGATGATCGCCGGCGAGATCTCGGCCCCCGGTTCGACCAGGATGCGAGTTCCCCGCGGGCCGACGTGGAGACACTCGGGCTTGTTCCAGAATTCGGCGACCCGGCCGAGCGTTGTCTTGTGCTTTTTCGGCCGCGATCGCTGCCAGAGAATGATTGCCGCCAGGCATCCGGCGACCGCCGCCCCGACTATGATCCACATCCAACTTTCGCTCATATCAACCCTTCGCCTCCGTTATCAGCAAACCGCCGACGCGACGTGCACGCCGCCGCTTACCGAGAAAACGCAACAGGAACAACGAGAAACAACCTAAACCGGCATCGTGATCTATCTCGCATACCCCGTTTCGGGCAATACGCCGACAAATCCCATGAACTGCCCGAGCAACTTCACCCGAACGTACTGAGCGATCGCCAGGGCGATCACCCGATCGTCGTGATAGGAGCTGCTCATCGCTCCCCACTTTCCGTTGTCAAACCAGACGCACGTCCGGCACTCCTCACACCACTCTTCGCTCGAAAGCCCGATCTCCCCGGTCCGCACAGCCCGCTCGAGCTCGATCGCATACTCGGCCTTGTTCGCTTCCGTCGTCGGCAGCCCGAATTCGGCCTGGGCAAACGCCTCGTCCGGCGTCATGTCGCCGTCCTCGATCTTTCGCTGCAGCCGCCGATCGATGTACCTGAAGACAAACTCCTCGGGGATCAGCTTCTGCAGCTCGCGGATCGTTGCGATGCCGGTGTTGTTCCGCTCGACCACAACGACCGCCCGGTTATACATCTCGTGCAGCTCCTGCAGCCGATAGGCGATCAGGTCCGGCGAACGCTTGAGGCTCTCCGAGTGGACCTGCCTGCCGCTGACCAGATCGAGGATCTCGATCGCTGCCGGATCGCCCGTCTCATGCCCGAGCGAAGTGTCGCAGCCGATGATGTACTCGCGGCCTTCTCGCGGCCCCTCCGTCCGGCACGTGACTTTCAAATAGCTTCCCTTGATCAGCGGTCGACCGGTTTGCTCAAAGCAGTCGATATCGTTCTCCGGATACTCGACCTTGAACTGAGCTTCGCCGCCGGGAAGTTCGGCGATCTTCCAACGCCGCCAGGCTATCCGCTCGGCAACCGCGTCAATATGCCACGAGGCTTTTTTCGCTATGTGGCCCTTTGCCCGAAGATGGTCGCGGATCTGTTTGCAGATCTCGATCTCCTCTTCGCTCAGCTTTGCCGCATCGAACCGGTTCCGCTTCGCTATCCGATCGATCTCGGTTATCCCGGCAGCCGGGACCTGCCAAACATCCTTGAGCGTCTCGCCGGGCTGAAGCAGAACCCACTCGCGTTTGCGGCCCTGTTCGATCCGTGCTCCCTCGACCCGGTAGCTGCGTTTCCACCACCACTCGAAGAAGAACGATGTCCAGCCGGCTTCGCCCTTTTTCCCTTGCTGATAGATCGTGTGGGTCCACTCGATCCCGAATGGTGTCGATTCAACGCAGACCTGACCTCCCTGAGCGGCTTCGAGCAGCGATGTCGCCGCCTTTTTCGCATCGCCCCGCCAGAAAGGCGGCTCGGTCAAATGAAGATCGGTTATCGTCTGCCCGCGGCCCTTGCCTTCGTGGCCCGGTTGTACCGAGGCCGTGGAGATCCGCGAGTTTATCGTGCCCTTCGCGGGGTCCTTGAACTCGATCAGAGCTTCCGAGTAGTACTTTGTGGCCGGCTTCAGGTGAGGTGCGAGGTTCTCGTACATCACTTTGAAGTCGGCCCGGAATGCCTCTTCGGTATCGGGATCGTGCGGAACGATGCGAACATTGCGGCCCGATCGGACGACCGCGTTGGCAAAGAACCTCGCCTTAAAGTAGGTCGAGAGCCCCTGCCGACGGCTCTTGATCACAACGTCCTTTCCCGTCACATTGAAATGCAGGTACTCCTGGATCTCATTGAACTTGAAGAGCGTCAGCTTGTTCTCGTCAAACGCATCGCGAATGTAGATGAAGTTTTCAATGAACAGCCGCTGGATCTCTCGGTCGTGCCAGCGTTCACGCCACCAGCTCAAAGGAGCCAGCGAAATATCGAATTCGCCATCGGAGGCGACCTTTACCCGGACGCGGTCATTGACCGCCTTCATCCGCTCTATCGCCTGTTCCGTCGTCGTCGGCTTCCGTTTTGCCATAGTGAGCTTTGGCCATCTCGATCAGCCGCTCGCCGTGCTTGAGCAGTGCCTTCGCCGCTGCCGAGTCGAGCTCGGTGAGCCACATCATCAACTTTTCATAGCCGGCCACGAACGTCTCCAGGTTGTCCCGGCTTAGGTCCAGATTGCGCCTGGCCTCGATCTCGAGCTTGCAGTATTCGCGATACTCCCGCCGCGTTTCCTTGCTTGCGTTCTTCCCGATCGCTTCGTTCTGAAGCTGCTTTCGGATCGTCTTGATGCCGAGGTAAAGGTCCTGCTCGTCATCGTTGACCGTTTCGGTCAGCTTCTGAAGGTGAAGCCTCAGCGAGTTTTCAAAGCCGAATCTTGTTACCCAGCCGAGCCGTCGGTTCCGGCGGTCCTTCGCGTCGCGGTCGTTCAGGTTCGCCTTCGACCAGCCGGGAAACTCCTTGCGCATCTCCCGCTCGATCGCATCAAAGTTCTTCCCGCCGTACTTGCAGTAAAGCTTCCGGCAAAGTTCGACCGCTTCTGTTGGATATTCCTTCGGCATCCCTCGATCTTCACGGCTGCGGGAGTCGGCAGCTTTGTTTCGCCGTTCGCTTTACCTTCATCCCCACAGCCGTGCCCGCTCCGCCAGCCCAACCCAGCCGGAGCAAGTCAGTTCCTCAAGACACTGCCGACGACGATCCCGGCCGCGGCTCCAATTACAAAGATCTGTGCGCGCTTCCAAAACGTGCTTCGCTGCTTTTTCAAGACCGCGTTTGCGGCCTCGACCGCGGCGACCTGCCGGTCCTTGGCATCGAGTGCCTTCCGGAGTTCCGCCTTTTCCTCATCGCTAAGCGTCGTGATCTGCCGGTACTTCGCCGCGATCTCACGTTCGAGCTTGAGCAGATCGTCATACCGCTGGATCTCGACGCCCTGGGCATCGATCAGCTTACGGGCCGCCCGCAGCTCCGATAGGGCATCCATACATGCCCTACGGAGAGCCTCATCCTGCTCGCTGCTCACCGCTGACCGCTCACTCCTGACAGGGGTATCCGAGCTCGGCGAGGGACTTGCAGAGGGCGTCGGCTGTGGGAGTGTCTGGGCTGCGATTTCCCCGGACCAACTCATAAGCAGCCCGAGCATCAGCAGACCGGGCACTAGCAACTTTGAGATTTTGTTCAGCTTCATTCCGTAGTTCCTCCGAGCGTTTTAGCTCCGCCGCGAGCTTTGCCGTTTGTGCGGCGAGCTTGTTCGCCCGCTCGATGTGTTCGTCGGCTTCCTGCCGGGCCTTAACGGCCTCGCGTTCGTGCCGCTTGACCTCACGCATTGTCCGGCAGCTATCGAGCCAGCCGGAGAACATCAGCAGTGCGAAGAAGGCGGCGACCGCGATCAGCTTGATGTGCTGCCACCGCGAGAGCTGCTGCCATGCGATCGTGAATTCCTCGAGTATCCTCATTTCGCTAAAACTTGATCGAGCTTTTCCTCGATGTGGCCAAGCCGTCCCTCTACCCGCCGAAACCGGTCGTCCTGCCGCCGCTCGATCTCCTGATGCAGCCGGAGGTTAAAGTGGATCTCCGCGTTCTCGCGGTGTGCTGCAAGCTGGGCCTCGATCTTCTCGACCCTTGCGTCACGTTCAAGGTCGCGTATTTCGCGGGCCTTTTTGTCCTCCTCGCGAGCCTCGGCGAGCTTGCTCACCTTGCCCTCGAGCCTGGCGAACCAAAAGATCACACCTACGAGCGATGCCAGGATTCCGAGGAATGTGGCCAAGGCCCCGATCTGGGAGATTGCATTCGACTCCATATCACTGCGGTCTTATCTTCAGGTTCGGCCTCTCCGGGTCCGTCGCTATCTCCGCCTGAAGCCGGAGCGTTTTCCATCCGATCACTTTTTCCGAGACGTACCAGACGATCAGCCCGATGAAGCCGAGGACCAGCACCGTCGGAACGATGTACTTGAGCAGCGTCACCGTCTGCTCGCTGAGCTGCACGCCCAGATATTCTTTCAGCCCGGCACCACCGCCGATGAAGGCGAACATGGCCGCCAGATGGGCCTTGAGCTTTGCCATCATCCCCGTCGGCGGCGGAGCCTCGACCTCGACCTCGGCCGGTGTTTGGAGGGCCGGAGGCTGAGGCGTTTCGGCGGCTTCCGTTTTACGCGCCTGAGGAAGGGCTTCTTGCGGATCACTGAAGGGCTTCACCTCCGGCCCGGCCGCCTGGAATTCATCGACCGCGGCTTCGATCTCGCCGTCGGTCGCGTTCGCGATCGCCCCCGTCGCCGAGTTCCTGAGAACCCGCTCGAAGGCTACGGCGTAGCCTGCGATCTGCTCGGCCTTGTCCTCGCCGTTGATGATCTTCCGGGCACCAACGTAATCGGCCCGGCCCGGACGAATGTAATCGCCCAGCTTCTTTCCGGTGAACCAACCCGACCGCATGCCGTAAAACAAGATCTTGAAAGCAACCTCCGGCTCGAGTGCCAGCTCCGGCCGATTGACCAGGTCAATACCGAGAGCCCGCCCGACCTTCTCATAGTTCGCCTTCCACGTGAGCTGAACGTAACCGCGGCCGTAATAACCGGTCAGCCAATAGCGGTCCTGATTTTTGCGGCCCGCCGTGCCCGGCTTTGCCCGATATTCATTGATCGGCTGAAAGGTCCAGGCCGTCTCATGCCCTACCGTCGCTAGCGCGTATGCGACCTCCGGGATCGACCGCTCGGCCCAGCCCGTCCGCTCGATCTCGCCGAGCAGAAACTCAAGCCCATCGACCTGCCGCTGGTTCAGTTGCCGCAGCAGGCCGCCCCTCAGCCCGTCAAAGAATTTCCGTCGGTCAAATCGCATCGGTGGTCATGCCGGTCATTTTGCCTTGAGCTCAAGCGTGGCGTTCGCGGTCTCGACCTTCGGCCGGTCGCACAGCTCGTCCATATCCTCTTTGCCCATCACCTGATTGGCGTCCTTGATGTTCACGCGGACCAGCCGCCAGAAATTCTTGATGCCCCGCTCGATGCACTTTGCGACGAACTTCTCGGCATCGACCACGCGGTCCCCGAACCCCTTGCTCCGGACCATCTCCGCGATCGCGTTCTTCGTCTCGAGCCGGATGCTCCGCTTCTGGTTCTCCAACCATTCGAGGATCTCGCTTTCCAGTTCGTCGGCCTTCTCCTGCAGCGGGTCGATTTCCTCGTCAAAGCGGGAGATGACCGGGGCCGTCTTCCGCTCGTAGGCTTCCTGGTGCGGCGTCAGCTCCGAGATCTTCTCGCTCTCGAGCCGGGCGATCTTCGCCTGAAGCGATGCCCACTTTTCGGCCTTGGTTTTGATCGCGTTCTGGGTTAGCGTTGCCATCTGGTACTAGTTTGGAAATTCTTCTTGATAAACTTTTCGATCCGCTTTTCGATACACGGCCTGAAAATAAAAAGGACCCCGGCACCAGCAACTGGCCGAGGTCCTTCAGCGTCTAAAGGAAGGCTCATGCCTTGGCACGTTCGAGCATGCCAAAGCCCAACTAGTCTTTGAAGCCTGTTTTTCGTGGCTTTTACAAACTTCTTGACTTTCCTGTTTTTTTAGTTTTTTATTTTAACCGTGCGGCGATTTTACCAAATGCCACTTCTAGCGATCGATCCTCTCATCAAGCTGGGTGAGGTGGAGCGGATCTTGTCCGAAGTGTTTCGGCCGGCCCCGAGCCGCCCGACCATCATCGGCTGGATCGAGGAAGGAACCCTCGAAGGGAGGCAGGTCGGGATCGGAAATAACTGGTTCGTTTACGAATCGAGCCTCTCAAAACTTATACGCGAATCCCAGTCCCCGAGTCAACAAAAACTCGCCGCGTAGATCTAAGGCCGCAGCGTCCGTCGGCGCATTTCTTCTTGCCGCTTTTTCTCCAACGCTTCTTCCTCGGCTTTCTTTTTGGCAAGCTCCTCCGCTTTTTTCCTTTCCTCAAACTTGCGGTCGAACTCACGGGCCAGCGATTGGCTCTCAATCCAGATACTCGGCCAGTCTCGGTACCAGCTTTTCCCTGGGATCCTTCCGGTTCGGATCGTGATCTCAACATCACCGCAGTTCATCGATGCGGCACCTAAATGCTCCCGCACCCATCCGTTTGTCGGCAGTCCAAGTGTTTGGTTGATCTGTTTCTGAAAATCGAGCAGATTTGGAGTTTCAAATTCCTTGTAAGAAATTATGATTGTGCTTAGCTTTGCGTCGTAAAAATGAAGCGAGAATGAAACATCGCCAATCAGTTCTTTAAGTTCTGGGGTGGCTTGAATCTCTTCGAAGTAAGGGTCCCAACTATGCACGACCGCTAAACCCAAATCTCGTGTTCTAAAGATATCGATCTCTGGATCTGGTGCTTTTGACTTTTCGTACGCCGCCTTAAATCCGGGGATGTGAAAGTAGTCGTCGGGCGATGTTCCCAGCCTGAAACCCCGTAGAGTGATCTTGTCGGCTATCTCCTGGCCACAAGCGTTTGGTGGCTGTGCCGCCTTTTGTGCACGTACTTCCGGTGCCGCCGTGCTGCTAATAAAAGCAACAGCAAAAACGAACTCGGCTGCCCACCAAAATGAACTTGAGGGAATTTTCCAGTTCACGATCTCTCTCACTCCACGGCAAAACACGAGACGATCGTACGCTTCTCGTCCCTGTTGTTCGGGTTTGAAACGAGAATGCCGTACTCACCCGCCGGTAAATCGGTTAATGATATCCGGTAAGACGACAACCCTGATTTGCTCCCAGTAAATCGAACCATGTTTTTCGAACTGGTACGACTTTTGAGGAACGTTCCCGAATTGTCTTTTGAAAGAAGAACCGATCGTGATTTCTTCTTCGCCTTGAACTTGTAAATCGCGATAATCGTAAGCGGATCTGAATTATTATCAACGGCCCTGACGATCAGTTCGATTGGTTCTCCGGTTTTAATCCTAGTCAGTGCTTTGCCGCCCGCTATCTCCAAAGAGAGTGCGTTCCACGAGTTCGACGACCACGAGATCCCGGATGTGAAATCACCGATCTCTTTGTCTAGTTTCACGGTCGAGCCGTCAGGCCTGACCAGAAGTGCTTCTCCGATAAATTCTGGCTCGCCTGTCTGGCCCAAACTAACTGCCACACCAAACGCGATCAAAGCAAACAACAGCAAAATTCTTCTCATTTCTGTACTCCGGTCGAATCCAATCGATCCACAGAAGACACGATAAACGCAATCAATCGTCAAAGTCTAGGTCTGAACAAATTTCTAAAAGATCTTCGTCGCTCTCGATCTTTCTTCGCTTGTCATAAACACGCTCTGGGATCTCGAGCGACACCTCCCCGGTGTTTCTGATCTCTTCAGATGCCGTATTCGTCATGGACCTTGAGCCTCTCCATTAAAAATCTCGGCGAAAAACATTGCTCCTCGAGCAGGACCTCGAGGGGTATGGTCGACAGATCCGAGATAGGAAGTATTGCGCAATAGGCAAACGCATCTGCTTCCTTTTCCTCTCGGTCGTCTTCACAGTGGCCGGAGAATTTTGCCTGCCTTGCCATTGCCGGAGCATGCATCAAGAAGTGCCCCATCTCATGCCACATCACGAAAAGTTCCTGGAACGAGCTGAGGTGTGAACTCAGCGTAATGTGATCGACGCCGTTGACTTTGGTGTAATATCCGCGGACCTTCAAAGGCAGTCTGTTAACGGTGATCTTGAACTTTCGGCAGAGCTTGTAGAAGTGCTCTTCAGTGAGCTGCCTTTCATTCCATCCAAACCCAAGTGCCGACACTCTGTGGAAGATGGCTCGCGTCATTTCACCGCATCATCAGCGATCAAATCAAGGAGTTTCTTAAAGTCCCTGATCTGTTCGATTCTTTCCTCCTTTGAAGATCTTGACCATCCCCCCATAAAGCTCGCTCCCAGCGTCTCCGGCATCTCGCGACCCTCAAACTTGAACCACTCCGAAAGCACGTCGTGCCAGTCGTCATGGATATCAACCGAACGCTCGAGATCGAACGATCGATCTCCGTTCACAAACTTTGGGCCCTTGCCGGTAAGAAGCCAGTCGATTGAACATTGTGTATAATCCCGGAACCTATTAAGCTTCTCGAAGTCCAACTCCCGTTCGCCCTTCAAAACCTTGTAAACAGCCTGAACTGACGAAAAACCCAATTTTTCGGCTATGACTGCCTTGTCGTCCGTTTCGAACGCTTCAAGGATACGGTCACCGATTGATTGAGCAGTCGCCAAAACGTATAAAATCTGCTTGACAGAATTAACCGTTTCGTTTAATCTTGCTTCAGTTTCAGTTGAAACTTCAGTTGAAAACATATCGAGAATACTATGAATCCACTCGAAATCAAAATTTTTCTGTTCAAGCAAGGCCTCTCGATCACCACGATTGCAAAGGAGCTTTCCAGCGAATACGGAGCCACCGTCGACTCGCTACGGACGATGCTGACCGAGATGTTCTACCACGGTCGGTATAACGAAAGGCTCGCTGGTCTGGTTAGCAAACGGTACGGAATCTCGATCAAGCGTCCGAGGCATCCGCGAACCGTTTCAGAAGCCGTCCGACAGGCTGCGTAGATCTTCAGGTTTGGGCCTTTGCGTCCAAGCCTATTTTTTTTGACCCGATCCGGCTAGGTCTGTTTCTGCCGGAAAAGCGACGGGGAATGTCTCAAATGGAAACTTGGCAAGTTTTAGAACAGGCGATACCACGAGCGGCCAGCAAGCGAGTCGCTCTCATCCTGAACGTAACCGCTGACTACGTCCGCCGATGGCGGCGTGAGCCCGAGAGCGATGAGGCACTGACCGGCTCGGGCCAGCGATCGATCCTCGACCGCATCTGCGATCTGATCGATGCGGTCTATCTCGTCAACCCTCCCGGAGCGGCGCTCATCGTCAACCACATCGTCGCCCATCATAGCGAGCTTGTTCGCGTTCACGCCAAGCCGCTGCTCACCTCCGAGTGCCGGGCCGAGGAATCGGCCAATCTGCTAACCCAGGCAGCCGAAGCGATCAACAACCTTAATGTCGAGGGCTGCTCAAACCAGACTCTCATCGAGCTGCTTGAGCTTCGCGACGCCGCGGACACGACCATCCGGCGTGTTCAAAAAACCATGAATGGAGAAAACCAGCAATGACCCAACAAAAGACCTTCGCACAGCAGAAAAGGATTTTCGGCCTCTGCAAGCGGCTCGGCCTCGACGACGACACGCGTCGCGGTGCCGTCGCCGTTGTCACGACCGGGCGGACAGACAGCGTGAGCCAGCTCACCTTTGAAGAGGCGAATGCCCTGATAGTTCACCTTGGCGGTGACCCGATCGATTCGAGGCACGTCCCCCGCCGAACCCGGAGCTATCACCGCCAGCAGGCGGGCATCAAGCAGATCGCCCAGCCGGCCCACCTTCGGCTGATGCGCGATCTGGCAGCCGGCCGCGGGATCACCGAAGAGGGGCTGAAGCGGATGGGCGAGCGGATGCTGAAGCACTGGCCGCCGCACACCACCGCCGAGACCAACAAGATGGTCGAGGCACTCAAATCGATGAACCGTCGGGATGCCGAAAGGAGGGCCGCATGAGGATCGAAGACTTCCTACACCGGCTCGTGCCGCTGAACCCTGGAGATCTTATTGAAGTCACTTCCGGCGAGGAGCGGCTCATCGGTCGTTTCTGTCCGGTCCCTCATAAGCCTCACATTCTTGGACTCCGATATGAGGATGGGGTTGAGCAGTACTTCCATTTCGCCCTGATTACTGACTTCAAGTTATTAACCGGCCGCAGATTGACCGGTGCGGGCAAGGAGGTGAAGCCATGTCTGTGATCGTCATCATCACGGTATATCAGTGCGACGGCTGCAAGCAGACCGCCGTCGTCCGCGACGACCGGGAGCCTAACGAAGTTCACGATAATTGGTTCCTCGGCCTCGGCCGTTGCTACTGCGGACACTGCCGGGACCTAGCCTGCAACCAGGCCGCGATCATCGATGAGGAACGCCAGGCAGCAGCGATCGAGGCCGTCATAAAGCGCAACATCGAAGGAAGACGATATGCGAAGTAGCACCTGGTCTCCGCAGGGCGTCACCCACCCGCTCTTTCCGTCCCAGCCGGTTCCGCGATGTTTCGAGTGCGGAGATCTCGGTTTCCGGCTTGTCGATGGTATGCCGCATCAGTGCTGGCGTGTGAAGGCAAATGCCCCGCACAACGACCCGAACCCGGCTGCACTTATGCTTCGTCGAGCGGTCGATCGGCTGTTCAAATACGGCGTCCCGATCGACGCTCAGCATTTTGAGATCGCCAAGCTCCTGACCCGCTTCTCAAGCGAGCGGCCCTTCGATAAGGCAAAGACGCTGGAGCTTCACTACCCGATGCCGCTCCGCAGCTTCATGGGCATCGTCGAGGATCTCAGAAAGGTTTGGCTTCTGCCGATCGGTGCCAGGAAGCAGCCGCCCTCGGGCTACTGGATCATCACGGACGAGGATGCCTTTCGCGAATATCTCGAAACGGCGAAGACGGCACCCATCACTCAGCTAAGCACGATCTACCGTGTCGCCCGGGCAAACTTCCCGGTGCTCGCCGGCCAGCTCGAGCTTGACCTAACGCCCGAGGCACTTACCGGGAAAACGGAGGAACACGAGAATGCTTAGACGAATCGATTTCGCTAATGTCGCAAGATCAATCGCCGCAAATGTCCTAATGCCGGTCGGCATCGTTTGTGCCCTTCTTGGTGGCCTCGGTTTGGTAGCGAGCATGATCGGCCGGGCCGCCGCAATAGATAAAACCGCTCAGGTCCATCCGCGGGCCATCGTTAAGTTTTGCGAGCACGGCGGGATCTACACATTCAAGCAGATCAATGAGGCCGAGCAACGGATGCGCTCGACCGGATGTGAAGAGATCGGCGTCCGCTCGGTCGGCGACGGCTGGTTTCTGCTTTATGGAGTTCGGTTCTACATCGGGGAGGAGGGCGCCAGTAAATGATGTTTCACCTGATGCTGACCGCGGCAGTCCTGGTCGCGATCCCGGTGGCAATAGTTTTGGTTCTGTTGAATGAGTTTCATGGGAAGGACGAGTAAGAGAGACAAGAGTGAGTACCGGATCGATTCGCTTTCCAAGTCGATTCTTGTACTTGAGGCAGTCGAGGGCGGCGAGCCTGTTCCGTTTCGCCGGATCGTGGAGCGGACCGGGTTCTCCGAGGACTTTGTCCGCCGGTCGCTGATCACTTGGGAGCTTCACAACTATGTCCGCATGACCGGCAACAATTGCTGGATCTACGACCGGCGGCTGCTCTCATTTGCCCTCTCGGCGAATGTTTAAATTCCCGCAAGCGGGAATTTAAAAAGAACCGAATGCCCGGATTTATTGATGTTTCACACTTATGAAGGAGTTTTTTGAGTTCCCGCGGGGAATTTAAAGCGAGATATATGGCGAATCTTAAAGAGAAACTGGAAAAGGTCAAGAACGAGCACCTCGAGACCGTGGTCAATGAGCGGATCGAGGAAAGTAACACGCGTCGGGCCGAAAAAGCACTCGTGCTTATAGGGGGCCTTAGAGCCGTGAATCGTGTTGCCGACAACCTGAATGCTCAAGTCATCTCGGCTCTGGCGGAGTTCCAGCAACAAGAGCTTTACAAACACTTTGGCTTTGATCGCTTTGCCGACTTTTTGGATCAGTCGGAGTACTCACCGATGTCAAAGTCGGCTTTCTATCGGCAAAAAGAATTGTATGAATCCGAGGGCGGCCAGATCTATGACACTTTTAACTCCGCTAGGATACCGATCTCGACTCGTCGGCTGCTTGTCGAGGGCTCGACCAAAATTGAGCTCGATGGCAATGAATTGATCATCGGCGGTGAGCGAGTCGAGGCATCGAACCCGACCGCGATCAAAGATCTCGTGCTCTCGATCGCCGAGGACCTTAAGGCCGAGCGTTCCGCATCGGCCAAACAGCAGAAAAAGATCGAGGACCTCAAGGCCCGAGTCGATAAGGGAACCGCAGAGAACGACGAGCTTCGCCGCAATATCGACGCGATGAACGACCAGTCGCCTTACGAGCGGGCATTCAGCCGAACGGTGAGTGCTCTGATCCGCACCACCGCCGAGGCCGACTCCCTAAGCAAAACCGAGAAGAGATCCCGGGCCGCAGACGACCTTCGCATACTCGCCGGACAGTGGTTCCGGCTTCGCGATGCGCTTGGCGTCAATGTCGAGTTCGCCCCCGAAGCGGCCGGCGACGATTTTCTCGATCGGGCGATCGCCGAGATCGCCGATGGAGACTGGGGCGAGGATGAATAACGCAACGAAATAGGAAGGAGAATTTATGCCAGAAGAGAAATATACACCAGCACAATTGGACGTCGTTCGAGATCTGGTCGAAACCTATGGGATCGATCACACCGAGATCAAGTTTTTCGCCGACGATCCGCAAACGCCGTTCATCGGCTATGACGCGTCCTGCGTCATGCTCGACAAACTTATGCCCGACCTTGTTGAGATCGATGTCGATTTCGAGAAGGCCCAGCTTCAGGACAGCATTCAGATCAAGGTCCGGCTGACAGATGCCCGCGGCCGAAAGCGGGCGGGTATCGGCATCGTCAATCGCAATGAGAAGGACGCCGAAGGTAATCCGCTCACCGACCAGCAGCTTCACTATACCGCCCTCGCCAGGGCTCTCCGTTCCGCTCTTCGTGCCGCCGGCATCGACCTCATTAAGCTCCACCGTAACCGCTCGAATATCGCCGAGTTCTCCGGAGTGGCCGATGTCCGTGCCGAAGCTGAGCGGCTCCGTCGCGAGGTACATGCCCTTGGCTCCGAAGTGGGATTTATCGACGGTACTGACAAGACCCATTGGCGTCGGTTTCTTACGAACCGCTACAAGGTCACGAGCTCCAGTCATTTAGGAGTCGAGCAATTGGCCGATCTCGCATCGGCTCTCAAAGCCCTTCGCCCGGTGCGGTCTGCCGCTGCTTGAGCTTTAGGCGTTTCTACCAGCCCGGGAACGCCCTTTTAAGACAATGCCGAACACAAAACTTGGAAACATTGCAAAGGAGGAGATACGCAACGCCATGCGTGGTTTGACCGGCTCACCGGCCAAGCTCGAGGCTGAACGTCTGGCGCGTATCTATGGGGTCAAATGGCAGCATATCTATCGGGTCACTTCTGATCTCCGAGGCTCCGGCCGAAAGCCGCGAGCCGATCGGGGAAAGAGGATCTACGAACTCGCCGAAGGCACCGACCTCTGGTACGCGGCTCAATTCGTGGTCTCGGATAAGCTCGACCCGAAAGAGGCACTCGATGTAGCTCGTCTGAGACGGCCCGAGGCAAAGCTGCCCTCGCTCGAATACTTCCGCCGGATTCTGGCCGAGCATCAACTCGGCAAAAAGAGCCTTCGATCCGCACGGCGGGCCTACCGCCGTTGGGAGGCCGAGTATCCCGGCCAGATCTTTCAGGTGGACTGCACGGCCCTCAAGGTCCGCTGGCAGGATGAGCGTTCCCGCCGGATACTCCGCATCGAAGGAATTGACAAGAACCACCCGCAGACCGATTCGACCAAGCTTCGGGTCTGGCAGCTAATGCTGGTTGACGATTGCTCCCGGCGGCGTTTCCTCCGCTACATCGCGACCTCGCATATCACCAGCCGCGATATGGTTCAGTTCGAGTGCGACGCCTTCTCCGAACTCGGAATCCCGCATGTCCTTTACTCAGACAACGGCCCCGAGTTCAAAGGGCGGCACACAAAGGCGACTCGAATCCTCAATGCCGTACTCGCCGACGAAGGCGGCTTTCAGCACTGGACCCACATTCCCAATAATCCGCAAGCGTCAGGAAAGGTCGAGGTTGCCCACAAATGGGCCGAGAAGATGGACCGCCTGGTCGGTCTTGCGATCACCGAGGGGCAGATCGTCACCATCGACCGTCTCAACGAATTCGCCGATCGCATTTGTGATCACTACAACAATCGCGTCCATCGCTCGACCGGCGAGACGCCGATGTTCCGCTGGTCCAACCGCCGGATCGTCGTCCGAAAGATCGACCCGGCCGTTATCGAATCTGCACTGCTTTCCGATGAGTTCCCGGTCGTTCTCGACCCCTCAATGACCTTCGCCCGCGATGGACAGATCTATCGGTTGCCCGGTGTCGAGCCGTTCCTTTCAGCCGCCGGCAAGAAGATCCAGGTGGTCGTCCCGCCGGCGATCGACACGATCATCGTCACGCTGCCGAACCTCAATGGGAAGTTCGAGCCGGATCATGGCGGCGAGTTCGAGGTCGAAAAGGTTCTGGCCGAAACGGACGTCGCCGGTGCGTTCCGGTCCACGGCCGCCAGCAATGCCGAGGTCCTCAAAAAGCGGCTCAAGGATAGCCGTAAGCAGGAGATCCGCGAGATCAAAGATAAGTCAAAACATACCGGCCAGATCGCTCCGGTGCCGCACCTCAACGTCGAGATGGAGCTACCGGCCACCAACGTCGCCGCCTTTCCGCATCCAGAGCGAATATTCACCGCCGAAGAAGTGGCCGCCGTCACTCCGTTGCCCACGCCGGCCTATACCGGCCGTGAGATCGGTTACTGGGAGGCGGTTGGAATGTTCGCAGATCGTTTCGCCTCGATCGAGGACGCGAAGGCAGCACTTTTGAATTTGTTCCCCGAGACACAGGGGTCATTGCCGGCCGCCGAGGTCGAAGCTCATCTCGAGCAGCTCCTCGCACCGGCCATCCAGACACCGACGCGGCTTCGTGCCGTGTCTTAGCCCGGACATTGTCCGGCATCAGTTAAACGAGCGTATATGAGCAACCAGCCCAACTCATTCACGTCGCCGCTTGCCGCCTTCATGGCCGAGTTTCATCTCAGCCTGTCGGACTTGCAGCGATTCTTCGGTCCGCCCAAGATACCGAGCCGGACCACCCTTCATCGCCTTCGAAACAACAATCTCAATGCCAATTTAGCGGCATCGCTGGAACGCCAGCTTGCCGTTGCCCTGCCGCCGTTTCTTCGGGAACGCGGCCTCGGCCCGGCACAGATCGAAGAACAGATCCAAAAACTAATTCAAAGAGGAGACGACCAGCAAATGATCTCTAAACGCATCGAGCTTTCACCCGAAGCTCAAAAGCACTTCGGACTTTCCGAGGACCCTTTCTCGCGTCCGCCACAGCACCGTGACGAGGTGTTCGTCAGTCGCGAATTCCAGCGTGTCATTGACCGCGTTATCGACGCCGTTCGCTATCAGGGCTTTGTCGTCGTCACCGGCGAGATCGGCAGCGGTAAATCGACGCTCCGGGCACTTGTCGAGGACTACGTCTTTGAGAACCGGAACCTGCACATCGTTTGGCCTGAGTTCTTCGATATGCGGAACGTCACCCCGATGCAGATCGCATCCTGCATCCTGGAATCGTTCGGCATAACCCGTGCTCCCGGCTCTGCGGTTCGCCGCGGAAACGCCGTCAAGAATCTTCTCGCGACCCAGTACAAGGACGGCAACCGCGTGGCTCTCGGTATCGATGAGGCCCACCGGCTAAATAACTCCGCCCTTTCGTCGCTCAAGAACTTCCTCGAAATGTCGAGCGGAGGTTTTCAGCGGTATCTCGGTGTCGTGCTTTTCGGCCAGCCGATCTTTGAGGCAAGGCTCGCCGACCCGCAGTTTCGCGAGATCCACGAACGCATCACCACTATCTCGATGCCCGACTTTCGCGATTCGGCTGCCGACTATCTGGATCATCGGCTCCGGCTTGTCGGCAAGCGAGCAAAGGATCTCTTTGATGATGAAGCGATCGATCTGGTCTGCCGTCAGGCATCGACGCCGCTGCAGCTCGGCAATATCGCCAATGAAGCGTTGATGGTCTCCGGCCCACGGACAAAGGCCTATCCCGACGCCTTTGCCAACGCCAAGGTAATCGGCGCCGCGATACGGACCAAGATGTTCTTTGAAAATCGGAATCCTGCTTTCAAAAAGCGGGCAGCCTGACAGTTTTTGTTCAGTGAATTTGGAGAAACTTTATGTCGAAAAAATGTGAATCTTGCCGCTTCTATTTTGGTCAGACCCTCGGCCGGCCGGGAACGCTTCAACTCGACCTGAGCACCTGCGTTCATAGCCAGACGCCCGAGCCACTTTACGAGGCACGAACCGTTTGCGAGAAGGCAGGTGACGGAGAGCCGTTCTTCTTCGAGCCGAGAGTTCCGGCCGCAGGTGCGACCATCCGAGTCGAGATGGCAATGGAGGCCGCGGCATGACTGGTTCCGACTGGATTCAGACCTACACCGGCAAGAAGTTCTTTCCGCTCGATCCCGATCCCGAGATGATCTGTATCGAGGACATTGCTCATTCTCTGTCGCAACTATGCCGGTACAACGGCCACTCCAAGATCTTCTATTCCGTGGCCCAGCATTCTCTTCTTCTCTCGCGGGAGCTCTGCTCAGGCTGGCAATACGCGCTAATGGCACTGCTTCACGATGCGTCCGAGGCATATCTTTCGGATCTCCCGCGGCCGTTGAAGATGCATCCGCAGTTCGACTTTTATCGCGAGGCCGAGGCCCGGCTCCAGTCTATGATCTACGGGCGATATCTTCGCTTCGAGTGGGCCAATATTGAGAAGCATATTTCAGAGCGTGATCACCTGCTGCTTGGTTACGAACTGGCTTCCGGTGCGATCTTTGAGGAGTTGCATCCCGACTTCGATGCTCCGAATGTCAACCCGCCCATGATCGACCTCTACGAGCGATCGCCGGAGATCATCGAGTACGAATTTCTTTCCGAGTTCAACCGTCTCTCGGCTCGCCAGCAAACGGAGGTCGGCGGCTGATGTCTTCGATGTCTAAATGCCGATCGTGCGGTGCCTTTGTTCATTGGCTAAAGCTGGTCCGCAAGGAGTGGTGCCCGCAGTCGGGCCGGTTCGTGGTCCGCGAGGTGCCGGGTGCAAAGCTCAACCCGATCGATGCCCGCCCGAACCGTAAAGGCCGGCTGGTCATTGACACCGCCAACGGCCGCTACCGCTTCGCCACCGGCAATGAGGTCGAGACGGCATCCGCCACCGGCCGCAACCTTTACATTTCGCACTTTGAGACCTGTCCGAAAGCGGCAGACCACCGATGAGGGGGAATTCGATGGCTTTCCAAAATGGGCTTCGGCCTGCGAAAGAACTGGCGTCAAACCGACCGCATGGCGACCGGCTGAAGTACCTGGGTGGCTGTCGTTGCGTTCCCTGTCGGGCGGCCAACTCCCGATATGAAACCGAGCGGGCTGCCGCACGCCGACGCGGCGAATGGAACGGCTTAGTTGATGCGTCACCCGTTCGTTGTCACCTGATCAGGCTTTCGAAGCGAGAGATCGGTCGTGACACGGTCGCCGACATCACCGGCATCGCTGCTTCAACGATCGACCTTATTCGCCGCGGACAGCGAAAGAAGATCCGGGCAATGAACGCCAGGAAGATCCTCGCGATCTCGCCCGACGCCGTGGTCACGGACGCCCAACGTATCCCGGCCGAGCCTACTTGGCGTCTCATCGACTGGCTGCTGAAGCAGGGATTCACGAAGGGCGAGATCGCCAGCCGTCTCGGGTTCAAGAGCCGTTCTTTGCAGCTCGGAAAGGAATCGATCACAGCCCGCAACGCGATGAAGATCGAGCGGTTCTATCGGCAAATTCGAGCCGGCGACGACGAGTTTAAGGAGGCACCATGAACAGACCAACCGGGATCATACGAACGCTGCCCAATCTCTATGCCGACCGTGATCGCGTTGCGCATTCCCGCATGTTGAAATCTCTCGAGCTGCTGGCGGCTGACAAGATTGAGGCAATCTATATCGCCTTGGCCCAGGTGCCAACGAAAGACGTTCTCCATCTGTATCTTCTAATTGAAGGAAAGATCATTTGCAGAATGAACATCGCCAGCTATGTCGATGGGTCCACCTCAGAGGTCAAATGCTGGGACGAAGTCTCGCGAAAACCTAAGGTATGGGCCGTCTGCACCGCACCGCTAAGCTTTCCGCCGACGCCGATCGCTCGTCGGGGTTTCCAGGGTTTTCGTTACACGGAGGACCTATGGTGACGATTGACCGAAAAACATTCTTCGCAGTCGGTGAGCTGATCCAGGCGGCGGCGCATCAGCACGGCGTCGTCGGCCCCGTCCCGTTCACCGTCAGCCGCCCGAAATATTACGAATGGTGCGACCTCGCTGATGACTTTGCCGAGGCCGAGGAGGAGAAAGATGCAAAGTGAAACATTTGATAGAACGACGAAATTGACCGCGTTGGATATGCTTTCTGACGACTATGAAGCCTACGACGATACGGTCGAGCAGTTGCTGGCCCGCTGGGACGCTGGCAATAGTATCTGGAGCATCAGCATGGGCAGCCTGGGCCCGTCCTACGAACAAGCGATCCAGGTGATGGCCGTCGAGTTCGCACGTGCTCTAAGCAAAAGTACCGGACATCAGATTGACGACATGAAGGCCGAGATCACTCGGGTCAATAGGATTTGTGACGAGGTGCTGAAAGGAATCGACAATGAAATCGGCGGAGCCACAGGAGCGATGTTTGGCGCAGCCCGAACCCTTGCATGGAATTGGTGCTACAACGGCGGCCCAAAATCGACTGTTGAGATGTTCCCGGAGGATCGCCACATTCAGGTTTCAAAGTCCTGGCCGCAACTTTCCCTGGCCGATGAAACATATCGAGTCCTGCAGGAAGGAGGAAAATCGTGAAAGGACTTTCAGTAAGACAACCATGGGCATGGGCGATTATGTACGCTGGTAAGGATATTGAGAATCGGAATTGGCCTACAAGAGTTCGCGGCCGAATCGCGATTCATGCATCGAAAACGATGCTCTCTACCGATTACTTCGAATTCCAGGAGTTCACGGCCCTCGATTTTCCAGATCTGGATATTCCGAGTAAGCAAGAACTTATTTGTGGCTCGATTCTTGGAACGGTCGAGATTGCGGACTGTGTTATTGACAGCGACTCGCCGTGGTTCGTTGGCTTTTTCGGTTTTGTTTTACGCAATCCAAGGCCCCTGGAGAAGCCAATACCGTTTAACGGTAAATTGGGATTCTTTGATATTCCCGATGACCTGATTCCTGAGCGATTGTAGGTGTTAATTTGATCATGCCTGAATATTACGACAACGACGGTTTTGACGATGACGACGATGGCTGGTGCGGCGACTGTGGCGAGTGTGAGTCCTGCTGGGAGGACATGATGGATGAGTGCGGCCTTCAGCCCGATGGCTCCTGCAATCTCGACGGCACCGAACACTGCGATTGGGACTGCCGCATGCGCGAACTCGATGAGGAGGTTATTTAATAATGCCGGAACAAGAACCAATAGACATGATCCTTCACTGCCCGAGCTGCGGAAAGCAGCACGTTGATGCACCAGAGCCGGATATTTGCGAGTGCGGGCACCGCGAAGGTCATCACCCGGAAGATTTTACTGACCCGTGCTGTGAAATCTCTGCGGACGGCCGACGTTGTATGTGTCGTGAATTTAAGGCTGCATGGCTCAACCCGCCGCATAAATCGCATTTGTGCCACGGCTGCGGAACCGTCTGGCGTCCGGCCGATGTGCCGACGAATGGCGTTGAGGCGATCGGAACGAGGGGCGAACAAGACACTTGGCCGATCATCGGAAGGGGGGTTATTTAAGAATGCCTGAAAAATACACCCGAATTGCCATCCTCGAAAAACAGGGCCTTTTCGCTGTGATCGCCGGTGACTTTGACGTCCCGAACGGCGATCAGCCGATTCACCTGACCGCAAACTTCGACCCGCGTAGCCCTGAGAAGCCCGTCTTCCGCAGCTCGCACCCGACCGCCGCCGATGGCCGCCGCTACTTCGAAGAATCCGTCGCCGTCTCCCGCGACCGCGGCTGGTCCGTCCGCTACTACGGAGTCAGAAACTACGGATGAAAGAGCAGGTTCAGGAGATCTTCGAACATTGGCAGCGGGTCATGAATCATCCGCGGTCCAAGCTCGACGCATCCCGCCGGCGTGTCATCGCCGCCCGGCTGAAGGAGGGCTATACCGTCGAGCAGATCAAGGCCGCGATCGATGGCTGCAAGGCCAGTGAGTGGCACCAGGGCGGCAACAGTTCCGGTGCGATCTACGACGGCCTCACCCTCATTTGCCGCAACGCCGAGAAGCTCGACTTCTTCATCGCTCTCAACAACCGTAAGAGATCCCGCAACCGCGAACCCTGGCAATCCGTCGGCCGCCCCGAGACCTTCAAGGCCTCAACGCCCGAACCGTGCTCCGTTTGCGGCCGTCTCACCTGCCTAAAGGACCACCGTTTCGACTAGACCGGTATGCAAGCCGCCTGTTCTTTGATACCATCTTCTCACCAAGGTTAACTGATGAACTTCTTTGGCGACATCCCGATCGGCGGCTTCGTTGGCGGTATCTCAATCGGCGGCTATCTTTTCGACTATTAAGGAGATTAGTGATGGAGAATAATGCTTGGAAAATCGGCGAAATTGTACGTCTCAAATCAGGCGGGCCGAAAATGACGGTAAAGGACATTGTGGATGATGATCTCGGAACGGTCGAATGTGAGTGGTTTTCGAAGGACGGCGAAATTCGCTCCGCCATCTTTAAAGCAGATACTTTGAAGGTTTCGTCAACCCTAGACAGCCACGGCTTCTAAATACCGTACTCATCCTCGTTCGACGGGGTAAACTCAAGTAAGTCGTTCGGTGTGCATTTGAAAAGGTTGCAGAGTGTATCGAGAGTTTTTAAGTGAACTAGCTTCCACTCATTCTGCCAAAGTGCATAGGCCATTGAGTTGGGAAAGCCTGTTACTTTCTGGAACTGATAAGCGTTACACACTCCGTGCTTGTTCGCGATCTCATGCAGCCGGGATCGAATCATTCATTCAATCTATCGGCCTATTAAGTCTCTGATAATCAGTCGAGACGGAGTATGCCTTCTAGGCTGATGAGTCATCAGGGATTGTTCGCTCTTTGAAAACTTAATACTCTGGCAGCATCATAGGCGTTTTCACCAGCCCGGACTCGCCAATGTTTCAACTATGAGCATAAAAAGTCCGGTGCTGAAGTATTACGGGTCCAAGTTTCGTTTGGCGTCTTGGATCATTTCTCACTTCCCGAAACACAGACATTACGTTGAGCCTTTTGGAGGAGCTGCGAACGTGCTGCTGCTCAAAGGTCCGGCGCATCTCGAAACGTACAATGATCTGAATGCCGATCTCGTCACTTTCTTTCGGGTTCTCCGCGATCGGCCGCAGCAGCTCATCCGGGCACTTCGGTTGACTCCGTGGTCTCGGCATGAGTTCGCCGTCTGCTGTTCGTCGGATGAAAAGATCGATGATCTTGAACGTGCCCGCCGTCTCTACTTCCGGCTCTGGATGAGCATCGAAGGCGGCATTGCAAAAGGTTCTTTCCGGCGGCACAAGAACGGGAATCGCAGCGTCACAAAAGATCTTCGCTTCGGGACGCTTTATCGGGCCGCCCGTCGCCTTCAGCGTGTCGTTATTGAGCAACGTGACGCTCTCACCTTGATGAAAGAGATGGACTCGAAGGACACCCTCTTCTATCTCGATCCGCCATACGTGGCCTCGACCAGGACCGCGCGGTCGATCTACTCTCACGAAATGAACGATGACGCTCATCGGCAGTTCCTTGCGACCGTTAAGGATCTGAAAGGACTGGTGGTGATCAGCGGCTATCCATCCCCGCTATACACGAACAATCTCGAGTCATGCGGCTGGCATCGCGTCGATAAACGAGCGATGGTAAACAGCGGCGGCTCTCGCATCGAAGCTCTTTGGCTTTCACCGAATCTTTCTAAATGACAGCAGCAAAATTGTCGCACCTCGTGCCCGTTTACGACGGGAAGGGAATCACTCTGTATTGCGCTCGGTTCGAGCAGATATTGCCTCACCTGCATGATGAGTCGATCGATGCATTATTGACCGACCCCCCATACGCGATCACCAGCTTGAAATGGGACAAGGCCGTCGAGTGGCCTGCATTTTGGACCGATGCTGTTCGGATCTGTAAAGCTCGGGCACCGATGGTTTTCTTCGCTTCTGGCAAGTTCGTACCGCAGTTGATTCATTCAAACTCTAAGATGTACCGATACGATCTGATCTGGGAAAAGAACCTCGCAGTTGGGCACCTCGATGCTAATAGGCGGCCACTCAGATCTCACGAATCGATTCTCGTCTTCTCAAAGCAATTCCGCGGTGCAACCTATAACCCGCAGAAAGTTCGCGGCCGTCCGCACACCATCGGTAAAGGTAATCGGCCGGCTCATTACGGAGCATCCTCCGGCAACGTCGAGGAACGCACAACTAACCTCTATCATCCGAAGAGCGTTTTGAAGTTCAACAACACGCGGATCGGGCGGTCATTGCACCCGACTCAGAAGCCGATAGATCTAATGAAGTGGCTGGTCCTGACATATACCAACCCTGGGGATCTAATTCTTGAACCTTTCGCCGGTTCCGGCTCGACCTTAGTAGCCGCTGCATGCCACGGCCGTAAAGCGATCGGAATTGAGCAGGACCCGGCCTACTGCGAAGTGATTATCGAACGCCTTGAGAAAGGCCTAGATTAGCTGGGAACTTAAACTTGATTCTGTCAAGAATTTGAAGAGGTCGTTTACCGTCGATGTACCAAGATTCTCACGGTTATCACATTTCATTGACCCTTTTTATCTCATTTCCCTTCACGTGAAACAACTGAAACGCTTGAAACGGTTCGGTGCGAGGCACTGCTCCGCCTTTAAGGGTGAGAGCCGCGTCGCAATGTCCCGTCACTTTCGCCACGCGACGATGTTCGCACATCGCTCACCTGCCGCCAACGGTATTCTGAACGATATGGATGAAAAAAATGAAATGGATGATTTGGAAGTTCTGGAGAGTTGCGAAGTTGCGAAGTTGCGAAGTTGCGAAGTTGCAGAGTTCAGAGTGCGGGCTTCAGCCCTTCGTTTTGAGTAACGTTTCAGCCGGCCGCAAGAGTTACGCCTCCCGGCGTGACCAAATGCAGAAGCCCTGTGTCAGAGGCCCGACCGTTAGGAAGGGCTCATCTGAATGCGGAATGTGGATCTCGGAATGCGGAATTGGGAATGCAGGGGCCCGCGCGTCGGCAAGGGCTTAACGGGATGATGAAGGATGAATCTGATATCCCGCGTTTTCTTCTTTTCTTATTCCATGGTATATTCCCCAACCGTCCGAAAATTATCTGATCAATCACTAAAGAGTGTTGGAGGCCTCCATTGCAGAGGCCCGCGCGTCAGCAAGGGCTTAACATCCGATACGGCCCGCGTGAGTCGTCGGAGACGGTGGCATTGGCCGTTGAATGTGTTAACCACGGAAGAAGAAACGAAGGCCGCCGTCTGTGGCTTTCGTCTGTGCTTTCTGTGTTCGAAAAGGAAACCATAACCACAGAAAGCACAGACCGAAGCCGCACAGAAAGACCGGCGGCGGAGCCGCACTCTCTTTTTGCACACCGACGGAAAGGCTCAGCCTTTCCGCACATCGGGCGGCAAGCCGCGAGAGCAGGCGGGCGACCTGATCTCTGCCCGTTGCACTACACCAATTTGGTGACGCATTTCCCGGCCGGGAGGTCTATAATGCCCTTGGGCAACTTGCGGCGGAGTACTCGACTCAAATGAATAGTGCGACCGCAGATCTGTTCTTTGACAGCCGATCGACGTAAGACCCGGCTGGCAACACCGTCCGCGACCCGCAAAGCCGACGCTTTACGTATGACGGCGAGAACAAGCAGGTGAGGGTGCAAACACTTGACGCGAACGGCAACCCGGTCTCGACGGTCGGCGAGTACGAATACGACGGCGACGGCAAGCGGGTGAAGAAGCACGTCCCCTCGACCGGCGAGGTGACGGTATTCGTCTATGACGCCGGCGGGAAACTCATCGGCGAGTACTCTACGGTAGCGGCACCCCAATCCCCGCAGGTCAGCTACACCACCGCCGATCACCTCGGCAGCCCGCGCATCCTCACCGATCAAAACGGCACAACCATCTCCCGCCGCGACTTCATGCCCTACGGCGAAGAAATCGCCCGCTCCGCCTACGGCTCCGACACCGTCCGCCAGAAATTCACCACCTACGAGCGCGACGGCGAAACTGACCTAGACTACGCTCAGGCAAGGTTGCTAAATTATGGTCAAGGACGCTTCTCTAGTCCGGATCCCTTTTTGTCATCCGGTACAGTAGTCAATCCGCAGACGTGGAACAGATATGTTTATGTTTCAAATAATCCGGTAACTTATGTAGATCCGTTTGGTCTTTATGCATGGTCTCGAGCTTTGGGCGGTTCGGCAAGCGACGACGCGCTAAGGCAGCAGATTACTGGAATACAAGCCGATGGGAACATCAGTGATGAAGAAAAGACCGCTAAGATTGCAGCGATAAACGATATTTTGACGAAACGTGCACAATTTCGGGCTAGTCTTTCCCGACTAGCGGATATTGTTTTAAGGGCTGATATTTCCGATTCCTTTAGACGATATGCAGCTGCAATTCTATTAAGTTACGGAACTGAGAACGATGGTAACAATGTTCTTATCGCTTTAAGGACAAATGAAGACGCCCCCGCATTTACTCGTGAAGATAACGGTAGAGTAGTCGTTGCTGTAGCAGCGTCCGCATTTTCAAACAAGTCTTTCGCTTTCACACTTTTTCATGAGGGAACTCATATTGCTCAAATAAATGCATGGAATTACGCGAAGCAATCAGGATTTGAAATTAACCCTGCAACAGTGGCCGCGGAGTTCGAAGCCTATTACAATGCAGCTGCGTTGGTTCGCGGACTCGATTCCGCATTTGTAAATAATGAAACACCAGAAAAGGGACCTGAATCATACTCGATAACTACAGGACAAGGCGGAGGAACAACGCTCTGGCAAAGAGGTTGGACTGAGGTTGAGATGAGAAGTGCAATTACCACGCATTTGCGGAATCTTGGGTACATCGATGGCTTGGGAAGAACTACAGATCGGGGAGCTTCCGGAGCTTTTCCCGGAGGAGGAAGAGGTCAATGGAAATGATTAAGAAACATACCTTCGGCGATTTAGTTTACTTGCTAATGATTTCAGCCAGCGTCATTGCTTTCGCTGCAAATACTTCCGGGGGAGTTTTTGCCAGAGAGCAATTGGCCATCAATATTGAAAAAAGGAAACCATCTGTTTATTTGTCGTATGTTGGCAAAGGAGAAATATATGAGAACTGCTCCGCGAAGAGGCAAGTCACTTATGAACTTAAACTTCATAATAATTCCCCGTATCGCATAAATATCGATGCGAATTCTGACTTAGATTCTTCTACTAAAAAACGAATAATTCTGTCCGATGGGAAAACAGAAGGAATCACACTTTCTGATGGCGACAGAGTTATTGATTTGTGCTACCAGGCCGATACTTCATTTCGAATAGATTCAGCATATGACCCGCAAAAGGGGCGTTATACCGTCGAATCGCGTGGTAACACGAGGCTTCCGGAAACTCCGATAACTTGCCAGTGTAAATGGTCTCATCAACGGACAAGACAAAATGATAATTATCCGGGGATTTGGATTGAGCCTGGTTCATACGTAAGATTCAGCATCCCTCAACATTCTCTTAATTAAGGCCAAAAAATCTATGTCCTGTTCAATTACGAGTGGGAGTTCAGCGACGGTTTGATCAAATATAATGAGCCCCACCATCAGGTTTTCTTCTATTTTGCAGATATTCCAAAGTAGGCGAACTTGATTGCCTGTAAGATTCGTAAGTTTCCCTTAAAGGTACACAGATGAAAAGTAGACGTTTTCTGGCATCATGAAGATGGAGGAGACGGATGAATAGGTCAAGATTCAGCGAGACGCAGGTGGTAGCGATATTGAAGGAAGCGGAGGCTGGGCGTTCGGTAACGCAGGTATGCGTGGAGCACGGAATCAGCAGTGCAACGTATTACGCATAGACGGCGTGACGACCACGTTGCCTAAAGGTTGTGTGGATAACAGCACGATGGTCGTTTGCGAGGCGGACAAGACGATGCTCAATCCGGATCTAAACGCCTCGGACAACCGAATGGCCGCGGGCCAGGGCTGGAGCTACGACGCGGCCGGAAATGTGATCGCCGACCCGCAGGGCCGCTCGTTCATCTACGACGCCGAGAACAAGCAGGTCGAGGTCGAGAACTCGCTCGAACAAAGCATTGGCGAGTACTGGCACCACGTTCAAGGATCCGACTTGGGTTTTGAGCCCTCACTGACGGTCGGGCCTCCGACACAGACGGGCGGGTGGAAGATCTTGCTCCCTTTCAGGGAGCGGGTCGGTGGCCACCCAAACCCGGGGTTTCACCCCGGGCTATTATCTTCGTCACCTTCGGCGACGGCGGAACCCGCCCGCACCGCAGGCCGGCTGAAGCCGGGACAGCCCGAAAGCGGAATTCGGAATGATGAATGCGGAATCTGGGCAAAAGAGGGAACTCAGAACAGGGACTCTGCATTCATAGTTCATCGTTCATAATTCATCATTCCAAGAGACACCCTCCCTACCGGTCGGGTTTCCGCCTGTGCGATCACGGGACGGGTGAAGATTAGCTCCGATGAACCGCCCTTACTTACGTGCGGGCTTCTGCAAAGTGGGCCTCTGACACGGTGGGCTAGTGCGTTGCGATCATTGTTTTGTGAAGACGAGGGTCGAGGTGTTGGTGCCCATCGGGCCGGCGAGCGAGCGTTTTACGGTCAGCGTTTTTCCGTCGGCGGAGAGCGACCATTCTTCGCTTGAAGTGGCGGTGACCTCGCCCATCTGGCCGGAGAAGGTGCGCTTCTGGGAAAGCTTGAGCGTCCCTCCTTCGAGCTTTGCGCTGAGCGTAACGGGTACGGGTCCGCGGGGCGTAGCCTGTTCGGTGGTGGTCTCGCGTTCGGTCAGGCTGTAGGTAAACTTGCCGTCGCCGCCGCCAAAGCGTCCGCCGCCGCCCATTCCGCCGCGACCGCCGGCCGGGCCTTGCCCGCTGCCCTCGGGTGCCGAGCGTTTGGTCTCGGTCGCCACCTCCAGGCTTTCGGCGGTCTGCGCCACGGTCATCTTCATCGTCTCGATCCGCGTGCGGTCGTTAAGCTCCGACCGCTCTTTATCGAGCGTCCAGGTACCGGCGAAGTTCGGCGCTTTCTGTGCAAATGCGGCGGCCGAGGCAAGTGCGATGGCCGCGAAGATAAATACTGCTTTTCTCATGGTAAATGTTCTCCTTTTGCGGAAAACATTTTGATGCGAAAACACGGCAAAAAGTCGGCGGCGAGTGTAAAGAAATGTACGGCTTGACGTGCCGCACGGCTCGGCTAGACTGATTGCATGGACCTGAAGATATTCGGCACCGCTTTTCTTACGCTTTTCCTCGCCGAGCTTGGCGATAAGACGCAGCTCGCGATAATCGTCCTAACGGCAAAAACGGAGTCGAAGCTCGCCGTTTTCCTCGGGGCGAGCCTCGCTCTCGTTCTTGTTTCGCTTCTCGGTGTGTTGGTCGGCAGCGTGCTGAGCCAGTATGTACCGACCGAATGGCTTCAGCGGATCGTCGCCGTCGCGTTCATCATCATCGGCATCCTGATGCTCTTTGGTAAGCTCTAATGCTGGAGCCGGCGATCATTCGGATGCGATGAATTCGACGATGTTCAGCTTCTCGTTGGTGGTTATCGTCTGGACCGGCTGCTTGAAGACGTGGCCGCGAGCCCTGACGGACACAAAGACCGTTTCACCTGCCGGGATTCCCTCGATATTGAAGTAGCCGAAGCTGCCCGTAAGCACACTCCAGGTGTTTCCCTCGGCATCGAAGATCACGACCGAAGCATTCGGAATTCCGAAACCATTTGCCGTCATCACACGGCCTTCGACCGAGACATTAGATGACGAAGGGGCCAGCGTAGCGAAGCCGATGTCGAAGCGGTGATCGTTCTCGCCGGGCCCGCCGGTGGTAAAGCTGACGACCGGGAAGGTGCCGAGCGGCGAACCGGGCATGTTCGTTGCAGCAGAGGCGTCCGAATCGCTGGCTTCGTCGTCGCCGGCCTGCGACGTTTGATCCGCGGTCGTGATCCACCGGCCAAAGAGTGGCCCGCCGATGAGAAAATTGGACAAATTGTCTAGCCTGATCTGATAGGATGTCCCGAAAGCGAGGCCGCCATTTACGATGCCGATGTGGTCGGTCGGGTTTGGGTCAACCGTGGTTCCCGCGACGAAGTAGTACTCGCCGTTCGCGTCTGTAACTGCTGTACCGACAAGGGTCGAGCCCTGATACAGACTGACCGTGACGCCGGCGATCGGGCCCTCGCCCGGATCCTGCACGCCGTTCGAGTTGGCATCGAACCAGATACGGTTTCCGACCTCGATCGGGGCCGCCTCACACAGAGGAACGACGTTGCCGATGCCGTTCGCCTTACCGAAATCGCTGAACGAGTAAGCAAGATAGCCGCGATTCTGGGCTCCGGTGTTGTTCACAAACCACCGAAAACCACCGGCATCATAGATATTGTCGTTCGGGATATAGACCGGGTCGAAGATGGTCGCAACCAGCACGGAATGGCCCGGTATCTGCGATGCCCCGCCAAGCGCGACCTCGTCGTGCGGATTGCCGTTCGGGTGATAGTTGTCCTGGTAATAATATTCGCCGCCGCCGGGGCCTTCGTTCGTGTTCTGCGGCGCATTCCCGATGCCGCCGCAGCGGCCGTTGGCTTCAAGCGTCCAACCCGAGGTCGGGTTGCCGCAAAGCCGCAGCATATCTCCCGCGGTGATGCCCTTGAAGAGCTGTGACGGATTGTTCGGGTTGCTCGCGCTGTTGTAGCCCGATTGGTCGCCATTGCGGTCGCGAAGCGAAAGCACCATGTTACCGCGGTCAAAGTCGATATCGGTCACCATCGGCTGCGGATAGATGAAATGCGAAGTGCTGATTGTCGTGTAGGTCGCCCGCCAGTTGCGCCATGCGGCACCGTAACCGGGGTCGGTCTCAGCCCGCGGGTAATTGAGCTGAATGTTGATGCTCGGCGTTCCGGCAAAGGTATTCGTCACAGGATCGAAACGGTAAACATAGGCCCGCAGATTTGTGGAGATAGCTCCGCCCGATGTTTCACGCGAGCAGACTGCGCCAACGTAGAGTGTACCTTCGTACCAGGTCACCGCGAAGGGCCGCACCTCGGATGCAACCGTGCAGTTCGGCATGGTAGTTGGGAACGGATAGCTCGTGATGGTGGTCGAATTCAGCGGGCCGGACGTAGGAATGCGATAGAGACGACGGTCGTTCAGATTCATCGCGTAGAGAAATGTTTCATCCGCATTCAGAGCGATACCGCCGAACGAGATCTTTCCGACAGCGTTCCAGGTGGTCTGGCCATTATCGGTGTTGTAGTCGAGCGGATTGTGCGGGTCTGTACCCGCTGTTCCGGCCCCAAAGACGGTATTCAGGTTTACGAATTCGCTGACGGCATTCGTGTTCCGGTCGTACTGATAGATCGCGCCAGGGCCGCCGGGGCCGAACTTCGCGTGCTTTTTCATATAGGAAGCCGCAAAGATTCGCCGCGTCGCCCGATGATAAGCGAGCCCGAATGTCGTACCGACGTCATCGGTGGTCGCAAGTGAGGTATTGCCGGGCGAAGTAAAGTCGGTGACCGGGTTTCCGCCGGTGGTTCGTGTGCTGCCGCCGTTATAAGGAATGGTAAAAAGAGCATCGGGTTGTGTTGCGCCGCCGAAGCCGTAAAGCTGCGAGCAGATCTCCGGATTATTCGAACAAAAATCGCCGGGACGGTTTAGGGCCAAGTTGACGTTCGACGTATTGCCGTCCTCAACGAAATGTACGGTAGAACCGGTTGTCGTGGCGGTGTTGCCGTTGACCGAACCCGCGCTTCTGGCGGATGGAAAGAAACCGGCCGGCAGGCCTGTGAACTCGATCCGATAGGGTCCGGTGCCGGTTGCATTAAGCGTATAGGTTCCGTTGGCCGCTGTTACTGCCGTCCCGCGTAGAACCCCGGCCGAGTCATAGGCAGAAACTGTTACGCCGGAAAGGCCCGCGTCTATAGCTACCGGGGCGGCGGCGGTTCCGCCGGAGTTCTCGAAAAGCCCGTTGCCGTTGAAATCCTGAAAGACACGGCCCGAAATGGCTCCGGATAAGTCATCGGCAGAAAGAGAATACTCAGCGGTCTCCTTTTCGAAACTGGCCTCTTGCGCCTGTGAATCGTCGGCGACGTATAGCAGGCTTACAGAAAGCAGAAGACCGGCTGCGAGGAAGAAGATACTGAATTGCGAGGTAAGGTTTTTGCGTTGCGGCATCGGAGTAAAGGGCGGAGAAAGAAGTCGGGTGGAGCTTGGAGATGACTAGCTCCTTGCGGAGCAGATCGAGCAGGGTAGGATCAATTGGGAGGATAGGGAAAGAATATCAGCGACCGATCAACAATGTCAAACGGTATTTTTCAACGTAGATCAATGATTTTCACAGCTCATTTTTTGAGGCGGGCGGCAAATTTTTGGCGAAATTTCAGCACCTTCGGCGCGACAACGGCGGCGCAATACGGCTGATTGGGGTTATTGGCAAAGTATTCTTGGTGGTAATCCTCGGCCGGCCAGAACTTATCAAAGGCGGTCACCTCGGTGACGATCTTTCCATCGTAAATGCCCTCTTGCGTGATCTCGTCGATGATCTCGTGGGCGGTCTGTTTTTGCGCTTCTGAATGATAAAAGATCGCCGAGCGGTACGAGGTACCGATGTCATTTCCCTGGCGGTTGAGCTGCGTCGGGTCGTGGACCGAAAAGAAGACGCGAAGCAGGTCCGCATACGCTAGCTCAGCCGGGTCGAACCTTATCTGTACGACCTCGGCATGGCCGGTTGTTTCGGAGCAGACCTCTTGATAGGTCGGGTTTTCCTTATGCCCGCCGGAATATCCGGAGACGACGTCGTGAACACCCTTGAGGTCGTCAAAGACCGCCTCGACACACCAAAAACATCCCGCCGCGAGAGTTGCCGTTTCAAGCCCGTTTTCTGCCATAAATGAAGTATCCCTTTCGGTTCGTACTTTATTTCATACTATCTTAAATGAAAGAGGAGGTGAAAGCTCTGCGGTTGGTACACGGGAAAGAGGTCTTTGGCGTTGAGGTCGATGCCGAAACGCGATGCGGGCACTGGCACAGCCCGCTGGACATCATCGCGATACGGTTCAAATGCTGCGGCCGCTGGTATCCGTGCTTTGACTGCCATGCTGAGGTTGCGGGGCACGAGCCGGCCGTCTGGCCGCGAACGGAACGCGGCGAAAAAGCGATACTCTGCGGCGGCTGCGGTGCGGAGCTTTCTATTGGAGATTACCTTGCCTGCGAGAATCTTTGCCCGGTCTGCGAACGCGAGTTTAACCCCGGCTGTGCAAAGCACTACCACCTATATTTCGAATGAGTTAGACGGCGACTTGGTCGAATGAACCGATCCGCTCGAAATTGCTTTCCGCAACGGGAGAATTGCCCGGACGAACGGATAGCAGAACCTGCATCCCTGCATCTGCGGCGGCGGCGAGTTCTTGGGCGATATCGGAAATGAAGAGAATTTCGGCGGGCGGGAGTTCGAGTTCCCCGGCGATACGGCGGTAGCTCTCCGCCACGCGTTTATGGCCGATGTTGGTATCGAAGTAGCGGTCGATGTGCCGCGAGAGGTCGCCCTCGGCGGTGTGGCTGAAGATCAGCTTTTGCGCGAGCACGCTGCCGGAGGAATAGATGGCGATGAACTTGCCGTCGTCCTTCCAACGCTCAAATGCGGGCGGGACATCGGGGAAGACCTCGCCGACGAGTTCGCCTGCGGCGTAACCGCGTTCCCAGATCAAGCCCTGAATGAACTTGAGCGGCGTCGATTTGCGGTCGGCATCGATGAGATGCTGCAGGTATTCGATGACCGAATTCGGCGAGGCTTTGTCGAACGGCCTCGGGTAGCTGTCGTCCCGTTCGGCCTCGGCGGCAAGCTCGGCGATCTCGCTTCGGAGCGACGCGAAATTCTCCGACACATAACCGGCGACGCGTGCCCGCGCGTAAGGGAACAGCGTCCGATGGACGAAGTCGATCGGGGTCGTCGTGCCTTCAATGTCGAGTAGGATCGCTTTGGTCATTTCACCGCAAAGGCGCGGAAACGCCGAGAAAATTTGTCGAAGCTCTGCGTCTCGGCGACTCGGCGGTTCAAATTCGTGTTCAACTTCGCGGCGGGATGTGGCTGACCCCGAAACAAAGCGGCTCGAAGCCGGCATCGACGCCGGAGTTCGTATAGTGCGGCGTCCAGCCGGACATGTCCTGAAAGAGGCGGATCGCCCGGACGGTGCGGTCGCCGCAGAGATTGAACCAGTGCCGAGTGCCTCGCGGAACGCGGATCAAGTCGCCGGCCTCCATCTCGATCGAAACGACATCACCGCCCTCCGGTGCGATGTGGAAAAGCCCGTGCCCCTTCACGATGAAACGCACCTCGTCCTCATCATGCCAATGCTCTTTGTTGAATTTATTGAGCATCTCATCGAGCCCCGGCGTTTCGGGCGTTACGTTGATCACATCGGCCGTAACGTAGCCGCCCTTCGCTTTTAACGCCTCGATTTCATCAGAATAGAACGCAAGGACCTCCTCATCGCTCGCATCCGGCCCGAGCTCGGCGATGTTGTCCCAGCGTTCGTAGTCGATGCCGATCGCCCCGAGAAATTCCCCGATCTCGTCTGGATCGGTCATTTGCAGACCGCGGTTTGGTACATCTAAGACTGCCATATCTATTTCAACTGCCGCCCCAATACCTCAAACAAAAACTCGAATATCTCGACGTGCCGTTTTGCGTCGGTGACCGTTTCGCCCCAGGTGTAGAGGCCATGGCGGCGGAGGTAGATGCCGTGGCATTCCGGGTTTTCGCGGAGCACATTTTCGATGACGTGCGAGAGTGCGACGTAGTCCTGCGAGTTATCAACTATCGGCACGCGTTCGCGGTGCTCGTGGGTCGCAACGCCCGAGAGGCCCTTGAGCATTTCGTAGCCTTCGATCTCGATGAAACCCGACTCGTAAAAATGGTCCGAAAGGATCGTGCCCCAGACCGAATGCGTATGCAGGATCGAGCGCGCCCGCGGCACGTGGCGGTAAATGCAAAGATGGAGCAGCGTCTCGGCCGAAGGCTTTCCGAAGCCCTGCAAGATCTCGGCGTCGTCATCGAGCTCGAGGAAGTTCGTCTCGTCGAGGTTGCCTTTTTCGATGCCGCTGGCCGTTACCGAAATGCGTAGCGGCCGCCGGGCGAGCAACATACTGAAATTCCCGCTCGTGCCCAGGACCCAGCCGCGGCGATAGAATTCTCGGCCCGTCTCGGCAAGTTCGCCTGCTAATTTATCTTTTGCGTTATCGGCCATTGGTCTCCCTGCGAAAGATATTATCGCAAATCAGAGTCGGCTCTGGTAAACTTCTTGTTAAATGAACTGGCGAGAGAGAATATCAGTTGACCCGAATATCTGCCACGGGAAGGCCTGCATCAAAGGCACGAGGATAATGGTTTCGGTCATTCTGGACAACCTTGCCGCCGGCATTTCGATCGATGACATCCTCTCGAATTACCCGTCGTTAAGCGTGCTCGACATCCAAGCCCCGATCGCTTCGGCAAACAAGCATTGATCGAGCGCCGCCGGATCTTTAAACACAGAGCACACAGAGATAGGGCACAGAGTTCACGAAGTTAAGTGTTTCAGTTCCGCGATCGAGGGTTCGTAGCCTCTGGGTGCTTTGTGCAAAACTTTGAGTCCTTTGTGTTTAAGTTCAACTGAAACACTGAGCCAGCGGATCTTCACTCTTCATCTTCCCTGAGTTTCTCAAGCACAGAGAGATCTTCGAGCGTTGTTACGTCGCCGGCGACGGTTCCGCCTGAGGCGATCTCGCGGAGCAGGCGGCGCATTATCTTGCCCGAGCGCGTTTTTGGAAGCGAATCGGTAAACCGGATGTCGTCCGGCCTTGCGAGTGCCCCGATCTCTTTCGCTACGTGTGCGCGAAGCGTTTCTTTCAACTCCTCGCTGCCGGTCCGTCCGCCCTCAAGCGTTACGAATGCCGCGATCGCTTGGCCCTTCAATTCATCCGGCCTGCCGACGACCGCCGCTTCGGCGACGGTTTCGTGCGAGACAAGTGCGGATTCGATCTCGGCGGTCCCAAGCCGGTGGCCGCTGACGTTTATCACGTCATCGACGCGGCCCATTATCCAGTAGTAGCCGTGCTCATCGCGGCGGGCTCCGTCGCCGGCAAAATATCGGTTGGGTATCTCCGACCAATACGTCTTCTTGTAGCGTTCGTCATCGCCCCAGAGCGTCCTGAGCATCGAGGGCCATGGGTGCTTGATCACCAGATAGCCGCCCTCGCCCGGGCCGACCGGCACGCCTGCTTTCGTCACGATATCGACCAAAATTCCCGGCAGCGGCCGCGTCGCGGTTCCGGGCACGGTCGGCGTCGCTCCGGGCAGCGGGCTGATCATGATCGCACCGGTCTCGGTCTGCCACCATGTATCGACGATCGGGCAGCGGCCCATGCCGATCACCTGGTGATACCACATCCATGCCTCGGGGTTGATCGGTTCGCCGACGGTCCCGAGCAGGCGTAAGCTGCTGAGGTCGTGCTTAAGCGGATACTGCTCGCCCCATTTGATGAAAGCCCGGATCGCGGTCGGCGCGGTGTAGAGTATCGTCACCTTGTGGCGCTCGATGATGTCCCAAAAGCGGTCAAAGTCCGGATAGTTCGGTGCGCCTTCGTACATTACGACCGTTGCTCCATTGGCCATTGGGCCGTAGACGACGTAGCTGTGGCCGGTAACCCAGCCGATATCGGCCGTGCACCAATAGACGTCCTCGTCCTTGAGGTCAAAGACCATCTTCGCCGTGTAAGCGGCCTGCGTTAGGTAACCGCCGGTCGTGTGCAAAATACCTTTTGGCTTGCCCGTCGTGCCCGAGGTGTAGAGGATGTAGAGCGGGTGCTCGGAGTCGAGTTCTTCGGCCGGGCAATCGGAATTGACCGTCTGCATCAGCTCATGCCACCAGTGGTCGCGGCCGGGCCGCATTTCGATCTTCGAGCCCGTTCGCCGATACACGACCACATTTTCGACCGAAGGCGTTTGGGCGACGGCCTCATCGACCGTCTTCTTGAGCGTGATCTCAGAGCCGCGGCGGTAACCGCCATCGGCCGTAACGATCAGCTTGCACTCGCCGTCGTTTACGCGGTCGCGGATGGCATCGGCAGAGAAGCCGCCGAAGATGACCGTGTGCGTCGCTCCGATGCGTGCGCAGGCGAGCATCGCGATGGCAAGCTCCGGCACGAGCGGCATATAAAGAGCGACGCGGTCGCCGGTCTTTACGCCGAGCTTTTTGAGGACGTTCGCGAACCGGCAGACCTCCGAGTGGAGCTGCAAATAGGTCAGCGTTCGCTGCTCGCCGGGCTCGCCTTCCCAGATGATGGCGGCCTTGTTCTTTCGCCAGGTGGCGAGGTGACGGTCGAGGCAGTTGTAAGAAATATTCAGCCGCCCGCCGACGAACCATTTGGCAAAGGGCTCTTCCCACTCAAGCACCTTATCCCAGCGGCGAAACCAATGAAGCGCCTCGGCCTGCTTCTCCCAAAAGGCCGGCGGGTCTGCCTCCGCCTCGGCATAAAGCCTTTCGTATTCCTCAAAGCTTTTCAGGTGAGCCGCAGCGGCAAACTCGGCCGGCGGCGGAAAAACGCGGGACTCGCTCAGGATCGATTCAATGGCAACTGGTTCGGACATAGCAACCAAGTATAAGGTATCGCCCGAACAGCGGTAAAACCCGGCGGCCGCGGGGTGAGTTCAGGCTTTGGAAACATAGCGGCGGGCGTGTAAAATCTCATCGTTCCCGTCCGCATTTTCCAGAGCTTTGCGCTGACCGATTCGATCATTATGCCGCTTCTCGAGATGAGAGAGATCGTCAAGGAGTTTCCGGGCGTCCGGGCACTTGACGGCGTAAGCCTGTCGCTTGATGCGGGCGAGTTTCACGCCCTGGTCGGCGAGAACGGCGCCGGAAAATCGACACTGATGAAAGTGCTCTCGGGCGTTTATCCGGCGGGAAGCTACACGGGCGAGATCCTGATCGAGGGCAGCCCGGCTCGCTTTCGCGGTATTCGCGATTCGGAGGCCGCCGGCATCGCGATCATCTTTCAGGAGCTCTCGCTCGTCAAAGAACTTTCGGTCGGCGAGAACATCTTTCTCGGCCGCGAGCCCGCCTCGCTCGGCATCATCAATTGGTCCGAGCTCTACCACAAAGCGACGAAACTGCTCACCGACCTCGGGCTCGATATCGACCCGCGGGTGGCGGTCGGCAATTTGGGGATCGGGCAGCAGCAGCTCGTCGAGATCGCCAAGGCACTCTCGCAGAATGCCCGCATCGTCGTGCTCGATGAACCAACGGCGGCGCTGACGGAAGCGGAGGTCGAGACACTTTTCGGCATTCTTGACGGCCTTAAGGAACGCGGCGTCGGGATGATCTATATCTCGCACAAGCTCGACGAGGTGCTTCGGCTGAGCGACCGCGTCACCGTGCTCCGCGATGGGCGGACGGTCGCAACCCACGCCGCCGCCGGGCTGACGAAAGACACCATCATCTCCGAGATGGTCGGCCGCGAGGTCGGCGACATCTTTCCGCAATCGGCCCACGAATTTGGCGAAACGGCGCTCGAGGTTCGCGGCATTACGGCCTTTTCGACCGACCGGCCGGACAAGAAACTGGTCGATGATGTTTCGTTCAGCGTCCGCCGCGGCGAAGTGCTCGGGATCGCGGGCCTGATGGGTTCGGGCCGCTCGGAACTGCTGATGTCGATCTTTGGGTCGTACCCGGGAAAGAAGTCCGGCAGCATCATCATCGATGGAAGTGAGGCCAAGATCAGCGAACCGATGGACGCGATCAGCCGCGGCATCGGGTTCGTTACCGAGGACCGAAAGCGCTACGGCCTGCTGCTCGAGCAAACGATCCTCGACAACATGACGCTCGCGGCACTTGAGCGCATCTCGGGGCGGTTCATTACGCACCGGGCTCGCGAAACCGCCGCCGCCGCCTCGCCGATGACAAAGCTCCGCATAAAGGCGAACTCGCCGATGACCGTGGCCGGAACGCTCTCGGGCGGCAATCAGCAAAAGGTCGTGCTCGGCAAATGGCTGCTGACCGAGCCGAAGGTGCTGTTCCTTGACGAACCGACGCGGGGCATCGACGTCGGGGCAAAACAGGAGATCTACGCCGAGATAAATGCACTCGCGAAAGAGGGCCTGGCGATCGTGCTTGTCTCATCGGAACTGCCAGAAGTGCTCGGGCTCGCTGACCGCGTGATCGTCCTGCACGAAGGCACCGTCCGCGGCGAATTCATGCGGGAAGAAGCAACGCCGGAAAAAGTAATGGCGGCGGCAACGGGTGTAACGACCTGATCGCACATTATTCTTGAGCCGCTGTTGAACGATGTGGTCCAGATGAAAGGGTCAGATTTAGACCAGGTTTTTAACGCAGAGAACACGGAGATGTTCGCAGAGTATCGCGGAGCTCGAGTTCAGAAATTAAGAGGAGAGTCGGAGTTAATGTTGAGCGAGGCGGCTCGGCTAAATCGGATCACAGAATCGGTCATTGGGGCTGCGATAGAGGTTCATCGGAACCTTGGGCCGGGATTGCTCGAAAGTGCATATCGCGAATGCCTTACCCGCGAAATGTTGCTTCGCAACATCGCGTTTGAGCGCGAGAAACCACTACCGCTGGTTTACAAAGACGTACATTTGGAATGCGGCTATCGGATAGATTTTTTGGTCGCGGGTGAGGTGGTGCTTGAGTTGAAGGCGATTGAGGCAATCGCGCCGATCCACGAAGCTCAACTAGTGACATACCTCAGCCTGGGCGGGTGGTCAGTTGGGCTCCTGATCAATTTCAACGTACTGCGTTTGGTTGATGGGGTTCGGCGGAGAGTCTTGAATTTCCGGGAATGAGACGAAAGATATCAAAGTGACTCTGCGGAACTCTGCGAAAAGCTCGGCGACGCTCTGCGTTGAAATTGCCATGTATTCTGGTGCTTGATTGGTTTTTAGATGATGAAATCGATTGCAAAATTGTTTGATGCGTCGTCGCTGCGGGCGTTTGCGATGATCGCGGTTTTGGCGGTCATCTGGGGGTATTTCCACTGGGCGACGGGGCAGATCTTTCTGACGCCGCGGAACCTCTCGAACCTGATGACGCAGATGTCCGTGACCGGCATCATTGCGGTTGGGATGCTGATGCTGATCGTCTCGGCAAACATCGACCTATCGGTCGGTTCAGTGCTCGGGCTCGCGGGCGGCATCGCCGCCTATACGCTGACCAACCTCGGTTACCCGATCCCGGTCGCCATCGGACTTGCCCTTTTGGCCGGCATCGCGATCGGCGTTTTTCAGGGTGTGTTGACCGCAAAGGCCGGCATTCCGGCGTTCATCGTAACGCTCGGCGGGCTACTCGCCTGGCGCGGTGCGGTGAAGTGGCAGCTTGGCGGCAATACAGTGCCGATCGCCGACGATACGTTCAAGATGATCGGGCAGGGCAACATTCCGGCGTGGGTCGGCTGGGTGCTCGCCGGCATCGCGGTGGCGTTTGTAATTGCGATGGCGATCCGTTCGCAGCGGGCGTTAAAAGAATACGGGCTCGGCGAAGGCAACATCGCAGCCGCCGTTGCGAAATCGCTTATCCCGATCGGGGCAATACTGATCTTCATCTGGGTGATGAACTCGTATCAGGGCGTGCCGGTGCCGGTGCTGATCTTCGTCGGCGTCGCACTCATCGGCTCTTTCCTGATGAGTTCAACGACCTTTGGCCGCTACCTTTACGCCATCGGCGGCAATGCCGAAGCGGCACGGCTCTCTGGCATCAATAACTCGCGAAACGTGATCGTGGTTTACGGCATTTTGGGCGCGCTGACGGGCATTGCGGCGTTGATCTACACGGCCCGCGTCGGGAGCGCGGCACCCGATGCCGGAACGCTCAAGGAACTCGACGCCATCGCCGCCTGCGTCATCGGCGGAGCCTCGCTGATGGGCGGGCGCGGTACGGTCTTCGGCGCCTGCCTCGGCGCGCTGATAATGGCCAGCCTCGATAACGGAATGTCGCTCCTGAACGTCCGCGACTTTATGCAGGACATAATCAAAGGTTCGATCCTCGTCGCCGCCGTCGGGCTCGACATGATGGGGAAGAAATAGGGTTAAGGTCATCCACCAATAAAACTCATTGTCCGGTCGGGTTGGATGAAGTCCGGGTCGTTGATGTAATGGCGTGGTTCTTTTTTCAGAGCGGCGGCCTTGATCAACTCGGCGATCTCATCGTCGCCAATGCCGGAGCGGAGCGGCCCGAGCAGGTCGTGTTCTGTGGTTGAGAAAAGGCAGGTGCGGAGCTGACCATCGGCGGTCAGGCGGATGCGGGAACATTGGCCGCAGAACATCTCCGTTACGGGAGCGATGATGCCGACCTCGCCGGGCGAGCCATCGGCAAAGCGGAACTTCCACGCCGTCTCGCTTCCCCGCGAGGGCTCTTTCAGCTCAAGCGGAAATTCGCTTTCGATCCGCTCGCGGATCTCGCGGCCCGAGACGACCAGCGAGCGGTCCCACTCGCGGCCCGAATCAAGCGGCATATATTCGATGAAACGCATTGAGACCGCGTTCTCGCGGGCAAAGGCTGCGAGTTCGGCGACCTCATCCTCATTGCGGCCGCGGACGACCACTGCATTTATCTTAACGGGGCGAAAGCCGAGCCGCTTTGCCGCCTCGATCGACGATAGAACGCGGCCGAGCGAATCCGAGCCCGTTATTTCGTGAAAGCGTTCGGGCCGAAGGCTGTCGAGGCTAAAGGTGACGCGGTCGAGGCCTGCGGCTTTGAGGTCGGCGGCAAAACGCTCGAAGTCGTAGCCGTTGGTCGTAAGAGCAAGGTCGCGAAGGCCGGGCTTTAAGCCCGCGAGCATTTTGACGAGCACCGGGACGTCGCGGCGAATGAGCGGTTCGCCGCCCGTCAGCCTTATCTTCTCGATGCCGAGCGAAACGAAGATGGCGGAAAGCCGCGTGATCTCTTCAAAGGTGAGCAGCGTTTCGCGCTTTGCCCAGGCCGGCTCGCCGTGCGGCAGGCAATAGAAGCAGCGGAAGTTACACCGATCCGTCAGCGAGATCCGAAGATCGCGAATCGTTCGATGATATGCATCCGTCAGGCTCACAGCTTTATGATAGTCTTCCCGGCGGCGGTGTTAAAGGAACCGCCGCTCGGTAGCCTATCGATGTTCAGGTTAAGCCTTTACAGGAGGCGCAAGGATGATCGCGATCATGATCTCGCGAAAATTGCGTCACTTGTACCTTTCGGCGATCGTTTTGATGTAGCCGCGAACCTCGGCCGCACCGGCCGCGGGCACCTTTTCAATTACGGCATCGATCTCTTTCAGCATCTTTTGCAGCTCGGCACGGTCCGAAGCATCTTCGGGCGGAGTGTAAGAGGTATCCGCCTGCGAAGCATCGGCATAAGAAGAGAACATCGACCGCAATTCATCGAGAGCGGCGTTGCTGTGCTTGCCGGCGGGATAATAGCCGAGGTACTTGACCGCGGTTATCTGGCCGAGGTAAACGCCGCAGTTCATATATCCTTCGCACTCGCCGGGAATCGGGTTTTGTGCGGCCTCCCAAGCGATATCATCCGCGATCTTCAGGCGAGAGTACTTCTCGCGAAGGTCCCAGAACATCTCTGAACGCACTATCCAACGGCCCGCGGGCTCATTATACGTGATCTTTTTATCGTTCCGCTTTATGAAGCTCTTGTGCGGTTCTTTGTCTTCGCCGTTGAACGGGATCTTTTCAAGCCGGGCACGAAGGTCGAGCAGGGCCTGGAACTCGGCCCTCGCTTTCGCCTCGTCTGCCTTTACGGGCGTTTGGGCATACGTGCCGGCGGCAAGCGCCGAGACAAGAATTGCAGCGATCAAAAAGCTGCGGCGGAGATCTGGGATAAGGTCACTTTTCGAGTTCATCTTTATCTTTGTCCATAATAAGCTGCATCGCATTGCGCTTGAGGCCCGGGAGCTTTGCACGCTTGATCGCGCTTCCGCGGAAGCGCGCGGCATAGCTCTCGGGCGTCATCGCCAGTATTTCATTGAACGGTAAAGCGGTCTCATTTTTGCGGGGCTCGAACCGTTTTTCCCCGGTCGGCTGCTCAAAACGGTTCCAGGGGCAGACGTCCTGGCAGATATCGCAGCCATAGAGCCAACCCTCAAGCCTTCCGGTGACCGCTTCGGGAAGCTCTTCGCCGCGGTGCTCGATGGTCGCATACGAAATGCAGAGGTTCGAATCGACGACGTAAGGTTCGGTGATCGCACCGGTCGGGCAGGCCGCGATGCAGGCGGTGCACGTCCCGCAATGGTCCTCGGCGGGCTCGTCGTAAGCGTCCGCTTCGATGTCGAGTATCAGTTCGCCGAGAAAGACCCATGAGCCCAGCTCCCGCGAGATCAGGTTGGTGTGTTTGCCGATCCAGCCGAGCCCGGCGGCCGCGGCCCAGGCCTTCTCGAGAATCGGTGCTGTATCGATGCACGCCTTGCCGTTGGCTTGCGGATACTCGGCCTTGATCCGGTCGAGCAGGGTGATGAGCTTGTCTTTTACAACTTCGTGGTAATCATCGCCCCAGGCATAGCGTGAGATCTTGCCGGCATCGGGTGCCGCGGAGTGGGTGTGAGGCGTGTAATAGTTGAGCGCAACGGAAAGAACCGTTTTTGCTCCGGGAAAAAGCAGACGCGGATCAGCGCGTTTTTCGGGCTCGCGTGCCAGCCAAAGCATCTCGCCGTGGTAGCCGCGGGCGAGCCATTCGAGGAGCCGCTCGCGTGCAGTTTCAAGCGCATCAGCACGGGCGACGCCCGCGAGGTCGAAACCCGCCTCGAGTGCCAGCCGCTTTAGCTTTTCACGCTCCGCCCGCATCCGATGATTATAAGCCAGAAACCCGCACCGAAAAGAAAAGAGGCCGCCGCATCGTGCGACAGCCTCTCTTATGTTCCAAACCCGCTCTGGGCCTAGAAGCTGAACCGCAGTCCGATCTGGAACTGCCGCGGGTCGAATGCCGAGGTCGAAGCACTACCGTACTTGCTTCCGCGGCGGATGCCCGTTGCGTTGACGACCTGATAGAACGGATTGGCCGCTGCCTCGTTGAATCGGTTGAACATATTGAATACTTCACCGATGACATCAAGGCTGTAGCGTTCGCCAAAGCTGATCCGGCGGGTTACGCGAGCATCGACCGAGAAGAAGTTATCGGTCAGGCCCATATTACGGCCGAGATTTCCGTTGGCCGGGAAGATGCCGGTCTGGCAGTTGGCGTCAACGCCGGTCTGGCAGAGCGAGCCATCCGGGCGAACGGTCGGCCGCTCGTTGGTGCTCTGGAAGTCGCCGTTCGCATCGCCGACGGCGAGGATGTTGAACGGACGGCCCGAACCGAACTCGACGATCGGGGCAAACTGGAAGCCGTGGAGGAACTTCTGGAAGCCGTTGCCGCTCTTCCAGTTATCCGGCACGCCGAAAAGTCCACTGAAGACGAACCGGTGACGCTGGTCAAAGAGCGAATCCGATTTCTCAGCGCGGAAGTTCAGGTTGTCCTGCGGCTTGAGGAGCGTCTGCAGGTCGGACGAGAAGTCGATCGCCTTCGACCACGTATAGGTCGCATAGAACTGAACGTTGTCCGAGAAACGCTTCTTCAGCTCGACGTTCATTGCGTTGTAGAACGAGTTGGCGTCAGAAAGCTGAGCGTTGACATCCGCGTAGGGATTGATCGGGCCCGGAGTCCGAACCGTTCCGGCAAGCAGGCCGTCGAACGTCGCTTTGTTGATCGCGCCGTTAGTGACCGACGAGACGAAGAAGTAGTTCGGTCCGAGGCGGCGGAAGTAGTTTGCCGCGACCGGGCTTACGAACCGCTGGCCGGTCGTATTGTTGACGGCAACGAGGCCGGGCACAAGCACCGTAAAGAGCGCGTTGTTCGAGGTCGGCATCGGGAAGAACGCTGCCGTCGAGAGGTTCGGCGGGAAGCAGCCCGGTGCGTTCGGCGTTGCGGTCGTACAGGTCGGGAATGCCGGGTTGTTGATAGCAAAGCGGCGGAAATTCTCGCGCATCGCATTGGTATCGACCGGGTTCACATCCTGCGGGTGAGCAAGATGGCGGGCGTTCACCGTGATGTAGTTGACCGAAAGGACCATGTCCTTGCCGATCATCTGCTCGATGCCGAGATTGCCCTGGAAGGCGTAAGGATATTCAAAATCCTTGCCAACGTGGAGCGTGAACGGAAGCACCGGCCCGAAGCCCGTGAAGGTGCTCGAATCGAACCGCTGGAAGCCGAACTGATAGCGAGCAGAGGAAGCAACGTTCGGCGTTACCGCCGCACCGCAGATCGCCGGGACCGAACCCTGAACGCCGCAAACGGTTCCATGGAACACCTGCCAGGCGTTAAAGAGGCCGGTCGGCGAAGGGCCGCCGATCGGAAGCAGGGTCGCCTGCTGCTGCTGCGAGCCATCGGCGATGTTCGAGTTGAACGCAACTGCGAGCAGCGGGTGATCGTAGAACATACCGCCTGCACCGCGAAGAACGGTCTTTCCGTTGCTGAAAACGTCCCAGGCAAAGCCGAGCCGCGGAGCCCAGTTGTTCGTATCACGCGGGAAGCCCTGCGTTACGTTGAGCGCGTCCTGTGCGGTCTGCACGTCAGCCGCCGTCAGCGTGATGCCGGTGAGCGGATCGGTGAACGGCACCGGCTCATATTCATCGGTCAGCTCGACGTCGTAGCGGATGCCGTAGTTGAGCGTGAAATTGCGGAAGATCTTCCAGGTGTCCTGAGCAAAGAAGGCGATCGGCTTGTTGCCGAGTTCGCTGTTCGGGTCGCCGAAGCCCTGAATGAAGACGCTCGGGAATCCGAGGCCGTAGGCCTGGACGGCCGTGAACGCCGGGCAGCGAAGTGCGGCCGGAACGGTCGGGCCGTCGCAGCCGGTGACGAGCGAACCGCCCGCCTGCTGGCTGAAGTTGAAAAGGGCCGGGAAGTTGAGGTCAAACCTCGCCTGGCCGTCGATCCAGTTGAAATCGGCACCGAACTTAAAGATGTGGCTGCCGGTCGCCCAGGTCAGGTTGTTGCGAAGCTGGAAACGGGTTTCCGTGCGGTCCACCGGCGAGAACGGGTTCGAGCCGATGAAGCCCGTACCGGCGATCTGGTGGGCGACGCTCGGTACCTGCGAATCAAATTTTGCCTTGCGGCGGCCGAAGTTGAAATAGGCCTCGTTGACCAGGTTGCCGGGGAGCACGCTCGAGAGCGATGCCGAGAAGGACGTGTCCTTCACTTCCTGAATACCCGTTCGCGAGTAGTCGTTTTGGCCGAGCGTTTGGTTCTGCGATTCGTCCTGAATGCCGGTGATCGTGCCGGGGTTGTAGCCGAATCGGATCGAAAGCTGATGGCCTTCTTCGATCAGGTGGTCAAGCCTTACGGACGAGAACGTCGTGGCTTCCGAGATTGGGAAGATCCGGCGAAGCTGATTCAGCGGGCGGAAGGCGACAAATTCGCCATCAGCATTACGCGTCAGCGGAACCGGCGTTCCGGAAAGAAGGAATCGGTTTCCAACCGGCTGTCCCTGCGGAACGCCGATGCCCGGAAGGAAGTTGATCAGCGAGCTGCCGCCGTTCAGCGCCGTTTGGCCGCCGATCGAGGCAAAGTGTGCGTAGGCGACACCTGCACTCGGGCTAACCCCAAGGATGTTCTGGATATAGGCGACCTGTGCGGGGGTCAGGTTGGTGAAGGTCTGCGGTACCGGAAGGAACGGAGCGCCGATGGTGACGCTTGCGGTTGCCGGGCCCGAGCCATCGCGGCCGATGATGTCGCCGGTGAAAAAGCCCGATTCCTGTCTGCGACGCTGTTCGAACGAGCCAAAGAAGAACGTTCGTTCCTTAAGCAGCGGGCCGCCAAAGGTGAAGCCATACTGGGCACGGGTGTAAGGCGGCTTCTTGTCCGGGTCACCGTCAATGACCGGAGCGAAGGCGTTGCGTGCCTGAATCGTCTTGTGACGCAGATAGCCGAAAATGTTTCCGCGGAAGTCGTTCGTTCCGCCCTTGGTAACGACGTTGACGATACCGCCGGTCGCACGGCCGAACTCGGGCAGGTAAGAGTTGGTCGTTACCTGATATTCCTGCACCGCTTCCTGCGAAACGGTCGAGCGGGCGGCGTTGATCGAGTTGTCCGTAAAATCGGCGCCATCAACCTGCACGAGCGTCGAGCGGCCGCGTTGACCGCCGATGTTAAGTCCCGAGGTCGGGGCCGGGCCGACCGGGCGGCCATTGTCGCGGCCGACGGTCGAGATGGTCAGCGCAAAGCCGGTAGCGCTTCGTTCATTGATAGGAAGATTCTCGATGCGTGTTTGGTCGATGGTGGTCGAAACGGTCGTCTTCGTTGTCTCGATCAGCTCGACCGAATCGCCGGTGACCGTGACGGTGACGTCCTGTGCACCGACCTCCATGCTTATTCGCAATTCAGCGCTTTGCCCGACGGTGAGGCGGACCGGCGAGATGGTCACGCGCTTGAACGTCGAAGCCTCCGATGAGATCTCATAATCTCCCGGCGGCAAGGCAATGAAACGATATGTGCCGTCATTGGCTGACGTGGTCGAACGCGTGATGCCCGTGCTCAGGTTGCGGGCCGTTACGGTCGCTCCGGGAATGACAGCGCCGTTCGGGTCAACTACGACGCCCGTGAGGTCGGCGGCGTTCGCCTGCGCCTGGCCCATTGCGATGCCGACGCTGAAAAGCGCAACTATTGCGGTCAACAGGGCCTTGGTAAATAACCCCGGACACCTTGTAAAAGCTGCTTTCATCGAGATCTTCTCCTTGTCTTTAACTTCCGAAATTTATGTCTGCGAACCTTTCTACGTGTGTGCCGGCCAATTGGTTTTCGGGCAGCCGTTGAGCGGGAAGATGATGCCCGAGAGCGAAAGCACATTCCTTGATCTTTCGCTGAGACCGGCAGGTTGCAGAAAAGTTAAGAATTGCTTTGTTGTTTTTACCGTAAATTGTAGCTCAAAGCAAGCAAAATCGTTCTTTTTCCCCGAGGTTCAGCGGGCAGGCGAGGCATGCGGACGGGTCAATCTTGCAAGAGCTTCGGCCGCGAACGGAAGCCCGCCGAGTGCCGCCGAGACAAAAGTGGCAGTCCGAGTCCGGAAGGCGGCGTTCCGAAGCAGCGAGCAAACGAACAAACGGCGGCGAAAACGGCGGGAATAAAGTTCGGCATAACGCTCGCGGAGATCGCCGGCCGAGGCAAGCGCTTCGGCGAGCACGGCCGAGCTTTCAAGGGCCATTAGCATCCCGCTGCCGGTGAAAGGATCGATGAAAGAAGCCGCATCGCCGACCGTGAACAGCCGCGGGCCGTAACTCAGCTCGGAACGGCCAAATCCTTCGAACGAAACCGCCATCCAGTCCATCTCGGCTTTTGAATCAATAAGTGCATTTCGCGCGCTCGCATTTTTGTAAACAAGCCGCTCGAGCACGTTCTCGACACCGCCGCCGACGCTTTTTACCGCCTCGCTGCGGACGAGAAAGCAATGATTGACCGCGCCGCCCTCGACGCGATTGATGCCGCCATAACCGCCCGGGAAGAAATGTATCTCGCAGCGGCCCGCGGCAAGCTCGGCGCCGCGAAGATGCGCCTTAAAGGCGACGAAGCCGTTCGATCGCTTCGCCGGCCGTTCAATGCCCGTTCCCGCCGCTCGCTGAAATGCCTTGACGAGCGCCTTGCCGCGGCCGGTGGCGTCAATGAAGATATCGGCCGCGATCTCGCACGCCCCTTCGCCCGTGCGAAGACTGACCGCACGGAGCTCGCCTTGCTCGGCCGTCGCCGAAGCGATTGCCGCTCCCTCGATCACATCAACGCCTACAGCCTTCGCTCGATCTAAAAGGATCGCGTCCATCGCCGAGCGGCTGAGGCCGAGTGCCGGCTCGCCAAATGCACGGCCCGGGATCCGCACCGTCCGCCCGCTGAGGGGAAAGAAAAGCGTCTCGGTTATCCGCTCGCCGCCTGCCGCGAGCATCGGCTGGAGCACGCCGAGCTCGGCAAAATGGCCAAAGCACTCCGGCGAGATAAATTCGCCGCAGAGCTTGTGCCGCCGAAACCGGTCGCGCTCGACGAGCACAACGTCGCGTCCGGCCGCGGCCAGCCGAATGGCCAGGCTCGCACCTGCCGGGCCGCCGCCCGCGATCAGCACTTTACCTTCCCGTTTGTTCATATCGCCGCTGCCCGTTTATTATAACCCTTCGGCACCGCACCGCCTTATGAAGATCACGTCGCTATCGGTCCCAACGCCTTTCTACGTCGGCGACGTCAATGTTTATCTCATCCGCCAAGACCCCGTAACGCTGATCGACGTCGGCCCGAAGACCCGCGAGGCCGCCGAAGTTCTCCGCCGCAAACTCGCCGCCGAGGGCGTGCTTTTCTCTGATGTCCGGCGGATCGTGCTGACGCATGCCCATGAAGACCACTGCGGGCTTGCCCGTTCGATCCGCGATGAGGCAAAGGACGCCGAAATACTCGTCCACGACTGGGAGACAGGCCATCTTTTCGGCCGGCTTGCCCGCGAGGAGCACAAGCGGCTGCTGATGCGGTCGGGTGTGCCGGAGAGCGTCTTTGACGAGATGCAGGCGATGTATGAGGAGATAAGCCTGCTGACCGATTCGCTTGAGGACGGCGGCTTTCGCCCGCTCCAGGACGAGATGGAGCTTGAGTTCGAATCCGGCTCGCTTCGCGTGCTCCATACGCCGGGACACACACCGGGCTCGTGCTCTTTTTTCCGCGAGGCGGACCGGACGCTCGTTTGCGGCGATTGCGTGCTGAAACGCATCACGCCCAATCCCGTGCTCTCGCCCGACCCGCTCGAGCCCGAACGCCGCTTCCGCTCGCTGCAGGAATATCTCGTAAGCCTCGCCCGGCTCCGCGAGCTAAGGCCGACGCTGACCTACGGCGGCCACGGCGAGCCCGTTACCGATTACGAAGAGATCTTTAACCGCTACGTCCGTGCGATCAATGAACGCCAGGCTCGGACGATCTCTCTCGCCGGCCGCGGCGGTGCGAACGCCTTTGAGGTCGCCCAAAAGCTTTTCCCAAATTCCATCGACCACGACGTCCACCGCTTTCTTGCCATTTCCGAGGCCGTCGCCCATCTCGACATGGCCCACGCCGAAGGCAAACTCGCCCTCGAACAAAAGGACGGCATCGAACACTACCGCATCCGCTAATCCCGTTTCTGGCAGAATAGACGAACCGGCGAAGACCCGATCGAAGCAGTTCTCCGGCCTCTAGACCAAATCCTGTGCTACTTGACACAAAGAAATACCGTACTTGGCGATTTCGACCGTTTTGTGGCAATTCGTTATACTTTTCGTATTGGAGAAATTTACGAATTCACTACAGGAATGATGATCTCAAAATTATTTGTCGCAGTTGTCCTTTTTTCATTTTCATTGTCGGTCGCGGGCCAGACGAACGGGCTTTCGATGCCGGGAGAGAAGCGGCTGCAGAACATCAAGCAATTGACGAACGGCGGTGAGAACGCCGAGGCTTATTTTTCGTTTGACGGAAAGAAGCTGATCTTTCAATCGAAGCGTGACGGCCGCCAGTGTGATCAGATCTACACGATGAACATTGACGGCTCGGACGTTCGGATGGTCTCGACCGGCAAGGGACGGACGACCTGCTCGTATTTCCAAAAGAACGGTAAGAAGATCGTTTATGGTTCGACGCACCTGGCGGGCGATGCCTGTCCGCCGGCACCGGATTTCTCGCAAGGATATGTCTGGGCCATTTACCCGAGCTACGACATCTTCGTAGCCAATGCGGACGGCAGCAAGCCAAAACAGCTTACGAAGGAGGCAGGCTACGATGCCGAGGCGACAATCTCGCCGGACGGCAAGAAGATCGTCTTCACGTCGACCCGCGACGGTGACCTTGATATCTACACGATGGACATCAACGGCAAGAACGTTAAGCGGCTGACGACCGAACTCGGTTACGACGGCGGCCCGTTCTTCTCGCCGGACGGCAAACAGATCGTTTACCGTGCCTTTCATCCGAAGACCGAGGCCGAGATCGCCCGCTACAAGGATCGACTTAAGAACGACCTGATCGAGCCCAATAACTTCGAGATCTGGGTAATGAATGCTGATGGCAGCAACAAGCGGCAGATAACCAAGCTCGGTGCCGCCTCGTTCGCTCCCTTCTTTACGCCGGACGGACGGTCGATCATCTTCTCGACGAACTATTTTGCCAAAGACCCGCGGAAGCGGAACTTCGAACTCGCTCTGATCAACGTTGACGGGACGGGGCTTGAGCAGGTAACGTTCAATGAGACCTTTGACGGCTTCCCGATGTTCTCGCCGGACGGCAAAAAGCTAGTATTTGCCTCGAACCGCAACGCGGCGAAAGAGGGTGATACGAATGTCTTTATTGCTGATTGGGTGAAGTAGCGGTTAGTGAATAGTAAATCGTGAATCGTAAATAGTAAAGGAAGCCCGGGCGATGCCGGGCTTCCTTTTTTCATGCCTTCTGGGATTACCTTTCAATGATGCGAACGGTCACGATCTTGTCGCCTTGGACGATCCGGTCGACCACCGCCATATCGCGTTCGCTGACTTGCCCGAAGACCGTGTAGCCGCCGTCGGGGTGTGGTAGTTTCATCGTCGACGATAGGCCCTAAAGGTCGTACCGTTGCTTTTAGCTTTTGACCAAACACGCCGCGTGACCTTCAATGGCGTCGCCGTCCTTTAACCTTGATGCAGTGGGCCTCCAACCATTCGCAATTCGTCGTTCGAGAAGCTCATCTGCGGTTGGATGTTTGTTCCAGACGGCGACCGCCGTTACGGCACCGAGTCAGGTAGTGTCGTAAACCAGAAACACGTCGCGATACGGAACGATGATGTCGTGGGTGTACTCATCTTGGGTGATAACTTCGGCAACGGTCTGCGGATGCACTTCGCTCTTTGGCTTAGTTGCCGCCCAAGCGAGCACGTCCGCGAGGCCGCGGTGACCGTTGATGGCCATACGATCAGTTTCGCTCAGAACCTCCGAACTATCTAACCCTCTTCGCATATGCTTCACGTTTGGTGCTTAAGAAAGAATACGCTCCTTAATGGTGGTGTTTCTGGCTCAGCGTCCGACTATCCGAACGGTCAGGATCTTGTCGCCCTGGACGATCCGATCGACCACAGCCATATCGCGTTCGCTGACTTGCCCGAAGACCGTATAGCCGCCGTCAAGGTGCGGCTGCGGCGAATGCGTAACGAACCACTGCGAGCCGCCCGTGTCCTTTCCGGCGAGAGCGATGCCGACGGTTCCGCGGCCGTAGGGCACCATGTTCACTTCGCATCGGATGGTCCAGCCCGGGCCGCCTGTACCGTCGCCGCGAGGGTCGCCGTCCTGCATCACAAAATTCGGCACTACGCGATGGATCTCCAACCCATCGAAATATTTTGAGTTTGCGAGGCGGATGAAGTTATCGACCGTCAGCGGTGCGTCATCGGGCAAAAGGTCGATGGTGAACGTGCCCTTCTTTGTCGTAAGAACCGCCTTTACGGAGCCGTTCCGCCTTGCGGCAGCTCGGCGATAGTCCGCTTCGTTGTTGAGCACCTGGCCGAGCCGTGTGCCCTTGCCTGAGTATCGACGGACGCGGACGAGATCCTTGCGGTCAATGTTCTTTAATATCGGTGAAAGCTCGCGGCCCTTGAAAGCTTCGTCATTCAATATTTGGTGAACCCGGCGGCGGATCAGGTTATCCGGCGAACCGGCGGCGACATCGAGCACCGAAAGAGCCTCATTCTTGTTCAGCTTGAAGAGAGCGTTCATCGCGGCGAGTGCGGCATCGTTCTCGTTCGGGTCGTTCATAATGGCGTATTCGGCGGCGTTCTTGAGGGCATCGAGATTTGCGTCCGCGACGGGCCGGTCGCCGAGCAGCGATGCCGCGGCCGCCCGGATCTGGACATCCGGATTGCGAAGGGCACGCCGCAGGATCTCATCGAGGCTATCGGTGCCGAACCGGGCAAATGCAGAGAGCGTTGCCGGGGCGGCCATTATCGCATCCGCATCTTCCTTTGGGTCGGCTTCTGCCATCGCCCGGGCGAGCGGTTCGAGGATCGCCGCGGCCTCGCTCTTCAGCTTCTTGCCTTCCTCGGTCTTAGGTTCGATAACGGCAAATTCGCCGACGATCATTGCCAGCGTCCGATACTGTTTCCAGCTTGTCAGCTCGGGCGCATTGCCCTCACCGCGGGCGGGAGCAACGCGAACGCGTGCGACGTAAACTTCCGAGGTCGCACCTTTGTCGAGCGTTGCAAAATCCTTGAAGAGCTTTAGTGCTGCCTCATTGAAGCTGCCGGGAATGATCTGCCCGAGAGCGACGGCGACCTCGACGAACTCGCTGTGCTCGGCCGGAACGATGCCTTCGGCCATCGAACTTTTATAGCCTGCAAGGACCGTTGTGCCGTGTGCGATCAACGCCTCGGCGGCCTTTTCGTCTTTCAATTGGGCGAGCGAACGGATCGCCGAAACTCGGACGCGGCTATCAGCATCCGAGGTCGCAGCCTTTATCAGGAGGTCAACCGCCGGTTTGTCATCGGCGGCACCGAGCGCTCGTGCGGCATTTGCCCGTGCGACGGCATCCGCGTCGGACGAAAGCATTTTGCGTAGCTGTTCGTTGGCATTTTTTGCACGTACGCGGGAAAGCGTGTTGGCGGCATCTATCCGGATGCGGGAATCGGAGTTTGTGAGGAACTTCGCGACCGTGACGTCCGTCTTCTCGGGCCTCGCACGAAGCGCAGCGGTCAGCGCGAGCAGCACGGTTTCTTTGTTCTGCCCTGCGCCCTTCAAGTGCTCGGCCTCAAGAACGAAAAGTATCGCCTGCCCAAGGTCTTTCGCCTTCGTGTCTTTCGCATTCGCCGCGGCGATCTTTCCCGCAGCCTCGGCAAGCCGGCCGCGGATATCTGCCTCTACGACGTTGGGCAACTTTGCCTTACCGGTCTCGCCGATCGCTCGCTGGATGGCATCCGCCGCCTCGATCGATTCCACCTCGCCAAGAGCAAAAGCGGCCATCGCTCGAACCTCGACTGCGGGGTCGCCCTCAAGAAGCTCGACGAGCGGGCCGACGGCCGCAGCATCGCCGATCCGGCCGGCGGCAAGAGCAGCCCTTTGGCGGACCGCCGGAACCTTGTGTTTCAAGAGTTCCGTTAGATCCGCGTCAAAACGAAGTTCGTCCTCGGCGCGAAGTATCTTTACCTCGACATCGAGCGGAACCTGTGCCGCAGCCGCAACAGCAAACAAAGCGATAAAGAGAAGCGTTTTGCCTAGGTGTTTCACGATCTATCTTCCTTCTTCCGCACCGGCGTCGATGATCTCAAAGCTGGTGGTTATCGCCGCCGTTGGGCGAACGGTTGCGGAAACCGAGCAATACTTTGTGTCAGAAAGCTCGATTGCCCGGGCGACCGCCGATTCCGAAACGCCGCGTCCGTGCACGATATGGTGGACGTGAAACGTCTCATACTTCCGCGGATGGTCCTCGGCCCGCGACCCGGTGACCTTTACCCGATATTCGGTCACGTCCTGCCGCTTTTTCTGTTGGATCGAGATGACGTCCGCAGCCGTGCAGGCGGCAACCGAAACAAGCAGGAGTTCCATCGGCGTTGGTGCCGATTTCCTATCTCCTTTGGTATCAATAGCAAACGAGTGTCCGCTCGGGCTCGTGCCGATGAACATATCGTCTCCGGCAAATTGAATGACGGCCTCGACGGGCAATGATGACATAATGTTTGTGCTCCCCTTGATTGGTTGATTTGCATAAAAATCTTAGCACAGCCGGGCATTGATATGCGGGGCAGGATAATTTGAACAACTTCTGGTATAAGAAATGCTTCAAAGGCGGTGAGGGATGCGTGTGTCTTTTGCGGCACATGGCATACACGGTGAGAGTATGAAACGGTTTTATCAGGGAACGGGCGTGGCGGCACTTTTGGCCGCATTGGTTTTTGGGTTTGCGTCGAGCGTGGCGGCTCAGAGCATCAACGAACGCGAGGTGCGGGACACGGTCCGCAGCCTTCGGTCGAAGATCGATGACCTCGATATGACGCTCAGCTTTCAGCTCAGGAGCAATTCGGCCTCGCGGACGGTTCGCGATGATGCCCGCTCGGGCATCGACGCTCTGAAGAACGCAGTGAAAACGTTCGATGAGAACGTCGGGCTCCGCCGCGAGAACCGCAGCGATATCGAGCAGATCGTCGCCGCGGGCCGCGACATGGCCGGCTTTTTTACGGCGAATCCGCAGAACCGAAGGATCGAAAGCACCTGGACGGACGTCCGCGACCTGATCGACCGGCTTGCGGCGAACTACGGTGTTCGGCCCGACTGGAACGGGCGCATTTCGAACGTCTCCGGCGGTGTTAATGATGATGACTATGGCTATCAGCCTGTTGGTGGGGCCGTCTCGCCGGGGCTGACGGGCACCTACAGGCTCGACACCGGCCGCAGCGAAAAGGCCGCCGACATCGTTGCCGATATCAACATAAGCGGGAGCAACCGGACGGACCTTGAATCAAAACTCGACGCGCCGGAGTCGATCGCTCTGCTCGTCCGCGGCAGCGAGGTTACGCTCGCAACGACGAATGCAGACCCGGTCACATTTGTGGCCGATGGCCGCGAGCGTTCGGAGAACAGCGGAGGCCGTACAGTTCGCCTGCGGGCCTCGCTTCGCGGTGACGAGATCACCATCTCAAGCCTCGGCGGCGAAACGGATTACACCATCATCTTCACATCAATCGATAACGGACGCGGGCTCAAGGTAACCCGCCGGATCACGACCGAATACCTTTCGGAGACGATCTTTGCCGACAGCTACTACACAAAGTCCGAACAGACGGCGGGGCTCGGAATCGACCCCGCGGTGCAGCGAGACATTCCGACCGATTCGGACGCGAGCTATAGCGACAATGACACGGGATATTCGACGAACGACCCGAATGACCGAGTTGGCGCAAATAGTCCGAATCCGACGCTGAGCAAGCCGCGGATCGGCCAGTTCATCGTCCCGAACGGAACGGTCATCACCGGCACGCTTGAGAATGAGATCAACACCAAGGCCTCGCAGAACAACGACCGGTTCAAGATGACGGTGCAGGGTCCGATGGAGTTTCGCGGTGCGGTGATCGAGGGCTACATTACCGGCGTTGGCCGCTCTGGCCAGGTCTCAGGCCGCTCGAACGTGACCTTCAATTTTGAGCGGATAACGCTCCGCGACGGGCGTGCTTATGACTTTGCCGGTTCGCTCACCGGTCTCCGCGACGAACGCGGCAAAGAGGTCAAGGTCGATACCGAGGGTACGGCCCAGGGCGACAGCCAGACCAAAGAGACGGCAAAACGCGGCGGCATCGGTGCCGGTATCGGCGCAGTGATCGGTGCGATCGCAGGCGGCGGAAAAGGTGCTGTTCTCGGGGCAATCATTGGCGGAGGCGCGGGTGCAGGCTCCGTTATCGCAACCGGCCGCGACGACGTAAGGCTTATGCCGGGCTCGACCATTACGGTCGTCTCCTCGTCACCGGTCCGCGGCAATAGTGATCCGCAGAACAACTAAGCAACGGCTGAATCGATAAGCGGGCGGTGACATGCGTTGCCGCCCGTTTTTTTGCGCCCAAAGTTATGCTTTAATCGGCGTGTGAAGCATCTGCCCGAAGAGATCGAAGAGTACCGCGACCGCAAGTGGCGGCGTGAGGATGGTTTGAAGATCGACACGGCAGAAGAAGCCGAATCGATGATCGAGGATCTCGGGTTTTGCCTTGGACTGACCGACGTTCGGAAAGCGATGCCCTCCATTTATATTGCCGTCTGCGGCCGGCGGGATGCCCACATGCCGCGGAATGTGCAGAAAGATGCCGAAGCGAGCAGGGCATGGGTACTTAAGGACGAGCTGATGGCCCGCGGGAAGGTATATTACGGAAAACTCATCAAGGGCAAATCTTGGTTTCTGGCCCGCCGGATGATCCCGGTTTTCAACACGATCTGGGGTTGCTCTCGTGCGGGCGAGAGCGGGGTGCTCTCAAAAGATGCACAGGCCGTCCTGAAAGTGCTCCGGAAGGAATGGGAAATGGCAACCGGCGACCTTCGCGAAGCGTGTGGAATTAAGGACAAGAAAGACCTCACCAAAGCGCTCGACGAACTGCAGCTTCGAATGAAGGTCGTACCGCAGGAAGCTCTTTACGTGCCGAAGTTCACATACATCTGGAAACTAGCCGAGGCCCGATTCCCTTCGGAGATCAAGATCAAGATGAAGCGCGAAGTTGCCGTGCGCGAACTAGCCCGAACCTATCTGCAAATGTGCGGGATGACACTGCTTGGCGAACTTGCGGGCAAATTCGGTCTTAACCGCAAGGAAGTTGGCAAAGCGAACCATGAATTGGTCGATGAAGGCTTTGCGGAACGCGTCGAACGGGGAGTTTACAGGCTTGCGGGGATCTGAGCGATCCGTTCGGTGTCAAAAAACGACCGAATCAGGGCAGAGAAAGCCCGTTCGTTGAATTTTGCAAGCAATATTGCTGGCTTAGGTTAGATTTAAGGTGTTCGATGAATATCGGACTCTACCTTATAGCTACGTCACAGGCGGAAGGCTTATCCGGGAAATTGGCCTTCCGCCTCTCCTTTTGGCAAAAACAAAAAAAGCCCGCCGGGCAACAAGCGCCCCTGCGAGCTTTTTTTATTTTACAAAGCCGGCTTTACTTAAAGATGCTCTTGAAGAACTCTTCTACTTGGTGGAAAAGGCATCCGCACGAGTTAACGTCGCAGTCCTTTCTTTGAGGCTCAAATTTTCCGTCCGGCGTGTAGCATGTTGAGTGCCGCTTCTCATCAAAAATGCTGGCGTGAACAACGCCGACGACGCCAACCGAAACGAACATTACGAGAGCGACGACCCGGGCAATTTTCTTCATTTGATTCCTCCTGACTAAGCTGAAAAAGGTGGAGCAGGCCCGACCGGCCCGCAAAACAGGTTCGAAAATTCTATATCAGATCATCCAAAAAAATCAATACTTAATTAATTCCTTCACGGCCGCCTCGACGTCCTCGCTCTGGGGCAGGATGAAATCTTCGACCTGCGGGGCATAGTCGACGAATGTGTCGCCCACGCTCACACGGAATCAACACCTGTTCAAGAGGCCAGTTCGATCTTGACTTTGAGTCCCAGCGCCTTAGCGACCTTTGAAACGGTGGCAAAACTCGGATTGCCATCAGGTGACAGTGCTTTGTATAAACCGGCTCGTGTCATTCCGGCCGAGCGTGCCAACTCGGTCATATTTCGCGCACGAGCGATATCGCCGAGTGCGGCTGCAATGAGAGCCGGGTCGCCGTCCTCCTGACATGCTTCAAGATAAAGGCGGATGTCCTCTTCGGTTTCGAGGTAATCCGCCGTATCGTACCGACTAAATTTTTGAGCCATTATCAATCCTCCCACCCCGCCGCGATCTCGTGAGCTTTTGCTATGTCCTTCTGCTGGGTGCTCTTATCTCCGCCGCAAAGCAAGATCACCAGGAAATTGCTTCGCTCCATAAAGTAAACGCGATATCCGGGTCCGTAGTCGATCCGCATCTCGCTTAGCCCTTCTCCTATCGGCTTTACGTCACCCGGATTACCGAGGCCTAGCCTTCGGATCCGCATTTCAATACGAGCCTTCGCCCGAGAATCGCGAAGCTTCCTCAGCCAACGGTCGAAAGTCTCGCTTTTAATAATTTCGACCATTTGTATACTACAGTTGACGCTGTAAAATGTCAACTGTAGTTGACATTTGGATTCTAATACTTCATTAGCTCTTGGATCGCCGCCTCGACGTCCTCGCTCTGGGGCAGGATGAAATCTTCGACCTGCGGGGCGTAGGCGACGAAGGTATCGGTGGCGCCGACGCGGCGGACAGGGGCATCGAGGTATTCGAAAAGCTCGTTCGAGATGCGTGCGGCGATCTCGGCCCCGTAGCCGTATGAGATCGGGTCCTCGTGGGCGACCAGAACTCGGGAGGTCTTCTTGACCGATTCGGCAATGGCTTCCCAGTCGTAGGGAACAAGCGTCCGCAGATCGATAAGATCGACCGAGATGCCTTGCTGTTCGAGCCGCTTGGCGGCCTGATTTGACCGTTCGACCAGTGCGCCGAAGGTGACGATCGTTACGTCATTGCCCTCGCGGACCTTTTTGGCCTTGCCAAAGGGGATCAGGAAATCCTTGCTCGGATATTCCGACTTGTTATAGACCTGACGGTAGAGGTGCTTGTGTTCGAGGAAAAGCACAGGGTCATCGCAGCGGATCGCCGTCCGCAGCAGGCCGTTCGCATCAAGAGCGGTCGAGGGATAGGCGATCATCAAGCCCGGCGTGTGGGCAAAGAGCGTCGTGCCCGATTGCGAGTGGTAAACGGCGCCGCCTTTCAGGTATCCGCCGACCGGAACGCGCATCACCATCGGGCAGGTCGTGTCGCCATCGGAACGCCATCGCGTCAGAGCGACCTCGTTGCGGATCTGCATCATCGCCGGGAAGATGTAATCAAAGAACTGGATCTCAACGACCGGTTTCAGGCCGCGGATCGCCATGCCGACCGCCCGGCCGATAATGTTTGCCTCGGCTAGCGGCGAATTGAAAACTCGTGCCGAGCCGAACTTTCGCTGCAGGTTCGCCGTCACCTTGAAAACGCCGCCCTTGCCCTTTACGCGTTCCAGATACTCTTCGCGAGAGCAATCCGCAACGTCCTCGCCAAAGACGACGATCCGCGGGTCGCGTTCCATCTCTTCGTGCATGCAACGGTTGATCAGGTCGACCATCGTGCCCGGATTGCCCGAGAGCTCCGCACCTTCTTCGGTATCGAATAGCGAGCGGTCCGTCGGATCGACATCCGGCGAGAAGACATTTCGAAGCGCCGATTCGGGTGCCGGTTGCGGCGTCTCGATCGCGATGTCGGCGGCCTTGTTTACCTCTTCATCGACCTCCTTGCGAAGGGCCTCGAGGTTTTCGGACGAGATGATGCCCTCGGTCATCAAGAACTGGGCAAAGGTCGTGATCGGGTCGATCTCGGCATCCGCCTGCCGTTCCTCATCCGGCCGATAGAGCTTTTCGTCGTCCGAAAGCGAGTGCGAATAAGGGCGAATGACCTTGCCGTGGACAAAGGCCGGGCCTTTTCGCTCGCGGCAATACTCGACCGCACGCTTGAAGGTCGCATAACTCTCAAGCGGGTCTGTGCCGTCGCATTTTTGAATGAACAAGTTTGGGAAACCCGAGACGAGCCTTGAAATGTCGCCGCCGGCCGTGTTCACTTCGACCGGAACCGAAATGGCGTAGCCATTGTCCTCAACAACGAAAATGACCGGAAGCTTGAGGTTGCAGGCCGTATTGAGAGCTTCCCACCATTCGCCCTCGCTCGTCGTGCCGTCGCCGACCGACATATAGACGACCTCGTCGCCCTTGAAGCCTTTGACCTTATCCTGAAGCTCCGGAACCAGCGAAGCGCGATGCGAAGCCTCGGCCGCACCGACTGAATGCAATGCCTGCGTTCCTGTACACGACGACTGCGACGGAACGTTGAGATCCTTGTGGCCCCAGTGCGAAGGCATCTGACGGCCATGTGAATTCGGGTCAAGCTCTGCACCGACCGCTGAATAAAGCATTTCCTGCGCCGTCATGCCCAAACCGAGCATCAACGCCCGGTCGCGGTAATACGGAAAGAACCAATCGTATGCCGGCTTCATCGCCTGTGCGGCGCCGACAAGAAGAGCTTCGTGGCCGGCCCCGGAGATCTGGAAGAAGATCTTGTTCTGCCCCTTGAGCTGGATCTCCTTGTCATCGATCCGGCGGGACATATACATCGTCCGGTACATCGCAACGAGCGTCTCCGGCGAGAGCCCTTGGTACTTATCGGCCGCTGCCGCT
>JAHBSG010000011.1 GCA_019639235.1 Acidobacteriota bacterium | reverse complement strand
GTCCTAAGCCGAAAAGGCGGACGAGACAGAAAGATCAAAACGAATTCCCAGGGGACAGGCCAATTTCTCGATCTAGCTGCCGGGGAATATCGTCTTGAAGTTTCGGCCGTGAGTTTTCAGAGCGAAACGCAAAACCTGATCATCGCGAGCGGCGAAACCAAGAGGGTCGAGGTTATCCTCTCCATCGCACCGATCGAATCAACGGTTGACATCGGAAACGATGCCGCCGAGGCCGAACGCACCGGCACGACAACAGTGATAACTGAGGATCAGATCGCCAATCTTCCCGACGATCAGGAAGAACTCGAACGAGCCATCAGGAGGTTAGGCGAGGCCATCGCGGGTGAAGATCTGCCTGTGACCGTCAATGGTGTTCAAGGCGGAGCGATCCCACCAAAGGAAGCGATACAGCAGATCAGGGTCAATCAAAACGTCTTCTCAGCGCAATATGACAACCCCTTTGGCGGCGGGATCGAGATATTCACAAGGGCTAGTGTGGACCGATTCCGCAAGTTTTTAAGTTTTAGCTTTGCCGATTCGCGGCTCAACGCAGCAGATCCTTTCCTGGGACGCCGAGTGCCGTTTCAATCGAGGAGCTTCTTTGGGAGCCTTTCCGGTCCGCTTGCGGGCAAGAAGGCGAATTTCTTCATTTATGGCAGCCACAGCGAAAGTGACTCCAGCTCGATTGTTAATGCTATCGTGTTGGATTCGGGTCTGCTTCCAGTCGTATTCAGGGAAACTTTTGACGGACCGAGCCGCTCGAGTAATTTGAGTTTCTCGATCAATGCCGATCCGACCAAAAAACATAAGATCAACTTCGCCTATACAGTAGGTTACTCTCGGTCAAAGGGGCAGAACGTCGGCGGCTTTTCGCTTCCGAGCCGGGCGAATGACAACGAGTCACAAAATCACTTTCTGCAGTTCTCTGACACCTACTTGATAAATCCGAATGTCGTTAACCAATCCCGCTTTTTTATGAATTATTTTAAGGATGACAGTTTTGGAGGAAGCAATGCCCCTGCGATCAATGTTCTGGACGCATTCTTTGGCGGCGGTTCCCAGCAAAATTCCTCCCGGAAAAACCTCCGGTTCGATGTGGCGAACGAGACGACCTGGCAAATGGGAAAATATTCGCTCGGATTCGGCTTTCGTTTTCGCGGAGAGAAAATTGATCAAAGCTCGACAGCGAATTTCGGCGGCACATTTACTTTTAGCGGCCGTGTGGCTCCGGTTTTGGATGCGAACAATAACCCCGTTTTGAACCCGGACAGAAGCGTCCGAACGACGCAGATCGACAGCCTCGAAGCTTATCGCCGGACCTTGCTTTTTCGGCAGCTTGGATTTTCAAATGCAAGGATAAGAGAACTTGGCGGCGGCGCCAGCCAGCTTACAATTTCGGGCGGCGATCCGACGATCAATGTATCGCAGTACGATTACGGGTTGTATCTGCAAAACGGCTACCGTATCTCGGAAACGTTAGCGGCGAGCTTCGGCCTTCGTTATGAAAGCCAAACGAATATCGACAGCAGATTCAATCTAGCCCCAAGACTCGGCCTGATCTGGTCGCCAACAGCAAAAAAGGACCAGAAGCCGCTCTACGCTTTGCCGCGTATCAGCATCGGCTATGGGCTGTTTTTTTCAAGATATGCTTTGAGCAACACGCTCGGGGTAAGGCTGGCCAGCGACCCCGGCCGTTTGCAATATTTGATCACTGAAAATAATGTCCTTGACATCTTCCCTAACGTCCCGACGGTCGATCTGCTTCAGCAATTTGCTCAGCCGCGGACACAAAGATTCATTAACGACGAATTTGAAACACCTTATCAATCTCTTCTTAACGTAACCGCCGCAAAGAAAATGCCGAAGGGGTTTAACTTAAATTTTTCATTTTCACGCGGCCGCACCTATCGCCAGGCTGTCACGCAAAATATCAACGCTCCGCTTGCCGGAACGTTTAATCCGCTAGACCCTTCAACAGCGGTAAGGCCATTTGGAAACGTCGGTAATATCTACGAAACACGCTCTATCGGAAGATTTGAGACAGATAGATTTACAGTTAGCCTCGGATTTCCGCAATCACAGAACTTATTTGCAAACATCCGTTACACGTTTGCCAAAGCAAAAAGCAATATTGTGAGCGGGAGCGGCTCCCCTTTCGATCCTTATGATTTTAGTCAGGACTTCGGACCCGACCCATTCGACGGAATTCACAGCTTCAGCGCATTCTATTGGTACAATTTGAAGTCGAAAAAAATAAACTTCGGTAGTGATTTTTCGATCAGTTCGGGACAAAGGTTCAATATCGTCACGGGTCGCGATGCCAATGGAGATGGTTTTTTCAGCGAACGGCCGGCTTTTGCTACCGACCTTAGTAAGCCAAACCTTGTTTGGACGCCGTACGGCATTCTTGATCCAAATCCATCGCCGAATGATCAGTTGATCCCGCGAAACCTGGGCCGAGGCCCAAGGAACATAATTTTTAACAGTTACATCACTAAGCAGTTTGGCTTCAACGAAGACAAAGCCAACAAGAAACCCCCGAAGCAATCGCTTGGCTTCACCCTTCGGGTTAACAATCTTTTCAATATCATCAACCAAGGCACCCCGATCGGAAATATGTCTTCGCCAAATTTTCTGCGTTCGCTTTCCGGCGCATCTGATGGCGGCATCATAATCATCAACGGGGCAAGACAAGTAATTTTCGTCGGACGCAGCATGACGTTGAGCGTCGGATTTAGTTTTTAAGTTTGCAGAAACTCGTAACTTTATCTCGGAACGTTTTCAGCTCTCTTCTTGATCGCCGGGAGAAGTAATAGTCGGATGGCTATTATGCCGAAGCGGGCCCATCGCCAGTAGCGGAGGAACTTTCGTCTGGCTTCGTCGTCGGTGGCGACGGCGCGGACTTCGTGGATGAAAAGGGTCACGCCGGGCTCGGCCTCTTCGGCCTCGAGCGTCCAGGCGATCTTGACCTGATCGGGTTCGTTGTAGGCTGCGAAATCTTCCGGCGGGATCGGTGTGAAAACGACATCGGCGAACCACGGCCGGCAGACGGCACCGCAAATGAGCAACCGGCCGGGTTCTTCGGCAAGCGTGCCCCAGCCGAGTTCCCGAGTTTCTTCGACCAGTCCGCGCGGACGGCGTTTCTCCCAGGTGCCTCCGAGCACGACCTTGCGGGCGTTGATGATCGCGCGGATCAGCCAGATCGACTGCATATCAAAGTCATACGCCGTCCGCAGCACGACCTCGGGCGATGCTTTCACTCGCCGCTCAAACCGCTCGCGAGTGTCAAACTCCGGGATGAAGTCGCCGATCGATGCCATCGCGAACAATGTAACACCATTGCGGGCCTTAGGCGATAAGCGGTTGTCCGAGATGGACAAGCAGCCGGTTCACCGATTTTCGTGCCAGCGAACGTGCGGCGGCAAAGGTGATCCCGCCGGTTTCGAGAGCGATCTCGTTCGGTGTCATAAAGAGCGAAAGCAGCCGATTGATCGGATTGCTCTTTATCCAGGTTTCGAGGTGAACTTGTCCGTCCTCGGTGGAGATCTCTAGCATCGTCGGCAGCACGATCAGGCCCGATCCGTGCCGGTAAATGCGCTTGTTGCCCGGGCCTTCAAGCAGCTCAAATCCTTCTTCCTTTGCCCATCTTTCCACCGTGGGCCAAATATCGGTCGGTACGGAAAAATCGCGAACGGTTCGTGAATTCATCGTCGTCTTAAATTATTAAGTTTGTGTGATAAACCGTGGGAAAAGAATAAATTAAAACGACGAATGGCGGTTTGTCGAGCGCGGAAAGCCGCCCTGAACCACCAAGTCCAAAGCGGCTTTATCCTCTTATAATTGACGGCGGGTTGGAGAAATTACCCGCGTCCCGAAGTTGCCAACTTCCCGGCGATCCATGCGGTCGGGATGTAGGCAAAAATGATGTCCACCGCCTCGAACCAAAGCGGTGCAGGAATCATAAGTGCCGCGATTATCCCGCCGAGCATTGTGAATGCCCCGATTCCGAGAGCGATGCCCATCTTATGGCTGACGGCGATAAGGGCCGCGACCAACGCCCCGACAAAGGAACCAAGAGCATGGGCAAGAAAAGGAACCAGGAAATGCTTGGCTTCCATCAGCGGCATTGCGGCGGCAACGCCCTCCATCGTTGACATATCCGCTCCGGGCGGCGACGGTATCACCATCGGGCCAAAAGTTACGATGCCCATGTTGACCAAACCGCCGGCCACGATCCCGACGATCACCGCTAAAATATTTCGTACCATTGCGATATTACTCCTATGTCTTGCCTGCAGGCGAAATTAGAAAAAGCGGAATAGTTATATTCCGATATTGGCGTTTTGTCCATCGTGGCGACTTTCGGCCGTCGATCGCCAAATGTCTGCCCACTCAACATCTAGGGGCCAGAAGCCCTAAATCACGCGTCTGAATTTTTGGTTACACACAATATATTGTGCTTGCCAGAATTCGTATTTTGATATTAAAGTAAAACCTGAATAAGGGAGGAGGTTAAGTTTGCTTACAGGAAGAGTATTGCTTTTGAACTTTTCTTACGAGCCGCTTGGCACCATCGGTGTTGCCCGGGCGGTGTGTCTGTGGTTTCGCGGCGCGGTCTTCATCGAAGAGCACGACGGCGACAACGTTCTCCGCTCTCCCTCGACGACGTTCCGTGTCCCATCTGTTATTCGGCTCCGGCATTATGTGAATGTCCGGCGCACGCGTCGTGAAACAACGATGAAGCGTGCCCGGATCTACATCCGCGACCGCTATCGCTGCCAGTACTGCGGCGACCATCGGCTTGCCAAGGACCTGACGCTCGATCACATTCTCCCGCGGGCTCAGGGCGGCGAGAGCACCCCGGCAAATTTGGTCACGGCCTGTGTCGCCTGCAACCAGCGCAAGGGCAACCGAACGCCGGAACAGGCCCGCATGCCGCTCTTGACCTCGCAGAAACTGCTGAGGCTCGGACTCGACCACGTTCTGCTCTGCCACTACGCCGAATCGCGGCCGGAGTGGAAAAAATACCTGTTCATGGACGACCTTGGCGAAGAGCAAGTTCGGGCCGCGGCCTGACCTTTTTCGCTATCGTCTTTCGTTTGCGGCCGATCATCGAGATCGGCCGTTTCCTTTTGCGGCGGAGTAGTTTAACTGGACAAAATCCCGGCCTCATAAGCCGAAGACTGCAGGTTCGAGTCCTGCCTCCGCAACCATTCTTGCCAACGGCTATTCGGTTGCGTGACATTTGTCCGCATCCGGGTGTAAACTGCGTCTTTCAAATCAAGCGAGAGCGTCTGCAATACATTCGGACGCTTTCGCTTTTTTGCATTGGAGAATTTTGTTATGCGTTATTTTAGGAATGACAAAGAAATACTCGACCTAGTAGCGAGCTTTGAATCGGCGACAATCGCTCGCGATGAATGGCGGCACGCCGAGCATCTCGCGGTCGGGCTTTTCTATGCCGAAAAACACGGCCTTGAGGGCGGTACAGAGATGATGCGCTCCGGCATCATGCGTCTGCTGGAGAAAGGATTTGGCGTCGATCTGTCGAAAGAAATGCCGTATCACGAGACCATCACGGTCTTCTGGATGCGGACGGCCTACGCGTTTCTGCTGATGACCCGCAGTGCATCAACGGTCGAGCGGACAAATGCCCTGATCGCAGCATTCGATAAGGACTTCCCACTTCGGTTCTATTCCCGCGAGCGGTTATTTTCAGAAGAGGCCCGGGCCGAATATATCAGCCCGGACCTTTTTCAGGAGGGGTCATTGGAAGAAGAGATCCATCGGTCGCTGATGCCTGCCGAATCCTACGCGTGATCGAACGGCCTAGGCAGCCACTGCGGAGGAGCGGGCAGCGTCTTTCATAGTCTCGGCGAGGAGCGCATATGCGGTGGCCCATGCTTCTTCGGTCTCGCTCGTGAAATCCGGCCCGAGGCCTTGCCCGAGTGTCCAAAGCAGTGCCGATCCGACCGTTTCGTAGTGCGAATCTTCGACGCCATAGCCGGCATGCCGTGCCCCGAGAGAGCGAACCGCCGGGATGATCTCATCAACCCGGCCAAGTCCCCTGACGGCGACGCCGATCATCTGCATCAATTTGGTTCCCTGCCCACCGAGGTCGCCTCTGAATAGGAAGCGGAGATCCGGATCGAGCTCGAACAATCGTCCGTAGAAAAGTGCCGCTGCTTCCTCCGCCCGCGGGGCGATCTTTTCAAAACTTTCTGTTACCAATTCGATCTGTTCCTGCGTCATTTTCTTGTTCTCCCGATTTGCCTAGACTATGCGGATGATCACTCGCATATCGACGATGTTTCGCGTCCTTTGCTTGAGGCTGTAACCGCGATTCATCTGCGACTGGTTGCCGTCAACCGTATGCACGATGGTCCCCGGCCCTTGGCTGACAACGATCCCGATATGACCGTTCTTCATCACGTAAATGTCGCCGGGATAGCAAGGACTCGTTCGGACGATGCAATCCGGATTTTCATTCGCCCACTTCGTTAGCTTGTAACCGCTCCAGAGCTTTTCCGGGATGAACGGCAGCGGCACGCCGAACTTGTTCGCCGCCTCGCTCAGGCAGTAATAGACAAAGAAGCCGCACCATTCGTGATTTGCCGACTTTGGCGAATGAGCTCGGGCCTTGTAGATGTCGATCTGCGGCCCGCGATTCTGTGCCCCAACTTCCTTGACGCCCTTTGCTTCTTCTCGCAAGGCGACAACGGCCGCCTCGTATCTAACGTGTTCGTATCTGTCCACCACTGCCTCCGATTGTTCCCAGCCACGACCTAACCAAGATCGGGCATCGGGCCACTGAGAATGTTCGTCAGCTCGACAGGGACCATAGGATCCATTCGAATATCGTCAAACCATTGCGGATGATCGGCATTGTAATCACAGTTCATTAAGAGAATTGTGTAAACCTTCCCTTGCTTTGGCGTGTAAAACCGAGTCCCGTTCGTCGTTCCTACCGCACCATCGTTCACCGGCCAGCCTCGCCAACCCTGATAGTTCTTGATCATTCGCCACGTCTTTCCACCGAACTTGCCATCCATGACCAGCGGTTTCCATTCCGGGAGATGTTCCTTGTAGTCGGCGATCCATCGATTGAGAAAGAACTGTACGAGAAGTACATCCGCAGGTTTGTTCGCGCAGGTATAGCCAACGCTGCTTGAGACATTCCAAAAGAAGTTCCGCCCTCCAAGTTGTTCCTTGAGGTCCTCATTCTGAACTGATTCCTTATGTGCCATTTTCTTCTCCAAGTAATCCGTATAAGTTCCCGACCGACGCCCCCATTATCTTGAGGAGTTACGTTCGGCCTTGTTGGTGAATGCGTTCCGGATCGGCGAAAACTATCATCGGCGAGAATTATTTTTCCCGACTTCGTGTGGTAAATTTGTCAACCAAAGGTTTTTGCCGGTTTTTTATCGGATGGCGGAAATAGACTCAACGAATGTAACGGAGCTTTTGAGACGCTGGAGCGACGGCGATGAGGCGGCTCTTGAGGAACTGACCCCGGTCGTCCATGATGAGCTTCGCAGAATAGCCCGCCGTTATATGGCCCGCGAGCGAGGCGACCACACACTCCAGCCGACCGCCTTGGTGAACGAAGCCTTCGTCCGGCTGATCGGCTGGAACAACGCGAAGTTCGAAAACAGGGCTCACTTTTACGGTGTTGCGGCCCAACTGATGAGGCGGATCCTGGTTGATTTTGCCCGGAAACGGCCGAAGCAGGACGGCTCATTAATGATAAAACTTTCGATCGAGGCGGCCGAGGAGATTGATGGCTCGCCCGATTCTGAGATCATGGCGCTCGACGAAGCCCTCACCGCACTCGCCGAATTCGATGAACGAAAGGCACGCATTGTTGAGCTGCGTTTCTTTGGCGGGCTTTCGGTCGAGGAAACAGCGGCAGCGATCGGCGTAGCCCCGATCACCGTGATGCGCGAATGGCAGAAGGCCAAAGCGTGGCTTTTCCTCGAACTCAGCCGGTAACCAAATGGACAGGGAGCGATGGAAGGAGATCGACGCGATACTCGACGCGGCGCTTGAAATGCCCGCGGCGGAGCGCGAGCGCTTCATCACCGAAAGGACAGCCGGTGACCCCGAACTCGAAAAGGCGGTTCTCGATCTTCTACGTGCAGCCGCCAAGGCCGACCGCTTTATGGAGCGGCCGGCGATCAGCCTCGCAGCGGAATCCCTCGCCAACGCAGAAACCGAAAGGATACAGTTCGGACTAGCCAACGCCCTCATCGCCAATTACCGCATCGAACGGATGATCGGTGCCGGCGGAATGGGCGATGTTTATCTTGCCTTCGACGAGAAGCTGAAACGCAACGTCGCGCTAAAGATATTGCCGCCTGAGTTTAGCTCGCAGGATGACCGCGTCGTTCGGTTCGAACTAGAAGCACGTGCCGTCTCAAAGCTGAACCATCCGGGAATCGTGACGCTTTACGACATCGGCGTTTTCCAGGGCGTCAATTACATCGCCACGGAATTTGTCGAGGGCCGGACGCTCCGCGAACTTATGGGTGGAAGGTTCAAGCTACGGAATATCATTGCGAATTCCATCCAGATCTGCGACGCCCTTTCAGCTGCTCACGAAAGCGGCATCGTCCATCGCGACATCAAGCCCGAAAACATAATGATCCGCCGTGATGGCTACGCAAAGGTCCTGGACTTTGGCCTTGCGAAGTTGAGCGAGATCGGGCCGGAGTCGCTTCAGGGCTTTGCCGCGACGCAGAACGGGACGATCATCGGCACACCGGCATATATGTCGCCTTTTCAGATCACCGGCGACAAGATCGACCACCGGACCGATCTTTGGAGTGCAGGCGTGGTCCTTTACGAGTTCCTGACCGGCACGCATCCCTTCAAAGAAAAAGATCGCCGGGCAACCTTTGCAGCCATCCTCAATCGGGCGCCGGAACTGCCGAGCAGCCTGAACCCCGAGATCCCGCCGGAACTTGATCGGATCCTTCTCCGCATGCTCGAAAAGGATCCGGACGACGGATACCAGAACGCCGGCGAGTTGCGTAACGACCTCCGTAACCTTCTGAGGCAGATCGACACTTCCGAGGCGGTGACACAGAGCGGATCGGGCAGCGGGTTCGCTGCGGCCTCGCTCGGGGGTGAATGGTCGCTCTATGCCGCGGTGGGCTTCGCTGCCCTTCTTACAGGATTTGCGATCTACTATCTTTTCTTCACCGAGCCGCGATCTGGATTCTCAAAATGGGCCGCGGCAGAAAACGTTCAGATCACATTTCGTGCCGGGACCGAAGCTTACCCTTCGCTTTCGCCGGACGGCCGCTCGCTGCTTTATGTTGCAGACACGGGCGGCGACGACATCTTTCTCCTTAGGGTCGGCGGTTCGAATGCGATAAACCTCACGGCCGATTCGCCGAACCGGGACACGATGCCCGCGTTTTCACCGGACGGAAACACGATCGCCTTTCGGTCGGACCGTGAACCCGCCGGGATCTATCTGATGGGAGCGACCGGCGAGAATCCCCGCCGTATCTCAGATATTGGTTACTCGCCGACCTGGTCGCCTGATGGAAAGTTTCTTGCCATTGCGACCGGATTTCAGCCGCTTCCTTCCGTTAAAACGCGAAGTGCTATCTGGATCATCGAGGTCGCCACGGGACAGAAGCGGATGCTCCACGACGGAAATGCGCTCCAGCCAAGCTGGTCCCCCCGTGGAGACCGCATTGCCTTTTGGCGAACAGGAGACACCGGCGAACGTGTGATCGAGACGATCTCGGTCTCCGGAGGTTCGCCAATAGTCTTCGCGAGCGAGGGCAATACGAACTGGAATCCGGTGTGGGCCCCGGACGGAAGGTATCTGTATTTTGCGAGCGACCGCAAAGGAAACATGGCCGTTTACAGGGCTCCTATAGACATCGATACCGGGCTGCCTCGCGGCGAGGCCGAGCTTGTGCCAACACCCGGCCGGTATAACCGCCACATCGCCTTCTCAAATGACGGAAAGCGAATGGCATACGTTCAAACGACCAATCGGTCGAATATCAAAAAGCTCGAGCTTGAACCGACCTCGGAGAAAGCCGTCAGCGGGCCGGAATGGGTTACACGCGGCGATTTTGAGTTCACGAATCTCGACGTATCACCGGATGCAAAACGCATTTACGCCCGGCTCGTCAGAAAATCACAAGACGACATCGTCGCGATCGCGACTGACACCGGCAGCGTACAAGACCTCACGAACGATCTTCCTTTCGACCGCTATCCGCGTGTATCTCCGGATGGCAGTCGGGTACTCTTTGTGTCGGACCGTTCGGGCAAGTATCAGATCTGGATAATGAACTCGGATGGTACCGAATTGAAGCAGCTCACATTTGACGAGGAAAAGACCGCTTCTATCCCGGTATGGTCGCCGGACGGCAGGCGAATCACCTTCGACGATGAAAGTACGACCTACATCGCCGAATTGAATGACGCGAACGAGATCGCATCTCTGACACCGCTCCCGCGGACCGCTAACGGTGGTTGGTTCCGGGTATGGACATGGTCGCCGGACGGCAAACTTCTCGGCGGTAACTTCGACTCGGCGCACGGCCCCGGCATGGGTTATTTCAACATAGAGGCACAAACATATCACCGCTTGATCGATTTTCCGGGGCTCCCGAATTGGCATCCGGACTCCCGGCGTTTGTTCTTTATTCGCGATCGTAAACCGGTGATCGCCGACACCGCTACCGGCGAGATCCGCGAGGTTTTTCCTGAGATCACTGAAGAGATCCGTAACATCAGAATTACCAGCGACGGCCGGTCCGTATTTTACTCAACCCATGAGAATGAATCCGACATCTTTTTGCTCGACCTCACCGAAGAATGACACTACCCATTGAGACGCCTTCCCGGAACTAATATACTGAGAACTTCGTTTGTAATTGTCCCGTATGCTTAGGTTTTTCAACACATTATCTCGGCAGGTCGAGGAGTTTCAGCCGATCGAGGACGGCAAGGTCAAGATGTATATCTGCGGGCCGACCGTTTGGAACTTTGCCCACATCGGCAATTTCCGCACCTTCATTTTCGGCGACGTCCTGCGACGCTACCTCAAGTTCAAGGGCTATGAGGTCACCCATGTCTTTAACCTGACCGATATCGACGACCGGATAATCAACGAGGCAAAGGCCCGCAACATCTCGATAGACGAGTTCACGGCTCCCTTCATTCAATATTTCTGGGAGGACTTCGATGCTCTCGGGATGGAACGCCCGGAGGTAACGCCGCGGGCGACGCATCATATCGCGGAAATGATCGACATCATCGCCCGGCTGATCGAGAACGGAAAGGCGTATGAGTCCGATGGGTCGATCTATTACCGCATCTCGGCGTTCCCGGAATACGGCAAACTCTCGAAGATCAATTTTTCGGGCAACATCCACGGAGCGAGCGAGAGGATAGATACTGATAAGTATGAGAAGGAAGACGCCCGCGACTTTGCTCTATGGAAACTGGTAGGCGAGGACGAGGAACCCGGTTGGGATGCACCGTTCGGTCGAGGCCGCCCGGGCTGGCATATCGAGTGCTCGGCAATGTCGATGAAGTATCTCGGCGAGACCTTCGACATCCACGCCGGCGGGCAGGACCTGCAGTTCCCTCACCACGAGAACGAGATCGCCCAGAGCGAAGGTGCGACCGGTAAGTTGTTTTCGCACTATTGGATACACAGCGAGTTCCTTAAGATCGACGACGTTACGATGTCGAAATCGAAGGGGAATTTTTTCACCTTTCGTGATCTGAAGGAACAGGGATATTCGCCGCTCGCGATCCGCTACCTGCTCCTCTCGGTGCCGTATCGAAAGCAGCTCAACTTCACATTTGAAGGACTTCAGGGAGCGGAGGCGACCGTCGAAAGGCTCCGCAATTTCCGCACGCTTGTGCACGACGCAAAGGTGCGTGACGGCTCAAATCCGGCGATCGCAGAACAGATCAAAGCTCAACTCGCCGAGTTTGAGGCCGCGATGGACGACGACATGAACACTGCCGTCGCTCTTGCGGCGATCCACAATCTTGTCCGTGAGATGAACTCAGCTCTTGCCGCCGAACAGTTGCTTTGCGACGACCGGGTGGCGGTGCTTGAGGCCATCAAGAAATTCGATGCAGTTCTCGGCATTTTTGGCGAAGAAGCGGCCGAATTAATCGATGCCGATATCGAGGCCCTTATCGAGGAACGTCAGGAAGCCCGGCGAAACCGCAACTTTGCCCGCTCGGATGAGATCCGCGACGAACTTGCAGCAAAGGGGATCATTCTCGAAGATACGAAAGACGGGGTCAGGTGGAAACGAAAATGACCTGACCAGTTAAAGCTGAATTCCGCTGCAAAGCTCGCCGTCGACACTTGAATAGGCGAGCTTTACGGTTTTAAAGGTGTCGGTGTCTCGGCAATAGGATACACAGGTATCGAACGGCTTTGAGTAAATGTGAATGCTTACAGCCCGCTCATCGAACTCGGCGAGGTTGAGTATCTGGTGGATCGGCTCTTCGAGTTCTACCTTTGCCGCGAGGCACTCGGCAAGCTCGAACGAATCGGTCTCACGCAGTTTGCAGAAGCCGGTGGTTTCGTCCATCGCTTCGACCGCGAAATTCTGCCCTTTGAGCCGGCCGATCGGCACCGTCATCCAGCACCGCTGCTCCGCGTGGTTGTGCACCCGCGAGACCTGTCCGCGTTCCCAGCAAATTGCCATCATCTCGAACCGCTCATCCTTGTAGATCAGGTTGCGGGTGTAGAACTTATCGCTCCAGAACATATATTTCTGGATCGTGTCCGTATCGATCGGGTTTGCCGAAAGGTAGTCGTAAACGGTCTCGCAGACGAATTCTTCGTCCGGGATCTCGCAAAGGCCGGAAATAAGGTTGCTGATGGTTACTCGATTCATCGCTCTTTAGAACGGGAAGAATCGATATTATTGTTGACCTTTCTTCAAAAAGTCAACGAACTCGGACACGTTTCTGGTCAGTCCCGGAAACGTCGCGAGTACCTTGCCGTCGCCATCAAGTATTGCATAGAACGGCAAGGCGACCGTCTTGAACCGGCTTTCCTGAAACTGCTGCTGCCGCTCGTATATCTCGCCTGAACCGTCGGTATAAAGCGAGGCGAGCACCATATTTTTGAACTCGGCCTCGACCTCAGGCTTCGGGAACACGTTCGCCTCCATCCAACGACAGTTGGTGCAGGTATAGCCGGTGAAATCGACGAAAAGCCGCTTGTTCTCAGCCTTGGCTTTCGCTAGCGCTCCTTCGTAATCGTTTTTGATCCACTGAAGCTTTTCGCCGCCGTTGCTACCGCCGAGCAACGACCGGGTCGGGTTTCCGCTGATGTCCGGCGGGAGGAATGCCTCGAGTTCGCCGAGCCGGGAGCCGAATAGCCCGGTCAATAAATAGAAGCTGATCGCGAGGCTAACGACGGCCGAGGCGAGACGAAATGCACCGATCCGCTCGGGCTTGGAATCATGCGAAAGCTGGAATTTGCCGAGCAGATAGATCGTCAGCGTTACCCCGATCGCGATCCAGACCGCCAGCACGACCTCGCGAGTGAAAAAGCCCCATTTCCAGACGACGTCAACGTTCGAGATGAATTTCATCGCCGCTGCGACCTCAAGGAAACCCATCGATACCTTGACGGAGTTCATCCAGCCGCCGGCCCGCGGAAGGTTCGATGCCCATTGCGGGACGAGAGCAAGTATGAAGAAAGGCAACGCGAAAACGGTCGAAAAGGCGAGCATCCCGAGCATCGGCATCTGCCAATCGCCCTGCGATGCGGCGACGAGGATCGTCCCGACGAACGGCGACGTACAGGTGAACGACGTCAGTGTGAAGGTCAGCCCCATCAGCAAAGCGCCGATTATGCCGCTTCCCTCGCCTTCGGTCGAACGGGTGAGGCTATCGAGCTTTGTGAGAATGCCGTTCGGGATCGTGATCTCATATGCACCAAAAAGGTTGAAGGCAAAGAAAAGAAAGATCGCCGCGATCAGAATATTGACCCACGGGTTTGCAGCAAAAAGATTTATCCCGGCCGCACCAACGAATATCGCCAGCAGCATCCCGAGCAGGGTAAATGTAGCGATGATCCCAAGCGAATAGATCGTCGCAAGCCTAACTGCTTTGGACCGGCTGCCTGATGCGTGATTCGTGAAGTACGAGACCGTGATCGGGATCATCGGAAAAACGCACGGCGTCAAAAGCGAGAGAGCTCCGAGTGTGATCGCGAGCCAGATGAACGGCCAAAGGTCGGTCGGTGTTTGTTGGGCCGGCTCTGCGGCAACCGTGTTCGCTACAGGCGGCTGTTCGGAGACATCCGGCGTTGCCGAGACGACCACACCGCCGCGGACATCGGCCTCGCCTGCAAAGCTGACGCGCTTCGTCCGTGGTGGAAGGCAGACTCGGTCATCACAAAGCTGAAAGCGAACATCAATGGCTACGTCGTCTGCCGCCATGTCCTTCGTTGCTTTCAGCTTCGCGGTAAACTCGACCGATTCCTGGTAGTACTTGGTGAGCAGCGGCTTGCCGTCGACGATGAAGTTTTGGTCTTCCTTTGTTTTTGGCGGCGGAAAACCGACCTGTCCGACAAGCTCATACGAGACCCCGTCGGGCAGGGTGACGCGCGTCGCTATCGGGCCGCCTTCCGGCTGATCAAGCCCATAAAGATACCAGCCCGGCTCGACCTCGGCCTTGACCTTGACCTCAAACTCCTCGCCGGCCTTGATCGCCTTTCCCTTGACAGGCGAATCGAGCACCCATCGAGTCGGATTCTGGGCCGCCACGCCGCCTACGAGTAGAATGAACGCAACGAACGCTATGAATGGTGCATTTCGCATCATCAACAATAATCTTAATACTTCGGGAGATATTCCTGAAACCACGATGCGGTCTCTTTGTTCCGCATCCTTTGCCTTTGTTATTCGCTGTCGCTTATAATTTCGGTTTACGCTTTTTAGCGAATTCATAACCGTTTCAGAGTTAATTGGAGGCTCAATTGGCACGAACCGCAGCAACAGCAAGTTCAAAAAAGTCACCGTCGAAGCCCTCGGCGAAAAAGCCGGCGAAGGCCGAATCGAACGGCAACGGCCGCATGGCCGTCGTCGAATTGATGAACGCCGAGTATCAAAAGCGGCGAAAATCGCAAATCGAGGCGATAAAGAAGACCGACAAGAAGCTCCTGCGTGAAATGCTTTACCAGATGGTGCTTGGCCGTGTTTTTGAGGAAAAAGCGGCCGAGGTCTATCGGATGGGCAAGATCGGCGGCTTCTGCCACCTTTACATCGGGCAGGAAGCGATCGCGATCGGTTCGATGATGGCATTGAACCCGGACGATATGGTCATCACCTCCTATCGCGACCATGTTCAGGCGATGGTCAAAGGCATCGCGCCGGAGGCCGTCATGGCCGAGCTTTACGGAAAGGAAGGCGGATGCGTTAAGGGCAAAGGCGGCTCGATGCACATGTTCTCAAAGGAACATGAATTCTTCGGCGGGCACGGTATCGTCGGGGGGCAGATCGGAGTCGGGACCGGTATGGCTTATGCCGCGAAGTACAAAGAAAGCGGACAGGTCACACTTTGCTTCTTCGGCGAGGCCGCGGTCAATCAGGGTATTTTTCACGAATCGCTGAACATGGCGCAGCTCTGGAAGCTCCCGATAATTTACATCTGCGAGAACAACCAGTACGGAATGGGCACCTCGCAGGAACGGGCCATGAGCACCCGCAATATCGCCAAAAAAGCTGAGAGCTATGAAATGGCGAACGAGTTCGTTGACGGAATGGACGTGATGGCGGTCCGTGATGCGGCACTGCGGGCGATAAAGCGAGCTCGAGAGGAGTCGCTGCCGACGCTGCTTGAGGTCCGGTCCTATCGATACATGGGCCACTCGATGTCCGACCCCGGAAACTACCGGACCCGCGAAGAGATCGCAAAGTATCAGGAACGCGACCCGATCGTGCTCTTCCAGGACAGCCTGAAGACAGCAAAAGTATTCACCGATAAGGACTTTGAGGCCATTAGGCAGGAAGCCATCGAGGCTACGAAAAAGGCGATAGAATTTGCCGAAGAAAGCCCGTATCCGAGCGAGAGCGAGCTTTTATCAGACGTCTACGCTTAAAAGTGGTCGGTGGTCGGTGGCCAGTGGTCAGTAGATATGAGCCTCCAGCATTACCGACAATTGATCGCATGGCAGAAGGCAATGGAACTGGTTCGCCACGTTTATCGAATCGCCGCCGGTTTTCCTGGGGAGGAAACGTTCGGACTTCGAAGTCAGATTCAGCGAGCCGCAGTTTCCGTACCGTCCAATATCGCCGAGGGACAGGGACGAGAATCGACGAAAGAATTTCTTCGACATTTGTCGATAGCATACGGCTCGTTGATGGAAGTCGAAACTCAGATCCTAATTGCGCAGGATCTAAACTATATGGACGAAAAGTCCACGTTTGAGCTTTTGGAATTGTCTGCAGAGACGGGTCGTGTGATAAATGGCTTGATTCGCTCGCTTAAGAGGAAGCTTGAATCTGACCACTGACCACTGACCACTGACCACTTTTATGGCTTTACTAACGATCCGCGATGCCTTGAACCAGGCGCTTCGCGAAGAAATTATCAGAGACGAGAACGTCTTCATCATGGGCGAAGAGGTCGCCGAATATGACGGCGCCTATAAGGTCACCCGCGGACTCTGGAAAGAGTTTGGCGACAAGCGCGTCGTCGATACGCCGATCACCGAACTCGGCTTCGCCGCCCTCGGCGTCGGTGCGGCGATGGCGGGCCTCCGGCCGGTGATCGAGTTCATGACGTTCAACTTCTCGATCCTTGCCTCGGACCAGATCATCAACCACGCCGCCAAGATGCTCTATATGTCCGGCGGCGAGTTCAAGGTGCCGATCGTTTTTCGCGGCCCGAACGGCTCTGCGTTTCAGGTCTCATCCCAGCACTCGCAGGCTCTCGAGGCTTTTTACGCGAACTTCCCGGGCCTCAAGGTCGTGATGCCTTCGACCGCGGCGGACGCCAAGGGCCTTTTGAAGTCCGCAATCCGCGACGATAATCCTGTGATTTTCATGGAACAGGAGCGGATGTACGGGATGAAAGGCGAAGTGCCCGAAGACGATGACTTCACGATTCCGCTTGGTGTGGCCGACATCAAACGCGAGGGTAAGGACTGCACCATCGTCGCTCGCTCAATGACCGTCCCGATGGCACTCGAAGCGGCGGAGAAGATACAGCAGGAATTCGATGTCTCGGTCGAGGTGATCGATCCGCGGACGATCAAGCCCCTCGATATCGACACCATTGTCTCTTCGATCAAAAAGACGAACCGGCTCGTCATCGCCGAGGAATCGCATTCATTCGCGTCGGTCGGTGCCGAGATCACATATCAAGTTATGGATCATGCGTTCGACCACCTCGATGCTCCGATCAAGCGTATCTCGACCGTCGAGGCCCCGATGCCGTACGCAAGGAACCTCGAAGCCGCTGCTTTGCCGAGCGTGGATAAGATCATCGCTGCTGTGAAGGAAGTCTGCTACATTTAGTGTAAATATGGCTGAAAAATTCTTAATGCCGAAGCTTTCGCCCACGATGGAAGAGGGCCAGATCGCCCGTTGGGTAAAGAACGAAGGCGATGCTTTTGAGGCGAATGAAACACTCGCCGAGGTCGATACGGACAAGGCGACGATGGAAATGACCGCCCTTTCCGGCGGCACTTTGCTAAAGATCCTCAAGCCCGAGGGCGACACGGCCGCACTCGGCGAGGCGATCGCCATCATTGGCCAGAAGGGCGAGGACATCTCTGCCCTGCTCGATGAGGTTTCAAAGAACGGCGCAAGTAAAGCAGCTGACGAAAAACCTAAATCAGTTTCGGAGCCGGAGCCCACGGCCGGCGGGAAAGCGGCTGAACCCACCGAGGAAGTTCGCAAGGAAGCTCCGGCCGCGACGCCTGCTTCAAATTCATACGGCGGCCGAATGATCGTCTCGCCAATTGCTGCCCGGATGGCCGCGGATAATGGCATCGACCTGCGGACGATCGCCGGGTCCGGCCCACAAGGCCGCATTATCAAACGCGACATTGAAGAGGCACTTGCCGGAGGCGGATCAAAAACCGCCGCAGGGGCAAAGAGGTTTACGCCATCGACCATCGTCGGTGCCGCCGGTTACAGCGACGAGCCGACCTCGAAAATGCGTCAGGTGATCGCGACGCGGCTTGCGGAATCCATTGGCCCGATCCCGACCTTCTATCTTACGGTCGAGATCGAAATGGATAACGTCCTTGCGACCCGCAAGCAGATCAACGCCTCGCTCGAGGACGACGCGAAGATCAGCGTTAACGACATCATCGTCAAGGCCGCGGCGATGTCGCTCCTCAAGCATCCCTTTGTGAACGCCTCGTATCAGGACAAGTCGATCCGATTTTACGATCAGGCCGACATCGGCGTGGCCGTCGCGATCGACGAAGGACTGATAACGCCTGTAGTTCGCGGTGCAAATTTGAAGGGCCTTTCCGAGATCTCGGCGGAGATCCGAGACCTTGCCGCCAAGGCAAAGGCGAAAAAGCTCCAGCCCGAGGAATACACCGGGGCGACCTTTAGCATCAGCAACCTCGGCATGATGGGCATCAAGGAATTCACGGCGATCATTAATCCGCCCGAGGCCGCGATCATCGCCGTTGGAGCGTCAACACCAACACCGGTCGTTCGCAATGGCGAGGTCACCGTCCGCAACCTGATGCACGTCACGATGTCCTGCGACCACCGCGTAGTTGACGGGGCAACCGGAGCGAAGTTCCTCCAGACCTTCAAGCAAATGCTCGAAACCCCGGCAATGATGCTGTTGTAGTTTTCTCAGAGTGGGAGAAGTCCGTACGCGGCCGGCAACACGCCGAGTACGCGTACGGTTTTTTTGTTTCAGCGGGAAGTTAAGATTGAGCGAAACCGATCGAACGTGGAAACCGAGAGCGACAAACCCGACCTTACCCCGCACGCAGCTCTTCTTGCCGTTCAAGCCTTTTTCGGTTCGTTGCCGGTCATCGGCAAGGTAGTTCTCGCTGTTCTGCCGGCCGTTTCGCTCGTCGGTTTTCGGGTTGGCATCACGGCATTGATACTCTTCGCGGTGCAGTTCTACCGGCAGCGGATTTGGCTTCAGGAGCGGTCGGATTACGTCCGGCTGGCAGTACTAAGTCTATTCGGCGTAACATTTAACCAGCTTCTCTTCATCGGCGGGCTTTCGCTGACAAAGGCCTCGAACACTTCCCTTCTGGCCGTTACCATACCGATCTTCACGATCGTCATCGGCGCCGCGATTGGCAGCGAACGGCTTCGATGGACCAAGGCTCTTGGCGTCGTCCTTGCCGCAGCGGGAGTGATAATTCTCATCGATCCGCGAAACGCATCGTTCTCATCCGAGACCACGCTCGGCGATTTCCTCATCATCCTCAATTCGTTTTCCTACGGGATCTACGTCGCGACGTCGAAAGAGGTCATCACACGCAACGGCGCGTTCCGCTCGATGATGTGGGTCTTTATCTTCGCTGCCGCAGTCTGCGTTCCGCTCGGCGCATGGTCGATCTCGTCTGTAAATATCGCTGAAATTCAGCCGATGATCTGGTGGCTCGTGCTTTACATCGCCGTCGTTGCGACGGCCGGCCCTTATTTGCTTAATGCCTTTGCCATCTCAAAAGTCGACCCTTCGGTTGTTGCCGTTTATATCTATCTGCAGCCGTTGATCGGCTTTTTGCTTGCCGTGCTCTTTTTGAGCGAGATGATCGACCTAAAATTCATCGTTGCTGCGGTGCTTGTCTTCGGCGGCGTCTTTTTCGCGACCCGCCCGGCTCGCGGCCCGCGGAATAACAGCTTAGAAAGCCGGACCGACTAAAGTTCCGAAAATGCTCTCGCCCCTTGCAACATTTTGCGAACTTTAGCGTAGAATGTGCATCTAACGCTCAACAATGCCGACCCAGATAAACCAGATCGAATCCGACGGACGCGTTTACTACCGTGTTGAGGGCGATATGTATCTTGAGGATGCAAATCTTCTGGAAAAGCTGGTTCGCGAAGCTCGTTCTTCCGGCGAAAGTGATGTGACGATAGACCTTGCAGATCTTTCCTTTCTCGACAGCGAATCTGCGGCCGTCCTTCGGCGGATGGAATCGGAAGGTTTGGTAGATATTCAGGGCATCGAGTTCTTTCTGCAGTCTGCTATCGATATTGCGGAGCGAGCCGCCTGACAAATCCTGCAAAAACAGCTATTTTTGAACCGATGAGAGCACGTGAGATCGCGGAATTCATCGGCGGCCGTCTTTTTGGCAACGGCGAGGCGGAGATCACTTCGGCTGCTGACATTTCAGCTGCCGGCACCGGCCAGATCGCTTTTATACAGGGCGATCCCGGTGAGCTTGAAACTACTGCCGGCTGTGTCATCGTTGGCGAGGGTTTTGAGGATGTTTCAGGTGCCGAAAGCGTTATTGCAGTCCGTAACCCGAAACTGGCATTTGCCAGCGTCGCCGCCCGGCTGCACCCGCCCACGCGACGCAAAGCCGAGATACATCCAAGCGCGGTCATCGCTCCGGATGCGAAGATCGGTGAGAACGTTTTTGTCGGAGCGTTTTGCTGCGTCGGCGAGCGGAGTACGATCGGTAGCGGCACACAACTTCGGGCAGGGGCCAAGGTCGGTGACGGCGTCGCTATCGGAGATGATTGCGTGCTCCATCCGAACGTTTTCGTCGAAGACGGCTCAACGCTTGGCGATCGTGTGATACTCCATGCCGGCGTCGTGGTAGGAGCCGATGGCTTCGGATACGTACGCGGCGAAAGCGGCGAATATCAGAAGTTCCCGCAGATCGGGACGGTCGTGATCGAAAACGATGTTGAGATCGGGCCGAATACCTGCATCGACCGCGGTGCTCTTGGTGAGACACGGATTGGAGCAGGTACTAAGATCGATAACCTGGTACAGGTCGGCCATAATGTCCAGATCGGCAAGCGATGCGTCATCGCCGCCCAAACCGGTATCTCCGGCAGCGTTACGATCGAGGACGATTGCGTCATTGGCGGCCAGGTCGGCTTCGGCGACCACGTCCGCGTGCAAAGCGGTGCGGTGATCGGCTCACAAGCCGGAATTCTCCCGGGAAAGATAGTTCGGCCGGGTGTCTGGTGGGGCACGCCCATCCAGCCGCTTGACGAGTATAAAAGACAAAACGCCCACGTAAAGGGCCTTGAAAGGCTCAAGAAAGAAGTACGGGACCTCAAAAAGGCACTCGAGAAAATAAAGGAAGGAAACGAAGATCAATGAGATCAATTTTGATTACGGCGGCCCTCACAATCCTTGCCGCGACGGCAATTGGCCAAACACCTCAGGCACCGGCCCAACCCTGTGCCGATACCGATTACGACTGCCAGATAAAGCTCTACTCAAAGGCCGTCAAAGATAAACCAAAAGACGCCGAGAACCACTACAATCTCGGACTTGCCCATCAGCTCAAGGGCCAGTTCAAGGAGGCCGTTGCGGCCTACGACAACTACCTCGGTGCGAAGATGACCGGACAAGCGAACCTCGCCGATGGCTACAACAATCGGGCCATCGCGAACCACAAACTCGGGAAAAACGACGCATCGCTTGCCGATTACGCTAAGGCGATCGAGCTGAACCCGGCAAGTGCACGGTTCTTCACGAATCGCGGCAATCTCTTCAATGACCTGAAGCGGTTCGATGAAGCTATCGCTGACTATACGAAAGCCATTTCTTTGGATCCGGCCTATGTTGCCGCCTACGAAGGCCGCGGTATAGCCAACGGGACGAAGCAGGACTTTGCGAAAGCGATCGAAGATCTTTCCAAGGTCATCGAACTTAACCCGGCCGACTCGACCGCGTATTACAATCGTGGGGTCTATTACTCGCAGAAGCAGGACTTCCAGATGGCGAAGGTCGATTACACAAAGTACATCGATTCGAACCCGGTGAATAAGATGATGCTCGCGGACTGCTACCTGAACCGTGCGATAACGAACTACATGTTGAGTGATGATGCGGGCGCGATCGCCGACCTGACTAAGGCTATCGAGACGAACCCGAAACTCGTTAACGCCTACGTCGCCCGTTCGCGGATGTATCGGGAGCAGAATAAGATCCAATTGGCGGAAGCCGACGAGAAAAAGGTCGCCGAGCTCCAAGGCAAGCCGTGATCAGTTATTTTTATTGAGAAGTTTTTGAATGGCCGCGGCGGCACGCTTGGCAGCTCCGCCGTGGCCAAGTTTGTCAGCCGCAGCGTTTAAATCCTTCCGCACTTTTTCATTGACCACCGGAGAAAGCAACCGGAAAAGCTCCGCCGAAAGGCTTTCAGGAGTAAAGTCATCCTGGATCAACTCGGCGGCGATCCGTCGCTCTGCGATCAGGTTGATCAACCCAAAATGCTCGACCCGGATGAGCGGCCGCAGCAGCTTGTAATTTATCGCCGACGACTTGTAAACGATCGCCATCGGAGTTCCGATAATTCCCGTTTCAAGTGTTGCCGTGCCGCTTGTCACTGCCGCTACATCAGCGGCATTGAGTGCATTGTAGGTATCGCCGAAAACCGAACGAATATCTTTCAGCACAGCACGTTCGTTCTCATCGAGCAGTCCTAATGCGGTTTCAAGTTCGCTTCGATGCCGTTCGAACGCGAAGGCAATAACGAACTGGGTCTCGCCATTCTCCCTCAACATTCGCGCCGCTGTCCTCAAGAGTTCTGGCAGTATCCGTACGATCTCTTTGTGCCGACTTCCCGGCAGAAGTGCAACTATAGGCCGCCCCGGGTCGAGGCCGTTGCGGCGGCAGAAGTCGGGCCTCTCTTCGGTCGCATGCACCTCGCGGGCGAGCGGATTGCCTACGTACTCGACGTGGTCAATGCCGCGTTCGGCGTACCAGCCTTTCTCGAACGGCAGGATGGTCAAAAGCAGATCTACATAATGCCGTATTGACCCTATCCGGTATGCCCTCCACGCCCAGATCTGCGGCGAGACGTAATAAACGACGCGAATACCCTGCTTTTTCAGAGACTTGGCGAGTTTTAAGTTGAAGTCGGGAAAATCGACGAGGATCGCGACATCCGGTTCCTCCGAACGTGCTGCCTCGAGCAGATCCTTCCGGGCTCGAAGGAACATCGGAAGTGCCTTTGCGATCTCGATCAGGCCAACGATAGAAAGATCGTCCGAACGGACAACATCGCGAACGCCCGCCTCTCGCATCTTTGGACCGGCTGCCCCGAAAAATTCTGCTTCCGGAAAAAGCTCGCGGAGCTCCTCCACGAGGCGGGCGGCGTGACGATCGCCCGACGTTTCGCCGGCAACTATCATGAACTTTCGAGCATATTCGGCCATAAAAGGATCGCCGCAGTGCGGCACATAGATAGTAATTCAACCTGCGAGTATTTGGAATTACAACCTAAAGCAGCACTTTAAGCATCGAAAACCCGTTTTACGACATTTACTAACGGCTCACAGGTTCTCATCTGCTTGCAGAATGAACGCCCAGAGCCTAAAATGTGAAGTTTGTTTATCGGTTTTCGAATTGCGTTTATTTACTTTGTTTAGGCGGAACGCCGCCCGTTGGAGGAGTTAGTGAAACTTCGCGTCATTTTTGGCATTTTAAGCCTCTCATTTTTTGCCTTTTATTCCGTCATCTCGGGCCAGGTCGATTCGGTCATCGGCCAATTCACCGATTCGTTCGCGCAATCGTACGCTGGCGGGATCAGCGGCAATGGCCGTTTCATCGTTTTCGAATCGAATGGCGACCTGGCGACGGTAAACCCGCGAAATGCCGACGGTAATCGCGAGATCTTCCTCTACGATTATGCCCAGCGGCAGATATTCCAGATCACGAACACGAAGAGTGTGCTCTTCAACACGAACCAACCCGCGACATTTGATAATGTCCGCGTCGAGATCGCGAACATCCGCCCGGTGATCAGCAATGATGGACGTTGGATCGCATTCGGTTCTAATGCGACGACCTCGACCCCGGCCACGCCGGACTCGACCAATCCTGGCGACTTTGACGGGAACATTTACACGACCCCGACCCCGACGCCCACTCCGACGCCGTCTCCGACCCCGACCCCAACTCCGACTCCGAGCCCAACGCCAACGCCTCCATTCAATCCGCTTCAGGAGGACGGCAACCTTGAGATCTGGCTATATGAGATCCCGGCGTACGCTCCGGCGGACCTTCGGACGGGAGACGAGATCCCTTTCGTCGATCTTTCCACGGGCAGTTTCACTCGCGTGACGAATACCCCGCCGAGCCGCCTTCCGGTTCCTGGAACGACCACGACCGGTGCGTTCGTCGCCGACGATAACCATGACGTTAGCATTAGCGACGACGGATCGGTGATCGCATTCATTTCAACACGAGACCTTATTGCGGGGCGCAATAGTTTTCCGGACAACGATAACGACGAGGTGTTTACCTTTGAACGCTCAGGAGGCGGCAAAGCAAATGCCGGCGGTGACAAATTCGGGAGTTCGGTTTGCGTGCCCGGTAATGGAGGTACCCTTTGCCAAATAACCGAGACGCCGCGGGGGCCGATATTCGATCCGATCTACAGCAAAAATGTCACGATCTCCGGGGACGGCTCGCGCGTTGTTTTTGCTAGTACCGGCGACAACCCGATCATTGGAATGACGGGTGGAACAAATCCGTCAACAAGCAGGAACGAGGAGATCTTTATCTCCGACCTCGCCCCGTCGGGCGGGCCCGGGACGCTCAAGCGGCAAGTCACCACGACGACGCCGACAAATCCCGGCGACGTTGTGAACGTGCTCGATCTAGGGCGGCGTATGAGCCGAGACGGGAATTTTGTGGCATTTGATTCGTACGCCGATCTTGCTAACGAGCACAGCGGAACGAACCAGACTGCTTTCGCCACCTTTCTGTACAACGTATCGACCAATAGTTTCCGCCGTATCCTACCGCGAAGCACGGCCGACAGCGAAGCATTTGGCGGAGACGTACAGCGCTACGTCGGATTCTCTGATTACGATGGCGGCGGCGTGGCACAAACCCTGGTTTTGCAGACGAGGATGAATATCGCTCCGAACGGTACCATCCCGACAAACGAGAACGATGGTTTGAACCCGATCGACGACCGGCCGGTGCAGATCTATCGGTACCCGATAAACGTTCCGGCGAACAATGCGACTTTCACGCGTTTGAGCCTGTTCCCTCTTTCGCAGTCGTTCCTCGCCTCGACCCAGCCGTTCCCGAGCAATACCTCGGACCGCATTGCGTTCAATCTCGCATTGACCGAGTTGGGAACGGGGAATCCGGACGCAGGGTCTGAGGTTTATTACCTTTACTTGCCGGCGGTTAACAACACGACCGTTGCGACCATCAGCTTTGCGACCGGTGCATCTCGCCGATCGGTAACTCCGACGCCGCTTCCGAGCCCGACAGCGACACCGACGCCGACGCCGACGCCAACTCCGACACCGACGCCCACTCCAACGCCGAGTCCGAGCCCAACCGGTAGCCCGACGCCTACGCCGAGCCCGACACCAGTTTCGCCCCCGGCAGTAGTCGGCATTGCGCCGGGAATGCTCGCGTATTTGGATTACAACGCCGCGATCGATCAGCCAGTCGTGGCCAGAACGGCCGTCGGTTCCCTGCTGCGAAGCCCGCAGCTTCCGATGGAGCTCAGCGGTGTTACGGTTACGATCGGTGGAGCGTCGGCGGGTATCAAGTCAGTCAGTCAACGGCAGATCCTCTTTGTCGTTCCCCGTGGACTCGCGGCTGTTGTCGCCGGCACAGAGTATCCGATCGTGGTTAATAATAACGGAGTGCTCTTCCGCGGCAAGGTAACGATCGTTCCGACGCGGCCCGATGTCTTCGCCTTTGATAATATTGGCCCGGGCGGCCGTGCTCAGGTTCGCAACGTCACCAACCGTGTGCCAACATTTGAGCCATTCGGCGTCCGTACTGTTCAACTCCGCGGCGGCAAGTTGGTCGCATCGCGTTTCCGCGTTCGGGTAACCGGCATGTTTGGTGTCTCAGCTAATGCGATAAATTTGCGGCTGGGAAGCTTTGTCGTTCTCGGCTCGAATATTTTGAGCAATGCGAGGCCGGTCGAACCAGGGGTGCAGGAGGTCGAGTTCACGGTTCCGGCAGGCCTAGCCGGAACCGGTGAACAGCCATTCACCATAGAGGCCGACGTCGGAGGCAACATCTTCTCGTCGCGGCTCGCAGACACCGCACCGCGGATAAGTTTCTATTGACGTTCCGCGTCGTGAAAACACTCGGAAGGGCTACCCTCACCAGGTGGCCCTTTTCGTATTAATCCGCCCTTATCTAAGCGGTGATAAAACGGAGTTATCGTCCGATAACTTTTTGTGATGTTTGCCATTCGCAGGGCGATAAATTAAACTTAAGTTTCGCGGCCGAACCTTTCGAGCCTCACAGATCGTCCGCAAGTTCGCGGCCTTGTGCCACCCAAAATTCATACCGATATAGGAGCAATTTTTTATACATGGCAGGAAAAGACGTAGCTACAATGAAGATCGCAGGAAAAGTTTGGAAGAACGGTGAACTGATCGATTGGGACGATGCCCGTATCCACGTAATGTCTCACGTGGTGCATTACGGCTCGAGTGTTTTTGAAGGCATTCGTTGCTACAACACTACCAAGGGCTCTGCGGTATTTCGCCTTACGGAGCATATGCAGCGGCTGCTCAATTCGGCCAAGATCTACCGGATGGATCAGAACTTCAGCCGGCAGGAGCTTTGCGACGCCACGACCGAGCTCATCCGAACCAGCGAACTTGATGAATGCTATATTCGTCCGGTCATCTTCCGGAGCCTTGATGAAGCGAAGCCCGCATTTGGCGTAAACCCGTTCCCGAATCCGGTCGATACCTACATTGCGGCCTGGCAATGGGGCAAGTATCTCGGCGAGGAGGCCTTAGAGAACGGCATCGACGTTTGTGTCTCAAGCTGGACCCGGATCACCTCAAATTCAATGCCGGCAATGGCCAAAGCCGGTGCGAATTATATGAATTCGCAGCTCATCAAGATGGAGGCTCTGCTCGGAGGGTTCTCCGAAGGCATTGCCCTTGATGACCGCGGGTACGTTTCCGAAGGCTCGGGTGAGAATCTTTTCCTCGTCAATGGCGGCAAGCTGATCACGCCTCCGCTCGGAGCTTCGATCCTTCCGGGCATCACCCGTGATTCGGTCATCCAGATCGCCCGCGAACTCGGCATCGAGGTAGTTGAAACGACCATTCAGCGTGCCGCACTTTATCTTGCGGATGAGCTTTTCTTCACCGGCACTGCCGCTGAGATCACGCCGATCCGCTCGGTTGACCGTATCACGGTCGGCTCCGGCAAGCGCGGAGAGATCACCGCCAAGCTGCAAGAAGAGTTCTTTAAGGTCATCATGGCCGAACGCCCGGCTCCATTTGGTGCGGATTGGCTGACGTTCATTCACGACACCGGTGAAAAAAAAACAGCATCGGCTAGCTGATCGTTAGTCACACGTTTTCTGCCCCGTCCGGGAGTGTGCGAAACTCTCCGAACGGGGCTTTTCCTATGCCGGAAGACACAGAAACTACGACAATTCGGCCTTTTTTGCTCGAGGCCGCAGTATTCATCTGCGGAGCACTCGTGATGTCTTACGAGATCGTCGGTGCCCGCATTGTCGCTCCATACCTCGGTTCTTCGACCTATATCTGGACAAGCCTTATTGGCGTAATTCTAGGAGCTTTGAGTTTGGGTTATTGGCTCGGCGGGCGGATGGCCGACCGGCGGCCGCAACTTCGCGTGCTTTCGGCAGCGATCTTTATCGCAGGCGGGCTTGTCTCGCTCACGATCCTGGTCAAAAGCGTCTTTCTCGGCTCTATCGCCCGCTCGACGCTGCCGCTCGAGTTATTGGCTCTTTTCGCATCGCTTACGCTTTTCGCTCCGGCCAGTGTGGCTCTTGGATTCGTGATTCCTTATGCAACAAAGCTTCGGCTCGGCTCACTTGAAAACACGGGCCGAATCGTTGGGCGGCTGTATGCCCTTTCCACTCTCGGCAGCATTCTCGGCACCTTCGCCGCAGGCTTTTTCTTCATACCGTTCGTCGGCTCGACCCGTACGCTTTATCTGATAGCAGGAGCTCTTTTCGGTCTTGCGCTTCTGATATCGCCGATCATCGCCGAGCGAAGGAATATCACCGCACTTATCCTTTTTGCCTTTGCTGTCGGCGGGTCCGAACTTGAGGCCGCGTATCTTCGCTCCGTTGGGGTAGTTGAATTCGACAGCGAGTACAACCGAATTCGTATCATTGAAACGAAAGACAGCCGCACCGGCAAGGCGATGACGGCGATGGTCATTGATCCCTTTGCGATCCAATCGGCAAGATTCATCGATAGCGACGAGCTTGTCCTTGAATACACCAAATTCTTCCGGCTCGTCCGCCACTACCGGCCGAATCACCGTTCGGCGCTCATGATCGGCGGTGCGGGGTATTCCTTCCCGCAGGAACTTCTTCGCGAGCATCCCGCTGCGACGATCGAAGTAGTTGAGATCGATCCGGCGATGACCGCAGCCGCAAAAGCGCATTTCCGTTTGCGGCCCGATCCGCGGCTTCGCATCTTTCACGAAGACGGCCGGCGTTTTATCAACCGGGCCGATGCGAAGAGCTACGACGCCGTCTTTGTCGATGCATTCGGGACACTCTTTTCTGTGCCGTTTCACTTGACGACCGTCGAGGCAGTAGGCGAGATCGAGCGACTGCTCGCGGACGATGGCGTTGTCATCGTTAACATCGGTTCGGCCCTCAACGTCCCCGCCGATGGCTTCCTTGCCTCGACCCTCGCGACCTATCGCTCGGTGTTTCCGTTCGTTGATGTTTTTAAGGTCGATGGTGATTTGGAGGCAGGAAAAGTGCAGAACCTCATCATCGTCGCCCGCAAGGCGGAACCGGAACTTCCGGCCGATCCGCCCCCGCAGGTCAAGCCATTGCTTGCAAACAAAATAAATACCGAAAGGATACGAGCCGGGCAGATCCTTACCGATGAGCTTGCTCCGGTCGAGCTATTTGCCTCGCGGGCGGCACGCTACCGCTAACGCAAGTCCTTGTCCGAACTGCTCGGTACCAAATGCCCCGATACCGTTGAGCCGGAAGCTGAAAACCAATCGGTTCTCGCTCCTCGCACCAACGCGGAAGTTGAAATACTGCACCGCCACGCCGCAGCAATTGCCTGAATAACCCAACGTATAAAGCGAGCTGATCAGCGGGCTAAGCTTTGTGGCCCGGCGGTTCTCGAAATCGAAAAAGACAGACGCACCGCCGTAGAGCCCCTTGTTCCGGTTGCCGAGAAAAACGGAAGGGCTCCATTGCGAGCCGCGTCGCGTGCCCGGCTCTTTGCCAGCCTCATTCGCGTACTGTGATAGCGAAGGGACGAGCGTAACTGCTCGTGTGTAGTAGAAGGTCTGGAAGAATTTGACGAGCGGCGTGTCGTAGCCGACCGTTGCCGAGACCGCCCGAAGCCCGTCGCCGTAGGTACCGACATCTGCCCGCGTCGCGACAAAGATCGTCCGCTGCGGCCGATACGTGAAATCGATATTGATCGGCGAAAAACGCCGCGGCACGCCGCCGAACGTGTAGAACGAGAGCGACGTGATCGGTGCGATCTGGTTTCTCCGCCCGACCTCCAGCGCACCGCCGAACATCTTATCGAAGAAGTACTTCCCGCGAATTGTCAGGCTTGCGATCTCGTAGGGCTGCGAGCTTTCGGCGTCCTTCGCTCCCGCTCCGGCATCGCGCAGCCGCCGCTGAGCGTCCCCGGTCACGGCCTCGGCATATTTCCGCGTGTAGATGCGATTGGTCACGCCAAATTCGATCTCGTTCGTATCGGTGATCGTGTCCGTCGCATCAAAGCGGATGATCCGGCGGAAATTATCGACGCCCTTGATGTAGCGATAGGTCGCGAAGGGTTCGATGACGTGGCGAAAGCGGAATGTGTTGTTCTTGCCGTAGAAGTTCCTGGCCAGAGCGACCGGACGGACGTCGAACTCGAACTCGCCGAGTTTCCTGATCACATCGCGGCCGACGACCCGCCGCATATCGTTGAACGAATTCGAGTAATACGTGACCCGCGTCGCCGCGGTCGCCGTGAAGTTAATATATTTCGTACTGATCGGCAGCGTCACCTGCGGGTATATATCGAGCCGCTGGCCGATCGCCGGCGAGACCACCGGGTCGCCTCCGGCCGTTTGCTGATAGAGGGCGAGGTTCCGAGCCTCCTCGCGACGCGAAACGCCCTCGACGCTCGTCTTGAACGAAAAATATAGTGGCCTCAGAAAAGATATCTGCGAGGGCCGCTTCTCGAAATTCACGCTCGGCAGGTTTCGCGTTTTGATCTGCACGTTCGGAATCGAGATCTCCTGCGAGCGGGCGAGCAAATTGAGCGTGTAGTTGTTCCAGCTCTTATTGACGAACGCCTGCGAGACCTCGATCGGCGAGATGATCTGCTGGATGCCGTCCGAGAATACCTGCCGAAAATCGAGGTTCGAGGTCAGCCTTACGTCCGCCGCGGCCGTGAAGCCATTCGGAAAATACTGCACGCCCTCGGCATAAAGAAGCGTGCCGCCCTGGTCCGGATTCTCCGCGCTCTCCGCCGGGCCGAAGATACGGTCCTTGACGGCGTAAAAGCCGAAGTTGAAATACGAACGCGAGTTCGCCCTCGTCCTCACGTCGAGCCCGTAGCCGACGCCGCGGCCGGTGTAAACATCTGCCCGCAGCGTCGCATCCGCGCTTCGCCCGAGCGTTTGGTAATACGCGCCGGAGAGCCGCAGGCCCTTGTCGCGCGAATAGCCGATGGTCGGCGTCAGGAAGCCGCTTGCCCGGTCGCGTTCTTTTATCGGTATCGAGGCGAACGGCACCGGCAGCACCGGCACATCGCTCAGCCTGAACTTTGCGTTCTTTAGCTTGATCTTATCGTTCGGCCGGATGCGTGCTTCGTCCGCCGTAAAGGACCACGTCGGCACTGCCTCGTCGCAGGCGGTGAACTTGCCCTTGGTGACGACCACCTCGTTGAGCGAAACGCGCTCGACGCGATCGGCCGTAAAAAAGATGACGCTGCCGTCGTTGGTCTGATTCGTAAAGCCGGTCGAGTTCTCAAAAACGCCGAGCTTCGTCCGGTAGTTCCAAACGCCGCGTGAGCCGGTGATCCGCTGGTCGTCGCCCTGGTCAAAAACGACGCTGCCCGTCGCCTCCATCCGGTTCTCGCCCTCGTAGATAACGATCCGGTCCGCCTGCATCCTGTAAATGCCGTACCGCACGTCCACATTCCCTTCGTGGACGATCACCCGCTTTCCCTCTTCGCCCTCGACCGTCTGCCGGTTCGAATAAACGACCACCTCGCCGTCGCCGCCTTCGGGCTCAAAGCTCGGCTTCTTTTTCGGAGCAACGACGCTCCGCTCTTCCGAAACGGGATTGATGTTCGGCGTGTCGGTGATCGGATTCGCGACCTGCCGCTCGACCGGATTGGTCTGCTGCCCAAACCCCGCCGCCGCCAGCACAAGCACCGCCACACCGAAACAAAGGCGTTTCACCATATCCAAAAATATAGCAGTTTCGTCGATGGCGCGTGAATCGTCAATCGTAAATCCATCGCTACCTGCGGGTATCTTTGGGCTCCGCCCATCGATGAGCGGTGAGTCTTTGACTCACCGGGCGTTGTTTATTTGGGGGAATGGTTGCAGAATCTAGGGGTGATGGGGAAGCGTTCGATTCTGATCGTCGAGGACGAGGAGCTGATGCGGAATATCCTTCGCCGGCTTTTGGAGGCGGAGGGTTACAGCGTTTTTACGGCGGACTCTGCCGAGGCGGGGCTGCGTGTTTTTGCGGAAAACGAGATCGCCGTAACGGTGACAGACATCAAGATGGCCGGGATGGACGGCCTGACGATGCTCGACCACATCAAGGCGATCGACGAACACGCGCTCGTCGTTGTGATGACGGCCTTCTCGTCGGTCGATTCGGCCATCGCCGCCCTCCGCAAAGGCGCTTACGACTACATCACCAAGCCCTTTCTCAACGACGACATCCTCAAGACCATCCGCAACGCAATCGCCCAAGACGAACTCTTTCGGCAAAACCGGGCGCTCCGCCGCGAGCTTTATCGCGAGTACAATTTCTCGGAAATGATCGGCAGCGGGCCGGCCTTCCGCGGCGTGCTTGAGATGGTGCAGAAGGTCGCCGATACGAATTCCACCGTGCTCATCCGCGGCGAAAGCGGCACCGGAAAGGAACTCATCGCCCGCGCGTTGCACTTCAACAGCCGCCGCTCTGACCGGCCGTTTCTCGCCGTCAACTGCGGCGCGTTGCCCGATTCCCTGCTCGAAAGCGAACTCTTCGGCCACGTCCGCGGGGCGTTCACCGGAGCGGTCGGCGATAAGAAGGGCTTCTTCCGCTCGGCCGAGGGCGGCACCGTTTTTCTCGATGAGGTCGGCGAGATGACCGCCGCTCTGCAGGTAAAGCTGCTGCGTGCCGTGCAGGAACACGAGGTGACGCCGGTCGGTGCCGCGGACGCCGTCAGCTTCGATGCCCGCATCGTCGCCGCCACGCACAAGGACCTCGAGTCCGAGGTCCGCGAAGGCCGCTTCCGCGAGGATCTTTTCTATCGGCTCAACGTCATCGAGATCGTCGTCCCGCCGCTCCGCGAACGCCGCGAGGACATCGCCGCACTCGCGAAACACTTTGCCGCAAGGTCCGCCGCCAAACAGAACAGCCCGCGAAAGGCCGTAACCGATGAATCCCTCAGCGCCCTCACCGAATACGATTGGCCGGGAAACATCCGCGAGCTCGAGAACCTCATCGAGCGGGCGTTCATCCTCAGCGATGCGGAGATCACGCTCGCCGACCTTCCGCCCGCCGTCTCAAAGAGCTTCAGCGGAACGGAAATGGGCGGCATCAAAACGCTCGACGAGGTCGAACGCGATCATATTCTGCAAACACTGGTAACGCTCGGGCAGGATAAATCGGCCGCGGCCGCGGCACTCGGGATAGACCTCTCGACGCTCTACCGAAAGCTCAAACGCTACGAAGGCTAACGCGTGTACATCTCGACGACGAAGTAATTCGTTTCGTCGATCCGGACGAGCGTCCCGGCAAGATACGGCGCCTGAAAAAGCATGTCCGCCGGGTACGCCTTGCCCTTGAGCTTCTGGCCTTCGTTCAATTCGCTCTGCGAGACAAGCTCCGCGGGAAACCACGTGTCGGCATCGATCTCAACGGCCGTCGGCTCGGCGAGCTTTGCCGCCTCCGCCGCAAGCAATTCGGCATCTTCCTTTTCATAAAGGATCACCGCACGAAGCTTCTTGTCGTTCGGCCCCGGCGAACGGCCGGGCTCGGCAGCCGCGGCCTGCTCAACAAAGACGACCTCGGCCGGCACGAACGGCACCTTGATAAGCATTCCAAGCTCTTCGGGCTTTTCGTTGACCTGCGGCGTGTTCTTTTCATTGACCTCACGCGGCGAGACCGGTGCGGAATTATTTGCAGTTTCGGGGCCGCCGCCGCAGCCCGCAAACAGTGCGATTGATGCGAAAGATATAAGTGCTACAATCTTGCAAGAAAAAGTCTTTAACACGCAAAAGATTCTATGCCCGCCGGCTGCGGTTTGCAAAGGAGTGAGACCGGCCGGCGACCCTGCGAATGACGAACGACAAGCGATTTCCCGTCCGCGGTGCGTGGTACGCATTGCTGATCCTTTTCCTTATCAACACGGTCAATTTCTTTGACCGGCTGATCATCGGCGCCGTCGGCGAACCGATTCGCAGGGAGTTTGAACTGAGCGACACATCGCTCGGGTTGCTCAGCACGGCCTTTACGCTGCTCTATGCTTTTGTCGGAATCCCTTTCGGAAGGCTCGCGGATCGCGTCCCGCGGAAACGCATCCTCGCGGCGGGCGTTTTTGTCTGGAGCGTGCTCACCTTCGCCTCCGGCTTTGCCCGAAACTTCACCCAGATCTTCCTGCTCCGGCTCGGCGTCGGAGTCGGCGAGGCATCATGTGCACCGGCGGCGACGTCATTGATCAGCGACCTTTTCCCCGAGGACAAACGCGCCCGTGCGATGAGCATCTTCATGCTCGGCTTGCCGGTCGGCATTGCCCTGAGCTTTGCCGTAAGCGGCTGGGTGGCCCAGGAATACGGCTGGCGGACGGCGTTCTTCGTCGCGGGATTTCCGGGGCTGCTGCTCGCGGCGGCGGCACTCTTCATTCGCGAACCGCTCCGCAGCGAGGCACCGACCGTTGCTTCGACGACGAGCTTTTCGTGGGAGCCCTTCCGCCACGTAATCTCGTCGCAGACGATGTTTTGGCTGATCCTTTCGGGAGCGGTCCATAACTTCAGCCTCTATGCTCTTAGCTCATTCATGACGCCGTACTTGATGCGGTTCCACGACCTCGACATCCGCGACGCGAACATCATCGCGATGCTCGTCAACGGCATCTTTACGCTTCCGGGGCTGATCCTCGGCGGCATCGCCGGCGACCTCGCGAAGCGTTGGCGAACGAATGGCGGGCTGATCGTCGTCGCCGCCGCGACGCTGCTCTCGGTGCCGCTTTTTTACACGGCGATCATGGCTGAGGCCGGTAACACGACCGTCTTTCTGCTTGCGATGGGCTCGGCTTTTGCCCTGATGTACTTTTATTACTCGATCACCTACGCGACCATCGCTGATATCACTCCACGCGAACTTCGCGGCACGGCGATGGCCGTCTATTTCATGGCAATGTACCTGCTTGGCGGAGCGCTCGGCCCTTACGTGGTCGGAGCGATGAGCGACCACTTTACCCGAAACGCTGCTCTTGCCGGCGGCGTCACCGAACTAACCGCCGCCGCACTCGAACCCTTCCGCGGAGCCGGCCTGCAATCCGCAATGATGATCATCCCCGTCCTCTGCATCGCCCTCGCAATAATAATATTCCTCGCTGCACGTGCCAGAACTCGAGTGAGCGACTGACGTCTCGTCCCTCTTCACTCCCCGCTTCCCTATGCTAAAATCTCCCTTTATACATCTATAAGCTATGGCAACTGAGATCAAAGAAGCGAAGACGGCCGCCGAGGCTGAGAAGCAGCGTTGGGTAGAGGAAACACTTGCGAAGGTGCTTGAGAGAACGCCCGAGCGAAAGGATTCGTTCGAGGGCGTTTCGCTTGAGCCGGTAGAGCGGCTTTATACGGCGGCCGAAAGCGACGGCATCGACGTGGGTTTTCCCGGCGAGTATCCATACAAACGCGGCATCCACCCGACCGGCTATCGCGGCAAGCTCTGGACGATGCGGCAGTTTGCCGGGTTTTCGTCACCGGAGAATACCAACGCTCGGTTCAAGTACTTGATGGAGCACGGCCAGACTGGCCTTTCGGTCGCCTACGACCTGCCCGCATTGATGGGCCTCGACGCGGATTCGCCGCTCTCGGAAGGCGAGGTCGGCAAGTGCGGCGTTGCGGTCTCAAGCCTCGCAGATTTTGAAGTGCTTTTCGACGGAATTCCGCTCGACGAGGTTACCGTCTCGCAGACGATCAACGCTCCGGCCCCGATCTTCCTTGCGATGTATCTGGTCGTCGCCGAAAAGCAAAAGGCCGATTTTACGAAGATCTCCGGCACGCTTCAGAACGACATTCTCAAAGAATACATCGCCCAAAAGGAATGGATCTATCCGATCAAACCGGCGATGAAGCTGGTCATCGATACCTTTGAGTACACGACCAAGCACGTGCCGAAATACAACCCGATCTCGGTCAGCGGCTATCACATCCGCGAAGCAGGAGCGACCGCACTGCAGGAACTCGCGTTCACCCTTAGAGACGGCGTCGAGTATGTTCAGTACGGCGTTGACCGCGGGATGGACGTCGATGAGTTCGTGCCGCGTATCTCTTTCTTCTTTAACGCCCACAACGATTTCTTCGAAGAGATCGCCAAGTACCGTGCGGCCCGCGTCGTTTGGGCACGGACGATGAAGGAACGCTTCGGTGCGAGGAATCCGCGGACGATGCAGATGCGCTTCCATACGCAGACGGCGGGCGTTTCCTTGACGGTCCAGCAGCCGCTCAATAACATCGCCCGCGTCGCCATTCAGGCGCTTGCCGGCGTGCTCGGCGGGACGCAGTCGCTGCACACCGATTCATACGACGAAGCCCTCGCACTTCCGACCGACGAGGCCGCGTTGATAGCTCTCCGCACGCAGCAGATCATCGCCGAAGAGACCGGCGTTGTGAACACGGTCGATCCGCTCGCGGGCAGCTACTACGTCGAATCGCTTACCGAGAAAATGATCGAAGGCTGTTTCGATTATTTCGACAAGATCGATGGCTTCGGCGGGATGGTCGAGGCGGTCGAGGCCGGGTTCCCGCAGCGTGAGATCCAGGAATCTGCCTATCAATATCAAAAGGCCGTCGAACGCAACGAACAGGTGATCGTCGGCGTCAATAAATATGTGATGGACGAAGAGCCCTCAAAGGTCAACATCCTCCAGATCGACGAAGCAGTCCGCGACCATCAGCTCGAACGCCTTGCACACGTAAAGGCAACCCGCGACAACGGCGCCGTCGCAGCATCGCTCGATAAATTAAAACTTGCCGCCCGCGACAACGAAAACACTATGCCCGCGATCATCGAAGCCGTCGCCGCCTACGCAACAGTTGAAGAGATCTGCGTTGCTCTCCGTGATGTTTACGGGATTTACGAGGAACCGGCTTTTTAAGGTGCAAAGGTGAGAAAGTGAAATGGTGAAAAAGCGTCTGAGCGAATGAGATGCATTCACTCTTTCACTTTTTCACTTTTTCACTCTTTCACCTTTTTCACTTTCTCCCGCAGTAGCTCACTCTCCAGATCTTCCGAGCGCCGTCGTCGGTGATCAGGAGCGAGCCGTCCGCGTGGACGAGCAGGCCGACAGGCCTTCCCCAAACCTCGTTCGATGTTTCGTCCGGCAGCCAGCCCGAAACGAATTCCTCGTAGCTGTTGCCTTCGAGCTTACCGTTCGCGTTAAACTTTATCCGGACGACCTTGTAACCCGATAGCTTTTGCCGGTTCCAAGAGCCGTGAAAGGCGACAAAGGCATCGCCGCGGTATTCCTCGGGAAACATCGTACCGGTATAGAACTCGATCCCGAGTGCGGCTACATGCGAGCGGAAAAGCACATCCGGAACGATGGTCTTCCCCACCAGCTTCGGTGCTTCACCTTTGCGGCGAGGTTCCTCGTTCGGGCCGATGTAGGCATAGGGCCAACCGTAAAACCCGCCTTCTTTGACCGACGTCGCAAAGTCCGGCACGAGGTCGTCGCCCATACCATCGCGTTCATTGACTGCGGTCCAAAGCTCGCCGGTCTTTGGGTTCCAGGAAAGCCCGATCGGGTTCCGGAGGCCCGAGGCGTAAATGCGGTGATTCTTGCCATCCGGGTCATAAACCGAGATCGCCGCACGCCGCGGATCTTCCTCCTCTGAGACGTTGGTCTCTGAGCCGATCGAAAGGAACATCTTGGTTCCGTCGGGCGAAAAGATGATGTTCCGCGTCCAGTGCTGGTTGTAGCCGCCGCGGGTCAGCTCGACCAATCGTTCGGGCTCGCCCTCGGCCTGGGTTTGCCCCGTGCGATATTTAAATCGCACGACCGAGTCGGTGTTCGCCACGTAGAACCAATCTTTGTGAAACGCCATTCCGAAAGGCTGATCGAGTTTGTCCGACCAAACCCAACGCTCGTCCGCAACGCCGTCCTTGTTCCGGTCCCGAAGTACGATAATGCGATTTGCGCGCGAATCAGTTACAAAGACGTCTCCGTTCGGCGCCAGGGCCATCCATCGCGGATAGACGAAATCGCCCTCGGCAAAAACGTTCACCTTAAAGCCTTTCGGCACACGCAGTTCGGCATTGGCCGGCTGCGGGATCACCCGGGAAACCCTTCGGGCACTGACGGTGTGAAACGGTGCCGGGAGTTTCTTTGGATCGACCGAGCGTACGAGCGGCCGCTCGACCTCAACTATCTTCGGGAGCGGCGGCGGTGCCGGCTTCGGCGTCTCGGCCGGTGTTTGGCCGATCGCGGCGGAAACGAATAGAGCAGAGGCGAAAGCTACCGCCGGAAATCGCGTGAGGAACATTTTCATATCTTTTGAATCGAAACCTTTCAAGATGTATGTTCAGAATATCGCCTCGGATGCCCGCGGTTCAAATATCGCCCCACATTTCGGGGGTTCACAGCCGACGAAGCCTCTGATATAATCCAGGTTTCTCGTAACCCTATGACGCCTCGCTGCATAGCAAAGCTCCGTCCGATGGGCCAGCGTGCTGAACTTTTCGGTGGCGATTAGTTCTTCCCGTCTCGTCCAGCGGGCGGCTCGCTGCCGCCTGTCCCCTTTTGGCTCAACGAAATAGGAGAAGAAAATGACACCCTCAACCGAATTGCAGCGACCGATCATCAAGACCGAGCTTCCGGGCCCGAACGCCCGCGCCATTGTCGAAGCCGACGCAAAATACGTGACCCCGAGCTACCCACGGCCGGATTACAAGCTCGTCGCGGAAAAGGCCTACGGAGTTTGGGTCGAAGACCCGGACGGAAACGTCTTTCTCGATTGCAACGCCGGCGTCGCCGTTTGCTCGACCGGCCACTGCCACCCCGATATCGTCAAAGCGATCAGCGACCAGGCCGCACAGCTCATCCACCTCTGCGGCACGGACTATTACTACAAACACATGCCGGAGCTTGGCCGCAAGCTCGACGAGATCGTGCCGATCGACGGCCCGACCAAGTCGCACTTTGCAAACAGCGGTGCCGAGGCGATCGAAACCGCCCTTAAGCTTGCGATGTATCACACCAAGCGGCAAAAGTTCATCTCGTTCTTCGGTTCGTTCCATGGCCGTACGCTCGGTGCACTTTCGCTTACCTCGTCAAAGAAAGCCCAGCGGCTCGGCTTTGCCCGCCAGGCTCTTGACGTCGTCCACGTCCCCTATCCGAATTGTTACCAGTGTCCGTTCAACCTCGGCAAGTGCGATGACGGCTCGTGCTGCATGGGCACAGTAAGCTGGATCGAGGACCGCATTTTTAACACAACGACGCCGCCCGAAGAGGTTGCCGGCATCGTGCTTGAGGTCGTCCAGGGCGAAGGCGGCTACGTTCCCGCTCCGACCGAGGTCGTAAAGGCGATCCGCCAGATATGCGACAAGCACGGCATCATGCTCATCGTTGATGAGGTCCAATCCGGCATGGGCCGCACCGGCAAGATGTTCGCCCTTGATCATCACGAAGGCGTAAAGGCCGATATAGTCTGCATGGCGAAAGGTATCGGCTCGGGAATGCCGATCGGCGTTTGCACCGCGAAGGCGGACATCATGGATTGGCACAAGGGTGCCCACGCTTCGACCTTCGGCGGTAACCCGGTCGCCATTGCATCGGCTCTGAAAACCATCGAACTCCTCGAAGGCGGCCTGGTCGCTAACTCGGCCGAGGTCGGCGATTATCTGAAAGCCGGACTCGAAAAGCTGAAGGAAAAATATGAGTGTATTGGCGACGTCCGTGGAATGGGACTGATGCTCGGTGTCGAGTTCGTAACCGATAAAGCATCGCGCAGGCCCGACGCCGCTCTCCGCGACCGGATCGAGATGGCCTGCTTCGAACGCGGCCTGATCATCCTCGGCTGCGGCACAAGCACCATCCGCTGGTCGCCGCCGCTCATCCTTACCAAGGAAAACGCGGACGTCGCTCTGGAGATCTTCGACGAAGCCATTGCTGCATCGATGTAATTGTAACCGTCCGAATTGGCACTTAAAAAAGTTGAGTGCCAGCGAAAAAAAGTCTTGACTTTTCGCGCTTTTCGGACTATCCTTTATCTACTTAACGCGTTACGTACAACAGGGAGTTTGTAGGTAGGCTCCCGGCTCGGTTACCGCCAATTTGTGAAATCCGGCTCGGAAATTAGCATTTGGACAACGGGAATTGGGAACACCTTTGAGGATCTTGTCGGCACATTGCTCTTGATCGTAGATAGGGTTTAAGGAAAAGATAAGTGGCTCGTGCTCGAAAGGTGCGGGCCCTTTCCTTTTTAGCTTCGACGCTTTTCTATTTCCGAGCGAGCGAACTCCCCTGTTCAACCGCCTGCGAAACTGCCCGGAACCGATCGCTTTCCTTTAACGGACCGAATACCGGATCGACCAACGCGAACGGCGCATGGAATTGCCGCTTTCGTACGGCGATCTCAATCTGCTCGAGTGCCCTTTCGCGATCACCCAACTTTGCGAACATACGGGCACAATCGTACGGGTTCGCCGAATCCGCATTGCATTTGCCGCTATTGATAGACCGCTCCCAAAGCAAGCGGAGCCCGCCCTGTTCGAACACCTTCCTTGATTCCGCAATATCGGCCGACCGCCGGACCCCGCTCTTCAGCCTTTCTTCGAATGCTTCAGCCTCATTACCGCGAGCCTCGTGAACCTCGGCAAGATACCTTCGGGCTATCGCAAAGCGCGGTTCAAGGCGAAGAACATTCTGTAACTCGGCCGTCGCGGCAGAGAGATCTCCTGCAAAATACTCTAACTGCCCAAGGTCCGCGGAAATTATCAATGAGTCCGGAGCCAATTCCCGTGCCCTTCGCATTTGATCACGTGCCTCGTCCAAACGGTCGGTCAGCGAAAGCAGCACGCCATACCAATGCCGTGCCTTGGCATTATCGGTTTCGAGCGAAATGGCATTTGCAAAATCGGCCTCCGCCCCTTGCCAGTCCCAATAATGGAACATCTTCACGAATGCTTGCGTCGCAAGCAGGTCGGCCGACTCGCCGCCAAGCGATCTGGCCCTAGCGATCGTCTGCTCAGCCCGTTCGGGGGTTGCGTCAAAGGCGTAGGTATCGGCAAGAGCCACGTGTGAATCCAGGTAGTTCGGTGCAATAGATATGGCCTGCCGGAAAAGCTCGGCCGGGTCCTGGTCATTGAACACCCGGCTCTCCCAGACCCGCTTTCCTTTTGTATATAAAGCAACCGCTTCCCGCGGCACGTCCGAACTTAAGTTCGCGGCATTTCTGCTCTCCTGCCTCAGGCCGAGGGCAAAAACCGATGCAAGAATGATCGCTGTCGCGGCGATCACAGCTCCGCCGATCGCAAATGGTCTCCAGCGGCCGGACGAACGACGCGGCTGGTTCTTGTGCCCATCGGCTCTCTCTGACGCTTCCGCCGCTGTCATGACCGCCGCAATGAACTTGTAGCCTTTTCGCGGTACTGTTCGGATGTATTGCGATTCCGGCTTGCCATTTTGCCCAAGAGCACGCCGCAGGTTCGAGATATGGAAATTTATATTTCCTTCCTCAACGAAAGTATCCTGCCAGAGCCTATCCATAATCTCCGTGCGGGTAACGACACGGTCGCCCGATTCCACCAAGAGCACGAGCAACTCGATGGCCTTTGGCGAAACCTGCACCTCATCGCCGCCGCGAATAAGCATTAGGCGCGAGGCATCCAAAGTGAACTCACCGAACTCGTAGATTCGCTGCATAGGCTGCTTTCCTGAGAGGATTAACAAATTCTAAGCATTTCTAACGAAAAATCAAAGGATTTTTTCGCTTCCCGCGGTCCACAATCGGGCAATCTGCGCAACAAAGCATCCGTCCGACACCTGTATGAAAGGAGAGATCACTATGAAAATCGGCCGCATCGTACCTTCACTCGTTATCGTCGTCTTTCTATTTCACGGCTCGATCGCCGCACAGTCCACATCGTTCACCTACCAGGGAGAACTTCAATTAAGTTCTCAGCCAGCGAACGGAACTTTTGATTTCGAGTTTCTGCTATATGATGCGTCTTCGGGCGGCACGCAGATCGGGGCCACCGCGACGCGTTCAAACATCACGGTCACGGACGGCAGGTTCACAGTCTCTTTGGACTTCGGAGCAAACTTCACGGGGCCCGAACGCTTCCTTGAGATCCGCGTCCGCCAGACCGGCGGCGGCGGATTCACGATCCTCGATCCGCGGCAGCGCATCGGAAGCTCGCCTTATGCCGTCCGGAGCGTGTCCGCGGCCGCTGCTGACACGGCCACGACCGCAACCAACGCGACCAACGCGGTTAATGCGACGAATGCCGCAAATGCCACGAACGCGACGAACGCCACAACTGCTGCGACGGCAGCCAACGCCCTTAATCTCGGTGGAGTCGCCGCCAATCAATACGTGGTAACGACCGACCCGCGACTCTCCGATGCCCGAACACCCACCGCCGGAAGTGCGAGCTATATTCAAAACACCAGCACTGACCAGAGCAATGCGAATTTCAGCATAACGGGCGATGGCCGTGCTCGAAATCTGAATGCCGTCGGGTCCTTTCAGTTTAATGGTTTGCGAGCATTTTGGGCACCGGGCACGGATAACCTCTTCGCCGGAATCGGTTCGGGCCTGATTGGCACGACGGGGACGAATAATGCTTTCTTTGGGCGTCTTGCCGGAAGCTCGATCACAACAGGCGAGAATAATTCGTTCTTCGGGAGCCGGGCCGGCCTTTCGAATAATTCGGGCAGCAACCATTCGTTCTTTGGCAATCTCGCCGGTCGTGACAGCGGTGTGGGCAGCGACGGAAACACATTTGTTGGATGGTCTGCGGGCCTGCAAACGACGAGCGGAAGTGGGAATACGTTCATCGGACGTGGTTCGGGCACAACAAACACTATCGGGAGCGGAAATACCCTGATCGGTGCGGGCACGTCGGTCGCGGCAAATGGACTAATATATGCGACCGCGATCGGTGCAGATTCCGTCGTCACAGAAAGCGAGACGATAGTACTCGGCCGCCCGCTCGGCCAAGATAAGGTGGTGATACCCGGTGAACTTGAGGCCTCGTTCCCCATCACCTCGACTACGATAAATGCAACCACCCAGTTCAACATCGGCGGCAGCCGAATCCTTGGAGCCTCCGTTAAAGAGAGTCTGTATCTCGGATTCACTGCCGGGAGCAACGACATGGGCGATAAGAATTCATTTGTTGGATACGGGGCCGGAACTGCAAATCTATTCGGGCGGCGGAATGCGTTCTTCGGATTCGCAAGCGGCGCTTCTAATCAAAGCGGCGACGAGAATGTATTCATTGGGAACGAGGCCGGTAGCGGAAATACCTCTGGCACCGGTAATACCTTCATCGGTTCATTTGCAGGCACCCAGAACCAAACCGGTAACAGCAATACGACCATCGGGCAAGACGCAAATGTTATCGGGCCTAATCTTTCATTTGCAACAGCGATCGGTGCTCAATCGGGTGTCACGACGAGCAATACCATCGCACTGGGCCGAGGCTCTGGTCAGGATACTGTTAGAATACCGGGCAATCTGGCGGTCATCGGTTCGCTGAACATTGCCGCACTTTCCGCCGCGACCGTAAATGCCGGAACACAGTTCAACTTAAACGGAAGTCGCGTCTTGCACCTCAGCGGTGCGAATAGCACATTTGTGGGAAATCAAGCTGGAGGAAGCACCGCTGGCTCGGGCAGTTCCAATAGTGCATTTGGTCACCTCTCCGGAGCTTCGATCGGCTCAAATACTTTCAGTAATTCATTCTTTGGTCATCTGAGTGGTCAAAATACTAACGGTGGGAGTTCGAATGCTTTCTACGGAGCGGATGCGGGACGGGCAAACGTCGGCGGCAACGACAATACTTTTCTCGGACGAAGTAGCGGTGTTGCAAACTCGGCTGGTAGTTCTAATACCTTCGTTGGAAGAACCTCGGGAAGCTCTAATGTCTCAGGAAGCAACAACACAACCCTCGGTTCATCCGCCGACATCGGAAGTTCAAACCTTTCGTTCGCGACCGCGATCGGTGCTTCGTCGTTAGTAACAACCAGCAACACCATTGCGCTAGGCAGATCGAACGGGTCCGATACAGTACGTGTTTATGGCAGACTCAGGCTCGGTTTGTTCGGTGCTCCTTCTGCTGTTCCCTTGTGTATTGATGGCGGTTCGTCGGAAATTACGACCTGTTCGTCTTCGCTTCGATATAAGGAGAACGTCTTCGATTACACTTCCGGCCTCAGTTTGATACGCCGGCTTCGGCCTGTCTATTTTGACTGGAAGCACAACGGAATTCGTGATTTCGGCCTTGTTGCCGAAGAGGTGGCAGCGATCGAACCGCTTCTTGCAACGACCAACAAAGACGGCGAGATCCAAGGCGTGAACTACGAACGCATCGGCGTTGTGCTCGTAAATGCCGTCAATGAACAGCAGGCCGAGATCGTGCGACTCAAGGCCGATTCGGAAAACAAATCGCGGCAGATCGATACTCTTCTCGAAGCCAATCGCCGCCAACAAGCACAGATCGAAGCCCTCACCAAACTCTTTTGCTCGGCCAACCCGGCGGCCGGAATCTGCCGCGATAAGCCGTAGCAAAACAAAAAGGCCCGGCACCAACCTCCGGGCCTTTTCCGATTTTTTTTGGTTCGCAAAAAGTTCCTTCCATCTCTGAGCATGAAGATGAACTTTTGGCTTGTCGCATGAAAGCCGGCTACGGCGAGTTTTGACGTCGACATTTTCGCAACTGTTGGAGTTTTTCTGAGTTGTTTTCGGTCGTTATAGTATGTGATAATTCCGCCGTTTTTCCCATCTATTTGGAATTGGTTGGAGTTAAAGCTATGGAAATATTCTTGAGGTTCGTGACATTGGTTGGAAGTTTGCTTTTGATTCTAGTTTGGCCCCCTTTTGTCCAGGCTCAATCCGGTGATTTTAGTTACCAAGGCAACCTAATTGTTTCTGGCCAACCCGCCAATGGCAGTTTCGACATCGAGTTTGCACTGTTTGATGCACTGGCAAACGGCGCTCAAATTGGGAGTACGCTGACCAGGACGAACGTTTCAGCCACAAATGGCGCTTTCAGTGTTGTTCTCAACTTTCCCGGAGCCTTTTCCGGCCCCCCGAGGTTCGTCGAACTCCGCGTTCGGCCAGCGGGAGGCGGAGCTTACGTTACTCTTGCACCACGGCAACTGGTTACCAGCACTCCTTACGCGATCCGCTCCTCAAACTCCAACGCGGCTGATACAGCCACGACCGCGAACAACGCCGGCAATCTCAATAATCAACCGTCATCGTTTTATACGAATGCCGGAAATTTATCAACGGGCACACTCCCGTCAGCCCGCCTCGCCGGAACGTATTCCCAGGCTTTGAATCTATCGAACACTTCCAATGTGTACGCCGGTAGTGGATCGGCGCTAACATCACTAGATGCCTCAAATATTTCGGCCGGGACGCTCTCCGATGCGAGGCTGTCCGGCAATGTCGCGTTCAAGAATTCGATTAATAATTTCACTAACACTAATAGTTTCAACTTCGGCACCAAATCGCTCCAGATCAGGAACGATTCAGGCCTCGTTCCTGGACTTAACGTAACCGGGAGCGGCGGGAACCTAGGCATATTAAGACTTAGGAACTCACTTGAGATCTGGCCCAGTGATGATGCTTCTAGGTCCGGTTATCTCGACGTCCGGAACGCAGCAGGAAGTTCCTCGATTTCACTGAACGGTGAGAATGGGAACATAACGTCGACCGGCACGATAACGACTGCAAACTTGAATGCGACCACGGCCATTTCAGCCCCAAACCTGCCTGCGATAAAGGCGGCACAGACTTTCAGAGATGCAAGAGGACTCGGTCCCAACCGTATTACAGTAAACAACTCGTTTCAAACCCTTGAGACATTGAACGTAAATGTGCCCGCCTCCGGATTCTTGCTCCTGACTGCTACTGCCAACATCGCGAGTGTCTGGGTCTCAAGCAGTGGTGGCCTGACGGTAATTAGGGGCCATTTGAAGATCGAGGAGACCACATCCGGATCGCCGACACAGTTAGTTGAAAAAACGAGCTACCTTATACCGATAACTACGGCATCAGTTAACAACGCAGCCGATGTCATTGTAGTTTCGTGGGTAGTTCCAGTTAGTGCTGCGGGGCAAAGGTCGTTCCAATCTGTAATTACGGCTGATGGCGGTTTGTATATTTACACAACGACGCTTTCGGCTCAGTATTTCCCGAACAGTCTTTGATCGTGAGGTCCGATCTGGATAATCAAAAAAGCCTGCCCGATCACGCGGACAGGCTTTTATACTTCTACGAAATGAAAACCTAGCCTTTTACCTTCTTGATCTCTTCGATCAGGACGGGCACCGCCTCGAAGAGGTCACCGACGATGCCGTAGTCGGCAATGTCGAAGATCGGGGCCTCACCGTCCTTGTTGATGGCGACGATGGTACCCGAGTTCTTCATTCCGACAATGTGCTGGATGGCTCCGGAAATTCCGAGAGCGACGTAAAGCTTCGGGGCAACGGTCTGGCCCGAAGATCCGATCTGGCGATCGATCGGCAACCACTCGCTGTCGCAGATCGGACGCGAGGCCGCGAGGTCGGCTCCGAGAGCATCAGCAAGCTGCTGTGCAAGTGCGAGGTTCTCCTGCGACTTGATGCCGCGGCCGACCGCGACGATCACTTCCGATTTTGTCAGGTCAACCGATGCTTTTGCTTCCTGGAACGGCTCTTCGGCGGTCATGCGGATGTCGCCGACGTTAACGTCGATTGTCTCGACCGCCGCACTTCCCTTCGCGGCACTATCTCCGCGAAAGGCACCTGACTGGAACGTGACGAAATACGGGGCATCGCCGCCGACCGTGAGATCCGCATCGAGCTTGCCGAGGAAGATACGCCGCGTAAGCACAAGCTTTCCGCCCTCGGCCTTGTAACGGATCACGTCACCCACAAGTTCGCGGCCTAAGCGTGCTGCAACTTTCGGAGCGAAATCGCGGACCTGATATGTGTGCGACATCACGACATACTGCGGGTTCGTCGCCTTGATCACCTGCTCCCACGCGTCTGCGTACGCATCCGGCGTATAGGTGCCGAGCTTGTCACTCTTTGCAACGATCACCTTTTCGAGGTCATAACCTGCGATCTCCTGTACGAGCGGGCACTCGCCCGTGCACGGAATAACGGCAGCGGCCTTCAACCCAAGGTCTTTCCCGATGGCCTGTGCAGCCGCGATAGCCTCAAGCGAGGTCTTGTTCAATACGCAATTTTTGTGTTCGATAAATACAAGGATCATATTGCTCGCACCTCCGTCTTGAGTTTTTCGACCAACTCGACCGCTCCCGCTTTGGCGTCGCCATTGCCGAGCATCTGCGTCTGTTTTGTCTTAAGCGGCATATATACCTTTTGGATCGCCTGTCCGCCCGCAAAGGCCTCGATGGCAGGCGTTACATCGCGGATCTCTTTTTTCTTCGCAGCCATAATGCCCTTTAGCGATGCATAGCGGATCTGCGAGATACCGGACTGAATAGTGAACAGGGCCGGAAGCTTGTAGTTGAACCACTGATACCAGCCGCTTTCGAGCTCACGCTTGATCCGGAGGCTTTCGCCAAGGCTGCCGCGGTCAACCTCGATAACGATCGTGCCGTGCGGGATGCCGAGCAGTTCGGCGAGCACGACGCCTGTCTGGCCATAGCTCGCATCGTCAGACTGCAGGCCGGTGAAAACAAGATCGGGATTCTCGTCACGAATCGCGTCGGCGATCGCCTTCGCGATCTGGTATGGCGATAGCTTGTTCGCATCGTCAACTACAACGTGAATCGCCCGGTCAGCACCGCGTGCGAGAGCGTCCTTTATCACGGTCTTTGCCGATTGCGGCCCGAGCGTACAAACGACAACCTCGCCCTCACCCTTGGCCTCTTTAAGCCGAAGAGCCTCCTCAAGAGCGTAACCGTCAGACTCGTTCGTCTGCATAGCGATGTCCGTCTCGTTGATCCATTTTTCGTCAGGCCCGATGCGAAGGACAGCGTCCTTATTCGCGACCTGTTTCATCAAAACGATTATCTTCATATAAGTTTGATGCTGAATGAGTATTCATTCAGATAATACAAGAAAAGCGTCCCGGCCTCAATCGAGCCGGAACGCGTAAATTACTATCCGTCGTAACGCTTAAATATCAAACACGCATTCGTGCCGCCGAAGCCGAAGCTGTTCGAAAGGGCATATTCCACCTGCGTTTCGCGAGCCTCGTTCGGAATATAGTCGAGATCGCATTCCGGATCCGGGAATTCGTAGTTGATGGTCGGCGGAAGCTTCCCTTCCTTGATCGCGAGGGCCGAGAAAACCGCCTCGATGCCGCCGGCAGCTCCGAGGGCATGGCCGGTCATCGACTTTGTCGAGCTGACCGCAAGCCCGTTCTTTGCGTGCTCGCCAAAGACCTGCTTGATCGCCAGCGACTCGAACTTGTCGTTATACGGCGTAGAGGTTCCATGGGCGTTCACATAACCGATCTGCTCCGGCGAGATGCCGGCGTCTTTTATCGCCCTCTGCATTACGCGGATAGCCCCCGAACCCGTCTCGTCAGGCATCGTTACGTGGAAGGCATCGCCGCTCATTCCGTAGCCGACGATTTCCGCGATGATGTTAGCTCCCCGGGCTTTTGCGAACTCGAGTTCCTCGAGGATCATGATCCCGGCTCCCTCGCCGATGACGAATCCATCGCGTTCAGCATCGAACGGACGCGACGCCCGCCGCGGGTCGTCGTTGCGGGTCGAAAGAGCCCGCATCGAGGCAAAACCGGCGACGGACATCGGCGTGATCGCACTTTCCGCACCACCGCAGATCATCGCATCCGCGTCACCGCGTTCGATTATCCTGAAGCTGTCGCCGATCGCATGAGCACCGGCCGAACAGGCGGTCGCGGTCGCCGAGTTTGGTCCCTTTGCACCGTGCCGTATCGAGACGTTTCCGGCCGCGAGGTTAACTATCGCCGAGACGATAAAGAACGGCGAAACGCGGTCCGGCCCAGAGTTCAAGAGCTTTTCGTGTTCGCGTTCGATCGCCCAGAAGTCGCCGATGCCGGAACTGATATATGTTCCGATCATCTCAGCGTTCGTCTCGTCGATTACCAGCCCGCTGTGCTTCATCGCCTCGTCCGAGGCAGCAAGGGCGAAATGCGTAAACGCCCCCATCCGTCGAGCTTCCTTCTTATCGAGAAAGCTGAGCGGATCGAAGTCCTTCACCTCGCAGGCGAACTTTACCGAGAAATTCTCAGTGTCAAACTTCTTGATATAGTCGGCACCGTTGGCACCGTTCATCAAGCCGTTCCAGGTGGTCGGAACGTCATTGCCGATCGGCGTGACGAGCCCGACCCCGGTTACTACAACTCGACGTTTCATATGCTTCAGTGGTCAGAGGTCAGTGGCCAGTCGTCAGACCTGAATGCCCGCACTTTTCCCGGATCTATTGACCAATGTGCCGGCCTCAAAACTTTTTCAAAGCCCGGCCTCGCCACGAAATATGGCACAAACAAAAAAACATCGGCGGCCGGAACGAACTGAGAACCGGCCACCGACAACTGATAACTAGCCCTTGTGCTGTTCGACGTATGCGTAAGCATCCCGGACGCTCTGGATCTTCTCAGCGTCTTCATCCGGGATCTCGATGTCAAACTCTTCTTCAAAACGCATGACGAGTTCGACCAGGTCGAGCGAGTCGGCACCGAGGTCTTCGATAAAGCGGGCGTTCTCCGTAACTTCCGCTTCGTCCACACCCAATTCATCTACGATGATCTGTTTGATCTTATCCTGAACTTCTGACATATCTTCTCCTTTTATAGCGTTTCCTTAGTATTTCTTAAACTCTCAGAATTCTCAACGTTCAAACAGCGAACGTCCCGGTCGATCTGACGAACGAGGCCCGAAAGGACCTTGCCCGCACCGACCTCAACAACTGTCTCCACACCTTGAGTTTTCAGTTCCCACACAGATTGCAGCCATTTTACCGGACCGGAAACCTGCTGCGTGAGAGCATCGCAAACACGCGTTTCATCCGAGTTAATCGCCGCATCGACATTATGCACTATCGGGAACCGGAAACCGGCATATCGCAAAGCCCTAAGGTCTTGTTCCAATCTTTCTTGGGCCGGCATCATCAGCGAGCAGTGGAACGGGGCCGAAACATTCAATTTTACGGCACGCTTCGCTCCGCGTTCCTTCAAGAGCTCACAAGCTCTGTCAACCGCATCTGCATCGCCGGCGATCACGATCTGCGATGGCGAGTTGATGTTTGCCGGGCTGCAGACCTGGCCTTGGGCAGCGTCTTCGCATGCAGCTTCAACCGTTTCGACATCTGCTCCGAGTATCGCGGCCATCGCCCCAACACCTACCGGGACGGCTTCCTGCATATACGTCCCGCGTTTACGCACGGTTCGAACAGCATCGGCAAAACCTAAGACACCCGCTGCAACAAGTGCCGAATATTCACCGAGGCTGTGCCCCGCCACAAAGTCCGGTGCCGCAAAACCTTCGGCTTCCATCGACCGAAACGCGGCGACCGAGGTAGTCAGGATCGCCGGCTGCGTGTTGGCGGTCATCGCAAGGTCTTCCTCGCTGCCCGAAAAACACATTTCGGAAAGCGAAAAACCTAGTGCCTCGTCGGCTTCTTCAAAGACCTCGCGGGCAGCCGAGAAATTGTCGAACAGGTCCTTGCCCATTCCGACCGTTTGGCTCCCCTGCCCCGGAAATATGAACGCGACCTTCGCCATTGATCAAACTGAAGACTAGAACCGAATTACGGAAGCCCCCCACGTGACTCCGCCGCCGAACGCGGTAAGCAAAACAAGATCGCCTTCCTTGATCCGGCCCGACTGGATACATTCATCCATTGCGATAGGTATCGAAGCCGAGGAAGTATTTCCGTGTTCAGCGATGTTCGAATAGACCTTTTCTTCCGGCACGCCGAGCCGCGAAGCGACGGCATCGGTGATCCGCTGATTTGCCTGGTGCGGTATCACAACCTTCACGTCGTCCACGGTGTAGCCTGCTTTCTCAAGCATTTCGGCGGAAATGTCCGCCATCGAACGCACGGCAACCTTGAAAAGTTCGTTGCCCTTCATCTTAAAGAAGTGCATTCGGTTGTCGATGGTCTCGTGGGTCGTGCCGAGCTTGGTGCCGCCGCCCGGAGCATAAAGCTGCTCTTCGTAACGGCCATCCGAACGGATCTTGGTGGCTAGGATTCCCTTCGGAGCTTCGACCGGGCCGACGACCGCAGCTCCAGCACCATCTCCGAAAATGACGCACGTCGTCCGATCGGTGTAGTCAACGTATTTGGTAAGGACCTCGGCACCGATCACCAGCGCGTACTTGATCTGGCCGGTCCTGATCATCGATTCGACCATCGTCAGGCCGTAGATGAAACCCGAGCAAGCCGCAAAAATGTCCATCCCGGCCGCATTCGTCGCTCCAAGCTGTGCCTGGATCAAAGCCCCGGTCGAGGGCATTATCTGGTCCGGAGTCGTCGTCGCGCAGACGATCAGGTCAATGTCGGTTGGTTCAAGTCCGGAGCGCTCCAGTGCCTGCTTGGCGGCCGCGGTCCCGAACATCGAAGTATATTCGTTCTCCTTGGCCTTGTGACGTTGCTTGATGCCGGTTCGGCTGGTGATCCATTCGTCGGAGGTTTCAACGATCTTTTCCAGGTCGGCGTTCGTTAGAACACCTTCCGGATAAGCATGACCCATCCCGAGAATGCCCGCATTGATTTCAGACATTGGCAAGAATTAGAACGTAAAATTCTGAAAATTTCAAAGACTATTCTGAGTCTTTGACATCTATGATCTGACGCCCTTTGTACATTCCGGTCGCCGGGTCGATGCGGTGCGGCATACGAGCCTCGCCGGTTTCTTTATCGGTCTGAAACTGCGGGGTTGCGATGGCGTCGTGAGCACGGCGCTGACGTGTCCGTGATTTTGAATGTCGTCGTTTTGGATTAGGCATAACTTCCTCAGTGTCTACTTATTTTTTATCTCGCTCTTCAATTTCTTCAGTGCTTCCCATCTCGGGTCGATGGCCTCGTCCCGGCAGCCGCACTCGCCCAGGTTCAGGTTGGCTCCGCAACTGCCGCAAAGCCCTTTGCAGTCCGGCCCGCAAACTTGCCTTTCCGGTTCCGCGAGAATGATCTGTTCGCGCACAACCTCTGCTAAATCGATCGGCCCTTCCGGAAGCACATCCGCGTCAAGATCATCTTGGCCGACCTCGGCCTCTGCGGACTCGTTAAAATATTCGCCTTCAATAAAATCAGACCGAAACGATATCGAAAGCTCTCGATCAAACGCTTCCAAACACCGTGCACACGGCCCGTTAACAGAACCTGTTATCGTACCTGCGATCCGGATCCCGCGGTCGAATTTGGACGCCGTACCCTCGAACGAAAGCTCTCCAATGGTAAGCCCGGCTTCCTCTCCGAGCCCGAGATCATCCGCCGGAATCTCCTCGCGAATTTCAAGCGGCTCTGTGCCGAGCATCGACTCATCGATCTTCATCTAATCAAATAGCGATCCAATAGTTGAACCAATGAAAGACCCACACTACGGGATAAACCCTTAATTATAGCGGGACACGCAACGGTGTCAAACCATCGGCCGCCTCTAAACATCGCGGCCGACCGCTTCAGAAAGATGACCGATATCATAGTGCTCCAATAGCGCTGCAAGCCCGTAAAGCACATCGGAAGCAAATGAAGGCCCGCCATAAACGAAACCCGTGTAGGCCTGCAGCAGCGACGCACCGGCCGCGACCTTCGCAAATGCGTCCTCAGCCGTGAAAATACCACCGACACCGATGATCGGAAGCGAGCCGTCCGAATAGCGAAATATCTTCCGAATTACCTCGTTCGATCGCTCAAACAGCGGACGGCCGCTCAAGCCGCCTGCTCCGATCGAGGCCAAATTCGCCGACCGAACTCCGTCTCGCGAGACGGTGGTGTTCGTCGCAATGATCCCCGCGACGCGGCGTCCGCGGCAAACGGCAACGGCTTCCTCGATCTCCCCATCGGAAAGATCCGGGGCGATCTTCACCAAGAGTGGCTTAGGCCCAAGCTCATCGTTTCTGCCTTCAAGGGCCGCGAGCAGTTCATCGAGGTTTTCGCCTTTTTGCAGATCCCGCAGGTTCGGCGTATTAGGTGAAGAGATATTTACGGCGACGTAATCGGCCAAGGGCTGCAAAAGGTCGAACGAGGCAAGATAGTTCTCGACAGCCTCCTCGTTCGGCACGTCTTTGTTCTTACCTATATTTACTCCGATCACGCATGTTCGCTCGACCGGACCTAACCGCCGGGCGACGGCTTCGGCACCATCATTGTTGAACCCGAGCCGGTTGATCAATGCCTTATCCGCCGGAAGCCGGAACATCCGCGGCTTCGGGTTCCCCGGCTGCGGCTTATGAGTGACTGTCCCGACCTCGACGAATCCAAATCCGAGCCGTGCTATCTGCGACACGGCGACACCGTTCTTATCGAATCCGGCCGCAATGCCGAGCGGATTGGCGAAATCAAGGTCGAAAATGCGTGTTTTGAGCGATGGAAATTCAAGAACTCCGGGGCCATCAGCTAAGCCTTTTCGGAGAACCCACATCCCAAGGTCATGGGCCGACTCGGCCGGAAGGCGAAAAAGCGCAGGCCGCAAGAGTTTTTCGAAAATTCCGCTCATCGCGTAAACGCCCATATTAGCCGACCGATGGCTTGAGTAAAAACGCCGTGCCGCAAATAGCACGTCGCGGGCCGATACGATTGAACTTTGACCAATGCTCTGCTACGATTTGCATCGCATGCCCGACGAAAAAAGCCTGACAGAAAAATCCCGCATAATGGACTCTGCCCGTATGAAACGGGCGATCTCGCGGCTCGCCTCTGAAATAGTTGAAGAAAATCAGGGCGCGAAGGACGTTTACATTGTCGGCATTCGGCGTCGCGGCGTGCCGCTCGCGGAACGTATTGTGGATAAGATCGCCGAGATCGAGGGCGAGATGCCGCTTTTCGGCATCATCGACATAACGCTTTACCGCGATGATCTTTCGACCGTGGGTGCAAGCCCGATCGTAAATCGGACGGAACTCGATACAGACATCGACGACAAGATAATCGTTCTGGTTGACGACGTGCTCTACACGGGCCGGACAATACGCGCCGCACTCGACCAGCTAATGGACTTTGGGCGGCCGCGGAAGGTGCAGCTTGCCGTTCTCATCGACCGCGGACGCGAGCACCGTGAACTGCCGATCCAGGCCGATTTTGTCGGAAAGACCGTACCGACCAAGCAATCGGAGATAATCCGCGTGATGCTCAAGGAGTACGACGAGGTCGAGGGCGTCGGCATCTTTGAAAAGCCGAGTGAATAGAAACAAGCAAGGCATGCGGCCTTGCTTTTTTTGAGCCTTTATTCTGGCTTACCGATAGCGAGTGATGGACAAGCCCTATAGACGACGAGACCTTTTGGGTATCCGCGAATTAACCGAAGCGGACATTCGAGGCATTCTCGATACCGCAGAGAACTTTCGCGAGATAAATGCTCGCGAGATCAAAAAGGTGCCGACCCTACGTGGCAAGACCGTCATCAATCTTTTCTTTGAGAATTCGACCCGCACCCGCACGTCATTTGAACTAGCCGCCAAGAGGCTTTCAGCGGACGCGGTGAACATTAGCGTTTCGTCCTCGAGTGTTAGCAAGGGCGAAACGCTGGTCGATACGGCGTTGAACCTTGACGCGATGCAACCGGACTGCATCGTCGTTCGCCACGGCTCGGCGGGCGTTCCGCACCAGCTAGCGAAGGTTTCGCGGGCTGCCGTCGTCAACGCCGGCGACGGTGCGAACGAGCATCCGACCCAGGCACTGCTCGACGCGATGACCATCCGCGAGCACAAGAAAAAGATACAGGGGCTTGAGGTCGCCATCGTCGGCGATATCCTTCACAGCCGCGTAGCTCGGTCAAATATCCACTTGCTTACGAAGCTCGGGGCCAAGGTCCGCGTCGCCGGCCCAGGAACTCTTGTGCCGAAGGACTTTGAGTTTTTTATCGACGCTGGCGGTGGGGACGAGAGATCTCTTCAAGTTTGCCCCCACGTCGAGGACGCTATCCAGGGTGCCGATGTCGTGATGATCCTCCGTATTCAACGCGAGCGGCAGGACTCGGCATATTTCCCGACGCTTCGCGAATATGCCGTGCATTATGGATTGACCAACGACCGGCTCGACCTTGCCAAAAAGGACGCCATCGTGCTTCATCCCGGTCCGATGAACCGCGGCATCGAGATCGCCTCCGAGGTTGCCGACAGCTCCCGCTCGCTGATCCTCGACCAGGTAAAATACGGCGTCGCCGTCCGAATGGCCGTCCTCTACCTGGCAACCGGAGGCTCGGCCAACTGAGAGCGGTCATTGTGATAAAGTATTATCACAATTGTGGAGATCTTATGGGTAGTATGGACGCATTAACAAAGGCAGAATCAATAATTGGCGGGCTTTCACGGAGAGATAAGTCCCGGATCTATCGCATGCTCGAGAAGGAGCTTGGTAGCAACAACAAGGGAATCTCAAAAGACCCGCTTGTGATGGGCGGAGCAGCGTGTATCCGCGATACACGAATACCGGTTTGGATGCTTGTACAGGCTAAAGATTTTGGGGTCTCTGAGGCTGAGCTTTTGCGAAACTACCCGGCACTTTCGGCAACGGACCTGACCAACGCGTGGAACTACGCAAGAGCTCATCGTAAGGAGATCGAGAAAGCCGTATTGGCGAACGAAGCGGATGCCTGATGCGGTTTTACGCTGACGAGAACTTTCCTCTTGATACGGTCATCGAGCTTCGGCGGCTGGGCCACGATGTCCTCACAATGTTCGAGGACGGACGGGCGAACAAGTCGATACCCGATGAATCGGTGCTTAAGCGTTCGATAAAGCTGGAACGCGTACTACTGACGATAAATCGGCTCGATTTTAAGCGGCTCCACAACGCCGATTCGAACCATGCAGGGATCGTCATCTGCACCTTTGACCCGGACTTCGTAAATCAAGCTTCATGCATCGACGAGGTTTGTCGAAATTCGAATAAGGTTGAAGGAACACTTTTGCGCACTTACAGAAAATGAGCGAGACCTCATTCGTCGAAACCGTAACTTTGTACCGTCCGGTCGGTGCAAAGGAGCTAGAGTTCATCGAGCGAAGCGGTTTTCGGGCGTTTCCGCCTCGGCTTCCCGAGCAGCCTATTTTCTATCCGGTGACGAACGAGGCATATGCGGTGCAAATTGCTCGCGACTGGAATGCACGACTTAACGCCGACCGTGCCGGCTTCGTTACGAGATTCAGGGTTGCGAAGTCGTTTCTCGACAAATACGAACGCAAGGTTGTCGGCGGCAGCGAGCATGAAGAATACTGGATCCCGGCGGAAGAACTCGCGGAGTTCAACGAGAATATAATCGGTCTGATAGAGGTCATTGCTGAATTCAAAGGGGAGTAATTTAGGAGATCGTGATCCGAGATGAAGTGGTTGGAATATTTGCCCGAGCATTGGCAAGACAAGGTAAGGGAATATTTGCGAAGTAACGGTTCGAGATTTAGTGAACTTTCACTGGCGGACTTCACGCATGATCTCCGAATAACCTTCGAAGACGGTTCAAATGCATTCTTCAAATGGGCGTTTTTTATCGCCGATGAGTCGAAACGCGAAGTTGCGGTCTTTACGGAACACTGTGGCTACCATATCTATCCATTTTGCATTTCAAGCCTCGAGAAGATCGACAAGAAGGGCAACGTAGTATCTACCGAAACTTTCCTGATTGACAAATGAGTTTACTGATCTTCCACCGGGAATTTTGTGATCCGACAAAGGCGAGGACGAATTCACGAAACCGTAAGTATTTGTGTTATGGGAATAGCTGAGAACGAAACAAAAATTCAAAAACGCATTCAGAAAGCGTTCGAGGAGTCCGGCTACTCCGAAAGTAATTCATATCATATCAGTTTCCACATGACCGATTGGTTGGGCGATATTGAGGAATTGCAGAGAGTTTATTCAAATGTCGAAGATCTGTCGAACGATGACATCCTCGAATTTGTTTATAAATTTGTTGCTCATGTGCCCAATCACCTCAATGCTGCGATGAAATTGACAGGCATCGGTCCGGTAACAGATGTCTTTGGCGCAAATATTTTTGAAGACGACGAATGAGATTACTGATTTCCAATGGCCATCTTATCGACCCGGCCGCGAATGAGAACACGGGGATGAACGTCCTTATCGAGGACGGAAAGGTTACTGCTTGGCTAAAGGCCGCGGATGGCGTGCCTGAGGGTGCGGAGGTCTTTGACGCGAGCGGCCTGCTTGTCGCTCCGGGCTTTATCGATCTGCACGTGCATTTGCGTGAGCCGGGGCAGGAGCACAAGGAGACGATCGCCTCGGGCTGTGCGGCGGCGGCGGCCGGCGGTTGGACGTCCGTTTGCCCGATGCCGAATACCAACCCGGTCAACGACAACGCCGCCATCACCCGCTACATGATCGAGCAGGCCGAGCACGCGGGCCTGGCCAACGTCTTCCCTATCGGGGCGATTACAAAGTCTTCCGATGGTGCCGAACTCGCCGAGATGGGCGAAATGAAAGCCGCCGGTGCGGTTGCGGTCTCGGACGATGGCCGGCCCGTTCCGAACGCCGGGATAATGCGGCGGGCAATGCAGTATGCAAAGGATTTTGACCTGCCGGTGATCGACCACTGCGAGGACAAATCGCTGTCCGCGGGCGGCGTGATGCACGAAGGCCGTGTCTCGCTCCTGCTCGGGCTTAAGGGAATGCCGGCACTCGCCGAAGAGATCGACGCGGTTCGCGACATCATTCTCGCCCGCGAGACCGGCGCCCACATTCACATCGCCCATGTTTCCACCAAAGGAGCGATCGAGGCCGTCCGCCGGGCGAAGAACGAAGGCATCAACGTCACCTGCGAGGTAACGCCGCACCATTTCACGCTTACCGACCGCTCGGTCGAGGGCTACGATACGAACTATAAGATGGCGCCGCCGCTCCGCAGCGAAGAGCATCTCGAGGCCGTTATCGAGGGCATAAAGGACGGCACGATCGATGCCATCGCGACCGACCACGCACCGCATCACCACGACGAAAAGGCACTCGAGTTCGACCGTGCGCCGATGGGCATCACCGGCCTTGAGACCGGCGTCGGGCTCGCGTTCAATGAACTCGTCCACAAAGGCGTCATTGGCCTTGAAAGGCTCGTCGAGCTTTGTTCGACCAATCCGGCTCGGATCTTCAAGCTCGCCGGCCGCGGCACTCTCGCACCGGACTCGGTCGCTGATATCACCATCATCGACCCCGACCACAAATGGACCTATCGCAACGCCGAATCGCGCTCAAAATCGCGGAACTGCCCATTCGATGGATGGGAATTCACTGGCCGTGCCGTCGCAACGATCGTCGGTGGCCGGATCGTCTTCCAAATGGGACTCTTATGAAAATAACTGCAATTATCGCACTGGCACTTTTTGCCGCGACCGCTGCGTCCGCACAGATCACGAGCCGCTACACCGATCTTGACGACCAGAAGTGCAAGACGCTCGAACTCGATGAGGAGGGCGGCGGTTCTTACAAGGGCGAGTGTGCCGGCGTCGGCGGCTACAAACTGCATGTGCTCGAGGGCGACCTGCGGCAGTCGATCAATGTGATCGCACCGGGCGGCAAGGAGCACCAGCTTCGGCTTTGGGAACATTTCGGAGCGTTCTCGGCGGTCGGGCCGAAAGCGGAATGGCGTTTGAAGGGAAAAGCGCCGTTCGCCCTGATCTTTCGGTTCAATGTCAGCGAAAACCCGGAGGATGCGTCAAAGACAACCTCGTATCTTATTGTCGCAAAGGTGTCGCCAAGTCTTGCCTGCGTAACCGAGATCATAAAACCATCGCGCAGCCAGAACGCCGAAGCTCGCCGTGCCGCCGACCGCTCGGCGACCGTTCCGTGCAAGATCGCCGAATAATTAGATAAATCTGAATTCCCTGCGTTGAAGCCTTGCATTTCGGGTCGCGTCGAATGTAAAACTTCATAGTTCAATTTCTATTTTACGGAGCAGCTTTCTCGTATGGAACTCCTTGCCGATCCTAATGTTTGGATAGCGTTTGCCACACTTACCCTGCTTGAGCTCGTGCTTGGCATTGACAACGTGGTCTTCATCTCGATCCTTGCCGAAAAACTCCCGCCCGAGCAGCGGGCAAAGGCGAGATTCATCGGCCTCGGTCTCGCGTTCGTTATGCGCCTTATCCTGCTCTTCTCCTTGAGTTGGGTCATCGGGCTGGTCGCTCCGCTGTTCACCATTTGGGGGCAGACCTTCTCGGGCAAAGACCTTGTCCTGCTGGTGGGTGGGCTTTTCCTCATTGCGAAGGCGACCCACGAGATCCACAATTCGCTCGAAGGCGAAGAGGGTACGGCCGTCAAAAAGTCATACGCGAGCTTTACCGGCGTTATCATCCAGATCGTTCTTCTCGATATTGTCTTCTCGCTCGATTCTGTCATCACGGCCGTAGGTATGATCGGCGACCAGTACGGGCCGAACGGTATCTGGATCATGATCCTGGCGGTGCTTATATCGATCGGTGCGATGATGGCCTTCGCCGGGCCGATCGGTGACTTCGTCCACCGCCATCCGACCCTGAAGATGCTTGCCCTGTCGTTCTTGATCCTTATCGGCGTAATGCTGGTTGCCGAAGGCTTCCACCAGAAGATACCGAAGGGCTATATCTACTTCGCAATGGCGTTCTCGATATTGGTCGAGATCCTGAATATGCGTCTGCGAGCCAAGTCGAAGGCTCCGGTCGAACTGAAAGACCCCTATCGCAAGCCCGGCGACCCGGTTTTGCCTGATACCGCACCTGAGGCCATATAACTGCGGCTGATGGGAATAAAAAGTGCCGTCAATGTTGACTAGTTCAGCATTTGACGGCATTTTTTCATTATGCGGATCAAAACCTTTCTCTTGCTTGCTGGTTTGCTTCTAACCTCGGCTACGTTTTCTTTCGGACAATGCGAATCGATGTACGACTTCGTGATAACCAACGCGAGGATCGTCGATGGTACCGGGAACCCTTGGTTTCGCGGCTCGGTCGCGGTGAAGAACGGCCGAATCGCTCGTGTTGGCAGGTTCGAACACCCGTGCGGCAACGTGATAGACGCTAAGGGGCAGATCGTCGCTCCGGGCTTTATCGATGTTCATGCCCATACCGAGAACATCTATGACCAGCCGATGGCCGAGAATTTCATCCGGATGGGCGTGACGACATTGGTGACGGGAAACTGCGGCGGCTCCGTGACCGAGGTCGGTGAGTTCCTCGGCCGCATCAACGAGAAGCCGCTCGCGATCAATATCTCAACGCTCATCGGTCACAACTCCGTCCGCTCAAAGGTAATGGGGCTGGACGCCCGCAAGCCCACCGCCGATGAGCAAAAGCAGATGAACGAACTGGTCGAGCGGGCGATGCAGGAAGGTGCGGTCGGGCTCGCGACCGGGCTCATCTATGTTCCCGGCACGTATTCTGAGACCGATGAGGTCATCGAGCTTGCAAAGGCCGCTTCAAAGCACGGCGGCATCTACGCCAGCCACATCCGCGACGAAGGAACCGGAGTTGTCGATGCCATCAAGGAAGCGATCAACATTGGCGAAAAGGCCGATATGCCGGTCCAGATCTCGCACTTCAAGATCTCTGCTAAGTCGCTCTGGGGGCAAACTCCGATGACGCTCGGCCTCGTCCGCGATGCGCGGAAACGCGGACTGAACGTGACCGTCGATCAATACGCCTATCCGGCCTCTTCCACGTCGCTCGATGCCCGAATGCCGACCTGGGCCATCGCCGGCGGCCGCGAGGAAGGCAAGAAACGCCTAGCCGACCCCGAGACCCGAGCCAAGATCAAGGCCGATATGAAAAAAGGCCTCGCCGAACGAGGCTTTGTGGACTACGCTTTCGCGTTCGTCGCGAGCCACCGGGCAAATCCCGAATTTAATGGAAAGAACATCGCACAGATAACCAAGTCGGTTCGGAGTTCCGATACGCTCGATGAACAGATTGAGCAGATCTTCACTATGTACGAGGCGGGCGGTGCTCAGATGGTCTATCAGGTGATGAGCGAGGACGACGTCCGCACGATCATGCAGGATCCGTTCACGATGATCGCCTCGGACAGCGGCGTCCGCGAATTCGGCTCGGGCGTTCCGCACCCCCGCGGCTATGGCAACAATGCACGCGTCCTCGGCCGCTACGTCCGCGAACTAAAGATCGTCTCGCTTGAAGACGCCATCCGCAAGATGACGTCGCTGCCGGCGAACGTCTTTGGCTTCCGCGACCGCGGGCAGATCCGCGAGGGCTTTGTCGCCGATATCGTAATATTTGATGAGAACACGGTTAGCGATAAAGCTACGTTCGAAAACCCACACCAGTACGCCGTCGGTTTTTCAAGCGTCATCGTCAGCGGCGGAGTTGTCTTCAATGGTGAGAAAATGACCGGCACAATGACCGGCAAGGCCATCCGCGGCCCGGGCTACATCGCGAAGCCTTCAGGCTCGGAATAGAAGATAACGTTTTCGCGTGTCGCCGGATGGCGAAATCCCAACTCAGCGGCGTGAAGACAGAGCCGCTCGTGCTCGCTTCCGCCGCGTTGAATGTCTCCGGTGATCGGGTGCCCGATAGCGGCACAATGGATCCGAAGCTGGTTCGTCCTACCGGTCACAGGCTCGAGTTTCAGGAGTGTCCGTCCGCTTCGGCGTTCGAGCACCTCATATCGAGTCTCGGCCGGCTTCCCGGTCTCTTTCACATCCCAGATTTTTCGCTCCGCGAACCGGCCGACGGCGAGATCGATAACTCCGACGTCTTGAGCCACGATGCCATCGACCAAAGCAAGGTATCGCTTGTGAACGAACTTGCGGCTAAAGCTCTTCATCAGCTTCTTCTGAGCATTAGTGTTCTTCGATATCACCATCAGCCCTGAGGTATCTTTATCGAGCCGGTGCACAAGCCCGGGCCGTATCGCCGGCTCGGAACCGTTTCCGTAGGTAGTTTCGCGGTTCAGATAGAACGATAGCGCGTTCAGCAACGTGCCGTTCTTGTCACGGTTATTCGGATGGACAAGCATTCCGGCGGCTTTGTTGACGACCAGAAGATCCGAATCCTCATAAACAATATCGAGCGGCATCTCTTGCGGCTGCATCGCCGTCTCGCGGGTGAGGTCAAGCTCGATCTCGATGAGATCCCCCGACCGGAGCTTGTAGCCGAGATTCTCATTCCGGCCGTTCACCTCGCACTTTTCATCGCGGACGACGTTCCGAAGATACATCTTGCTCAGTCCGCCGAAGTGACGAAACAAAAATTCGTCGAGCCGCATTCGCACGATCTCGGTCGGCACCACGATTTCGATCCGCTGAGTCATTCGGGGTTGATTTTAACGCACACTGGCGATTGACGCACGACAGTAGACTTTTTATCGGGCTACAATCTTGTTAGCATTTGAATTCATAACCAACAAATTTGTTGCCGGCCTCGAATACCGTATGGTTCTCTGGTATTATCTCGGGGTCAGTAATGGCTTATTCAGAACGCACGTCAATTGATGTTATCGAGCTTTTCGCCACGGTGAATGCTCGTCTCGCAGAGTCGCAGGACGTTCGCCGCGGAGTCCGCAAGGCCCTTGAAACCGTTTCCGAGGCCGATCGTTGCGATCATCTTTTTCTTTTCGAGTTTGAAGAAGAGACCGAGATGCTTACCCTGAATGACGCCGTGGGGCTAAGTGCCGCCGAGTTTCGCCGCCTTGATGCCGCCGGAAATCGCGGCCCGCTTCCCGCGATCGCTCGGTCCGGTGCGATTGAATATTTCGACCAAATCCGCGATGTCGCCGGGCTCGATCATGTAACAGATTTTCGGGCCGACTTCTCTCTCCTATTCGCCCCAATCGCCATCGCCGGCCGGCCGTTTGGCCTGCTTGGAGCGGCATTTGACGGCCATCCGAGCGAAACGCTTCGCGAGGCATTTCCGGTAATTGCCTCGATGATCGGCCAGGCATATCGGATCGAGGCATCGATCAAAGGCGAGCGTAAGCGGCTTCGGGAGGAGAACGACCTGCTCCGCCACGAGTTGAAAGAGAGATATGACTTTTCGCACATCATCGGCAACTCCAATGCGATGCGGCAGGTCTACGAGCAGGTAACGCAGGTCGCCCGTTCGAACGCGACCGTTCTGCTCCGCGGCGAGAGCGGCACGGGGAAGGAGATGATCGCCCGTGCTATTCACTACAACAGCCTCCGCAGCAAAAGGCCGTTCGTTGCGGTGAACTGCGGTGCCTTGCCCGAGAACCTGATCGAGTCCGAACTTTTCGGCCACGAGAAAGGTGCCTTCACCGGTGCCGACAAAGCGAGAAAGGGCCGCTTCGAACTCGCCGAAGGCGGCACACTTTTCCTAGATGAGATCGGCGAGATACCGCCGCAGACCCAGGTAAAGCTGCTTCGTGTCCTGCAGGAGCGGGAGTTTCAGCGGGTCGGCGGGAGCGAGACGATCAAGTCGAACATCCGCCTGATCGCCGCTACCAACAAAGACCTCGAAGCAGCCATCGCCGAAGGTTCATTCCGCGAGGACATCTACTATCGGCTGAACGTTTTTACCATCTTTTTGCCGCCGCTCCGGGAACGAAGGTCGGACATACTCTTGCTCGCCGAGCATTTTCTTGAGAAGTACGAGGCCGAGCATGGCAAACGGATCCGTCGAATATCGACGCCGGCAATCGATATGCTGATGGCATATCATTTCCCCGGGAACGTCCGAGAGCTTGAGAATGCGATCGAGCGTGCCGTTCTGGTCTGCGATACCAACGTCATCCACGGCCACCATTTGCCGCCGACACTCCAGACCGCGGAAAATACCGACACGGTCACGGATCTCTCGCTTGAAGCTGCGGTTGCTGCTTTCGAGCGGGATATGATCCAGGACGCACTAAAATCGACCGGCGGGAACATCGTCCGGGCCGCCGACGCACTCGGCTCGACCGAACGCATCGTTGGCTACAAGATAAAGAAATACGGCATCGACCCGAAACGGTTCCGCACGTGATAAAGCTCGAATCCATCATCACCGACCTTCCCGACCCGGCATGTGCCGGCCGGTTTCTAGAGCGTTTCGCGGAACTTCATCCGCGTGACCATCGCCGCTTGATGGCGGACGAGGCAGTGCTTTCCGACGTTCTTGCACTTGCATCCTTCAGCCCGCTTATCGCCCAAACCCTGTTGCAGAGCCCGGAGCACGTCGCGTGGCTTCGCCGCAGGCGTTCGGGAGCCGCTGTTCGCGACAAGGACGAGATGCTTGAATCGCTCGCCCGTTTTTCGCTGACCAACTCGCAGATTGAGCCGCACGTCCAGCTTGCCCGTTTTCGCCGCCGCGAGCTAATGCGGATATTCCTCCGCGATATTCGCCGGCTTGCAACCATAGCCGAGATCACCGACGAGATCTCGACGCTCGCCGATGCCATCCTCGAACACGCACTTCGGCTTGCCCGGCAGGAGATGGATAACCGTTTCGGCCAGCCGCTTGCGACCGATGCCCGCGGCCGGAAAACGCCGGCCGAGTTCTGTATTGTCTCGCTTGGCAAGCTCGGTTCACGCGAGCTGAACTATTCCTCTGACATCGACCTGCTTTTCATTTATTCCGATGACGGAATGACCTCGGGCAGCGGATCGCGGGGGACGGTAACGAACCGAGAGTACTTTGTAAAGCTCGCTGAACGCGTGATCAAGCTCGTAGGCGAGGCATCGGGAGAAGGCTCGGCGTATCGCGTCGATCTCCGCCTTCGTCCGAACGGCCGCGTCGGCCCGCTGGCGCTTAGCCTCGAAGAAACTGTGCGTTACTACGAGGAAACTGCTCGACCGTGGGAGCGGCAAGTGCTTATCCGGTCACGCTCAAGTGCAGGCGATTCCGGCATCTTCAAAGACTTTTCGTCTCGCGTCGAGCCATTCGTCTTCGCTGCCGATCAGGACGTTGCCGAGGCCCTCCAGAATGTCCTGCTTTCAAAACAGAAGATCGATCTTGAACAGATCCTCGCACGCGGATTTGACGTAAAGCTTGGCCGCGGCGGCATCCGCGAGATCGAGTTCATCGCACAGGCACTTCAGCTCGCCCATGGCGGCCGCGATAGCTGGATACGCTCGCCGCACACGCTGATAACGCTCGACCGTCTCCGCGACCGGAGATACATTGTGGATGCCGAGCTGACCTCTCTTGCCGAGGCATATACATTCCTGAGGCAGACCGAGCACATCCTGCAAATGGAGAATGGCCTCCAGACCCATACCCTTCCGAACGAGCCGGAGAAGCGAACATTACTTGCCCGCAAAATGCGGTTCGCCGGGCTTTCGGAATTCGAGGCGGCACTTGAGCATCATACGGCCGCGGTCCACAACGTCTTCGAGCGAGTTTTCGATCTGGAGGCTGTTGGCGATTCGAATCCCGCGGCGACTGAATCCGGCGGGGAAGAGACATTTATCGAAACTCCGCCAACATCTTCAGCGGCCGGACCGATCGATCCTGATCTAGATGATCAATTGATTTCCGAGTTCCCTCGCCTTGCCGAATTACTGGCTGCACTGCCGGAAAACACATCGGACCTTGAAGGCAGCGGAACACAGCCTGAAGAAGAGACGATCATCGCGGCTGTGCTATCAGCCGTTTCTGAGCACGACCCGTTGGGCAAGCAGCTTGGCGACCTCCGCCGCGAATGGCATCGGCAGATAACGCGAATAATTTACTCTGACGCCGCCGGTGAGCTTTCAATGACCGAGTCAAAACGGCTCCAGACCGCTCTTGCCGAGGCGAGTATCTCAGCCGCTCTCAAGATCTCCGAACGGCAGACGGCCCATAAATTTTCGCGTGAGCTCCGCCGTTTCCGACCCGCGGTTCTCGGGCTTGGCAAGCTCGGCAGCGGCGGCCTTGACCTCGACTCGGATCTCGACTTGATCCTCGTTTTTTCCGCTGATGGCCATGAGGGCGAAGAGGACGTTGGGCCCGATCTTCGCCTCGCGGCGGCCAAGCTTGCCGAGGGCTTTGTGAACGCGCTTTCGGGAATGACCCGCGAGGGCTCGATTTATCGCGTCGATCTCCGGCTTCGCCCATTTGGCAAGGACGGCCCGCTAGCTACGTCTACCACGGCATTTGAGGAATATTTGGCGAACCGGGCGGCGATCTGGGAGCTGCTCGCCCTTGTGAAACTGCGCGGCGTCGGAGGCGATCCCGAGCTTGCCCGCGAGGCCGAGAAGCGTTTGCGAACAATCATTCACGGGCGCGGGAGCGAGGTCGAACAGGCCGAACTTGCAGCCGAGACCCGGCGGATTCGTCACCGGCTCGAAGTTGAAAAGGCCGACCGCCGTTCCTCTCGAGACATCGACATCAAATACGGCGAAGGCGGGATGCTCGACATCTACTTTGCCCTTCGTTTCCTGCAGCTTCGCGAAAACGTACCGGACGAAGGCCGCGACCGTTCGACCGGGCATACGCTGCGGCAATTGATGGAGCACGGTTCGCTGTCCGAAGAACTTTTCCGACCGCTAATGGCCGGTTACGATTTTCTCTCGCGGCTCGACCACGAACTTCGCCTGACCGTTGGCCGAACGACCCGCTTGCCTCATGCGAACAAAAAAGCCCTTGAGGTCATCGTCCGACGGCTCGGGCTCCGCAGCCCCGCAGAGCTATATGAACACCTGACCGCCCATCGCATCGCTGTCCGGGCTGCCTTTGACCGTATTCTTGGCTAACCGGCCGAACTGGCCAACCGAGACGACCCAAGCATTCACATTGTGACACTTTGAAAAAGTGTGACATTGCCACGCGCAAGGGATCCGCAGAACATCTAGGCTTATCCCGATGCTTCGTTTTCTCGTCATTTTTCTTCTTTTTACTCTTGCCGTTGGCCCGCTGCCGGCACAAACGCCGGCGAGTCAATATTCGTTTCAGAAAGTTCAGATGATCGAGCAGGTCGGCGAGAAGACGCGTTCCTTCGACGTCCGCGTTGTTTTTGGCTCAGACGGCCTCGAGGTTCTCTCACGAAAGGACGGCTCGGTCATTCGCGTGTTCAGGTATGCTGACATCCGTCGGGCCGAGTATTCCTTTAGCAAAGTGCCGCGGTGGAAGACGGGCCTCGGGCTCGGCATCGCCGGCGTTGCCTTGCCGCCGCTTTGGCTGATCGCCCTGCCGCTCGGCTTTTCGAAACATCGCCGCCACTGGTTCACAGTCGTCACCGACAGCGACTTCGCCGTTCTGAAGCTTAGCAAATCCGAGCGAAAGCTCTTCATCCCGGCATTCGAGACGCGTTCCGGGATTCCGGTAACTGCGGTTGGCGAGGACAAGTAAAATGCGAAACTTCTCTCTCAAAAAGTCAACTATCTTAGCGATCTTCTTGACGCTGGCCTTTACTGTGCACGGGCAGGGAGAGGTGATTTCGAATCGGGCCGTTATCGATATGTCACGTGCCGGGCTTTCGCCGGAGATCATCCGGGCGAAGATACTTCGCTCGGACACGAACTTTGAGGTTACGGCAAAGGCGTTGATCGAACTGAAAGAAGGCGGCGTGCCGGACGACATCATCGCCCTGATGCTCGAACGTGCTGATTCGGCCTTGCCCGGAACTCCGCCGCGTCAGGCGGCCGAACCCGCATTCTCCGAAAACACTCCGCCGGAGACCGAGCCGAAACCCGAGGGACATCCGACCGAGCGTCCCGTTCCCGACCCGAAAGAGGCCATCCGAATGGCCCGGACGATCGCTTTCAAAAAGTCCTCGGCACATCCCTCACGCCAAAACCTCGAAAAGGCCCTGCTTAAAAACAAGGACTTCACAAGACTCAACCTGACCATTCTCCGCTACAAGGAAGAGGCGGACCTGTTCGTTGAGATCGGCTATGTATCGGGCTCGTGGCTAACGCACCGATACGTCTATCGCATCTTCGACCGGCGTTCCGGCGCCGTTCTCGCCGCGGGCGAAACCACCTCGTGGGGTTCCCTCGCCGATAACCTCGCCCGGCATATTTCGCGAAGTCTGCTTTCGATCATGACAAGCTGAACCCGCACGAAAATCGTTGAGATGCCCAATTTTTCGGCATGGCCTTCCGACTACGAAAAATATTTTGTTGAGTCGATCGCGAATTGTGCTATATCCTTAAGTGCGTCTGTTTACAGAAGAAGTCTAATCCCAAAAATTGAGGTATCAAATGAAGTACGCAATTTACATTTTTATCGCATTCGCATTCGCTCTGCCCGCATCGGCGCTCGGACAAGGAACCCCGGGGCCATATCAGATCGTCGAAATCGAACGATTTGAGATCGCCGAAGGTGTCGAATTTCCCGAAACCGATCTCACCGAGCTGATGAGCTTCATGGTGGTCCACTTCAACAAATCTCGTCGATTCGAACAGGTCTTTCTCGCCACAGATACGGCTTCGCAAACTGCCCCTGCCCGCCGAGCAAAGGTCGTAGGAACCGTTACGAAGTATTCGAAGGGCAGTCGTGCTGCCCGTTACCTTATCGGCTTTGGGGCAGGAAGAACGAAGCTTGTCGCGGATATTAAGGTGCTCGATGCAGAAACAGGAACTGTTCTATTCGAACAGAAGGTTGATGGCCACGTTTACGGCGGGCTGTTCGGCGGCGAAACGGATGGAGCGAAGAGCAATCTGGCGAGCGAAATAATCAAGACGATGACCAAGAAGGGCTTCGCAAACAAAAACCGCTTGCCGGAGAAATAGTCGGATTCTTTCGGTCAGGCCTCCGACAGATCCGAAACTTTTCGGGTGAGTTGGATTATCCTTTCCGACCTTCAGGCCCCCGTCAAGCGGCTTTGCGATTCATGACCGCAGCGTGGACAGTAGAGATGCTGTTCACGCTCTTTTTTCGTGTATTTGGCCGATGCCGGCAGGCGGTCAAAGATGAGCTTTTCGTCGGCGCCGAGGTCGGTTACGCTTTGGAGACTAAAGCCCCCGCACTTTGGGCAGCGGGCCGCCTTTTTTCCTTCGCTTTGCGTTTCCATACCATCAGCATATCAAACGGCGAAGTTTTGCCGGAGTTTTTTCTGGCACGATCATAAAGGCATCCCTCCTCGACCGCCCGGAAACCGAAACCGCGAAATTTACGTTTCTTCTTTTTCGGTTTAATATCAAGGTACTTTGCTCCACCAAATTTCAGTCCGTACCAAAGATCTTGTAATGAAAAAATCGTTCGTCCTCGTCGCCGTTATCGTTCTCCTAATCACGGGCATCTCCGCACTAGCGCAGACCGAAGCACCATATGACTTCTATGCCCGCGGGCCTTATCGGGAAAACGTCCCGCGGCCGCAATCGATCCTTCGCTTCGATGTCGGCACACATCATACGACCTACGGCCAGATGGAGCAGGTCATTTTTGCCATCGCCAAGGCCTCGCCCGACCGCGTAAAGATATTCGAGATAGGGACGACGCCCGAGCACCGGATGCAATATGCTATCGCGATCTCGGCTCCCGAAAATATGCAGCGGCTCGACGAGATACGTGCCGCCAACAATCGGCTTACCGACCCGCGAAAGATCTCAAAGGCCGAGGCCGACCAGATAGCTGCCAACAACCCGGCGATCGCATGGATGGCATACACGATCCACGGCAATGAATCTGCCTCTTTTGAGGCCATGATGCAGGTCGTCTATCAGCTTGCCGCTTCCAACGACCCCGCAACTCTCGACGTCCTCAAGAACGTCGTAACCGTCGTCATCGCCGGCGAAAACCCCGACGGCCACGAGCGATTTGTCACCTGGTACAACTCGGTCAACGTCGGCAGCCCCGACCGCTTCGCTATTGAGAAGCGCGAGCCCTGGTCGATATGGGGACGCGTGAATCATTACCGGTTCAATCTGAACCGAGATACGCTCGCCTTCACGCAGAAGGAAAGCCGCAATATGCAAAAGGCGTTCATGGAGTGGAACCCGCAGGTCGCAGTTGACCTCCACGGCCAGCCCGAGCAGTATTTCTTCCCGCCGGTCGCCTTACCGATCAACCCCAATCTTCCGCAGCCACAGTACAACAAATGGCTTGATGTTTACGGCCGGGCAAATGCCGCCGCCTTTGACGGCAACAAATGGGACTATTACGTCCGCGACATTTTCGATGCGTTCTATCCAGGATATTGGGATATGTATCCGTCGCTCAACGGCGCGACCGGTATGACCTACGAGACCGATGGCGGCGGCCCGAAAGGCCTTAACTACACTCGCGAGGATGGCACCATCCTCACCTTTCGCTCGTCGATCGCAAAGCACTACGTAGCTTCGCTGACGACGCTCGAAACGACGGCGAAGAACCGGGTCGAACGTATAAAGGATTTCTACGATTTCCGCTCACGCGGCATGGCCGAACACGGCAACGCGAAGATGAAGCGGATCGTGCTCGAGCCGGCCGCCGATCGCGTAAAGACCGCCGATCTCGTTGAGATACTTAAGCTCTCGAACATCGAAGTAAAGGTCGCCACCGCACCGTTCACGTCGAACACTGCTCATACCTACATGGACAAGAATTCGAGGCCGACGCGGCGTACGTTTCCGGCGGGCTCATACGTTATCGACCTCGACCAGCCGCAGCGTGTCCTGATCAAGGCGATACTCGAACCAGATACGCCGCAGGACAAGGCGTTCGTTGAGGACAACATGGCACGCTTCCGCCGCAACCAGATGCGCGGCCCCGGGCAGCCGAAGGAACAATATGGCTTTTATGACGTGACCGCCTGGTCGCTCCCGCTCGGCTTTGGCGTAACGGCCCATTGGACCGAAGAAACCGCATCGATCCAAAGCTCGATGGTCGATCAGGCCTATCTCGACAATGCCCGCCGCGGAACCGTTTCAGGCCGGGCGGCGATCGCCTATATCGTTCCATACGAGACCGATACGACCGCCGCGATGATGATGCGTTTGCTCCAGAAGGGCTACCGTGTGAATGTTGCAAATCGCCCGCTGAATGCAGGCGGCCGCAACTATCCTTCCGGCACCTTCGTCATTCGCATTTCGCGAAATCCGGAATCGATCCACGACACCATTGCTCAATACGCTCGCGAGATGGGCGTCAACGTCACAGCCGTCAACACCGGTTATTTTGACGAAGGCGACACCGGTGTCGGCGGTGAGAATGTCAATGCCCTTCGCCAGACAAAGATCGCGATCGCGGCCGACGACGGCATTACGCAGGAATCTTACGGAGCCATCTGGTGGACGCTCGAAAAATACGGCGTTAAGTTCACACCTATGCCTTTCAGCAGCATCGCCCGCGGCGGGCTCCGAAACTACAATGTCCTTGTTATCCCGTCCGGTAATCCCGGGTGGATTCAGGCGGAGCTCGGCACCGGCGGCGTAAATGCCATCAAGCAATTTGCCCAGCAGGGCGGCACGGTCGTGACCATGAGCGGTTCGGCCGTCTGGGCCACTCTCAAGGACGTCGGACTGACATCTTCCAAGATGGTTGGCTCTGATGAAGACGAGCAAAAGGGCAAGATACCGGAAGAAAAACCGGCCGCCTCCGCTTCGCCTTCTCCGACACCATCCGCGACTCCGAATGACCAAATGCCCGAGGTCGGCCAGCCGCTCCCCGCCATTGCTTCGCCCTCGGCCGATGCCAACAAGGTGCCCGAAGCACTCGCCGGAGCGATGTTCCGTGCGACCGTTGACCGGACGACCTACCTGAATTACGGCGTCAGCCAGAACGAGATCCCGGTTTTGCTTCAGACGGGCTACTTTTTCCGCTATACAAAGGAAGGAACCAATGCCGTAGTGTTTGATGCCAATCCGACAAGGCCATTGACCATCTCGGGCTTCGTCTGGGAAGGAAACACCGAGCGTCTGCTCAAAGGGACCTCGTACATCATGGACGAATCAATGGGAGCCGGCCGCGTTGTGCTTTTTGCAGAGGATCCGTTCTACCGAGGCATGACGCGTTCCACCACCCGGCAGTTTTTTAACTCGATACTCTTCAATGGTATCTTTTGATGTGAGGTCTTATGTTCACTATCAAGGCAGGTTACAGCGATCAGATCGAGCTTGAAGCTCCGCTTGAACGGGTTCGGGAGTTTTTTGCCGACCTGACCAATTTCGCGGCACTGATGCCGGGCGTCGCAAAGGTCGTCATTGACAATAAAGGCATCGCCCATTGGGAGATCGAGACCACCATACCGGTCGTCGGATCGATGCGGCAGCGGTTCATGCTTGAACTCGCCGAGGAATCCGAGGATCGGATCGAGTGGTTCCCTATTCGGGAAGAAACACGGAATTTTCTTCGCTTTTCGGCGGATTTTCTTGAAAGGTCCGCGAACCGCACGCTCGTCCATTTTACGCAGATGGTCGAGATGCGGCGGCAGAGTGCCCGCGACCTGCACACGCTCGCCGGACTTGCCGGAGAGACCATCATCAGCAATGAAATGACACGCCGGGTAACCGAGATGATCCAGACGTTCATCGCCCGTGCAAAGGAGAAACTAGAAAAATGAGAACAAAAGGGTTGCTATTCTTAATGCTCGTTGCCGCATTCGCGGTGGCGGTTTCGGCTCAGGTCACCATTCCCCGCGAGAGTAACATGCAGGAAACCTCGCAAATGATCGGTGATACAAAGATATCGATCTCGTACCATCGTCCGAATGTTAAGGGACGCAAGATCTGGGGCGAGCTTGTCCCTTACAACGAAGTTTGGCGGACCGGAGCAAACAACGCTACCGTCTTCGAAACCCCGATCGACGTGATGATCAACGGCCAAAAGCTTGCCAAGGGCAAGTACGCTCTTTTCACACTGCCGACCACCGGCAACTGGACCATCATTTTCAATAAGAACTGGAACCAGTGGGGAGCCTTTACGCACGAACCGAAAGATGATGTGCTCAAAGTCGAAGTAACGCCTCGTCAGTCGGAGTTCCATGAAACGATGGCTATCGAGTTCGAAAAGGTGGTAGGCAGCACCGCTGAGGTCAATATTCGCTGGGAAAACATTGCTGTGCCGTTCACGGTTGACGTCGGCGATTTCAACGCACGGTTCGTCAACGACAATCGCCGCCGGACCATGAGCGAGCGTATCACTCTCGCGAACTACGTTCTGTCGCAAAAGATGACCGGCAGCTATGCCGATGCACTTTCGTGGGTCGAGGAAGCGGAAAGGATGAACAGGTCCTTCGGCGTCCTTTCGCTCAAGGCCCGCCTGCTCGGTGAAATGGGACGGAAAGCCGACGCGATCGCCGCCGGTGAAGCCGCACTTGCCGCCGGCCGCTCAGCAAATCCGCCGGCAAGCCAGAACGCATTGACCAATCTCGAGAATCAGATCAAACAGTGGAAAGGAACTAACTGATCGGTTTCTTACTTTTTTTCCGTATCCCGTCGTCCTTTGCGTCTTTAGGATTGACGGGATACTTTTTTTGAAGTAATCTCTTAATGAAATTGGTTTTCAGTTTCGTAACATTGATGCAGACACAGTTAAAAAAGCAGTTCGCTCCGATCGCAAATGACGAGAAACGCATCGACGTCTCGATCGAGAACGGTCAGGCCGTGATAAAGATGGCTACCTGGACCGACGGGCTCGGTTGGAATACTCAGAAGACCATTGCACTTGAGGCTGAACTGGTTGAAGACCTCCATCGCGCTTTAGCAAGCGCCCGTGTTCGCCTGCGGTCGGCCGAGATCGGCGAAGCTGTTGACGGTTCTGCGCGCATTCTTGGTTTCCCGTCCTCATCATAGTTCTTCCCCCTGAAAAAACTAAAGCCGGGCCCAGTAATGAGCCCGGCTATTTTTTTCTTTGAAACCAGTTAACTGACTTCCCTTAGAACTATCCTCTCCGTTCCGGCTTTTGCCGTCCGCTCTGAGGTTAGCTTTTCGAGTTCCTCAATGTGCATCTGCTCATCAGATATCTGCCCCTCAAGCCAGAACTTCTGCGGCAGGTCGTTGTCGTCGCACGCGGCCCAAGCAGCCATATAAGCTGCCATTGCTTCCCGTTCGAGCTCAAGAGCTTGCGAAAGCATGTCCTTTAGCTCGACCGATTGCCGGATCATCGCGGGCTCAACGGTCGGCACGCCGCCGAGTGCAACGATCTTGTCGCCGAGCACCTCTGCGTGGTCCTGAGCCTCTTCGGCCTGGTCACGGAAAAAGCCCTTAAAAACTTCCCTGTCCGTGCCCGTTACCAAATAGCTGTGCTGAGAATACTGGATGACGCCGGCGAGTTCGCAGGCCAACGCCTTGTTCAGATTGTCGATCAATTCTTGTCGTCCCATATCTCTCCTTAGGATTAGATCCTACTGAAAGAGTCTAGCGGGCAGAATTGAACCTGTCAAGATAAGTTCTTTATTTACAACAGTTAGTATTGAATTGCAATTTCATTTGCTAATACTGCTCGTGGGGTGAAATGTACATACGAAGGCAGGCCGTTAGGTGATCGTTCCGCCGTCCACGGTGATTATCTCGCCGTTCATGTATGAATTTCGTGGGCTAACGATGAACGCGGCAAATTCGGCAAGTTCCTCGGGCCGGCCAAGCCGGCGTAACGAGACCCAGTTCTCATGGGCTTCGAGCAGTCGTGCCGGGAGCGTATTCCCGAGATCGGTATCAAAAATGCCCGCGGCGATCGCATTGACGGTTATCCCGAAGTTAGCGGCCTCCCGCGAGAGGCACTTGGTAAATCCGATCATCGCGGCCTTGGACGTCGCATAATGCACAGCGGTCGGCAGTGCACGGATCGCTCCGATGCTTGTGATATTGAGGATCGTTCCGCTCCGCCGGCGGATCATTTGTTTGTAGATCGGCTTTGTCACCGCAAAGAGGCTGTTGACGTTCGTATCGACGACCCAGTCCCACGATCGGTCCGTTGTTGTTGCGAAGTTATCCGCCTTGTTCACCGCGGCGTTGTTCACAAGGATATCGATGTGGCCCCAGGCCTCTGCGATCTCGCGGGCGACGCGCTTCATCCCAACGCGGTCGGTCACCGACACTTTGAAGGCCATTGCCCGGCGGCCAAAAGCCTCGACCTTCGCTTTGACCGACTCGGCCAGGTCGTCGCTGGTATGGTAATTGAAGGCGACATCTGCTCCTTCACGGGCAAATATCTCGCACAGTGCGGCCCCTATGCCGCGGGTGCCGCCGGAAACGAACGCGGTTTTTCCTTCTAATAAAAGGTTCAAGCAGGGTTCTCCTAGTGAACAAGAACTCGTAACGAAAGCATAAGGTTAAATTAATGGGATTTATCTGGCAAGCGTAGGCGTTGCTTGCTCGATCAGGCAGCGGCAAGTTCGACGCGGTCGGCCTGCCTTGCCGGAAGAAGGGCCGCTATCTCGCGAATTATCCGCTCGGTCGAATCCGGAAGAGAGACCGATGCGGTCGCATCCCTCATTCTTCGGTACTTTGTTTCGTCTTCCATTAGCGACCTGATCGCCGGGACAATGTCCGTTGATCGCTCAAGGATGATCCCGGCACCATTCTTGGCGACCAGATCGACCGTTCCCGCTTCCTGCGGCATCGGCGGAGTAGTTGCATCGGCTATGATCGGCAGCCGGCAGGCTAGTGCTTCGAAGGTCGTCAGGCCGCCCAGCTTCGAGACCATCACGTTCGCTGAGTGCATCAGCTTTTCGATCTCGTCAGAATAGCCGATCACCTTCACCGGGAACTTTGCGTGTTTGGCGATCTCTTCAGCTTCTGCACGGAGAGTCTCGTTCTTACCGGCGAGGAATATCGCCTGGACGTCCAGTTCACCGCGGACGAGTTCCTTAAAGATAGTCGGGATGTTGCCGCCGCCGACCCAGCCGGCATTGACGAACACCGTGAATTTATCAGGGTCAAGCCCGAAAGCCTTCCGAGCGTTTTGTGCGTCGCCTTCATTCACCTCGCGAAACTTCGGGTTCACCGGCATTCCGGAGACCTTGATCCGCGATTCCTCAACGCCGTAGTCGATCAACTGACGCTTTGCATCGTCATTTGCGACCAGGTAAAGCGAAACGTCGTTGCAGGCCCAGCCCTTCCAAAAGCCGTAACCGGGATCGGTGACGACGGTCACCAACGGTATCTGGCCAAGTAAATTCAGTTCGCGGAGAATTCGTGCAAAGATGTGCTGCGTCAACGGGTGAACGCTGACGACAACGTGCGGGCACCATTTCTCGAAGACATCGCGAAGGTGGACCATGCACCGGCGGTGAAAGAACTCACGCGTTTCCGGACGGAACCGGTTGACCGCCCAGTAGAGATACTTCATCCAGCTCTGCTTGTGCCGCAGAACCCAGTTATAGATTTTGACCAGCTTCTCGGTGATGTGGTGGCTGTCTTCGATGGCCCGGATAACTCGAACTGCAGCCGATTCGCCGTGCCAAAAGCGCTCGACCCCATCGACCAATGCCTGAGCGGCGGAGCGATGTCCACCGCCCGTATCGGACGAAAGAATGAGGATCTTTGGCGTGTTCTGCTGCATTAAAGAACTAGGCTTTGAGAGCAACTTCCCGCCCGACCGCGAAACCGGACTCCTTGGCAGCTTTGCGGATGTCACGCTCGAGCTTCTTGATCTTCACCAGGTGGCCGGCATTGAACGGCAGCGAAGGATAGAAGCAGTTCGATTCGTGCGTGCAGTAGCAACCTGCACCGGCTTCTTTCCGCCGGGCCTTCATCAGGTCCGTGTTCCAAGCCGTCTGGAAGTTCCAGTTGTAATCGCGAAGATTTAGCACGTCCGCCTTGTTCTCACATGAAGAGAGAGCACCCGTATCATAGATCACCGCACCGGCACTTCCGGCGTAGCATTTAAGCTGGGCCTTGCTCTCCTCTTTCGTCTTTGTGATGACATCGTGCATGTAGATATCGACAGCCGCCTTAAAGATACCCGACTTCCCGCCGTACATGTTCTTGAGAGCAGCATTCTTTGTGTCCTCAAGGATCATGTGTGAAAGCCGCGCATACCTTTCGGGATCGAATTCGAGCTCGATCGGGTCGGCCGAAGGCGGGCGAATATAGTTAATGTTCACCTTGTCCGGCCTGAGGTCGTATTTCAGGAAGTCGTACCAATCGAAGATCGTGTCCTGGTTTGAGTGCATCACGCAGGTACAGGTCTGAATATCAAGCCGCGGATACTGTTCCTGCTTCATCTGCTGGAGCGTGCGGGCCGTGTGGATCGCCTTGTCCCAGCTTCCCTCTTTTCGGCGTATCTTCTCGTGGGCTTCTTTCATCCCGTCGATGCCGAGCGCGACCGTCACGTTCAGGTCGGGGCATTCGTCAAGGATCCGCGTTACATCTGGAAAAATCCGCTGATGGATCTGTCCGTTGGACATCAGGTAAACCGAATCAAGCTTGTTATTCTCATAGAAAGCCCGAACGATCTCCGGGAGGTCTTTCCGCGTGAACGGCTCGCCGCCGGCAAGCACAAGCACCCCCAAATTACCGCCAAGCGTTTCGGAGATCTTGGCGATCTCGTCCGTCTTCATCTGGAGCTTTTTCCGCGGTCGGTCATCGAGCTCCTCGGTAAAGAAACAGTGCGTACACCGCATGTCGCAAACGCTCGTTACCAAAATGTTCAAAAATATCGGCGATATCGGCTTCCCGATCAGAATGCTCGCATACCGCTTGAAGATCTCTTTCGTCGTAAAATCCATTTTTAGGCCACACCTCGACGGCAGTCCGGATTTTACCGGAGTCCGTCAAACTCTAATTTATCGTATTCGGACAGCAAAGGAAATCGATTCGGCCCCTATTAGCCCAAAATGACAAATAAAAAATACTTGCAAAAAGTTCGAAAAGTGTTATTATTCCGTTAATTTAGCGTCGCTCGTCTCAAGTTTTTCTGAAAGTCGTTTAGATTCGTTCTTTTGTCCGATCGTCGATCGCGATCTGTGTCGCGGTCGAAAATTCGTATGTTTCCTGGCAAATTTGATCTGTGTATATCACGGGCGGTACTATCGGCGGCCATAGCGCTCGCTTACGTTGGCATTGGCGGCGCAGTTCAGATCTCTGCTCAAACAACGGAAAGACCGGAGCATTTCCCCGCAGCCCGTACCAAGGTCAAACAACCGATCGGTCGGCTGCTTTCACTATTCACTCACGCGGGCAACAACGTCATCGTTGCAGGCAAAGTTACCGACGCGGCAGGCGCTCCGATCGCCAACTCCGTCGTCGTTCTTATGGATGACGAAAACGGCCTTCGGTATGTCCGCACCGGCTCATTTGGGCAATTTGTCTTCCACGATGTTGTACCGAACGAGACGTACGTTGTGTCGGTCGCACATCGCAAATATCTTTTCGCCTTCCCGGCATTTGTGATCGAAGTCCAAAATGACGTCACCGACATCGTCTTTATCGGCGAAGACGATCAGTTTTGACCCGATCCTGTGCTTCACCGCAGCACCGGCTGCACATCTTGACCAAAAAGTTTTAGACTGGCTGTATGTTTGAGCGAGTCTATCTCGATAACGCCGCAACTACGCGGCTCGACCCGGCCGTTCTTGAGGAAATGCTGCCGTTCCTGACGGACGATTATGGCAACGCTTCGAGTATTCATTCCTTCGGCCAAACGGCACGGGCCGCATTAGATAAAGCGCGTCATCGCGTCGCCGCACTCATAAATGCTCGTCCAGCTGAGATCGTATTCACCTCCGGCGGTACGGAATCCAACAACCTTGCGATCCGTGGATCGGTCGAATCCAATCGAAGAAAACCATCCGAGAATGAGGACTATCGTCCTCATCTGATCGTCTCTGCCATCGAACACCCGGCAGTGAAGATGGTCTGCGACGACCTATCGGGCATTTCCTGTGACGTTACAGTGATCCCGGTCGATGAAAGCGGCGTAGTTGATCATCGCACAGTGACAGACGCCATCCGCGAAAACACCGTGCTGGTTTCTATAATGGCGGTTAATAATGAGATCGGTACGATCCAGCCGATCGCTGATATCGGGCGAGCGGTTCGCTCACGCCGCGATGCCGGACAGCGTATTTGGCTGCACACGGACGCGGTACAGGCCGTCGGGAAAATGCCGGTAAATGTTGAAGAGCTGGGCTGTGACCTGCTATCACTCTCCGGCCACAAGATCCATGGCCCGAAAGGGATCGGTGCACTTTACGTCCGCCGCGGCGTTCGCCTTCATCCCCAAAATATCGGCGGCCGCCAGGAGCGGGGAAACCGCGGCGGGACCGAACCTGTCGCTCAGATCGTCGGTTTAGGCTCGGCAGCCGAAAAGGCATCAAACAGCCTCATTGAGACATCGGAACGTTTACGCAAGCTCAGAGACGACTTCGAAGACCGGGTGCTTGAATCGATTCCGGAGGCCTATCTTAACGGCGACCGACACCGGCGCGTCCCGAACATCTCAAACATTTCTTTTCGCGGGATCGAAGGGGAAGGGCTGCTGATAAACCTGGATATGCAGGGATTTGCGGTCTCGACCGGAGCGGCATGCTCGAGCGGCTCGATCGAGCCTTCGCCGGTCATCATTGCCCTTAGCCGCGATGACGAACGCGCCCGCGGAGCGATCAGGTTCAGCTTCTCGCGCTTTACGACGAAAGACGAGATCGAGCGGCTGCTTACCGCCCTTCCGCGATCAGTTGAAACGCTTCGTTCGCTTTCTGCCGGCCTTGCCCATAAATAGAGGTGAGGCGACCGTCGCGGGAAAACGGCCGCCTCAAGGTGTGGGGGTTAAGCCCGATGGCTGAACAGGACTAGTCGGTTACGATGATCCCGTTGTCGATGATGATGCCGCACTCGGTCCGCTCGGCTGCGTTGTCGATGATGATTCCGCCACCGAAGTTATCGATGATGATCCCGACGATGTTGTCGATGATGATGCCCCAGTCCGGCTTTTCCGACTTCTCTGAGCACTGCTGGGTGGTCTTGGTCTCTTTACCGATGCCGTTATCGATAATGATCCCGTTGTCGATAATGATTCCGGCGTTTGCGACCGAGCTTCCAAGCGTGATAATTCCGGCCAGTGCGATAGTTGCTGCGATGTTCTTAAAGTTCCTCATTGTTTTCTCTCTTCTCCCTGTTATTTTGTTGAGAGTGTTCGTCTCTCGCTGCCTATCTAATTACAACCGTTGTGCCATAGTTTTGTCTCCACCTTCGACAAAGTGTAACTCATTGAGTATATTAGGTTTATGGGTGCCGGTGCAGTTAGGGATACGATGTGAAGACCTGCAGCAAAACTGGATATTAAATACACAGCATTTCGGCCATCGACTCATAACAATCGCCTTTGCAACATTTACGGCACTGTATAGTTGGTATACGAGAGCCATGTGTTTAGCTGGTATACACAACAAACCTGTGCATGAACTTTTCTCTGGATTATTTTTGGGCTAAATGCTAAGCTTTTAGAGGCTGAATTCCCGGCCTTCCCGAATCAAGCGTTATCGAGAATCCGAGTCTTCCACGTTCCCGGATGGAAAATCCGCTAGCCACAACTGCCGAACTCCCTTCACGCACGGCGCTCTCTTACTATGTAAAGATCGCGGTTTCGGCGTTGGGAATTCTTGCGCTCGCCGGTGCTTTGGCGGCCGTTCCGTTCACACCTATCGGGTTTAGCTACATTTTCATTCTGGCGTTTGCCGTTTTTGCGGCTCCGAGAATGACGCTCCAGCTTTCGGGCTCGAACCTGACCCTCAGTTTCTCGGACGCAGTTGTTTTTTTCACCTTTATCGTCTACGGCGGCGAACTTGCCGTTATCACGGCGTTCGTCGAAACCTTCTCGAACTGCGTTTATTTGAAAAAACGCAGAAAGGAATCGCCAAAGTTCTTCGTTATCTTCAACTCGTCGCTCGCGGCACTGATCGCGGCGGCGACATACGGCGTGGTCGAACTTTTCTCGCGTGCCGCCTACGGATCGGCCTTCATTGAACTCAGGCTAACAGATACACGAACTCTCGCGGCCGTACTCGGCGTTACCGCCCTTGCACACTTTTTCTTTTCGTCCGCATTTGCCGCCTTTTATCAAAAGCTCAGGACACAAGGCAGTTTTCTCGAAATCTGGAAAACGCACTGCGTCTCTTCCGCTTTGACGCACTTCACAGGCGCCGGCATCGCGGGGGCGACGTTCAAGGTCTTTAACTATGGCGATGTCGCACTCGGCGTTATCTCGTTCATCGTTATTGCTGTTGCCTATATCAACTATCGAACGCTGATCAATGAGATCAACCGCTCGATCGCCAATGTCGAAGAAGCAGAAAGGCAGAAGGCGGACTCAGAACGCCGTCGGGCCGAAATAGAAAAGGCCCGCCGAAAGGAGGCCGAAAGTTACGCCGAGGAGCTTTGCCGTTCGCTCGAGAAAGAAGCTCGGGCAAATGATGCTCTGCGAAAGAGCGAACGCGAACTTCAACATGCCGCCAGCCACGATTCCCTGACCGGGCTCGCGAACCGCAAGCGCCTGAACGATATTCTTCGCGATCTGATCTCGGTCTATAAACAAGATCCATCGGCGACCTTCCAGGTTCTTTTCCTCGATATCCGCAGCTTTAAGAACATCAACGATACGCTCGGCCACTCGATCGGCGATAAGGTGCTCTCTGTCGCAGCAAAGCGATTTTCGCGGGTGGTGAATGCCGAGGACACCGTCGCCCGGATCGGCGGGGATGAATTCGCGATCGTTCTTCGGGGCCTGGCGACCGCCGGAAAGGCGCAGAAGGTCGCCCGCAAGATCCACCGGAATATCACGCAGCCGTTCTCATTGGGCGGCAACCGCGTCTCGATCGACGTGAATATCGGGATCGCCCCTTGCGACGCTGAATACGATTCGCCGGAAGAGATCCTCCGAGATGCAGACATCGCGATGCACTACGCGAAAGAGCGGAAGGACGGGCCCGCGGTCTTTACGAAGGAACTCCGACATAGATTTCTCGAACGGGTTCGCTTCGAAATGGATCTACGCCACGCGGTCGAGCGAAACGAGCTTTCGATGCATTATCAGCCGATCGTTTCGCTCCTCGATGGCCGACTATTAGGGTTCGAAGCTTTGCTGCGGTGGCATCATCCGGAATTCGGCAACATTCCGCCGAATAAATTCATTCCGATAGCGGAAAGCTCTGATCTCATCCAGCCGATCACGAACTGGATCCTTCTTGAGACGACCAAACAGATCGCTGCCTGGCAAAAGATCGGGCCCGATCTCGCAGATCTTGAGGTCAGCGTTAACATCGCCGGCCGGCATCTCTCGAGCGACGACCTGTCAGATCAGGTCGAGAATGCCCTTGAAAACTCTGGCATCCGCCCCGAAACGCTCAAGCTTGAGATAACGGAAAGCACCGCCATGGAGAACGCCGAGCGCTCGATCTCGTTGCTCAACCGGCTCAAGGGGCTCGGCGTAAAGCTCAGCATCGACGACTTTGGTACAGGTTATTCATCGCTCAGCTATCTTCACCGGCTGCCTTTTGACACACTTAAGATCGACCGGAGTTTTGTAAGCGGTGCCGGTGAACGCGGCGAAGATTCAGGCATTCTCCAGACGATAATCTCGCTGGGTACGAACCTCAAGATGCGGCTCGTCGCCGAGGGCATCGAAACCGAAGCTCAGCTGGCGATGCTTCGGAATCTTGGTTGCGACTACGGCCAGGGCTATCTTTTCTCGAAGCCGCGGGCAGCTGAGGACATTGAAAAGCTCCTTTACGAACGCCACGCTTGGCTGCCTTCGTCGAAGGACCCTGCCATCGAACTCCATTCAGATTCAGACTCACAGCCGCACATTCCGCTTTTCTAGAGGCGCTGATTGTTTCCGCTGAACGGGCGAACTATAATTCTGAGATACATATTCAGTACTCGGAGGTTCGAACGTTCACAATGTATAGAAAAGCGCTTTCCCTTGTAACCGTTCTTTCGGTTCTTGTCCTCACGATCCCGGCACAAAAGGGCTTCGAATACCCAAAGGCTCGAAAGGCAGATCAGGTCGATGATTTCCATGGTGTCAAGGTTGCTGACCCTTACCGTTGGATGGAAGACACCGGCTCGGCCGAAACCCAAAGCTGGATCGAAGCTCAGAACAAGCTAACTAACTCGTACTTTGAGACTATTCCGCAGCGTGCCCGTATCCGCGAGCGGCTGACCGAGCTTTGGAACTATGAGCGCATCTCAGCTCCCGCGAAGATCGGCAAACGGTACATTTACACCCGCAACGACGGCCTGCAGAATCAGTCCGTTCTTTACATTACGGATTCGATCAACGATCCGGGCAAGGTCTTCTTTGACCCGAACAAGCTGTCTTCAGATGGAACCGCGGCACTCAGCGGTTCGTCGTTCACCGAGGACGGCAAACTTTGGGCCTATGGCGTCGCCCGTTCGGGTTCGGATCGGACCGAATGGCGAATAATGAACGTTGAGACCGGCGAGCATCTCTCCGACACCCTGCCGCCGAACCGACAGGGCGGCGTTGCCTGGCTTGCGGACAATTCCGGGTTCTTTTACCAAAGATACCCGGCTCCCCAAGCAGGTGCCGAACTGCGGGCAGCTAACAGGTTCCCGAAGATCTATTTCCACAAACTCGGCACGCCGATCTCGGAAGACAAGGTCATCTACGAGCGAAATGACGACGGCGAACTAACGTCCGGCGGCCTCGTCACCGAGGATGGTAAGTGGTATGTCATCTTTACTTCAAAGGGAACGCAGCGGATGAACGAGATCCATTTCAAGGACCTCTCGCGGCCGGATTCGCCGATCGTCCCTCTCGTCTCCGAACGCACGGCTAGCTGGTCCTTCGTAGGCAACGACGGTCCCGTCTTCTATTTCCGCACCGACAAAGATGCCGAACGCGGCAAGCTCGTCAGCGTCAACGTCCTTGCTCGTGCCCGCATTTGGAAAGAGGTCATCCCGCAGGCCGCCGAAACGCTCAACGGCGTGCAGATGATCAACGATCAGTTCGTCGCCAATTACCTGAAAGACGCCTACACAAAGATCAAGATCTTTGACAAGGACGGCAAGCATGTCCGCGATGTCGAACTTCCGGGCATCGGCTCGGCCGGCGGTTTCGGCGGCAAACAGACAGATACCGAAACGTTTTATACGTTCTCGAGCTACAATGCCCCGCCGACGATCTATCACTACGACATGAAGACCGGCACGAGCAAACTCTTCCGGCAGGCTCAGGTCAAGTTCAACCCGTCGGACTATGAAGTGAAGCAGGTCTTTTACACGAGCAAGGACGGCACCCGCGTCCCAATGTTCATTTCCCACAAGAAGGGCCTGAAGCTCGACGGCAGTAATCCGACCATCCTTTACGGCTACGGCGGCTTCAATATTTCGCAAACGCCCGGCTTCTCGGTCTCGCGGATCGTCTGGATGGAAATGGGCGGCATCTATGCCGTTGCGAACATCCGCGGCGGTGCCGAGTATGGCAAGGAATGGTGGGCGAACGGAGCCGTTCTCAAGAAGCAGAACACCTTCGACGACTTCATCGCCGCGGGTGAGTTTCTGATCAACAACAAATACACCTCGAATAAGAAGCTCGCCATCCAGGGCGGTTCTAATGGCGGCTTGCTCGTCGGAGCGGTGCTTAATCAGCGGCCCGACCTTTTTGGTGCGGCACTGCCGGCGGTCGGGGTGATGGACATGGTGCGTTTCACCGAGTTCACGGTCGGTGCCTTCTGGAAGTCTGACTACGGCGACCCGAAGAAGCCGGATGAGTTCAAGGTGCTTTACAGCTACTCGCCGCTCCACAACATCAAGCCGGGCACGAAGTATCCCGCGACGCTTGTGACAACGGCTGATACCGACGACCGCGTCTTCCCTGCCCACAGCTTTAAGTACGCGGCTGCGCTTCAGGCCGGCCAAGGCGGTGATGCCCCTGTGCTGATCCGCATCGAAACCAAAGCCGGCCACGGTGCCGGCAAGCCGACCGCAAAGGTCATCGAAGAACAGGCGGACATCTACGGATTTCTCTTCAAGAATCTTGGGATGAAATAGGTCGGATGCCGTGCGTTAAATGAAAAGGGCGGCTTCGGCCGCCTTTTTCTATCGGTGAAATGTGCAGAAATCTCTCGGTTCCGAGCCTTCCGGAAATGACCGTACCTCGCGCGTCGGGCATTTCGATGACGCTCGCATCCCGGTAAGCGGACAAACCACGACCGAAGCCCCGAGGGCCCGTTCCCGCTGCTGCCGTTGCGGCTCTCCCGGTTTCGGTTCTTCGCCTTCGATCTTTTCCTGCCAGGTTCCGCTTAGCGGCGTCGGCGACGGCTCCGCATCAATATCAAACTCTGAATCAGTTTCGATCAGCTTTCGGGCCGGAATCGTTCCGGCGATAAAAAGCTCGGTCCTGCGAAACTCTGCAGGTACGTCAGTGACGAAAACTTCCTTCTTCTCGGGAATTTCCTCGACTGCCCAGGCAGGATCATCAAGTACGGCGTTCGCCGGCGAAGGTGACGGAGTTGGTGTCGGCTCGGGTTCGGCCGTCTCGGTGCCATCGAGCTCGCGGACGAGCGAACCGTTCCTTATGTCGATCTCGGCCTTTCTGATTCCCGCGGGCATCGCCCAGTCCCCGTTCCATTCCGGATGGCGTTCGAGCGCCGCTTTCATGAACTCCGCCCAGATCGGCATCGCCGAATCCGAGCCTTTCATCCCGAGGTCATCGTTGTTGTCAAATCCGACGTAAACGACCGTTACGAGTTCTGGCGTAAAGCCTGCGAACCAGCCGTCGCGTGAAGTACCGGTCTTGCCGGCGTATGCTGCCTTTCCAGATTGATTGCGAAAGCCCCAGCCCCCAAGTTCCGCCGCCGTCCCTCGGTTTACGATGTCCTTCATGATGTCGTTCATAATGTAGGCGACATCAGGCCGGAGAACGCTTTGCTTATCGACCACTGGCTGCGTCCGCGTCGTGCCGTCGCCGCGGGTGATCTTCGTTATCGGCATCGGCAGAACGCGGTCGCCAAGATTTGCGAAAGCGGTGTAACCGGTCGCGACCTGCAGCGGTGTCGCTTCGGCCGTGCCAAGTGCCATCGAAGGATACGCACGCTCGACCTTCGGTAGTCCCGCCTTTGCCGCCAGGTTCATCACCCGCCCGACGTTCACCTGCATCGCGAGGTCGACCGTGATGGTGTTCTTGCTCTTCACGAGCGCATCTCGAAGCGTGATCTCTTTGTTGGAGAAGGTGTCGCCGTAATTGTTCGGGGCGTACGTGTCCCGGTTGAAGGTAAAGATCTTTTTCTCATCCTTCATCACGCTCGCCGCCGTAAAGACCCGCGTCGCAGGCTCATAAGCCGAATTTATCGCTGCGGCATAAACAAATGGCTTGAAGACCGAGCCCGGCTGTCGCATCGCGCTCGTCGCCCGGTTGAACTGGTTGTCGAGAAAATTGCGTCCGCCGACCATGGCGACTATCTCGCCGGTCTTCGGCCTGATCGATACCAACGCGGCATTGAGGTTTCCGGGCTCTTTTTTCTTGAAGAGCTTCTCGAGCCGGTCGATCCGCCGGTTGACGATCTCGTAGGCGATTTTCTGAAGGTCGGGGTCGATCGAGGTATAAACACGCAGGTGCTGCAGGGCCTCAGGGTCGCTGACGAGGTTCGGCAGAGTATCAACGACATACTGCGAAAAATAGGGCATTCCCTGGAGGTCTCGCCGGCTTGAGACCTCGCGAAGCTCGAGCTTTATTTGCCTTGCCTGCTCGAACTGCTGCGGCGAGATCTCGCCCGCTTCAAGCATCGAGATCAGCACCTGATTTCTGCGCTCTTGTACACGCTCCGGATTTTTGTAGGGATTGTAGCGGTTCGGACTTCGCAAAATTCCAGCAAGAAATGCGGCTTCGGGCAGCGTTAGTTGAGCAACATCTTTGCCGAAGTACGCGTTCGATGCCTCGCCGACACCGTAGATCGAAACGCCGAGTTGTTGCCCGAGATAGATCTGATTCGCGTAAAGCGTGAAGATCTCCTCCTTTGTCAGCCGGGTCTCGAGAATCACCGACATGAACGCCTCCTTGGCCTTGCGTTCAAGCGTCGGCTCGCTCGAGAGGAAAAGATTCTTTACAAGCTGCTGGGTTATCGACGAACCGCCCTGATTCGCGATCGGGCTGTCGTCTTCACCGTCGTAACGCCGCCAAAGTGCACGAAGAATACCGCGAATGTTCACGCCGTAATGGTCAAAGAAAGCCCTGTCTTCCGTGACCGTTATTGCCTTTAGGAGATGCGGTGGCAGGTCGGCGAACTTCACCGTCCGCCTGCGGCCATCGCCTTCACCCGCGATCGTGCTCAGCATCTTCGGTTCGAGAAACGCCTGGTTGGCCTCGCTGCCCGAGTCGAGGTCAAGGATCGAATCAACGGCCTTGTTGTCCTTAGAAAAGCGGATCCGAAGATTCGGGAAATTACGTGTGCCGTCGATAACGGCCGCTTCGCCCGGCTCGATCAGCATCTCATTGCCGTCAAATGAATATCGGCTGCGAGCCGCATCTGCCTTATTGTTTTTCTCGATGTAGCCGGCCGTTTTTAGGTATTCGACAAGTTCGAGCGAGGACATCGCCTCGCCCTTCCGGAGTATTTTCGGCGAGGAGTAAATTCCGGCGGTCGGTGTAAAGACCTCTCCGCTCAGCAGCTTTCGATCGATGCGATCAGAGTACTCGAACCAAAAATAAGTAACCGTCAGAAATCCGATGACCGCAAGAAATCCGGTGATGGCGAACGTCCACCTGTTGAATACCACCCCGAGCAGGCGTCGGTACCACGGACGCGGCTCGGCGCGGAAAGCCACCGCACCGGGACGGCGCTTTTTCACCCAACCCTTTGGCGGGAGTTTTGAACGACTGCTTCGCTGATAGAACGGATCCGGCATCGGTTAAATGGCGGGGGCGGACACGCGCTTCGCATTTGCAGCGTGTGCCTTGTAAAATTCTATAGGTTTTACGCTTACAGTGTCTAGCAAATTCATACGATGAAGATCCTTGTTACAGGCGGTAGCGGCTATCTGGGCACACACGTCCGGCGTTTCTTTGATGCCGACGACCTTTCGCGCCGGTCGGGCCTCGATATTCTGAACCTCCTGGACACCCAAATGGCTGCCGATTACGATGTTGTGATCCATCTGGCGGCGTCAATGGACAAGTCGCATGAAAATGCCGAAGAGGTATTCCTCACGAATGTTGAGGGCACGGTCAATCTTCTTCGGGTAATGAAAGAGGATTCGATCTTCATTTTTGCTTCTACCAAGGACGTTTACGGCCGCTTTGCCGATAACTTCCGTGAGGTCCCTGAAACGTGCCCGACGCTTTACGCAGGCCAGTCGCCGCTCGAATGGTCAAAGCTGGTCGCCGAGCACTACGTCGATTATTACTCGCACCAACGCCGATTCCGTTCTTGCGTGTTCCGGCTCTCGACCGTTTATGCCCCGGCGAGCGAGGGCAACACGCCCGGCTTCGTCGGCCATTACGCTGACTGCCTCGATCAGGGTAGGCCGATCAGGCTTCCCGGAGACGGCCGTCCGGTCCGAGACCTTCTTCACGTTGACGATTTCTCGCGGGCATGCAAAGCCTTCATCGATTCCGTCATCCGCCACGGCACCTACAACCTCGGCGGCGGCCCGAAGAATGCGACCTCGCTTTCGAATCTCGTTGAGATGCTCGAAACAGCCTCCGGTTTTCAGGCCGTGCTCGGCGCTCCGCTGCCCGATCCTGTGCCGTTCAACTACGTCACCGACATTAGCCGCGTGATGCAGGAGCTCGATTGGTCGCCCGAAACAGATAACGAAACGGGATTGAGAACGCTCTTTGCCTTGGGCTCGGAAAGCGAGGCCGCCGAACAATGAGGATACTCGTCCGCGGAACCAACTGGATCGGTGATGCCGTGATGACCATTCCGGCGATGCGTCGGCTTAGGGGTGCATTCCCCGATGCTCATATCGCTCTCCATTGTCGAAAATGGGCTGAGGGTATCTTTCGCGACGCCGATTTTCTGGACGAGATCATTACGTTTCAAACCGGCGACAAGGGCTTGAACGACCTTCGCAGCGAAGCCTCGCGGATCCGTCGGGGTAATTTCGATGTCGCAGTGCTCTTTCCTAATTCGTTCCGTTCGGCGGCTCTCCCGTGGCTCGGCAAGATACCGCGGCGATTCGGTTACGAGAAGGAAATGCGGGGGTTCATGCTCACCGACCGTGTCGCTTTCCCGAAATGGAAATCGACCCGCCATGAGGTTTTTTATTACCTCAACCTCGTCGATGCGGTGATAGGTTCGCTCGAAGGCCACGCGGACGCACGGAATGCGCCGGCTGACATTTCGATAACTGTCTCGTCCACACGCCGCGACCAAGCAAGGGAGAACCTTGAGAAGCTCGGCGGCGATCCCGGCTTACCGATCGTCGCTCTCGGGTGCGGCTCGACCAATTCGCGGGCAAAACGCTGGCCGGCCGAACGTTTTGCGAGCCTCGCGTCGCAGATTTTTGACCGAAACGCCGCGAACATCGTGCTCCTCGGCTCCGAGGACGAACGCGACGTAGCTGAAGACGTCATAGGCCTTTCAGACAGGAATCTGATCAACGCCGTCGGCCGTACCTCGCTTGACGAGGCCGTCGCTCTGCTTGCCGTTTCTGATGTTTTTGTCTCGAACGACATGGGCTTAGCTCATATCGCCGCCGCGGTCGGAACTCCGACTCTGGTGATTTTCGGCCCGACCAACCCCGAAACGACCCGGCCATTTTCTGACGCCGCAGAGGTGGTACGCGTGCCGGTCGAGTGCTCGCCGTGTATGCTCCGCGAATGCCCGATCGACCACCGCTGCATGACTTCGATCGAACCCGGTGTGGTTGAAAAGCGGATTCTTGATATTCTTAAACGGGACGCAACGAACTGCTAGTACCCCAAGTCGATGACCAACGAACTCCAGAAGGCGGTATTTCTCGACCGCGACGGCACACTGATCGAGGAGGTTGATTTCCTTTCGCGTGTAGAGGACATGCGGCTCTTTGCATCAACCGCCGCTGCCCTGACGCGGCTTCACCAAGCCGGCTTCAAGCTATTTGTCGTTACAAATCAATCGGGAATTGCCCGCGGCTATTTTGGCGAGGCGGACGTGCATGCGATCCACGACCAGCTCCAAGCTGATCTCGGCGGCATGATCTCTGGATTTCAGTTTTGCCCGCATATGCCGAACGCCGGCTGCCGCTGCCGCAAGCCGAACATAGGCATGATCGAAGCGAGCGTCGGGCCCTCAGTTCTCGATATAGAAAACTCGTGGATGATTGGCGACAAACTCCTCGACATCGAGACCGGCTTCAACGCGGGCCTCCGTACCGCACTGGTTAGAACCGGCTACGGGAGCAAGGCCGCGGATTTACTTGAACGCAGACCGGACGTGATCGCGGACGACATTGGTGAGGCTGTTGACCTTATTCTGGGTCGGTCTCGGCAACCGGGAGAATGACGCGAAACGTCGAGCCGTGTCCTTGGCCTTTGCTGATCGCCATTACGGATCCGCCATGCAGCTCGACGATATTCCTGACGATCGCAAGGCCAAGCCCAAGGCCCTTTTGATTCTCAGAAGAACCATCCTGACGAAACTTCTCGAAAACAAGCGGAAGAAAATCCTCGCTGATGCCGATCCCCGTGTCCGTCACTTCTATTTCGACTCGGCCGTTCGCGTTTTTTAATGCAAGTTCGATCCGGCCCCCCTCGGGCGTGAACTTGATCGCGTTGGAAAGCAAATTTGTAACGACCTGGCCAAGGCGGTTCGCGTCTCCATTTACGATCACATTTTCGGCCCCCTCGCCTATCGCTACCGTCAGATCGAGCGATTTCGCTTCGGCAGAGGGTCGAACGCTGTCTGCCGCTTGCGAAACGACCTCTGCGATCGCGGCCTCGCCCTGTTCGATCTGAAGCTTGCCGGAAACGATCCGAGCAACATCGAGCAGATCTTCGATAAGCTTGTTCTGAAGCTCGGAGTTCTTGATGATCGTGGTGAGAGCCCGCCGCGACTGTTCCTCCTCGAGATTTCCGTCCTGCAGGAGCCGGGCCCAGCCAAGAATGGAGTTGAGCGGCGTCCGCAGTTCGTGCGAGACGGCCGCCATGAATTCATCCCGAACGCGGTTCGCGATCTCCGCATCTTCCCTCGCAACGCGTTCTTTTGCGAGCAGGTCCTCTCGTTCAGCGGCGGCGAAAGTAAGCTCGTCGTTCAAGGCACGAAGCTCCTCGGTTCGGATCTCGACCCGCTGTTCGAGGTCCTTATTGACCTCGATCAGCTCGCCCTCGGCAGCCGCCCGCCGCTTGCCCTCCGAGAAAACGAGGAAATTCGCAAATAGCAGCGAAATGATGCCGGCAACCACGGAAACGATCAAGACCCAGATACTGGCCCGCAGCCGCAGGTCGAATGCCGCCGCTCGGCCGGCCGCCGCATTGATCTCAAAGGCCTTGATCTCATTTGCCGCCGCCCGGAAGGAATCGAGCGGCTCTTTGATCTCCGTAACCGAAAGTTCCGTGAACGCCGCGGCGGGCCCTTCGATCTTCCGTCGCTCGATCTTGGCGGCACTCCGTGCCCAAAACTCACCGGCACTCGAACCGAGCCTTGCGACCGATGCCGCGATCTCGGGTATTTGCCCGAATGCCTGCTCGACGCGCGCCTGAATGGCGTCCGCCTGCCGCTTCTTTGATGCGAAGCGGTCAGCATAGGTCGAGTTGCCGGTAAGGATAAATCCGCGAACGTCGGCCTCGGCATCGGTCATAACCGCAACCACCGATTCAAGATCCAGGAGCAGAACGCGCGTCCGTTCCTCCTGCTCGCGAACGTCCCTCGCCGACGCCGTCGCCTGGTAAAAGATGAAGCCGAGGACGGCAAAGACCAGAAATACGACGAAAAGCACCAACGGAATCTTTCTTTCAAACCGAAGAGCCATTTATTCTCCGCATTTGTGCACAACTCCGGCCGGCTCTCGCGGCTCTGCCCGAACCTGCCCGCTCGGCACTGTTACTGATGTGTAAATAATGATAACTTTCATTACTGACCTTGGCTCCCGTTGAAAAGGCATTGCTCAGCGATCGCACCGACGATCCCGAGCCTTCATCAATGAAGATGAACGGCGGTCGCAACCGTAGTCCAAGTACGCAACAGTCTCAAGATCATCAGTAGGCTTTTCGAATGCGGGCATGACCAGTTTAAACGAAAACGGAACCGTAGCAAACAGTCCGAGTATGTCCCCGATCTTTCGCCTGATCCTCGGCCGTTTGATCGCGATCTTCGTACTTCTTGTCACCGGATGGTTTTGGTATAGCGGAAACCTCGGTGTTTCGTTCGCCGAACTTCCGAACGGCCCGCTGGCGATATTCGTTTCCTCGGTCGCGGTGAGCATTGTCTTTCTGCTGCTTTTCGCCCTTCGCTTCCCTGAAAAGTGGCAGATCCGGCTTCAGTTCCTCGCCGATGCGTTCCTGATCACCTGGCTCGTTTCGATGACCGGCGGCATTTCGTCGCCCTATGTGACGCTCTACATCGTTCTTATCGGCATTACGTCGCTTTTTCTGCGGCCGATGGAAACGCTGTTCACCGCGGTCGGTTGCACACTGCTTTTCGTCCTTTTGGCGTTGGTATTCCGCTACGGTTTCATCGATGGTGACGATGCTCAGCAGTCATTCTCGAAGAGTGTCCAGATCGTGAGCTTTAACGTCGTCGCGTTCTTCGCCGTCGGCCTTCTGGCTTCCCGTCTGGCAGACCGGCGTTTCTCGGGCGAACAGCTAAAGGAGACCGTTAAGTCGCTCGCCGACCTGCGTGCGCTTCACGAAAGGATCGTGGAGTCGATCCGTTCGGGCCTCATCATCACAGATCGCAACGGCGTCATCTATACAGCAAATGCCGCCGCGTACGAGATGATCGGGCAGGATAATGAGGCTCTCGCCGGGCTTTCGATCACACAGTTGTTCGGAAACGTAAGCGAGCAGATCAGGCTTTCGGAAACGATAGATGCAGGCGAGCACCCGCCCCGCTTTGAGACCGACATCCTGACACCGGACGGCTTCGCGGTCCACGTCGGCTACAGCGTTTCGCAGCTGCGTTCTGAGAACGACGAACCGACGGGATACATTTTCTCGTTCCAGGATCTTACCGAGATCCGTTCAATGGAAGAAAGCGTCCGCCGCAAGGACCGCCTTGCCGCGGTCGGCCGCGTTGGTGCCGGACTCGCCCATGAGATAAGGAACCCGCTCGGCGCGATGCGTGGGGCGATACAGCTTCTCGAATCAAAAACTGACCGCGGCACAGTTCAGGCGGACCTGATGGGGATCATTCTACGCGAATCGGACCGCCTTAACTCGATCATCACCAATTTTCTCAACTACGCTAAGCCAAAGGTCGGCGACTTCGTTGAGATCGACGTTAACGAAGCGATACGGGATACGGTCGTTTTGTTGAAGCATGGCCCTGACGTCAAGCCTTCGCATGTTTTCGAGCTTGACCTTCCGTCGGAGCCGATCTTTCTTTCGGCGGACGAAACCCAACTTAAACAGGTCTTCTGGAATCTTTCACGGAACGCTCTTCACGCAATGCCCAACGGCGGAACATTGCTGATCGGCGCCGAACGGCTTCCTTTTGATAAGGTCCGGATCAGGTTCGCCGACAATGGTTCGGGAATGCCGCCCGAACAGGTCGAGAAACTCTTCGAACCCTTCTCTAAGTCAACTTCAGGCGGCACGGGCCTTGGGCTCTCGATCGTTTATCAGATCGTCCGTGACCACAATGGAGCGATCAACGTTCGCAGTTCGGAGGGCGAAGGAACAACGATCACGCTTGAGCTTCCGGTCGAGCGCAAGCCCATCGACGACCGTTCTGAAAGGTCCGGCGGATCGCGGTCCGGCGATACCCGACTTGCCGATTTTCTTAACGTCTCTTCGGACAGCAAGTAGATTTTACTTGAAACGAAAGGGGCTTTTCTGTGACAATAGGAGCAGGCGTCGGTTTTCCGAGTCCCGCACCATCCTTTTTCTAATAGCACAACCTGACCCGATTCAAAGATGCCAAATCTATTGATCGTTGACGACGAACAGAGCTTCAGGCAATTGCTTACCTTGATATTCGAGGGCGAAGGCCACAACCTCCGCACGGCCTCGAATGGCCGCGAAGCACTAGAACTTCTTGCCGAAGAACCCGCCGACCTCATTATCTCCGATGTGATGATGCCGGACATGGACGGCATTGAGATGCTCCGTGAACTGCGTTCAACGCAGCCGGACACGGGCATTATCTTCATGACGGCCTACGCTTCGGTTGACAGCGCCCGCGAGGCATTCAAGCTCGGTGCGGATGATTTTATCCAAAAGCCCTTCGACGTTGAGGAACTGAAGCTCATCGTCAAGAAGACGCTTGAAAAGCAGGAACTGATCGACGAGAACCGGGCGTTCAAGCGTGCCCAGCGCGAACGCGGAAGTGTCAGCAACATCATTGGCCGCTCAGCCAAAATGCAGGCGATCTATCAGATGATCGAGACCGTCGCCGAAGTGCAGTCCACTGTTCTTATCACCGGCGAAAGCGGAACGGGTAAGGAGCTTGTCGCACGAGCGATCCACGACATGAGCCCGCGTGCCGAGCGGCCGTTCATCTCGATAAACTGCGGAGCGTTTACCGAAACGCTGCTCGAATCGGAACTATTCGGTTACGTAAAGGGCTCATTCACCGGGGCAAATACCAACCGCAAGGGACTTTTCGAAGCAGCTAACCGCGGCACGATCTTTCTTGACGAGATCGGCGAAATGTCGCCGGCGATGCAGGTCAAGCTGCTTCGAGTACTTCAGGAAAAACGTGTCCGCCCGGTCGGGGCCCATGAGGAGATCTCGATCGACGCCCGCGTTATCGCCGCAACGAACCGCGACCTTAAACAGATGTCGCTCGACGGTAGTTTCCGCGAAGATCTCTTCTACCGTATCTCGGTTATACCTATCACGCTTCCGCCGCTTCGCGAACGAAGCGAGGACATCCCGGAGCTTGTTAACCACTTCATCGGCAAATTCTGCGATCAGACCGGCCGCCAACTGACCATTTCTCCGAAAGCGATGCAGATGCTCGAGGACTACGTTTGGGGCGGCAACGTCCGCGAACTCGAGCACACGATCGAACGTGCCGTCGCTCTCGAACGCGGTAACGAGATCCAGCCGGAGCGGCTTCCGGACAACGTCACCAACTACAACCCCGAGCGGATAAAAGCCGAGTTCGATCTCCCTGACAACGGACTGAACCTTTCGGCCCATCTCGATAATCTCGAAAAGACCTACGTTCTTGAGGCTTTGCGAAAGACCTCAGGCAATCAGACCAAAGCCGCCGACCTGCTGCAGATGCAGGTGCGGTCGCTTCGGCACTTACTGGATAAACACAATATTCGGGCGCTTTCCGCCCAGATGCGAAATGGAGATTGAAGATAAAGGGCCCGATGCGGTCCTTTTTTGTTCCCCACCCGATCTTCTGACACTTTTTGTCATCGGCTGATTACCAAATTCTGTAAAAAGAATGATGCTGCTCCCTGCTTTGCCCTGATGACACTAACACCACCCGATTCGCTAACACTCCTATTTACAACACTTTCGCCTCACCCTACGCTTGAAAAACATCTTTGGCACGCCTATTGATTTAGATATCTTCGCCTGGGAAAGGTGAATACTCGAATCGAACCCAAAACTCTAGGAGATTGTGAATCAGAAATGAAAAATCAGAAAGGTTTCTCGCTTATCGAACTCTTGATCGTCGTCGTGATCATCGGCATCATCGCCGCGATCGCTATCCCGAACCTGCTGGCGGCCCGCCGCTCGGCTAACGAAGGTTCAGCAATTTCGTCCCTCCGTACGCTTCACGGAGCACAGATGACCTATCAGTCAACCTCTGGTAACGGTCAGTTCGCAGGTACGGCCGGTACGCCGGGCGTAACGCCGATGCAGGAAATGGCAACCGTCAACCTCGTTGACAGCGTTCTCGCTTCGGGAACCAAGAGCGGCTACGACTACGTTGGCGACCGCCAGGTCGGAACGACCGCACAGCCGGCTACGTTCTACTTCTCGGCTCGTCCGTCGCAGGCAACCGGTATCACACAGTCGGGTACCCGCCGCTTCGGTATCGCAACCGCCGGTGTAATCGTTGCAGACGCTGATGCAGCCAACCTTGCAACTCACTTCACCGATGTGTCAATCGCAGCCGGTACGCCGCTTTCGAACTAGTGTCTATCACTTAACTCAACGAGAGCGAGATTCCGCAAGGTTTCTCGCTCTTTTTTTCTTTCCTACTTCCCCGAATGACGCTATCTTTACCTCGGTCGATCCTCCCTTGATACGGTTTCCCGATCAACGCCCGGATAACGTCCGCCTCTACAAATGGAGAACGTCTCTAACGGTAACCGCAACCCACTTGAACCGTTCCCGGTGCTTCTCGGATTGGCATTGGTCAGTTTGATGATTCCGGTGCCGCGGCCTGCGTTCATTCCTTCGATGCCGTGGAAGGCCGAACTCGCGATCTCGGCCGTACTCGCAACCGCTTCATTCGCACTCCTGTTCCGCAAGCGTCGGCTATTTGATCAGACAGTCAGGACTTCCACGCTTCAGAAGCTAATTCTTGGAGCCGTTCTCGCTTTCGCGGCTGTCTCGGCGCTTTCGGTCACGTGGGCGGAATTTCCGATCGCCGCGACGCACCACTCTCTCGTCTGGCTGTCTTATTTCTGCATTCTTTACTTCGCCTACCGCTGGATAGCGATCAGCGGTTCGCTTAGGACGGTAACCATACCGTTCGTCGTTGCGGTCACGATCGTCCTCGCTCTCTGCGTCTTCGATCTGCTCACGTTCGAAAGCTTCGCCGAATTCGAGGGTACGTTTCGGATCCGATATGCACGTTTCGGCGAGATGGCCGTGACCGCCGGGCCGCTGCTTCTTGGGTGCGCCATTGCCGATTGGAATCGAAAGCGTGCAGGCCTGATCGCTCTATTTGCGGCGGCGGCCTGGCTTATCGCTATGCTCTCATTGAGCAAGGCGGCGTTCGTCGCCGGGCTCGCCGGTTTTCTCTTCGTTCTTTTCGGCTTACTACTCTTCGGCCGCCGAACGTTACGCACGCGATCGATCGCGGCACTTGCCGTCTTCGCTTCCGTTACCATCGCAATTCAGTTCGGAACCGTTTATCTTACCGCGGTGCCATCAACGGCAAACTACATTTCCGGCGAGGCCGACCCGACCCGCTCGACATCAGCAATGCGAATCTTCACCTGGACCATCGGTCTCGAGATGGTCCGGAACAACACGCCATTAGGCGTCGGCGGAGACAACTTTGGGCCTCAGTTCAACGATTCCCGACTGAGTTACGCGGCTCGAAACCCGGACGATCCTTCCCTTGCGACCGCCGAAGACTATTTGGTTGAACGTGCTCATAACGAGTATTTGCAGATCGCAGCTGAGTTCGGGGTCCTTGGCATTTTGTTCATCGGAGCCTGCCTGCTTTGGTTTGGCGTGACCCTGGCGAAAGCTGTTTGGACACAAAAGGGCCGCGTCTCACCGGTCCTTATTGGATCGGCCGGCGGGCTCGTCGCTTTTGCGGTTAGCTCCGCTTTTACGTCCTTCTCATTTCGTGCCTTTCAGAATGGAGTCGTGTTCTTTATCGTGCTCGCCGTTTTCGTCCATTCGATCCGCAGAGTCGGCCAGAGCAATAGTGATCCGTCAGGCGGACCGGAAAAGGCAGTTTCCGAGGGCTTCTTGGTTCGTCTTCGAAAGCTTTCCGCTCTTCCATTTGCGGCCCTCTTTCTGTTTTCGATCGCTGCCGGCGCAAGCCAATACTACGTGCTGCTCGGTGAAAAGGCTCGATCACAAAGCGAAGCTGAAGCCTACTTTCGTTCGGCCATCGGCCTTCACCCCGAGAACACGGGGGCGTACCTGGCCTATGCCGGCCGGGCGGGCCGTAGCGGAGACACGCGTTTGGCGGCAGAGCTCTATCGCAAAGCCATCGACAACGGGCTCGGTGTTACTGTTACCTACTCGACCCTGTCGAAGGCGTATGAGCTCGACGGCGACCGTGATAACGCAGAACGAGCTCTCGCCGAAGCGATCAGCATTTTCCCGCGGTCGGTCTTTATCAGGATCCGCTATGCTCTACTTCTGGAGGCCAACGGCAAAGGCGGCGAATCCGCAAAGCAATTCGACGCTGCCCGGGCGATGGACCTAAAGCAAGCTAACGGCTGGGAGACGCTGATCCGCGACGGGATGCTTAAGGCTCATCTGCGGGCAAAGGAGGTCGGTGACTCAACTCCGCCGGCCGAACTTCGACCAAATAATGCGATCTACGCCTATGCCGACGAGCAGATCGGCCCGTCGAGTCCGGCGCCTTGACCGTTCAAGACCGGCTCCGTTCTATTCTTGACCTTGGCGTATGTTAGTATTCCCCTCAAGATACCTGTCCGCCGGCCGATGACCCGGCAGTTGTTTGTCGCTGCAAATGACACGAACCGTTTTCCCGATAATCCTCAACACCTTTCGCGAGGCGATCCGTGACCGGATACTTTATAACCTCGTCATCTTCGCGCTGCTTGTTATCGCAAGTGCTGTCCTCTTGAAGGACCTCACCGATGGGCAGGAGGGCCGGACCATCGTCAATATCGGGCTTACGGCGATGCTTTTTTTCGGGGTATTCATCGCGATCTTTGTCGGCGTCGGCCTTGTGTCCAAGGAGATCGAGAAGCGAACCGTTTATTCGATCTTCAGCAAACCCGTCCGCCGGTCGGAGTTCATAATCGGCAAGTACCTCGGGCTTTGCCTGACCCTCGCTTTGAACGTCGCCGTGATGGGCATCGGACTAACGCTCGCACTTGTCTTTGTTGGCTCAAATACACTGGCCGCGAACATCTGGCCGGCGATCCTCCTGATCTTTCTTGAGTTGATGGTGATCACCGGCGTCGCGATGGTCTTTTCGACCTTTTCGTCTCCGGCCCTTTCCGCACTGTTGTCGTTTCTGGTGTTCGTTATCGGACATTTGAGTTCCTCGCTTCGCGACCTCGGAGCAACGCTCGGTTCGCCGGTCTCGAAAGCCGTTTTCGACTCAATTTATTTCGTGCTTCCTAATTTGTCGCTTTTCACCTTTCGTACCGAGGCCGCTGCCGGATTGATTCCGAGCACGAACATGCTTGCCTATTCCGCGCTTTATGCCTTGCTTTACATCGTCGTGCTCTTGGGTATAGCGGTGATGGTCTTTCAGAAACGCAATTTTAAGTAGCCGGCCGCAGGGGCACGGTCGCGATCAATTAAGATGCCTTCAGGTACAGCACCCAACTCACGCAATTCGACACTCGCCATCGGGCTTGCGGTATTTCTGTGCCTTGTCGGCTCTGCGTTTATCGCAGCACGCGCAGTGGAGAACCGTCCACAGCTCTCCGCCGAATACGCCGATGCGGACCTTGAGTTTCAGGGCAAGAAGCTCCGAGGGTGGTCTCTGGGGTCCGAAGGCCTGCTTGCCGATTGGTATTGGATGCGTTCGCTTCAGTACATTGGCGACAAGGTCGTAAACAGTAAGGAAGAGTTCATCAACGTTGAAGATCTGCGGCCGCTCAACCCGCGGCTGCTTTATCCGCTTCTGGACAATGCTACCGATCTCGACCCTCGATTTATGGCGGCATTTTCGTATGGCTCTATCGTACTCCCGGCGATCGATCCGGAACATGCGATCGCCCTAACAAAGAAGGGCATAGCCGCCAACCCCGAGAGCTGGCGGCTCTACCAATATCTTGGCTATATTTACTGGCGGCAAAAGCGTTTTGAAGAAGCGGCCGAAACATACGATCGCGGTTCGCGGATCGCAGGTGCTCCGCCCTTTATGCGGCAGATGGTCGCCGCAATGAAAACGCAGGGCGGCAGCCGCGAAACGGCCCGCGAGATCTATCTGCAGATGCGCGACCAGGCCGAAGACCAGCAGTCGCGTGAGAATGCCGAGCTTCGGCTTTTGGAGCTCGACGCCCTCGAAGAACTTGATGCGATCAATGCCGAACTAAAGGCCGCGGTCGAACGCACCGGAAAATGCCCGGCATCTTTGCGGCAGATCATTCCGTTGCTCCGTGAGGTCAAGCTGCCCGGGGGACGAGCATTTCGCGTTGACTCAAACGGTGACCCAGCCGATCCGCTCGGCTTCCCGTATCGACTAACGCCGGAGGATTGCCGGGCGACGTTGAACGAAACAACGAAGATACCCAAACAGCTCGATTAGTTTTCAAGGTATGGAAAACATTGTTGAGATCGAAGGACTTTCTAAGGATTATGAGGTTGGCTTTTGGCGAAAGCGAAAGGTCCGTGCCCTCGATGGCCTCAACCTTAATGTGAAGCCTGGCGGCATCTTTGGCTTTCTCGGCGGAAACGGTGCCGGCAAAACGACGACCATCAAGATCCTGATGGGACTTCTTTACCCTACCGAAGGAACGGCAAAGATACTCGGCTCCCCCATCGACGTTGTAAATATGCGGTCGCGGATCGGCTATTGTCCCGAGAATCCTTACTTTTACGATTACCTGACGCCGCTTGAACTGCTCGATTATTTCGGCCGGCTGTTTGGGCTTGATGCGGCAACTCGGGGCTCCCGTTCGGCTGATTTGCTCAATGCCGTCGGGCTTGAAGAGGCGGCATGGAAGCGGCAACTCCGAAAATTCTCAAAAGGAATGCAGCAGCGTGTCGGTCTTGCTCAGGCATTGATCAATGAACCCGACATCGTATTTCTTGATGAACCGATGAGCGGGCTTGACCCCGTCGGCCGACGCGAGATACGCGAACTGATCGCTGGGCTCAAGACTAAAGGCACCTCGGTATTTATGTCGACGCATATCCTTTCAGATGTCGAGGCACTCTGCGATGAGGTTGCGATCCTGCGAAAGGGCAAGCTCTTTGCGACCGGCGACTTGCAGGAACTTCTAAGCCGGGATACCGGCCGCGGCGGCTTTGAGGTCATCGCCTCGGGCCTCTCGCCGGCCGCCGTCGCACAGATCGAGGCACTCAGCAAGGGATCCGTCGTAACTGCAAAACCGAACGGTATCGCTATCGAGGTTGCGAACGAAGAATCAATCGAGGGAGTGTTGCGAACGATTCGCGACAATTACGGAAAGCTAATCTCCGTGCTGCCGGTCAAGCAATCGCTTGAGGATCTCTTTATCGAAAAGCCCGCCGCGGACTAAAGTGGCTGTTCGGTGCGGATCGCGGTCACCTTCCAGCGAATGTCCGCCCGGTCGTCATTCTGCTTAAAGCCGTCGATGGTCAGGTTGACTGTGATGGTCTCGCCCGGGCCGAGGCTTGCGTGCTTCTCCGGTATCGCCAGCAGCCGCTTTTCCTTGATCACCTGCGATTCCGAATTTCTCACGGCAACATTGATCTCCAGCCCGTTGATCGTCCTCGTTCCTTTGTTACGCACCGTACCGCGGATGAACATCGAGATCGTCCCAAAGGCATTCGGCGATTCGACCGTATCGCGGCTCGTCGAGATCACGATGTCGTTCGTCAGCGCTTCAAACTCGGGGCTTCCCTCCTTATAAGCCCCCTCAAGCACGGCGACCTTTTGCTCCTCGATCGAGGGCTGAAGCGTTAATATCCAGATCCCCAGCCCCAAAAGCACAAGGCCGACGACGCCTCCGACCATCAGGCCCGCGAGGTTCCGTTTCGGTTTTTCGTTGAAATTATCGAGCGATTCCATTGTCTTTGTGCTCCGGCGTTGGTTAGAAATTTGCCTTAGGTTATCATCTCGATTGCCGTTTCTCGAAATGTTACAAACCACGGAAAGCCCCTCACACATTTATTTGGAGGTTGCATTACCTCTCCCGGTTCGCCATGGTTTCACCTATCAAATGCCGGCCGAAATGCTGGGTACGGCAAGGCTCGGTGCCCGCGTGGTCGTGCCCTTCGGCAAGCGGAGTTTCACGGGTTACATCATCGGATTTCCGGAACGGCTGCCTGACGATGGCTCACTCTCGCCGGATCAGGTTCGGACGATAACCTCGCTTGAAGATGAAGAGCCGCTCATCACGCCCGAGATCTTTGAGCTTACGCGTTGGGCGGCCGACCATTACCTCGCTTCGTGGGGCGAGATGCTGAAGGCTGCACTTCCGGCCGGAATCAATGTAACCGTCGACCGCTCGGTCTCGATCACAGAACGCGGCCGGCTCGAACTCCGCGATACGAAACGCGAGGGCACCGTGAAGCACAAGCTGCTCACGCGATTGTCGGCGAGCGATTCGGCCCTTCAAAGCGAACTGCTGAAAGATGCAGGCCGCTCTGCCGCCGGAGTGCTTCGCGAACTGATAAAGGCCGGGTTTGCCGTTGCCGCTGAGACGACCATTGAGGCGAAGGTGAAGCCAAAGCGGCGAAAGGCTGTCAGGCTTCTCTCGGACGATGCCGAGGCCGAAAGTGCGCTTTCCGAGCAGCACCAAGGTGTCCTCTCCGCTCTCCGTGCGAGCGGCGGCGAGGTGTTCTTTACCGATCTGCTCGAACGCTCCGGCGTTAGTTCCTCGCCCGTAACCACCCTTGCCAAAAAGGGCTTTCTCGAGATCTTCATCGCCGAAGAGATCCGAGACCCGCTGAACGGTTACGAAGAAACGAAGCCGCCGGAGCTAAAGCTGACAAAAGATCAGGCCAATGCTCTTGAGAGCATTACCGCGGCACTCAGCGGTGAAACGTTCAAGGCATTTCTGCTCCACGGCGTGACCGGCAGCGGCAAGACCGAAGTATATACTCGTGCGATGCGGCAGGCACTCGACGAAGGCCTCTCGTCGCTGATGCTCGTCCCGGAGATCGCCCTGACGCCGGTCTTCTCCCGGCGGCTTCGCGATGCTTTCGGTTCGATGGTTGCGATACTTCACTCCAACCTTTCCGCCGGCGAGCGGTTCGACGAGTGGCGGCGTATCCGCAGCGGTGAGGCCCGGATAGTTATCGGCACCCGCTCGGCCGTTTTCGCTCCGCTTGCCGATCCCGGTTTGATCATTGTCGATGAAGAGCACGACGCGTCGTATCGACAGAACGAATCGCCTTTCTACCACGGCCGCGACGTCGCCGTCATGCGTGCCCATCGTGCCGGTGCCGTCGTAGTTCTCGGCTCGGCGACGCCGTCGCTCGAGTCGTTCAACAACGCACATATCGGCAAATATGAGTATCTGCGGATGCCCGAGCGGATCGGCGGCCGGCCGCTCGCCGAGGTCGAACTGATCGATATGCGTGAGGTCTTCAAGCGTGCGGGAAAGGATGTCGTCATATCGCCAAAGCTCGCCGAAGCGATCGAGGAAACGCACCGTCGGGGCGAGCAAACGATGATGCTGCTCAACCGCCGCGGCTTTTCGTCTTTCGTTCTCTGCCGAAGCTGCGGCGAGAGCCTTCGGTGCAAGAACTGCGACATCACGCTGACGTACCATAAATCCGGCTCGCGGCTCGTCTGCCATTACTGCAGCTATACGACTGATCCGCCGAGCGTCTGCCCGTTTTGCGAAAGTGAATATCTTTACTTCATCGGTCAAGGGACGGAGCAGATCGAGGAGCTGCTTCGCAAACAGTTCCCGCGGCTACGGATCGCCCGCGTCGACCGCGACACTATGAAGCGGAAAGGCGAGCTCGACCGAACGCTGCTTGCCTTTGACCGCGGCGAGCTCGACCTGCTTGTCGGGACGCAGATCCTGGCCAAGGGCCACGATTTTCATAACGTAACGCTCGTCGGCGTCGTCTCGGTCGATAATGGCCTCGGCCTTCCCGACTATCACGCAGCCGAACGGACGTTTCAGCTTCTGACTCAGGTCGCCGGACGTGCGGGACGCGGCAGCCTCGCCGGACGTGTCCTGATCCAGACCTATCACCCCGAGCATTACGCCCTGCAGCGAGCTTCGCAACAGGATTTCGACGGCTTTTTCGGGGAAGAAATGCGGTACCGCGAGCGGCTCGGGTATCCGCCTTATTCCGTGGTCGCTTCGATCATGGCAAAGCACCGCGACCGGCCGTATGCGATGCGGACCGCTGAGATACTTCGCCGTTCGCTCGACAAGGCAAATACGACAAAAGAGGTCCGAATCCTTGGGCCCGCCGAGGCCTCGATCGCCCGCATCAAGAACGAGTGGCGAATTCAGACAATACTAAAATCGCCGAACCGCAAGCTCCTCCGCGAGCTTATCGATTCGGCAATGCGTGAGGCCGAAGCCTCAGGCTCCGACCGCCGTATCCTTCAGGTACAGATCGATCCGCTTGACCTGCTTTGATGCTAATTTAGCGACCGCGAGGCGAACTGTGCCCGGGCGAGATCGACCTTTGCATAGATCTCCTGCATTGATATCTTGCAGGCGGCCGCATCGATCGAGATAACATCGTCCTTCTCGTTGTAAATTCGGTAGATCCATTGCTTCTGGTTCTGCCGTGCGTAGTGCTCGACCCGCATTTCGTCCTGCTTTACGAGCAGGCATTCCTTGATGCTGTCCGTCGCAAGAAAGCTCTCGAGCTTCCGCGTTTTCTCAAGCGAATCGGACCGCGACGAGAACACGTCGATGATGACCGTTGGGTTGACGAGTTCCTCTTCCGCAGCGGTCGAGAAGTTTGGGTCGTTGGCGACGATCACGATATCCGGCGTACAGATGAGCCCGTCGCCAAGCCGCACCCGCATATTGCCGATGTACATCTCGCCCTTTTTGCCGCCGTTCCGGCTGCCGATGCCGACCGCCGCATTGGCGACGAGCAGGTTATGCCGCCGGTCGCATTCGCCGCGGCCGATCACCTTTGCATTTACCGATGCCCTGACGCTCTCAGCAATACCGCTGTGGATAGCCTTGCTCTGCGAGGCCGCTGTCGCTGTTTCATTTACCATTTAATGAGTGCTCCTATACGTTTGAACAAATTTCGGTCAAATCGAGGGCAAAAACTTGGGGGCTTTGCTTGGGGAAAGGGGTTTGATACAACTAGTGTTGCACATCCCGACTTGGCTTTTCAAGGAATATTTCTATGAAACTATCCGAACTTGCGGAAAAGACCGGAACCACGCTCGAATCCGGTTCGCCGGAGGCCGATATCGCCGCCGCCGCCGGGCTTGATATCGCCGGTGAAGGCGACGTCACCTTCCTCGCGAATCCGAAATACACTCCGCAGATCAAGGAAACGAAAGCTTCCGCCATCTTCTTGAATGAAGGCGTCGCGTCCGGCCGCGATGACATCGCCGTGCTTCGTGCGAAGGACGCCTATCTCGCCTATACGCGTGCACTTCGGCTGTTTCATCCCGAAAAAGCTATCAAGCCCGGCGTTCATCCTTCGGCCGTTATCGACGCGACCGCTGAGGTTTCGCCCGAAGCGGAGATCGGAGCGAATGTCGTCATTTCAGCGGGTTGCCGCATCGAAAAAGGCGTTAAGATCTTTCCGAATGCGACCATCTATGAAGGCGTTTCGATCGGCGAGGGCTCGGTCATCCATTCCGGCGTTTCCGTTAGAGAAAATTGCGAGATCGGCCGCCGGTGCATCATCCACAACAATACGACCATCGGTTCCGACGGCTTTGGTTACGCCAAGGACGAGGAAAAACGCTGGCTGAAGATACCGCAGGTCGGCCGCGTCGTGCTTGAGGATGACGTCGAGATCGGTGCGAACACGGCCATCGACTGTGCTTCGGTCGGCGAGACGCGGATCAAACGCGGTGCGAAGATCGACAACCTCGTCCAGATCGGCCATTCCTGCACGGTCGATGAAGACGCACTTATTTGTTCGCAGACGGGCCTCGCCGGTTCGAGCGTAATCGGCAAACGCGTGATACTCGCCGGCCAGGTCGGGATCGCTGGGCATTTGAAGGTCGGCGACGACGCCGTGATAACCGCCAAGTCGGCAACCTCGCACGACATCGAACCCGGCAAGGTGATCAGCGGCATCCCCGGCTTCGACAACAAAGATTGGCTCCGCTCCACCGCCGCCTATCGCCGGCTCGGCGAATTCGCCCAGCGCCTCAAAAAGCTCGAGAAGAAAGTGAGCGGCAACGACGAAAACATTTAACCGCCGAGACGCGGAGACGCAGAGTTTTCTAAATGATTCGATGCCATCAGTGTCCGCGGCCCGTTAGTTTGATTGGTTCTCTTTCCTCTGCGTCTCGGCGACTCTGCGGTAAAATTTACCTTTAACCCTCGGGTCATTGCGATAAAGAATATTATGAGCGAGCACAAATCAGGATCCGGATACGACATCACGCCTTTGGACGCGGAAACTATTGAGAGTTTGGCGGGCGATCTGAGCGAGGAGGAACGCCGGATACTCCTGAACCACGGCACGGAAGCGCCGTTTTGCGGGACGCTGCTTGATAACAAGCTCGACGGCGTGTATGCGTGCCGCCTGTGCGGGCTGCCGCTGTTCACCTCGCGGCACAAGTTCGAATCGGGCACGGGCTGGCCGTCGTTCCACTCGCCGTTCGACAAAGAGCACCTCGCCTACATCCGCGACACGAGCTACGGCATGATCCGCACCGAGATCCGCTGTGCACGCTGCGGCGGCCATCAGGGCCACGTCTTCCCCGACGGCCCGCCGCCCACCGGCCAACGCTACTGCCTAAACTCCGCCTCGCTCGAATTCTTCCCCGAGGGCGAAGACATCCCGCAGAAATCTTGATGGGAGAAGCCGATGAAAGAGCGCTTTATCATTGCATTCATAGTTTCTTTCATATTCGGCATGGCCGGATGCAGTGAGACAAAACCGCCCGCCGCGAATGACGATGCGAATGAAACCGCCGCTGTCGCCGAGCCAACGGCCGAACCGACTCGCACGCCGTTGCCTCCGAATGTCCGCGAAGATGCCGATGGAAATCTGATCAAGGCGGACGGTTGGCCGATCCAGAAGATTATTCCCGAGGATACGTGGAAGCGAAAGGCGACTGGCAAAACTAAGAAAGGGCGAACCGTGATCTATAATGTGCTGTCGATCACGCCCGAAGGCTGGCCCGTTGCGGAAGCGGCGTTGCCGTATTCAGAAGACGGAGTCCCTGAAGATTTCTATGTATGGCGGATTCGCGACGTAAGCGAACTTTCGGGGCGTGACGGAAAGATCTTTTGCTATGTGTACTACGCAACTCTTTTTGACAGGGCTCAGAACTTGGTGCCAACAGCCACTTCCTATCACCTTTGCGACTACAATGGCGACGGGAAATATGAACTTAACGGTGCATTTTCGACGTTTGCAATTCCCGACTGGGTCAAATCATTACCCGGCGATCCTGCCGCCATAGATAACAACGCCAACCGAGAGCCGGACTGCGGCATTCTTTGCGCCAAGTAGAAGACCTGAACCTTCGGGCAGCTCCAACATTGCCCAATCGTATCCCTGGAACTACTACCCTTCAATCGATGTAATCGTCGGTCCACGTCGTCGTTTGGCCCTTTAGAAAAAGGTTCGAAGGGACCAGAACATCCGCCTTTTCCTCGTTAGCTTCATTCATCGGAAAGATTCCTTCCGGCGTTATCGTCGCCCGGTGGCACGCAACGGTTACTTTATAATCGGTAAGCACCTCTCCGTACTTTAGCCCGCCACCGACAAGGTTTTCCGTCTCGCAGAAATAGAGGCCGTTCGACGCTTTCTCGAACATCCAGAATTTGTATTGGGGATGGGCACTTGTGCCGATGGTATAAGTGTGGCCCGGCCTGTAACCGGTTTCTCTGCTGTTTGTGTATAGGACCCACCTTCCCTGCCACACGCCATCACCGGCTTTCTTGGGATTGATGAGTTTTACCTGCGCGAAATCTCTTTGCTTCCCGCGTTCCTGTACAACGACGATTCCACAGTTCCTAAACATTTTCTGATGATCTCCTTGGTAATGATTTGACCCGAGTTGCCACGACACATGGTTTTACCACTAGATCCGATCACGGCGACGCTATCGCGATAAACTCGAGGCCGTCGATGTTTTCGAAGGCGTTGACGACGATTACGGGCTCTTTGAAGGAGGTTCCCTTTGCGGAGACCGAGAGGATGTAAAAGCCGCCGGCCGGCACACCCTCAAAGCGGAAATTGCCGAAGGACGAAGTGACCGCTCCGGCGACGTTTCCCTCGGGGTCGGACAATATCACCATCGCGCCAGGAAGGCCGCGGCCTGCCGCATCCCGCACCCGCCCCGAAAGCGTGACGGGAGCCGCCGTCGGGGCAAGGTCTGATGCCCAGAATCCAAAGGTCGCCACAAATGATCCGCCTCCTGCAGCTACCCCGAGAAGGGCCTGTCCAGTCGTCGATTCGATAGAGAAAGTTCCAGCGGCAGCAGATCCACCCGAGTTGCTCACCACGGCCTTCTCAAGTTGGATTCCACTTCCCGTCTGTGCATTGGTGATGCACGACAAGGTCAAGATCGCGGCGGCAAACAAAACTAGTTGCCTTTGGAGTTTTCTTTCATTCATCTATTTGTCCTTGCGTTCATCCTTTCTATCGGTCCTTGCGAGTTCCGCCTCCAGCTTCGCGATCGATCTCTTTAGCTCCTCGATCTGCTTTTGCTGCTGCTTAACTGAATTGATCAGAAGCGTTATCAATGCGGCCTCGGATACCTCATCGACCTCTCCGGTTTCCTTTTTTGAGACGAGTTCCGGGGCCAGTGCATTCACCTCTTCAGCCGAAAGGCCGACCGAAGCTAAGTTGTTGCCTGTAAAACGAAACTTTACGGGATTCAAGCGGCCCAACACGTCGAGCCCCATGGAAAACGGCTGAATGTCGCGCTTGTTCGCGTCTGAAGAGAACGATGATGAGCAGAACGTCAAGACGTTCGCCGGAACTCCGTCCGTCGCCCCGACATGGCAAAGGTGCGATTGCGAAAACAGCTGGCTCGGGTTTGCGAAATAGACGTGCCGTGCCCACAATCCGCCCCCGGCAGGCGAAGAATACGAAATGACCGCCGGCGTCGATTCTGAGGCACCGTTCAGGATTCGAAATCTTCCGTTGATTATCGTTGTCTGTGAGGCCGTTCCGAACGCGATCGTGTTGCTAGCACCAACCAAAACGTTGTTTCCGATTGCGATCGAATCGGTCACCTGTACCCCTGTCTGAACCCCGGAGTTGCCCCCTATAAAGATATTCCCCGATCCGGTGGAGTTCTGTGTACCGGCACCATAGCCGATACCGAGGTTGCCTACGCCGGTCGTTACCTGGCCGCCGGAACCGATCCCTATGAAGGTATTTAGCCTTCCTGAGGTTAGAGACTGCCCGCTCCTTGTTCCGATATAGGTATTGCCATCTCCGGTAGTTAAGCTAGTCCCGGAATCATATCCGACTAATATGTTGTCAGCCCCCCCGGTTGCCGAACGGCCTGCACGCGAGCCGACAAAGGTATTCTGGAATCCGCTTGTTAGCGCCCGTCCGGTCTCCGCGCCAACAAAGGTGTTCTGCCCGCCCGTAGTGTTTGCGGCTCCGGAATACGAACCAACAAAAACGTTGTAGAGTCCAACCGTCGTGTTCTCTCCTGAAGCGAATCCAAAAAAGGCATTGTCGCGTCCCGTTGTGTTGAAGAGGCCGGACCGGTCGCCGTAGAATGCGTTTCTTGTTCCCGTCGTATTGAAAAGTCCTGCCGAACTCCCAAAGAAAGAATTCGAACTCCCGGTCGTATTGCTGTTGCCCGAATTTGCTCCGAAGAATGAGTTATTGGCACCCGTCGTGTTCGAGTATCCCGAGCTGGCGCCGTAAAATGCGTTGTTGGTTCCGGAGGTATTGAAGCGCCCCGAATTCCAACCGAAGAACGAGTTGTCGGTGCCTGTATTTGCGAGTCCGGCATTGAACCCGCCAAAAATGTTCCGCGTTCCGGGATTTGCGAGTACTCGTTCCCCGCCGATGCTGAAATATGATGCGGCGTCGAATATCGAGGCTGTGAACGAGCCGGCAGAAAACGAACCGACGACATTCAGATCGCCCGGTATTACCACCCGATCCGCCGGCCTTGACTGTCCGTTGTAGTTTCCCGCTATCTTTCCCAGGACTATCGTATCGTTCGCTCCTACCAGTGCACGCGAACCGATCGCCGTCGCGAACTGCAGATCCGAAGCACCGACGCGTGTGTCGTACCCAAGCATGGTCAGATTGTTCCCGGTTATGTTTTGCGAGGCGGCTGTTGCTCCAAAGAAGGAATTATACTTTCCGGTTGAGTTGCTTTGCCCCGCTTGTACCCCAATGAACGTGTTCAGCTCGCCCGAGCTGTTGGCGGTGCCGGTGTTATGACCGACGAAGGTATTGAAGAATCCGGTTGTGTTAGATGCTCCTGCATATCGGCCAAGGAAGGAATTCGCAAAGCCGCTCGTGTTTGCATTTCCGGCAAAATGTCCCAAAAAGACATTCGCCACGCCGGTATCATTCGACGCTCCCGCATCCTTTCCAAGAAAGAGATTATTGGTGCCCGGGGTGCTCAGAACCCGAACCCCGGCGATCTCAAACCTGTCATTCGCGTTGAAAACCTCTGCCCTCCCGGAGCCGCCTATGTTGAAATTGGCGGTTTGCGAAGTGTCGCTGTTCCGCACGTAATCATTGCTGCCCGGAAGCGGCTGGCGAGCGTCGCTCAGCCGAGGGTCGGTCGTGTTAACGAAACTTGCCGCCGGAAGCCCGCCGAGACTTGCCGAGTCAATGGCGGTTTCCGCAAATTCAGAGCTTAGCGACCTTATCGCGTACGGTGAAGAGCCCAACCTTTGTCTCGGGGCAAGGGTCGTGAATGTAGCCGCCCCCGCCGGGCTTACCGCGATCTCGAGCCAGCGGTCGCCCCCATCGAACGCGCCGGCCCCGAAATCGAGCTCGACCGAAAAGATCCCGCCCGTCGCGATCACCCCGGATATTCCCACGGACGATCCCACCTGCGTCCCCCCGGCCAGCGAATCGTAAATCCGGAATTGAAGATCATAACTCCCATTCGCCGGAATGCCACCGTCGGAAAGTTTTCCCTGAAAGCTAAATGCGGTTGTCTGTGCTATCGCACTCGCAGAAAGTACGATGACCAGCGCGGCAAGTTTAAGCTGAAGATCTGCAAATTTGTACATTGTCTTTGTCTCTTTGTTCGATTCCGTTCAGTTTCTCGGCATTCCCGTGAAAGGATGCCGAACGACGAAACGTACGCCTCTAGTTGTTGGATAGGGTGACCGCCATCACGCTCTTGCGCTAAAATTGGGCGGGTCGTGAGTCTCAGGAGATTACTTGGTTTTGAGCATTTCTGTCTTGAGATTGCCGCTAGAATTCACTTAGATTTTTATTAGAGACGTGAATACCAGGGATTCTGTAACTATTTACGAGTTCGGCGAATTCCGCCTTGATACTCGCGAAAAAACGCTTTCCCTCAGTGGTTTGGACGTACATCTAACGCCAAAATCGTTCGAACTTCTCAAGACTTTTGTCGAAAACCCGGGGACACTGCTTGAAAAGGGCGTTTTGATCGGACGACTTTGGCCGGACAGTTTCGTCGAAGAATCAAACCTAACCTTCCATATCCGTTTGGTACGTAAGGCACTTAATGATCAGGCCTCCGATCCAAGATTCATCGAAACAGTACCTAAACGCGGATACCGGTTCATCGCCCCGGTCGTCATTGCGGACAATAACGGGACGACGGTCGGTCGCCCGGTGCAGCCCGAGGGGCCGCACGCTTCTCATCGTTTTTCGTGGTTGGTGCTAGTTTCGGCGGCCATGGCTGTGATTCTTGTTTTTGGCCTGGGCATTGCTTGGTTAAAGTCCCGCGAAACCGAAACCACGAACAGTTCGCTGAGTACACCTCTTTTTGATACACCGCTCTCCGTCGAAAGCCTTTCGACGACCGGCGGAGTACACTACGCGGTTATCTCGCCCGAGGGCAAGCACATCGTCTATCTCACTACGGAAGACAAGGTAGCTACGGTTTGGCTTAGAGACGCAGAAACAGGAGCTAGCAAACAGATCATTCCGGCGACCACGGATCTTTATTACGGTTTCGCGATCTCCCCTAATTCCCAAAGCCTTTACTTCGGACGGCGGCCGAGGAATCAACAGGGACAAGCCGACATCTACCGAATTCCGCTCTACGGAGGAACGCCTGAGAAGCTAATTCGCGAGGCGCAGGGGTGGATCAGCCTTTCACCCGATGGCGGCAAGATCTCTTTTGTCCGCTGCCGGTATGCTGAAGAAGAGTTTTGTTCATTATGGGTCGCGAATGCGGACGGTGGCGACGAACGCCGCCTTGCCGTTCGACCGCGTCCGTTTCGCATTGCCGTAAATTCATTTTCTCCGGATGGCCGGACACTGGGTTTTGCTTCTGGGCAATCGGCGAATCAATCGAATGAATTCGGGATCTTCGGGATCGATCTGGCGACCGGGGCCGAACGCGAACTTAGTTCCGAAAGATTCTTTAATGTCAAAGGCCTTGCCTGGCTACCCGACGGGCGCGAGATGCTCATTTCCGCCGCAAAAGTACCCGCCCGCCGTTTCACGCTTTGGCGGTTGTCACTGACCGGTCAGGTGGTACAGATCCAGAACGTCGTCGACGACATTTCACAACTCAGTATCGACAGAACGGCTTCTCGCCTAACCGCTACTGTAATTAAGCCGGATTTTAAGCTTCGGCTCGTCAGGCTCGGCGGCGGCCCGCCCGTGACCCTTACAAATGCTCTGAACGGTAGTTTTGCCCCGAACGGCAAGATCGTTTTCTCCTCGTCACGTTCAGGAATGGACGCGATCTGGTCGATGAACCTTGACGGGAGCGAACCGCGTCAACTTACCTCCGTAAATGCATGGGAGAGTCGCCCGGTCGTTTCCAGGGACGGTCGAACTGTTTATTTTGCTTCGAATCGCTCGGGAGCTGTCCATGTTTGGCAGATGGCCTCGGATGGTAGCGATCAGAATCAACTTACGCGCGAAAATGGCGGCTTTCCGTTAACCGTGGATCCTAGTGGCGACTGGGTATATTATCATCACGCGATAAGTCGGGATCTTTGGCAGATCTCTCTTCGTGACGGTTCGGAACAACGTGTATTCTCCGAGCCGGCAAACGGTTTTTCGATATCTCCGGATGGAAAACTCCTTGCTATAGTCGGGCGTAACGCCAACCGCGATCGGTTGACCATAGCTTCTATTGAGAACGGCGAACCATTTAGCGAATTTAAGTTGCCGGAAACCGGACGGATCATGATCGAGGCGGAGTGGATGCCCGACAATGAGTCGCTCTTGATCATCAGCTCCGACATGGAATACGAGAACAGCCTGCTGTGGCAGTGTTCTGCCGAAGGAAAACGATGTGTTCGGCTCTTAGACCTTGGCGACGCGGAAATATCCGAGTCATCAGGAATCTCAGTATCGGCGGACGGAAATACTGCGATCTTCGTCCAGGGTTCATGGAAGCACGATGCAGTGTTGTTCAATGGACTTCGTTGAGCGATCCCAGCTCCAGTGTTTGATAGCGCTTTCAGAGTCGGATGAAGGCCGGTACGCCTTGGTGGCGAAGCTCGGCCGAAAAAATCAAATTTGAAGATCGGCGAGCTTTGATCAGAAGATCCATCGGCGATCGAGCCGCTCACAGCTTCATCTCGGCGATGGTCGCTCCGTTGCCGCCTTGGTCGGGCGGGGCGAAGGCGAAGCGTTCGACGAGGTCGTGGTTCTTTAGGAAATGGTGGACGAAGTTCTTGAGGGCACCGGTGCCGAAGCCGTGGATGATGCGGACGCGAGGCAGCGAGCCCATATATGCCTCGTCGATGAAGCGGTCGAGTTCATATTCGGCCTCGGCGGTCGTGCGGCCGATCAGGTTGAGCTCGGCGGCGGCATCGGTGGCGTCGATGGGTTTAGCAAGGGATGGCGAGCCCTTACTGACCTGCGGGCCTCTGACACTCTGCTCAGCGGCGGGGCGGAGGTTGGCGAGCTTTTCGCGCATTCGGATATTGCCGACGAGCACCTCGGCGGTGTCCTTGTCGAGCTTTTCAATGGTGCCGGCCTTGCCGAATGAGGTGATGACGCGAGTGCCGACCGAGAGAACCACCCCGTCACCCGAAGCGGGCGACACCCCTCCTTCGTAAGGAGGGGAGCCGTTCTCCGCGTCGGCATCGCGTCTCTGCGTTTCTGCAGTAGAAACTTTCTGGAGAACGGCACGGTTCAGCTCGGCCTTGCGGGCGGAGCGTTCCTTTTCGAGCTTGTTCTTCAAAGCCTTGTCCTCGATCGATTCGATAAAGGCCTTTGACTGGCGGTCGAAGTTCTCGATGGTCTCGGCCAGCTCACGTTCGAACTGCTTTCGGCGTTCTTTTTCTTTCCTTGAAGCCTCGACCTCAAGCCCCGCAAACTTGATCGCCGTCGCTTCGCGTTCTTCTTCGAGCGCGATGCGGAGGTCCTCGGCTCGCTTCGTCTCGTCCTGTAGCCGGCGGAGATACGCCTCGGCTTCCTGTGCGGAAACATCGAGGTTCTGCCTCGCGGCATCGATCACATCCTGCCGGATGCCGAAGCGCCGGGCGATCTCAATGCCTGACGAGGCTCCGGCGAGCCCGATCAGCAGGCGATAGGTCGGCTGGAGCGTCTTTTCATCAAATTCGACCGAGGCGTTGATCACATTCGGGTCGTTCGCGGCATATATCTTCAATCCGCGGTAGTGCGTCGAGGCAATGACCTGAGCGCCTCTCCGGCGGAAGTGATCGACGATCGCAACGCCGAGTGCCGAGCCTTCTTCGGGGTCGGTGCCGGTGCCTGCTTCATCGAGCAGAACAAGCGACGGTGGCCTGCATTCCTCAAGCATCGTGGCGATGTTCGACATATGCGACGAGAAGGTCGAAAGGTTCGCCGAGAGCGACTGATGGTCGCCGATGTCCGCCAAAACCGAGCGGTAAAATGGTATCCGAGCCCGCTTTGCTGGGACCGGCAGGCCCGAAATTGCCATCAGCGAAAGCAGGCCCGCGGTCTTCAGGACGACTGTCTTTCCGCCCGCATTTGCTCCGGAGATGACCATTACTGAACGGTCTTCGGTGAGCGTGAAGCTCGACGGGACGATCTCTCCAGTTTCGGTCGTGCCTTCAGCTTTTAGCTGCTCCAAATTGGCCTGCAAAAGCGGATGCCGAGCTTCGGCGAGTTCGAGCGTGCCGTCATCGGCGATCTCGGGGACAACGGCTTTGAAACGGCGGGCAAATTCGACCTTGGTCTTGATCGCATCAAGCTCGGCGACGGCCTCGACGGCGGCCTCGATTCCCGGCAGGTTCTCCCGCAATTCTTCCGTCAGGTCAAAGAGAATTCTCGCGATCTCGCGTTCCTCTTTGCCCTTTAGATTCTGCAATTCGTTGTTGGCCTCGATAGCCTCAAGCGGTTCAACGAAGACCGTCTGCCCGCTCGACGAAAAGCCGTGGGCGACGCCGCCTACCTTCCCGCGGAAGTCGGATTTGACGGGAATCACGTAGCGGTCGTTCCGCATCGTCACGATCTCGTCCTGAATCGCGTCGCCGGAGCTTCGCATCACCGATTCGAGCGACTTAGTCAGGCGAGAACGCTGGCTGTTTATCTCGCGGCGGAGCCTTGCAAGTTCCGGCGAGGCCGAGTCGTCAACCTCTCCGCCGGGCAAGAGCTTTTTCGTGATCTTTCCGACCGCAGTGAGAAGCGTCGGCGGGATCGCTTCGACGATCTCCCAGATGGTCGGTGCAAAGTCCTTTTCCGGCTGGACCGCCGAGCGGACAAAGATCGCCTGGTTGCAGATACGCGAGAGCTCAAGCAGGCGGTTCGGTTCGAGCGAGGCGTTCCTGATCTTGAGTATCGCTACGGCATCGCTCGGGTCATCGAGCCCGCTGAATGACCACGAAACCTGCTTTTCCTCGTTGAGGGCGATCGTTTCGGCAATCGCCGCAAGGCTCTGTTCGAGTGCCCGCCGATCGGTCATCGGACGAAGCCCCAGCAATCGCCGGTGCCCCATCGGGGTTTGGGCATTGCGGGCAACAAGCTCAAGGAGCTTTGCGTATTCAAGTGTCTCTAGTGAAAAACTCATGCTCCGGGAGAAATGATAGGTGAGATGTTAATTGATAGATGATAGATGAGAACTTATAGGTAGTAAGTTTAACGCGATGGTTTTTTCGACAGCGGCAAAACAGCTCCCGTGAATCTGCGACTCTCATTTATCATCTTTCATCTATCATTTATCGCATCTATCATTTCTCATTTATCAAATCTCAACTATCTTTACGCCTTTCCAGAAGGCAACGTAGCCCTCGATGTTCTTAGCGTCGGGCTTTGTTTCAGGGTAATACCAAGCGGCGTCTTTGTTCGTTTCGCCGTTTACCACCACATCGTAGTAGCTCGCCGTGCCCTTCCAGCCGCAGACGGTGTGCGTTTCGCTCGGGCGGAAGTGTTCCTTCTTGATCGAATCCGCCGGGAAGTAATGATTCCCCTCGACGACGACCGTTTCATTGCTCTCGGCGATGGTTTCGCCATTCCATATTGCTTTCATAAATCTTGTTGCCCCGGCTCCCCTCCTTACGAAGGAGGGGTGGCATCCGCTTCGGATGACGGGGTGGTTCTCTCCAAAATCAGGAACCCGGTCGCTACCGATCCCGGTTCTGACCTCTCACCGGCTCCCCTCCTTACGAAGGAGGGGTGGCATCCGCTTCGGATGACGGGGTGGTTCTCTCCAAAATCAGGAACCCGGTCGCTACCGATCCCGGTTCTGACCTATAGGAACCTCGCCCGGACATCCGCAGTCGGCATCATGCACGCATCGCGTTTGCCCCAAAGGCGATAGCGGTGCCGTGCGATGAAGCGGTAAACAACATCGCGGAGCGGCCGCGGCACGACGATCATCCAATAACCAAGCTTCCAGATGCCGTCGAGGTGCCAAGCGATCTTGAGAGCCGCGGTCGAGTGCGTGTAAGCCTTGCCGTCCTCGACCAAAATTACAGAATCGGTCTCGGCCGTATCGATGCCGTGCTTTGCGATCAGTTCCTCGCCCGCCTCCGACTGCAGCGGGGCAAATTTGAAATAGCCCTTGCTGTCTCGCTCGATAACAAAATTGATCGAGCTATTGCAAAAATTGCAGACGCCGTCGAAAAGAACTATTGCACCCATTAAAAAAAATTCTACCGCAATTTTCGGATAGATTTTAGTTTTCACCGGTAATAAACTCGCAGGCATGGAAGACGAGGTCTTTTGGAATGCAGTAAGAACGAACGACGCACGCTTTGATGGAGCGTTCTATCTGGGCGTTGCGACGACCGGTATTTACTGCCGGCCTTCGTGCCGGGCACGGCTGCCGAAGCGGGAGAACATCTCGTTCTTCCCGACGTGGCAAGCGGCCGAGAAAAGCGGGCTTCGGGCGTGCCTTCGCTGCCGGCCGAAAGAGCACACGTTCGCTGATCCGAAGATCGAGAAGATCTTGAAAGCCTGCGAGATGCTTCGCACGTCGGAAGAAGTTCCGTCGCTCGAAGAGCTTTCGGCCGGGCTTGGCCTGAGCCCGTATCATCTGCAGCGGAGCTTTAAGGAAGTCATCGGTGTTTCTCCTAAGAAATACTCTGAGGCGATACGTATGGAAAAATTCAAGGAAGGGCTGCGTTCGGGCAGCGATGTTGTAACGGCGATGTACGATTCGGGCTTTGGCTCATCGAGCCGGCTTTATGAAAAGGCTTCGGAGACTCTTGGCATGACGCCCGCGGCATATAAAAAAGGCGGGCAGGGCGTCGCCATCAACTACACGATAACCGATTGCGAGCTCGGGCGGATTCTCGTCGCTCGCACGATCAAGGGGCTGTGCAACGTGGCGTTCGGCGATGACGACGCCGAGCTTGAGGCGAACCTCAAGAGCGAATATCCGCAGGCCGAGATCGTAAAGGACGCGGCCGTGCTCAAGGGCTTTGTCGAGGAGATCCTCAAACACCTCGCCGGGAAAAAGAAACGGCTCGATCTGCCGCTCGACATTCAGGCGACGGCGTTTCAGATGCAGGTTTGGGAGCTGCTCCGCAAGATCCCGTACGGCGAAACCGTCAGCTACAGCCAGATCGCCGAACTGCTCGGCGATAAGAAAAAGGTCCGAGCCGTCGCCCAGGCCTGTGCCAGCAACCGCGTCGCCGTCGTCATCCCGTGCCACCGCGTCGTCGGAAAAAACGGAAACCTCGCCGGCTACCGCTGGGGCATCAAGCGAAAAGAAAAGCTTCTGGAGATAGAAAATTCCTGAACGCCGACCGCCGATCTTTGCCGACCGATGAGAATCATCCCACGTCGCTGAAAGCGACAAATGTAATAGCCCAGGGCGAGGGCGAAGCCCGCAAACCTGTAATACCCAAAAGGATTTGTCAGCACCAATTGCTCGCCGCCCTCGCCGCCCGCCAGCCGCACATACGCCCCGCCGATCCCGCGTCCATCCGCCCGAACAACCCGCCCCGAGATCGAAAGATTTCTATTGCGAACTACGAATTCGTCCTGTAATATATCGCCCAACTCACGATGAACACTCTCTACTACGGCGACAACCTAAAGATACTGCGGGAATACATCAAGGACGAGTCCGTTGACCTGATCTACCTTGATCCGCCTTTTAATTCGAACCGCAATTACAATGTCCTGTTCAAAGACGAGAGCGGCACCGAGGCGCAATCGCAGATAACGGCGTTCGAGGATACGTGGCGATGGAGCATTGATGCCGAAGAGGTCTATCACGAACTGATTAACGAGCCGGACAACGTCGGACGGATGATCGAATCTTTTCGTCAGTTCATCGGCACGAACCAAATGATGGCATATCTCGTGATGATGGCCATCCGTCTAAAGGAACTTCACCGCGTTCTAAAGCCGACTGGCTCCCTCTATCTCCACTGCGACCCGACCGCCAGCCATTATCTAAAGATTCTTCTCGATACGATCTTCGGTGCGCAGCAGTACATCAATGAAATTGTTTGGAAACGTTCCGATGCTCATAATGACGCCAAGCAGGGAGCCACACATTTTGGCCGAATTCACGATGTGATCTTTTTTTATTCGAAAACATCGCAGCGCACTTGGAATCAACTTTACCTTCCTCTCCCGCAGAAAACCGTCGATAGCTGGTATAGGAATGTCGAGCCCGAGACCGGGCGGAGATATAACAAGGCCGATTTAACAGCAGCAAAGCCCGGGGGCGACACAAAGTACGAATGGAAAGGCGTTCCGCCGCCTGAGGGGAGGTATTGGGCATACAGCCGAGAGAAAATGGAGCAGATGGATGCGGACGGACGTCTGGTTTATTCCGCCTCGGGCCGGCCTTACATGAAACGATACCTTGATGAGAGTCGAGGCGTCGCAGTTCAAGACTTTTGGTCAGACATCGACATGCTGAGGGGGATCTCTGGCGGAGACAAGAATGAACGCCTTGGTTATCCAACTCAAAAGCCCGTTGCATTGCTTGAGCGGATAATTTCTGCTTCGTCGAATGAGGGCGATGTTGTTCTTGATCCTTTTTGTGGATGCGGGACAACAATTTCTGCGGCTCAGAAGTTAAATCGCGAGTGGATCGGGATAGACGTAACGCATTTGTCCGTTGGATTGATGAAATACCGACTGCGGCAAGAGTTCGGCATTCTTCCTTTTACGGGAAAACTGCCGTTCATGCCGTCGGGTCTTTCCGGCGAAATATCTACCGGAAAGAAAGGCGATTCCGGATTGATCGAAAGACAAGCTTACCGCGTGATCGGGCAGCCCGAGGACCTTGCCGGTGCTAAGGAACTTGCCGACAAAGACAAATATGGCTTCCAATGGTGGATACTTCCGCTCATCGGTGCTCGTGCGGTCGGTGCGGAGAAAGGCCAGAAAGAAGGCAAGAAAGGTGCGGACAAGGGCATCGACGGGCGAATGGTCTTTACCGACGACACTTCGGGCAAGTCGAAGCACGTTATTATCTCGGTAAAGGGCGGGCAGAACGTCAGCGTCTCGCACATCCGCGATCTTGTCGGCACGGTCGAACGCGAAAAGGCCGCCATCGGCATCTACCTCACGCTCGAACCGCCAACAAAGCCAATGGAAAAGGAAGCCGCCGAAGCGGGCTTCTACCACTCGGAAGGCTGGAACAAGGATTACCCAAAGATACAGATCCTCACCGTCGAGGATATCCTTAACGGCAAACAACCCGACCTCCCGCCAAGCATCGCGACATTCAAACAAGCCGCAAAGGTCTCGGGAGATGATAAGTCGCAGAATCAGCTCTTTGAATGATCGGCGGAAAGAATTGAGTTTCGGCTTCGGTAAATTTTAAGAGTGTTTTCCGGGGCCGAATATGGGAGAGCTGAGCCTGTTCCTGGGAAGTCCGGGTTCGCCTCTCCCGATTTTTTTGTTGACAGTTTTCGACCAGCGTTTATAATTTGGTGAAAGTCGGCGAAAAGGGTTAGTTTTTTAAGGATTTCGTCGCGGGGCGGCCCCAAAACCGAACTGCGGCGAGATAGAGAAGGGCGAAGGTTGCGGTGTGGGAGACGCGATCGTTGCCCTTCTCGCTTTTTTAGGCACAAAGCATCTGAGATTCGGCAAAAATGCGTGAGAGGCCGACTGCTAAACTTTGCCGACTGATGAGAATCATCCCACGTCGCTGAAAGCGACAAATGCAATAGCCCAGGGTGAGGGCGAAGCGTGTAACCCTGGGAACCACGCAAAAATCCCGGCCCCACCCTGTAAGGGTCGAACAAAACCGCCGAATTTGCTCCCCCTCAGGGAGCGAATCCAATATACGACCCATTCCCAGGGTTTCACCCTGGGCTATTATCTTTGTCACCTTCGGCGACCGGCTGAATCCCGCACTCCGAACTTCGCAACTCTCGCAACTAAATGGCCGGGCTTTTTTGTGGGCGGTTTTGCGCTGATGAAACTTTTCATTTATTCTCTGCGTAAAGATTCCGTTCCATTAATTCACCGAAAAGTCTTGTTTATGAGAATGAAGCTCCTCTTGTTCGCTTTTGCGGCTATTCTGCTTCCCGCGTCTGCCTTTGCACAATCGACAGCGATCACGAACGCCCGTATCGTCACCGTAAGCGGGGCGACGATCGAACGCGGCACGGTCGTGATCCGCGACGGGCTGATCGAGGCGGTCGGTGCCGGTGTGAATGTTCCGGCGGATGCCCGCGTGATCGATGCGGCCGGGCACACGGTCTATCCGGGATTTTTCGACGCCGTGACCTCGCTCGGGCTGCAAACGCGTCCCGCAACGCCGCAGGGCGGGCCGGGCGGCGGACAGGCCGCTCAGCAGCAAGCAGCGGCTCAATCAAACTCGCGATATCCGATGGGTTTGCGTCCGGAGGACGCGGCGGCCGATGAACTTCGTGCCGGCGAGGGCCAGTTTGAGCAAGCCCGCAATGCCGGCTTCACGACGGCAATTTCGGTCGGGCGGACGGGCATCTTCAACGGCCGATCTGCGGTGATCAATTTGGCAGGCGAGGACGTTGCCGGCATGATCGTCAAGTCGCCGGCGGCAATTCACGTTTCTTTTGCGACGCTCGGCGGGCAATATCCGGGCTCGCTGATGGGCACGATCTCGGCGATGCGGCAGATGTTCCTCGACGCCAAGCGGCATCAGGAGCTGCAGAAGATGTACGCGGCAAACCCTCGCGGAATGCGGCGGCCCGATGCGGATGCCTCGCTTGAGGCACTGATACCAGCGCTCGACCGGCAGATGCCGATCATTTTCAACGCTAACCGCGAGATCGAGATCATCCGGGCGATCGACCTTGCAAAGGAATTTAACCTCCGGCTGATCATCGCCGGCGGGCAGGAATCGGCAGGCGTCGCCGACCGCTTGAAGGCGATCGACGCCGCGGTGCTTTTCTCGCTCAACTTCCCGAAGCGGACGACCGCCGCCTCGCCTGATGCCGACCCCGAAAGCCTTGAAACGCTCCGCTTTCGTGCGGAAGTTCCGAAGGCCGCCGGCCGGCTTGCACTAGCGGGCGTGCGTTTCGCTTTCCAATCGGGCGGGATGACGAACCTCGCGGATTTTTCGGCAAATGCAGCAATGGCCGTTCAGAACGGGCTTTCGGCAGACGCGGCCGTCCGAGCGATGACGCTCTCGCCGGCCGAGATCTTCGGTATCGCCGACCGCACCGGCTCGGTCGAAACTGGCAAGATCGCGAACCTGACCGTCATCAAGGGCGACGCCCTTGCAAAGGATCGTGTCGTTACGCACGTCTTTGTTGACGGCAAGCTCTTCGAGCCGAAAGCTCCGCCGGCACGTCCCGCGGGCAACCCGGGAACCGGCACTGGCCCTGCCGCGGCCGTAGCGGGAACCTATAACGTAACCATCGATGTGCCCGGACAGCCGCTCACCGGCTCGATGAATTTTGCCGTTCAGGGACAGTCGATGACCGGCAACCTGACGACCCAACTCGGAACCGCTCCGATCCGCAACGGCCGTCTGACGGGCAACCGCTTCTCGTTCGATGCAACGGTCGCCTATGGCGGTGCGAACATCGATATTCAGGTCAGCGGGACCGTTACCGGAAATCGTATCGAGGGCTCGATCGATTCGCCGCAGGGTGCGGTGCCCTTCAGCGGAACGCGTGTTCCCTAGGTTTTCTCGGACTTAACTTTTCATTTGGATAGATCGAATATGAAGAGACGAATTGGAATGCTCCTCGGCCTTGCCGCACTCGCGATGCTGCCGTTTTCGGCGGCCGCTCAACAGGCGGGCGGAGATGTGCTCATCAAGAATGCGACCGTGATGACTGCCTCCCGCGGGACGCTTGAGAATACCGATATTCTCATCCGCGGCGGAAAGATCGCCCGCATCGGCAAGAATTTGCCGGCGGGAACGGCTCGGGTCATCGACGCTACTGGTAAGTTCGTGACGCCCGGCATCATCGATGCCCACTCGCACACGATGATGGACGCCGTCAATGAAGGCACGCTTTCCGTGACCTCGATGACGCGTATCCGCGACGTGCTCGACCCCAAGGACGTTGCCATTTATCGCGGCCTTGCGGGCGGCGTAACGGCCGCTCTGCTGCTCCACGGCTCGGCAAATGCCATCGGCGGGCAAAGCTCGACCGTCAAGTTCAAGTACGGCCGTCCGGTAGAGGAATTCGTCGTCGAAGGTGCCCCGACGGGCATCAAGTTCGCGATGGGCGAGAACCCGAAGCGTGCGAATTTCACTATTCCCGGCCAGCCGCCGCGTTACCCGCGGACCCGAATGGGCGTGCTCGAAGTGATGCGTGATGCATTCGTCCGTGCGAGGGATTACAAGCGTTCGTGGGACGATTTTCGTGCCGGCAAAACGCGTGTCCCGCCTCGGCGAGACATGGAACTCGAGCCGATCGTCGAGATCCTCGAAGGCAAGCGGCTCGTTCATGCCCACGGCTACCGCTCGGATGAGCAACTCAATCTGCTCCGGCTCGCCGAGGAGTTCGGCTTCCGTGTCGGCACTCTGCAGCACGGGCTTGAGGCCTTCAAATTCGCTCCGGAGATAGCCAAGCACGGTGCGGGCGTTTCGATCTTTATTGATAGCTGGAGTTACAAGCTCGAAGGCTACGACGCGACGCCCTATAACGCCTACATGCTCTGGAAGGCCGGCGTGAATGTCTCGATCAATTCCGACTCGAACGAGCGGATGCGTCGGCTTAACCTCGACGCCGCAAAAGCGATGAAGTACGGCGGCGTGCCCGAGCAGGACGCCCTGAAGATGATCACGCTCAACCCTGCGATCCAGCTCGGCATCGGCAACCGCACCGGCTCGATCGATCAGAACAAGGACGCTGATATCGTCATCTGGTCGGAGCATCCTTTCAGCCCGTATGCTCACCCGGAGATCACAATGATCGAGGGCGTTGTCTATTTTGATCGCAAGGCCGACATCGAGCGTCGGGCATTGCTCGCCAAGGAGCGTGAGGAGCTCGAAAAGCTCGATATCAATAAAGCCCCGGGCTCGGGCGGTGCAGCTCCGCGTATCCCGACCGAGCGGGTTCGCGGCGACATTGGCCACATCGAGGATTCGGACATCGACGACCACGATTAATTTCTCAAACGTAAATTTATGCGTTCGAACAAGATATCTATGCGATTCTTTAATGCATTTTTTGCCCTCGCGGCAGCGGCCATTCTCGCCTCCGGCATTGCGGCACAGAGCGACGCCTCGCAGCAGAACAAGACCGGGCGGGCCGGAACCTTCGCCATCGTCAATGCCCGCATCGTACCCGTGACCGGCCCGGTGATCGAGAACGGCACCGTCGTTATCCGCGACGGCAAGATAGCCGCTGTCGGCACCAACGTCTCGATACCCTCGGGTGCTGAACGAATCGACGCCAAGGGGCTTTCGGTCTATCCGGGCATGATCGATGCGGCCACATCGCTTGGCCTTGCCGAGATTCCGCTCGGTGCCAATGCGACGATGGACGTTGCTGAGACAGGTTCGATGAACGCCAACGCCAAGGCTATCACCGGCATTAACCCGCACACGTCGCATGTAAATGTGACGCGTGTCAACGGCGTTACAACCGTTCATTCGGCACCGACCGGCGGAACCATCGCCGGCCAGTCGGCGGTCATCAACCTCAATGGCTCGACACAGGCCGAGATGAGCGTCATACCCGAGTTTGGGCTGGTCATCAACTTCCCGCGGGTCACGACCTTTGGCGGATTTCAGCCGGGCGTCGGGCCGATAACCGTGGATTTCAACGAGGCCGTCCGCCGGCGTGACAACCAGATCGAAGAGCTCAAGAAGATGATGGCCGATGCCGAAGCCTACGCGAAGGCAAAGGACGCCTCGGCAAAGGACAACTCCATTCGCCCGCCGGCAACAGACCTCCGGCTTGAGGCGATGCTTCCCTACATTCGCGGCGAGCGTCCGATGCTGATCGCGGTCGAGCGTGAGCGTGACATTCGTGCCGCGGTCAAGTTCCTTGCCGATAATAAGCTGAAGGGCATCATCGTCGGCGGACAGGAAGCCTGGAAAGCGGCCGATGACCTCAAGAAGAACAACGTTCCCGTCATCTTTACCAACATCTACAGCCTGCCGGTCCGCGAGGACGACCCGTACGATTTCCTTTTCGAAGGCCCGGCCCAGCTTCATCGTGCCGGCGTTAAGTTTGCCGTCGCGACCGGCGATGGCGGTGCCGAGGTTCGCGACCTGCCGTACCACGCGGGACTTGCCGGTGCATACGGGCTGCCAAAGGAAGAGGCACTCAAGGCTGTGACGATCTATCCCGCCGAGATTCTCGGCATCGCAAACCGCATGGGCTCGATCGAGGCCGGCAAAGACGCAAACATCGTCGTCACCGATGGCGATATCCTCGACCCGCGGACAAACATCAAGTACCTGTTCATCGGCGGCCGCCTGCTCCCGCTTACAAGCCGCCACACCGAGCTCTTCGATAGCTTCAAAGACCGCAAGTAGTCCCCGAACAAAAGGCGGAGTGTCACCCGGCACTCCGCCAAACAACGAAGCAATTACCACCGGAAACCCAACACACCCGCCCTGCCGACCCTGCATGGTGAACAAGCGTCTGTGTCTTCATCTGTGTCTTCTGTGTTCGAGAATTATGGAACACAGAATTCACAGAACAGGACACAGAGTCCACAGAACCGGCCCTTCGAAAGTGCTACCACTCCCGGCTAAGAGCTAACAGCTAATAGCTGAAAGCTGATCACAAAAATCTCTTTACTGCCTCCGGCGGTTCTTAGGTTGCCACTAGCTTTAGCTAGTGGACGCGTATTGAACATCCGGCCGGCTCTAGCTGAACCGGATTGCCGGTCATTGGGCTAAAGCCCGGAGCTCTTTTTGGGAAATTTTCCACGAGCTAAAGCTAGTGGCAATTGATAGAAGCGACGGCGGATCTCCGGGAAGGATCCGGCTTGGCCGGCGGGCATTGCGGAAAGGCTTGCCTTTCCGTTTAGCCTTCTTCCTTCCCAGGGCTCCGCCCGCCGATGTGCGGAAAGGCTTGCCTTTCCGTCGGGCTAATAATTAGAAATGAGGCTACGCCTCCGATCTTTAAGCCGCGCCGCCGGTCCTGCTTGGTGAACGAGCGTCTGTGTCTTCGTCTGTGTCTTCTGTGGTCGAGGATGATGGAACACAGAATTCACAGAACAGGACACAGAGTCCAAAGAACCGGTCCCTCGAAGGTGCTGCTGCTCCCGGCTAAGAGCTGACAGCTAATAGCTGAAAGCTGATCACAAAAATCTCTTTACCGCTCGCGGTCCGCCCTTAAGTTGCCACTAGCTTTAGCTAGTGGACGCGTATTGAACATCCGGCCGGCTTTAGCCGAACCGGATCGCTGGATATTGGGCTAAAGCCCGGAGCTCTTTTTGGGAACTTTTCCACTAGCTAAAGCTAGTGGCAATTGATAGAAGCGGCGGCGGATCTCCGGGAAGGATTCGGCTTGGCCGGCGTGCATTGCGGAAAGGCTTGCCTTTCCGTCGATCCGTTTTTCTTCTTTGGGCTCCGCCCGCCGATGGGCGGAAAGGCTTGCCTTTCCGTTTAGCCTTCTTCCTTCCCAGGGCTCCGCCCGCCGATGTGCGGAAAGGCTTGCCTTTCCGTCGGGCTTATAATTCGAAATGAGGCTACGCCTCCAAATTGTTGAACGAGGGCATAGCCCAGCTAGGTTTGACTCGCTACCGGAAAGGCCGAGCCTTTCCGCACACCATGGCGGCAAGCCGCAAGAGGTCGTAACTGCTATTAATCTCTGAGAGATTCCAAAGCTACCGAACTCCTGCCAGTGTGACAGCTTATAAGGCTGCGTCCTCCATCGCATCTACTAATCTAGTCCCATAAACTCGGTCCACTCTCCGCGGTAGAGATATCGGATAACGGATGCTTTTTCGACAAATATATCTTCGATGCCGTCTTTATCTATCGATGTCGTTGGAACGCTCGGCGGCAGTCGTCGTTTAACGTAGTCGATCGATGCTCGGTCGATCTTGCGTGAAAAACCGATCGTACCTTCGCCGTCGATGACCTGCAGATAGCCATCGTCTGACCCCGTACCAAGCTCGTGAACGCTTTGAACTCGTCCACTTGGGTAAACCAAAATCGTAGAGACGCCGTTCCTCGAACAGAGAATTGCCCAGTCGACCTCGCCACGCTTTATAAAGCTGCCGCTCACAACATTGTGCGGTTCGCGTTTCGTGAAGGTCTGCGGAATTGTACATTGCCGGGCTTCGAGGTCTGCGACTACAAGTAGCGGAAGCTCTTTGAAGGAAGCGGGAGCGAGACGGACAACATTTGCGCCTTCATCTAGTCGTTTGTCTTGTGCAAGAACTGGGGGTGAGAAAAGAATCAGTAAGACCAGATAGAAAAACGCCTTAGAACGAGAGATCATTAACATATCACGGTTACCTTAAAGCACGAGATTCCTGATAGTTAAGAAGAAACTTTTGGTCGACAAATCCTGAGACAGGGCTTCTAAGATAGCCAGGGTCCCAATTCTATTTCGGGATTTCACGCTCGATCTGCCGGAGCATTGCCCTCGCATCATCGGCCTGAGGGTTTAGTTCGAGGAGCTTGAGCAGCATGGACTTTGCTTCCGCGAATCGGCCAAGGTTGGCCAGCATTGCAGCAAGATTGAAGTAACCGTTCTCGAACTTTGGGTCGATCTCGACCGACCGCTTGTAGAACTCGATCGCTTCGGAAAACTTCCGCTGCTGTTCGGATAACACGCCTAGACTATAAATTGGAAGAGGATCGTCCGGAGAAAGCTCCCCCGCCTTTCGAAACGAAATCTCCGCATCCTTTAATTGTCCCGTTTGTGCTTGGGCATTCCCGAGATTGATATACGCCTTCGAGTATTTAGGGTTGGCCTCAATAGCCCGCTTTGCATAAGCGATCTCCTGCTCAAACTCGCCAAGAACGCCATAAAGACCTGCGATAGTATTCAGGGCACACTCGTTCTTCGGTTCGATCGCAACGATCCTTTTCTGGGTTTCGATCGCACCAAGAAAATCTCGCCGATCTTCTAGCTCGACACCTTTTTTGATCAAAGCGACCACCTCGGGATTATTCGGATCCGTAGAACACTCTGGCTCTCTGCCCTGAGCAGCCGCGAAACTCGCGAAGAGCGCGATTAAATATAATGACGATACAAGAGTGCTTGGTTTCATAAAAATACTGGTTACTCCGAAGTGGATCGATCCCAATTAGGCGAACTAGACGAGATTATACCGCGAAACGAACCGACGAGTGTATGAAAGTTTTCCAGGCATGACCAATTCTCGGTTCGATTTGCCCCGAATACTCTTAACACCCCAGCTATGAGGTCGGACAAACCCGAGACTCTGAACCGTGGAGTCCGACAACTCTGCAACTCCGCCTTCCAAATCATCCATATCTTTCATTTCTCCCGTATCTTGCGGATCGGTGTTTTGTTGTGCCGATGGGCGGGGGAGAATGGCGGGTATGAGAGATGAATATCATACGATACGGAGCGAAGACGACGAGGATTTTGATGATGAGGCGGAGGCACGGGAGCGGTATCCGTTTCTTTTTGACGATGAGGACGCAGGCGATGAGACCGAACCCGCTGAAACCACGGAGAGCACAGAGAGCACCGAGAGCACCGAGACCTCTGAGGGCGATGTCGCCGACGCAACCGAAACGCAAGACGAATACGAGGGCCAGCCGGACTATCATGTGCTCTCGCACTTGCATGAAACGCTTCTGCCGCGGATGCGGTACCGCCGCGTTGACAATATCTTTACGGCGAGCCCGGCGTATCTCTATTTCACCAAACCGAAGTTCAACGACCGCCGGCCGCGGATCCTCGGCAGGTTTTGGGCCGAGGGCGAGCTTGCCGTTCTGTTTTCCGATACCGGTGCCGGCAAGAGCATTTTGGCGACGCAGATCGCCCAATCGGTCGCCTCGGGCGTGGGCGTCGGCGGTCTTGATCTCGACGCCCCATCACAGCGTGTCATCTATTTCGACCTCGAGCTGACCCGCGAGCAGTTTGACCGCCGCTATTCCAACGACGACCCGAACGCGCCGGCAAAGTTTCCTTTCCATCGCAATTTCATCCGCAGCCAGCCGCGTGCCTATCACCAATTGCCCGACGACTTTGGCAGCGAGACCGAGTTCATCACCGATTCGATCGTCCGGCTCGTCCGCTTTACCGAGGCCACGGTCGTCATTATCGACAACATCACCTGGCTCAATAATTCTTCGCAGACCGGCAACGCCGCCCCGCGGATCATGAAGGCACTTGCCCGAATTCGCCGCGAGTACGGCCTCTCGATCCTCGTCCTTGCCCATACGCCAAAGCGTTACGCCGCCTGGCCGTTCACGCTCAACGACCTGCAGGGCTCGAAGATGATCGCCAATTTTGCCGATAGCGTCTTCGCCCTCGGGCGGTCGCGGCTTGGGCCCGACGTCCGGTACCTCAAGTGCCTCAAGCAGCGAAATACGCCCGCCGAACCGGACGACCGCGTCGTGACCCTTCGCATCAGGAAAGATGCCTGCTGGCTCGCGATGGAGCCCGAAGGCCTCACCGACGAACGCGACCACATCGGCTGGATGACTTCGCCGAAAGAGCCGGAAAAGATGATGCTGATCGAGAAGTGCATCGAACTCCGGAAGCTCGGTTTTTCTCAGCGTCAGATCAGTGAACGGCTCGGGGTTTCCGCTCCGACCGTTCACAGGTGCCTAAAGGTGACCCTCGAATGAAAAATTTCACGTGTTTCAACTGTTTCAGGTGTTTCATTTCTTTCAGGCGTTTCAACCGTTTCAGATGCGAAAGCGGTCTTCAAAAAATGAAACACCCGGAAAGGATACCGACCGGCGAAATTGAATTCGCGGGCAAGCTGTGCACAAAATGTAAGCGGTCAGTGGCGGAGAAAAATATGACGAGATTGATAGAGTGTGTGCCCAATTTCAGCGAGGGCCGCGACATGGCGGTGATCCGGCAGATCACGGACGAGATCGAACGGGTCGACGGCGTGAAGCTGCTCGACGTTGACCCCGGAGCGACGACCAACCGGACGGTCGTGACCTTTGTCGGCACGCCGGACGAGGTGGTCGAGGCGGCCTTTCAGGCGGCAAGGAAAGCACAGGAGCTGATCGATATGCGTGGCCACAAGGGCGACCATCCGCGGTTCGGCGCGACCGACGTCTGCCCGCTCGTTCCCGTCTCCGGCATCACGATGGAAGAGACGGCCGAGTACGCCCGCAAGCTCGGGCAGCGGCTCGGCGAGGAACTCGGCATTCCGGTTTATCTCTATGAGAACGCCGCCGCGAGCGAGACGCGCCGCAACCTCGCGAACTGCCGCGAGGGCGAATATGAGGGGCTGAAGGATCGCATCTCGACGGCCGAGTGGCGGCCGGACTTTGGCCCGGCGGAGTTTACCGAAAGCGTCGCCCGCTCGGGAGCGACGGCGGTCGGGGCACGCGATTTCCTCATCGCCGTCAACTTCAACCTCAATACGACCTCCACGCGGCGGGCGAACGCCATCGCCTTCGACGTCCGCGAAAAAGGCCGCCCAAAACGCGAAGGCCACCCGATAACCGGCAAGCCGATAATGGGCGAGAACGGCGAGCCGGTGATGATCCCCGGAACGCTGAAGGGCACCAAGGCGATCGGCTGGTACATCGAGGAATACGGCATCGCACAGGTCTCGATGAACATCACGAACCTTTCGGAGACGCCGCTCCACGTCGCCTTTGACGAGGTGAGCAGCAAGGCCGCCGCACGAGGAATCCGCGTCACGGGCCTCGAGATCGTCGGGCTCGTGCCGAAAGCGGCGATCATCGACGCGGGCAAACATTACCTGACCAAGCAGGGCCGCTCGCACGGCATCGCCGAAAGCGAGATCGTCAAGATCGCGATTCGGTCGATGGGGCTCGACGACCTCAAGCCCTGGAACCCGCACGAGAAGATTATCGAGTACGTGCTTGCCGCGGAGAACGCCGGCAAACGGCTCGTCGATATGACCTGCCGCGAGTTTGCCGAAGAGACGGCGTCCGAATCGCCCGCACCCGGCGGCGGCTCGATCTCGGCCTACATGGGAGCACTCGGAGCGGCACTCGCCGCGATGGTCGCAAATCTCTCGTCGCACAAGGCGGGCTGGGACGAACGCTGGGAGGAGTTTTCGGACTGGGCCGTCAAGGCTCAGGAGATAAAAGAAGAGCTTCTGCGGCTCGTCGATGAGGACACGGAATCGTTCAACCGCGTGATGGCCGCCTTCGGCCTGCCGAAGGGAACCGAAGAAGAAAAAGCGGCCCGCAGCGAAGCGATCGAGGAGGCGACAAAATACGCGACCGAGGTCCCTTTCCGGACGATGGAGCGAGCCTTCGATTCATTTGAGGTGATCCGGGCGATGGCCGAGCACGGCAATCCGAACTCGGTGACGGACGCCGGAGTCGGAGCACTCTGTGCCCGCTCGGCGGTGATCGGGGCGTTTCTCAACGTCAAGATCAACGCAGCGGGTTTGAAAGACAAGGAATTCGCCGCGGAAATGCTCGCCCGCGGAGCCGAGATCGAACGCAGAGCGATCGAACAGGAAGCCGAGATTATGGAGATAGTGAACGGAAAGATCAGCCAATAAGATGACCACAGAACGCGACATCCTGAACCTGGCAAACGCCATCCGAGCGGCTGGCGGCCGGGCGATGCTTGTCGGCGGGTGCGTCCGCGACGAACTGATGGGCATTGCACCAAAGGATTGGGACGTCGAGGTTTACGGCATCGAACCGGCACGGCTCCTCGGCTTTCTCGAGGCTTTCGCGGCGACGGTAGGCGAGGAGGGCGTTCCGGTGAACGCGGTTGGCGAGGTCTTCGCGGTCTATAAGCTCGGCCGCGATCTGGATGTTTCGCTGCCGCGCCGCGAGCGGAAGTCAGGCCCGGGCCATCGCGGCTTCGCGGTCGAAGGCGACCCCGAAATGACGTTCGAAGAGGCGTGCTCGCGGCGTGATTTCACCGTCAATGCGATCCTCAAAGACCCGCTGACGGGGGAGATCGTCGACCCCTTCGACGGCCGTGGAGACATCGGCCTAAAGACGCTCCGGCACGTGTCGGACACTACGTTTCCCGAGGATTCGCTCCGAGTGCTTCGTGCGGCACAGTTCGCCGCCCGGCTTGAGTTCGACATTGCGCCTGAGACGGCGGAGCTTTGCAGGTCGATCGACGTCACCGACCTTCCGCGGGAACGCGTCTGGGGCGAGGTCGAGAAGATCCTTCTCAAGGCACAGCGTCCGTCGATCGGGCTCAGGTTGCTATTTGACCTCAACGTAGTTGTTCAGCTCTTTCCCGAGCTGCAAGCGTTGGTCGGCGTACCGCAGGAGCCGGATTGGCACCCGGAAGGCGACGTTGATATACACACGCTAATGGTCGTCGATGAAGCACGCATGCTGATCGATGATCTGCCGTATGAGAGGCAGGTCGCGGTAATGCTTGGGGCGCTCTGCCACGACCTCGGGAAGCCGGCAACGACAGAGAAGAGTGACGGCCGCATCCGTTCGCTCGGGCATGATGAAGCAGGCGTTGGCCCAACGCTTTCTCTGCTCGATACGCTCGGTATTTACACACTCAATGGTTACGACGTCCGCAAGCAAGTGGTTGAGCTCGTGCGATATCACCTAAAGCCAGGCGAGTTTTACAAGTCCGAGCAAAAGGGGAACAAGGTCGGCGACGGTGCGTTTCGCCGGCTCGCCCGAAGGGTAGAACCCGACCTGTTGTACCGGGTCGCAAAGGCCGATAGCCTCGGCCGCTATCCGGACGGCGACCGAAGTAAGATGATTTTTGGCTCGGAAGCACAGGAGTGGTTCATCGAACGCGTTCGGTCGCTCTCGATCGAAAAGAAAGCACCGGAACCTATCCTGATGGGCAGACACCTGATCGAAATGGGCCTTAAGCCCGGGCCCGAGTTCAAACGCATTCTCGATGAGGTCTATGAAATGCAACTCGACGGCGTTGTGGCTTCGCTTGAGGACGCACGGGCAAAGGCCAATTTGCTCTTTGAATAAAATGAGAGCCCGGTCGATTAACGGAGCCCTCTGATGAATATTTTTGGGAAAGCCTACTGCTTGCCTTCGAGGAAGGCCTTGAGCCTTCGTGACCGCGAAGGGTGACGAAGCTTGCGTAGGGCCTTTGCCTCGATTTGGCGGATACGTTCGCGGGTGACTGCGAAATGCTGTCCGACCTCTTCGAGCGTATGTTCTGACCCGGTTGAGCCGAGCCCAAAACGCATCTTTATGACCTTCTCCTCACGCGGAGTCAACGTTGCCAAAACCTCGTCAGTGATCTCACGAAGGTTGGAGAAGGTGACCGATTCGGCCGGGTTGAGTATCGAGCGGTCCTCGATGAAATCGCCGAGGTGCGAATCCTCTTCCTCGCCGATCGGTGTTTCGAGCGAAATCGGCTCTTGGGCGATCTTGAGCACCTTTCGGACCTTCGATACCGGAATGTCCATCCGCTTTGCGATCTCTTCGCTCGATGGTTCGCGACCAAGTTCCTGCACAAGCAACCGCGAAGTGCGGATCAGCTTGTTGATCGTCTCGATCATGTGGACAGGGATACGGATCGTCCTTGCCTGGTCTGCGATCGCACGCGTGATAGCCTGCCGTATCCACCAAGTAGCGTAGGTCGAAAACTTGTATCCGCGACGCCATTCGAACTTGTCGACAGCCTTCATCAGGCCGATATTTCCTTCTTGGATAAGGTCGAGGAACTGGAGGCCGCGGTTCGTGTATTTTTTAGCAATGGAGACGACAAGTCGAAGGTTGGCTTCGACCAGTTCTCGCTTCGCCTGGTTCGTTTCGGCCTCACCAACGATGATCGTCTGGAGTGAGCGCTTGATCTCAAGAGCCGGTATCCTGTACTGCTCCTCGAAAACAGCTATCTCGGCCTTTTCCTGACGAATCGCGGCATTGATCTTCCTTTTATCCGCCGGCGTAACCTTTCCGCGTGCGATCTTCCTCTCGTGCTTCTTGATTGACGCTTCGTGGGACTTGATCTGTTCGACCACCTGTTTGATAGCCGAGATCAGTATCTGGGTCGCGTATTCGGTCAGGTTGAGGGCCTTGATCTCGGCCGCCACTTCGAGCCGAAGCCGTGCGGTCTGCCGACGAAGACGGAGAAGCTTCTTGCCCGGCTTTGCCTTGCCCTTTTGAGCCGCCTGCTCCTTAGCAAGGGCCGCCCACGACTTCACGGCCGCGGCATAGGTCTTCTTGATCCGTTCGATGCCTTCGAGTGTCCAGCGGAGATATTCCTCGGCCTTGTCTTCTTCGACCGAGATCTCAGCTTGTTCGGCAAAAATGACCGTCTCGCGAATGCTGTGAACGCCGTTTTCAAGTTCGGTTCCGAGCTCGAGGAGCCTTTCCACCGCTATCGGCGAACGAGAAAGTGCTTTTTGCGTCTTGATCTGACCGCGTTCGATACGCTTTGCGATCGCGACCTCGCCTTCGCGGGTAAGTAGCGGGACGATGCCCATTTCCCGAAGGTACAGCCTTACCGGGTCGTTCGATTTGTCGAGTGTGCCGGCGGAGAGGTCAAGGTCGAGGTCGTCCTCGTCGACCGATTCCTCCTCGTCATCCAATGCGAGGTTCTGTGCTCTTTCGAGCATCTGCGCGTCGTTTTCGGCAACTGAAATGTTTGCACCTTCCAGGCGTTCGAGAACGTCTTCGATGTCCTCGGGAGACATCATATTCTCGGGCATTTCACGGTGAAGCTCGTCGAGGCTCAGGAATTTCTTTCTTTTGCCGATGGCCATCAAGCGGTCCATCAGGTCTTCTTTCTCGTCGTAATCGGCCATAAGTCAAAACGATTTGGATTAAAAGGGGCACCAAACCGTTGTTTGCAATCAATGTTTAAACGTTTCCGAACGCAAAAAGTTCAGCGGGCTGCCGCAAGAACTAAACTCATTATGTTATCAGATTTCCTTGATTTTACTAAGGAGGTCGTGGCGTATGCGGGCAAGCTCGAGCTGTTCGGCTACGAGCGTGTTCACCAGCCCAGGATCCGAGGCATTTTCGGCGGCGATCATCTCCTGCGCGATGGCGGCAAGCCGGTTGTCTATGGCAAGTTTACGGAGCGTGCAGATGCAGTTCTCCGCAGATCGTAAAACGTCATCAATAATCTCACCTGCCTGCCGTTTCGGCTCCGCAAGCTGAAGCATACCGGTGATGTCGTGGAGAGTCTCGTCGTCGGTAAAGAGCTCGTGAAGTTCGTCCGGCGTTGGTAGCCCTCCGTTGCCCATCCGGCTTATCAACGCTTGAAAGATCGGCCCGGTCACGAGGTCGGCGTGATCAGTCTCCTCAAGCGAAGCGAGGACGATCTCGCAAAGCTCGCGGTCGTGAATGATCAACTCAAGTAGGTGTTGTTCAGCCACCGTAATACGCGAATGATGGAGCTTTCTGACCTGCTTCCCGATCGTGCCTGAATCGACCGAATCCGACCGCACTGAACGCCACAGATCACGCTTTATCCCGTCATCGTCGATGCGGAAAAACGTCATCGCCTGGTCAAACGATTCACGCTTCTGGATCGGATTCTTGATCGCCGCAATTGCCGGCATCGCTTCGGATATCGCGTCAGCCTTGTCGCGAGGGTTTGCGAGGCTCCGGCCGCGTAGTGAGGCCTCAAGCGTAAAGCCGAGAAAGGGCTTTGCCTTGCCGCGTGCCGCATTGTAGGCTTCCGTTCCGTTCGCGCGGATGAAGTCGTCCGGGTCTTGGCCACCGGGCAGGACGAGCACCTTGATCTCAAAGTCTTGCGGCAGAAGATGCTCGATGGCTCGCTTCGCAGCATTGATGCCGGCGTTATCGCCGTCGTAGTTGATCACCACGCGTTTGGTGAAGCGGGAAAGGAGCTTTGACTGTTCCGGCGTGAAGGCCGTTCCGAGGCTTGCAGCGACGTTCGTAATGCCGAACTGGTAAAGAGCGATCAGGTCCAGATATCCCTCGACCAAGATGGCGAATTTCTTCTCCCGTATGGTGTCCTTCGACTGAAAAAGCCCGTAAAGATGCTGGCCCTTGACGTAAGCGGGCGTTTCCGGCGAATTCAGGTATTTCGGCTGGTCGTCGCCCATCGCCCTTGCACCGAAGGCGACCGGGTTTCCATTGACGTCCAGCACCGGGAACATTATCCGCCCGCGGAAGCGGTCGAAAACCCGCTCTTTTTCTTCATTTACAGAGACAA
>JAHBSG010000010.1 GCA_019639235.1 Acidobacteriota bacterium | reverse complement strand
AACGATGAGCGTTTTGTCGCCGAGGTTTTTCGCCGTAACGAAGAACGTCGTCTTCCACCGCTCGACCTTGTAGTTGGCGGTCGCGTTCCAATACGTTTGGGCACCGACGGGGCCGATCTGGCCATTCGCCGTCGGGGAAAATGCATTTAGGTCATCTCCGAATTGATCGCCGATGTAAACGTTCTCAACGAACGCCTGAAATCCCTTGGCGTGCGAATAGCCGAGGCTGGTCGTTGCCGTTGTCTCGGGCGTATAGGGAAGCCGATTGCCGGTGATCGAACATTGCGTCGAGCCGAGCCGCCGCGACGGCGGGCAGAAGGAACTCAGGATGCCGGAGTTCGTTATCGAGCTGAGCCGGGTGCCGCGAAATTCGGCGGTCGGCAGCCAGGTGAAAGCGGTGCGGATAAAGACGTTGTGCCGCGAGGCGAAGAAGGCATCCGAATCAAGCCGGCCGCTGAACTCCATACCCTGCTGGAGCGTCTCGCCGCCGTTCGTCAGTGCCGCACCGATGCCGCCGGCGATGCTTGCGGGCACGATCTGGTTCTCGTAATCGAGTCGGAAGAACGTACCTTCGAGCTGAAGGCCGCGGATCGGGTTGGTGCGTGCGCCCGCCTCGTAGTTCCAGCTTCGCTCGGGGTCGAGTTCAACTACACCGCCCGTGTTCGAAATGATGTCCTCGGCCCGCGGCGGCGAAAATCCGCGGTGAACGCCGGCGAAAATGGTCGTCCGCGGAAGTCCCGAATAGGCAAAGCCGATGCCCGGAATTGCCTCGGTGACCGTGGCCCGGCCATCGGATATCGGGTTCGTAAGCAGATTGCGCCGCTCGATCTCGATCCGCTCGAAACGGACGCCCGGAGTTACGGAAAACTTGCCAAAGATGAAGCGGTTCTGGACGAATGCGGACGAAGCGAAGTTGCGTCGGATGTTTATCTCGACCGGAATGCCGTCGCGGCCGGTCGGTGTGTCGCCATTGAGCTGGCGGCGGTTCTGCTCTTCCCAATGAAGCCGGCCGCCGATCTGGAGTTCGCCGCGGAAGCCGGTGCCGGAACTGTACTGATAAGCGAGTTGCGGGGCAATGCCGTAGGTGTCGTATTTGCGGAGACGCCCTTCATTGCCGCAGGTCGTGTTGAGGTCGGCCATCGAGAGGCAATCCGGGTCGACGTTAAGCCGGTTCGGCCGCTGGCCCGAGTTGGAAGATTGCCGCCACCAATGCCGGCGGAAGAAGTTGTAATAGGCGTTCGTCGTCAAGGTCACCGTCGGCGAGAGAACAGCAGAGTGCGACAGCGAAGTCCCAAAGCGGTCGCCATAGAAAAAGTCGTTGCGGAATGGATTCTGCCGCGGATCGGCGGCATATTCTGCTTCGGTCAGGCCGGAATAGGTGACGTTCGAATCTTCGCCGTAGTGGCTGAACTTGAACGTTAGAGCGTTACGCGAGTTGAGCGTTTGGACGATCTTGACCGATGTATCATCAAGCTTGGAATTGATGTTCTCGCGTGCCCCGTCGCCCTGCCTGCGGGCGTAATTGGCAAAGATGCCGGTGCTTTTGATCGTGCCGCTGCCGAAGACGCTACCGTTGAAATAATTGCGGTTACCGCCCAAAAGCCTGATGCCGAAGGTCGGCTTTTCGGTCGGGTTTGGCGTGATGTAGTTGATGACGCCGGCGACGGTCTGCGGGCCGTAAACGATCTGGCTGGAGCCTTTGAGCACCTCGACCTCGGCGTAACGTTCGATCGGCGGATGGTAATAAGAAGAGTTATCGCCGTAGGGCGCGTAGGCGAGCGGCAGTCCGTCCTCAAGCAAGAGCACCTTGGTCGAGCGGGTCGGATTGGTTCCGCGGATGCCGATATTCGGACGCAGGCCGAAGCCCTCCTCATCGCGGACGTTGATGCCCGAGATCTTTCTGAGTGCCTCGGAGAAATCGAAAACGCGGGCGGACTCGAGCGTCTGGCGGTCGAGCCGTTCGACCGCGCCGGGAACTTCATCGAGGCTCGCTGTCGTACCGGCAAGATAGGACGAAGCGACCATCACCTCGGCAGCGACCGGTTGCGGATAAAGCACTATCTCGATGCCGGACTGGGCCGGAAGTTCGATTCGCCGCTCGGTGCGAGCAAAACCTTCGGCGGAGACAACGATGATCGCTTCGCCGCGAAGCCCGGAAAAAGAGAAGCGACCGTCGGTGTCCGTGACCGAGCTTGTTCGAGTGCTTCCTGCCGCATTCGTCACCGTGACCGAGGCACCGGCAACGGGCGAACCGTTCGGGTCGACAACGCGGATCGAACCTTCGTTCGAAGATGTCTGACCAAAAGCGGCCGCGGCAAGGGAAGCGAGAATGAAAAGTGTGGTCAATAAACGGGCTGTAAGATCGCGTCGGTTCCGTTTGGGGCCGGTGGGAAGATCAGATATGAAATTCATGAATACTCCTTATTGAAAATGATTTTCAGTTGCAGTAAGAATAAATTCTTTTCCGGGGCGTGTCAATTGAATTGGTGTAGTTCATGGAAATTTAAGGGAATCGGGGGCGTGTTACCGGCAGGATGCATGTGAAAAGCCGGGAGCGGCCCCGGCTTTAAGATGTTGCGTTGCAATAAGTTGTGAGTGGCCTTAGTGTCCGGTGAAGTTCGGCGGACGTTTCTCGAAGAATGCAGCGACGCCTTCGCGAAAGTCTGCGGACTGGCCCGATTCGAGCTGGCATTCGGCTTCGAGCGAAAGCTGCTGGAAAAGACTGTTCGAGAAGGTCGCGTTCATCATCCGCTTGATGCGGCCGAGTGCTCCGGTCGGGCCGGCGGCGAGCTTTGATCCGAACTCCTGAGCCTGCTGGACGAGTTCCGCAGCCGGGACAAGACGATTGACCATACCGAGTTGGGCGGCCCGCTCGGCAGAGAGCGAATCGCCGGTCATGAAGAGTTCGGTCGCGATCTTCTCGCCGACGGCACGCGGAAGGAAGAAGGTGCCGCCGCAATCCGGCGAGAGCCCGATGCGGACAAATGCCTGACGAAAAGCGGCGTCATCGGCGGCGAAAACAATGTCGCAAGCTAGAGCGAGGTTGACGCCCGCTCCGGCACAAACTCCATTGACCGCCGCGACGAACGGCACGGGCGTATTGCGGATCAGCTTGATCAGCTCGTGAAGGGCCTTCAGCGGAGCGTCGAGAAATGCTTCGATCCGGCCTTCGGCCTGGCCGATCTGCTGCATCTCGCGGAGGTCGCCGCCGGCACAGAACGCTCGGCCCTCGCCGGTCAACACAATGCAGCGGGCGCCTTCATTGGTCGCCTGAATTATCGCGGCCTTGAGGTCGCGTCCGAGTCCCGAAGAAAGAGCATTGAGTGCATCGGGACGGTTCAATTTGATGGTGGCAACGTGGCCGTTGAGTTCGTAGGTAACGTTTTCAAAGCTCATAAGGATCGGGTCTAACCTTCTAAGTTCAATTTGATCAGGGCGTTAGGCAAAGCGTGCCCGCGAGCGGCTTGCCTCGTGGCACTCGCGGCAGAAAACGGACCGCCCAACCTTTGGCTGGAAGGGCACCTGGTCGTGCTTGCCGCAATTGTCGCAAACTATCTCGTACCGCTTGGGCGCGTCCTCGCTCGCAGCTGCCTTCTTGGAACGGCAGCGAGGGCAGCGCTGCGGCGGCATCATATTCCGCTGATAAAAGATCTCCTGTTCCTTTTCGGTGAAAAGAAAGGTCTCTTTACATTGGACGCAAATTGTTTCTACATCGGGCATAACGTCACTGCTCCGGGGAACGATCTCTTCGGGATGGAGGAATGTTACCACACATCCACCCGCGGCGTTAATCAATTTTGCCCCGAAAGCGTTGCCACGTGTTCGCGGACCGTCGGCCCGAGCGTTTCGAGGTTATATCCGCCCTCAAGGCAGGAAACGAGACGACCGCCGCATGCCTCATCTGCCCACTCCATCATTGTCCGCGTCATTGAGACATAGTCCGGATCTTCGAGCTGAAGCTGCCCGAGCGGATCGGTCCGGTGGGCATCGAAACCCGCGGAGAGGAAGATCATATCGGGTTTCATCTTTGAGGCGATCTCGCCGATGGCCGCATCGAACGCCGAAAGCTGGTCCTTTGCCTTGGTGAAGGCCTTTACGGGTACGTTGAGCGTCGTGCCGAGGCCTTTGCCGTGGCCGGTTTCGCCGCGGGCACCGGTTCCGGGATACCACGGATATTGGTGCATCGAGAAAAAGAAGACCGTCGGGTCGGTGTAGAAGATGCCCTGAGTTCCATTGCCGTGGTGGACGTCCCAATCGACGACAGCTACGCGGTCGATCTCTTTGTATCGATTTTGCGCATAGCGGGCGGCGACGGCGACGTTGTTGAATATGCAAAAGCCCATCGCACGCTCGGCGGTCGCATGGTGGCCCGGCGGACGAACGGCGACAAAGGCATTGCGGGCCTCGCCGTGCATTACAGCATCGACAGCGGCGATGGCACCACCCGCGGCAAAGAGCGAGGCATCGAAGGACTGCATCGAGATGGTCGTATCGGCATCGAGCCGGTCGTGCCCATCGGCGAAGGCTCCCTCGACACGTTTGAAATGCTCCTTCGTATGGGCAGCCTGAACAACGCCTTGCGAAGCTTTCTCGGGTGTGATCTCTTTCAGGGAGTTCCAGAGCCGTTCGTCGGCTTTTAGCGCGTCAACGACGACGCGGTAGCGCTCGGGCATTTCCGGATGGCCGGGGCCGGTGTCGTGCTTTTCATAAATGGAGTGGTGAACGATCGCCGTTATCATAGAGATACTTTACCGCAGCGGGGCGGAGAAGGGGAGAAGGGGAGAAGAGGAGAAGGGGAGAAGAGGAGAAGGGGAGACGCGGGGAAGAGAAGACGCGGGGACGCGGAAAGAATCAAACAGGATAGGCAGGATGAACAAGATATTCGGAGTTTTCCGATAACCGATTCTTTATCCTGACTATCCTGTGCATCCTGTTCTGATCTCTCTCCGCGTCTTTGCGTCTCCGCGGTGATCACTAAATGAAGGCTGTTTCGTGGAGCAGTTCGCCGCGGGCGAAGCGATTGAGCGAGAGCATTGAGACATCGAGAAAGCTCGCCCGGCCATCGAGGATTATCTCGGCAAGGGCACGGCCGGTCGCGGGCGAGTGCATCACTCCGTGGCCCGAAAAGCCATTGGCGAAATAGAGGCCCTCGACCTCGCACCCGCCGAGGATAGCGTGATGGTCGGGTGTATTTTCGTATAGCCCAACGCGGCATTTTTCGCGTACGACCTCGGTCTCATAAAGCCACGGAGCCCGGTGGCGGGCACGATCGCGGATCTTTTCGACGAACGCGTCATCGAGTCCGCGGCTGAAGGACGGCCGTTCGCTTGGGTCGGGATAGGCAAACATCAGCTCGTGTTCGGAGTTCTTAGCAGGGCGGAAATGAAAGCCGGTGCCGAGGTCGATCACCATCGGAAGGCCGGGAGGAAGAGGCTCGGCGGAGCGTGCCCAGACGATCTGCCGGCGGAGGGGCTCGACCGGAAGCGAGATGCCCGCGGTGGCGGCAAGCTCCGCGGCCCAAGCACCTGTGCAAACGACGACTCGGCCGCACTCGATCCGGCCGGTTTCGGTTTCGACCCCCGTGACGCGGCCGTTATCGGTGAGAATCTTAAGAACCCGCGTGCCCGTTTCGAGCCTCGCTCCGCCGTCGAGGGCACACTCGGTAAAGCCGCGCATCACGGCAAGCGGGTCGATGAAGCCATCCTGCCGGCCAAAGCTCCCGCCGAGGATGTCGGAGCAGTTCATTCCCGGGATCATCTCGCGGATCGCCTCCGGGCCGACCGTCTCCACGCCCTTGACGCCGAGGCTACGCTGAAGCTCTACGTTTCGCTTGAGGTACGCAAAATGCTCAGGCTCAGTGGCAAAGAAGAGATAGCCGCGGGGCTCATAGCCGCAGTCGTGGTCCCAATTCTCGAAAAAATCGATCGAGTAAACGGACATCTGGATGTTGATCTCCGTCTCAAACTGCGCCCGAACGCCGCCGGTCGCCGCTCCGGTGGAACCGCGGCCCTGCTCCGCCTCGCGTTCGAGGATAAGCACATCCCTCGCCCCGCGTTCGGCAAGGTGATATGCCACACTCGCCCCGACAACGCCGCCACCAATTACTAATGTTTCTGCTTCTGCCATCTGGACCAAGGGCCGAACAAGCGGATGCGTCACGCATTGAAAAACCCGTACGCATTTCACACGTCTCTTGATATACTACAAATCCGCAAACTGCGAGGAAAATCCCATATGCCAAAGTTAATGCTTTTCTGTATCGTGGGCATTGCATCTAGTATGTTCTTCGTTGCTTGCAGAGACGAGGTTCCGTTAGATTTAATTGGATCGGTGCCACTTGGGGATAGCGAAAAGGTCGAGTCGATAGACCGAGAATGCGAGATGCTTGAGCTTTCGCGACAGGCAAATGCGGAGTCGCTACTCGTCTTTGCCGATACAGCGGTCGAAGGCGACAAGCCGAGTTGGCGGAGTTTCGCCTCGGAACAAGAGCTCGAAGCATTTCGACAAACGCGCGAAACATTTTCGATCGCTAATGCGGCAACTATCGACGGCCATATCGCCTCTGTTACTTTGACGATGTTCAGTTCGTCGGGTGACTGGGTGAAGTTCGTAAGCCATTGTTACCGAAAAGATGGTTCGCTAGCACTGGCTACAAAGGAGTTTCGAACGTTCTACGGACATTTTGCTCTTGTCGAAAAGGCATACTTTGATCCATCCGGCAATACAATAGATTTGACGAAGGAGTACCGCGATCTAAAGACAGCCGAACCAATTGAGGTGGAAAAAGAGTGGATAAACGAGACAAAGCATCTGGCCGAGGGAGGCGTGTACACAAAGGTAAGCGATCTGCCGTTCGCTGATTTGCTTCGGAAGCAGTAATTTGCTGTTGCCGGCATTTATCTTGCGAATTGTTTTCAATATCCGTTTACAAAATGCGTTTGCTATAATCCTGTGTGTGAATTTCGTCGACCTTTTCGCGCTGGAACTACATCGTGCGATTGCGGAAAAGATGCTCCGCGACGAGCGAGCGGTGATCGCTAGAGCAAAGGCGAACATTGCCCGCTGGTTGAGCAGCGGAAGCTTTCCAAATGAAGTTGGTGCTCCGCTTCGCGAGTGGCGCGAAATTCTCGAACGCGAGACCCCCGAAAACCTTCGAAGATTGCTTGTGCAGCAAACCGACGAAGGCCAGCGGCTTCGGTCATCCTCACCCTTTACGGGAATTCTCTCAAAAGCCGAGCGAGAGGCCATTATGAAAAAGTGTGCTGAGATCGAACCTATATAAACTTCTCAGTGATATCCGGAAGTTGCCGGTGGAAGGGGTCCCTATCATCGCTGGTTCGCAGGCGGTTCATGCGGTCACAGACGTTCTGCCGGAGATCGCTCGGCGTTCGGTCGAGTGCGACCTCCTTTACGCCGGCGGGAAAGCCGATATTCGGGCTTTGGTCAATAAAGAATTTGGCGTCCTTACCGCCTATCAAGATGAGACCGGCCATTACGCCGACGCAGTTGGACTTGCAACGATCATTCTGCCGACTGGTTGGGAGGAGCGATTGGTTCCGCTTGAGGACGAAAACGGAGAGTTGATCGCACAATGCGTAGAGATCCACGACGTGGCTATAAGCAAATTGATCGCAGGGCGACAGAAGGACTTCGAGTTCATTGATGCCCTTCTAATATTGAACCTCATCGACTTGGATGTGTTCTTGACTCGGCTCGATCTGGCAACGGGAAAGGTCGAGAACGACACGATCAAGAATAGAATTGCAGGTCTCGTGGCATGGCTCGGGAGAGAAGACGAACATTTCGAGGCTGTAAAACGGCTTCGAGATCTCATCGACTGAGCGTATTGACAGCACGACCTTTGCGCTAACACCTAGGAATGCACTACCACCTAATTGGAATTTGCGGGACGGCGATGGCTTCGCTGGCGGGGATGCTGCAGGCGGGCGGGCATCGGGTTACAGGTTCAGACCAGAACGTTTACCCGCCGATGTCAACGCAGCTTGAGGCGCTCGGCATTGAGATCCTGAACGGATACCGGGCGGAGAATGCCGACATCGGTGCGGATTGCGTCGTGGTCGGCAACGCGATCTCACGCGGCAATCCGGAGCTTGAAGAAGTGCTCAACCGCAAGCTCGTCTATCGGTCGCAGGCCGAGATCGTAAAGGAGCTTTTCATCCGCGGGCGGCGGTCGCTGGTGGTCGCGGGGACGCACGGCAAGACGACGACGACGAGCATCGCGACCTGGGTCGCAGAGGTTGGCGGGCTTGACCCGAGCTTTCTGGTCGGCGGCGTCGTGCAAAATTTCGGGGCGAGCTTTCGCGTTACGGACAGCGACTTTTTCGTAATTGAAGGCGACGAGTATGACACGGCTTACTTCGACAAAAAGCCGAAGTTCATGCACTACCTGCCGGAGATCGCGATCGTCAATAACATCGAGTTCGACCACGCCGACATCTACCGCGACCTGCAGGAAATAAAGTTCCAGTTCTCACGTTTGATGAACCTTGTGCCCGGCAACGGCCGGCTGATCTGCGGCATTGATTCGCCGGTCGTAAGGGAAGTGCTCGACGAGATGCATGGGCGGCTTTTTACGCAGATCGAGACCTTTGGGCTATCGGACGACGCGAAGTGGCAGGCAAGGTACATCGATTTCACCGGCGACGTCACGCGATTCACTGTTTTCAGGGACGGCCACAGTTGGGGTGAATTTGAGACGCACCTTATCGGTGAATTCAACGTCCGCAATTGCCTCGCGGTCATTATCGCTGCCGATGCATGGGGCATTAGGAAGGAGCAGATACAGCACGCGTTCGACACATTCAAATCGGTCAAACGCCGGATGGAGGTCCGCGGTACGGTAGCGGGCGTTACCGTCATCGACGATTTTGCCCACCACCCGACCGCGGTCGAGGAAACGCTCAAAGCCCTGCGGATGAAATACGATGGCCGCCGGTTGATCGCCGTCTTCGAGCCGCGCTCGTGGTCTTCGCGGCTGGCGGTTTTTCAGGAGCCGTATTCAAAGGCGTTCTCCTACGCCGACTACGTCATCATCGCCGGTGTTTACAACACCTCAAAGGCAAGCGAACTCGGCAAGGTACTCGACGTCGGCGAACTCGTCAAGGACATCGAACTCCAGGGCAAATCCGCTTTTTCGTTCCCCGATGCCGATGCGATCGTCGAACACCTGACGCCCGAAATGAAAGACGGCGACGTCATCGCCGTAATGTCCAACGGCGGTTTCGGCGGAATTCACGATAAATTGTTAGCGGTGTTGGGAGATCGGGAATAAGTATGTTTTGGTCCACACCAAAATGCCCGCTTGACGATGATTCGCGGCAGTGGGTCGATGAATCGTTCCGGTGGTTGGTCGAGGAGTTAAGTCCGGAGGTTGTTTGCAGTGTTCCTGTCGTCCTACCCGAAGAGCATTTTTTCCCTGACCCGTATGACGGAAGCCGCCGCTCGATAAGAAAGATGGTGGACCGCGTTTGTGAGTATATGGACGTGGACCCCGAATTGATAGAGGTGCGTTTCTTTGAGGGTGAATCGACCGGGCGGATTCATCCGCTCGCATCGCCTGAGTCCGGCGAGTCGCATCCGCTGGGGATCTACATGATGAAGCCGAGCGGAAAATACACGATCTCGCTCAACATGGATCAGGCTGGCAATCCGGAAATAATGGTTGCGACCATCGCTCACGAACTTGGCCACGTGATACTGCTCGGCGAAGGGCGACTTGATGAAGATTTTGAGGAGCACGAACCACTGACCGACCTGCTAACCGTTGCATACGGTTTCAGGGTGTTTAGTGCAAATTCAAGCTTCGTTTTCGAGCAATGGACGAATGCTCAGTTCCAAGGTTGGCGGGCTGGCGGTGCCGGCTATCTCACCGAGGAAGCGTATGGGTACGCGCTCGCCCTCTTCGCCCATTTTCGGTCGGAGCGAAAACCCGCGTGGTCAAAGTATCTAAAAACGAACGTAAAGGCCTACTTCAAACGCTCTGCCCGGTACCTCGAAAAGAATCCCCCGAATCTGAGCTTTGATATCTCGCCAGAAGATGCCGATCGCAAATCATCTCGAACAATTGACAGGGTGTAGCTTTTAACCGATCGGACACGGCAATACCAAACCGTTCGATGCCTAAAGAAAATCCTTGCGGAAAATCTCTAAAACCGATATCCTTCATCTGTTTTTGCTCTCTTTATGTATCTTGGCAGATGCGCCCGTCCGGTCAGCTTAGAAGCGACGCCTTTCGGTTCGGTTTTGAGAGTTCGTCATTTGGAAATTGAAGCGTTTGAATCTAACGGCATGGCTGCGTCGCTGCTGTGAGACCCGAACTTCGGCCTTCTCGCCTACCTGCCTTCTCTGCTTCGCAAATATCTTTCGAGGAAAATGAGTAGAAAACTTTACGTCGGAAACCTTTCTTTTCGTGTTACAAGCGATGACCTTCATGAACATTTCGCGACCGCCGGTGCGGTCGAATCGGCCAACGTCGTGATGGACCGCGAGACCGGCCGCTCACGTGGTTTCGGCTTTGTCGAGATGGCGACGGAGGACGACGCGACCAACGCGATCGCACAGTTCAACGGCACCGAGTATGACGGCCGCAACATGGTCGTCAGCGAGGCTCGCCCGCGTGAGGACCGAGGCGGCGGCGGCGGTGGATATCGCGGAAACCGCGGCAACTTCGGCGGCGGCGGATACTAAGCCGAAGGTCGGTTGGTAAAGATCAAAAGAGACGCCTGACGTGCCTTCACGTCCTGCGTCTCTTTTCGTTTTCAGGCAACGATCAATCGGCCACGCGGCCGTTGAAGTTCACCAGCATCATAACAAGCTCGTCGATCAGTGCCACGCGGGTTCGTGTTTCGGGAATGCCATTGACGAGTGCGGAGAAGATGACATCTTCACCGCCGGTGGTCGTCAAATAGCCCGAGAGTGCAGAGACCTGATTTATCGTGCCGGTCTTTCCGCGGACGTTTCCCTCGCCGCGGGTTCCTTTGAAGCGGTTTCGGAGCGTGCCGTCCACGCCGCCGATGGTCAGGCTTTCGCGCCACGCCTGGGAGAACTTGCTCCGCTTGCCCATGTAATCGTAGATAGCGATCACCGAATCCGGCGAGACGAGGTTGTGCCGCGAGAGCCCGCTGCCGTCATATTGCATAAAGCTGTCATCGGCCGCACCGGCCTGCTTCATAAAGTCACGGACGGCCATGATGCCGAGTTCGCTGCTGGTCCGGGAGCGATTGCCGTTCGCTTGCGGCATCTTGCGCCCGACCTCCTCGCCAAGCGTCCAGAGCAGCGTTTCGGTGTACATATTCTGGCTCGGCTTCATCGTCATCGCGGCTATCTGCGAGAGAGGCGGCGATTCGACCTTTGCGAGTTCGAACGCGATGTCGGTCGGTATCCGTGCCTTGTCGTTCATGGCGTAAGTGCGGCCCGTTACCTCAACGCCTTTTTCCTGCAGCCTTTGCTTGAGCAGGGAAACGAACATCTCTGCCGGCCGTGAGACGGCGACGCTGCCCGAATAGCCTTCATTGCCGACCGGCAGCTCGCCGCTTATCTCGATAATGTTCTGATCAAGCTTTTTGTGAATGCGAAGCGTTCGCGGCGAACCTGCGGCTACGGTTATGCAGCTATTCACCACCCGCACGACCAAATTGACCGGCGTCATCTGTGCACTGCACGAATAACCGACGGGCCCGGGCCGGACGGTCAAGGCGACGACGTTGTCATTTACCGGCAATGCCGAAACTTCGGCTCCGTAATAGAACTGCAGGTCGTCCCATTCCCATCCGGTCGGAAGCGGGCTGCCGCTGAAATACGTTTCGTCGCCGATGATGTCGCCCTCGATCTTCTTTACGCCGGCGGCGATGATAGCATCGGCAACGCGGTCGATGCCCTTGAAGTAGTCGCCGCTATGAGTGGTGTATGAGAGCGAGACATCGCCGCGGCCGTAGATGCGAAGCGGCCCGGCAATGGTGCCGTCGCGGGCGGCTTCGCGTGAGTAAATGGATGTGACGAAGCGGAAATCCGGTGTCAGCTTTTCAAGAGCCGCCGCGACGGTGAAGTTCTTCATATTCGAGGCCGGCATGAAGTACTTTTCCGGATTGTGTTCGAATATCACGCGGCCGTCCTTTGCCGAAACGGCCTTAAAGCCGATCTGCCCGCGACGATACTCGGGCCGCGAGAGCACGGCCTGGATCGAGCTTTCGAGAGCCGCAAGCTCCGCCGACCTCGCCGGGGCCGACGAGACGGTCTTCGTGACCGGAGCTTGAGCGGGTGCTTCACAGATCGCCCCCGACAGCACTATCACGAACAAGAACGGGAGCAGAAGCTTTCTAGCAAAATGCGGTTTCATCATCTCGGCTTATATTAACCCACCATCACAAAGCGAACCAATTCTTCGCCTTGGAGGTGGAAAAAAGATTGAGCGATCGCTGATCAAGTGATATTGTCTTGGGAGTTGCCCTTAATTGGCTGTTTCTACTTTGACGCCGCCGCCTCGCGGCCGAGCACTATTTGTTATGCGAACCCCCCGAGCTTTGAAGATCTTTGTTCTTTTCGCGTTTGCCGCGTTCGCCGTCGTGGTTTTTTCGGGCCGGTCCGAGGTCTCGCAGGCCAACGGACGCTACTCAACTGGATCGATCGACGCGCCGACCGGTGTCCGTTCGACCGTAAATTTGTATGCGACGAAGGTCGGAGTTTACTGGGACACCGTTCGCGGAGCAACCCTTTACCGGATCTATCGCAATACAGCCAACGACGCGAATACGGCGACCGATGTCGGAACCTCGGCGGGTAACTACTACTTTGACCTGACCGCGGTCGCTGGGCAGTCCTATTTTTATTGGGTCCGTGCCGAGAATTCGGTTACTTCGAGTTCATTCAGCGAACCGGCTTCGGGCCGCCGGGCGAATGGGAACGTCTTTCCCGGCCCGTTTCCACCGCTCGATCCGCCGCCGTCGCCTTCAGGCAACGCGGTGACGGCCGCGAAGGCGTCGCTCGGAAAAGCACTCTTCTGGGACGAGCAGCTTTCCTCGACCAATACGGTCGCCTGCGGCACTTGCCATCGCCCAGAAGCAGGCGGCCGCGATCCAAGGACGCTCTTCGGAATTGCGGCCTCGCGAAACCCGGGCCCCGATGGCACTCCGGGTACTTTCGACGACGTTTTTGGTTCGCCGGGTGTTCCCAAGAACAACGCCGATGGAACCTATTTCGATTCGCCGCTTTTCGCCTATCGTCCACAGGTTACAAAGAGGCGTGCCCCGAGCTATTTGAATGCCGGATACACGCCGAACGGTTTGTTCTGGGACGGACGTGCAACGGGCGAGTTTCGCGATCCGGTAACGAATGAAGTGCTGATCGCCGCGGGTGCCAGCCTTGAGAGCCAGGTGCTTGGCCCGCCGGTCTCAGATATTGAGATGGCCCACGGCGGAAGGGACTGGACTCAAGTTGCGACCAGAATTGCAGCCGTCCGGCCGTTAATGCTTGCAGAGGATGTTCCGGGTTCGCTGCGGAACTGGATCGGCGGACGAAGCTATCCCGAGCTTTTCGAAGAAGCTTTTGGAACGCCCGAGGTTACTCCGGCGAGGATAGCGATGGCGGTCGCGACCCATGAGCGGCAGCTTTTTTCGGATCAAACGCCTCTTGACAGATGGGGTGCGAGCATCGAGCAACTGACGCCGCAGGAGATGAACGGCCTTTCGCTCTTCGTCAATAAACGCTGTATCGATTGCCACACGGGATCGCTTCTTGCCGACAATGAGTTTCACAACATCGGCGTCCGGCCACAGCTAGAAGATCGCGGTAGAGGGGCTATAACCAATAACCCGGTTGACGATGGAGCATTTAAGACGCCGACGCTGCGAAACGTTGAACTTCGCGGGCCTTACATGCGCAACGGGCAGTTCCAAACACTTGAGGAGGTCGTCGAATTTTACAACCGCGGCGGCGACCATGATGCGCCGAATATCGATCGCCAACTGATCCGCAATCTGCAAATGACAAGCCAGGAAAAGGCGAACCTGGTGGCCTTTATGAAGCGGCCGATGACCGACATTCGTGTGCGTGATGAGCTTCCGCCGTTTGACCGGCCAAAGCTCTATACGGAGTCGAACCGGGTTCCGACGGTCGTTGGTGAAGGCCGACAAGGGTTTGACGGAAAGGTCCCTAAGGCGATCGCCGTTGAGCCGCCTTTTCTCGGTAACGGCAGTTTTACCGTGGCGGTCGAGGACGGAAACCCGGGAGCTCAGGCGAGACTCGTTCTTGATGATCGCGACCCCGGAATTGCCTTAAGCATGCCGGTATCGGGTTCGCTCGGCAGCGAGACCACGACGCTGAACGCCAACGGCCGTGGCTCGATCAGTTTTCCCATCCCGAACGACCAATCGCTCGTGAACCGCGTTTTCTACGGCCGATGGTATGTGACCGACCCGAACGCGCAGCACGGATTTTCGGTCTCGCGCCGGGTCACATTTCGCATTTTCAGCGATCAGCCGCTCAGGCGGGCCGCGGCATTCGTAGATATGGACGGCGACCGGCGGACCGATATCTCGGTCTATCGGCGGTCGGCGTCGCAATGGTGGTATTTGCGTAGTTCGGACGACCAGAACCGTGCATTCGAATTTGGATCGAAGAGCGTAAAGCTTGTTCCGGGCGATTTCACCGGCGACGGGAAAACGGACCTCGCGACGTGGGACCCGAGTGCGGGCGTATGGAGCGTGCTAAGGAGCGACGATCTGACATATTACGCCTTCGGATGGGGCCAGGCGGGCGACGTTCCGGCCGTTGGCGACTTTGACGGCGACGGTATTCACGACCACGGAATCTTTCGGCCGGCAAACGGAACCTGGTACAACCTGAGGTCTTCAGGCGGAGCGATATTCAAGCAGTTCGGAACCTCCGGCGATGTTCCGCAGATCGGCGATTACGACGGCGACGGCATTGATGACCTTGCGGTTTTCCGGCCCAACGGCGCGAATGGAGCCGAATGGTGGATAGATGGCAGTTCCGCCGGAGTTTTTGCAACGCCATTCGGGCTCGCGACCGATAAGCCAACGGCCGCGGACTTTACCGGTGACGGAAAAACGGATGCCGCTTTCTACCGCCCGGAAACAGGTGTTTGGTACGTTCTCCGTAGTGAGGACCTGAGCTTCTATGCTGCTCCGTGGGGTGCCGAAGGCGACATTCCCGTTCCCGGAGACTACGACGGCGACGGGAAGGCGGATCTTGCGATCTTCCGGCCTTCGACGGGGGTTTGGTATATCAACCGAACGCAGGCAGGCATCGGTATCTTCACTTTTGGCGTCGGCGGTGACGAACCGGTTCCGGCATACCGAATACCTTGATGCGTAAATTCGTTTCAGGTCATTTCCCGCCGTTCTGCTCCCAACAGTAACTAATTGAGGCGTGCGGGGTTAGATGTTATACTTTTGAGCGGAAATCCTTGCATTCCGTTGGTACGTTCCGGCACGCCTTGGCCTCGCCGTATTTTTTATAACTTGAGGACCCGTTCTTAATGAATCGAATAAAGCTTTCCGCGGTTTTTGCGTTCGCCTGCCTTGCTGTTTTCTTTTTTGCTTCGCGCGACAATATCTCGCCCGTTTCGGGCCAGGGCGTCTCGGGTTCGCTGCAGCCGCCGACCGGCGTTTCGGCCTCGGATGGCGACTATACGAGCAAGATCGGCATCAACTGGGACACGATGCGCGGGGCGACGCTTTACCGTATCTACCGCAATACGGCGGACAACCCGGGCTCGGCGACCGAGGTCGGCACATCGGCTTCGAACCTTTTCTTTGATCCGACGGCCGTCGCGGGGCAGCAATATTTTTACTGGGTGCGTGCCGAGAACGGCGGCACGGTCAGCAACCTTAGCGCCTCCGACCAGGGAACGCGGGCGACAGCACCGAACGCTCCGAGCATCTTTTACAGCCCGCTTGAGCCTCCGCCGGTTCCGGCCGGCAACCCGATAACGGCGACCAAGGCGTCGCTCGGCAAGGCACTTTTCTGGGACGAGCAGATGTCCTCGACCAAGACGGTCTCTTGCGGTACCTGCCACCGTCCGGCGAAAGGCGGATCAGACCCGCGGACGGTGATCGGCAGCAACATGGCACGCAATCCCGGACCGAACGGAGTTCCGGATGTTCCGGGAGCACCGCTGCCATCGCTTGATGATATATTCGGCTCGCCGGGTGTTCCGAAGAATAATCTGGATGGCACCTATGTCGAAGCTCCGTTCTTCGGATTCCGCCTGCAGGTGACGGGACGCAAATCGCCCTCATATCTCAACGCCGGCTATGCGAACGGCGGGCTTTTCTGGGACGGACGGGCAAGCGATGAGTTCCGCGATCCGTTGACGAATCAGGTCATTCTTGCCGAGGGAGGAGCGCTTGAAAGCCAGGTGATCGGGCCGCCGCTTTCGGATGTCGAGATGGCACATGGCGGCCGCAACTGGGTGCAGGTAGCTGATCGCATCGCCAATTCGCGGCCGCTCGCACTTGCCTCGAACGTCCCGCAGTCGCTGGTCAATTGGATCGACGGTCGGACCTATCCGCAGCTTTTTGAAGAGGCTTTCGGCACGCCGGAAGTTACGCCGGCACGGATCGCCCTTGCGATCGCGACGCATGAACGGCAGCTCTTTTCCGACCGAACGCCTTTCGATAAATGGGCGACGGGCGGCGGCGGGCTGACGGACGAAGAGGCGGCCGGAGCACAGTTCTTTGCCGGTAATACCTGTATTCAGTGTCACGACGGGCCGCTTCTTGCCGACCATCTTTTCCACAATATCGGCGTTCGCCCGCCTGCCGAGGACCGCGGCCGCGGTGCATTTACGAACAACCCCGACAACGACGGGCAGTTCAAGACGCCGAACCTGCGCAACGTAGAGCTTCACGCTCCGTTCATGCACAACGGCAAGTTCGCGACGCTCGAGGATGTAGTTGCTTTCTACAACCGCGGCGGCGACTTTGACGCCCCGAACATCGACCGCGGCGTGATAAGGCCGATGGGAATGACACCGCAGGAGCGTGCGCAGCTCGTCGCCTTTATGAAGCGGCCGCTCACCGATCCGCGCGTTCGCGATGAACTGCCGCCCTTCGACCGGCCGCAGCTTTATACCGAGTCGAACCGCGTACCGCAGATCACCGGAACGGGACGGGCCGGCGGTGGCGGGCTTGTGCCGCGAGCAATGGCGATCGAACCGCCGCTGGTCGGCAACCCGAGCTTTACGGTCGCCGTCGAGGACGGTGCGGCCGGAGCGAATGCGGTGGTCGTAATAGATTCGGCCGACCCGGGTGTCGGTACTTCGATCCCGGCCGCTGGGTCGTTTGCACGAGCGAGCACGACGCTTTCCGGAACCGGCCGAGGTTCGGTCAGCCTGGCGATCCCGAACAATGGGTCGCTTATTGGCCAGACATTCTTTGGCCGCTGGTACGTCCCCGACGCGGGGGCGGCGAACGGATTTTCCGTCTCGCGTCTCTTTACGTTTACGGTGTTTGGCGAGGCGGCAACGCCGGCCGCTGCCACCTTCGTAGATTTTGACGGCGACCGGAAAACGGACATCTCGATCTACCGGACGGCTCTCGGGCAGTGGTGGTATCTGCGTAGCTCGGATAGCCAGAACCGGGCGTTCCAGTTCGGCGACCCGACGGACAAGATCGTCCCGGCGGACTACACCGGCGACGGCAAGACGGACGTCGCGGTCTATCGGCCCTCGGCGGGTTCGTGGTTCGTACTCCGAAGCGACGATTTCAGCTTCTATTCGTTCCCGTTCGGAGCAGCGACGGATATTCCTGTTGCGGGAGATTTTGACGGCGACGGCAAGGCCGACCCGACCGTTTTCCGGGCCGACAGCGCGACCTGGTTCATTCTGAAATCGACAGGCGGGACGGACATTCGGTCGTTTGGCGTTAGCGGCGACATTCCGCAGATCGGCGATTACGACGGCGACGGGACGGCAGACCTTGCGGTCTTCCGGCCGAACGGTGCGACCGGTGCCGAATGGTGGATCAGCCGCTCGACGGCGGGCGTTATCGCGGCTCAGTTCGGGCTCGCGACCGATAAGCCGGTTGCGGCCGATTTTACCGGAGACGGCAAGACGGACATTGCCTTCTGGCGGCCAGACACAGGCTTCTGGTACGTGCTTAGGAGCGAGGATTCGAGCTTCTTCGCCGCTCCCTTTGGGGCGACCGGCGACATCCCGGCACCGGGCGATTACGACGGCGACGGCAAGACGGATTTCGCGGTCTTCCGGGCCTCGGTCGGCACCTGGTACGTTAGCCGAAGCACGGGCGGTGTCGGCATCATCGGCTTCGGCATCGACGGCGATTACCCGGTCCCGGCGGCATGGGTTCCGTAAGCAGTGGTCAGTGGTCAGAAGTCGGAAGCCAGAAGCGAGAAGTCAGAAGTCTGAATTCAGTAGTTGGATTCGTACGCGTGGGGCATTGCAATGAAGCCCTCCCGCACGGTCGGCCTGACACAGGCGGAAACCCGACCGGTAGGGAGGGTGTCATGAAGAAAGAAGAAAGATTAAAGGCGAACTAAGAGTTCCACTTTCCTGTTTTTCTTTATTCGTGGCTGAAAACTTTTCTTTTCCCGGTTCGCGAAATGAAGTTAGCTGGCTTTTTGGAAACGCTTCATTTTTCGGCCCATTTCGGGATGGGAAGTGTTCTTGCGGCGTCTGACAAATGTAGCGACTCGAAAATGCCGTCGCCGTTTTGATCGGAGAAAACGAAAACCACCAGGCCGCCCCGCTGACCATTTCTGATATCGGCTGCAACCACTTTATAGCAAAAGGTTCTCTCAATACGGTCGTAAGCGATTATCTCCCGCACGCTCCATTCGCGGCCCATCACATAGCCCACGCAGGCCGCTTTTTCCGCCGGATCCACATCCTCGTCACAAGTGGTCGAGAATCGCACAGATGTAATAGGCGAAAACTTGGAATAGTAGAACCGCGGTTCTGACTCAAGCGGCTCTCGGGACTGCTTGACGCGGAACTGCCGCCGGTCGAGCTGAATCCAACCGCTTTTCTTTACCACTACCGTTGGGGATTCCGGTATATCGGCCGTCCGTTCTTCGACAAGCAGAATTGGAGCGGGCGCCTCGATTTCCGGTGCCACAGTGGAGCCCTTTTCAGATCTGATCGAGCAGCCCACGACCGCGAACAGACCGATGATCACAAACAATTGTCCCCTGAATATTTCCTTACTGGTCATCGCATATTTATGCATTGCAGCACATCGTGTTCCTCGACCACTCAAACAAAATCGAACCCGTAATCCTCAAGCAAAAAAGAAAAAGAGTCGCGAATGTTGTTCTTGATCGATGCCATCAGATTACCTTTATAGGCCATTTGGAGCCCGGCCGTAAACTGTTTTTTTGCGGTTGAGTGACGTATTGAGAAATTCCTAATTCGGGTCGAGCGTTCCGAAAAGTATGAACCGCATCGACGGACGTGCGGGTTTTCGCGTTTGAGCCCTCCCTCACGGTCGGGCCTCTGACACGGAATTTCGCATTCATCATTCATCGTTCATCATTAGAAAAACGCCCGTACTGACGTGCGGGCTCTTGCATCCGTCGACAATAAAAGAGGCTGCCCTTTCGGACAGCCTCGTTCATTCACGCTAAAGCGTGTTTATTCGCTTCCGACGAAGTTGAGATTGGCTACGTCGGTCGTGATCGGCACCTGCTGCGGAGCAGGGAAGGTGTACCGTTTTGCCGAAGCACCGATGGTGTAGGTCTGCCCCGGAACTACGTTATAGATCGTGTAGTATCCAAAGCTGGTCGTCAGGACCGAACGGCTTGCACCTTGCGAATCGGTGATCGTGATTCGTGCCAGCGGGATACCGTAGCCGTTCGCATCTGTCACGCGGCCCGAGACCGAAACGTTCGCAACGACCGAGCTTCCCGGAGCCTGGATCGGAACCGTCATCGGTTCGCCCGTCTTGAAGAAGCCGATGGTGGCGTTCTTCGTTGTCGGAGCACTGGTCGAGGTAAAGCGGAAGTTATACATCGTACCCCAGCGGATGGCGTTCGCGTTCGGGTTCTGTGCGAGCGTTTCCGTTGCCCAGCTAACCGAATCAGGCGTTTGGTTGACCGCCCACGGAGCGGAACTGAAGCCTGCATTACCGACAGTTCCATCGCCGGTCCAGCCCGGATGCTGCGGCGGTGCGTGGAAACCGACGTTCGTTATCGAAACGCCGGCACCGGTCGGAACGCTAAAGGCCCCGATCGAGCGATCGAGGTTGTGGTTGAAAATGGCGTATTCATACTGCCATGTTCCCGGCGACGTCTGCGTTACCTTGTAAGCAACAAAGAAAGCTCCGTCCCCGCCGCCCGCAACTCTGTATTCGGTTACGGTCGCACCGGGCCATGCGTGAACTGCCGGCTTTTCGCGGACCGTGCTTTCGGCCGGTGAGAAGGTGAACGAACCTGCCGAACCGCCGACCGTATAGCGGCGATACGACATGTTGTTGAACATGTTGCACTGCGTCGGGTTCGCGAGACACCACTGATATTCGTGCGGCGTCACGTACTGAGCCTCGGCATAGTAGCGAGCACCTTGGTTGATGTCCGTCCGGAGGTCGTCGATCCGGGTCAGGATGCGGTGATCCGGCCCTAGGTGCGTATGTCCCGAGTGGTTGTTCGGCGGCGTTGCTGAGTCGCCACGCGGATAAAAGCCCGTGAACGGGTTCACCCAGGCACGCGAACCAAGGCTCGGGCCGGCATTGAGGCTTGCCGAATACGGGTCCGAACATCCGGAGCCGAGGCGGCTGCCGCCGACGCCGTTGCAGCCAAAGCCGCAAAGATTCTGCGTCAGGGCGGTAAAGGCGTGCTTCATGCTCGACTGTCCGATCTGCTCGAACCGAAGTTCGCCGTTCGAGCCGCCGCTCATGCGGTACATATTCTGCGGAATCACCGGGTGGTCGTTGCTCGGAAGAGCGAACCAGTTGAGGTCCACGGTACCGGCGTTGCACGAGTTCGTTCCGACGGCGAGGCCGACGAAGCCATTACTCGCGCTTCCGAACTGTGCAAGGCCGTAAACATCACCAACGATGACGTCCGGGCCGGGAACCGTTCCGGCATTGTCTTCCATGCCGTAGCCGGCCGGAAGCTTGCCGCTCTCGACGCCGCCGTTAACGAGGCGGGCGGTCTCGATGGTACGCATCTTGGTCGAGATGTTGATCGAACCGACGCTCTTTCCGGCGGTATCGGGCCGTTCGAGTTCGGCGGCAAGATCATCCGAGACAAGAACGCGGCCTGCCTTGATCGTGATGGTACGCGTCTCAGGATCGAAAGCGAATTCCGGCCCATCGACGTTAAAGAAGTGGAAACCGGTCTTCGAATCACGCAGGATCAGCTCATATTGGCCGCCGGCGGGAAGGCTCTCGATGGCAAGGCGTTCGTAAGATTCCTGCAGCTTTGCCGGCAGGTTCGCCTTCTGCTGCGGGTGGATCGGCAACATGCTCGGGATCGTTCCGCGGATCTCGTTGTTGAAAACGAGCATCGCAAAGAACGCATCCTTTTCGGCCTCAAAAGCAAGGCTCTCTGTGCGGGAGATGCCTTCGGCCCCGGAAAGCAGCCCGAGGTCAACGTCAAGAGCGACGCTGCCGTTGGCTACGATCATCTTTTCAAGCAATCCGGACTCGGAATCCGGACCGGCGACAGTGCTATTTTCAGAGAAACCGAAAATCGCAGCGAATACGGCGCAAATGCCGAGGACCGTAAAGATGGTACGGAACCGGCTGCCCAGCAACTTTTTCTTCATCAAACTTCTCCTAACGTTTCTACCCTTGGATTTACAAAGCCCTGACCAGCAAAGCGGATGAGGCGCTTATTTTGAAAGGAATCGGCATTAAACTTTATATCACATCAGCCCACGGGTCAATAAGCGAATTTTCACAATTTTGACGCTTTCGCCGAAGCGGCTTCGACCGTCCGTCAGAAGTCCGAGGGCTGAAACTCGCGGATGCAAACGGCGGGCTTTTCTGGTTACTTACGGCTCAGGGAATCGGCATCCGATGTGGTTTAATTTGAGAAGGGCACAGCGGCACATTTTCTCCCGTTGAATTAAACGCCTATGGCCTGCTCCGTTCCAAGATGAAACCGGGCTGCGAAGGAAAAGAGAACAAGGGAAAGAAGCGTGCCGAACTGCCGGTCGTCGCTTCTTCGGGCGGTGCGAAACCGGAGATCGCCAAGTCGCGGATGGGCCGCTGGCGCGCCGGTGCGCTGATCGCACTGCATATCCTGATGGCCGCCCATATTGCCCAGTGGCTCTACACGGGCAGCACGGTCTCGCCGATCGAGCCTTCGGAGACGATGTGGACGCTCCAGCAGGGAGCGGTAAACGCCGGTGCCATTTTCTTTGCACTTGCGATCATCGCGACGCTGATACTCGGACGGTTCGTATGCGGCTGGGCATGCCACGTGGTCGCGTTGCAGGACCTTTGTGCGTGGATGCTGAAAAAGATCGGGCTGACGCCGCGGCCTTTTCGCTCGCGGCTGCTTATCTTTGTTCCGCTGATCGCCGCTCTTTATATGTTCGTTTGGCCGACGGTGCTCCGGGCAATAACGAAACCGGAAAGCGAGCCGCTCATTCCGCCCTTCAGCAATCACCTGATAACGACCGAGTTTTGGGCGACCTTTCCGCCGATCGAGGTCGCGATCCCGTTCCTCTTTATTTGCGGTTTCATCACGGTGTATTTTCTCGGCTCGAAGGGCTTCTGCACCTATGGCTGTCCTTACGGTGGCTTTTTTGCGGTGGCGGACAAGTTCGCTCCGGGCCGGATCCGCGTTACGGATGCCTGCAACGAGTGCGGACATTGCACGGCGACGTGTACGTCGAATGTGATCGTCCACGCCGAGGTCAAGAAATACGGAATGGTCGTCGATCCGGGCTGTATGAAGTGCATGGACTGCGTCAGCGTATGCCCGAACGATGCTCTCTATTTCGGATTCGGCAAGCCCTCGGTCGCGGTCAATACGGAACCGGCGGCAAAGTATTCGTTGACCTGGCCCGAAGAGATATTTGCAGCGGCGGCGTTCGTGGCGGCGTATTTCGCCGTCTGGAACGTTTATCAGCTCGTGCCGATGCTGATGGCGATCGGCATCGCGATCATTACGGCTTTTCTGGCGGTCAAGACATTGCATCTTTTCCGCCGCGAGAACCTGACATTCTATCGCTGGAGCCTGCGTTCGAAGGGCAGCCTGACGCTCGCGGGATATCTTTTCATCGCCTTTGCAGCTGCATGGATCGGGCTTAATGCGCACAGCGGCTGGGTCCGTTATCACGAATCGGCGGGCACGCGTGCTTTTGAGAACATCCGTGTACCGGACGAACTCGCGCTTCTGCAATCGAACCCGCAGCCGTGGCTTTCACTTGCCGATCAGGGCAACATCGCCGAGGGGCGGCGGCACCTGCAGCGGGCGGCCGAGATCGGCCTCTTCACGAACACCGATGCGATGCCGAAGCTCGCTTGGATGGAATATCTAGCGGGAAATAAAGACAAAGCTCTCGATCTTCTCTCGGCGGCTGCCGATCGGCAGAGCGGCCAGCAGCGGGCTTTGAGCCTTTACTATCGCGGGGCGATATTGAATCGCTCCGGGCGGTTCGAAGAAGGGCTTCGGAGCCATGAAGCGGCACTCGCCGAGCGGCCGGACCTTTCGATCGCGCTCGAGGACAAGGGCGAGTCGCTCTGGATGCTCGGGCGTCGCGAGGAGGCGGTAGCTGCCTGGCAGGAGGCGATCCGACAGCGGCCGAATTTACCGATCGCGAGCAATTTTATTGCGGGTGCGGCCGCGGCAAGCGGCAACGCTCAACTCGCGAGCGAACTTGCACAGATGGCCGACCGAGCGACCCCGCGCGATCCGCTTTTCCAATTCATGCTCGGTCAGCGACTGCAAAATGTGGGAATGGCGGGGCTTGCCGAACGCCGTTTCGAGGCCGCATTTGCCGCCGACCCGACCCTTCGCGGCCGCCGCAGTTTTCCGACAGCGCAACCGCGTTAGTCTCGGCGATTTCTTGAACGCGGATAAGGCGGATGGAGCGGATCGGACGAATCCGACAAAGAGGTCAAAAATAATCGGGCGGAATCGAACAGAAGATATTCGCTCGTATCCGCCCGATCGATCAGATCCGCGTTCAAAACAGCTCAGAGTAAACTCGCAACGCTGCTGTTTCCGCTTCTTATTTACACTTCGAGTATCCGCAGTCGCGGCAGAAGTCGCAGCCCGAGGCGTGTTCGAGTTGGCCGCGGCACTCGGGGCATTCGCCGATGAGCGTCGCCATCTCGCTATAGATCTCTTCTGCATCGGTTTCAAGGTGCATGCCTTCGGTGCCAGGTACGGCCGCCGCGACTCCGGCTCGCTGTTTTTGCAGTTGCCGTTCAGAGGCCGGAAGATTCTTGAGCCGCCGATCGGTCAGCATCAGGCACTCGGCCACGGCCTGTTCGGGCGAGGTCAGGAGCCGTTCATTGAACCAAACGGCGTTCGTGCCAGTCACCTTGTTGAGGCTTCGGGCGACCTCGCGGACCTCGAACCCGCCGCGGAGCATCTTCGATGCAAGCAGGCCGACGCCTTCGCTGATCGGCCCGGTCGCGAATACCTCAAGCACCTTCTCGCCGTCGTGGTTTACCGTAACGTAAAGGTTCTGATTGTCAAACGGGATCCGCCAGGTCGAGCCCTGAAGCTCACGCGGGCGTTCAACGCGTGAAGAGGACACGGCGACGTCCGGACGCGCCGACGCGGCGATCTGATCATCGCTCTCCGCGTCCGACTTCTTTTCCGTGCTCATCGCATTCAGCACCTGCCCTTCGCGGCTTCCGTCTCGATAGTAGCTGACGGCCTTGCAACCAAGTTTGCGGGCGAGGTGATAGAGCGCATCGACCGATTCGAGCGTGTCATCGCGGGCACCGTTGCAGGTCTTTGAGATCGAGTTATCGGTGTGCTTCTGAGCTGCCGCGAGCACGCGGACGTGTTCGTCCGAACGAATGCCCATCGCTGAGATAAAATGCGGCGGGAGTTCCGCTTCGTGCTCGACGACGTGCTCGGCCGCCTGCTTTATCGAGTCCTCGTCCGTCTGATCGACCTCAACGCCGAGAGCCCTTGCCGCCTCGGTATGGACATATGTCCGCGTGCCGAGCGTATCCTGCCGGACGTAAGCCCAGGAGAAATTCGGCTCGATCCCAGAGGAGGTTTCCGCGACGAGCGAGATCGTCCCGGTCGGTGCGATGGTCGTCACCTCGTAATTTCGCGGCGTCAGCGGCACGTCTTTCGCGATGCCGATCTCGTCATAGAGAAACTTTGCATAGGCCTCTTTGTTTGCCTCGAGTTCGGGGAAAACACCCTTTTCGGCACCGATGGCGAGCGAAGCGTTCCATGCCTCTTTGCGGATGAAGCCCATCACGCGTTCCATCAGCTCGAGCGAGCGATCGCTTCCGTAAGTGATGCCGAGCTTGAGGCAGAGATCGGCGAAACCCATGATGCCGAGCCCGACCGGCCGCGTCCGCTTGACGACGTCCTCGATCGCCGGAAGCGGGAAGTAGCCCGCGTCGATGACGTTGTCGAGAAACCGCGTCGAGAGCCGCGTCACCTGCCCGAGCCGGTCCCATTCGACCGAGGAGTCGATGTCGTCCGTGCCGTTCTCTTCGTCATAGAACTTCGCAACGTCGATCGAACCGAGGTTGCATGAGTTATTGAAATGGAGCATCTGCTCGCCGCAGGGATTGCACGCAAAGATCGGCCCCATCGAGGCCATCATGTGGTTGTGACGGTTGACCTCGTCGATAAAGATGATGCCCGGTTCGGCATATTTATGTGCCGAGGCGATGATGCGGTTCCAGATGTCGGGCGCATAGACCATTCCAGGCATCGGCGGTTCTTCGATGGTACAGCTGTCAAGGTCGGCCGCTTCGAACGCAGCCTTGTCGGCAAAGGTAACGGTCGAGCCGTCCGGCCGGCGGAATACTTTATAGTCCTCGCCCGTTACGGGATCGAAGACCGATTGCTGCCAGGGCTCACCGTTGAACTCCGTCTGGAACCAGACCTTGCTATCGACAGCGTCCATAAAAAGATCAGTGACCGTAACGGATATGTTGAAATTCGTCAGGCTCGTCTGGTCGTTCTTGGCGTGGATGAAGCGAAGAATATCGGGATGGGTGACGGCAAGTATGCCCATGTTCGCACCGCGGCGGACGCCGCCCTGCTTTACGACCTCGGTCGTCTGATTGACGATGTTCATGAACGAGACCGGGCCGCTCGCAACGCCGCGGGTCGAATTGACCATCGAACCTGCCGGCCGCAGGAATTCGTAGGTCATTCCCGTTCCGCCGCCGGTCTGGTGGATAACGGCGACGTTCTGGGCGTGTTCCATGATGCCCTCGATCGAATCCGGAACGTTGAGCACGAAGCATGCGGCGAGTTGGCCCTTGGGCTTGCCGGCATTGACGAGACACGGAGTGTTCGGGATGAACTCGCGGCGGAGCATCACGGTCGACATGTCGCGGTAGAACATCGACTGAGCCGTCGGGTCCTTTTCCGCACGAGAAACGTGGCCGACGACGCGGCGGACGATGTCTGCCCAGGTCTCAAGGGCTTCGCCGTGTTCGTCCTTAATGGCGTATCGCTTGGCGACGACCTTCTGGGCGTTAAGCCCCAGCGGGCGAGCCTCAATGCCCGGTGCCGCTCCCGTTGCTCCGTTTCCGTTAGAGACAATGCTCCGTCCGCCGGTCTCAATGGCTGTGCTCATTCTCCGTTTCTCCTGTTAACGTAAGTTAGATTTTAAGGCTTTTGGGCCGGAGTTTCTATCCGAAGCGGGCGAAGCAGGAAAATTCGATCGAAAGGCTTCGGAGCCGGCCGGGTCATTTGCCGTAAAGGGGAACTCGTCCCGAGTGCTTCAAATCCTAACCCCGAAATGTAGTAATGTCAAGAACTTTTTCACACTACATCTTGTGGTAAGTACAATAAAAGCAACACCTGCGGCCGTAACCTAATGTAAAGGCTTAAGTTCCGTCCTTGCCGGAAAATTTCGTCAGGCAGCGGCCGGTTTGACTTTGGCAAAGGCCATTTCCGACACTCTAACTAATGGATAAGTTGATACATGCGACGGCGGCCGATGGAACGGTCCGCGTCATCTCAGCGGTAACCACGGGCATCGTTGCCGAGGCGATCCGGCGGCACGGCACCTCGCCGACCGTTTCCGCCGCACTCGGGCGAATGCTGACCGGCACGCTCCTGCTCGGCTCAACGATAAAGGAATTTGACCGGCTGACGGCAAAGATCGATTGCAGCGGCGAGGTGGGCGGCATAACGGCCGAGGCGACGAAGATCGGGACGGTCCGCGGCTTCGTTAAGAACCCGATCGCCGAGCCACCGCCAAAGGCGAACGGCAAATTCGACGTAAGCGGGATCGTCGGCGACGGTAATTTCGTGGTTATCCGCGAGGCCGGTTTTGAGATCGGCTTTCGGCCGGAGCCTTATGTCGGCTCGGTGCCGATCGTCTCTGGCGAGATCGCCGAAGATTTCGCTTATTATCTTGCTAAGTCGGAACAGATCCCCTCGGCGGTCCTGCTTGGCGTTCTGCTTCAGAACTCGGAGCCGTTCGTTGCGGCCTCGGGCGGAGTGCTGATACAGATGATGCCCGGTGCGAACGACCACATCGTGACGATGATCGAGGACACCGTAAGCCGTGCTCCGCATGTGACCGAGCTGGTGAAAGAAGGTGCGGGCCCCGAAGACCTTGCCCGCGTGGCTTTGGGCGTTATCGATTTTGAGGTGCTTGACGAAAGGCCGGTCAGTTTTCAATGCACCTGTTCGCTTGAAAAGGCCGCGGGAATGATCGCTGCTCTTGGCGAAGACGAGATCCGTGCAATGATCGAGGAAGACAAAGGTGCGGTGATGAACTGCGGCTTCTGCAATGAGACTTATAGCCTGGCGACGAGCGACATCGAGCGTCTCCTCGGAGAAAATAGGTAAGGTGATTTCTTTAGGGCAAGTTCAATCGACCGGCGGATCTTCGGGGCCGCTTGCTCCGCCCTGGCGGTCGGCTCCGCGTACGACTTGATCAGTACCGATGCGGAAAGAACGGATTCCGGTCACACCGTATTTTTCGGGAATAGCAGAAACTGAAAAGGTCGCAGCTTCCGTTAGCGAACCCGACGTGACGAAAACAAATAATCGATAACCGCGAAGAACTCCGCTGGCAGTACGAACATCGATCAATCCTTGGTTGCGGAGTGAACTGAGGCTTCCGTAGTTGCCGCCACCATGGGTCGCTGCATAGGTCGCCTGGGCCGAACCGACGGTACGGAGCGTCTGAACGATACACTGCTCATTGAGGAAAATGCTGCCGTTTGTGCAAGCATCGTCCGCTAGAACCGGGTCCTGCTCGTTTGCCGCTCGCCCGTTAAGATCGCCGCCCCGGAACAGTCCGTCAAGGGTAAGGAAGAATGATCGGACGCCTAGCCGTCGATATACCCGAGGCGTCGCGGTAATCGAAAAGCTCGGCGCATTCTCGGGCGAACCGATCACCGTTTGAAGTGCAAAAAGGTAGCCGTGCTTTTCGCCGCTAGCGAGCGCCTCATCAATGAGGCCGACCTTATAAAGGCTCGTAAGCGTCGCGGCGTATTCGCCGTTACCGAGAGTCGCCGAGTACGTCGCTTGGGAAGAACTGATCCGAGCCAGATCCTGCAAAACCAGACGTTCGCGAAGCACGTGCCTATTAACCTGAGCATCGGCTGCAAGAACAAAAAAGACGAACAAAAAGAAGGTCTTTACGAGCAATATTCTCATAACCCAGTAGAAGAAAGGTCAGCATCCTTGCTGCATGATGGAAGCCATCAATTAGCATAGCATTCCGATATTTCGCGGTAAACAAAAATCTTGCCGGCCAATCATCGTTCAGGTATTCGTTGTGGCTGTGTCCAGGCGAGCTTGCCGTTCGATTCGTAGATCTTTGCGCGGACGTAGCCTTCGTCGCCCTTGAATTTATAGACGGCGGGATTTTCGATGGATTCCGCAACAACACGGCCACCTTTGCCGATGAACTCAATCCGATAGCGGCTGGCTCTTGCGGGCTTGATCTTAATAGAGATGCCGGTTCGATCGATGATCAGATCCTCGAGTTCGACGCCGGTCGAGCCGTAAAAATCGCCGCGGTCGAGCGCTGCGAGGATAGCTTCGGGCGTGAGCTCCGCCGCACGGACATATACCCACGCCTGTCCCGGCAAAGCCGCCGTGCGGTCGCCCGGCCGGGTGAAGGTATGTGCGTCGTCATCGGCGATGCCGTAGATCATCATCCCGCCCGTAAGGAGTTCATCCCAGATCGCTTCGACCGAGGGCGAACCGCCGCCGCCGAGGTTATTGACAAGCGGGTGGCCGTTATAGACCTCCATCAGGTTGATATTCTTCAGCTGACGAATATCGGCTGCCGTAAGTGCCCAGCCGAAATTCGGGTGGTTGAGCTGCGGAATACCGCCCTTCGCCCGGACGTCGTCGATGTTCTTCTGCAGCGTCGCGACCGCACCGGAGAGCCGGTTCGGCATCACGACCTCGCGAAGCCCGAGCCCATTGATGTGGTATGGCTTTCCGCCAAAGCTGTCCGTTACTTCCTGGCCGGAGATGATCAAAAACGCGTCACGTTTGCCAAAAAGGGCATTGAGCGGAGCGACCTCGGTGATGTACTCATGGTCGGTGATCACCACGAACTGGTAGCCGTTTCGCCGGTACCATTTGACGACCTCGTCCGCCGGGCTGTCGCCGTCGCTATTGCTCGTATGCGTGTGCGTATTGCCCTTGTACCAGTTCAAAGGCTTGCCGGCCGTCTGTGCCGCCGCCTGCCCGGCCAGAAACGCCACCGCCATTATCAACCCAAGAATTCGTTTCATTGCACCTATATTAGACGCGATCCGCGGCGGGTCAAGGACAAAAGCGGGCTGTGTTAATCTAATGATCGAAATTGCCTGAGCTTCGTATAACAGAGATATTTCTTTCGGTACAGGGCGAGTCGTCGCATGCGGGGCGGCCGTGCGCTTTCGTGCGGCTGACGGGCTGCCCGATGCGGTGCGTTTGGTGCGACAGCGAATACACATTTACGGGCGGCGAGCGGATGAGCTTTGAGCAGATCTTCGAGCGGCTCGGGGAATTCGGCTGTCCGCTAGTTGAGGTGACGGGCGGCGAACCGCTTGCGCAGAAAAATGTATTTCCATTCATCGCTGAGCTTTGCGACCGCGGCTACGAAGTACTCATCGAGACCGGCGGATATGTCTCGACCGAGAAGGTCGATCCGCGGGCAAAGATCATTCTGGACGTGAAATGTCCCGCCTCCGGCGAGGCTGAGCGGAACCACTGGCCGAACCTCGAGCTACTACGGCCGGATCGCGACGAGGTCAAATTCGTGGTCGCGGACCTCGCGGACTGGGAGTTTGCGAACGGCGTGATCGCCGAGTATCATCTCGAAAAACGAGCGAAGGAGATTCTTATCTCGCCGGTCTTCGGTATCAAGAATTTGGCCGAGATCGCCGAAGCGGTCGCGGCGAGCGGGCTCAGGGTTCGGCTGAACCTTCAGCTTCACAAATATATTTGGGGCCCGGACGTGCATGGGGTTTAGACTTCGTAAATCGTGAATCGTGAATCGTAAATTGAACAGGAATCCGAGACGTGACCAATGCCAGCGATCTCTTGTTCTTGCAATTTCCAATGATCCAATTTTCAATTGACAATTTTTTCGAGACGCTTCGGTAGATATTCATATGAAGAAGATCACTTTCGTTGCAGTGTTGTTGGCTTTAGTTGCGGTTACGGCGATGGCTCAAGCGAGGCCGCAGCCGGCGGGAAGTCCCGCGATGCCTTCGCTTGATGAGCGGATCAAGGCTGAGATCGGCGACTTTAAGGGCAAGGTCTGGATCTATGCCAAGAACCTTGATACGGGCAAGGAATACGGCATGCGGGCCGACGAACAGGTGCGGACGGCGAGCACCATCAAGCTGCCGATCATGACAGAAGTCTTCCGGCAGGTAGCTGAAGGCAAGATCGCGTGGACCGATCCGATCGAGATAACAAAAGCAGTGAAGGTCGGCGGTTCGGGCATTCTTTTCGAGTTTACAGACGGAACGAAGATAGACGTAAAGACGGCGATGACGCTGATGATAGTCCAATCGGACAACACGGCGACGAACGTCATTCTGGACAAGGTTACGAGCAACTCGGTGAACGACTTTATGGCAAAGCTCGGGCTGAACGACACGCTCTCGCTCCGCAAGATCGGCGGCGGAGGTGACGCAAAGGCATGGGATGAGCCGGTCAATAAGCTCTTCGGCATCGGGCGTTCATCGCCGCGGGATATGGTCAAACTGCTCGAGATGCTGGAGAAGGGCGAGGTCGTCTCGAAGGAAGCCTCGGCCGAGATGATCGCGATCTTGAGACGGCAGCAGTACAAGGACGGAATCGGCCGCAACTCGCTCGACACGGTGCCGGTTGCGTCGAAATCCGGCTCGCTCGACCGGCTTCGTTCGGACGTCGGCATCGTTTACACACGCCGCGGGCGGATCGCGATGGCGATAACGGTCGATGACATGCCGGTCGTGCAATACATAATGGACGACATGGGAAATGAGTTGATCTGGCGGCTGTCGCAGATCCTGCAGGAAGGTTTGGCGAGGTAGAAGCGACGCGGGGACACGAAAGCGGTTATTTTAAGCTGTTAGCTCTAAGCTATAAGCTGTTAGCTATTCGTAAATAGATGAGATGTTCGATCGTTCTAGTTTCAGGAGGAATGGATTCGTGCGTCACGGCGGCGATCGCTGCAGCTGAGAATGACGAAATCGCGTTGCTTCATATTTCGTACGGGCAGCGGACGGAGGCTCGCGAGCGGCAGGCGTTCAATGATGTCGCGGATCATTTTGGCGTCGCGAAACGGCTGGATGTTTCGATCGAGTATCTGGCGAAGATCGGCGGCTCATCGCTGACGGATGATCGTATCGCGGTTACCGAGGCCGACCTCGAATCGAAAGATATACCGACGAGCTACGTGCCGTTTCGCAATGCGAATATGCTGGCGATAGCGACGAGTTGGGCCGAGGTGTTGGGGGCGACGAGTATTTACATCGGTGCGGTCGCTGAGGATTCGAGCGGATATCCGGATTGCCGGCCGGAGTTTTACGAGGCATTTCAACAAACGATCAACACCGGAACTAAGCCCGACACACACATCGAGATACGAACGCCGATCATTCATCTTTCAAAGGCCGAGATCGTCAGAAAGGGTATCGAGCTCGGAGCTCCGCTTCATCTAACATGGTCCTGTTATCGCAATGAAACGCTCGCCTGCGGCAGGTGCGATTCCTGCGCTCTGCGGCTTAGGGGATTCGAACAGGCGGGCCTTAAAGACCCGATCGCATACGAAGCATCATGATGCTTGTGTAAGGAAAACGATCGAATCGCTTTCGGAATGAGGGGCCGACTGCTTGCTTAAGCAGGCGGCTCTGAATACTGATGGAGGGGTTCGCTCTTGCGTTTTTCGAGTTCTTCTATTCGCCGCTTTAACGCTTCGATCTCTTCATCGATCTTTGCTACGTCATTTTCTCCCGCACTCAGCCGATGGAAGACGGGCGTTACGACCGTTATGGCAGCGATCAGTATCGAGAGAACGCCCATCGTGCGGAAAACGAGGTCGCTCTCACCTTCCGGTTCGAACCACATCAGATAGAGAATGATCGCTGCGAGCAGGACGTCGCAAACTACGGCGAAGCTGTAGGTCCATGCAAATCTACCGTCGAGCCTAGCGAGCCGGAGCAGCGAGAGGTGCGAGGCGACGATGGCAAAGATCATCAGCGTCATCGTGACCTTCACGTAGGTTTCGTTATCGTCGAGCACATTCCAGATAATGAGGAAAAACGCCGCTGCAGCGACTATCGAGAGGACGATGCCCGCAAGCGGAAGCCTGCGGCCACGGCCCGCCTCATAGCATGCTCCGCAGGCGAGCCCGAGAATGCTGCTTGCGGTCACGGTAAGCGCTGTTAACAGCACTCGCGCTTCGAATTCGCCGAAACTTCCGACAATCACAACGGCGATCCCGATCAATGCGCTCAGCGAAACGGACACGATGAGTGAAGTTAGGAATAGCTTCTTGGTATTCATTTCGAGCCTCCAGCGGAAATCTACTCTTTTCGATGTAGAATGCAAGCCCGGACGGGTTGCCCCGTTCAGTTAAGCAAGGGCGCGAGAGCGGTCGGAAAAACTAAAGCAAAATCTGAGCAATAAAGGAGGATGAGATGAAAGCGGTGCAAACGGGTGTATTCGGGATCTTGGTGATAGCAGTTGGTATATTGGCGGCAGTTGCACAGGCCGCGTCGGCGACGGGGACAATTACTGAGAGTAGTGCGGGTAATGTGCGGATCGGAATGACCATTGCCGAGGTTCGGAAAGCGGTCGCACCGCTGAAGCTTGAGCGAACGAGCGACGGCGAGGGCGTTGCCCTGATCGCTGTAAAGAACGGTGAAGTGTCCGTGATGACGATCTTTGCCGGCGAGGAAGACCGCGATGCGAAGATCGACGAAAAAGCAAAGGTCGAGTACTTAATGGTCTGGGATAAAAGCTACCGGACGGCCGCGGGAGTTCATCCGGGAATGAAGATCGCCGAGGCTGAAAAGATCTACGGCAAGGTTAAACAGATCATCAGAAGTGAGATCGAGTCGCGCGAATATGTGACCTTTACCAACCACCCCGCAGGGATCGAGATGCGAATTCTCGGCAACGACGACATGGCCGGCGTTTATGCGCATGGGTCTTCGAGAACTGACAAGTATTCTGCAGATGCGTATATCTTCACGATCGACATCGATGGGTCCGCAGCGGCCAGAACGGGCAAGCGAACACCGGAGTTCACGAGCGTCTACACCGACCTTACAAAGGGCTGCGAAGAGAAAGGCGGCGAAGAAGGCGGGCACGCCTCGACGTTCTGCAAAGGGCCTGGCGGATATCAGATCCATTACTTCGATGCCGCGACGATCTATCAGCTCAACGTCGCCGATGCGACCCGAGATTGGGAAGAGCCGGTACTGAGCTTCGGGCTTGATAAGCTGAAGGCGGTCGGCAGGGTCGAATGGAGATTGGCAGATGGCGTTCCGTTTGCGGTTGCAGTCAAAGACCCGAGCAACGGACGCGTTATTGTCCGCGGGCTCAAGGGCTTTGAGCGGATCCGGTACGAATCGGACGGCAAGAATGCCGGAACAGACGCACGGGGCGAAGCGGACAATGAATATCGCGATGCCGTGTTGCCGGTCGAGGCCATCGACCTTAAGGGCGGGATGATGTCGGCGGTGATGTCCGGGACGCTCGTTTTCTTCGACGACCGAAAACGGTACGTATTCACCGGAACTGCAGGCGAGCGGGTGACCGTAAAGATCGAAGCCGCCGAGTGGAGTGGCGAGGAAGGCCCGGTGATGGTCGGAATAGTCCGCCGGCCGAATGGGACGACGGAAGGGGCTCCGGGCGGAATCGTCTTTGACGAAGTGCTTGCCGAGGACGGCGAATACGAGATCATCGTCAGCCAGAATGCGGCGAAATCGCAGGCAGGGAATATAAAATTTTCGCTGAGCGTGACGCGTACGAAAGGCGGGAGTTAATCAAGCAAAAAGCGATCGCGAGTGATCGCAACACCGGAAAGATCGCCCAAGGCAGCGAGGGCGATCTTTTCAGTTTTAAAGAACTCTTCGGCGAGGCCTTTCACATCTTCTTCCGTAACGGCCTCGACCTTATCGAGCGTTTCCTCGACCGGGATCTGGCGGCCGTGGAGCATTTCCATGCTGGCAAGCGAGCCGGCACGCCCGGCGGAGTCCTCAAGCCCGAGAAGGATCGATGCACGCGTCTGGTCTTTCATCAGCCGAATCTCTTCGGCCGAGACGCCATTGCGGACGATCCACCGCATTTCATCGAGCACGATATCGACGACCTCCTCGACCTGCTCCGGCGAGGTCGCGGCGGAGACCATGAACATCCCGCAGTCGCTAAAAAGCAGAGCCGAGGCACCGACGCTATAGGCAAGCCCGCGTTCCTCGCGGACCTTTTGCCAGAGCCGGCTTGAGGTGCCGCCCCCGATGGCATTGGCGAGCAGGTCTGCGGCATAGCGGCGCTCGTCGCGGGCATCGACGAACGGCGTCGCGATGATCAGATGAGCCTGCTCGAGTTCGGGTTTGTGTTCGATCACGATCGGTGCGGCGACCTGCGGCGAGGTTAGCGGAATCAGGGCCGGCCCGGAGCCATTCGCCGGGCGGAAGTCGAGCCGGCCGGCGAGTTCGGCGATGGCGTCGTGTTCGACGTTTCCGGCAGCGGCGATGACAAGATTTTCCGGGGCGAACGCGGCCGCGTGATAGGCACGCGTCACATTACTGCCAAATGTGCGGACGGTCTCGGGTGTTCCGGCGATCGAGAGCCCGAGCGAATGGCCGGGAAAGAACTCGCGGTGGAAGATATCGCCTAGATACTCCTCGGGCGAGTCGTCGATCATCTTCATCTCCTCGATGATGACACGCTGCTCACTTTCGAGGTCGGCTTCGTCAAATCGCGGATCGGTCAGCATTTCGGCGATAAGGCCGAAAGCCGCGGGCAGTTGGTCGTCGATGACCTTGATGGCGAAGCCGGTCTCTTCGTGGGTCGTAAAGGCATCGAGGTTTCCGCCGAGGCGGTCCTGCTCGCGGGCGATCTCTATCGCTGAACGCCGCGAAGTTCCTTTGAAAACGGCATGCTCGATGAAGTGCGAGATGCCGCCGAGTTCGGCCGGCTCGCTGCGCGAACCGACGCGGAAAAAGAACCCGAGCGTCGCCGAGCGGACGCCTTCCATACGGTCGGTGAGGATCGTAAGACCATTGGCCAGCCGCGTTTCTCTGATGTCTTCCTTCATTAATGCCAAATCACAAAGACTAGCATTTTGGCGAGCGAATATCGACCGATGTTCACCGGATGGGGTCGCGGAGGACGGCGTCGGCGGCTTCGCGGGCGATGCTGGCGGCGGCGGGATTGGCCTCGCGGAGTTCGGCGATCTGCATCAGTGCCTCGCCGGTGCGGGAAAGCAGGCGGAAAAGATCGCCTTCTTCGGCCTTTGTTCGGGCAGCGAGTTCGTCCCAGGCACGACCGCGGGCCCAGAATTCGGCAGCCGCTGCGGCGGAATAATTGATGTCTTCGGTCGGCTCGATGCCGTATTCCCATTCGACGTCCCCGACGCGATGAAGAACATCGAAGAACGCGTTCCCGGCATCGAGCAATTCCATCGTGGGGTTCAATTCACCAAAGCTGCGTTCGGCGTCGGCGGCAATCGAGGCGACCAAGCCGGAGCATGCCGCGGGCGAGATATCGTCGAAAACGCCCCGCCGCAAAGCTTCACCGATCAGGAGCGGGCGGTCGATGCGGAGGTCGGCAAGCCAACGGCCGTCGTCGGTGACGCGTTCGGCGGCAAAGTCGATGAAGTCGAAGCGGTCGAGCACCCGTGCACGATTCTCAAATGGCGACCAGATGCGGCCGACGAGCCGTTCGATGTCCTTGCGGTTCTCCTCGAACTCGGCAGCTTCCTTGACCGAGAGCCAAAGGAACTCTGCTGCGGCTTCGACCTTGGTGAAACGCTCAAGGCTGGCGGTAATGACCTCGGCCGAGTCAAGATTACCGCGGGCGATGGCGGGCTTTGGCTCTTCGAGCGGCGGATTTTTGCCTTCGAGCGTTTCCATAAATGCCCGCTCGACGGCGTTTTCGTTAAGCCGATACGTGTTCTCAAAAATACGGTTGACGCGGGCCAGCGAGAACGTCCGGCCGGAGCCGTCATCACGCATTGCCGAGACCGAGTCGCCAAAGGCACTGATGACCATGAAATAGCGTTTGCCCGAACGGCCCTGAGTCACGATGCGGCCGGGCAAGACATTTTGCCGCAGCCATTCCATTCGCAGTTCGGCACGCGTTTCGGGCAGGCGATGCTGGAGCCGCTCGCGTGTGCTGACCAGCCGCTCAAAACCGCGAATATCGTCAAAGCTCAGTCTGAGCGGCCGAGCGGAATCAGTAAGCCGGTCCTTGATCTCCTGATTCTTTTGCCGGAGCCGCTCGATGCGGTGGCCCGTCTTCTGGAATGCGTAACTCTTCTGGGCGATGTCGCGGATCGGGCCGAAGCCGCCAAAGGCATCGAGCAGGTTAAGCAGCGTCGTGTAGGTCGCCTTGAACTTGCTCTCCAGCGGGTCGGGCGGCGACTTGAGAAGCTCGGCGATCTTTCGCGGATTCTGGAATTGACCCGGTGCGAGGACGACGAAGCCGACGTTGTCCTTTCCGCGTCTGCCGGCACGGCCGGTCATCTGCTGAAGTTCATTTGCCGAAAGCGGCCGCCAGCCCTCATTGCCGCGGGTGTCGGCATTGCTGACGACGACCGTCCGGGCAGGGAAATCGACGCCCGCGGCGACGGTCGAGGTGGCAAAGATGGCGTTGAGCAATCCGGCCGACATCATCTTTTCGACAAGAAGCTTCCATGCCGGAATATGCCCGGCGTGGTGCGAGGCAACGCCGTGGTGGACGAGGATTTTGACGTGCTTGTGCTTGAGCACCTCGGGGTGCATTTCAGAAAACGAATCGAAGAGCAGTTTCCGCTTCTCGAACTTCTCCGGGTCGGACCGCTGCGAGCGGTCGGCGGCGACCTCTGAGGCCGATTCGTCGCACTTTCGGCGCGTCGGCAAAAACACGATCGCGGGAAGCAGATCGTAGCCGCGGAGAGCGGAGATGAGCTTATGCGGAGGGATATCAGCGGGCCGGCCGTTCACTTTTTGGATTATCGCACAGGTGGTTCGTGTTTCCGCACCTCGGCCGGGGTTTGGAATGATGCCCCGGCGGTTCGTATAGTCTAACTAATGAAAAAGTGGGTGGTTCGCATTGCCGGGGTTTTCGTTTTGCTGCTGCTCGTTCTGATCGGGACGGCTTTTTGGAGCGATTCCGATGTGGCCGTCTTGACCGGCCGGGTCTCTGTCCCGGAGCTTGAAACGGTGCGGCCCGGTTGGCCGGGAACACCGGTCGATCAACGCGGGCGGTTCATGAACGACGAGTTCGTCTTTCTACCAAAAACGAGCGAGTTGCTGAAGTGGCAGTTGAGTTCGAATGAATTTGCCGCGGTGCGCGAACGCGACACGTTTCGCCCTGAGGTGCGTGACCCTTCGGCATTTCTCGCGGGCGATGAGGACGGCATTCTCTGGCTCGGGCACGCTTCATTCTACATCCGGCTTGAGGGCCGCGGTATCTTGATCGATCCGATCTTTGGCTCGCCGCCGCTGGTCGAACGCTGGGTCGAGGTGCCTTCGCCGCTCGAGAAGATCAGGCGGGTCGATTATGTTCTCCTTTCGCATGACCATCGCGACCACACGGATGAGGCCACGCTTCGGGCCATCGCTGAGAAGTTCCCCGAGGCGACATTCATCGCCGGAATGGGAAGCGAAGAGATGCTCCGCGATTGGATCAAGCCGACGAACAAGGTCGCGGTTGCGGGTTGGTTCCAGCGGTTCGAGCTCGGCGATGATGCAGTCGAGGTCTATTTCTTGCCGGTGCGGCATTGGTCACGCCGCGGGCTTTTTGACACCAACCGGCGGCTCTGGGGCGGCTATGTGATCAAAAGCCGCTCGGCCTCGATCTACCACGGCGGCGACAGCGGCTACGGCCGGCATTACCGCGAGACGGGCGAGCTTTTCCCTGAGATCGACTACTTTCTTATCGCCATCGGGGCCTATGAGCCGCGATGGTTCATGGAAGCAAATCATACAAATCCGGCGGATGTCGTAAAGGCGTTCGGCGATATCGGGGCGAAGTGGCTGGTGCCGATGCACTACGGCACTTTTGACCTTTCGGATGAATCGCCGGGTATGCCGCTTCGTCAATTGACCGAGGAAGCGGAAAAGGCGAGAATCACCGACAAGATACGAACGCTTGCGATCAATGAGCATATTCCGATCGCAAAGCCGCAAACAGCAGAGGAGAAAAAGTAATGGGGATCGATCGTCGTGAATTTTTGGGGACAGCAATCGGTGCAGGCCTTGGAGCGGCCATCGCCGCGGGCGGAGCGTCGAGCGCGTTTGCCGCAAGGCAGGGCTTTCGGCTTGAGGAAGCGACCGTAACTGGACTGCAGGAAGCGATGAGGTCCGGCGAGATGACGTCGCGGCAGCTTGTTCAGGCGTATCTCCGCCGGGCAGCGACCGTTGATAAACAGGTCAACTCGATGATCGAGCTGAACCCGGACGCGCTTCAGATCGCCGATCAAATGGACCGCGAGCGAAAGAGCGGCAAGGTCCGCGGGCCGCTCCACGGCGTTCCGGTCGTGCTCAAGGACAACATCGATACCGCCGACAAGATGAAAACGACGGCCGGCAGCCTTGCCCTCCTCAATGCACCGACGCCGAAGAAAGATGCATTCATTGCCGCAAGGCTTCGCGAGGCCGGTGCCGTCATCCTCGGCAAGACGAACCTGAGCGAATGGGCCAACTTCCGCGACAACGATTCGATCAGCGGTTGGAGCGGCCGCGGCGGACAGACGCGTAATCCATACATACTCGACCGCAATCCGTGCGGTTCCTCGTCGGGCTCGGGAGCAGCGATCTCGGCCAATATTGCGGCGGCCGCGATCGGAACCGAGACCGACGGTTCGATCGTCTGCCCTTCGTCGGTTTGCGGCATCGTCGGGCTAAAGCCGACGATCGGGCTGGTCTCGCGAAGCGGCATCATCCCGATCGCACATTCGCAGGATACTGCCGGGCCGATGACCCGGACGGTCGCCGATGCGGCTGCCGTTCTGACGGCGATCTGCGGCTTTGACGAGGCGGATGAAGCGATGGCCGGCCGCGAAGAGGCGGAGCCGATCGACTATACGAAATTCCTCGATACGGGAGCGCTGAAAGGAGCACGGATCGGCGTTGCCCGAAACTACTTCGGCCGGCGAAAGGATGTTGACGATATGCTCAACGTCTCGATGGACGCGATGAAAAAGGCCGGTGCCGTGCTGGTCGATGTTACGATAGATTCAATCGGCAAATTTGGCGCAGCGGAGTTTGAGGTCCTGCTTTACGAGTTCAAGACGGATCTTGAAAAATATCTGGCGGGTCGAAACGCCGACCACAAAACGCTCGACGACCTTATTCAGTTCAACAAGGACAATGAAAAGCGCGAGATGCCGTACTTTGGCCAGAGCATTTTTGAGGCGGCGGCGAAAAAAGGCCCGCTGACCGATGAGGCATACATTGAAGCATTGGAGACAAGCAAGCGACTGACTCAGGCCGAGGGAATCGACCTCGTAATGGATCGCGACAAGCTGGACGCGATCATCGGCCCTTCGAACGCACCGACCTGGATGATCGACACGGTGAACGGCGACTGCGGCTCGGGATATATCTCGAGTTCTTCGTTGGCGGCCGTTGCCGGATATCCGAACATCACGGTTCCGGCAGCATTTTCGAAGGAACTGCCGCTCGGGATCTCGTTCTTTGGAAAGGCGTTCACCGAGGCGAAGCTGATCGGGATCGCTTTTGCCTTCGAGCAGGCGACGAAGGCCAGGCGGCAGCCTAAGCTTTTGCCGACGTTCGCGTAGGCCTATTACGGGAGGCTTCGTTCAGCGAGCAGGCGAAGCCCTTCGAGCACCATATCGTCCTCAAAGGCATCGACCGATGGAAGGTCGGGTGCGAGCACACGGCTAAAGCCGCCGGTCGCGATGACCTTCGGCCGAGCCGGGTCTTCTTTTACCATTTCATCTATAACCCGCGAGATCAATCCTTCGGCAAGAGCAACTGTTCCATTATAAACGCCCGAAAGTACTGCGTCATAGGTCGTTTGGCCGATAAGGCCCTCGGCTCTCGCGATGGTCACCTTCGGGAGCAGCGACGTCTTCATATGCAGGCCCTCGGTCATGATGCCAAGCCCGGGGGCGATGATCCCGCCGATGTATTCAAGTTTGGAATTGACCGCATCGACGACCGTCGCCGTGCCGAAGCTGCAAATGATGACCGGCGCTTTGTATTTTTGAATCGCCGAAAAGGCTGTAACAAGCCGGTCGGCGCCGACATGCGAGGGCGGCGAATACTTGATGGTAAAGCCGAAGTCGGTGCGTTCGTCAACGAAGATCGGCGTAACCTTGAAGAGTTCGCGGGTCGCACGGGTCAGCGTCGCGTTGACCTCGGGTACGACCGAGGCCGCGATGACGTGATCGACCCGGACGAATTTTTGTGCGACGAAACGCAGCCGGTCGAAGAAAAGCTCCTCGGGTTCGTAGTCGCGCCAGGTCGCAACGGAAAAGCGGTCAAGGAGCCCGGTCGCATCGTAGATGCCGAATTTGATGGCGGAATTGCCGATATCTATTGCCAGCAGCATAAAGAAAAAACGGAAAGCAGGAGTAATTCCCGATCTCCGTCTGGCGTGGAAGGTCTGATTTTCAGATCAACCCTGAAGCGGTAGGCCATCGTAAACAAGCTGCCAGCCATTGACCTTGCTGGTCCGCAAGCTCTTTGAGAACCAATGCAGAGCAGCCTTCGGGTCGTCATAGATCTGGACGGCAGGCAAAGCCTCACGCGGATCGACGCGGCAGATGGCGGCCCCGACCGGGGCACTCTTGATGCACAGGAGGGCGATCATATTTTCCTTTTGCATCACGGCCGTCCGGAGCGTTACATCTTCATTGACGATCTCGAATTCGTCGAACGCCTCGAGTGCGTCCTCAAACTCTTCGTCGAATTCTTCGTCAAAATCGAACTCGGGCTTTGCTTCAAACTCGTTACTCATAAGACCAAGCTACAAAGTTACACCGTGCGGATGGAAAGTTCAATCGGCGGCCGCATCGGCCCTGAGTTGCTCGACGTCGCCAGCCTGTATAACAACGATATCGCCATCACTTTTCCTGAGACGCAGAGCACCATTTGGCTCGAGGCCTTCAGTGGTGCCGGTAAGCATTTCGTTAAACGAGCGAACAGAGACCCGCTTGCCTGAATAGTAACTTGAACGCGACCGCCACTCGTCGATCGTCACCTCCGCGCCGCCGGGAGCCGTGAGCTGCTCGCAGAAATGCCGTATCGCATCGGTCAACGTTGCCGCGAGCTGGGCGGACGACGGGACTTGTTCCGGTTGCTCCACAAGGTATTCGATGGAAGTTGCACGGTCCGCGAGTTCGGGCGGAAAGTTCGAGCTGCGAATGTTTATCCCGATGCCGAGAACGACCGCGAGGCCTGTGTCGGTCATCGTCGTCTCAGCCAGGATGCCGGAGATCTTTTTTTCGCCAACAAGTACGTCGTTGACCCACTTGATATCGGGCGAGAGGCCGAGTTCGGTAAGCGTCGAGTGCACGGCAACGCCGGCCATCAGCGTGATCAGAGGAAGCGATTCCGGCGGGAGCGACGGCCTTAGCACGATCGAAAAATAGAGCCCGGCGTCCGGTTCGGAGACCCAGGTTCTTCCGTGGCGGCCGCGGCCGGCGGTCTGCTCGCGGGCGACGATACACAGGCCCTCATCGGCGCCTTTGCGGGCCATCTCAAGCGCCTCGGTGTTGGTCGAGCCTAGAGAATCGTAAGTAAGGATGCGTATGTTCATAAATGTTCGGAGTGCGAGCTTTAGCTCGCGCATACGCGATGAATCGCGCACTCTGAACTGACGCGATGAATCGCGCACTCTAAACGGGCCGCCAGAGCGAATCGATGTAAAAGTCTGTTTCATTGAGGAACTCATCCTCGATCGCGAAGCCGCTGTCGGATGAAAGCTCCTCGAGCATCGCATGGGTATATTTTTGCGAGATCTCCATGAAGATCGCTTCCCATTGATCGAACTCGAACGAACGGCTGAGTGCCTTTATGTGCACGGTCTGCTTTTCGCGGCTTATCAGGAACGAGCGGGCGGCACATTCGACCGGGCGGTACTGAGCGTAATGCGAGAATTTCGAGAGGTCAAAGTCGCCGCCGAGTTCGCGATTGATACGCGTTAAAAGATTGAGGTTGAAAGCGGCCGTGACGCCCTGCGGGTCGTCGTAGGCGGCGACGATCACCCGCGGGTCTTTCTGCATATCAAAGCCGATGAAGAGCCGGTCGTTCGGGTTCATCACCTGGCGAAGACTGCGGAAAAAATCAACGGCTTTTTCGCGTAGGAAATTGCCGATGTTTGACCCGAGGAACATCAGTACTTTTCGGCGGCCGTTCTGGCTGCGGAGCGAATCGAGGACCTGGAAATAATCGCCGGTGTGCGGGCGGATCTCGAGGCTCGGGAATTTTTCGCGGAAGCGTGCCTCAAGCGCAGCATTGGCCTCCTGCGAGATGTCTATCGGGCTATAGGTGAAATCGAGGCCTTTTGCGAGAATGTGCTCGATAAGTACCGCCGTCTTTGCACCGTCGCCGGCGCCAAGCTCGATCAGGTCGATGCCTTCAGCACCATCGGAAAATGCTTTGAGGATGCCGTCCTTTTGGTCTTCGAAGATCCTAAGCTCGGCCCGCGTCGGGTAATACTCGGGCAGCTTCATTATCTCCATAAACAGCCGCGAGCCTTCGTCGTCATAAAAGTAACGCGATGAGAGATGCTTCGGCGAAGCGGAAAGCCCGGCAAGGACATCCTCGGCGAACTGCGTGAGCTCCGGTGACGTTGTTGAATTCATAAAAACCACTACCGCAGAGACGTCGAGACGCTGAGATCATTATTCGAGTTCGCATCTCTGCGACTTTGCGTCTCTGCGGTCGAAGATCTACCTGACCAGCCGTATACTCGTGAACTGCCATCGCAGGTGCGGGTGGAAAAAATTTCGGTAGCTCGGCCGGCTGTGGCCCTCGGGCGTCGCTATAGATGCACCGCGAAGGACCATCTGATTGATCATGAATTTGCCGTTATATTCGCCGACCGCTCCGCCCGGTTTGCTGAAGCCGGGATAAGGAAGATAGGCCGAATTCGTCCATTCCCAACGCAGTCCCCACCGGAACTTTTCATTCGCGGCCTCCCATTCGAACTCGGTCGGCAGCCGCATGCCTTTCCACTCGGCAAATGCCGACGCCTCGTAAAATGAGACGTGGCAAAGCGGAGCCTCGGGCGGCAGCTTCCTGAGCCCGCCCAATGTGAAGAAATGCCATTCGCCGTCGCGTTTATTCCAATAGAGCGGTGCATTTACCTGCTCGCGGTTTACCCAGTCCCAGCCCTCGGCATGCCAGAGTTCATGCCGCCGGTATCCGCCATCCTCAATAAACTCGAGGAAATCACCGTTGGTGACCAGGCGGTTCGCGATCGAGAAATCACGCAAGAGCACTTCATGCCGAGCGAGTTCGTTATCGAAGCAGAAGCCTTCGCCTGCGTAGCCGATCTCGTAAATGCCGCCTTCGATGTCCGAGAACTCGCCGCCCGCTGGCGCGTCGGATATTTCCTCGGGGGTGAAGCCCTCGCGGTAAGCGGGGAAAAGCGGGTTGACGCTGAAGGTGTACTTCAGATCGGTGAGGAAAAGCTCCTGGTGCTGCTGCTCATGATTGCAGCCGAGAATCACGAGTTCGCGAAGTTCGTCGCTATCATTCGCCGCGAGGAGTTCGAGCATCTTTTCGTCCACATATTCTCGATACTCGAAGACCTTTTTCACCGTCGGGCGCGAGAGATCGCCGCGGTGGTCGCGGGCGGTTCGCTCGCCGATAGTGTTGTAATAACTGTTGAAGAGAAAGCCGAAATCGGGGTCGAAGACCTCGTAGCCCGCAGTGAATTTCTTGAGGATCATCTCCTCGAAAAACCACGTCGTATGGGCGATGTTCCACTTCGGCGGCGAGACGTCAATGACCGGCTGCGGGATGTAGTCCTCGATCTCAAGCGGTTCGCAAAGCTCTCGGGTTCGGGCCCGGACGGACTTGAAAAGCTCAGGCAGGGCGTCAGCCTTCGCTGCGGGTTTCGGGACGGGACGCATTCCGTTATTAAAACAAATGCGGCGGTATATTGAAAGAATTAGTTTTCGCCGGCGGCTCTTATCTTCAGGAGAGCTTCGCGGGCGGTTTCGGCAAGATACGGATCAGCGGCGGCAATGCTGCGTTCGAGTGCCGGAACCGCTTCCGTACGGCCGAAAGCGCCAAGGGCGAATGCGGCCTCGCGGCGGGTGTCGTCGGCTTCGCGGGAATCGGTTAGGACCTTGATCAGTAATTCGACAGCGGAACGGCCATCTATGTTGATCCGGTTCGCTATGAGTGCGAGCGGGTCACCGGTTTCTTTGAATTTTTCAGGAAGAAAGCTTTGCGGGGTGGTGACAAGCGTCCGGCCGGTGCGGATGAGTTCGGCGATCTGCCCAAGCGAGCGGGCAGCGGCACGGCGAAGCATTTCATCCTCGTCCTTCGGTTTCTTTTTGAGAACTTCGGAAAGCGGACCGAGCGAATCGATATCGCCGATCATCCCAAGCGAGATCGCGGCGGCGGTGCGTACTTCGCGGTCCTTTTCGCGGCGAAGCAGTTGGGCGAGCCTTTCGGTTGACGTCCAACTTCCGACCGTGCCGAGTGCGTAAGCTGCTTCCTTCCGAACGAATGGCTGGCGGTCGTCAAGCAACGGAAGAAGCACGGCCGCGGCTTCGCTTTCAGGCAAAAAAACAATGGACGAGGCAGCAGTGGCACGGACAATGGCATCTGCGTCTTTCAGTGCTGGAACAGCGAGTGCGGAAGCATCGGCCGAGCGGCGGTTTCGGATCTCAAAAAGAGCGTCGCGTTTTTCTTCGGAGTTTCCGGATGCGAGGATCTGCCTTAGGCGTTCGGGTTCAAATGGGGTCGTTAGCCCTTGGGCAAGAGCCGCGGAGGAAAAGAGAATTACCAATGCCGCCGAAAACAAGATCGAGCGGCCAACAGCCACAAGCATGCGGCTCCGGCAAAAGACTTTCCCGTGAAAGTTCATGCCGCACGGCGGACGCCCTGCTGGCGTACCCATTCCACGACCTGGCGTGCCCGCTTGTTCTCGTATGAATCGGACAAAGCGCCGATTATCTCATCAACAGAATTATTGTCGCGGAGCGAGCGCAAAGAACGGCCTGCAGCAGGTTGGTAGATCGGTTGGGGTGTACGGATATTATTTGAGACAGGTTTGTCCTCTCTGTGCTTGACCATCTTCTTTACCTCCGAAGTAGGCAGACGGTCGAGCCTCGAGACGGCAATGTCAGGTAGCGACCGGCTGCGTTCTGCTAGATATCATCATTAAAACGCTAGTGTTAAAAAACCGTAGTTCAACGGTTCTATTAGAATAGCATCAAAAGCCGTTTTACAACAATATTAATTTGCTGATTCAGGTTGATTTGGATTATGATTCGGACATGTTCTTGGCAGCAGCAACGCTCGTCCTTACGTAGCCACCCGCTTCCGTTTTACCGGAGGCCGCGGTGGCGTCACTTACCCAAATAAACTAAATAACCTAAGCAAGTTAAAAGTGGATAGCTATGCCGTTTTCCGCTAAACTGCTTGTTTCGTTTCACACGCGGCCTCTTGCAAGCGGATTCTGACGGCGGGAGGCCGAAACCGGAGCCTTATGGACGAGAAGTATTTTCCGAAAAAGATCGAACAAAAGTGGCAGGCCAAATGGGCCGATGCAAAGGTTTTTGAGGTCCAGATCGACGACGAACGGCCGAAGTTCTATCAGCTTGAGATGTTGCCGTATCCCTCGGGAAACCTGCATATGGGCCACGTCCGAAACTACTCGGTCGGCGATGCGGTCGCTTGGTATAAGCGTTTGAAGGGCTTCAATGTGCTACATCCGATCGGATGGGACTCGTTCGGCCAACCGGCGGAGGATGCTGCCGTAAAGCGGAAGGTCAACCCCCGCGACTGGACCGAGGAGAACATCAAAGCGATGCGGGGCCAGTTGCAGCGGCTCGGCCTGAGCTACGACTGGTCGCGTGAGATCGCGGCCCATCGGCCGGAGTATTACAAATTTGACCAGTGGTTCTTCCTCAAAATGTACGACAAAGGGCTTGCGTACAAAAAGATGACGCAGGTCAATTGGTGCGAGACCGACCAGGCCACGCTTTCTAACGAACAGGCAAGCGGCGGGCTTTGCTGGAGGTGCGGCAATCCGGTGACGAAGCGCGACCTTGAGCAATGGTTCTTCAAAACGACCGCATACGCGGATGAGCTTCTCGACGGGCTCAACACGATAGAAGCCGGCTGGCCTGCGAACGTCCTCAAGCGGCAGCGTGATTGGATCGGGCGTTCCGAGGGAGCGCTGGTCGATTTCGAAGTACGCGTTCCCGGAAAGACCGGGAGCCTGAAGCCCGAGGACCGCCGCAAGGTGCGTGTATTCACGACGCGGATCGACACGATCTTCGGTGCGAACGCGATCGTTCTCGCGGCAGAGCATCCGCTAATTGAAGAGTTTGGCGGCGGTTTTTCGGCCGAGGTCCACGCGAAGATCGAAGAGATACTCCGTGAGAAAGCAAAGCCGGCCGATCACGAGGCCGAGGTAGAAAAAGACGGCATCGACACCGGATTGAAAGCCGTTAACCCATTCAGCGGCGAGGAGTTGCCGGTTTGGGTCGGGAACTACGTGATGATGGAATATGGCACCGGAGCGGTAATGAGCGTGCCGGCCCACGACGAACGCGACTTTGAGTTCGCAAAGAAGTTTGGCCTTCCGATCCGTCAAGTGATCTCGGAGCCGCACCTTGCGCACGAGCACCACACGATGCAGGCACTTGCGCTTGAGGATCCATACACGGAATCCGGCGTTTTGGTGCACTCGGACTATTGGAACGGAAAGACAAGCGAGGCCGCCAAGCAGGAGATGACACATCACGCGCATTTGCACGGTTTTGGCGAGGCGGCGACGACCTACAAGCTCCGCGATTGGGGCATTTCACGCCAACGCTTTTGGGGCTCGCCGATCCCGATCGTCTATTGCGACACCTGCGGCACGGTTCCGGTGCATTTCGACGATCTTCCGGTCGAGCTTCCTGAGAATGCTCCGATCACCGGGACGGGAGAATCGCCGCTTTCAAAGGTCAGCGAGTTCGTAGAAACAGAGTGTCCGAAGTGCGGCGGACCGGGCCGAAGAGAAACAGACACGATGGACACGTTCGTCGATTCTTCCTGGTACTTTTTCCGCTACACCGACCCGGCGAACGAGATACTTCCGTTCTCGCCTGACCTTGCGGCCTATTGGACACCGGTCGATCAATACATTGGCGGCGATGACCACGCCGTCATGCACCTGATCTACACGCGCTTCTGGACCAAGGTTATGCGCGATCTCGGGCTGGTGAAGTTTGGCGAGCCGGTAACGCGGCTGCTGACGCAGGGAATGGTCGTTGGTGAAACGTTCTTTGATGATGAGACCGGGAAGCGGATCTATGCGGCTCCGGGCGAAGTGACGGTCGAGCGAGATGCAAAGGGCAAGATCGTGTCGGCCCGCTCGGCGGACGGTAAAGCCCTCAAATTTGCCATCGAGCGGATGTCGAAATCGAAGGGCAATGGAGTCGATCCGGACGAGATGGTCGAGATCTACGGAGCAGACGCGGCCCGGCTTTTTGTGCTTTTTGCAGCACCGGTCGAGAACGAATTGGTCTGGAACGAAGCGGGCATTGAAGGAGCCGTCCGCTTCCTTCAGCGCATCTGGCGTTTCGTTCATAGGTGGCGGGATTCGTTTGCGAAAGCGGCCTCCGGCAGCGAGCAAAGCGAAGTGGCGAGAAAGCTACGCCGAAAGACGCACCAGACCATCAGGCGGATCGATCAGAGCTTAGACACGCTTCAATTCAATACGCCGGTGGCGGCGCTGATGGAACTCTGCAATGCTCTTTATGACTCGGGCATCGAGCCGGAAAACGCCTCCGCCGATGAGGCTGCCGCTGTGCAAGAGGGTGTGACGAGCCTCGTTCTGATGCTGACGCCATTTGCACCGCATACGGCGGAAGAGCTTTATTCGGTGCTGATCGGCAATGAAAACGGGATGTTGGCCAATGGAGCGCTTTTTCCGGAGTTCAGCGAGGAGCTGGCGGCCGATGACGAGATCGAGGTCGTGATCCAGGTGAACGGCAAGCTGCGATCAAAGTTCGCAGCAAAACCGGGCGAGGATCGGTCGAAGCTCGAAGCCGCGGCACTCGCCGACCCGAAGGCTCAGGAATTCATTGCCGGAAAAGAGGTCGTAAAGGTCGTGGTAGTGCCGGATAAGCTTGTAAATATCGTGGTCAAGGGCTGATCGGGAAATTTCGATCTGGCATGGGAGAAATGAGCCTTCGAGTGCCCTTTTCCTTGCTTGATTACGTTAAACGAACTAGAATCAAAGCGTTTACCGCGAGAACTCGCATGAGGGCGAGCAACAAGTAAATGGCCGTCCGCTGATCGATAAGGATGATCGTGCGGCCGGCCACCTGTAATGAAAGAGTGCCAACTCTGTAAAAATTGCTACCGCGATGAGGTCGCAACATGCCCGAAAGACGGCATGCCGACGATGCACACCATCGCCGGCGAACCGGTGCTTGAGGGCAAGTACCAGCTTGAGTCACGGCTCGGGCAAGGCGGAATGGGCGTTGTCTATAAGGCCCGCCACGCTTATCTCAAAACTCAGCTTGCTATCAAGATCATTTTGCCTGACCTCGTCGGCAATGACCCGCAGCTCGTAACCCGGTTTAGACAGGAAGCTCTCGCTGCTGCGGCAATTCGCCATCAGAACGTCGTTGCGGTAACGGACTATGGCGTCATCGGCGGATCGATCCCGTTTCTCGTAATGGAATACGTCGAGGGCGAGTCGCTCCATGATCTGCTGACGCGAGAGAAGGTTCTTTCGCCGGAGAGGGCGCTCGAGATAATGTCGGCGATCTGCGCCGGCGTCGGCGCCGCACACCATCAAGGGATAGTCCATCGCGACCTTAAGCCGCTCAACATAATGATCTGCAGCGACAAGCCGAAGATCTCGGACGCTGTGAAGATACTCGATTTCGGGCTGGCGAAGATCAAATCGGGCGAGCTGCTCGGGTCGTTCATTCAGGCCCAGACTACCGGGCTGATGGGCTCGCCCTATTACATGGCGCCGGAGCAATGGGCAGACGACGAGCCTGACTCGCGGTCTGATGTTTACAGCCTCGGCGTTATCCTTTTTCAGATGCTCGCGGGTGATGTGCCGTTCAAGGGGTCGTCGATCCCTGCGATAATGAAGAAGCACATCAGCGACCCTGCTCCAAGTTTTGCGTCGATGGGCGTTAGCGTTCCGCCGGATGTCGAAACGGTCGTATTTCATTCGCTTGAAAAAGATAAGGAAAAGCGGACCGGTTCGGTCGAACGATTGATCGCCGAGCTAAGGGAAGCGGTCCATCCCGCGGGTATCGGCATTCACACGACATCCGGCGGTGCATTTCCGGTTTCTTCGATCAATGTGCGGACGGTCCCGCCGCGTTCGGTCGTATGGGTAGACAATCGCCCGGTCGGCGAATCGCGAGACGATGGCTGGATAACGCTCAATGGTGTTCAAACGGGTAGCCACCGAATCAAGGTAAGCAAAGACGGCTTTGAGGATTGGGTCGGCGATGTTCTCATTGACGGCAGCCCGAAGCAGATAACTGCCGAGCTTCGGCCCGGTACCGGCCAGAACGCTCCGGCGGCGACCGTAGCATTCACCGGGGTGGGTCCCGATACGCCGCAGAACATGGCGGCAACGCAGATCTCAAGCCCGGAAATGTCGAAGACGTCTGTCCAGGCATGGGACACCGGGCGTCAGGATGTCCACGTTGAGTCAAAGCCTGCGAAGAGGGGCTTTTTCTCGCCGCTGGTTCTCGGTGCGGCCGGGTTTGTACTCTTGTTCGTTATTGGCGGAGCCGGCCTTGGTGGGGCCTACATGATGGGGTTGTTCTCGTCTGCACCGCCGGACCCGGGAAATGCGGTGAACCGGCCAACTCCATCACCTTCGGTTTCGCCTTCTGCACCGCCGGTCATTCGAACTGAGATGATCGAGATTCCGGCCGGTACTTTCAAAATGGGGCGGAACGATGGCCGGGAAAATGAACGTCCCGAACATGACCAGCAGGTAGCCAAGTTCTTCATGGACAAGACCGAGGTGACGAATCTTGAGTATTTGGCATTTGTCGAGGCGACGAAAAGGCAGGACATTCCCGGACACTGGGTCAACGGCCGCCCGCTTGCCGGCCAGGAAAAGTTGCCGGTCACGCTCGTTTCCTTTGATGATGCGGTCGATTTTGCCAAGTGGCGTTCCGAGCGAGACGGAGTGACGTATCGCCTCCCGACAGAGATCGAATGGGAATACGCGGCACGAAACGGTGCTGCGAACGAACTATACCCATGGGGCGATAAGTTCCAGGCCCGGTGCGCGGTCCTCGATCAGCCGAACAATGACCCGAAGCCGGTCGGCACGGCGTCCTGCCCGAATGAATGGGGTGTGATGGATCTGATCGGAAACGTCTTCGAATGGACCGCGACCGAAGTATCTGTCTATCCTGGGAGCACGCTCGGCGTTAAGCCCGTCGAAGAGCCGCACTACATGATCCGCGGCGGCGGTGCTTTCTATAAATCGACCGGCGATGACCGCATTACGGCCACCTTCCGCCAAGAGGTTGCCAAGTCCACTAAGAGCCCGGGACTTGGATTTCGCCTCGTCCGAAACTGATCATTCTTTCACGAATCTCAAGCGTAAATCGGAACCGGTTCAGCGGCTGCCGGGATGAACGCACCGCGCCGCTCGGATGCCGTGCGGACGATGTTCGGGTCCAGTTCGCGGCCTGACCGTGCGATCAGGTAAGCGATAGCATCGTCATGCGTAAGCGGGCGTTCGGCGTCACGTGGATTCGTTAGCGTATCGTACATATCTGCGACTGCGATAATTCGTGCGGAAAGCGGAATCTGTTCGGCGGCAAAGCCGTTCGGGAAGCCGCTTCCGTCAAAGTGCTCGTGAACGAACTTAAGGACAGTGACGACCTCTTCGAGTTCCGGCAGGTCTTCCAGCATCTGAATTCCAAGCTCGAAACTCCGGCGGGTGAGCTGATGCTCGATCTCGCTTGCCGAACCGTTCTTTCCAAGGAAATGGGCAGGCATTCGGAGGTCAACGACCTCATGGACAAATGCCGCGGTCGAGAGCGTCTGGAGGTCGGAACCCGAGAGGTCCAGCCGGCGGCCAAGTTCGACCGAGTGTTCGCGGACGCGTTCGGCATGCCGGCGGGCAAGCGGATCCTTCAGATCCACCATCTCGGCAAGCACGTTGACGAGCCCGTCGCGCATTGAGCGCAGCCGCATTCGCAGCCGTTCGTTCTGCATCTGGAGTTGCCGCTGGGCTTTGAGCGTTTCAAAGTGCTGAAGAGCACGAACGACCGTCTGCTGAAGGTCTTCATTGATCCATGGTTTGGCGATGTATTTGTACACCACGCCCGAGTTGATCGCTTCGACAAGAGCTTCCGCATCGGTGTAACCGGTCAGCATGATGCGGACGGTCTGCGGGCGAAGTTCGGCGGCACGTTTGAGGAATTCGATACCGGTCATCCCCGGCATTCTTTGGTCCGAGATGATGAGTGCGATGTCGTGAACCTCAAGCAAGGCAAGGGCCTCGCTGCCCGAGGCCGCCGAAAGTACTTCGTACTGCCCACGAAAAAGCCTTTCCAGAAGGCGTAAGTTGGCGGTCTCATCATCAACGAAAAGTATCTTATACTGCATAGTCGTAATTCCTCATTTCCTTGTTGTACGGGTTTTGGGAGCTTGCCCGTTTTGGGTCGGCATTTTGCGGGAGGCGAACACGAAATGTGCTGCCTTCGCCCGGTCGAGATTCCACCTCGATCCGGCCGCCGTGGCGCTCGACGATGCCGAAAGATATCGAAAGCCCGAGCCCGGTCCCTTCACCGACCGCTTTGGTCGTGAAAAAAGGATCGAAGATCCGGCCGATCACTTCGGGCGTCATCCCGACGCCGTCGTCAATGATCTCGACAACGGCATCATCGCCTGAGCAATATGTCTTTATCTGAACTGTTCCACCGCTCTTTTCTACGGCCTGGGCGGCATTGACGAGCAGGTTGGTCCAAACCTGATTTAGTTGTGCAGCAAATGCATCAATGGGGGGCAGCTCACCATATTCCCGCAATAGGTGAACTGTCCCCCCACTGAAGTACCGTGACAAGATACGGATGGTGGACTCTATTCCCTCGTGCAGATCGGTCTTTTTGAACTCGGCCTCATCGAGGCGAGAAAAGGTCCGAAGGTTCTGCACAATATCACGAACCCGTTCCGCTCCGTCGCGGCAGTCTGAAAGTACAGAGTCGAGATCGACCACAGTCTGTTCGAAAGCGATCTCGGACTTTATCGTCGCTGCCTGTTCGGCGGCTTGAGCCTCAAGCGGCAGCGAATCGTAAAAAAGAACCAGCTTTAGAATGTCTGCAAGGTAAACCCTGAGCAGATCCAGATTCCCGTAGAGAAACCCGACGGGATTATTCAATTCGTGGGCAATACCAGCGGCGAGTTGGCCGATCGAGGCCATCTTCTCGCTATGGATTATCTGCGCCTGCAAGCGTTCGAGCTGTTCCTTCTTTCGGACGAGCTCCTGATTGCGGATCTCAAGGTCGCGTTTATACTGCTTGGCACTCTTGAGCAGTGTGCTCCTTTCGAGAGCCCGCTCAACTGTGAGTTGCAGCACGTCCTGATCGCACGGCTTTATCAGATAATCGGCAGCCCCAAGCCTTACTGCATCGAGAGCTCGCTGCGGCCGGTCAACCCCGGAAACGACCAGCACCGGCGTCCCCTTGTGTTCCTCGACGATCTTCCGAAGCAATTCGATCCCCGAAAGCCCCGGCATGATAATGTCGGTGATAACGATGTCAAAGGCCTGCTCGCGAAGCATCCCGATCGCCTCGAGGGCAGATTCGGCCTCGAAGCATTCGTACGAGTCTTCGAGGTACTTGCGAAAGGTCGTTCTTACGACCGCAGAGTCATCTACGATCAAGACCTTTGGCGAACGGCCATCTGTGCCGTAGGCCGAGAACCCCGCTGACGGGAAAGGCGCAGTGAACGCCTCGGTGGGAGTTTCCGTGATGTTCATCAGAACTAAACCTTGCTCTAAATGCCGGAAGTGCGAAACACACCAGACCAGCGCCTTCTACTGAGCAAAAGCCGTTCCGCGCATGAAGAAACTGTACACGCGATAGAAGATCAATCATTGCAACAATTAAAATAATCGAAACGGCGTGTTTATTGACCCTAAGTGTCAAAAAGCTGTGGAGAAATGGAACGCAGTGTGGAAAAACTCCCCACACCCGGAAATACTCTACCAATGCGGTGCACCCCGATTCGGAAACCATCAGTGTTTTGCTAGAATCACAACGTCAGTCCAATACCAGAAACCGATTCAATGTTCATTTCTCTTGCAGAAGAAGGCGAAGGCCGAACAGGCAGCGAATCTTCATTCGCGAAGGACGTCGTTCTTGCGGGCCGCGATGCGAACGAGTGCGACATCGCGTTCGATCGGCAGCAGTTTCCGATGGTCTCGCGGAAGCACGGCGCGTTCCACTGGATGAACGGCGTTTGGTACATCGAGGATCTCGGCTCGAGCTATGGGACTTTTTTGAACGGCGAACGGGTTTCATATCCCCGCGAACTTGAGCCCGGCAGCGTTGTTCAGTTCGGGGAAAATGGACCGAAGATAAGGGTCATCTCGTTCGAGCCGGGCCGTAAAGCTGAGCCTGTACCGGCCGCCGCTCCGCCCGAACCCACCCGGAATGTTCCGGCCCCGCCGCCGTCGGCATGGGATTCAGCGCCAAGGGTTCAGGTTTCGGTTCCTCCTGCTGTTGCCCAGAAACCACCTCAAGCCGGCACAGCTCTTGAGTTTGTCTCGGACAGCTCGCGTCCCGCTTTTCAGATCAAGTCCGCATCGGTTTGGCTCGGCCGCGACCCGAGCTGCGACGTCGTTTTCGACGCTTCGTCAGCGACCGTTTCGCGAAGGCATGCCGAGGTTCGGTTCGAGAATGGACAGCTCCTGATCGCTGACAACAATAGCTTTAACGGCACTCTGGTCAATGGTCAGCGGATCAGCGGAGTGCGGCCGCTTGCTTCGGGCGATGAGGTGCAACTCGGCAGCGGCGGGCCGATCATTCGCGTTCACGCCGGAGCGGCCGCTCCGCCGAAGCCGCCTTCCTCGCCGCAATTTCGGGCGGAGGACACGGGCCAGCGGACGATGGTGCTAAAGCTTGACCCGACCGGCGGGCTCAAGGGGGCCGATCCGGCGGCGGCCGAGTTGATCCTCTCAAAGGCGATCCCGGAGGGCGGTGCCATAACCGTCGGCCGGGGCGAGGGCTGCGAGGTAAGGCTCGACGGCTTGCAGATCTCAAACCGCCACGCCCGTTTTAGCCGGAGCGGGCAGGGAATCATTGTCGAGGATCTCGGTTCGACGAACGGCACATTCGTCAATGGCAGCAGGACGGCGAAACAGCAGATCGTTACCACGGATGTTGTTCAGATCGGGTCGTTCACGCTCCGCGTTGACGCGGCCGGGACGCTCGGCGTTTTTGATGCTAGGTCGAAAACGCGGATCGACGTAATGGCGGTTTCGAGCGACGCGAAGGGCCGGCTGTTCGCCCCTACGGCGAGGCTGATCGATGCGGTCTCGCTTTCGATCCAGCCGAATGAGTTCGTCGGATTGCTTGGCCCATCGGGAGCGGGGAAAAGCACCTTGATGGAAGCGATGTGCGGCGTACGGCCAGCGACCGAAGGAAGCGTTCTCTTTAACAGCCTCGACCTCAAAAGCCATTTTCATTCGCTCAAACAGTCGATCGGCTACGTCCCGCAGGATGACATTATCCATCGCGAACTTTCGGTCTATCGGACGCTCTATCATGTTGCAAAGCTGCGGCTATCGAAGGACGCGTCCGCGGCCGAGATCAGAAAGACCATCGATGAAGTGCTTGATGTGACCGGTTTGGCAGACCGGCGAGACCTCCCTGTGAGCAAGCTCTCGGGCGGGCAGCGAAAGCGCGTTTCGATCGCAGTCGAGCTACTGACGCGGCCATCGGCGATCTTTCTCGACGAGCCGACGTCGGGCCTCGACCCTGCGACCGAGTATAGAATAATGCAGCTATTTCGGCAGATCGCCGAATCCGGCCGGACGGTCGTGATGACGACACACGCGATGGAGAATGTCGCGATGTTCGACAAGATCGCCGTGTTGATGCTCGGAAAGCTGGTCTTTTTTGGCCCGCCGGAGGAAGCTCTCAAGCACTTTGGCGTTGCGACCTTCCGCGAGCTTTACGACAAACTCGAGGAGCCGGTCGAACGCGAAGCGGCCGATCGGCCAACGGCAGACCGTTCGGTCATCGCGGGCGGAGTTGCAGAGACTTGGCGGCGGAAATTTGACTCAACGCCTATCCATCGGCAGTACGTCGAAGAGCCGCTGAAGCAGATCGGAGCTGTCGGGGCGTCGCGAGCAGGAAAGAGTTCGAGGCTTGGCATGTTCGGGTCGATACGACAGTTCGTTACTCTCTCGCGGCGTTACATTGAGGTGCTCGCAAAGGACAAGTTGAACCTCGCCGTGATATTTCTGCAGGCGCCGATAATAGCCCTGATGACCTTTCTCGTGATGGGGGCCGAGCAGCCACGTGATTTCGTTTACTTCATCCTCGCCATCGTTTCTATCTGGTTCGGGACGGCCGTTGCCGCACGCGAGATCATCCGCGAGCGCCCGGTCTATCGCCGTGAAAGGATGTTCAATCTCGGCATCATTCCTTATCTAGCCTCAAAGCTGTTCGTGCTCGGCCTGATCGTATCTGTGCAGTGCTTTTTGCTTTTCGGGCCGCTTAAGTTTTTTGATGTAGTCGGGTTGATGCCGATGCCGGGCGAGCTTTTCGGGATCCCGCAATTGTGGGCGACGCTCTTGACCGGTCTGATCGGCGTGGCGCTCGGGCTCTTTGTCTCGACGATCGTCCGGACAAGCGAGATGGCGACAAGCCTTGTGCCGCTGATCCTGGTTCCGCAGATCCTCTTTTCGGGAATAGTCGGCGTTCCGGCGGGCATTAGTAAGGTGGTAGGGCTGACGATGCCGTCGTCGTGGTCGTTCGATACGATAAAGCGATTCTCGACGCTCGATACGCTTGAAGAAGCAGGCGCCGACATCAACGGGCCGACGAAGGGGCTCGGGCTTTATAAGTTCATTGAAACCGAGAACGACAAGCTTATCGAAAAAGCTGAGAGGGACATCGAGAACTACAAGCGGCTCGGGCCCGATGGGATTGCTCCCGGCGAGCCGGATCCGCTCGGCGAGCGGCTCAAGGTCCCGGAGATAAAGAAAGTGCCTTCGGATCTCAGCGGTTACATCACATTCCTCCACCCATGGATGAGCGATGTTTTGAACCAATTGGTTCTGATGTTAATGTTTTTAATATTGGTTTTTTCATCATTGATCGCACTTAGATTAAAGGATTTGAAATGATTAAAAGAGAAGTTCTCAAGGCTTTCGCATTTTTAGCGGTTGTGGTCATTGCGGTGGGTTCGCTTGCCGCGTGCGGCACATCGGGCTCGGCGGATACTGTAGCGAACGGAACGGCAAACGGAGACAAGAAGCCGAACATGGCATGGCCCGAGGGAGCAAAGTCGGAATACCCTATGCTTGACTCGGCTCTTGCGAAGGCTCCGATGGAAGCAGACGGCGGCTCCACATTCACGGTCGAGGACCGCAAGGGCAAGGTGCTTCTGTTGAATCTCTGGGCCATCTGGTGCGTCCCGTGCAAGGTCGAGATGCCGGAGCTTGTAAAGCTTCAGGACGAGCATCGCGACAAGGGCTTTCAGGTCATCGGGCTAAATGTCGGCAACGACGATATGGAGCCGGAGGATTTCGGCCGGATGAAGGAATTCGCCGGGACAATGAACCTTAATTACGAACTTGTTCGGATCAACAATCAGACGACCGACGACTACGCCCGCGTAGCCAAATTCGCCGGTGTTCCGCTGAGCGTCGTAGTTGACCGCGAGGGCCGGATGCGCGGGGTTTTCAAGGGAGCGAGCCCGAAGGAGATACAGAAAATGAAGGAGACGGTGGCGACGCTCGTTAACGAGTAGGCTCTTTTTGCTTGGCCGTTATCTTCGGCTCGACAAGAAGTGTCTTGAAGCTTGCGAGCCGGACAAGCCCGGGAGCCGCTCCTTTCGGTTTATTCACAAACTTTCGCTGTGTGTAGTGAACGGCCGCCTTCGGGTGGCCTTTCGCTTGGCTGTAAAATGCGGCAAGCTGGGCGGCCTCAAGAAGCGTTCGCTGCGGGATCACCTTTTTGCCTGCGGCCCGAATAACGACATGCGAACCCGGATAATCGGCGGCGTGGAGCCAGGTATCGAGCGAACGGGCGATCCGAAAGGTCAGGTAATCGTTATCCTTAGAACGTTTGCCGACCAAGATCTCAAATCCATCCGACGAGACGAACTCGCGGGCGTAGGTCCGGGTGTCGTCTGATCGATCATGCTTTTTCGGCTGCTTTTGACGTAGCGGCTTCGCTGACGGCCTTGAACGCAGGAACTCCTCATCGCGAGCCTCGATCGCGGTTTCGATCTCGGCAAGTTCAGTTCTTAGTGACGCAAGCTCGGATTCAGCAGCGGCGAGCCTCGTGGCTATCTCATCCCGTGCGTTTCGTGCCTTGGTATAACGGCGAAAGTATTTTTCGGCCGTTTCTGCGGGAGTCTTCTGATCGAGATGCGGAATCTCGATCATTGGCGTCGCCTCATCGAAAAAGTCTGTTACGACAAAACCAGTTTCATTGAGCGTTGCCGTAGCAGTGTTTGCGAGCAGAAGGTCGCCGTACTTTTTCCATGTCTCGGCGTCACCGTGCTGTTCGAGATCCGCACGGAGATTTGCGGCCAGCTTTGTCCGCCGTCCGATCTCAGACTTGACGCGGCGGCGTGCGGATTCGGCAAGCGAACGGAACTCGGCCTCTGCTTCGACCTCGGAAAAATGGACATCAAGCCATTTCGATATCGAGCCGTCGATCGTGGGAATCTCGCATTCGTCTGATGCGGTGATCGTGGATGTGCGTTCGGGCGGACTGTATCTGTCTCCGGCCCTTCGTCCTTCGGTCCGGTCCTCGCGGAGCGACATTGCAACCGAGCCATTGCCATCGAGCAGAAAAATGTTTGCCGAACGGCCTGTTAGCTGGAAGACAAGCGACCATTTCTCGGTATGCCCGGCGTCCGTTACGTTGTCGAGATCGATGCGAACGACGCGTTCGTCCGGAAGCTGTTCGATCTTCGTGATCCGTGCGTTGGCGAGGTGCTTTCGCAAGTATTGGGCGAAGGCTCCCGTCGCTGTCGAGGCGCGTTCAAGTTCTCTCTTGGTTCGCTCGGTAAGGTAAAGCCGCGGGCGTGCAGGACCGGCCTCGACAAAGAGATATCTGCCGTCCGCCGCCCCGAGATCGAACACCAAAGTGTGCTCACCGAGTTGGAAGGTGCGGCGAAAGACGGAGCCAAGGGCAACCGCCTTTAGCTCCTCACAAACAGCAGAAATGAAACGAAGATCCACCGTGGAAGTTTAATTCGTGTGGAGCAGAGAGCCAAGCATGACTAGGCCTGCTTGACCATGATCGTACCGGAGATTATGTCGTGGATGGCACGCTTTTCCTCGTCGAAGGCAATGGTCAAGAACCCAAGCCCGAGCAGTGCGAGCGAAAGCACGTAGACCGCCGAGTGAACGGCAGCCTGATGTGCGGTCGGGTAGGAATTGTGCTCGGCGTCGATCAGTTCGAGCGAGAACATCCACATGCCGAGAGACTTGCCGCGAAGGGCGAGCGATGCCGTTAGGTAGAGGAAAAGAAACGCCGCAAAGACCGCCGCAAAGCCGATGCCGAGCGAGAGGCTATAAACGGCATTTTGGCCAAAAAGAAGCGGCGAAAGAATAACAACGGTTCCGAATGCGCTGGCGAGAACGTCGAAAAGCCCCGCGGCAAACCGCATTCCGAATGGCGGGATGTCGTCGAAGACGTCAGGCTCGGACTCGGTCTCGAACGCACGGTTCATTTCGATCTCATCAGGCGAGAGCACCTCTTCGCGTTCGGGGACGAAGGTCGTATGTGTTGCCGCCGGAACCGCCGGAGCGGCAGCGATCGAATCGAAGCTCGACGAAAGTTCCGCAGGCTGCGGGATAGGCGGAAGCTTGTTCGTATCGTATTTCTTTTTCTCGATCCTCAGCGAGGAGACAAGTTTCGGCTTTGCCGGTGCAGCTGCAGGAGCCGCGACGGGTTCAGCCTGGCGGGCGGGCATCACCGTTGGCTTCGGTTGGACAACATCGAACGGGTAGCTTTTCTGCACCGGAGCCGAAACTGGCGGCGGTGCGGGGCGTGCGGCTATCGGCTTACGGGCCACAGCTGCGGCACCTGCCGAACCGGGCATATAGGTTTGCCGCGAGGCTTCGATACGTTGCAGGGCCTTTGCCAATGTAGGATTCGCAGGCGATGACGTCTCGGCTACTGCGGCGATCGGTTTTGGTTCGCGGGCAGCCGGCGGCGGCAGCTTGGCGATCTGTGCATCTCCCGTGTGTTCGGCCTCGGTCGTTTCGCTGCCGTTCCTCTTGCGAACGGCGTTCTGCACCTGAAGGCGCCAATCGGGAAGCGTCGGTGCTTTCGGCTGAAAGTCCACGAGCGTCTTGCTCGTCGTTTTCGGTGCGAGGAAGCTGGTCTTGGGTTTTGCGGTCGCAGCAGGTGCGGGAACAGCCGGAGACTCTATCGGGCGTTTTGCCGGTGCAGGGGTTCCGTTTTCGTGAAGGGCAACCGGCGGAGGGACGGCCTTCTTTTCGAGCGGGCCTGAGACCCGGCCGATCTTTGTCTCGAGTTCCTCGCGGACCGAGTCGTTAACCATTGCTCCGCAGGTAAAGCAAATCGAGAGTGTCGGTGCAAGTTCACGTTTGCAAACGGGGCACTTCATAAGTCGTTACTTTGTTTTCGGCTAGGGGCTTGCGCGGAACCGCAAAAAAATTAAATGGATGTTATCAGATAAAACTTTAACTCGTCAATACTAAAGTGCTCAAATAACACGACTTTTCGTGTTTTCCACAGCCAAATGTGGAAAACGCGTCAAAAAAGCGCCGTTAACAAGGATTTAAAGGATTCAGAGCTGTTGGCGGCCGGCAAAACCGTCCTCGATCTCATGCCACCATTCGATCTCGTCAGGTTCGCCAAGCTGCCAGCAAAGCAGGACGATCCGACCCTCGCGAACCGACGGAAAATCGATCAGGCCGCGGGAATAATCCTTGACCTGGACACCGGTATCGGTGATCTCGGTGGTCAGTTTCCCGATCTCATAAAGCGTCTTTACGTACGCCGAACCTCCGATCATTCCGCCGCCGCGGTCCGAGGCCGCCGCGGCTGCCTTTGCCTGCTCTTTGTATTCATTGAGGCCGGTGTGCAGTTCGCGGATCATCTGGAGCTTCATCCTGATCCGCGGAAGCATTTCATTGGCCTCGTCAACGGTGAAAAGCTTCATTGCTCGTCGTTGATCCGGACGAACTCCGGCACTTCGTATCTGATATCGGGGGCGGTGCTCTCGTCGAGTTCGCTGCCGGAGCTCGCTCGGGCCCGGCCGTGCGGACGCGAAACGTGAGCCGGAGCCTCGACAGGCCCGCGGTAGCTGACGTCGAAATCCTCGGCCGAGGAGCCGTCCTTTCGGATCAGGTCCGCGATCTCGCCAAGATCGATAAAGAAATCCGCAACGTCGATAAGCCGCGGTGCCGTATTCGAACGAAAACCCGCGACCTCAACGCGGCAGCCCTTGTAGGCTACGGCATTGACGGCATAGACGAAATCCTCATCGCCCGAGACCAGAACGGCGGTGTCGTAACGGCCGGCGAGGCTTAGCATGTCCACGGCTATTTCCACATCAAGATTTGCTTTCCGTGTGCCGTCGTAAAAGGTCTTCAATTCCTTTTGGATAACGCGAAAACCATTGCGCCGCATCCAGAGCAGAAAGCCCTGCTGGCGTTCGGCACCGGCATCAACGCCGGTGTAGAAGAAAGCGCGAAGTAACCGTCCATCGCCGAGCAGGACGCGAAGAAGCTTGTTGTAATCAATGTCTATCGTGTGAAACCTGGCTGCGTGAAAGAGGTTATTGCCGTCGATAAAAACGGCAACGCGTCCGCGATGGCCAAATTTCCACGAGGAATTCGCAGGCGTATCAAACTGCATGTATGCCTCCCCAGGTGGCTGAATTGTTTAGGCGGGGTTCACAGGGGAAAGTCGAGGAGACCGCGAAGCGAACGATCTGATCTTACAAACTGCCCACAAACAGGTTTCTTAAAGACGTTTAACGGTAAAGCGAGGCAAAAGGCCTCTAATTCAGCAATAAACAACTACTCTGATCTTCGTGATCGACAACTTAACGTCCATGAACCGGCCTTCAGACAGTTTGCTACTCCGGGCGTGCTTCGTCAAGCAAACGCGGGTTCAAACGTGCTAAAATACCGTCCGTCCAAGGCACTTCGATGCAAGATACGACGAATTTGAACGACCAATTTGCCGCCCCGTCCGGATTTTCTCCGGCGGAGATGTTGGCTTGCCTGAAGTGCGGCAAACCGAACGCTCCGACGCGTGTAAACTGTCTTTACTGCGCGGCGGAGCTTGAGAACTTGTCCACCGGAGGCGAAGCAGGAAGGCTCGACCTCACGCCTCCCGAGCCGCACGAGAATGGTTTCAGCGTGATCATATTGCCGGGAGCAAGCGGCGAAGCTCGGTCAGCGGCGGCGGTGCTCGGCCGCAGCGTTGATGAGGTAAGGAAAATCGTCGCGGCCGGGGTTCCGTTTCCTGTAGCACGGGTTCGGAATGCGGAGATTGCGGTTTCGCTCGTCGCTCACCTTTCGAATTTCGGGTTCAGTTGCGCGACGCTAGCGGACCCGGAACTCGACGTTAAGACCCCGCCGCGGCGGATACGCGGCATAGAGTTCATGACGGATCGGCTGCGAATGTTCGACTTCAACACAACCGCGGTTTTTGAAGCGACGGTTGATGATCTTCGGCTGCTGGTCGCAGGGCGTCATGCCGTATCACGATCGACGACGAGCGAAAACTTAAAACGCGGAAAGGCCGATTCCAAGAAGCCCGAGGAGTCGAAGGATCAGCGCGACGAGAAAATGCTCGATATTTATGTAACGGGCGACGATCGCGGCTATCGTATTAAGACGAGTGGTTTTGATTTTTCATGTCTCGGCGATGCGAAGACGATGTTCGCCAGCGAGAATGTCGAGCTTCTGGCCGAAACGATCAAGGAGTTGCGGGCCGGGATCGTTCTCGACTCAGGATACAACGATGTGCGCGATCTGCTCGACCCGGTCTGGGAGCCGGATTTTCACCGCGAAGCTCAAGGGCTTCACCGAAGCGGGCTCGGGCGGCTAAGCCGACAGGCCTCGGACGTTTTCGATAATCTCAACCAGTTCACAAAGTATTCCCGGATGCGGAATCATCTTCTATGAAAAAATTTCGTCGTGAGCCGGTAAGGGAACCAAGAGCGAGCCGCAAAGAGAGCGAAAGTGCTGTTGTTTACGGCGTGCTGCCTGTAACGGAGCTTTTGCGGTCGGGGAAACGGCAGGTCATCGCGATAAAATTTACCGAAGGCGGCCGCGAGGCCCGGCTTGCCGATCTTGCCGGTCTTGCCCGCGAAAAGCGTATCCCGGTCGAGGCCGTTCCTCGGCGAGCGATGGACGCACTTGTACCGAAAGGAGCGAACCATCAGGGCGTTGTTGCTTTCGTAGAAGAGGTCAGCTATTTCAAACTGGATGATGTTCTTGACGCTGCCGATAGGCCAGAACTTCTGGTCCTGCTCGATGGAGTTGAGGATCCGCGAAATCTAGGTGCCGTGATCCGGACGGCGGAATGTGCAGGAGCGGATGGCGTGGTCATTCCCGAACGAAGAGCGGTGGGAATGACCGATACGGTCGCGAAGTCGGCTGCCGGTGCGATGGAGTTCATCCGGCTAGCAAAGGTGGGTAACCTGAATCGTGCGATCGAGGAACTGAAACGGCGTGACATCTGGGTCGTCGGTACAGCGGGCGAGGCGGAGAAGGATTATACCGAATGGGACTGGACGCAGCCGACGGCGCTTGTGCTCGGGGCGGAGGGCAGCGGGCTCCATCGGCTGGTTGCGGAGAACTGCGACATTTTGGTCAAGGTACCGATGTATGGAAAGATAGAGAGCCTGAACGTTTCGGTCGCTGCAGGCGTTATACTCTTTGAGGCCCGCCGCCAACGCGAGCATGCCGGTCAGAGTGAGGCCGACAACTGAAAACTGACGACTGATTTATGTTTTGTCCAAAATGCGGAACCAAGAACCCAGAAGACGGCAAATTCTGCCGTAGCTGCGGTGTTGACATCGGCGTTGTTTCGAAGGCTTTGAGCGGAAAGGCCGACTCCGATGGCCTAGACACTGATATTGCATCGGCGTTTACCTTCACCGGGGCTTTGCCGGACGACGAACGCCGGCGGAGCGATCCGGCCGAGGTTTATGGCGATGCGGTCAAGGCGATCATCAGCGGCATCGGCTTTCTGATCGTCTCGATCGTGCTTTTTACGACCGGAGTTGCGGGCGGCAAGGCATGGTGGTGGGCGATGCTCTTTCCGGCATTCACATTTTTGGGCAAGGGTATTTCAGATCTGCTCAAATCGAAGAAAATGGAGCAGCGGAGAGCACTTCAGGCGAGCGAAAGTGTTCCGGTTCTTAACAGTGCGCGGAGCACGAATGCCGAACTTCCGCCGGCTTCGACCGAGTTCGTCTCGCCCGAGTCGCGTTACCGAACGGGTGAATTGGCTCCGCCGAGCGTGGTCGAGGGTACGACCCGCCACCTTGAGGTCAACAAGGAAGGCGAGACGATGACGCTGCCGAAACGCGACTAACGATCATTCGTCGTCTTCGTCATCGGTATAGTACGGCCCGTTGCAATCTTCGCAATGCGGCACGACCTTTTGGACCGTATCGCTCGCGTCGCGGACGAGCTTTCCGCACTCGGGACAGAACGCGTTCCGATGCCAGCATTTAAGGTCATAAGCCAGCGTTCCTTCGCGTTCGGAAATTTGCGTAACCGTTGTGTCCTTGCCGCAGATGCCGCAGACGGCAGCACTTCCAACCTCTAAATTTGCCATTATCTCCTCCGGGTAGAGACCAAAACCACTATTTATTGATTAATGCTCGGGCGTTCCCGATGTTTCCTGCCGAATCAAAAACGCGAAGCACGATAGATGAGACTCCATTTGCGGGCACCGCCGTTTCGACGATAAAGCGCTCATTCGGCCCGTCGGTCAGGCCATCTTCGGCCGAGACCGGCATCCACGGCCCGCCGTCGATGCTTGCTTCCGCCTTGACGAGATAGCCTGCTCCGTCTACCGCCACAAAGATAACACGTGCCCGCCCGTTCGCGATCGTCGGCTGGCCGGTGACAGTGACCCGCGGCTGAGTGTTATCTACGTCGAAAGGCTCGCTCAGGCGTTCGCCGGAAAGTGCTCGTGCGGCGGCGTTCTGCACCGAATCGCGGGCAACGACTTTGATCAGGTATCGTCCGTCTGCAAGGCTCGTTCCGTCGATGGTGATGAAATTCTCAGCAATGCCGGAACGGATCTTGACGAAATCGCGGTCACGGACTTCCCTTAGATATACGTCGTAAACGAGCGTGTCGCCGTTGCGGTCCTCGGCGGTCCATTGAAAGGCGGCGGCACCTTTCTGATAAACACGACGCGGCGGCGGAGCCTGATTCGGAATGCCGAAGATCGCCGGGTCCATGCCAGAGGTCTCGATGTTCGGATCGATCTGGATCGGCGGGTTTGGAGCGAGGCCGACATTGGCCGGAAGTCCGGTGAGCGAGGTGATCTCGGGGGCGATGTTCGCCGGAACGAATGCGAGAGTCACTTCGCGGAGTGCGGCGGCCGGAGTTCCCGAGCGAAGCGTCGCACGCCATTGCACGAACCTTGCGGACGGGCTGTTTATCTTTCCTGCCGTTGTTTCGCCGCGAATCGGTTCCCACGCGGTCCACGTTTCGCCCGGTTCTTCGGTGTTTCCGCTCCGGGTCTCGATCGTAACGTTTCCTTCCGAACGCCACCAGATGCGGCCCCAATCTGCCGACGAGCGAGCGTCAAGAACGGGCGACTCATAAGTGCCCTGAGCTACGGTGTCCGGCCCGAGCCGATAGAGAACACCCTGATTGCTACCGCCGGCGATCACGGTATTGCCCGCTTGAAGCAACGTGCTGACCTGTCCGGCTCCCGTCTGAACGGTTAGCTGCTCGTTAGCTGAATCCGAGATCGTGTAGATGCGGCCCTTGTCGGATGTGCCGAGATGAACGCCGCCACCGCCGGGAATCGGCAAAAGCGAAAATCCAACTAACGTACCAGACGACCAGATGACCTCATTCGCCCCGGAAGCCGCGATCCGATATACGGCCGATTTTGCCGCGGAAAGATCGTAGCGGCTCTTCTCCGGCGTCGGCTGAGCCGTCGGCGAAGCCTTTTCGGCTGTAACGGTTCGCGGTTCGGGTGTCGGCGCAGCGGCCGGTGTTGCGGTCGAGACCGATTCGCTGATCGCGAGTGCATAGATCGAGCCATCTCGCCCGACGGCGACCGAGTGGACCTCGCGGAGCGGCGAATCGAGCAATGCGAAAGCTCGCCCGCTTTGGTCGATGCGAAGGACGAGCCCGTTCGAATCCGTCCCGGCGATCAGGTTTCCCTGGGGATCTGCTGCGAGCGAGATTATGTGCAATTCGCTCGAATCGTAAAATAGCGAAGCTGCGGCCGCGGCTCCCGCAGAGCGGACGCGAAAGACCTTTCCGTTCTCCCCGGTCGCAACGGCGAGGCTGCCGTCGTTCATCACCGCCAGCGACCAAATGTATTTTTCATTCGGCTCAAAAAAGACCTCGGCATTTCCGGCGGCGTTGATTCGGTAAACCTTGCCGTCAGGCGAGGTGGCTGCAAAGACCTCGCTGCCGCGTCCGATGGCAATGGCGGTCACGTTCTGCTCGCCAAGGTCGGCAAAGAGCGAACCCGCACCGGCCGGCGTGACGCGAAAAACGCGGCCCTCGCCGCCCGTTCCGATGTACACATTGCCCGCGGCATCTGCCGCAGTTGACCAAATGTAAGGCTGGCCGGTGCTGAACGTCTCGGTCAGGCGAGGCGCAAGCGTCAGCTCGCCGTTCGGGCCGACCGAAACGCCATTCGGCTCGCCTTTGAGCACATCGGCACGCGAGTTAACGGACCAAAGCGTTGGCACATTTGCCGGAGAAACAGAAGAGAAAAGGAACGTTGCCGCAAGAACGAAGCAGAGGTTTTTGATCATCAGGGTGGTGTTAAAGAAGCGAAAATTCGAATTGCTCCAAGTATAAGCAAATCGGGGAGATAAGTCACAGGAATTTTCGCCTTGCGGTCAGGCCGGCTCTTTCGGCCCGGCCGAAGTTTCCTTCGCTGCAAGCTTTTCGAGTAGCTTTACGGCCTCTTCGCCTTCCATGAACATCAGGGCGTCGCGGAGTTCGTTTGCGTCGCCGGTGATGAGCCTTGCGCTACGCTCGCGGGTCAGGTACGCCCAGAACCAGCCCATCAGGACGAACAGGCGGTTGCGGAAGCCGATCAGAAAAACGACGTGGAGAAAGAGCCACATCAGCCAGGCGACGAAGCCGCGGAACTTCATCCCGAAGACCTGTGCGATCGCCCGGCTGCGGCCGATGGTGGCCATCGAGCCTTTATCGACGTAAACGAAGTTCTTACGCGGTCTGCCTTTGATCTCGGCGAGGATGTTCTCGGAGGTCGCCGAGCCCATCTGCATTGCGGCGGGACTGACGCCGGGAACAGGCTCGCCGTTCTCCTGCAGCAGATGAACCATGTCGCCGATGACGAAAATGTTCGGATGGCCCGCGATCGAGAGATCGGGCTCTACCTTGACGCGGCCGGCACGGTCGGTTTCGACACCGAGCCGAGAGCCAAGAGGCGATGCCGCAACGCCCGTCGCCCAGAGAACGACATCGCACTCGAACCACTCTTCGCCGACCTTCAGCTTTCCGGGCTCGATCTCGGTGACAAAGCTGTTAAGCCGAACCTCGACTCCGAGTTCTTCAAGCTGCTGCTTTGCACTTTCCGAGAGATCGCTGGCAAAGGTGCCGAGTACGCGGTCGGAGCCTTCGAATAGCACAACGCGGGCCTTCGATGTATCGATCGCTTTGAAATCTTTGTTCAAGGCTTGCCGGGCGATGCCGGCTATGGCCCCGGCGAGTTCAACACCTGTCGGCCCGGCCCCAACGACGGCAAAAGTTAGTTCGTCCTGTACGCCGGAAAGGGCAGCCTTTCGCTCGGCAAGCTCGAACGCGAGCAATACACGCCGGCGGATCTCGACCGCGTCCTCAAGCGTCTTAAGGCCCGGAGCCCAGGTCTCCCATTCATCACGGCCGAAATAGGCGTGCCGGGCACCGGCGGCAACGATCAGATAGTCGAACGGAACTTCGGTTCCGTCATCGAGCCGGACGGCGTTATTCTCTTTATCGAAATCGACAGCTTCGCCGAGGATCACCTCGATGTTCTTTGCGTGGTGGAGTATCCGCCGGATCGGCGAGGCGATCTCGCCGGGCGAGAGCACGGCCGTCGCCACCTGATAAAGCAGCGGCTGAAAAACATGGTGATTCTTGCGGTCGATGAGCGCCACCTCGACCGGCTTATTCGCCAAAGCCTTCGCCGCCCAAAGCCCGCCGAACCCGCCGCCAATGATAACAACCCGATTTCGTTCGTTCATAAGACTCCCTCAACGATAAGACGCGAAAACGATCCGAAATGTGACTCACCCGCTCAGTTGCCTAAATAGCGTGCATACAGCGAGCGGGCCTGCGCGGGGTCATCGGTTCCTTTCACGATCGCACGGCCGTCGCGGAAGACGGTGATCTCTTGATTTTCGATGCTGAACCGCAGCAAATATTCGTTCTGCTTCACATCGCCGAGGGCCGAAAGCCGGGCGGCAAGAGCAGGGAGGTCGATCTCGGTGAGCCGCGGCGGGGCAATCTGGACGGCGTCGCGGCCGCATAGAACGGCGGCAAATTCCTGTGCCTCGGCATCGAGAAACTCGAACCACCTCCGCCCGCAGCAGATGCAATCATCGTTCGGGCCGGCGAGTTTGATCTTTCGCCAGTCGTTGGCCCAGAGATCGATCTGCACAAGCGAGCGGTGGAGCGATGCGGTATCGCCAACAAGAAGCTTGACCGCCTCGGCGGCCTGTATGGCGGAAATGCTGGCGATGATCGGCATGATCACACCGGCCGTGTCGCACGTCGGCGCACTGCCCGCATCCGGCATCTCCTCAAAAATGCAGCGGAGGCATGGCGTTTCGCCCGGGCGGATGGTCATCGTCGTCCCGTAGCTCGAAACTGCGGCGCCATATATCCAAGGCAGTTCGTGCTTTACACAGGCATCGTTCACCAAGTAGCGAACCTGGAAGTTATCGGTACCGTCGAGGACGAGGTCGCAGCCGGCGATCAAGGCCTCGATGTTTGAATTGTTAACGTCCGCGACGATCGCCTCGACATCTATCTCGGAGTTGATCTCTGCGATGCTCCGCTTTGCCGCGATCGCTTTTGGCAGGCGTTCGGCGGCGTCGGATTCGCTGAAAAGCGTTTGGCGTTGGAGGTTGGTGAATTCGACAAAATCGCGGTCAACTATCCTTAGGCTTCCGACGCCGGCCCGCGAGAGCATTTCCGCATGCGAAGAGCCGAGAGCACCGCAGCCGACGATCAGCACACGCGAGGCGAGCAGCCGCTCTTGGCCCTCGCGGCCGATCTCGCGAAACAATATCTGGCGGCTGTAGCGTTCGTTCATGCAAATATTAAAAAGGCCAAGCGTCCCGAAAACGGGGAATGAGCTATATTAACAAATCAATGAGAAAAACTTTGCTGGCCTTAACACTACTGATCTTCGTTTCCGTTGCTGCGGGGCAAGATGACGAATTCCCGTGGAAGGTGCCAACGCCGGCGGACTTTCCTGCGCTCGCAGAAACCGCCGCGACGTGCAGCGGGTTTGCCCCAAAGAACTGGACGGTCATGGCGAGTGCCGAAGGCGACCTGAATAAGGACCAGCGGCCCGACTGTGTACTTGTTCTTAAGGGAAATGATTCGCGATTTATTTACAAGAACGATGGCCTCGGTTCAGAAAAGTTCGACACTAACCCAAGAATACTTGCGGTCGCGTTTGCAGAAGGGGACAAAGGTTTTCGCCTACACGTTCAAAATAACTCGTTCATAGTCATGAGCGATTCACCCACGATGTCGGAACCATTTCAGGATGTTTCGATCAAGGGCGGCATTCTGACATTTATCTTTGAGGAGTTCTACAGTGCGGGTTCGTGGTCGATGAGCAATCGGACATACAAGTTTCGTTTCCAGAACGGCGAGATGACGCTGATCGGCGTCGATATGACCTCGGTACAACGAAACACTGGAGATATCGAAACCAGGAGCTACAATCTTTCAACCCAGCGAATGACGATCGAGGTCGGAAACATCGGTGATGATGGAAAAGGGAAGACCACGAGAAAGGCCATTCGCGTTCGGCCACTTCCAACCTTAAAGAACGTCAAGCCGATGTTCACCTGGACAATAGAAAAAGACGTTGTGCTTTAGATTCGAGCTCAAACGTCAAACAGAAAGCTGATCACACGGCCGAACCTCGAGTTCTCAAACTCGTCGTCGTTTTTGGCCACGCCGGCGCGGCGTTCGATCGCGGCCATTCGCCGCTGGTCGTCGCGGAGTTTGCGTCGTTCGTCTTCGAGAGCGATCTTTTCTTTTTCACGCTGCCGCGAGAGCCCGCCCTTGTTGATAAAGGCGATGATCTTCGGCAGCTCATCGGCATCGAACCAAACGCCGTGCTGCTTACAGATGTCGATGATGACGCCCGACGACCGCGCAAAGTTGCTGCGGTTCATCAGCTCGCCGCAGTCGGGGCAGGGAACGTATGAGATGGTCGCCGGATGTGCGTGCGGATGGGCGTCGCTCCCGATGAAGCCAAGCACCGAGGCTTGCTGTTCGCTGTTCGAGCAAAGCCCTTCGAACGTCTCTGTTGCCGACCAAAATCCGCCGCACCGGCCGCACTCGCGGATCGTGACGGCATCGATCTCAAGCAACTGAAGCGGCTTTCGGCACCGCGGGCAATCGCCCGCTGCCTTCTCTTCAATGATGACGGCGGCGGCGGCTTTCTTTCCGCAATTTGAGCAGAATTCCGCTCCAAGAAACATCAGGCCGAGACAACTCGGGCAACCGACCGTCTTTAGCCGCGAGCGGCAAAATTCGCACGACGAGCGGTCGCTCATCACGGCACCGCCGCAGTTTGGGCAGTTAAGGGCTACGGGTTTTGTTTGTTCGGTCATTCGCCTAATTGCCTTACCGCCGCCGCCCGCATTACATCCGCGTCCGCATCACGTCCCGTCCAGATCTTGAACTGAGCGGCTGCCTGGCGGATGAGCATTTCGAGGCCGTCGAGCGTGTCGCAGCCGGCCTCACGAGCTTCTTTTAAAAGCCGCGTCTCTCGAGGATTATACGTCAGGTCGTAAACGAGTTTGATGCCGGAGAGATTTTCGGTGCTTACCGGGGTTTCATTTTCATGCTCGCCGCGGGTTCCGAGTGGGGTCGTGTTGACGAGAATGTCGGGACGTTCGAGGGCTTCGAGCGGCAGTAACCGAGCTCCGAATTCCTCGGCTAGTGGTTTCGCTTTTGTCGTATCTCGGGCGAGTACTGTAACATCGGCACCTTCCCGCCGCAGGGCATAAACACACGCTCGAGCGGCACCGCCGGCTCCGATCACAGCGACATTCGCACCGCTAAGCGAACCATAACGCTCCTTGAGCGGAGCAATGAAGCCTTCGGCATCGGTGTTCGTGCCGACCCACTTGCCCGCTTCGAGCACAACGGTGTTCACCGCACCGATGACCTCGGCCGTTTTGTCTATTGAGTCGAGAACGCCGATGACGTCACGCTTGTGCGGATTGGTGACGGCAAAGCCGCGGAAATTCAGGTCGATCTCGCTCGAGCCCTGGCGGACAATCCGCTGGAAAAACTCTCCAATGTCGGCTACTTGGAGCGGAACGAAAACGGCGTCGATGCCCACTGCCTTAATCGCAGCATTCTGAATGTAAGGCGACATCGAATAGCTCGTATCGCCGGCGATGAGGCCGAAAACTCTGCTTTCGCGTGAGAGTTCTTTCACACGGTAAACATCGACCAGGTCGGCGGCAGTGATCTGTCCCGGTGCGGTCTCGCTTCTCGGCTCGAGCGAGGCATATGCGAGCGGTGAGCCGTGGGCAAGGCCGAGGATTCGAGTCCATTTGCCCGCTTCGCCCATTGCGATAGGGACGAGTTTCGTGTTCTCGGCAAATGCCCTTTCGAGTAATTTCCAAAGCGGGATCGCGTCGGTTATCTGATTCACTTGAACTGCGATCTTGATGATATTAGCTCCGGTCGCGGCAAGACGTTTGTATGTGGCTTCGAGGTCCGACGGCGTGCCCGAAAAGTCGTGGAAAGAGACGATGCAATTGCCCCACGGCGCGTCGCGGGTCACGTTGATCAGGTTTTCTTCGAGGTCCGCTCCCCAGAATCCGATTTCGTTTCCGGCGTTCCAAAACTCATTGCGTTCTTCGTCGCTGATGTCGCGAAAGCCGCCTTCTTTCTTCGGCCGGAAGGCTGCAAGGATGTCCGCTTTTGCCGCGAGAGCGACGCCCACGCATTCATCGAGTTGCTCGGGTGCAGCACAATCAAAGCGGACCTCGATGACGTCGGCAAGAGGTGCGGCCTGCTCGATCTTCTCGGCAAGCTCGGCCGCCGTTTTCGCGCAAAGCGAGATGCAGATCTTCCCTTGGTTCGATGCGGCGTTGCTCATTTCGCTTCGTCACGCGGATGATCGGTCGAGGGAAGGTTGACGACGAAACTGAGAGTTGCGATCAGGCAGACGATGACGACGAATGCACCGGTCGCGACGATCGCGGTTTGTCCGCTCTGCTTTACGGAGATCGCTGTTACGGCCCAGGCGATCGCCAGAGGGTAAATATAATTGCGAAGCGTTACGCGAAAAAGGATGCCGAACGTGCCGGCAACGAGTATCAACCCGACGGCAAAGAGCGTCCCGGTTTCTACATTTCGGCTCGCCAGCAGGATCGCAAAATTGACGAGCGTTGCCGCCGTCACCCAACCGAAATAGAGCCCGAAGGGTGCTTTTGTGAGCCAGAAGTCCCGCGTCGTCGAAACGTCCTTCAGCTTCTGGTTGATCAGGAAAAGGGTAAAGGCAAGCCCGGCGATAAGACCGAGGCAGACGGCGATGTAATCGTGGTGCCAAAAATAGATCCAGCCGCAATTCAGCAAACACGTAACGACGTAAAGCCATCGAATCGAGCGGGCCTGCGGGCTGGCGTTCGAGCTTAGCTGATAAACGCTGTAAGCGATCATTCCGAGATAGATGAGGCTCCAGATCGAGAAGGCATAGCCCGCGGGCGTTACGGCGGTCGGATACTTGGCAGAGATCTCCGCAGGGGTTACGCCGCCGACCATTCCGGCCGCAGCGAGCCAATTGAACCCGATCGTCAGGAGCGTTGCGGCTGCAACGGCAAAGCCCGCAAGTGTGCCGGCGGAGTCGGTTTTTTCAGTCATTTTGATTCACCTCGCGGGGCCGTCGTGGTGCATAACTATTGCAAAATCCACGATTTCGTATAAAAATCTCCGATAACGTAAAGTATTGTAAAGCCTGAATCCGCCCCGGAGCAAAAGAAACCAACCATTTGCGGGGAGCGGGCGTCGAAAGAGGGTCTATGGCACCGGGATTGCCTATAAAGACAGCGGCCAGAACGATTCTTCCCCGTTCGAAGCCGGAATTACTAAGTAAGAGGAAGAAAGGACCGATGAAGGCACTTAAGAACATTTTAATGGGTTTTGCGATCGTTGCGGTGATGTCGTTCACCGTTTCGGCGCAAAAAAAGGATGACAAGAAGGACCCGCCGCCGAAGCCGAAACCTCCGGTCGTCCGGCCGGAGGACAAGCGTCCACCGAAAGACGATAAGCCCAAGAAGCCCGAATACAGCATGGGTTTTGTTGCGGCAAGGATCGAAGGCGAGATCAATTAGATATCACAACTTTATAAAACAAAAGGCAGCTCTTCTCGAGGCTGCCTTTCTTTTTTGCGTTCATGGTGCCGACTAGAAGATTTGAACTTCTGACCTATCGCGTGTGAAGCGAGTGCTCTACCACTGAGCTAAGTCGGCAAATTTCATTAAATGGACGGATCGTCGGCTTTGGCGGGCCGGTTCTCGTCGGTCGCTTTTATCGTGCTGATCGCCGAATCGGTATAAAAATGCCGTGTTCCGGTCGCGGTAACGCCCTCGGCCACCTGCGGGTCGGCATTGATCGAGTAAAACCCCGGACGAGCATCGCTCGGCTCCTCAACCGTCATTGTAAACACATATCCATTAACAACCGGCCGCTCACCGGAAAACTGCTCATCAAGCCCTGCAGTTCGGATGAGGTCATCAAAATTACCGAACTTTCCTTTGTTTCTCGACGCATACTGGGCTTGATAGGTGCGGAGTCGGTCAAGTGTGCCTGTCGCCGCGGTCTCATTTCCGGCCCGAATCATCGCTCCCCAGGCGAGGGCGCCGACGCCGATGATAAGGCCGATGATCGCCATAACGATCATCAACTCGATAAGGTTAAAACCCTGCTGGCCTCTGCTGTTCTTTCTTGCGGACATCATATTTCGCTAAAACTCCATCAAACCCAACACGAAAAACGAACGGAAATGTTCCAAAAGTTTAGATGTTTTGGATGCAGATTTGCAAATCAGGGGTGTCCGCGAGCCTGCCCCGGCGGCGGTGAAAACACACGGCCGAAAATAACGAATGCAACAAGCGGCCCAGATTTAGTAAGATAGAAATGCGGAAAGTGATCCCTTCCAAATGGAGAACCGCCAATTAATGCGTGACACAGCAGTAATCGAGACAATGCCTGCGGCCGGCGGGCCGGATACGGCACCGGATCATTTCGCCTTGATCGGCCGGGTTCGGCAGTCGGTCGAATCGGTGATCCGCGGAAAGCCGGACGTAGTTCGGTTGGCGGCCGTAACTCTCATCGCCCGAGGGCATTTGCTGATCGAAGACGTGCCCGGCATCGGCAAAACGACGCTCGCCAATGCCCTCGCGCGTTCGCTTGAGCTGACCTCGCACCGCATCCAGTTCACTTCGGACCTCTTGCCTGCGGATATTGTCGGGCTCTCGATCTTCGATCAGGCGGCGGGCGAATTCCAGTGGCGGCCGGGGCCGATCTTTTCGAACATCGTGCTTGCGGATGAGATAAACCGGGCGACGCCGAAGTCGCAATCGGCCCTGCTCGAGGCGATGGCCGAGGAACAGGTCACCGTGGACGGCACAACGCGAAGGTTGCCCGAGCCATTTATGGTCATCGCGACGCAGAACCCGGTCGAGCACCACGGAACGTATCCGCTACCGGAGTCGCAGCTTGACCGCTTTATGCTCCGCATTCAGATGGGATATCCGGGCAAGGACGATGAACGTGCGATGCTCCACGACCGCGAGGTCCGTGACCCGATAGAGAGCATCGAGCCGCAAGCTTCATACTCGGATGTGATAAGGCTGCAGGACATCGCCCGAAGGGTCCGCGTTGACGAGGCGCTTATCGAATATCTTTTGCAGATCGTTGATGCGACACGCCGATCGGAGTCGCTCGAGCTCGGCGTCAGCCCGCGAGGCTCGCTCGCACTCTTCAGGGCGGCACAGGCGAACGCCTTGGTCGATGGACGCGATTATTGCATTGCCGATGACATAAAGGACCTCGTTCTGCCGTGCTTTGCCCATCGCATCGTGATCAGCTCGCGTGCCTCGGGCCTCAGGAACCGCATTCGCGAAGCCGAAGCGATCCTGAACGATGTCCTTACGAAGATCGCCGTCCCGATCTAGGGCGGATGGGCCTCAAGTTTTGTCCAAGCTCCAAAAGATCAGAGAACTCTTCAGCGTCCGCGACCTCCGAAACGCGCTTGTCGGGCTTGGTGTCGTCATTGCCGGCATCGGCTTGGCGGTCCTGACGGTCTTTGCACATCGCTCGGGCGAGCGGACGCTTGCCATTGCGGCGGCCGTGCTGTCGCTCGGTTTCGTTTTGCTCATTCTGATCTTCGTCGTTCCGCCGCTTGCAAGGAATGCAAGCCGCGAAGCGTCACAGATGAACCTGCCGTTCGAGTTCACGCTCGGCGGAGCGATAATGCTCGGGCTGCTGACAATAGTCGGTTTTTCGGCCTGGAACACGGGCAACAACCTGCTCTTTCTCGTGCTCTCGATCCTCGTCGGAGCGATGATCGCAGGCTTTGCGGCCGGTGCGATGAACCTCAAAAAGCTCGACGTCCGAATGCGGTTTCCCGAAACAATATTTGCGGGCGAGGAAACGCCGATCCTGGTCGGCCTTACGAACAGGAAGCGGCTTTTTCCGGCGTTCTCGATCGTTGCCGAGGTTCGCGGCCGCGACCGGGAAAGGTCGATGGCGGAAAAAGAATTGGGCGGACTTGTGCCGACCTTTATAATGCGGCGGCTTGCGAAGAAACCGGTCATCCGCCGAATTCTCGACTATTTTCCTTACGTCGCCCGCGGAGAGACAGAAGAAAGCCGCTCGTTTCATATTTTTCCATATCGCGGCAAGCTTGTGATCAGCGATTTTGAGATCGCGACCAAGTTCCCGTTCGCTTTCTTTCGCCATCGGCGGCGGCTCTCGGCAAAGGAAACGGAGTTGGTCGTATTTCCGCAGCTTTCTGAACACGACGACCTGCCCGATGTCATCTCGGCGGTTGCCGGACGTCGGCCTTTGATGAAACGCGGTGCGGGCTACGACCTGCTTTCGCTTCGGGCATATCAGCCGACCGACGATCCGCGGCAGATCGACTGGAAAGCCACGGCCCGTTCGCGGGGCGTTATCGTCCGGGAAACGGCCGCCGACGAGAGCCTGCGGGTGCAGATCTTTTTTGATCCGCGGCTTCCGGCTGCGGAGGAAAAGCGGCTGACGCTCCGCGAGATAGTTGAGATCGAGCGAGACGGCAAACCGCAAATAAATGAGCGATTCGAGGCGGGCATCAGCCGTGCGGCCGCCGTTGCGAACCGGCTGATCGAGGCGGATGCCGAGATCCGGCTGATCATCGGCGATGAGGTCGGCGATTTCGGTTCGGGGCTCCGGCACCTCCACGACTGCCTGAAACGGCTGGCATATGCCGAGCCGGTGTATACGGATGACCTTCGCCCGGTCGCGACGGCCCAGATAAACGACGACGATGGCTTTGAGGCGGGTGCTGATACGACCGTTCTGCTGTCGGCCGCGGAGCTTTCGCCAAAAGACGATGAGCTTTTGAGCGAGGTCGTTGCGGTCAAATATTGAACCAAACCTTGTCACAAACACGCGTTCAATGGTGTATTGTCTTGTGACGGGCATTTAATGAATGCTTAGTAATGATCAAGGCGACGGAAATATTCGTGGACTCGATGTCCGAGCAAGCAGCGGCCGCAGCAGCGAGAGAGACGATAGGTTTCGAGGAGGTATTTTCGCTCCACCATCGGACCGTCTATCGCGCCGCGCGTTCGGTCGTCCGCGATGCGGCCTTGGCCGAGGACGTAACACAAGAGGTCTTTCTCAAGTATTATCATCATCGTGATTCGATAACGGACGAGGAAATGCTTCGGCCGTGGCTGATCCGAGTAGCCCTCAATCTAGCCAAGAACACGGTCCGCGGAAAGGTTAGGGCGAACACGAGAGACGAAAATTACGTCAAACAGACAGCGGAAAACGATGTGTATTCGGTCGAATCGGAATACGAACAGAAGGCCGAGGTCGGAGAGATACAGAAGGCACTTGGCAAGATCCGCGAGCCGCTGAGAAGTTGCCTGATATTGAAGCAGCAAGGGCTTTCGTATAGAGAGATCGCCAACGCTCTTGAGATCAAAGAAACAAGCATCGGAACTTATGTTGCACGGGCCCGTCAGGAGTTTTTAAGATTTTACGGCAGGAAAGGCGGGGAAGAGTTATGAGCAGGAATTGTTTAGACATCGGAACGATACAAGCGTTCCTTGACGGAGAAACGAGGGGCGACGAAACTGCCGCCATCTCGGGCCACATCTCCACATGCGATGCCTGCGCAATGATGCTCGCGGAGGCGGATGAGGAAACCTCGTTCGTTATGGCCGCGGTCGAGAGCGATGTTAATACGCTCGTGCCAACACAGCGGCTTTGGTCGCGGATCAATGATGCGATCGAGGAAGAACGGACGAAGGTCTCATTCTGGCATCGGGCCTATGCAGGCCTGACGTCGCTGATGGCCGGCCCTTCGCTGGCAACCGCAGCGGTTGTGCTCGTCCTTTTCGGGTTCTTTGCCTTTATCTTTATACCCGGCGGCGGGCTTGATGCTCCGACGAATCAGACCGCGGCGGTTCCACAACAGACGGCGGCACCCTTCAATAACCCCTCACAGGCTGTTGCTCCGATCCAGAACGAAACGCCAACGAGTTCGGAAATAGCTGAAGCGCAGCCGGATGCAATGCCGCCCGCAGCGGCCCAGCCGAAAGCGGAACCTGTGCGAGCGATGCAGGCTTCGTACCGGCCTGATCGTGCAACGCGTTCGGCGGGCGGAGATTTCCGTCCGGTCAACGCTCTTTACGTTCCGGGCGAGGACAGCTACCTGAACACGATCGAGACCTTGAAGGCATCGTACGATTCGCAAAAGGACCGTGTGCTCTCGCCTTCATCGCGGGTTGCGTTCGAACGTGACCTTGCCGTGGTCGAAAATTCGATCAAGCAGATGCGCGAGGTCGTTCGGAAAAATCCGAACAATCAGGCGGCCCGCCAGGTGCTTTACTCTTCGTATCAAGACAAGATAGACCTGCTAAACTCCGTCGGGCAGAAGGAGGAACTGCTTGCCTCGCTGCAATAAAAGCGGTTTACGATGATGCGGTCTTTCATTTCCAGTTCAATGCTCTCAGCGGTGCTGCTTTTTGCGGCGGCCGTAAATGCGCAAACGCCGCAGGCACCGCCGGTGCCGCGGACGCCCCCCGTTCCGCCAACGCCCCGCGTCGCTCCGGTGGCTCCATCATTTCCGGGGCAGACCACGGACACCGAGCTTCGCGTTGCCGCCGAGCGGAACGTTAACCTCAAATTTTGCATCTCCGAAGGAACGCTGAAGATAAACGGATGGGACCGCAACGAGGTGCGCATATTTGCCCGTTCTGGTCGCAAATTTGGCATTCGGGTGCTGGAACGTTCGCCCGAATCGGGAAACGCGACCTGGATCTGGGCGACGCCGACCGCTATCGAAGGCCAAACGGCCGCGAACCGCGGTGAATGTCTTTCGGGCGAAACGGTAGAAATGGACGTCCCGCACGGTGCGACGCTAAATTTTCAGGGCCGCTCGGCGACGACGTCGGTCGATTCGGTTCACAAAGTAAGCCTTAAGATCGTTGAGGGCAATATCTCGCTCCGCAACATCACCGGCGGCATCTCGGCGACGGCACTCCAGGGCGACCTCATCGTCAGCAATTCATCGGGCAGCGTTTCGCTCGACAGCACAACGGGTAACGTCATCGCATATGGGGTCAAACCGCTTGAGACCAGCGACCTGCTCAAGGTGAAGACAAATTCGGGGTCGATAATGCTTCAGCGTATCGGGCACCGGCAGATCGAGGCAAATTCGATAACGGGTTCACTTCAGTTCGAAGGCGGCTTTCTGGTCGGGGGCATCTATAACTTTAAGACATCGAACGGGGCGATCCGGATGCTCGTGCCTGAGAACGGCAGCTGCACTGTCTCGGCGGCTTACGGTTTTGGCAGCTTCAACGCGGCGATCCCGGTCGAGACCGTAACTGAGAATGTCACTCCCGGCGGCAAGATCGTCGTTGCCCGCATCGGCTCCGGCGAACTTTGCAATGTTTCGCTTACAACGAGCAGCGGGCGAATTCAAATCGCACGGCTTGAACCGAAAAACTAGAACTCGCCAAGATTTCTCCCGGTCCTTTTCTCAAATAGCTCTGCAAGCGAAGGAGCACCTTCGGCGGCTTCGTCGCGCGTAACGCGCTCGACCCGCCACATCGGGATGAAATAATCGCTCATCGGCAAATATTGCTCGCCCTCGGCGATCGAGCGGACCCAATCGTCGAAATATCCGAGCTCGATGGCGCGCAGAAAAACGCCCGCCGAATTTATTTCATCTACTATCCCAAGCAGCTTCTCCCGCGGCGAGTGAAGCACGGCGATAACGGATTCTCCGGGTGTTATCTTCATAAAAATTCAATACGAGATTACTATGAGACGCTTGCTGTTTTCGAATCCGGAGCAAGTTCGCTTAGAATCGAAGTGAAAGTGCTACGCGACGTTCAACGCAGGCCAGGTTGCTCTGAACCGCTGCTAACTGATGCATATAAAGCGGATACAGCTCGAGAATATCAAATCACATCGCGAGGCGGTGTTCGATTTCGAGCGCGGGACGACGGCCATTTCCGGCGAGAATGGTGCCGGAAAGACGACGCTGATCGAGGCCGCTGCTTGGGTCCTCTTCGATGTACTTGATTACAAAAAGGATGACTTTGTCAGCCGCGGAACGAAGAAAGGCAATGCCCGCGTGACCATCGAAAGCGGGCTCGATGAGCGCGAGTACGTCATTTATCGCGACACCGGAACGGGCTATTACGTTTATGACCCGCAGCTTGAGACCCGCATCGCTGAGAAGAAAGAGGACGTCAGCCGGTTCCTAAGAAAACACTTGGCGGTCGAGCCCGGAACGGATCTTGAGATGCTTTACAAGCACGCGATCGGGGTTCCTCAGGGCACGTTTACGGCGATCTTTCTGGCGACGGCCGCGGAGCGAAAGCGGACGTTCGACGTTCTGCTCAAGGTCGAGGAATACCGCCGCGGTGCCGAGGAACTGATCAAGACGCAGCGGTTCGTCGAGTCAAGAATTGGAGAGATCAACAGCAAGGCGTCGCGGTTCGAGGGCGAACTTGCCCGGGCCGAGTCGGTCGCCGAGGAACTTGCGGCAACGGAGGCCCTGCTCGGCGAGTTGCAACAGCAGATCGACGACCTGCGGCGAAAGGAAGAGGAAACGACGAAACGTGTTGCCGAGCTAGAAGAGACGAAGGACCGCTTCGAAAAGGCAGCGAAGGAGAAAGAGGCCGCCGAAACCGAACGCGGCCGTGCCGAACTGATCCTTAGACAGGCAGAAGCCGAGTTCGAACGGGCGCGCGAATCAGCGGCGAAGATGGAAGCGGTAAGCGAAGCCGCCGGCCGGCATCGCGAGGCTCTCAAGCGGCTCGCCGAGCTTGAACGGGAACGAGGCGTTCGCGATGGCCTTAACCAGCAGCTCGCGAAGGTCGAGGCGGCAGAAGCTTCGATACGGATCGAGGAACGCCATACGCGGGCCGAGATCGAGGCAATAGAAAAAGCCCACCGCGAGCTTGCGGAACTCAGGCCGAAGGCGGAGGAGCAGAGCGGCCTTGAGAAAGAGCTGGCCGCTGCCCGCGAGGAACTCTCGGGGCTTCGGGCGATCTCAAAGCAGGTTGCCGCTGCGGAAGAGCGGCTAGGTCGTTTGCGGGACTCGTTCACGAATGCGAAGAACGAACTCGATAAGGCTCGTGCCGAGGCGACCGGTGCTGACAACGCCGCCGCACTTGAGGCACGCGATGCGGAGATCACGGCCGAGCTCGCCCGGCTCAATGCCGAGCTCGAACGCGACGAGAAGTTTCAGGCGGAGATCAGGAACGGCCTGTGCCCGATACTGAGTGAAAAGTGCCTGAACCTTAAGCCAGGGCAGACGCTTGAGGGCTTTCTTGTCGATCAATTTGCCGAGCTGCGGAGCTCAATGGAAAGCCTCGGCCGTGAGCGAGCGGAACTTCGGGTGGGCCTTGCCAAAGCAAAGACGGCCGAGCGTTTTGCCGTCCAGGTGCCGACGCTCGAACGGCGGTTCGCAGAGGTTAAGGACGAAGGCGTTCGGCTGGCTGCGGAACGCGACGAGCTTAGATCGAAGCTTGAGCAACTCCCGGCCGCTGAGGCAAAGGTAACGGAGATCGAGGCCCGGCTTGAGCAGCTTGGCGACCCGCGTTCTCGGATCCGGCCCCTTGAGGCGTTGCTCGCCCGCGAGATGGAAGTACGCGAGCAGGTTACGAAGATCGAGAGCAACACCGAACGGCTGGAAAGCGAGAGGAAGCTGATCGTTGAGCAGCTCGATGACTTTGTAACGCTCGACGACAACCTCAAATCTGTAACGGCCGAACGCGATGCGACCGAAGAGGCTTATCGGAAGTTTATCGCTCTCGAGCAGGCGGCTAAGGAATTGCCGCGGCTTGAAGGTTCCTATCGCGAAGCGGCTACCGCTCTGGAAAAAGCGAGCGAGCAAGCATCCGCTGCGGTCGCGGCATTTGAAGAGGCAACGCGTGGCTACGACCCCGAGGCACACACTTCCGCCGGAGCAGAGCTTGGCGGGATTCAACGCGATATGGCCGCCGCCGAAGTCCGGCTGGAGACCGCGGACAAACGGCTTGCGGCACTCAAGCTTGAGTCCGAACGGCTGGCGGAGATCAGGAAAGAGCTTTCGGCGGAGCTTCAGGAAAAGGAGCGGCAGGAGAAAATACTTGAAACGACGGTCTTCATCCGCGATACTCTTAAGGAAGCCGCACCGCTCGTAGCCCGAAACTACGTTTTTCACGTCTCGGCCGAGGCCAACCGCATCTTTCGCGAGGTCGGCGGGAATGCCGAGCGGACGCTTCGCTGGGGCGAGGACTACGGCATCTATGTTGAAGAGGGCGGCCACGAGCGGCCATTCGTCAGCCTTTCGGGCGGCGAACAGATGGCCGCGGCACTCGCCGTCAGGCTGGCGTTGCTGAAGCAATTGTCCGATATCCGCATCGCCTTTTTTGACGAGCCGACAACCAATATGGATGCCGAGCGGCGGGAGAATCTCGCCATGCAGATCGGGCAGATAACGCACTTCGACCAGCTTTTTGTCATCTCGCATGATGATACGTTTGAGGGGTATCTGGACCATGAGATCCGGGTCGAGAAGTAAGCTGCTGCGATACTTGATGAAAGAAGTAACAATAGTCTGCGATGGTTCGAGCCTCGGCAACGGCAAGGGGAATCCGCGTGCCGCGGCGGTGGCCGTTTTGGGGTTCAAGGGCTATTGGAAAGCGTTCGGCGAGTATCTCGGCAGTGCGACGAATCAGCAGTCTGAAATAGCAGCGGCGGCTCTCGGGCTTGAGAACTTAAAGGAGCCTTGCAGGGTGCGCGTGCTTTCCGATTCGCGTTACGTGGTCGAGACGATGGGCGGCACATGGAAGCGAAAGACCAATCAGGATTGGTGGCGCCGGCTTGACCGGGCGGCGGCGCGTCATAGGATAGAATGGCAGTGGATCAAGGGCCACGCCGGCCACGAGGTGCAGGAAGTGGCCGATACCGCTGCACGTGCTATCGCGAGGTCGGGCAAGGTCGAGTTGGACGTCCTCGACGAGCTTGTGGCCGAGCTTGGAGTTATAGAGATCTAGCCCGTGCGGCTTGTGTTTGCCTGCCGATCGTTTATTGATGACCCCCGCAGAACGCATCTCATCGCTACTCTCCGAACAGCGTTTTTCGGCGTCGTTTTTCTGCATTTCCGTCCTTGTTCTTTTCGCTGCGACGGCTTTGGGCCAGGTCTCGGCACGCGGCTGGGTCTGGCAAAATCCGCTGCCGCAGGGCAACCAGCTTACTGCGATCCACTTTGCAAGTGACAAGCTGACCGGTTACGCCGTTGGGCCGAACCGGACGATACTCCGCACCCGCGATGGCGGGTTTTCGTGGTCGGCATCGGTCGGTTCAGATGATGCGGTACTCAATGGCGTCTTCGCCCGCGACCCGCGTCAAGCGGTCGTCGTCGGTGCCCGCGGGACGATCTTTTTTACCGAAAATGCGGGAAGCGATTGGCGGCCATCGCGACACGATAGCCGCGAGCATTTTTACGACGTTTCATTCTCGGGCGACGGGCTGAAATTCGGTTGGGCAGTCGGGAGCAACGGGGCTGTTCTCCGGTCCGCAGATGGCGGCCAAACGTGGCAACCGGCCGCTGCAAAGACGGCTGAGCAGTTGGTCGCGGTTTCATCATTCAGCGAATTAGCTGCGGCGGCAGTTTCGGGCGAGGGTAATGTACATTTCACTACGGACGGCGGAGCGGCTTGGACCGCCTCGCGGCCATGCGGCCAGCTTGCGGCCACCTCTGTTGCCGTGCTTGGCGAAAAAGAAGCGGTTGCGATCGGCCGCTCGGGCTGCATCGCCCGCACTACGGATGGCGGTGCGACGTGGGACCGGGTGAACGCATATTCTAGGGCGGACATGCTTTCCGTCTGTTTTTCAGATGGGAAGCACGGCTCGGTGACCGACGCGAACGGTGCGGTTTGGCTGACCGGCGACGGCGGACGGACGTGGCTGCCGTTCACTGTCCGAACTGATCCGAGGCTCGGCTCGATCCACATGGCCGACCGATTCACGGGCTGGGCCGTAGGCGAGAACGGATTGATCATCCGCACCGACGACGGCGGCTATAGCTGGCAGCGGCTTTCCGAGGGCGGCCGCGATGACGTAAACGACCTCTTTTTCCTCGATGACCGCGTTGGCATCGCCGCCGGGTCACGCGGCCGGCTTTGGCTGACGAACGATGGTGGCGAGCGGTGGTTCCCGGTCTTTTCGGGAACGGCTGCAAACCTTCATTCGGTCTTCTTTTTTGACGGGCTCCGCGGCTGGGCGGTGGGCGACAAAGGCACGATCGTCCGGACGATCAACGGCGGGGCGAGCTGGGGGCCGGGCGTTGCCGGGACCGATGCGGACCTCTTCGGCGTTGTCTTCGTAAATGAGCGTGTCGGCTTTGCGGTCGGCTCCGATGGGACAATCATTCGTACAACTTCGGCCGGAGCATATTGGGAACGCATCGAAACCGGGACGCGGGCATGGCTTGAGGACGTGGACTTCATCAACGAGCGCGTCGGCGTGGCGGTCGGCGACCGCGGCACGGTGCTCGTAACTCAGGATGGCGGCGAGACCTGGACGCCTTTCAAAACAAACCTCCGCGAGAGCCTGAACTCGATCAGCTTTGCCGATGAGAAGAACGGCGTGATCGTCGGCTCGCGTGGAGCGATCTTAGTTACAGAAGACGGCGGGCTTAGCTGGCGGAGCGAGGAAACGCCGATCGAGGCAAATCTATTTGCCGTGACGGCCTTTGCATCGCGGTCGGCGATCGCTGTCGGCGAGAACGGTGCGGTGGTCATAACGAGCGACGGCGGACGGACATGGGCATCGCAACCGGGCATGACGAACAAGCTGCTCCAGGCGGTGGTATTTCGCGGCGGAAAGAACCTTTGGGTCGGCGGAAGCGGCGGAGCGATCCTGAAGCGGACGGAGAACTTGTCGCCTTCGGGGCTTCAATCGCCACGAGTACCGCCAATCCTTCGTGACGGAACGCGAACCCGGCCTGTACTCCGGCAGCCGCTTGTACCTGTCACCGACGACGGCGACATCGAGCCCGCAAGGCGGCCGGCCGAGCCCTAAGATCTGCGGATGATGGCGGCGATCCATTCACCCGAAGTGCGTATCTCTGCTTCCGTAATGCCACGCTTTTCGAGTTCGCTTACAAGCTCTTCCCTTTGCTCAACAAGAACACCCGAAAGCATCAAACTCCGCTTCGCTTTGGCGAGCAGGAGATCAAGTAAGGGCTTGATGACGTCGATCGTCAGGTTCGCAACGACGAGATCTGCAGGTTCGGTATCTTCTTTGATGCTGCCGACGTAAAAATCAATGGTGCCGCCAACGTTATTCAGCTCGGCATTTTCGCGGGCGATGTCGATCGATCCGGCGTCCAGGTCGCAGCCGGTAAGCCGCGGCATTTCACGGCCGGCAACGGCGTTCATTAGGGCGGCCCCAATGGCGAGAATGCCCGTGCCGGTGCCGACATCGAGCAGCGTCTCGCCCGGGCGATAGATCTCGCCGATGGCCTCAAGGCAAAGCTGGGTCGTCGCGTGCGTTCCGGTACCGAACGCCATGTTCGGCTCGATGAAAATAACGTGCCGATCAGCGTCATCGACCGTTTCCCACGGCGGCGAAACGACAAAACTTCCGATGGTCGTTGGCTTCCAGTGCTTTTTCCAATCGTAGAGCCAATCGGTCTTCCCGATCCTCCGCCAACTTCGGCCGCGGACGCTTTCGGGCGAAAGGCCGTAAACCTCGAGGGAGTAGGAGATCGCTTGCGCGACCGTCTCATCACCTATTTCGTGTTCGAAGTAGCCTGAGATGGTCAAGTCCTCGCCCGGCTTCTTGCGCAGGCTATTGATCTCCGAACCGAGGCATTCAAGCTCGTTCATCGCGAACTCAATGGCCTCGGCGGCATCGCTCGCCGCGACGACCTCGAGGGCAAACCACTCATTCGGTTGCTGTTGATCGGTCATTCGCTGACCCCCATTTCGTTGAGTTCACGTTCTTTGTTTCGCCAGTCTTCGACCACCTTGACGAAGAGTTGAAGGTGGATGTGCCGGCCAAGCAGTTTCTCGATGTCTGCGCGAGCGGCCGTCCCGATAGCCTTTAGCTTGGCCCCGCCCTTTCCGATGATGATGCCTTTCTGCGACGGCCGCTCGACGAAGATGGCGCAGTGGATGACCGGTTTTTCCGGATCGGTCTCATCCCATTTTTCCGTCACGACTGCGGTCACATACGGGATCTCTTCTCCGGTCGAGGCAAGGATCTTTTCGCGGACCATCTCGGCGACGATCATCCGCATCGGCTGGTCGGTCAGGTCGTCCTCATCAAAGAGCGGCTCGCCCTCGGGCAGATGTTCATCGATAGCGCCGAGCAAAGTTTCGACGGCCTCACCCTTGAGGGCGGAGGCGGGAATGATCGCGGCGAAGTCGTGCTCGTTCCGGTAAAAGTCGATGAGAGGAAGCAAGGTTTCCTTTGTCCGGAGCTTGTCGATCTTATTGAGGAGCAGGATCGCGGGCTTGCCCGAGCGTTTAACGAGGTCGAGCACGAAGCGGTCGCCGTTGCCGGTCGAGACATTGGCGTCGCGGATGAGCACGACGACATCTACCGAGAGAACTGCGTCTTCGACCGCTGCCATCATTCGGCGGTTCAGAAGGTAGCCGGGCTTGTGGACGCCGGGCGTATCGATGAAAACGATCTGGCTTTCGGGCCGCGAGACGATGCCGCGGATCTTGTAACGTGTTGTTTGCGGCTTGTTGGAAACGGCGGCGATCTTTTCACCGACGAGGTAATTGAGCAGCGTGGATTTGCCGGCGTTCGGGCGGCCGACAAGGCCGACAAATCCGCTGCGGTAGGCTTTTTCAGTCATTTGTTATGTTGGTCCGCAGTCGAACATCGAAGCGCCGATCCTAAGGCTGCTTGATCAACCGCTGCTTCGCCGCCATTGCTTCGTCGTGGCCGCCGCCCGCGACCGGACCGAGCTTGATCGCCTGGTCATAGAGCCCGATCGCCATGCCCTTTTCGTCGTAGAACTCATAGATGCGGCCGAGTGCGACATAGGTCAGCGAAACAAGCGCCGAATCTATCCGCTGGACCTGAGCGATGCGGATGACGTTCTCATACGCTACCTTTGCCTCAAGCAGTCTTGCGGCAAGCTGTTCCTGGTCTTCAAGACCAGCGGCCGCGAGTCCGGCTACGCGGCCGAGGTTGTAGTAAATGCGAGCATCTTCGGAGTTGCCCTGTAGCAAAGCTTTAAGATCCCGTTCCGCCTCGGTCAAACGGCGGGCACGGATCGCCTCATCGATCGAGCGCAGTTTGGTTGTTACGGGGTTCTCGGCCGTCAGCGTATTCGCCGCAGGGGCCGTTCGACGCGTTTCGCGGAGAGTAATAGCGCGTTTTCGGGCATCGGCGGCCTGAGCAAGGCGGCCGGCCTCGCGTTCGGCATTGAAAGCGAGGATCATCTCGGCGGTCGATGCGGCGATGTCGAAATCGGAGTTTTCAACTCCCTTTAGCTGGTCGGCAAAGTGAAAGGCGAGAACCGCACCGTTTTCGTATTCCTCAGAGAGCCGGAGAGCAGTTTCATCGGCAAACTCGGCTTTGAGCTTTTCGAACTCGGCCGCAACGGCCCGCTTCTCATCGTCCGTCTTGAGTTGGTCGATGCGTCGTCGGGCTTCGGCTGCGGCAGCTTGCGTTCGCTCGTTCTCAAATTGCTTTGCGTCAACGGCAGCGACCAGCGAACGTGAAACAGCGAGGAAAACATCGGGCGAGATATTGCTTCGCTCTTTTCGCCGGGCATCGAGAAGCGTTTTTACCTGGTCGCGGATCGACACGATCTCGTTGGCGTTGCGAAGAAGGATCGGGTCAATGACGAACTGCAGAAATGCCCGGCGGACCTCCGAGAAGCTAAGGTCAGAATCCGGCGGAATGATCGCGTAATACTCGTCCTTTACATTGACGAAATTGACCGTTCCAGCCGGTGAAAGCATCTCCGGTACGATGACGAACTTACGTTCGCGGACGCGCGTTTCTACGGTTTGAAGCCGCGTTCGGCCCGAACGGCTCCGCTCGGTTTCGGTCTTGACCTTTTCTTCGATTACGAGCAACGGACGGGTCTTAAGATAGAAGAGAAGTTCGCTGACCATTTCGCGGGCGGTTGAGCGAAGGGTAGTGTCAGAGGCCTTTTGGTACTCGCGGAAGTATTCGTCTAGATTGGCGGAAATGCTTGACCGGCGGTAAAAATCACGGACGATCGGGGCAAAGTCGAGTACATCCAGAAGCTGGCCGGGCAGGTCGATAGTGACGACCGGGTCGGCAAGATCCGGCACATCCGAAAGCGAATACGCCATCGAAATGAAAGGCGCGACGAGTTCGGCATCGGTAGCGTTCGGCCGCGTGCGCTTATAACGGATCAAAAAGTTAGCGATGCGCTGGCGGAGTTCGGCCGGCGTCGCGGCAAGGTCGCTCGTCAATTGATCGCGAAACTTGGTTCCGGCGGCTGAAAGCGGCGTCCGAAAGACCGGTGCCGGATCGCCGTTACCGTCTGTAGTCCGTGCGGCCTCGATCGTTGCAAGCACAACGATGACGCGCTTGTCCGGCGAGATCGTTACGCCGTAGTTCGAGAGGTCGAACCCGGCGGGGACGTCCTGTGCCGCGGCCGGTACGGCCAAAAGACACAGCGAAATGAATAAAAAAAGCCTCTTCATTAAACAAACCTGCGAAATTTCCAAATTAACCCGGCCCAACTGTAGATGAAAAGCGGCCGCAGCAAGATGTATCGCAACCCTAAATAATGCCCGAAAAAGCGAAAAGGATAAAGGACAGAGCGTCCTTTATCCTCTGAGGAAGTCATTCGTTCGATCGTTATTCGAAGCTGGCGAGAGCTTCGGCTTCGCTGTCGTAGGTGTCAAATACGGTAAGGAGCTTCGTAATGGCAAGAAGGTCCTGGATCTTTTGCGTCAGGTTAAGAAGCTTGAGCGTGCCGCCCTCTTTGTTTACGGCCGTAAAGCTTGAGACGAGTTCACCGATACCGCTCGAATCAATGTACCCGACACCGGCAAGGTTCAAGAGGATCTTGGACTTGCCCTCGCCGAGCAAACGGCGGATAGCATTTCGTAGCGCAACGCTGCCCTCGCCGATGGTTACTTTGCCTTCCAGATCCAAAACAGTTACATCGCCAGCCTGGCGTTCCGAAATGTTGATATCCGACATCTTTATCTCCTCGAAGTGTGTTTACGAAAAATGAAAGCCGATTTTAGAACAAAATTTTCTGCAAAGTAAATGGCCGGCGGCTACCTATAGCTTTTTTGCCATACGAACCACGGTGCCGCCTTCGGGATGGCGAAGCCACTCGACCTCGTCCATGAACGAACGCATGAACAAAATGCCGCGCCCGGTCGCGTTCAGCAGGTTCGACGGGTCGGTCGGGTCCGGAATCGCTTCAACATTAAAGCCGATGCCAAAATCACGTACGCGAATCTCGAAAACGCTTTCCGCAATGCTGAGCGTGATCTCGACATTCTTATCGGCATCGAGCCGGTTGCCGTGCTTGACGGCATTGGCGACCGATTCGCGAACAGCGAGGTCAATTGCTGTCAGGGCTTCCTCAGGCACGCTGCCCGCTTTGGCAAAATCCTCCGCCGCGGAAGCAGCCATATCGACAGAGCCGATCTCGCTTGGTAATGTGAATTCGCGTGTTTGAGCCACAACTTAATTGCTTTTAAGGTAAAAGTTAAAGGGGCACTAAGTCAAACATGCTCACGAATTACCGATAAGTAGGCTATGAAGCAGCGGGTACAGAGGACAGAGCGGGTTCGCGGCAACATCACGGTTCCGGGTGATAAATCGATCTCGCATCGGGCGGGAATGCTCGCCGCGATCGCGGAGGGGACGACGCAGATACGCAATTTCTCATCGAGCGAGGATTGCGCGACAACACTGAAATGCCTGGTCGAACTCGGCATTGAAGTTAAGCGCGATGGCGATTACGTCGTCATTGCCGGCCGGCCGGGAGGCTTTGCGACGCCAACTGCGGCACTCGACTGCGGCAATAGCGGCACGACGATCCGGCTGATCTCAGGGCTGCTCGCAGGTATCGGGATCGAGGCTACGCTGACCGGCGACGAATCGCTGCGTTCGCGGCCGATGGGCAGGGTGATCACTCCGCTTGAGAAGATGGGAGCGGTGATCGAGTCAAGCGATGGCAAAGCTCCGCTACATCTTGTTGGCGGGCAAAGGCTTGCGGGAATCGAATACGAACTTCCGGTCGCATCGGCACAGGTAAAATCTTGCGTACTACTTGCCGGGCTAAGCGCCGAGGGCTCGACATCGGTGATCGAAACGACGCCGACCCGCGACCATACCGAGCGAATGCTCCGCGGCTTTGGAGTTGAGGTCGATGTTTCGGCGCTTGGACCGGGACGAAAGATCTCCGTCCGCGGCGGCTCGCGGCTTAAGGCGACCGACCTAACTGTTCCGGGCGATGTTTCTTCCGCCGCGTTCTTTTTGGTCGCGGCCGCCATACTTCCCGGTTCGGATGTGACGATCACGGACGTCGGGCTTAATCCGACGCGTTCGGCGATCTTCGATGTTCTGAAAGCCTACGGCGTCGAACTGCAGATCACGAATCAACGCGTCTCAGCGGGCGAGCCGATAGGGGATATCCGTGTTCGCTCGTCTCAACCTCCGGTGCGGCCCGCCGATTACACGATCCGCGGCGAGATGGTCGCGAACCTAATAGACGAGGTTCCGGTGCTTGCGGTTCTTGGGGCGTGTTCTGAGGGTGGGCTTGAGATCCGTGATGCGGGTGAGCTTCGGGTAAAGGAATCGGACCGCATCGCAAGCATCGTCACTAACCTGAGGGCGATGAGTGCTGAGGTCGAGGAATTCGAGGACGGCTTTCGTATTGAGAAGAGCGAGCTAAAAGGCGGGCGGGTCGATTCCTTCGGGGACCACCGTATAGCGATGGCATTTGCCGTGGCGGGCCTTGCGGCCGAGGGCGAAACGGTAATCGAAAATGCCGAATGTGCGGCTGTATCGTTCCCGACGTTCTTTAAGGTACTCGGCTCGCTGGCGGAGTGATTTGACATTCCGGCACGGTTAAGGCAATAATCCGCTTCCTGTTCTTTTCAGTATTTTGCGTACCGGTCCGAAAGAAGTTTTTCGGTTTCGGGGAGAAGCCGGGTGAGAATCCCGCACGATCGCGTCACTGTATTTCGGCCTCGCGTGCCGATAAAGTCAGACCTCCGCAACAGCAGAATGCCAAGCGTGTTTCGCGTCAAAGCACGGCAGGCGACTCAAGGCGACATCGAACGCCCTGTTTTTCTTGTCCGCGATATTTGCGCGGAGCGGAAGAGCAGGGCGTTTTTCGATTTGGGATGTTCGAATTGGGATTTGGGATTGAATGAGATGAGAAGTCGCTTTTTTACCATATCGGTTTTGACGGCGTTGATCGTGCTTTTGGGTTCAATGCTTGTCGCTTGTGGTCGGCAGGTGGCCGAATTGCCGGCGGTCGAGATGCGAGTGGTCAAGGACGACCTTGGCCGAGAGGTTCGGCTTCCCGTAAAGGTGACGCGTGCGGTCTCGCTTGCACCGAGCATCACCGAGATGGTCTTTGCCGCCGGTGCGGGCGATCGCCTTGTCGGCGTGACGAGCTACTGCGATTTTCCGGCCGCGGCGAAGAATGTACAAAAGGTCGGCGATACGCAATCGCCGAATATCGAGGCGATCATTGCTGTTCGGCCGGAGGTGATACTCGTTTCGACCGCCTCGCAGCTTGAGGCATTTGCCTCGGCACTTGAAGGGCAGAGTGCGGCGGTCGTCGTTTTGGACATTCGCGGGCTTGGCGATGTGGCGGATCGCCTTCGCAGGCTAGGGCAGATCTTTGGGAGCGGCGAGCGGGCAGAGCTTGCAGCGATCGATTTCGAGAACCGAGTGGCGGCGGTCGAGCGGCGTCAAAAGCCTGAACGCCCCGTTCGCGTTCTGCTGCAGATATCAGAGGCTGACCTTTTCACCATCGGGCGGGATTCGTTCATTACCGAGTTGATCGATCGAGCGGGCGGTAGATCTGTGACAGCCGACATTCCCGGCGGCTATCCGAAGCTGAGCAAGGAGACGGCTTTGGTACTCGACCCTGAGGTGATCATCCTCTCGGACAGTCCGGACAACCTGAAACCGAACGATGCACTCAAGAACTCCGCGGCGGTGCGGAGCGGCCGCGTTTACCGTGTGAATGCCGACATTCTTTCGCGGCCCGGCCCGCGACTGGCTGAGGCGCTCGAGCAGCTTGCGACTCTATTTAGGAAGGAGCCGACCGGAAACTAAAAGCTGAAAACTCGAAACGGAAAACTGTTCATTTCATAATAGTTTCTAGTTCATAGGTAAGAGTTTTTAGTTTTTTAACCATTACGTTTTGAAACGTGCGAACTACATTTTTCTGTTGCTCATCGCGGGGCTGGCGGCGGCCTTGGCGGTGGCCGTTTCGGTCGGGAGCGAGAGCGTTTCGGTCTTTTCGCCGGACGAGCAGGGCCGGGCGATCCTTCTTGATATCCGTATTCCTCGGGTGCTGCTCGGGGCGTGCGTTGGGGCATCGCTTGCATTGGCCGGGGCCTCGCTGCAGGCGTTGCTGCGGAATCCGCTGGCCGAGCCTTACTTGCTTGGGGTTTCGAATGGAGCGGCGTTGGGGACGCTTCTGGCGTTCGTGCTGTTGGGAGATGTTGCGGGTGCGAGGCCGGTAATGGCTTTTGCCGGTGCGGCGATCGCGACCATTGCGGTCTATCAAATGGCGAGGAGCAAAGCGGGGATGAACGTCGAGCGGTTGGTGCTTTCGGGCGTGATCGTGACGACGTTTCTCTCGTCCGTCATCGTTCTGCTGACAAGTTTGCTTGATGCCGCACGGCTTCGCGGCTATACGTTCTGGCTACTCGGCGACCTCTCGCAGGCAACGTATAACGGCTTTTACTTGACGCTCGCCGCGGCGGTCGCGGGAACGATCCTGCTGACGTCGCAGGCTCGGGCGCTGAACCTGATGATGATCGGCGAGCGGGACGCCTTCGACCACGGCGTTGAGATCGGCCGCGTGCGGATCATCGTTTTCGGAATGGCGAGCGTACTCGTCGGCACCTCGGTCGCGGCGAGCGGTTCGGTCGGCTACGTCGGGCTGATCGTGCCGCACATCGTCCGGCTCGTCGTCGGGAGCGACAACCGGCTGGTCGTGCCGATGTCGGCGTTTGCCGGAGCGATCTTCGTCGTGCTCGCGGATACGGTCGCACGAACGGCGATCGCCCCGCGGGAACTTCCGGTCGGAGCGATAACGGCGTTGATCGGCGCTCCGTTGTTCATATTTTTACTGCGGCGGTCATAGGATGCTTGAAGCTCGCAACATTTCGGTTCGCTACGGCCCGTGCGATGTGCTTCGCGAGGTTTCGCTGAGCCTTTCCGCAGGGCGGATGGTCGCCTTGCTTGGGCCGAATGGTGCGGGCAAAACGACTCTGCTGAAAGCGCTCAATGGGACGCTGCCGGTGGCCGAGGGAAGCGTTGTGCTCGATGGGCGGCCGCTGGCGGAGCTATCGCGGCGAGAGGCGGCGAGGCGGGTCGCGGTCGTCGCACAGGAGAATGAGACGAAGTTTCCCGTTACGGTGCTCGATTTTGTGCTTTCGGGGCGGTTCGCACACGGCGGAGCGTTCGGCTGGGAGCGTGCGGAGGACATCGCGGTCGCCGAGCGGGCAGTCGCCGATTGCGACCTGCAGAATTACGCCACGCGGCTGATGAATCAGCTTTCGGGCGGCGAGCGGCAGCGAGTTGTGCTCGCACGGGCGCTTGCGACGGAGGCGAAAATTCTCTTGCTTGATGAGCCGACGGCCAATCTCGACCTCGCTCATCAGGCGATGATCTTCCGGCTCGTCCGCGGCCGGTGCGACGCCGAGGGCTTCGCGGCGGTCGTGATAACGCACGACCTGAATCTCGCCGCCGAGTTTGCCGATGAGCTTATTTTTCTGCATCGCGGCGGGCTTTTCGCCGCCGGAAGCGCCGAAGAAGTGCTCAGCGAGGCGAATATCGCCGAAGTTTTCGGCGTCAGAGTTTTGCTGGATAGGAGTCCGGCGAGTGGGAGCGTTCTTGTGACGAACGTCTATTGAATGGCGGCCGTTGCTATGGAAGCCCGGTGAAAATCCGGCGCTGCCCACGCAACCGTCAAAGTCGGGAACATCGCCCGGCCGCTTTGGCTTTCAAACCATTCTGCGTGTGGGCAGAAGAGGGCGTGATGATGAAAAGGTATTTTTCGGTAGGTTTGTTATTGGTTCTTTTTGGCGTCGGGTTCGGACAGCAAACGGCCGAAACCGGCAGTCTTCGCGGCGTGGTCATTGGGGCCGAGCCCGGAAATTCGGAAGTTATTGTCCGCAGGCAGGGCGGATCTCGGGAGCGGTTCACGACCGTTGCAGACGCGGAGGGTAAGTTCGCTTTCGACGAGCTGCCGGCCGGGAAGTATGACGTTTACGCGGCGAGTTCGAAGATTTCCGATATGGAGGCGTTCGCGACGGTTAGAATTCGTTCAGGCGAGACGACCAACATCACGCTTACGATCGCTCCGACCCTGCTCTCGGCAAGCGTTACTGTAAGGATCGCGGCGGATTCGCCTCAGCCGATCGACGAGGTCTCCAAGACCGTCAATGTGATCAGCGGGCAGGAGATGCGAGAGCGGGCGGATTTTTCGCTGGTCGAGTCGCTGCGGTCGATACCCGGTTTTCGCATTCAGCAACTTGGCGGATTTGGCCGGACGGCGAACATTAAGACACGCGGGCTGCGGAATCAGGACACGGCCGTGCTCGTCGATGGCGTGCGGCTCCGCGATGCCTCGGCGATCACCGGCGACGCGACGCCTTTCTTGAGCGACCTGACGCTGACGAGCGTTTCGAGCGTCGAGGTACTTCGCGGCTCGGGCAGTTCGCTTTACGGGACGAACGCCATCGGCGGAACGGTCAATTTCATTACGCCGACGCCGCGGCCCGGCCCGAACGGACAGCTTTCTTACGCCGCCGGAGGACTTGGGCTGCAACGGTTTCGCGGCAATTTTTCTGACGGCACCGAAAACGGCAAGTTCGGCTTCAATCTCGCCCTCGCCCGGACGGCCTACACCAAGGGCATTGACGGCAGCGACGACGCATTCAACACCAATTTTCAAAGCAGGCTGCTCTTCCAGCCGACCGCTGCGACGAACATCTCAGGCCGGTTTTTTGTCTCCGATGCTTACGTGCGGCTGAACTCGAACCCGGACACACTAGGCACGCCGCCGGCCACGAACCTCGGGATCATCGACGCCGCGGCGGGCGTCAACTTCACACCCGATGCCGACGACCCGGACGCCGTGCAAAAGTCGCAGTTCTTCCTCGGCCACGTTTCGCTGACGCAGATCCTGCGGCCGGATATGAGCTTTACGGCGAATTACTCCGGGCTTCGCACCTCGCGCAAGAACGAGAACGGCCCGCTAGGCGTAGGGTTCCAATCGGCCTCGACCTCGATCTTTGACGGCACGATACAGACGGCGAACGCGGCCGTCACATGGGTGCCGAAATATCACACGATCAAGTTCGGCTACGAGTTCGAGCACGAAAGATTCGGCAACGAAGGCTTTACGCCGCTCGGCACGGGCAACTTCGACACGCGTGTTACCCAACAGAGCAGTACGCTCTTTGCCCGCGACCTCATCAGCCTTTTCGACGAGCGGCTGCAGATCGCCGGAGGCTTCCGGGCGCAATTCTTCGGGCTCGGCTCGCCGCGGTTCAGCCTCGCGAACGCGCCGTATTCGGGCGTTGCAGTTTCGGACATTCCGGCCGCTGTTACCTTCGACGGGGCGGCCTCGTACTTTTTCCGTTCGAGCGGGACGAAGCTTCGGGCCCACGTCGGCACGGGCTATCGCGTTCCGTCGCTTTACGAGCGGTTCGGGACTTTCTTTAACTCATTCGGCACGCCTCGATTCGTCGCTCTCGGCGATCCGGGACTCAAGCCCGAGCGTTCGATCGCCTACGATGGCGGGGTCGAGCAAAGCATCGCAGGCGACCGCGTTCGGCTCTCGGCCGTTTATTTCTACACGCAGCTGACCGATACGATCGGCTACGGCAACGTGGTGCCCGCGATCGGCACGACACCGCGGCCCTTTGGCGGCTACATTAACCAAAAGGGCGGCATCGCCCGCGGCGGCGAGTTCAGCGGGCGTTTCGCTCCGACCGCCTCGACCGAGCTTTTTGGCTCATACACTCTGACGAAGAGTTTGCAGCGCCAGCCGCAGGTCGCGGGAAGCGGCGTGATCGAAACGCTCGGCATTCCGGAGCACCAGTTCACGCTGGTCGCGACGCAGCGATTCGAGCGGTTCTGGGTCAATCTCGATCTGCTAGTTTCGTCGTCATACCTTGCACCGATCTTCAGCAATTCGTCGTTCTCGACCTACGTTTATCGCTTTGACGGCAACCGACGCGGCGACCTGACGGCCGGATATACGTTTAAGCTCAACAAAGAACGCTTCGACCTGCGGGTCTTTGGGACGGTCGAGAACGTCTTTGACAATGAGTATTTCGAGAATGGCTTTCGCACGGCCGGGCGCAACGCACGGGCAGGCGTGAGCTTCGGATTTTGATCGTCCGCAACCCGGCGGAGCGTGATATCATCTCTTTAACCGAGGTGAAACTATGAGGAAGTGCTTGTTTCTGTTGTTATTTGGTCTGATGCTCGCTCCGTTTTCGGCCGAGGCCCAAACGCGGACGGTGACCAATGCCGACCTCGAGAAGTTTCGATCCGAGAGGCTTGAGGCCGAACGGCAGTATCGGCAGAACTACGAACGGCTCGGCCTGCCCTCGCCCGAGGAACTCGAACGGCGGCGGACCGAATCTGCCCACGAAAGGGATGAGCTTTCCGCACGGCTTCGTGCCGAAAGGATTCAGCGAGAACAGTTTGCGGCGATGGCGTCGCGAGCTGCCGCCGAACGCGAAGGTTCGGTCGTGATCATTGAGAATGGCCGGCAACAGGTCGTTGGCTACGGCGTTTATGGCTATCCCGTATACCGCAATAGGCGATATTGGGCGCGGCCGGGCGTCGTCTGGCGGGCAACGCCGGGCGGTGTTATCTACGAACCGGGCGGGCGTTCGAGTTATATTTACACGCCGCGATTCGGGCGGCCGCGGCCGGCGTTTCGGATCCGGGCTCCAAGGCCGCCACGATAGGCTACGGACGAGAACAACTTTGCACATGGCGAGATGCGGACTATTATTTCTAGATAGCCCGCATCTTTTGCTTTGTTAGCGGGCGTCGCAATATATGAAAAACGGCTGGGAAGCAGTTATCGGAATGGAGATCCACACGCAGCTCGCAACGGAGACGAAGATCTTTTGCGGCTGCCGGGTCGAATTTGGCGGCGAACCGAACGCGAACACGTGTCCGGTATGTCTGGGGTTGCCGGGTGCATTGCCGGTGCTCAACCGGCGGGTGATCGAACTCGGTGCTAGGGCGGCTCTCGCTCTTGGGCTTGAGATACAGGAGACGTCGATCTTTGCCCGCAAGAACTATTTCTATCCTGACCTGCCGAAGGGCTACCAGATCTCGCAATACGACCGGCCATTTTCGGCGAACGGCAAGCTCACGATAATGACCGCCGACCGCGACGACCACGGCCATGCCCGCGAATGGCGGCCGATGACGATCGAGATCGTCCGGATGCACCTTGAAGAGGACGCGGGCAAGAACGTCCACGAAGGCTTGCCGGAAACGGACAAATACTCATACATCGACCTCAATCGTGCAGGAACGCCGCTCGGCGAGATCGTTACCGGGCCGGATTTTCGCTCGTCCTGGGAGGCTTACGATTACGTCAACCACGTCCGCCGCGTGCTGCAGTGGGTCGGGGCGAGCGATGCTGATATGGAGAAGGGAAACCTTCGCTGCGAGGCGAATGTTTCGGTCAGGCGAGTAGGCGAGAGTAGCTTCAACAACAAGGTCGAGCTAAAGAACCTGAACTCGGTCCGCTTTATGCAAAAGGCGATCGAGTTTGAGATCGAGCGGCAGATCGCGGCACACGAATCGGGCGAAGGCGTTAACCAGGAGACGCGGCTCTGGGACGAGGCGAAGCAAGAAACGAGGGTGATGCGTTCGAAAGAGGACGCACACGACTACCGCTATTTTCCCGAGCCGGACCTGCAGCCGCTGCGGGTGACGGCCGAGTTTATCGACCGGGTTACGGGCGAGATGCCGGAACTTCCGGATGCAATGCGGGACCGGCTGATGGAGGGGTATTCGCTTTCATATGCGGACGCTTCGCAGCTCGTTGCTGACCGCTCGCTGGCGGAGTTTTACGAGGCGGCGGCAAAGGCTTCGGGCAACCCGCGGACGACCGCGAACTACATCCTTTCCGAGCTTGGCAGAGAACTGAACAACGCCGGTAAGACGGCGGCCGAATCGCCCGTTTCGGCCGATGGCCTTGCCGAGCTGATAAAGACGCTCGACGCCGGAAAGATCAATAATAATCAGGCGAAAGAGGTTTTGGTTGAGATGTTTGCCTCGGGCCGGACGGCCGCCGAGGTCATCGCCGAAAAGGGCTTCGAGCAGGTCTCGGACGAAGGGGCGATCGCGAAGATCGTTGAAGAGGTGATCGCGGCAAATGAGGCACAGGTCGCGGCATACCGCGGCGGCAACGAAAAGCTCTTCGGGTTCTTCGTCGGCCAGGTGATGAAGGCCTCGCAGGGCAAGGCCAACCCGAAGGTCGTAAATGAGCTGTTGAAGAAGGCTCTCTGATCGGTCTTGACACGTGCGGCTATAATAGGGCAACGCCCGTAAGGCGTTTTCAGTAGATCTAAGACTTGGAGGAGTTAATGGCAGTATCTCTCAATAGACTTCGCTCCGGATCGATTTCGGCGCTTGGCTTCAATTTTCTCGTGGCCGTTGGAGTGTTTTTTCTTTTTTCATCGCTCGTCGCTGCCCAAGGGTCGCCGCCGCGCACGCCCGGGCAGGATACTGCTGATAAGGCCGAGCGTGATCGGCAGATGAGCGATTATCTGCGCAGAACCCAAGGGCCGTTTCGTCCGGGTGATGGGCTTGGTTGGTCGTATAGTCGGCCACCGGTTCCGATTCCAACTGCGTTAAAGGCGAGATTGGAGATATCTCCTGACGTTAAGAGCGATTACGCTGGGTTCCTTAAATCCCGCCGAACAGGCGTCTTCAAGCTTCTTGGCGATGGACCCGAGAAAGACTCGCTAGCCGACGAATTGGTCGCTGCAGAAGAAGAAAGGCAAGCGATATTCTGGCAAACTTCAACCTTTTCTTTCCGCGAGAAAGAACTTGGGGCCTGGCTCGGTGACATTTCTTACACTAAGGGCAAGATCATTGGCACTGCGGCAGCCTCGCACTTGATCTTTACACAACTTGAAACCGAAGACATTGCCTCTGTTACGGCAGAAACGCCGGGAATGCCTTTTCTTGCGAGTTTCGTTCGGGCAAAGTCATTTGATGAGGTGGTCGAGATCGGTAAGAAGCTGGCTCCCGGGATCAGCGATGGCGGATTTCGTTATACAACCTCGACTTGGCCGCGGGTTGGGAAGGTCTACGGGCTTCGTATCGTCGCTTACGGTTTCAGACGCGGCATCGCACTTACTCCCGGCGAGATGGATCTTTTGCTTGCATTCAAGATCGCAGGACAAGATGAGTATGGAGATCTCACCATTGTCTGGAAGGAACTTCATCGAAAGAGGGGTCCGGTTTTCGTACTTAAAGATTAACAATGAAGCTTGAGAACAAGGTCTGCTTGATCACCGGCGGGACGAAGGGCATCGGCTTTGCGATCGCCGAGCGGTTTGTCGAAGCCGGAGCTCGTGTCTTTATTTGTGGCCGCGACAAGCGCGACCTGAAGCAAGCTCTCGAACGGCTTTCGCAAAAAGGCGAAGCTGCCGGCGAGGTGTGCGATGTTCGGAGCGAGGAACAGGTGCGGATGATGCTCGCGGAATGCGAACGCGTTTATGGCGGGCTCGATATTCTGGTAAACAACGCCGGCATCGGCTATTTCGGTAAGACGGTCGAAGAGCTTTCGGGCGAGGAATTCCGGCAGACCATCGAGACGAATCTTTACGGCGTGTTTTACGCCTGTCATTACGCGATACCGATGCTCAAGAACCGCGGCGGCGGTTATATCTTCAACGTCTCTTCGCTTGCCGGGCAGAATGCTCATCCGCGGATGGCGGCTTATAACGCGTCGAAATTTGGCCTCAATGGCTTCAGCGAAGCTCTGATGCAGGAGGTTCGCCACGATAAGATAAAGGTCAGCTATATCTGTCCCGGCAGCGTAAATACGGCCTTCGGCGGCGATATGCCGAGCGAGGAAAAGATGTGGCAGCTCCAGCCCGCCGACATCGCTCAGGTCGTAATGGACCTGCTTGCGATGCCCGAGCGAGCACTTCCGAGCAAGGTCGAACTCCGGCCGGGCCGGCCGCCGCAGAAGTAGATCGTTATCAGTCGAAATTCGGTCAACTTCCGCCGCAATGGCTGCATCAAAAGAGATTCGGGGCAAAGCTTATGATATCCATCAAGTCTCAGTTTTTGGCTGTTTTTCTGCGGTCGTCGGTTCTCACCTTCGCGGTCGTGGTTCTTGCTTCGGTTGCGCCGGCCCAAATTTCGCAATCGAAGATCGTTAAAGCCGACCTCCCGAAGCCGGAAATCGACCGCATCATCAAGAAATTCACCGACAATGAGTTCATGTTCCGTCAGGCGCTTATGGACTATGTTTTCAACCGTTCGGCCGAGATACAGACGATCGGCATGGGCGGTCAGGTGACGGGCGTTTATCGCCGCGATTCGTTCATGACCTTTACCGGCGACGGTCGCCGCTTTGAGCGGATAACTTTCTTTCCCGTTTCAACGCTGACAGAGATTAGTGTTACGCCCGAGGATATCGAAGACCTCGGCGGCGTCAACCCCTTCGCTCTCGAACCATCGGCCGTCGCGGAATACAACTTCACATATCTTGGCAAAGAAAAGATCGATGAGCTCGATCTCTATGTGTTTGACGTTTCGCCGAAGGTGATTCCTAACCCGAAGAAGACAAGCCAGCGTCTCTTTACCGGCCGAGTTTGGGTAGATGACCGCGACCTGATGATCGTAAAATCAAAGGGCAAGGGCCTTCCTGAAACAAAGCAGAACAAGTTTCCGGTTGTCGAGACCTGGCGGGAGAATGTTGACGGCAAGTACTGGTTCCCGTCGTACTCTTACGCCGATGATGAGCTTGTTTTTGATAACGGATATTCCGTTCGGATGCGGATGAAGGTCAAATATACTGACTATAAGCTCGGACGTACCGAGGTTCGGATTCTCGAAGACGACGACACGAATTAAGCGGGTGGCAGGATGACGTTTGACAAAGGCATCGGGCTTCGGTCCGGTGCCTTACCTCTTTGCGAGTTCCTCGGCGACGGCTCGCCGGGTTTCGGTAAGGATGTCCATCAATTCTCGGCCTTTTGTCTCGACCGGCGGAAGTAGAACCATCTCGATCGTGCCTGCGTAGGCGACGCCGGTCCGCTTTCCCATCATCACATCCGTATGCTTTATCGCGACCGGGACGATGCGTGAATCGGTTTGCAAGGCGAGGTGAAACGCACCTTTCTTGAATGGCAAAAGCTCGCCGGGCATCGCCCGTGTCCCCTCGACGAAAACGCCGAACGAAAAGCCCTTTTCCATCGTCTTCCGGGCTTTTTCCATCGAGCGGCGAGCCTTTTCAGGGTTAGAGCGGTCGATGGCAAAGATGTTGACGTAGTGCATTCCCTGGCCAAGTATCGGCACAGCGAGGAGTTCTTTCTTGGCAACGAGCCCGAGCTTTTTGCCGGTGTAGAAAAATAGCGTCGCGGTGTCCAGATACGAGCGATGGTTCGAGGCAAAGACGAACGATTCGCCCTCGGGCAGATGCTCGCCGCCGCGGACGACGATCCGTGCACCGCAGGCACGAAGCCATTGGGCCGCACCCCAGCGAGCGATCGGGTAAAGCCACATTTTCTTGTTGATGATGCCGAGTACGATCAGCGAGGGCGGCCCGATGATGAGAAGCAGCGACCCGGCAACGAACCATGACCACCAATAGCGAAGTTTTCCCGCAAGACGCGATTTGCTAGACTCTTGCAAAGGAAACGAAAGCTTTTTGTTCTCGCGGATCGCCTCGTCAAAGGCGAGTTCGGCAGTATCACGTCGGGCAGGTTGGGCTTTAACTTCCGGCATTCTTTTCTTTTACTTTACAAAAACGATGACCAAGCCATCACTTTTTCGCGGTAGTGCCATGCTCAGGCTCTGCGGTCTGATTCTACTTCTTTCTCTTGCGATTGTCGCACAAGTACCGACGCCGAAGTCGGTTCTCGGGTTTCACCCGACGGACGACCGGACAATAGCCGATTGGACACAGATTCGGGATTACTTTACGAAGCTTGACGCCGCGAGCCCGCGTGTTCGAGTTCAGGAGTTTGGCAAGACGACGCTCGGCCGCCCGATGATCGTTGCATTTATCTCGTCCGAAGAGAACATCCGCGAGCTCGACCGCTACCGCGACATCAATCGAAAGCTTGCCGATCCGCGAACCATCGTGCCGAACGGCATCATCGACGAAGAATCGCTCTACCTCCGCGAGGGCAAGACCATCGTTTCCATCTCGTGCTCGATCCACTCGAATGAGATCGTCGCCTCCCAGATGTCGATGAACCTCGCTTATGAAATGGCGACCAAAACAGATGCAGAGACGGCAGAGATCCTAAAGAACACCATACTGCTTCTGATTCCTTCATCGAACCCGGACGGCATCGATATCGTCGCCAATTGGTACCGCAAAACGCTTGGGACAAAGAGCGAAGGCACCGTTCCGCCGGAGCTTTATCACCACTACGCCGGGCATGATAACAACCGCGATTGGTTCATGCTCAACCTGAAGGAAACGCAGGCGATCACCAAGCTCTATTGGCAGGAATGGTTCCCGCAGTTCGTTTTTGATGTCCATCAGATGGGGCAGTTCGGGCCGAGGTTCGTGATCCCGCCCTTCCACGATCCGCCGAACCCGCGAATTCCGCCTTCGATCGTCCGCGAGGTCGGACTCGTCGGATACAAGATGGCCGCGGATCTTGAAGCGGCCGGGATAAGCGGCGTTGCGACCAACACGACGTTCGATATGTGGTGGCACGGCGGTTTTCGCACGGCGCCTTATTATCACAACTCGATCGGCATTCTCTCCGAAGCAGCGAGCGCTGACCTGATGACGCCCGTTACGATCACGAAGGATCGGCTCAAGGAAACGCGGCCGGTCCGCGGGCTTCGCTCTCCGCTTGAGCCGGCAATAAATCACCCGAACCCTTGGGAAGGCGGTCTTTGGCGGCCGCGGGACATTGCCGAGATCGAAATGATCGCCAGCCGTTCGCTGCTGACGCTGGCGGCAAAGCATCGCGAACATTACTTGAAGAATTTTCTGGAGCTTAACCGGGCGACGCTCAAGCCGCTGCCGGATGAACCGCAGGCTTACGTGATGACCGCCGGGCAGCCGAATACGGAGACCATCGCACGTTTTCTGCAGATACTGATGTGGCAAGGCATCGAGGTTCACCAGATGACCCGCGAGCTTTGGTTTAAACACGACAAAGCCATCGACGAGTATCACGAAATGCCGCTCGGGAGCTTCATCGTCTTCGTGAACCAGCCGAAAAAGCAAAATGTCCTTAGCCTTTTCGAGCGGCAGACCTATCCGGACCGGATCGGAGCCGATGGAACGCCCGACACTCCGTATGACGTGGCCGGCTGGACGCTGCCGCTGCAGATGGGCATCGAGTCGGATGTCGTTTGGGACACCCAAGATCTTGAGAAGTTTCGCAACACGCTGAAGCCCGTTACCAGCATCGATCAGGCACGGGCCGTTATGAACCTCGGGCCGGCGAAGGAGCCCTTTGCCAAGGTACCTAATCCGCTAAAGAACCCGGCCCGCATCGGACTTTACAAAGGCTGGGCAGGCTCGATGGACGAGGGCTGGACGCGGCTCGTGCTCGATACACATCAGATCAAGTACGACTCGGTAGGTGACCCGGCAATGCGCTCCGGCGACCTCGCAAAATACGACGTCCTCCTTTTGCCCTCGATAAGCGAGAATGGCTTGCTCCGCGGGCTTTCTGCCGACCGCTATCCGGAGGAATTTACCGGAGGAATGGGTGCGGAGGGAATTGCGAATCTGAAGCGTTGGGTCGAGAACGGCGGCCGGCTTGTTTGTTTTGATGCCTCGTGCGGGACGGTGATAAAGGAATTCGGGTTGCCGATCAAGAACATTCTGGCAGGCGTAAACCGCCGCGAATTTTACAACCCCGGTTCGATCGTCAAGCTCGAGGTCGATCTTCGTCATCCGCTCGCGAAAAACACACTCGAGGAAACGCCGGCTTATTTTACGAACAGCTCCGCGTTTGAAGTGACGGGTGAGTCCGTCGCTCCGGTCGGCCGTATTCGGGCGGTCGCTTACTACGCGAACCGCGACGCACTGATGTCCGGCTGGATGCTCGGCGAGAAGATGATCAACGCCAAGCCGGCCCTGCTCGAGGCGGCTTATGGTAAAGGCAGCATTGTGCTTTTCGCCTTTCGGCCACAGCACCGCGGCCAAACCTGGGCTACGTTCCCGTTCATCTTCAATACACTCGAGAAATGATCACCGGAGATCGGGAATGTGGTCCGGGCGGGCGTAAGGGAACTGGGCGAGCTTTGTCAGGCGATAGTAGGAGTTAAGGCCGGAGATGCCAACGGCTTCGGTTGCCTCGAGGTCGAGGTGGCCTTCGCCGGAATCGGCGTGGTCCGGGATGATGGCAATCCTTACGGAGCCGATGATAAGCGTCGTGTTGTTACGGCGGATCGGTATCTCCTCTTCAAACTGCATACCAAGCTTGATCGTGCTTTCCTTTACGAATGGTGCGGAGAAACCCTCGGCGTATTCTTCCGTCAGGCCGCAGCGTTCGAATTCGCTTACGTTTTTCGGAAACTTTGCAGAGGTGTAATGTGCCCGCTCGATGATCGCCGGGTGAATGTGATTGATGGTGTATTCGCCGGTCTCGAGAAGGTTCTCGTAAGTGTTTCGCGGAAGCTTGCCGGCCGGGCGGACGATGAAGCCCAGCAATGCCGGGTCGCTGCCGAGGTGGACAACGGAGCTGAAGATCGCAACGTTCGAAATTCCGTCGGCCGAGCGGGTCGCGATTAGGTTCGCGGGCTTAATGCCGGAGACGGAGTTGATAATGTTCAGCCGGTAGATCCGGTCGAGCCCGGCAAGTTTTTCGTGATCGATCCGCATAATTCTAGAATCCTAAAGCAAGCTGGGCGCCCGCAAGTTCGCTCTCGCATTTTTTCCAGTAACGAAAAAACGACGGGAAATATCCCGCCACGCCGAACATCCAGTCGCGCTCCTCGGCCGTTCCGCGGTAGTGGCGGCTCAGTGGATGCTCCTTAAAGATGATCGACCCGCTGACCGTTGCAGCCAGGTCATCGAATTCGCCAACAAAGACCTGAATATCCGGGATGTTGCCGGCCAGGGCGAGGACGAACTCGATCACCTTTTCCGAGACCGGATATCGCCGGAAATGTGAGGGCTCGAGCAGCAGGATGCGGTTGACGTCCATTCCGCTCTTCCACGCCGGGTCAAGGTTGTAGCTGTTGTAGATAAGTGTCGGGTGGCCCGGCGATAGTGTGATATCAGACGGTTTCGGGAGCTTTGTTTCAAGCTCGGGAACGACAGTTGGCCGCAGAACCTCGGGGACGGGCATTTCCTCAAAATCCGCGTAATCGACATCGAGGAAAGTGCCGCTCTGCCGCGTCCGGCAATACCGGTTAATGTTTTCCTGGTTGGCGTAATACTTCTTCGAGCTCGCCGCACCGGCAACCCATTGCCAGCTTATTGCGTTGCTCGCCCAGTCGCCGTCGAGCAAGTGGTAATACATCCAGCGGGCCGGTTCACGCCAATGACTGCGGCCGATATTGCAAGCGATGGCGGCCGTGTACATCCGGGCGTGGTTGTGCATATAGCCGGTCTTGTAAAGCTCCTCAATCGCTGCGTCAACCGCCTCGATGCCGGTCGAGGCGTTAACAAGAGCACTCGGCACCGCGGTGTTCTGAACGCCTTCTTGATGGAAACGAAGGTCACGGTCGATCTCGCCGCCCTTTACCTGCCAGGCGCGCTGATAGTATTCACGCCAGGCGAGTTCCTGAACAAACTTTTCGATCCGCCGCGGGTCGAAGCCGCGTTCGACCATCCGCAGCAAAACATACTTCGTTGAGATGACACCGCGGGAAATATAAGGCGAAAGACGAGTGACCGCACCATCAAGATAATTTCGGGTTTGGGCGTAGCGGATCGGGTCGATCTGCTCGACGCGGTCGAGGATAGATGCGATGTCGGTCGGGAAGCGTTCGGCGAAGCGAGGGGTTGCGGTTGCGGTCATACCTGCGAGTTCGCACGCTGGCTGGATTAGGTTTCGCCCGATAATGCTTAATTGCGCGTGCGAAAATCTGGTATTATCTGGAATGTGCGACCTCAGAAGCTGTTTTTCACCATTATCATCGCCGTCATCGTTGCTCTGCCTGCCAATGCAGGCTTTCTGAGCTTTCCACTTTTGCCGGGCGAGCCGCTGATCCGCGTTGGGCTGATGACGAACGTTGCTTCGGTGACGATCACGACGCCGGATACTCAGCTCGTTGCCCGCTCGCCGGACGAGCCGGAGCGGTTTCTGGCGACGAACCGCGTGACGGTCTCGGCCCGGGCATATCGGCCAGACCAGATCGAGCAATTCATCTTCGAGATCCAAAACATCGCGACCTCGAGCGAGGCGGACGAGATCGCGAAAGATGTCCGCGAGGCAACGGGCGAGACGGCGATCGCCAGCATCGACACGGCGACGAACACATGGCGGGTTTGGATCGGCGAACCGCTCGACTCGAAGGAAGAGGCCGATGCCTTCAAAGCAAAACTTGCCGAGAACGGCTTTCCCGATGTAGCGGTTCGGACCGAGAGGCGAACTGTGGTTTCGCCCGATGCCGTGGCGCTCTCGCAGCAGGTTCGGACGGCGGGCCGCTCGCAGGTGCGGAGCCTGATCCGCCCCACGGGCTCGAGCGCTCCGACCGCGGCGAGTGCCGACGACATTGTGCCCGGGCTTCGCGAGGTGATAGTCAACGGTGCGAGCACGGAGGCGAAATATGGCTCGCTCAAAGCGGTCTCGTTCGGTTCGTTTGATGAGCGGTCGAACCCGGTGCGGCTAAACGGCAAGGCCTATCGAGGCAAGATCGAGGTTTTCGTCAATTCTCGCGGGTCGTTGACGGTGGTCAACGTCGTTCCGCTTGAAGAATATTTGCTCGGGGTAGTGCCATCGGAGCTTTCGTTGCCTGCACTTGAGGCCCAGAAGGCCCAGGCGGTCGCCGCTCGGACCTATGCGGTCGCGAACAACAACGGCTTTGCGACGCAGGGTTTTGACGTAAGGGCGGACGTTTGGTCGCAGGTTTACAAAGGCGTTTCGATCGAGACCGCGATGGGCACGCGGGCTGTCCGTGAGACGGCCGGGATGATCGCGACTCACGGCAAGCCGATAATGGCCTATTACACCTCGACCTGCGGCGGGCGGACCGAGAACTCTGAGAATGTTTTCGACCACAGTGAGCCGTATCTTCGCGGGGTTGAGTGTTCGCTCGAAGGACGGCGGCATTTTGAGCCTTTTATGCTTAGGACCGCGCGAGTGCCGGCAAAGCTCCGGGACGAGGCGAACCTTGAACTCGTCCGGCTGATGTCGATGCTGGCGGTAAACGGATTTTCGCTGGCCGCAAACCAGATGAGCGACGAATGGTTCGAGGACGCTCCGACGGCGGGCGAGATATCGAACTGGATGAACAACCTCGCCGGGCGGTTCGGTAAGACGTTTCCGAACGTAACCGCGAACACGGCAAAGCCGGTCGAGCTTGCGGCGTTGCTGAGCAGCTTTCTTTACACCCCGGGCGCGCCGGACACGCTGATGAGCGATTCGGACGTGAATTACCACCTGGCCTTTGACGACGCGGCCGAGATACCGTTGAACCGCCGGGCGGAGATCGCGATGCTGATGCGCGATGGTTATTTTACGCTGCGGCCGGACCTTACATTGCAGCCGAACCGTCCCTTCTCGCGTGGCAAGATGCTGCGGCTGATCCGACAGGTTCTCGAGAAGCAAAAATGGATGCCGCAGCTTCAGAGCGGGACGACGCGGCCCTCGGCCGACGGAAAGCTCGTGCTCCGGGTCGGGCGGACGGATCGGTCGTTGACTGTCAGGCCCGACGTTTTTCTCTTCCGGCAGTTCGGGCCGGAGATGTATCAGGTAAAGGAAGCGGCACTCGTCGGCGGCGAGGAGGTACGATATCAGACGGATGCCTCGGGGGCGGTTTGGTATCTCGAGATAGTGCCGACGACCACGCCGACCGTTGCGGAAAATGCGTCGCCATTTACCAACTGGCGCGAGACGCTTTCGGCCGGTGCGGTCCTGCAAAGGCTCTCGCGGTACGTCCGCGGGATCGGGACGCTCTACGATGTGAACGTCAAAACTCGAGGCTACTCGCGGCGGGCAACCGAGATCGAGATCATCGGCTCGAACGGCACAAAGACCCTGAAAGGCGGGCGGATCCGCTCGGCACTTCGGCTACGGGAGCAGCTATTTGTGATCGACAAGCGCTATTCGGGTGACCGCGTTACGAGCTATACGTTCACCGGCCGCGGCTGGGGCCACGGCGTCGGCATGTGCCAATACGGAGCTTTCGGGCTGGCGAAAATGGGTGTGAAATTCGACGACATCATCCGGCACTACTACACCGGAGTCGAGGTGACGAAAGCATATTGATCTGGAAGAACTCGTTAGTCGATTCGCACAACAAGTTCGACAGCTTCGGCAAACGATTGAGGATTAATTGCCGGATATTTGTACAATTCCGGCTCGATCGCTTTAAACAGTTCGTAAAGCCTTTCTTTTGATACAAGGCCTGAGCTAATCATAGCCTCGACATCTTTGAGGTCCTGTTCGTGTCCTCGCTCGATCTTTGATAAGGCTTGGCTGTAGGCGTCGTAATGAAAAAAGTCGAGCTTACCTTCGCGTGCGATGAATCGAGAACGCTCCTCCCACCCCGGAAGCTGTGGAATAAAATCGGCTGGGCTTGCGAGTTCAATGTTGATCCTGAGAGATTCTTTCAAATGGGGTAATTCGCGATAGAGTTCATCGTGATCGGGTACAAATCGAAGGTCAATGTCGATCGTCGTTTCGCGCCATCCCATCATTACTGCGGTTGTACCGCCGGTGAAATATACCCGAGCCGGCTGTCGAACCTTGCGGCCCAAAACACGCATGAAGTCAGCGATCTTTTCGGCGTTTGTCAGGTCGCGCATTGAGCAGATCTCTCGAAACTGACCAGTCTTCTGATCAGAGCATTGTAACGTGAGTGGGCTGAATCGGGGTCTGTCTCAGCAAGCAGAAGGTAGAGCCGGTGTTCCGGCTGCTCGAAGATCTGTTTCTTGATTGGAAAACCAAGTGCCCGGAGACGCGGTGACCCAATCGAGACCAGAAGTGATGCGATGGTCTCACGACCCGCATTAAGGTCGTCGATTCCCTCTGTTATCAAATCTTCTCCTGGCCGCATACACCGCGATTGTACAATATTTGCCTATTCCATAGCAGTATCTCGATAATCGCATGTCCGGGCAGGATTCGACAGGAACTCGATTTGGGCTACAATTTCCCCAATGGATACCTTCTCCGCTGCACTTTTGCTGTTTCTCGTGATGGACCCGCTTGGGAATATCCCGCTCTTCATGACGACGCTTAAGAAGGTCGAAAAGAAGCGGCAGCGGTTGGTCGTCGTGCGGGAACTTTTGATCGCACTTGTTGTGCTCGTTGGTTTTCTTTTCTTGGGCCAGTATCTTTTGCGGCTCCTGCAGCTTTCCGAAACCGCTCTGACGACGGCAGGCGGCATTATCTTGATGATCATCGCCTTGAAGATGATCTTCCCGCGGCGGGACGCTTCGCTTGAGGAGGACGTCGAAGGCGAGCCCTTTATCGTGCCGCTGGCGATTCCTTACGTTGCCGGCCCTTCGGCAATGGCGACGGCGCTATTGCTAATGAGCCGCGAGCCCGGCCGTTGGCCAGAATGGCTGCTTGCGGTGCTAATCGCGTGGTTCGCTTCGGCGGTGATCATTTATTTCTCGAGCTATTTTGCACGCTTCCTCGGCGAGAAAGGCCTGGTCGCGATCGAGCGGCTAATGGGAATGCTACTGATCACGGTCGCCGTGCAAATGCTGCTCAACGGCATCGGAGAGTTCATTGCAAAGCCGAATTAGAAAAAATGGGCGGTTTGCCACACTCTTTATCGTGCTGCTTCTTGCGGCCTCGTTCGCGAGTGCGCAGGCTCCGGCGGCGGCGGTCGAGCGTGGGTCGGCGACGGCGAAGGGCGGCTTTCGGAATGAGAATGACATCCGCGACAAGTTCATCAACTGGCGGGAAGATACGGACGCCCGGTTGTGGCTAACGGCCATTGGTTACGATACATCTGCGATCAAGGATGTCACGGCTGCGAAGCCGAGCGGCGAGAAGGCGGATGTGGTCGTGACCGTGACCAAGAGCGACGGGGCAGGGCGGCGGCATGGCATCTCGATCAAGCTGGTGAGCAGCCCAAACGGGTTCAATCAGATCGACAAACGCTGGCTGCGGCAATACGCGAAGATGTGGGAGATGCCGCCTGAAATCGTCGCGGCACTCAGGCTGTTCGTCGGCGAGGACCCGCCGGTCGGGAAGACGCGAAGGCCGGAGCGGATGTTTTTGACCGAGCTGTCAAAGGAAGTCCAAGCCGCGGTCGTCGGTTTCTTTTCGGCACGCAAAGAGCAGATAGTTGCCGACCTGCTTCGGGGCGAGGGAACCGGCCGAGCGGACCTTTTCATGGTCGCCTGGAAGCCGGGCCGCGAAACCCGATGGAAGATCGTGACAGCAGACGACGCGATCCGCTTTTTCGGCGACGGGCCGGTCGAGATCACCCGTAGCGGAAATCTAAAGATCGGCCGGATCACGATGCAGCGAAAGGGCGGCGATGGCGGCCGCGAAACGGCAAAGATGCTGCAGTTCAAGATGAACCCTTCGCTTGTATTTGAGATGAAATGAGATTTTCCCGCAAACAGGTCGAAGGTGCTCTTATTGTGCTCGCGGCCGTTCTTTTGGTTGTGGTTTTTAGAGCCGCGTTCTGAGTCCGCTTCCGCTAATGTCCGCATGTCCGAACAACCTGATCATAGCTATCTCCGGGCCGACCTGTTCCGGAAAGACGGCTCTTGCCGTCCGAGCCGCAAAGGTCCTCAACGGCGAGGTCGTCAATTTTGACTCGGTCCAGATCTACAGCGGCATCGAGATAGCGACCGCGAAGCCGACGGCTGAAGAGATGGCGGGCGTGCCGCATCACCTTATCGGCTACGTTGATCCGAACGTGAACTACACGGCCGCCGATTGGGCACGCGACGCAGCAGAGAAGATCCGCGAGATCGAGGCCCGTGGAAAGAGCGTGGTCCTTGTCGGAGGGACCGGCTTTTATCTCAGAACGCTCAGGCGACCACTTTTTGAAAGCCCGAAAACCGATGAGTTGCTCCGCGAACGTCTCAAGAAGATTGCCGCCCGTCGCGGAAACTCTCATTTGTACCGGATGCTTCAGGGGGTCGATCCGGCGGCCGCTGCGGAGTTTGAGGCGAATGACTTGGTGCGGGTCATGCGTGCGTTAGAGCATTTCTTCCAGACCGGACGACGGATCTCCGAGGTATGGCACGAGCGGGCGGAGCCGCCGGAATTTGCTTCTCGGATCCGGCTTTTTGTCTTGGATCCGGATCGGCAGACGCTCTACGAAAAGATAAATCAAAGGACCGAGGCCCATTTCCGCAACGGGCTGGTCGAAGAGGTGAAACATCTGCTGGATGAGGGCGTAAACCAATATGGGAACGCGCTCGGGGCACATGCCTACAGACGGGTTTGTGAGTATTTGCGCGGTGAGAGAACGCTTGAGAGTGCGATCGAAAAGTCGAAGCAGGACGTCCGGAACTATGCAAAAAGGCAGTGGACGTGGTTTCGGAAAGAAGCCGATGCCAATTGGATCAATGGCTTCGGAAATGAGGAAAGTGTTCTGAAAGAACTGCTGACCTCGATAGTCAATTGGTCATAGATACTAAATATTCGGTATAATGCATCAATTTAATGCACAATTAACAGGAAATCCTTGAGACTTGCATAAAATCTGTTATACTCATAGAGTTTCCCGTAACTTAAGCAGATAAACGAGAAAATGCTATGGAAAAACCGACCGCCCAGAATATTCAGGACGCATTTCTGAACTCGGCGCGACGCGAAAGAGCGACGGTAGTAATCCATTTATTGAGCGGTGCTACTTTGACAGGCCGGATCAAGAGCTTTGATAAGTTCTCGGTGCTGTTCGATGTGGGCGGGCAGGATTTTTTGGTCTTTAAGCACGCTGTTTCCACCATTTCGCACGGGACTCGGAGCGAAGCTTCGTAATTCTTTTTTGCGCGGAAAGTTCATCACTTTAGAAGGGATCGACGGAAGCGGGAAGTCAACGCAGCTGCGTATGCTTGCCGGTGACCTTCGCGCCCGCGGGCTCGATATCATTACGACACGAGAGCCGGGCGGAACGCCGCTCGGGCGTCGGCTCCGCGAGGCTTTTCTTGAAACCGAAGAGACCGTGGCACCGCGTGCCGAACTTCTGCTTTTCTCCGCCGATCGCGCCCAACACGTAGAGCTCCTGATCAAACCGGCCCTTGAACAGGGCAGAACCGTGATCTCCGACCGCTACGCCGATGCGACCGCCGCCTATCAGGGAGCAGGTCGCGGCTTCCCGGAGAAGACCGTGGAATCGATATTGAAATTCGCGACCGGCGGGCTAAAGCCCGACCTTACGCTCTTTTTTGACATCTCAGTTGAACGGGCACTTGATCGGCTTCGCGGCCGGGACTCCGAGGGCGGCTCGCGAAACCGGATGGACAGTGAAACGGCAGAGTTCTACTCGAACGTGCGGCTTGCTTATCTGCGAATAGCTGAACGGGAGCCTAAGCGGTTCCGGGTGATCGACGCTAACGGCTCGATGGAAGCGATCCGTAAAGAGGTCGCGGCGGTAGTTGCAGATCTTCTCGGCTGAAGTGCCGCTCGCGGATCGCGGCGACCGGCAGCCCGATCGGTTCCTCCGTCTCGAACTCATTTACCATGAGCGCCTGGTCGCGTTCCTCGCCCGCAAATGCAATTCCGATCCAGCTAACGAAGACCCGAACCAACTGTCCCTTTTTGATCTCCTTCTGAAATCGTTCCAGCATTTTCGAGTCGATCAGCAGCCAATATGTCTTGCCGTCTTCGGTAACGGAGATCTCCGTCTTGTAGCTGTCGGCAATCGCTTTGTCGCGCCCGAACATCGTGAGCGAATACTCGATCAGTTCGCGTCTCGCCTTGGTCAACTGCCGGGTTTCGCCGCTAAAGCGTACAAGTGCCCGTGAACGGTTCGGATCGGTCGGGATGAGTATTACCGGTTTTTTATCCGGCCCGGAGAGGACCGCCCTCGGATCTTTTTCGGCTTCCGGCCCGAGCTTGGCGGAGAAATCCGCAAGCTTTCGCGGTACGTATGCGGTTTCGTCAAATTTTTCTTCGGCGATCGGCCGGCCTGCGTCAAACTCCCAAAGTAGCCAACGTCGGCCGTTCCATTTCAGCACGATCTCGCGGACCTTTTTTGTCTTCTTTAGCTTGATGACGTGCATTGGGTCCGCGCCCATCCGGAGCCGCAGATTCGCTTCGAATTCTTCGGGTTTGGTTTCATTGACAGCGGCGACTTCCTTCGAAAGCCCGCGGATCGTTGAAAATATCTTTGAGCTATCGGAGGCGATCTCAGTGCGGAGCCGGCGGCCGAAAAAGGTCGCCTTGCCGTCCACGTAAAGCTCCATATCGGGAGCGAGAAGTTCGGAGATCTCGGCATTGGTCCCGGAGGTCAGCGTCTTGACCATGTCCTTGAATGCCGGGATCGATTTTGGGTCCGGGAGTGCTACGACGTCGTCATCATCCATTATCCGTATACTCGAAAGGCGTTTTTCCGTATTGATCTCGACGGAGTAGTTGGCCTTGTCAAACTCCAGCCGTGTGCCTCGCTCGCCGACGTCGATCCGCCTTGCCGGCTGGCCGAGAGCTTTGATAACGTCCTGTTCGCTGGCGCCAAAACGTAGGCCGCGAAAACCGAGGTCTATGCTTGGGTCGTCGCCGGTGATCTGGATACTGAAGATCAGGCCGTCATAGGGCAGCCGATACTGGAAGACCATGTAAACAAGGGGCTCTTCGCTCAGGAAGTAAGCCTCATATTCCATGTCGTCGCCCATGGCTCCGCTTTGCGGAGCTTCACCGAGCTCGTTGAATACGGCTTCGCGATACTGCCGGAGGCGAAAGCCATTGAGGTCATAAATGTATTGTTGGGCGAAGGACTCGACGACCCCAAAGACGAAAACGATAAGGAAGAAGAGCGAGAGCTTGCGCACGGGAAACCTCCGAGGCGGCAGATCAATACCGCTTTATCAATAATACACCAACAAAGACGAGTACGATGCCGCAAATTCTGGCGAGGCTTATCTCGCGAACAGGTACGCCGAGCAGGCCGAAGTGGTCCATAACGACGCTCATCAGCATCTGCCCGGCGATGATCAGGCTGACCGTCATCGCTACGCCGAGCTTCGGCAAAAGGATGATCGACATCGCAACATAAAATGCTCCGAGCAGGCCGCCGACCCACGCAATCGGTGAGGCGTTCTTTGCGTTGGCGGCATTAGCGAGCGGCACGCCGGTGATGATGACGTAGGTCAGAAGGGCGAGCGTGCCGACGCAAAATGAAAGTAGCGCCGAGAGCAGCGGGCTCGCGACCGAATCGGCAAGCTTTGCATTAACGCCGACCTGCAGCGGAAGCATGGCTCCGACGACGAGGGCTACGGCGATGAGGAGATATTGATTAGTCACAGATTAGTACTCGATCTTATCGGGCTTTGCGATCCAATCCTCGAAAACGGCGATGCCTTCCTTGCGGAGTTTCTGTTCGAGGGGCACCTGACGCTCACTGGGCTTGGCGGAAAGCTCATCGTAGATATAGGCATCGTCGAATCCGGCTCGGGCCGCGTCGTGGCGGTCGCAGGCGATGTAGATCCGTTCCGCACGCGACCAGTAGATGGCGGCGAGGCACATCGGACATGGCTCGCATGAGGCGTAGATAATGCAGCCGGTCAGGTCGAACGAGCCGAGATGCGTGCATGCCCGGCGGATGGCGACGACCTCGGCGTGGGCCGTAGGGTCATTGGTCGAGGTCACTTCGTTATTGCCTTCGCCGATGATCTCGCCGCCGCGGACGACGACCGAGCCGAACGGCCCGCCCTGGTTCGCCTCCATTCCGAGACGGGCGAGCTCGATGGCCCGCAGCATGAATCTATCCTCAAAACCGCTCATTTATTGTTTCGGTTTGACCTTGATCTCAAACAGCTTTCTCCAGCGTTTGCCGGTAACGAAAATGCGTTCGGTCGCCGGGTCGTAGGCTATGCCGTTGAGCGTGTTCTCCTTATCGCGGCGTTCATCGTCGGGCGAAATACCCGAAAGATCAATGTAGCCGAGCAGCTTGCCGTTTGCGGGGTCGATGCGGGCAATGTGGTTCGGACGCCCAAGGATCTGCGGCTCTTCGCTGTGCCAGATGTTTGCCCAGATCTCGCCGTTGATGTATTCAAGCTCGTTGAGATTGATCAGCGGCCGTCCGTCCTCGCGGTTTACCACTATCGTGCGGACGGTCTTAAATGTCTCCGGATCGACAAAGCGGATGACGTGCGTGCCATCGCTGATTATCAGGTTCTTGTCGTCGTGGGTCAGGCCCCAGCCCTCGCCAAGGTAACGCTTCTCGCCGGCGGGCGTCATATCGGCGTTGTAAACGAACGCTGTGCCTTCGCGCCACGTAAGCTGATAGAATTTGTTGCCGAAGAACGTAAGGCCCTCGCCAAAGAAATCATCGCCGAGCTTTCGCTGCTCGACGACGCGGCCCGTCCTGATATCGACCTTGCGGAACGTTGATTCTTCGTACTGCCCGGTGCTTTCGTAAAGAAATCCGTTGAGGAAATAAAGCCCTTGGGTAAAAGCCTGAGGGTCATGCGGAAATGTATTGACGACCTCGTAAGTGTAAGTCGAAACAGTATTTGCCGGGGTCGGGGTCGCCGTAGCTTTCACAGGCGAAGCGTTGTTGCTGCCGCCCGGTTCGGGGCCGCACCCGAGAGTAGCAAGGGCAAACATCAGGACAAAAAAAGGTCTCATAAAAGTCATTTCTTCAGTGCCCGTTCGATCGCATCTCGGAAGGCCGGGGCCGACAGCCGATGGACCTTAACGCCATTGACGAAAATGGTCGGAGTGCCGGCAACGCCGTAAGAGCGCCCTTCGGCCTGATCTTTTCTAACTTCGGCGGCCGCGGCCGGATCAGCGATGGCGGCTTCGAATTTCGCGAGGTCGAGCTTCAATTCTTCGGCATATTTTCGAAGGCTCGCACCATCGAGGACTTCCTGATTACGATACAGTATTTCGATGTATTCAACGAACTTGCCCTGGCGGTGGGCGGCGTTCGCTGAAAGTGCAGCTTCGAACGCGTTTGGGTGAGCACTCTCGAGCGGAAAATCGCGGACTACGAAGCGGACCTTGTTGTTGTATTCGGCAATCACGCGTTTGAGTTCCGGATGGGTCCGGGCACATGCCGGACACTGGAAATCGCTGAACATCACGATCGTTACCGGAGCCGCGGCCGGACCGAATGAGGGGTCGTCGTCCACCGAGACATTCAGGACAAGCGGTTCGGGGCGATTGTAAACGTAGCGGACGGCGTATTTCGCGATGAGGCGACGACGAAGGGCGTCCTCGAGGTCGAGCCGTTCCTCGGGCTCGAAGGTCTTGAGCTTGTTCGTCACCTCCGCGGCGAGGATCGAGCTTGCATCGGTGTTTCGCTCTTTTGCTTCAAGAGCAAGCAGGGCATAGAGAACGTCGTCCTCAAGGGCGATGTGGAGGTCGTCGTAAACGTGCTCGGCGGCATCGGCGAGCCGGAGCCGATTCGCCTCAGTAAATTCGCGATAGGTGATCTGCCTTTCGCCGAGCCTGGCAATCGCGTCCGTAGGCCGGATGTCGGCGGCGTTGACGTTCTTCAGTAGCGTTAACGAATACTTTTTCTGGAGCGCGTCGGTCTGTTCCTGCAAGGCTTTTTGCTCAGGCTCGCGACGAAGAAAATCGACGATCAACTGCCGGACCTCGGCGAGCGGCTTATTGCCGAGAGCGGCTCGGTTCGCATCGTAAACCTGCTGAATTACTTCGGCAGAAGGGTCAGGAACTTTGGCTAGAGCTTCCCGCTCAAGTGCCTCGACCGAAATGCCGCGAGCCTTCGCCTCGGTCTCAAGCAACTGCTCGGCAAGGTAGCCCGAAAGGATCTGCGAGCGGCCGGCGGCGATGGATGCGGCAACCGAATCATAGACGGCCTTCGTTCTTGGTATAAGGTCGCCCGCAGTAATGCGGATGCCTTTACCGGTTACGAGTACCTCGCCCGTTTGCCCCTGAGAAAAGGCGCTCACTGCCGTAATACAGGTCAAGATTAATGGTATGAAAATTCGAAGTTTCATAAAAACTCTCGACAACAGCCTTCTCTCAAATCATGTGTCTCCTGACGTGCAACGGACCTGTTTTCATCAACGTGGTACTGAATTTCACGTGTGTTGATCTCAACAACACGCCTTTTGCGTGTCCTGCCCCGTCCGGTTTCCTCGTAAACGGTTCGTTCGATCCAGTTTCCGCGTTCATCGTTTTTGTATTCGAAAAAACGGGTAAGTGACGGATCACCTCTGTCCGACAGTGAAATCTCTTGGATAATGATGCCATCTGCGTCAACGACTTGGCGTAAAGAAGTCATAAAGCCGCCGGACGCATCGGTTTCATGGCGTTCGATCATGTTCCCAATGTATTTGTAGTTAACGATCGAAACGATGTCGCCGGTATTCGAAATGTTTTTTCGCTTAATGGGCCTGGAAAGGTCATCGAACTCGGTCTCGACCATTACGCCATATCGCAGATCTATATCATCGCCATCGACAGGGCCATATGCACCGGACACGATCGTTCGCCCGGACGGGGAGCGGGGCGGATCGGTAAAAGCAGTTACGGATGCTTGCCGATTTGCTCGCTTACCATTGACCCATCCCCAGGACGTGATCACCTCCGGAAGGCCGTCAGAAAATGCGACTTCGATCAAAAGAAATCCATTTCTGTCATAACGATACTCGGTAGAAAACTCCGGCTCATCCCTTGGATTCCTGCGTTTGAACTCGCGTACAGCAGCTACTGGCCCTTTCAGCCGATTCTCTGAGACGTCCGTCGATACGAAACCGGACGGAGTAGTTCGCGGCAGTGGCCAAGGTGAGTACGCGTCGATCAAGGCGATTATTCGCTCATTCCTGGTCAACTCGCGAAACGAATCGACGCGGGCTGTGAGTTCATCAAGCGTTCCGGTTTTCTCGCTGAAAGCCGATATAATCACCAATTGACCATTGAGAAATAAAGACCGTTCGATCAATTCAACTTTGCCGCTCGAACGCATTTCGACTCCCGCAAATCCTGCGAAATTGAACGGCCTTTCTGAGATCGTCAGCCCATCTTTGCTCATTTCCTTTCGCGCGTGCGTTAAAAAAGCTGCATAGCTTTGGCGACGCTGGGCCGGCGAAAGCAGGAGGCGGTCTCGTTCAACGAAGAGGCTTGCGATGCGCATTCGACCAACCGAATCTTCCCAATCGAGGACATTGCCCAAAAATTTATAGGCCCCGGACTGGAACGAAATATACTCGCGGTAATCCGGACGCCCGCCGAAATCGACCGAATAGCCAGTAGTTCCTTCGTGAAACTCCGTTGATGAAGTCTGGCCGCAAAGCTCGAAAACTGAACCGATCCCAAATAGGAAAGCGGCGATGAGCAATGGGAAAACGCGTTTGGTCATAAGAACTGTTTCGGCCTTTGAGATGCGAGTTGGAGCTAAAAAGCTACCCTCAGTAAAGAAAAGCCTATCATAACCGAGACTGCGGACGCGGACGAAAGCTGCTCAGCATTTGATAGAATCAAAATAGAGGTGATCGGAATGAGTGATGTTAGGTTTACGGGAGCCGTCGATCATATCGCGGTAAAGAGCGATGACCTGGAAAGGGATGTCGCGGAATACCAGCGGCTAGGCTTTTCGGTCGAATCGCTGTTCGATGACTGGGCAATGGTGCGCGATGCGAAGGGCTTTGGGATAGCGCTTTTGCCGCCGGGCTCAAAGCATCCGCCGCATATTGCGATGCGAGTCGAAACGATGGAGGAACTCGAAGCCGCAGCGGAAAAAGAAGGCCGTCGGATCAAGCCGCATCGCGATGGCACTTCGTCCTTTTACACCAAAGGCGTCGGCGGGCAGATCGTCGAGCTCATCTATTATCCGGAAGAGCGCGGGTAGTTACTTTCCACAATAAGCAAGAAATTTCGCCGATGCGAAATTCGCGAGGAAGCGAATTGGGGGCGGTCGGAAATTACTCGAACCCACTTTTGTTCATTTTATTGCATTCGAGCAAAAAAGTCTTGACAAAAAAAAAAGCCCGGAGCTACGATTGAAAAACTTTTGATTTTCGAAAGTTCTGAATACTCGAACCACAGAATTCTCCTATGAACAAGAATCAACTTAATCGGATGCTGATGACGTTTGCGGCATTTGCTTTGAACTTTAACTTGGTGTTAGTTTCGCTGGCAGGCTTTGCCGAAGCCCAGACTAAACCCGAGTTGCAGTCGGCAACCCCACAAAGGCTGGACGTCGTCGTTCTCCGACCTGCGGCAGATGGAGTTTCGGCAGGCAAGAGAACATTTCCTCCGCCAACCAAGGATGAGGTGGAGCGATTCAGAACCGGGAAGGAAACCAAGGCAAGGGCAGTATTGGATTTCCGCGGATTGCGGCAGATGTTGCTTAATGCGGGTGTTCCTTTCGAGCCGAATGTTCTGCTGGAAAAGAACTGGAGAGATCATTTGCGAAACCACAACGGCTTTCTCGAAGGCCTCTCGAGCAAACAGATCGACGGTTCCTTCAAAGGAGGGACGATTATCGCGGACACGCTTATCTTGCCGTCGGAACTGGTTCTGACCCAAGACACTGTGATCTTCGCTAACGATATTTTCTTTGAAGGCACTGAAGCAACGATCAGGAGCTATGGTAAAGCTATCGGCGTTTTCCCGCTAAACGAAATTGCAGCATCGAGACTACGCTCCCGTCCAGTTGCTATAGACCCAAACGTAATGGCAGAAGACCCTATCAAGGCACGGTTTTTAAGTGATTTTGAAAAATTTCCAGCCGGAAAAATATCTATTAGTTCGAGGGGGTTTGGTTATGACGACTGGCTAAAATCCAGAGGAGTGGTCATATCTGGATCAAGGGCAGACGAACTTCCTTATGTAAATCCGTGCCCAAACGGCGCGACTGGTTGTCTTCCTGAGCCGACCCAGCACGGATCGCCTGGAGTATCCGGGGATAGCTATGGAGTGTCAAACCGCGGGGCAGATTCGCCGGACCCGGTCGATGGGAGTTGCATCTTAGCTGGAAATCCCAATGGTCAAAGCACGGGTACCGCAAACCCAGGACAAGCTGGCCGAGATGCAGGAAACGCCCCGCAACCGGGACAGTCAGGCGGGCCGACCCCGGGCGGAAATGCGGGTGCGATCATGTGTTCGATACCGGACGGTTCTTCAGGCCAATTCTTTTTCGATGCTACGGGTGGAATTGGTGGCCATGGGGGGTACGGCGGCAACGGGGGAACGGGCGGTCCCGGCGGCGATGCGAAAAGGGGCGGAGATGGCGTTACGTGCGGAAGGACTGTTGGGAGCGGCGGTAATGCCGGCACCGCAGGCCAGGCAGGCGATGCAGGCGCGGGCGGTAATGGCGGCAACGGGGCAAAGGGTGGCAATGGCGGGAATATAACGGTGGATTATCCAGCGGGGTTTGGATCCAATGTCTCGCTGATCGCTGCCAAAGGACCTGGTGGTCCGGCAGGTCCGCGAGGCGAAGCTGGTTACCCCGGTACGCCTGGAAGCGGTGCTCGGGGTGGAAACCCAGGGCCTACGGTCGGCGGTGTTTTCGGGAATTATGGAAATGCAAGCAACGAAGGGGGGCACGGCGACTTTAAGAGCCCCGGCACTCCTGGTTCTATTGGTTCTCTTGGGGACATAGAGGGTGTTGTCAATCGTGTTGAGCGTCCAGGCGGCGGAGGTGAAAACCCACCGCCATGCGTTTCGTTGAGAGAAAATATGTTGCAGGTTACATGCAATTGTACCCCACATTACTGGGTCGACTATGTTTCGTGGGACGGCGGGGAGACCTGGGAGTATCAATACTCGGTTTATGCTGGATGTTGGTGACGGTTTTCTTACAATCACAAATGTAAACAGGGCCGATTTCGTTATCGGCTCTATTTTTTTTGTCTGGCATAGCTGATATTCTTGGACTTATGACAGAAGCAAAGACACAGAAGGCGAAGCCGGACATCCGGGCGATAACACGGCTTGTGCCGCCGAGCGGGAATCTGGTTCAGGGGCAGTCGGAGCTGCCGATCGATCCGCGGCTCGCGGGCGAGGCTGCAGCGATAATAGCCGCCAGCCAGAACCACTATGGCGGAAGCGAGGGCGATGCGAACCTCCGGAAAGCGGTCGCGGAAAAGATAGCCACGTACAACGGCATCGAGGTCGATACTGAGGCACGGCCGTTCGAACTGATGATAACGAACGGCGGGACAGGAGCTCTGATCGGCATTGCGCAATCGTATCTCCGCGGGCGTTCAGCTCTTGTTTTCGAGCCCTATTATCCTTATCACAAGCGGATCATTGATGAATTTGGCGGCCGGACCGAGCGGTTCGAACTTGATGAGAACCTGACATTTGAAAAGGATGCGTTGCTTCGGCGGTGCAGGGAACTTCGCGACCGGAGCGAGTTTCCGCTGCGGATGATCATCGTTTGCTCGCCGGCGAATCCGAGCGGAAAGGTGATGTCGCAGACGGAGCTTGAGGCCGTTGCGGATGTCGCCAAGGAGCTCGATCTGCTCGTCGTTTCGGACGAAGTTTACGAGCATTATGTTGTCGGCGAGAACCCGCACACGCCTATCGCCTCGCTGCCCGATATGCGCGAGCGGACGATAACGGTCAATTCGTTCTCGAAGTCATGGAACATCTCAGGCTGGCGGCTTGGATACGCCTTTGGCAAAGGTGAATTGATCGCACCGATCAACAACGCGGCGAATGTGATCTACGTTTGCCCGGCAACGCCGCTCCAGGCCGCACTTTCCCGTGTGCTTATGGCGGATGATGAATATTACACGCGGCTTCGCGACAAGTTTGACGCAAAGCGTGTGAGGTTCTCGGCGGGACTCAAGGAACTCGGGTTCAGGATCTATGACTCGGGCTCGGCGTTCTACATTTGGGCACGGATCCCCGAGCGGTTTGACGACGCGATCGCTTTTAACGAGATGCTGATGCGCGATGCCGGCGTCGGGATGACGCCTGGTTCGGCCTTTGCCGACGGCGACACGTGGGACGCCCACGTCCGCATCTGCATCGCCCGCGAAGATTCGATCCTGGATGGAGCGATGGAGAAACTCCGGTCTGTTTTGGGTCCATAGTCTAAGATGTACCGACGTTCCAAATTTCTTGAGATCTTGATCGCCATCCGCGAAGAGATGGCCCGCGAGGCGGATTACGATACTGACCTCTTCGCCGAGATGGTTCGCTCGGGCCGACGCGGCGATGGTGGAAAGCGGTATTCGCTCGCCGAGCCGGAAGCGGAGAGTTCCGGCGGACGAAGGCTCTCGCGCGCAAAAGTCCGCCGCTGAGCGGACCGCTTGGACAAAGTTTTCGTGGCTAAATTCGGGCATCGCGTTCGCAGATGCCCATCACCTGATGTTCAGATACTTGCTTGCCTCCCTTATGATAGCGGCCGTGATCGCGGCCGTCGGGGCATACTTTTTTCGCGAGTATTGGGAGCACAGATACGATCCGCTTATCGAACAGCAGGCCCGGATCTACCGGATCGATGAAAAGCTCGTTTGGAGCCTGATATACGAAGAGACGTATTTTCGTTCGAGCGCTAAGGGCGATGCGGGCGAGGTCGGGCTGATGCAGGTGACGCCCCTCGTTGCTCGCGAATGGGCGAAGGAAACGGGGTTAACGGAGCTTCAAAGGCAGGCGGCCGAAGATGTCGAAGGCTTGCTCAGCGACCCGAAGCGTAATTTGCAGGTCGGCTGCTGGTATTACGAAAAGCTTCGTGAACGCTACCGCGGCCGGCCGGCCGAAACGGCGATGACGCTCGCCGCATATAACGCCGGGCCGAGCCGGGTCGAGGAGTGGACGCGTGAAGTTGACGCGGCAACGCTGCCGGAATCGCAGTTCATCGAACGGATCGGCATCGCCTCAACTCAGGCTTACGTCTCATCGATCCTCGGGCGGTACCGCGCGACAACCACCAATCGGCCAAAATGAAGATCCTAACCGCAGACCACGTTTTGCCAATTACCGGAGAGCCGATCTCCCGCGGGGCGGTCGCGATCGACGGCGAAGACATCGTCGCCGTCGGCTTGGCGAATGAGATTCGCGCTCGTTACGAGGATGTTGAGGTTACTGATTTCGGCAAGGCGGCGATCTTGCCAGGGTTCGTCAATTGCCACTCGCATCTTGAGATCACGGCGATGCGCGGCTCGCTCGACGCGGTCGAGCACGACTTTCGTTCATGGCTGCTGAAGCTCAACGAACTGCGGGCGGCGATGTCCGATGAGGAGATCGAGGAAGCGGCGTTTCTCGGTGCCAAAGAGGGACGAGAGGCGGGCGTTACGTGTTTCGGAGATGTCGGCCGGAGCGGCCATGCGGGCCTGCGGGCGATGAAGCGGGCCGGGCTTCGCGGCATTTTGTTTCAGGAAACGGAGTTCTCGCCCGATAACCGAACGGCGGAAGATGACTTCAAGACCCTGATCGCGAAGTTCGAAAAGCTTCAGGGCGAGGCGACCGAACTTGTCTCGGTGGGCCTTTCGCCGCACGCTCCTTATACAGTGGGTTCGATGCTTTTCGAGATGATCGCTCAGTTCTCGATCATCAACCGAGTGCCGATCACCATCCATGCGGCAGAGTCGGCAAATGAAACGGAGCTAATGACCCGCGGCACCGGATTCTTTACTGAAGTTTACGAGCGCTTCGGTGTCGAGTGGGCAAGCCCGCATTGCACGACGATCGAATATCTCGAGCGGCTCGGCGTGCTCTCGGCCCGTCCGCTTTTGGCGCATTGCGTTGAGGTGACGCAGAGTGACATCGAACGGATCGCCGCGAACGGTGCACGGATCGCACATTGTCCGAAGTCCAATGCGAAATTTGGCCATGGCTTTGCGCCTTTTGAAAGTTTCCTCGATGCCGGAATTGCCGTCGGGCTCGGGAGCGATTCGGTCGCAAGCAATAACCTCTGCGATATCATGGAAGAGGCACGGTTCGCGTCTCTCACGGCACGAAACAGGCCGGGAAGCGAGCGGTTCATCGGGCCTCGCGAGATGCTCCGCGTTGCGACGCTCGGCGGTGCCGAAGCACTTGGATTGAATGATAAGATCGGCAGCCTCGAAGCGGGAAAGAAGGCGGATCTCGCCGTCATTTCGCTCGACGCTCCCGCACAGAATCCGATTGGCGATGTTGAGGCGACTCTTGTGTTCTCAACCAGCGGCCGAGATACAATAGCGACCTACGTCAACGGCAAGCCTATTTATTAGCGACGGCCTTGACCTCACGCAGCAGGTCGTCGGCCGACCAGCGATTGCTCGGCAACATCTTCGCCACCTTGCCCTCGCGGTCAATGACGGCAGTCACGAGCGAGTGGTTGAACTGGGCCTTGTCCTGCTCGTCGACCTCATATTTCAAGCCAAAGAAATCAGCTATCTTTCGAACTTCGGCGTCAGGCCCGACCGCCAGTTGCCAGACGGTGAAGTCCGGCTTTTCGGGGTTGCCCAAATAGCCGATCCCGTATTCGCGGAGCTTTGCCGGCGTGTCGCGAGCAGGGTCGAATGAGATGCTCAACAGCCGAATCTTGTCTTTATTCTCGGCATCTGCGTTAAGCTTCAACGCCGCATCGCTAAAGTTGCGCGACATCTTGATGCAGAACTCCGGCAGCGGGCACTCGCGGTAGATGAACGTGACCGCAAGAACCTTACCCTTGTAATCGCGAAGGCTGAACCGCTTTCCGTCCTGATCGGTGAGTGTGAAGTTCGGGACCTCTTTGCCGATCTGTTCGGGCTCTTTGATCTCGGGCTGCGGCATACCCGGATTCGGGGCCGCACTGATGCTGATCTTCTCAAGCCAATATGGGTCCTTCGCGGTGCTGTCAACAACGAGTTCGCCGTAAACGATAGTTCCCGGTACCAGGTCTTCCCACACCCAGTCTTCGCGGATAGGGAAGTCCATCGTCATTTTTTCCATAAAGCCCACGATCTCCTCGTGTTCGATGCGGGCTGTTTTAGCCGATTTATCGACGGATATGACCTTGCCTGTAAGCGGATAGCGCTTTGCCGTCTCGGAAGTTTTCTGCGGCTCTTCGGCCTGACAACCGAATGCGAAAAGAGCCGCGAGGATGAGAAAAAGTACCTTGTACATAAAATGACTACCTGCTATCAATTCTCTGATTTAGACAGAGCCGAATCAAGCGGCAAAGATCGGTCTATCGGCTCCACGGGCGAAGCTGTTCGTCGTAGAGTAGCTGATACATCCGGTAGTTTGCCATTACCTTCACGACGTAGTCCTTTGTCTGGGCAAAGGCGATCTCGGGTACGTAGCGATCCGGCGATTGGGCTTTCGAGCGGGTCAGCCATCGCTGCATATTGTCATCGCCGCCGTTGTAGCTTGCGGCGACGGCTTCGGGCTGGTTCGGGAACTGGCGGAAAAGGCTGGAGACATATTGCGATCCGAAGAGTATCGCGGTGCCGGCATCAAAGAGATGTTCATCGGAGAACTTGGTGATTGCGAGTTCGCGAGCTATATCCCTAGAGGTCGATGGGATGAACTGCATCAATCCGCGGGCGGCCGCCGAGGACTTCACGTCAGGGCGAAAGCGCGATTCCTGCCGCATAATCGAAAGCAAAAGCCGCGGGTCGATGTTTCGCTCGCCCGCCTCGGCGATCAAATGCCGGCGAAAGGGTACGGGATAAACGTACCGAGCTTCATTGCCGATGATAAGTTCGGGATAGAAATCACCGGGAAGCGGCCTCCAGAGCGGTTCGGCCGCACGGACGCCGACAAAGGCAAGGTCGCTCTTTGCGAAGAGCTCGGCAAGCGAAGGTGCGTCCTTTGCGTTCGCATTGGCTTTGGCGAGAAAGAAGGCCGACTCATCGTAAATTCCGAAGTCGTAAAGCCGCTTGGCCGCGGCGATGCGAGGGTCCTCGTCGCTTTCTTCAAAAGCACGGCCGGGAATGAAGGCATCAGGCGAGGGAAGCTGCGAGTAACCCGGAGTCCGCGAATAGATCTCACGCAGCCGGGCGAGCACGCTGTTACGTTCGCCTTCATTGGTAATGATACGAAGAAGAGACTGAAGTGCCTTTCGCTGCCGTTCGCTGTCGCCGGCGGCCGCCTCAGTACGGAGCCGAGCCGCAGCCGCATAAACTGATTCGGCGGCGACGGTCGACTCACCGAGTTCGAGAAGACGTTCGGACGACTTCCATCCGTAATAGGAGTCGCGGCCTTCGGGCACGCCGAGAAAGGCCTCGATCGCCTCGGGAAACCGGCCAAGCTGCTCGAGGACAAGTCCGCGAAGGAAGCTGACCTCATCACGCGTGGTTCCGCCTGGTAAACGTGAGCCGCCAAGGTCTTTTAGCGGGGATAGGCGTTCCAGAGCGTCGAGTGCCTTCGGCCAATCCGCAAGAGCGATATGGATCCTCGCCTCGGCAAAGATGGCCTGGGCCTCGGCCGTCTGTCCGCGAAATTTTTCTGCGGCAGTTGCGGCTTTTCTGAGAGCTTCGACCTCGGTCCGCAGGTCGCGCGAGACGTCGATCGGGTTCAGATATGCTCGGTCAAGCCGCTCATCGCCGGGATAGGAATCAACGTACCGGGAATAGCGGGCCGCCGATTCGCGCGGCTTCCCGACCCGAGCGTAGGCGGAGCCGAGCTGAAGCAAAGCATCCTTTGTTATCGGATCGTCAGAAAATTGCTCGGCAACGCGTTCGAACCAAACGATTGCATCCGAAAAGTTTCGTTCCTGTGCGAATCCGCGGCCGATGAGATAGGTAGCCTCTGCAGCGGCCTCGAACCCGGAGTGGCGATTTACGATCTCGAGAAAATGTCCGCGTGCGGCGGCGAAGTCGCGATTGAACTGATAGATACGTCCACGGGCCATGTGATCGGCCGGTAGAAGCTCGGACACCGTTTCTCCGCTCGACGCATCGAGGATTCGAACTGCCTCCAGCGAAACATCATCCGGCTCGGCCTGGTCATCGGTCCGGATCAGTTCGTCGATTATCCCCCGCGAACGTGCTTCTTCACCGATAGCATCGAGTGCACGGGCGAGCATTAGCCGATCGGCCCGCGAGGTATCGATCATAGTTCCGGGCGGTTTTGTCTTGAGCCTCCGCGACTCGATCCTGCGAATAGTTGACCGATAGTCGGCGGATTCAAAAAGGTTCTCGGTCACCCGGCGGCCAGCCGCCTCAGCGGCGAAGTTGTTTGGGAAGTAAAGCGTAAGTTCCTCAAGCAAGAGCCGCTCGGGCAATAATCCACCCGAGACCCGGGCGATGCCCGCGAGATGAAAGTTTGCGAGCGAAGCGAGTTCGGCCGGACGTGTTGAGGTTTTGAGAAAATAGGCGGCGGCTGCGGCATGATCACCGGCCGCAAGCGAGATCTTTGCCGCCAGGTAATCAAGGTCATCGGCGGCAAAGGCCTCGGGGTCAGACGTCTCGGCAAGCCTCAATTCGGAGAGCACGACCTCGAGGTCATCACGCAAGAATGCATTTGAAAAGGGAATTGGAGGCGCCGGTGTTTGAGCCGAAACTACTCGGACCAAAAGTGTGAGAATCGTGATCACCGAGGCAAGCAAACGCACACCGCAACCTTACCGTTTCGACAAAAAAAAGAGAAGTTCCGAAGAACTTCTCAAACTCGCTAATGCGACATTCGGGGGAAAATTCGGTCAGGGCACTGCAACAATACTTTGTTTCGCCTTATGACCGCTGAGGGGCAAATCGCCTTCGCTTCCAAATTGGAGCGTAGAAAGTTCGCCGGTCGTTGACCGGAATATGTACCAATTGCCGCTGTCGAAAACCGCGAGGTCTAGCTCACCGTCGCCGTCGTAATCGGCAGGTGCCGGCGTTCCGCTTGCCGGGCCAAAGATGGTCGATTCGACCTGGCCGCTCGCGAGGTCAAAAGTGTGCCATTCGCCTTCGCGGAAAATGGCAAGCTCTGCACGTCCGTCGCCGTTGTAGTCGGCGGGAATAAGTTGGTCAGGGCCCGAAGTGCCGAAGGTTGCGACACGCGGCTGGCCGGTCGAGCTTTGTGAAATGAACCATCGATTGCCGAGGGGCCGGAAGACCGCAAAGTCCGTTCGCCCATCGCCATCGTAGTCTGCTTCGACCGGGACGTCGCCGAGTTGTCCCCACTGGAAATAGACCGTGCTGCGGTGGTCGTATCCGCTCGATGAGCTCAGCACGTACCAGATACCGGTATCGGGACGGAAAACCGCGATATCAGCACGCCCGTCGCCATCAAAATCAGTTGGCACAGGCACGTCGGCAAGTCCGCCGGTCGGGTGCTGGGTTGTCATTCCCCATGTGAAATGATCCACATTCCCATCGGTGCTTCGCAGGATGTACCATACTCCCGTGGACGGACGCCAAACTGCATTGTCCTTGATGCCGTCTCCGTCGAAATCGGCTGCGAGCGGCACATCGCCTTCCATTCCCCACTTGACGGCTGAGAAAGTCCCATTATCGTCCGCATTCTGCTTGAACCAAGTCGAACTTGCGGGCCGGAATACGGCCGGGTCTTCGGGAGCGGCGGCAGCGGTCGAAAATGCGAGGGCCGCTATGGCCAGCGTCATTGCCGTGATGATGAATTTTTTTCCTGCGATCTTCATTCGATCTACTTTGCGGCCTGCCCGAAAATGTCCCGTATAAATGTTTTGACGGCCTTCGGCGGCGTTTTTGCGAACAATCGGGTAAACTTGCCCGAAAAAAATACCCAATTCGCCGATATTCCTAAAAACCGTAATATTTTTCGACGAAGCCAGATATTAGACCGAACTGACATTCCGGGTCTGATGCGGTAGAATCCAGAGGTTTATGACAGCTCGTTTGCTTAGCGGAAAGCCGGTCGCCGAGGAGATCAAGGCCGAGGTTGCGGCCGAGGTCGCCGCCCTTCGGTTTCGTCCGGGCCTTGCGGTGGTCCGCGTTGGCGAAGACCCTGCATCGGCCGTTTACGTCGGCAGCAAGGTTAAGACGACCGAGGAACTCGGCATGCACTCGGAGCATATTCACCTTCCGGCAGAAACGAGTGGTGACGAGATACTCGCGATCGTGAACGAGCTAAATTCGCGTGACGATATCGACGGAATCCTCGTCCAACTGCCGTTGCCCGGCCACGTTAATGAACGAGAGATCCTTGAGGCGATCGATCCCGTAAAAGATGTCGACGGTTTTCATCCGATGAACGTCGGACGGCTCTCGCAGGGACAGGATGCATTAGTGCCATGTACGCCGGCGGGAGTGATCGAGATCCTTAAGCGGTCCGGGATCGAAATAGCCGGGAAGAATGCGGTCGTGCTTGGCCGTAGCAACATCGTTGGAAAGCCGATGGCGATGCTCTTGCTTCAAGAGAACGCGACCGTTACGATCTGCCATTCGCGGACGCGTGACCTCGCTCGTGTCACATCGCAAGCGGATATCCTTGTGGCCGCCATCGGCCGCGCCGGCTTTGTTCGAGGCGATCATATCGCCGAAGGTGCGACGGTAATTGACGTCGGCATCAACAACGTTTCCGACGCGTCAATGGCGGCCGAGCTTTTTTCCGAAGATGACATGCCGAAGCGGCTTGCGGCGATCGAGAGGCGAGGCTTTACGCTGGTGGGCGATGTGAACCCGAAAGAGGCGATGGAGCGAGCCGGAGCGTTTACACCGGTTCCGGGCGGCGTCGGATTGCTGACGGTCGCGATGCTGATGCAGAATACGCTCAAGGCTGCAAAACTGAGGCGAGGCATCAATTAGATTTGACTTATGACCTTCGAAGAATATCAATCGGCCGCCAGCAAGACGGCCCTCTATCCGCGACGGCTTGAAAACCTTGAATACCCGACTCTCGGGCTCGCAGGCGAAGCAGGTGAGGTTGCGAACATCGTCAAGAAGATCCAACGTGACCACGGCGGCCTGCTCACAGAGGAGACGCGGGCGAAGCTCAAGGACGAACTCGGCGACGTGCTCTGGTATATATCGGCGTGTGCGGACGAGCTTGACCTGACGCTCGGCGAGATCGCTGCTTACAACGTTGATAAGCTCGCGAAGCGGCACGGGAAATGAGCGATGCTCAGAGTCGGGCTTACAGGTTCGATCGCGGTCGGGAAAAGCCATGTTTGCGAGGTCTTTCGCGAACTCGGCTGCCACGTCCTTGATGCGGACCAGACCGCCCGCGAGGTAGTAAAGCCTGGCACCAAAGGTCTGAGCCGGATCGTTGAAGCATTCGGCAACGGCGTACTTCAGGCCTCGGGCGAACTCGACCGAAAAAAACTCGGAGCGATAGTCTTTGCTGACAATGACAAGCGCGAACGCCTGAACGCGATCGTTCATCCGCTGGTTATCGAAGCTCAAGATGAGTGGATACGCGGAGTCGAAGATCGCGATCCGAACGGGATAGCGATAATCGATGCAGCGTTGATGATCGAATCAGGCGGGTACAAGCGCTTCGAAAAACTGATCGTCGTTTGGTGCGAACCCGATATCCAGCTTCAGCGGCTGATTAAACGCGACGGGCTTTCAAAAGAAGATGCCGTAGCTAGGATCAGGGCGCAGATGCCGCAGGAAGAGAAGAAGCGGTTCGCCGACCATTTGATCGATACCTCCGCAGGATTTGATGACACCCGAGAACAGGTCAAAATGGTGTTTGCCGAGCTTAAGGGGGCTTAGCCTTCTCGCCTTAGCGTGCGCCGCGTTGACGCTGGCCGCGTGTTCCGAACTCGGGTCCGGCAACGCAAGCTCTTATTTCGCCGACACACCTCCGCCGCCTGCCGGCTTCCTTCGTTGGAGCAACGGCCGTTCGCCAAAGACAATCGATCCCGCACGGGCGGCCGCCGCACCTGAAGCCGACATCGCACGTGCGATCTTCGAAGGGTTGACGGACATTGACCCGGAAACGCTTGAAGCTATACCGGCCGCTGCCGAAAGCTGGGAGGCGAATGGGGATTCGACCGTCTGGATATTCAGGCTTCGCGAAGGGCTGAGATGGTCGAACGGCGCCGATGTGACGGCTGATGATTTTGTGCGCTCGTGGAAGCGCGCGGCTGACCTCGTGCCTCGGGCGCCGCACCGAGGACTGCTTGAGACGATCGCCGGCATCGAGAGCAGGACCGGGGTTGCTGCGTTACCAGGCCAGACGAACGGCAATGCCGGTGCGTTGAGTAAGCTCGGATTTCAGCCGGGTGTTCAATCGAGCATTACGGCCGTCGCATTTCGAGCTGAGCCTGCCGCTGAACCTTTGCCCACCGAAACAGAAGCTGCTCCGGTTTTTGGCGCGGTCGCCTGGGATGCCCGGACATTGGTCGTCACTCTGAAGCGGCCCGATCCCGAGTTCCCGAAACTGGTCGCTCACACGATCTTTCGACCAATACCGCCGGTTGATGCCGGCCTTGGCGAAGGCCCTCTCACTCCAACGACGGTCACGAACGGCCCATTCGTGATCAGCGAGGCATCGCCGAAGATTATTCGGCTGACGCGGTCGAAAACATATTGGGGGCGCGAGAGCGTTCGGCTTGAACGCGTCGATATGATCGCCGCCGAGACGATCGAGTCTGCGCTCGATGCTTACCGAGCGGGGCAGATCGATGTGATCACTAATGCAGAATTCTCTCCGGTGCTTCTAAAGCTTCTGCTTCCTTACGACGACTTCCGGCGGACGCAGTTTGCTGCATTGAATTTTTACGAGGTGAACGCCTCGAGGCGGCCATTCAACGACCGGCGCGTCCGCGAAGCGCTTGCAATCGCCATCGAGCGGGAGCGGCTTGCCGAGGGCGAGCTCGAGGGTTCGACGACTCCGGCGTTCAGTATTTTTCCGTTCGGGTCTGCGGCGGCCTCGAACCTTTTGCAAGACAAGATGCGCGCTCGCGAACTGATGCGGAATGCGGGGTTCGAGAACGGACAGGGCTTTCCTGTTATCCGGTTGGTCATCAACCGCAACGACACGCAGCAGCGCATCGCCCGCAGCATCGGGGCGATGTGGAAAGAATCACTTAATGTCGAAACTGAGATCATTGTGCTAGAGGCCGCTGAGGTCGAACGGGCTCGGGCGTCGGGCGAGTTTGATCTGATCCGCCGCGGGATGGTCCTGCAAACGCCTGACTCACATTACAATCTCGGAGCGATCTTTGGCCCGAGATTTCGTTCTCCGCTGGTGCCGGAGCCTTCGCCGTCTCCGACACCGAATGTAGCAAATGGCGGCAACAATACTGCGACACAGGCAACGCCGACACCGGCTCCCGCCGTCATATCGACTGAAGAGGACGCGCTTTACGAATTGACGGCGATCCCGCTCTATTTTCCAACGTCCTATTCCTTGGTTCGGCCTTACGTAGGCGGGTTCGCTCCGAACAGCTTTGATGTCCAACTTCTGCAGCGGGTTTCGATCGAGCAGGGCTATTCGCCCGCCGGTGCGATCGCACCCGACAGAACCGACAAATAAGGATTGCCCGTAAGTGCCCTATCGTGATAACTTAAGGGCAGTTTTCTTGCTCTCCTCGTTCTTACAGCTTCCATGCCTTGAACTTTTGAAAGGCGGCCTAAACGGTGAATTGATATGTTTTTGATCCGATCAGGTAAGATGCATCCGGTGTTTGCTCTCGTAGTACTTTCGTCGCTGCTTGCGGGCTGCGGCGGGGTCGCGTCTGAAGGATTCTACGGTAAGACGGCGGCACCTCGGGATAATGTTCTGCGGTACATAACGGGTTCAGAGCCCGAATCGCTCGACCCGGCGGTTCCGACCGGACAGCCGGAAGCTCGGCTGCTGATGTCGCTTTACGACGGGCTGATCGAGTACGACCCGCGAACGATGCAGCCCATACCGGGAATAGCTGAAAGCTGGGAAGTCGGGCAAGAGAACACCGAATATATCTTTAAGCTCCGCAAGAATGCTAAGTTCTCGAACGGTGAACCGATCAAGGCCCAGGACTTTGTTTATTCGTTCCGGCGGGCTCTTGACCCCGAACTCGCGGCAAAGAATGCCTACCTCGCCCACTACATCAAATACGCCGAAGAGTACAACTCGATGCGGTCCTTCGTTAAGGACAAGAGCGGGCGGTTCCTGCTCAAGTCAGACCTGGACGGCGAGAAGCAAGAAGCGGCCTCTCCGACGCAGCCGCCGGCCGATGCGAACCTGAGCGATTATCGGAAGTTCATTGACGGCCCGATGCGGCTAACAGTTCCAAGCGATGAAAAATCGAGGAACGCTGCACTCGAGAAGAACCCGAAGCTGAAGTCGCTTGTCGAAGGTGCCGAGCTTGTGCCGGTAAGGGCAGAGGACCTTGGGGTCGAAGCGATCGACGACTACACATTTCGCATAAAACTTATCCAGCCGGCTCCGTTTCTTCTCGGCCTGCTTCCGCATCAGTTCTTCCGCGTTGTTCACCGCGGGACGATAGAAAAATACGGCAAGGATTGGACCAAGCCGGAGAATATCGTCACCAGCGGGCCGTTCAAGCTGAAAGAGCACCATCCATATGACCGGGTCGTCGTGGAAAAAGACCCGAACTACTGGGACGCGGAAATGGTCCGTCTTGATGGGATCGCCTTTTACCCGCTTGAAGAACAGACGACGATGCTGAACCTTTACAAGACGGGCGAGGTCGATGCGATCTATAACCATACCGTGCCGGCCGCCTGGGTGGATTCGATCAAGAAGTTCGACGATGAATATATGAATCATCCGGAGGTCGCGATCGAATACTACACCGTCAATGTGACCAAGCCACCGATGAATGACCTCCGCGTACGGAAGGCTTTCGCACTAGCGGTTGACCGGGATGCGATGGCGGCATTCCGAAAAACGACCCAGCCGTTGATAGACTTCACACCCGAAGGGCTTTTCCCGGAATACGAGGCGATCAGGAGCCAGGTCTATGAGCGCGAGCTGAAGAAGATCGGCAGCAGCCTCGATGAATGGAAGGCACGAAAGTTCGATCCTGAGAAGGCGAGGAAGCTACTTGCCGAGGCAGGTTTTCCGGTTACGCAGAACGGCAGCGGATGGTCGTGCCCGAATTTCCCGGTCGATCAGGTCGAGATCCTTTACAATACGAGCGACAACAACAAATCGATCGCCGAGTTCATTCAGGCACAGTTCAAGCAGAATCTCGGCATTACGCTTCAGCTCAAGAACCAGGAATGGAAAACGTTTCTTAACACGCGGAAACAGCTTGAATACAACGGGCTTGGCCGTGCGGGCTGGATCGGGGACTATATGGACCCGATGTCGTTCCTCAAGCTTTTCTATGGGCCGAACAATGACAGTTCAACCGGATGGACGAAGCCGGCCTACGACAAGCTGATCGATGACGCGAACCGCGAGCCCGACCCGAAAAAGCGCTTCGAGAAAATGGCCGAGGCCGAATTCATGGTGATGCAGGAACAGCCCGTGCTGCCGTGGCAGACGCAGAAGACGAATTTCCTGCGTAAACCCTACGTCAAAGGGCTTTACCCGAACCCTGGAACGCTGCACGCATGGAAGTTCGTTTACATCGAGCAGGATCCGGCAAAATGGGACCGTGATGTCGAGAACATCTTTAACGTCCAAGATGAATGGGTGACAGGACACATCAACAGGCTGATCGCGACGCAGGCATCCTTGGTCGAACGCGAAGAGGGTTACAAGGCGGCTCGGAAGTTTGGGTACTAAAAATATGATCGGATTCATTCTCCGAAGGCTTCTGATAATCATCCCGATGGCGTTGCTCGTCGTCTCTGTTACATGGGGATTGATCCGGCTTGCTCCGGGCAATTTCTATTCGGACGAA
>JAHBSG010000001.1 GCA_019639235.1 Acidobacteriota bacterium | reverse complement strand
GCTACTTCGGGGCCAAACGGGTCAAAGGCAAACGGGGCCGCGGAGCTGGTGGCAAAACCATCGTCTTCGGCATCTACAAACGAAACGGAAAAGTGTTTACCGAGATCGTCCCGCATGTCCAGAGAAAGACGCTCCAGGCCATTATTCGCGGGCGTGTCAGCATCGAGACCGTCATCCATTCCGACGGCTGGCGCGGCTACAACGGACTCGTCGACATAGGTTTTCCGAAACACTTTCGCGTTAACCATTCTGCCGACGAATTTGCCAACGAAATTTCAAATATCAACGGAAGCGTCCCAATAATTGTTAAAAGTTGAAAGATGGTCTCCCTGCGGGCGATAGTAACGCTCGTTGGAAATCACAAAAGTGAACACCGATTTGGGTCGGTGGGGAGACCATCAATGAGAGATATTAGGTTGTTTGAAGAGCTGGGGCAAGAGGGCTCCGGAACGGTAGGGGAGATATTTCGGTCGATGATCCGAGGCCAGGTGCGATGGTTTATAGCGGAGGCGATGGCATTGGAGGTGGAAGAGTTGTGCGGGGCGAAGCATCGACCTAAAGGGGAGGATGCGTATCGGGCGGGGTCGAGTCCGGGGCGGGTACGGATCGGGGGTGCCCACGCGGAGGTTAAGCGGCCGCGAGTAAGGCGACGGAAGGCGGACGGCGGCAGCGAGGAGGTTGGGTTGGAGACGTACGCTGCGGCGAGTGATGCGGGCGAGCTTGAGGCTTCGATCTTGGCGGCACTGAGAGCGGGGGTGAGCACGCGGGAGGTACGCGATGTTGTACCTGACTCTCCGGGCACGAGCCGTTCGAGCGTGTCGCGGTTGTGGTGCGAGATTGGGCATCGGTTTGTGGATGAACTTCGCTCGCGAGATCTCTCAGCTGCGGACTGGGTGGCGATGATGATCGACGGGATCTGGCTTTCAAGCGAAGAGACGGCGGTCGTGGCATTGGGGATCGACCGCGGAGGGGCAAAGCATGTGCTGGATTTCGAGCTTGGGAGCAGCGAAAACACGGAGGTTTGCCGCAGTTTGATGCGGCGGCTCGTTAAGCGTGGATTCAAATGCAGGCGCCGTCTTTTTGCGGTGCTTGACGGCAGCGATGCGTTGAGGAGTGCTCTTTTGGAGTTCTTTCCGGATGCGGTTCTGCAGCGATGTCTGGTCCACAAGGAGCGGAACATCAAGAGCAAGCTGTCGAAGAAGCATTGGGGAGAGGTCACGCGGCTTTTCAAGCGGCTTCGCGAAGTGCAGGGCGAAGATGCGGCCAATGAAGTGGTGGATGAACTGGCTGCGTTTTTGAAAGAGAAGAATCAGAAGGCTTACGAGAGTCTGCTCGAAGCCGGCGATGAGCTGACGGCACTGCATCGGTTGAATGTGCCGAACACGCTGCATCGCAGCCTTTTGAGCACTAACGCGATCGAGAATTCGTTTCGCAACACGCGGCGAAAACTGGGCCGTGTGACGCGGTTCCGGGCCGAGACGGACCAGGCTTCTCGCTGGCTGGCGTTCTCGCTGCTGGAGGTCGAAAAGGGCTTTCGCCGCATCCTCGGTTACGCTCAGATCGGTTCGCTCGTCAAAACCCTCGAAGCGTCGGGGTACGGACAAGAACAGGGGCACGTCCCGGTAGAGGGAGCCTTCGCCTACGGCTCAGGCTCCCTCTACCGGAACACGAGAACCTTGAGCACTGAACCATAATCTGTTATGTCTTTGACTACGGGAGATCACAGACTTTTAACAACAAATGGGACATCCCCCGGAAATTGTCTGGATGTGCACCCCAACTTTCAGGCCTTGCTAAGCAATGTCTCCATATCAAGTAAGGGTCTGAAGGGTCAGGCAAAAGACCGATGAGTGAAACGAAATATACAATTACCACCGGCCACACGCCTCGCTTGGGGACTCACCCCCAGGCAAATTCCTAGCTCGCCATCTGAACCGGACCACTCTACTTTAGCTTGGTACTAATCCGGAGAGGTTAACACCTACATCGCATTTCCTTTCCAAAGCATCATAAGCGTAAGAATACTTCTCTGCCGGGGGGAGTTGTGTCCCAAGGGCAGAACTTTCACTTCTCGGTTATCGTTGGAGAGAAATTGAAGAGTGTTCTCGTGATGCTTCTCACCGCTCTTCGCTTTTGACTTACTTTTTGTTAGCTTTGGGAAAAATGAGAATTTCAAGTCCGTTTTCGTTCACCGGAAAAACCAAGTGGTTGAAATACTGCCTATTGTTGACGGCGGTTCTGACTTCGCTTTCGTTCAGCATTAACGGCCAAACGACGGAGGTTCAGAAGCCCCGTGTGGTTCAGCCCGGTGCTCCGGGACAGCCGACACGCCAGCTCCCGAGCGAGACCAGAGGATCGCTGCCCGCCACGTCGCCGAAGGATGTCGAATTCATGCAAGGCATGATAATGCATCACGCGCAGGCCGTAGAAATGACCGCTTTGATCGCTGCTCGGACGACGAACCGAGACCTACAACTGCTCGGCGAACGGATCAGCAAGTCACAAGAGGACGAGATCGCGTTCATGATCCGTTGGCTCGAATTAAGAAACCAACCAACCGAAACGAAAGCCCACGGCGGCTCATCACATGGCGGCGGTTCGCATCGAATGCCCGGAATGCTCTCTGCGGCTCAGATGAATGAGCTTCGAAATGCAAAAGGACGCGAATTCGACCGGCTCTTCCTTGAGGGGATGATCCAGCATCACGAAGGCGCGCTCGTGATGGTCAAGGACCTGTTCGAGACCGCCGGTGCCGGGCAGGATGCCGAACTCTTCAATTTTGCTACCGATGTCGATAGCGGCCAGCGTGCCGAGATAAAAACGATGGAAACTTTGTTGTCGAAAATCCCGTAAAGATAAAGTCATGAGTAAAGTGCAATCGCTAAAGTCGCTAATTTTTCTCGCCTGCATGCTGCTGGTTTTCTCCGGCACGTCGGCGATCGTTGCCCAAAATGGCCCTAAGCCGCTTCCTCCGGGAATGAAGGGAGCGGACTCGAACGATCCGCGGGCAAAGCTCTCGCCGGGGCTTTTTGACGCCGGCGAGGCTGCCGTTGGGATCAAGCATATCTCGTTGCTGAAAAAGCCTGCTGCGTTCGATCTCGGTATCGATCCCGAAGGCCCAAAGATCGGAACGGCACTGAATGCCCTCGGCATTCCCGACCCGAAGATGGTACCTGCACAGATGCGGCTCTCGTTCGCCGGGCTTGCTTTCGCAAATTCGGATCTGGCGTTTCAGGGCAATCGACTCTTCCTCGGAAATTTTTACGGTGTCAATATCTATGACATCTCCGACCCCGCGGACACAAAGCTCTTGACCTCGATGGTCTGCCCGGGCGGGCAGGGCGACGTCTCGGTTTACAAAAACCTGATGTTCATGTCGGTCGAAATGCCGAATGGCCGGCTCGATTGCGGTGAGCAAGGCTTCCCCGCGACGGGAGCACCGGGCGGAAATGGCCCGCCGGCGGCAAACAAAGACCGCTTCCGCGGCGTTCGCATTTTCGACATTAGCGATATCTCGAGCCCGAAGCAGGTCGGAGCCGTACAGACATGCCGCGGCTCGCACACGCACACTCTGGTCGTTGACCCCAAGGACAAGGAGAACGTTTACATTTACGTTTCCGGAACGTCGTTCGTTCGCCCCGGCGAAGAGCTTGAAGGCTGTTCAGGCGGCCCGCCAGACAAAGACCCGAACACCGCTCTTTTCCGGATCGAAGTGATCAAGGTGCCGCTCAAGGCCCCGCAGGATTCAAAGGTGGTGAACGCACCTCGCATTTTCGGCGACCCGAAGACGGGTGCGATCAATGCACTGAATGACGGCGGTTCGCATGAATCGCAGGGCCGTCCGCAGGAAACGAATCAGTGCCATGATATTACGGTCTATTCGGAGATCGGCCTTGCCGCCGGAGCCTGTGCCGGTAACGGAATTCTCCTCGACATCAAAGACCCGGCAAACCCGAAGCGTGTCGAGGCCGTAAACGATCCTAATTATGCCTACTGGCACTCGGCTTCATTTTCAAACGACGGCAAAAAGGTGGTGTTCACCGATGAATGGGGCGGCGGCATGGGCCCGCGTTGCCGCGAGTCGGACCCGAACAAATGGGGTGCGAACGCTCTTTTCCACCTTAACGGCACCAAGCTGGAGTTCAAGAATTACTACAAGCTGCCGGCAGCACAGAGTTCCACCGAGAACTGTGTGGCACACAACGGCTCGCTCGTTCCTGTTCCCGGCCGCGACATCAAGGTCCAGGCGTGGTATCAGGGCGGAATTTCCCTTATGGACTTCACGGATGCGGCGAATCCGGTCGAGATCGGTTACTTCGATCGCGGCCCGATCGACAGCAAGATGCTCGTCATGGGCGGTTCGTGGTCGGCATATTGGTACAACGGTCGCATTTACTCGGCGGAGATCGCTCGCGGGCTTGATATTTTCGAGCTGGAGCCGACCGAGAACCTTTCGCAGAACGAGATCGATGCTGCCAAGCTCGTTCGCTTTGACGTGCTGAACGTCCAAAATCAGGAACGCTATGACTGGCCGCGGAAGCTCGTCGTGGCGAAGGCCTATGTCGATCAGCTCGAGCGTTCAAAGGCGATCAGCTCCACGCAGATCGGAGAGCTGCGGCAGGCCATCGCGACTGCCGAGACTTCCAATCTCGACAAGAAGTCGAAGTCTAAGCTCAAGAGCTTCGCTTCCTCGCTGCAAAAAACGAAGGCAGCAGATGAGGTAAGCGCCGGCCGGATCCGGGCACTTGTCGAAGTACTCAAGAGCCCGCAGGTCTAGTGCGAAAGCGATACGCACGCGAAAGGGGCTGTCCGAAAGGACAGCCTCTTTTTTATTTTGAGCTAATGAAAATGAAGAGAAGAAGAGCGGATCGAGATGTCCAGGCGACGGTTCGGATCCAGTTCGTATTCACCAACCGCCTGTGCGCTTTCCGCGAGAACCCTTTTGCAAGCCGCTCGTGGCACGGCACCTGAGCTAAAAAAGTCGAAGCCCAGATGACCCCAAGCAGAACAAGATTCGCGAATGCCCAGATCGATGCAGTTGACTGCCAACCGAGATAAAGCAAGGCGATCGCTGTTGCCAGTTCGAAAAGCATTACCGGCCCGACCACGTAACTCGTCAGCGTTTGGTGACGGCGATGATACTCGGTGTAGTTCTCAGCGCCGACCGCATCCATGAGCGGATAGTGCACGATCTGGACGAACCAGATCGATCCCGTCATGAATAGCGTGGCCGCGAGATGGAAAAGCAGAACGGACTGTTCGAGGTCGGCGTTCATTGCAGATCGTCGATGACCGCACGGGCCGCCCGCCCTCCGGAGGCCATCGCTCCCTGTATCGAGGCATTGTCCAAATGGTCGCCGCAGACGTATAGGCCGGGCCTTACCCTGACTTCCCTTTCTGCGGGCGTCAGTGCCGGCGGTTCCTGCGAAGGAAGTGCGTAGTCGATCTCGTAGGTGGCAAGATGCTTCCATTCATCGACCTCGCGTCCAAACCAATCAGCAAGCTGCTTTCTAACCTCGGCCAATAACGCAGAAGTATCGTGTCCCGTGCCGAGTACCGTAATGGAAGCGAGGTCGGTGCCTTCCGGGCCGTAGTTCGGTGCAATACGAGTTGGAAAGCAGATGTTGTTGATCGGGCCGGTGCCGTCACCGTTCAAAATGAGGACAGCGTCGGTCAGCGGTGCAAGCGGAACCGAAAAGTAAATGCATGTAACGCCGACGCCTTTCGGAGTTTCCCGCTTGCCCAAAAGCCTTGCGGCGGCCGGTGCATCCGTGGCGATAACGGTTGCGGCCGCTTCGATCACTTCGCCGCTTTCCAGAGTTACAATGCCGTCGCCAACACTCGCAACCTTGGTGTTCAACCGAATATTTCCAGCCGGGAGCTTTTCAGCAAGTGCCCGCGGGATGGACTCCATCCCTTCCGCGGGCAGGCAGGCATTTCCCATCGAGAACATCCAGAAAACAAAATCGAACATCCGGCTTGAGGTCTTCAGTTCCCTTTCGAGAAATATGCCGCCGAGAAAAGGCCGGAAGAACCGCTCGATCAGCGAATCGGTAAATCCTGCCGTCGTGAGCCGTTCGAGCGTTGTGATCTCCTTTCGTTCAAAGAGCTTTTCGGACGCATCTTTCAAAACATCTGCGCGGATCAAACCGACTCGGAGCTTATCAAAGAGCGTTCCGATCGGCGTGACGACCGTTGGGATTGCCGCAAGCGGCCGGCGAAAGGGATCCGTTACGGAATGAAACCCGCCCTTGTAACGAACAAGTGCACCGGGCTCGAACTTTTGAAGGTTGAGTTTGGCGAGGTCGATCCGCCGGTTCACTTCCGGATAGCTGTCAAGGAGTACCTGGAAACCGCGATCGAGCTTGAACCCTCCAACAACATCCGTCTTTACCCGTCCGCCAACTCGGTCAGATGCTTCCAGAATGAGGTATTCGCGGCCGGCTTCCTGCAATTCCAATGCACAGCAAAGGCCGGCCAGCCCTGCACCGATGATCACAATTGGCTTGTTCATAATTCGAGTCGATCCGGATTCTTGGGCAGAGCTAAGCCGCGACCAAGAGACCTTCCGGGAAACGTTTTAGATTCGCGGACGCGCGAAAGTAGGTTTCATTGATCAGTTCTACTTTTCTTTTTGCCGAGTCTCGCTTAGGATGATTCTACCCGCGACCGCGGCAAACTTATAAGCGACACCGTTCTTCTTTGACCGACCAATGCAACCTCTCGAGCCCTTATATCCACTTTTGATCGATCCGATCTGGCTGCCGGCGACCATTATTTTTGTTTTCGGAGCGGCCGTCGGAAGCTTCCTCAACGTCGTCATCCATCGTGTCCCGAACGAGCAATCGATCGTCTTCCCGAATTCGGCGTGTCCAAAGTGCTCGGCTTCGATCAAGCCGTATGACAACATCCCGGTTCTAAGCTGGCTGATCCTCGGCGGAAAATGCCGCAATTGCAAGGCTCCGATCTCGGTGCGTTATCCGGCGGTCGAGCTTTTGAACGCACTTCTTTGGCTCGGAGCGTTCTTGATCTTCGGCCTGAACGCATTTCTTCCGGTCGCATTGGTTTTCGTTACTGTAACGGTGGTCCTTGTTTTCATCGATGCCGAGCACATGATCTTGCCTAACGTGATCACTTACCCGTTTCTCGCGTTTGCGATCATCGTCCGCATCGCGTTTCCGCTAATGGCGGGCAATAGCTTTTTTCCCGATACATTGGCGTATCCGCTCACAGGGCTTGCGGGACAGCATCTGGTACTTGTTTCGCTGGCCGGTGCAGCTCTCGGAGCTCTCGCGGGCGGCGGAATTCTTTGGGGCATTGGCGAGGCATGGAAGCGGCTCCGCGGTGTTGAGGCAATGGGCCTCGGCGATGTGAAGATGATGCTCGGCTATGGTGCCTTGCTTGGTTGGCGGCTTGCGTTCCTTTCGATCTTCATTGCCGCATTTGCCGGAGCGGTCGCGGGGATCGGGCTGATGCTGATCAAACGTGACCGCAACTTTCAGGCGCAAATTCCGTTCGGTATCTTTCTCGGCATCGGCTCGATTGCCGCACTCTTTTTCGGCGAAACGATCGTCTCGTGGTATCTTGGGCAGTTTGCGTACTGACGAATTGCCTCAGGCAGGCCGCTTTGCTGCTTGTTCGAAGCACGCGGCCGAACAGAACATCGGGCCGTTCCCGACCTTTCGCATTTTCGATTCCGGCTGCCAGTTGCCGCACGTCATACATCTCGCAAGTTTGCCGCCTGCTTGTTCCTCGACCTTACCCAACGGCTGGTCAGGAAACCTGCCGGCACGTATCTCCTTGACCGCTTTCCAAACGCCGTAAGCGGCCCGGAGCTGTTTCCGGTAGCGGAATGCCGACAAGGCAAAGAGCACCGCAATTACGCCGAGGATAATTAGGGCTTCTCTCATTTCTGGGTCGTCGGCGGCTGCAGGAGAAGTTCTTCAAGCTCTTTGATGACCGGGCTGGCGGGATTAACCGAACGCAAACGCTTGAGCGTCTCAATTGCCAGATCTCCCTGCCCCGCCTGCCAATATGCACGCGTCAGGAACTGCAATGCTTTTTCTTGTTTGGGATTGTCCTTCAAAACCGTCTCAAATTCCTTGATCGCATTCCTATTGTCCGGCGGTGTTTGAAGAAAATATGTGAGAGCATAATCGGTCCGCACATCGACGTCATTCGGCCGGGCGTCGAGCGCCATCTTGTAATACTTCCGGGCGTTCTCGAAGGGCTCGTTCTTCTTCTCAAAATAACCAACGTCGAAATTTGCGTTCCCCAGAGCGACCTTTATCTGGTAATCACCCGGATTCAGTTTCAACGCACGCTCGAGCAGCCGTGCCGATTCACGCAAAAGAGCCGTATCCTGCTGCATCGCGGAATAGCGGTAGAGAGCCAGCCCAAGATCACGCTGAAACGCAAAGTTTTCCGGGCTCGCGTCCGCCTCGGCGATCTTGGCACGGATTTCTTCATTCGAAAGGGTCTGCGAGTTCGAATTGCTGTTCTCGGTAGCGGGATCGGAACCGATCTTTTCGACCTGATTTCGCAGCGATGCCACCTCGGAGCGGTTCAAGGCATTGGCAACGAGAAAGCCGCCAATAAAGCTAAGGATCACTGAGATTACGGATATCGCGATATACGCTTTCGGCATCACCATCAATCGTATCAAACCTGTCAGTGCAAAATAAAAGCGGCCGTCCGATTCCGACAGCCGCCGCAAAACAAAACCCTACTTCTCATCAGTGTCCGGTGGAATATACGGAAGGTCACCGGCACGGCGCCGAATAGGTGGATCCGTTGCTCGTCGCCGCGGAACTGTCTCATTGTTGCGCCGATCGACGCTTCCCGCTGGCAGCCCCTTTCCGTGAACCGCTTCGACCAAAATACGAGTTATTTCTTGGGAAAGCGTTCTGTGCTCCGCTGCGGCACGGCGCCGAAGCGATTCCTTGAGTTCGTTCGGAACATATGCCCCGATGAAAACTCCTTTCCTGTTTGCCATAGATTTTTTCGATTCTCCGGTCGTTTGAAAAGGCCTATTGGCGGAACAGCCTGTAAGCCGAATTCTGTATCCTCGTAGAGAATGACGGCCATTCATCTAGGCCGGCGGTCACCCGTCGGCTCCAGCAACCTACCCGGAAACGTCCGCCTTTCGGCGTTGCGGGCGGGCCGCCCGAAAACGTTTCCCTATTTGGTCTTGCACCGCGAGGAGTTTGCCTGGCCATACCTGTTACCAGATATGCCGGTGGGCTCTTACCCCACCGTTTCACCCATCACCCTGAAGGGCTGGTCTGTTCTCTGTTGCACTTGTCGTCACCCGAATTAACGGGTGCCCGGACGTTATCCGGCTCGCTGCCCTTTGGTGTTCGGACTTTCCTCCCTAACAAAACTGTTACGGCGGCCGTCCGGCTGTTCCGCCTCAGGCAACCAAAATTATAGCAAAATTGTTGAACATATGTAATCGGAATTTATCTTTTCCCTGCCGCAGCGCTCACTTTCAGCCGCCGCTTAAAAACAGGTGTTCCCACTTGAGCCTTATTTCCTCGCGGACGCGGCTTTCGATCAATGCCGGCGTCGGAAGCTTTAGAACTTCCCTTGCCAGGGCCTGAGCCTCCTCGAATGCTATCGATTCGATTACGCGGCGTGCACCGGGAAGCGAATTGGCGTTCATGCTCAATTCCTCAGCTCCCATGCCGACCAGGAGCGGAATATAGAACGGCGAGCCGGCCATTTCGCCGCACAACGTAACCGGCCGGTTCCCGTTCTTTCCCGCGGCGAGCACGTCGCGAACGGTCCGCAAGACCGCCGGATGCAGCGTCTGGTACCAATTTGCAACGTTTTCGTTATCTCGGTCCGCCGCCAGAAGATATTGAATAAGATCGTTTGTGCCAAGGCAGAAAAAGTCCGCCTCCGCGCAAAGTTCGTCCGCAAGGATCGCGGCCGCCGGAACCTCTATCATGATCCCGATCTTCGGTTCGCCGAATGCGATGCGACGCGAGCGGAGCCGTTCTCGAACATCGATAATGATCTCGCGTACCTCGTGTACCTCGCCGGGGTCAGAGATCATTGGAAGCACAATGTTCATCTCGCCGGCGGCCGAGGCACGAAGTAGCGCACTGATCTGACGTCGGAATTCCTTCGCATAGCTCAAGCTGAGCCGAATTCCGCGAAGCCCAAGGGCCGGATTTCGCTCGCGGTCATCGCCCCGTCCGGAAATCTGGCCAACACCGATGTCGAATGTTCGTATGTTAACCCTGTGGCCCGCCGCCGACCGCAAAAGCGTCGAATAAGCCTCATACTGCTGTGCTTCCGTCGGAAACCTTCCGAAGCGGCCGATCAACGATTCCGACCTGAACAATCCGACACTGTCCGCACCGTTTCGCCTTGCGATCGGATACCCGTTGACCGAGTCCAGATTCGCGCTCAGCCGGATAACACGACCGTCGAGAGTTCTTGCCGGTTCGGTAACATCCTTAACGATCTTGCTTATTTCAGGGGCTTTGGGTGCCCGGTCGCGGTAATCGGCCTCTGTTGCCGCAGAAGGATTCAGTACGACCTCGCCCCGGTATCCGTCAACTATGATCCTGTCACCGTTTCGAAGGTGCCTAAGTATCTTTCGAAGTCCAGTTACGGCAGGAATGTTGAGTTCACGGGCGAGAATATAAGCGTGCGACGTCCAGCCCCCGTGTTCGCTTACGATCGCGATCGGGCGGTCTTCGCCAAGCTCGATAAGCGTCGAAGGGCGGATCTCTTTGGCCGCCAAAACCGATCCCGCCGGAAGCCGCATCGGCGTTCGACGCCTTTGGCCGAGAGCGGCTTGTATCCTGTCGGAGATGTCCTGAATGTCCGTCGCTCTTTCGCGGATGTTCGGATCGTCGAGCGAGCGGTACTTGATCAGATAAGAATCGGTGACGGTTTTCACCGCCCATTCGGCGTTGACGTGTTCTTGTGAGATCGAATCCTCAAGAGCTGAAAGAAAACTTCGATCCTCGAGAACAAGGAGGTGGGTGTCTAGTATTCCCTCGGCGATCGAGTTCAGCGCGGTATTCTCCGATCTGATCAGGCGACGGATCTGGTCGCGGGCGACTGCTATCGCCGTCCGAAGCCGTTTTACTTCACCCGAAACGGCATCTTCATTGATCGATACCCGGAAGAACTGTCGCCGGTCGCCGTAAAGGGAAACGATCTGCCCGATCGCAATACCGCGAGAGACAGCCCTGCCGACATACCTGATCTGGTTTTTTCGGCCTGCGCTGTCGCTCACGTGTATCAATTCCGAGAAAAAGACTAATTGCCGAAGCTAATGCCGCCGCCCGATTGTGACGGGAAGAAAGGCTTCAGCATTCCGGCAAATGCCGCGAGGTTTCGGGTCTGGATCAGGACCTCTCCCGGGCCCGAAAACTCCGCTACGAGGCCCTCGCCGCTCGCCAAGCTACGGAAAAAACCGGCCTTTGACGCTTTCCGAAGGTTGTACTGCATATGCCCTTCCCAGGCCACAAGATGCCCGGTATCGACCACATACCCCTCGCCTGGTGCCAGAACCTTCCGGTGGATCGCTCCAAAAGATGATATGAGAAGCAGTCCGTTGCCTGAAACCTCGAGCAAAAACAGCCCTTCTCCGCCAAAGAAAGACTTCGCTCCGCCGAACTTTGTCTCGACCGTAAGGCTTGTATCGCCGGCCAGGTATGAACTCGACTGGACCTTGAATTGTTGGTTCCGCATCTCGATACCGACGATATCGCCGGGAGTTCCGGGAGCGAGTGCGACCTCGCCGGGTCCGCCCTGTGCCGTAAAGGTTGAAACGAAGGCAGATTCACCGCCGACGGCACGCTTTAATGCGCCAAACACCCCACCCTTCATTTGCGACTGAAGATCGACATTCGAGGACATCGAGACCATTGCGCCCGCCTCGGCGTTGACCGACTGGCCCGCATCCAGCTTAACGACCGCGAGAGCGAACGAACCGGCGTGTTTTATCTCCCAAGTGTACCCTCTTCCCTGGCCGCGGCCGTCCTGATCGAAATGAAATGTTTCATTCGACCGCGGCGGCGGAGCACCAACGACCGGAGGCGGTTCGGCGACCGCCAAAGTAAAGCCGCAGGATCCGCAAAATCGTGCATTTGGAGCGATATCAGCTGTGCATTTAGGACAATTCATTTATATTGCTACTCCTGAACGTTGAAGGATGATCGAACTTGCTTCATCCGCATTTGCTGCGAAATCGAGGAGGCCAACGTCCTTTGAAGATACGACGAGTTCCTTCTCCCAGTTCGCTACGACATTCCGCCAGCATTCGCCGACCAGCACGAGCGGCCTCGGCGAAAGGACATTGGTTTGAAGCTTGTTCCAAACGAGAGATATCTCGGTGACCGTTCCCATTCCTCCGCGGAAGGCGACGAACCCGACCGAACGGGTGATCAAATTCTGCAGGCGATCGTAAAAATGGTCGGTGGCAACCTTATCGGTGAGGAAGCGGTTCGGCTCGGAGCGGAATTGGTTCATCACGATCCCAAATACGCGTCCGCCTGCCTCGCGGGCTCCTTTGGATGCAGCTTCCATTACTCCAAGATAGCCGCCGGTGCAGATAGCAAAGCCTGCCTCTGCCAATCTTTTCCCAAGATCATGTGCATCTTGATACTCGGGCGAATCCGCGGTGCATTTAGAACCGCCGAAGATCGTCACCATTTTCTCTGGGGCATTATCGGGCACAGTTGATTTCCTCCGCTCGCAGGTTCTTGATAGCGAAATTATATCTGATACGGAACCAGCATCAAATCAGTTCGGCGGATTCGAGAGCTCGGCTTCCTCAGGCGTAAGATTTCCGGCCTGATGGATGGCCTTTACCGTATTCGTGATCACCAGCAACACAAGCCCGATGAGGAAAAACGCTATCAATGCGAGTATCGCCTGCCGATATGAACCCGTAACGCCAATTACGACCGCAAACACCGCATTTCCGAGCCACGACGTTCCCTTTTCGGAGATCTCATAGATTCCAAAAAATGCCGATTCACGCTCCCTTGGGATCATTTGTGAATAAAGCGACCTTGAAAGAGCCTGCGTGCTTCCAAGTACCAACCCAATGAATACGGCCATTCCGATGGCTTGGGCCGTTGTTTCAAGGAATCCGTAAGCAAAAATGACAATGCAGCACCAGATGGCGAGACAGACCATAATCGTCCGCTTTGCCCCGATAAAACGCGAAATGTACTCAAATCCGATGGCCCCGATCAGCGCCGAGATCTGCGCGACGACGAATATTCCCAAAAGAAACGTCTGGTCCGTTTCGAGTCCGCGGGAAACGAAAAGCTCTTGAGAAAGAAAAACGGACGAGTTGAGGATCACGGTCTGAATGCCGTCGTTATAGAAGAGATACGCGACAAGGAAGAGCAGCGTGTATCGCAAACCCGAAAGCTCTTTGATCGTCCCGCCAAGTTCCCTAAATCCGGCAGTTAGCAGATTTTGCCCGTCTTTCCGCTCCCGCTTCTGATTCCGGCTCTTCAGCAATCGAAACGTTACGATCGCGAAAAGCCCCCACCATAGCGATGCCGCAAGCATCGATATCCGAACCGCAGTTCCCTCCGTAATGCCGATTGCCGGGGCCAACTGGATCAACGCGATGTTGATAAAAAGCATTATGATCCCGCCGAGGTAGCCTGCGGCGTATCCGTGGCTTGAAACGCGGTCGCGGCGGTCCTCGGTGGTGATGTCGATCAAATAGGCATTGTAGAAGACGTTCGTTGCCGCAAATGATATGTTCGCGGCGACAAGCAAAAGACAGCCCCAGAGGTAGTTGTCGCCAGTGATGAAGAACAGCAGCGAACTTGCTATAACGCCGGTGTAGCAAAACCCGGCCATCATCCGCTTTTTTAGGTTCGTGTAGTCGGCGATCGAGCCGAGGATCGGCAATAGAAAGACCTGCGCGAAGACAGAAACGCCGAGTGTTGACGTAAACAGGTTGTCGGAGGTGATCGAAGCGTACCCGCCGAGCGAAAGAACCGTTCCACCGCGTCCAACGTCATTTTGTGCAAGAGCGGTCAAATATGGCCCAAGCAGCACGCTAACGACCGTCGTATAAAAGGCCGAATTTGCCCAATCATAGGTGATCCAGCCAAAGATCTCCCGCTTATCGTTCTTTTCTGCCATTTTTTTGAACTCGGAGATGTTAGCAGATTCACGGCAATGTGGCACGGCTACTTCTGATGAAGTGTCCACAAAGCAAATAAAAACGGACACTTTACTGGCCGTGTGTTGTCCACGCCGTCTTGACATGAAAATCGAAACGATGTACTTTTAGGGCACTTTTCTTTTCTAAAGTCTTGAAAATTTGGTCTTCCAAAACACTCTTGAGCGAGCGATTGGGCTTGTTTTAGTTGTGTTTTGGGCAATCTGAGGAGGGAGATTTCTAGTATGTCTTGGACACAAAAGGTTTTGTCCTCACGAAGCCTTGCAGCCGTTGCCGCCGTTGGCGTCTTCGGAGCAACGGCCTTCTATCTTGGTTCGCTCGACACTGAGGTCGAAGCGAGCAATACAGTTGAAGTCGCGGCATCCGCACCTTCAGCGACTTTCCCCGCAAACGCAGGTACGCTTGGAGCGATTCCGGACGGCGGCCCCGGCTGCGGTGTGCCGGCAGGGTCCAATCGTGATGTAACGTTCACGGTGAGCGGACTTTCAGGTGCTCCGACGAATGTCGAAGTAAGCATGACCTTTGGAGGGCCGGTTCACACTTGGGGAGGCGATGTCACCGCGACATTGATCGCCCCGAATGGTACCCAGTTTGCGGTCTATGGGCGACGCGGTTCTACGACCCCGACCGGTTGCGGTTCAGGCAACGACCTTGCGGGCCCCTACAACTTTAAGGATACCGCCGCTGCCACCAACTGGTTTTCCGTAGCCGGAAACCCGACGCCGGCTGGCGACTATCGCTCAACAACCGTTGGCGGCACTGCATCAAGCGGCGCTGTTACATCGTTAACGCCGGCCTTCGCTGGTGTTGCCAACCCGAACGGAACCTGGACACTTCGTGTTAATGACTCTGGTGGCGGTGATACGGGCGCTGTTTCGGCGGCTTCGTTGACGGTTGACTCAGCCGCAGCTCCCGGCGGTTCGCCCGTGGCGGACTTTGACGGTGACGGCAAAACCGACTTTGCGGTTGCTCGTCAGACGAATCAGCCGATCGCCGGGCAGGTTCGGTGGTTCATTAACCCGAGCTCTACCGGCAATGTTGTCGGTTATGATTGGGGTATCGCAACCACCGATTTCATTACGCCTGCCGACTTTGACGGCGACGGTAAGGCAGATGTTGCGGTGTGGCGTCCCGGTGCAGCAAATGTGGCGGCGTTCTACATCCTTCGCAGTTCGAACAACACTGTTCAGATCGAAACGTTTGGCGTCTCCGGCGACAACCCGTCAGTCGTAGGCGATTATGACGGCGACGGGAAGGCCGATCCCGCAGTTTTCCGTTCACCGGCAGGTGCTGGAGACCAGGCGTTCTTCTTCTATCGCGGCAGCCTCAATAACCCGGGCGGAAACATTACATTCATTCCGTGGGGCACCGGTGGCAACACGTCGTTCCCGGCAGTTGGAGATTTCGACGGCGACGGAAAGAACGACTTCGTCGTTCAGCGTCCTGCCGGCGGCGGCCAGGCGGCCTTCTGGCACCTGCTTTCTGGCGGTGGTACGCAGATCGTTCCGTTTGGTTTAGATACGGATGTCATCGTCCCTGCCGACTACGACGGCGACGGAAAGACGGATATTGCGGTCAGCCGCACGGTCAGCGGAGCACGCGTTTGGTTCGTCCGGCCGAGTGCAACTCCCGGAGCCCCTTACCAGGTTTCATGGGGAACAAGCAGCACCGCTGACGTTCGCGTCATGGGAGACTATGACGGCGACGGAAAGGCAGACTTCGGTATCTGGCGTCCGGCAACCGGAACATTCTGGATACTTAACGGCACCAACAACGCGGTTACGACCTCGCAGCTGGGAGCTACCAATGATTATCCGGTTGCAAACTTCCAGCAGAACTAGGTTCAATCATTGTTCTATGCTTTCGGAGGCTGCGTTTGCAGCCTCCGATCGTTTTTGAGTATCCTCTTCATTCGCATTCCAGCGAGCCTCGTAAATGAAAGCAATGATACTCGCGGCGGGATTTGGCACGCGCCTGTTTCCGCTGACCATCGATAGGACAAAACCGGCTATCCCGTTCCTCGGAAAGCCCCTCGTCGGCTATGTCGCCGAGTATCTGGCTCGATACGGCTTCCGAGAGATAGTCGTAAACGTCCATCATCAACCGGACTCGGTCATCGCCGCCCTCGGCAATGGCGATGATTTCGGTGTAGAGATCCGTTACTCAATCGAGCAGCCTGACATCCTCGGCACGGCCGGGGCTCTTGACCACGCCCGCGAGTTGCTAGGAGACTCGACATTCCTGACGATCAACGGCAAATTGATAACTGACATCGACCTAGCCGCTGCGATCGAAACTCATCGGAAAACGAACGCCGTCGCGACGATGGTTCTTTTGCCAAACGTCCGTCGCGAGCGGTTCACGGAAGTTCTTGTCGATGAGGGCCGGATCACAGGTTTTGGAGGCATGCCTGAGAGCTCGTTGGATCCGACCGACAGCGAGCCGCCGTATATGTACACCGGCATTCAAATACTCGAACCGAGGGTTTTCGACTACATCCCACGCGGCATCTATTCAGATATCCTCCCGAGCTTCTACCGGCGGGCAATAGATGCCGGCGAAATCATCTCGGCACATGTATCTGACGGACGCTGGTTCGAGCTTTCGACGATGAAGCGGTATCTCGATATCTCGATGGCAATGATCGGCGGAGGCGGAAACGTAACCGGATGGCACACAGAGATCGCGGAGCCAAATTCTGTTACAGATTCAGTTCTCTGGGACGAGGTCATTGTTGAACCCGGTGCAAGACTCGAACGTACTATCGTTGGTGACGGCGTTGTTATCAGATCCGGTCAGAAGTTCTATGATTCAGCGATCGTCCGGGCAGAAATGGTGCGAAATTGCAGCGAAATTCCGGAAAAAGCCGAGCCCGGAGAATTCATTGGCGACCTCTACGTGGTCCCCTTAAGGTAGGCGGCCCAATTTGTCGAAAGAGCAGCAAGTACGACTACAAAACGTCCTTACGGACTCGGGGCTCGGCAACGTAGTTGCCGAACTCACGCCGGATGCCTCAACGCGCGAATTCTACCGGATAGAGAGCGGTGACACGACGCTGATCGGGTGTGTTTATGCCGCCGGCGACACAGAAGGCCCACGCCAGCTAATTGATGTAACGAATCTCTTCGTGCGGGCGGGCCTTCCCGTCGCACGCGTGATCCGCGATTTTGCCGAGAGCGGCATCGTGATCCTCGAGGACCTCGGAGAAGAAATTCTTCGGGAATATTTGCTTCGATCGACGCCGGAAGACCGCGACGATCTGATCAATGCCGCGATCGACCTTATCCCGAGGATCCAATCGGCTACCGAGCTGGCAATTACCTCCGGTTCCGTCGCGGGCAAGCTCCGATTCGATCGGGAAAAGCTCTTGTGGGAGCTGAACTTCTTCAAGGAACACTACTTCACATCACTACGCGGCCAACCGATCGACGCATCAGAAGACTCGGCGATCGAAGAAGAGTTCAATGAACTCTCAGTTTGGCTCGAAGATCGCGCTTCGGTTCTCTGCCACCGTGACTTTCACGCAGCGAATTTGATGGTTCGTTCAGACGGTTCACTTGCGATCATCGATCATCAGGACGCGCGGATCGGTTCCCCGGCTTACGACCTCGTATCGCTTCTACTTGACCGCATAACCGAGCCGCCAAGCGATTCGTGGCTCGACGAGAAGATCACGTACTTCCTCGTGGGGCGTTCCGCATTGGGGCTCGCTGCCCTGGACAAAAGCGACTTCCGCATCGAGTTTGACCATCAGACGGTTCAGCGTTGCCTCAAAGCCGTCGGCACGTTTTCTTACCAATCAGCCTTCCGCGGCAAGCATCATTTCGAAGCGTACATCCAGCCGATGTTCTGCGTAGTGCTTCGTTCCATCGATCGACTTGGAAAGTACCCAACTCTTCGTAAGATACTCACCGCCGAGCTCCGCTAGACGCGGAAATGGTCGGCCTTCCAGTCCTTGATCGCCATCTTGATCTCTTTCTGCGTGTTTAGCCGGCCGGCGAGGACTTCTTCGACGAGCTGAGGAAGCTCTGCATCCGAAGCAAATCGAAGCGCGACCATCTGGCCCACGCGAAGACCTGCGGCCCGTTCGGCCAGTTCAGGTGAAAGAACCGCCGCATACCGTAAACGCTCTTCGAGCCGGATCAGGCGGTCCTGAGCCCTGAGCGCCTGAATGCGTGCGGCGAGATTTACGAGGATCACGATCACCGCCAAAAGGAGGAACTTGAACGATCCCGAATCGAAGAACCGCCACGCATCGACGATCGCCCAAACGAGCAGGACAAGCGACAGCGGAAAGATCACGAAATGGACAAGCGGAAACCAGCGTGTATGATTGGAATAACTCTGAGGTTGAATGTTTTCGTTGCTCATATAGTTGGTTGGATATCAAAGTTTCGAACCCGCCTTTGCGTTCTCGCCGCTCGCGGTAAAGTCCTCACCGGGGTTAACGAATAGGTTCTGCTCAAAGCGATACTGCTTATCGTAAAGCTGTTTGTAACGGCCGTCCATCGCGATGAGTTCTTCGTGGGTGCCGCGTTCGAGAATTTGCCCAGCCTCGACGACCAGGATCTGATCGGCGCTTCGGATCGTAGAAAGCCGATGGGCGATCACAAAGGTCGTCCGGCCGCGGCGAAGGTTGTTAAGCCCCTCCTGAATTAGAGCTTCCGATTCGCTGTCGAGGCTCGAGGTGGCCTCGTCGAGGATCAGAATACGCGGGTCGGCGAGAAGTGCTCTGGCGATCGCGATCCGCTGCCGTTGGCCTCCGGAGAGCTTTACGCCGCGTTCGCCGACGACGGTTTCATAGCCATCCGGAAACTTCTCGATGAACTCATCTGCATTCGCCACGCGGCACATCTCGCGGATGGTCTCAAATGATGCCTCGGGATTGGCGAAACGAATGTTGTCGAGGATCGTGCCGTCAAAGAGAAAATTGTCCTGCAACACAACGCCGAGATGTTTTCGATAATCCCGCAGACGGATCAACTGCAGGTCGAGGCCATCTACTAATACGGTTCCTTTCGTCGGACGTATGAAATTGAGCACAAGGCTGAGGATGGTCGATTTTCCCGAGCCGCTCGACCCGACCAGAGCGGTCGTTGTCCCGGCTTCTGAACGGAACGAAACACCGCGAAGGACCGGGACGTCCTTGTCGTATTCAAACTCGACATCGCGAAACTCAATAGCGCCGTCGATCCTCGTCAGCGGACGCCGCTCCTTATCCTGTTCGTCCTCGGTGGACATTCCCATTACTTCGCGGATGCGGTCGAGCCCTGCCAAGGCCTCGGTGATCTGGGTTCCGATCGACGTCAATTCGATGACCGGCATCGCAAGCAGGAACGTGAATGAGATGTACATCAGGAAGTCGCCGAGCGTCATCGTCTGTGCCTGAACTGCGTTGCCTCCGATGACGATCATTACGACCGCGATCGCCCCGATGATTACCGACGAAAATGAGCCGATCGCCGAAACTCCGGTGACCGTCTTCGCGACGTTTCGAAACAGCCGGTGAGCCCCTCGGGCAAAGCTCAGATCCTCGCGTCGTTCTGCGGTATATGCCTTGACGACCCGAATGCCGCCGAGGCTCTCGCCGAGCCTTCCCGTCACCTCGGCCGTGATCTGCCCGCGCTCACGAAAGACCGGCCGAAGTACCTTGAACGCATACAGAAGTGCGGCTCCGAAGACCAGCAAAACGACCATCGTCGCGACCGTAAGTTGCCAGTTGATCCAAAACAGCACGCCGATCGCGATGCTTGCCGTAACGATGCTGCCGATGATCTGTCCGAGGCCCGTACCAACCAGGTTCCGGATGCCCTCGGCGTCGTTCATTATCCGCGAGATGAGCTGGCCGCTTTGGGTCGAATCAAAATATGAGATCGGTAGCCGCTCGATATGAGCCTGCACACGCTTGCGCATTTCGGTGATCGCCCGCTGAGCCGCAACGCCAAGAATTTGTGAAAGAGCAAACGAAGTCGAAGCTTGAACAAGCGTCGAAATGCCGATGGCCAATGCGATCCACTTGATCAGCTCGTATCTCTGATTTACAAAGACCTCGTCGCCGATGAACTTGGTTGATGCGGGCAAGACCATTCCGGCAAGCCGTGAGATCAGCAAAAGTACGCTCCCGAGAACCAGCCGCCACCGTGCCTGCCAGACTATCCGTCTCGCCTCGGCCCAGGCGCCCGAATAGTTCACCTTTTTCTTCTTTTCTTCCGCCACGCGTTCAGTCTGTCGATTGTCGCCCGCCCTGTCAATCGCCGGACTTTGCATCCCGGTTTTACCGCCCGACACGATTTGATTAAACTATAGCCTTTATGCGTCAGACATATATCGAAGAGCTCAAAGGGCATATCGGAAGCGAAGTCACGCTTAAGGGCTGGCTTTACAACTCGCGGTCGAGCGGAAAGCTCGTATTTCTTCAGCTTCGCGACGGAACGGGCATTGTGCAGTGCGTCGTTTTCAAGGGCAATGACGAAGAGGTGTTCGAGACCGCCAAGGGCCTTGGGCAGGAGTCGTCGATCATCGTCACCGGTACGGTAAAAGAAGATGCTCGTTCGCCGATCGGAGTTGAACTCGACGTGACCGGGCTTGAAGTACTTCAAAACGTCCACGATTATCCGATAACGCCGAAGGAGCACGGCACCGAGTTTCTTATGGACCACCGGCACCTGTGGATACGTTCGAAGCGGCAGCACGCAGTCCTTCGGGTCCGCCATACTGTAATTAAGGCCGTCCGTGATTATTTTGACGGCAACGGGTTCACACTCGCCGATACCCCGATATTCACGCCCGCCGCATGTGAAGGCACGACGACGCTCTTTGAGGTCGATTACTTTGGCGACGATAAAGCATATCTCACGCAGTCCGGCCAGCTCTACAACGAAGCAACGGCTGCTGCTTTTGGAAAGTCCTACGCCTTCGGGCCGACCTTCCGTGCTGAAAAATCTAAGACCCGGCGGCATCTGACCGAATTCTGGATGGTCGAACCCGAGGTTGCATACGCCGGCTACGAGGACATGATGGACCTCGGCGAGGGCCTCATTTTGCATATCGTTGACCGCGTTTTGAACGAGCGGCAGCAGGAGCTTGCCGCGCTCGAACGTGACACCTCGATCCTCGAGGCGATCAAGGGACCGTTCCCGCGTTTGCATTACGACGATGCGGTGAAGATGCTGCAGGAAGGCCACGAAAAGGGCGAACTTGAGAACCGCTTCGAATGGGGCGGCGACTTCGGCGCACCCGACGAAACGTATCTCTCAAAGCAATTCGGCCTTCCGGTCTTCGTCCACCACTTCCCGACCGCGATCAAGGGCTTCTATTTCGAGATCGATAAAGACCGTCCGGAGTGTGCTCTCGGCATCGACCTGCTTGCACCCGAGGGCTACGGCGAGATCATCGGCGGCGGCGAGCGAGCGGCCTCGCTTCCCTATTTGGAAGAGCAGCTCAAGAACCACGGCCTGCCGCAGGATATTTTTGAATGGTACCTTGATCTTCGCCGCTACGGCAGCGTCCCGCACGCCGGCTTCGGCATGGGCATCGAACGCACCGTCGCCTGGATGTGCGGCATCGAACACGTCCGCGAGACAATTCCTTTTCCGCGAATGCTTTACAGACTTCGGCCATAAAAAACAAGGAGGGCAAAATGACCACGTACCTGCAACGTTCGATATCAGCATTGCTTTTCGCATTGCTGCTTGTTTCTTTCACTTCCGCTCAGCAACTCGTTAGCCATGACGCTAACGGCTCTATGTCTGCCGCCGCTCTGAACGAGCGGATGGCAAAAGTTTACGGCAAGTATGCGGTGCCGGAAACCGCGACGGCGGTCGAGCTTTACAAGGTCACGTACCGCTCGCTTGACGCCAATGGCAAACCTGCAGAGCTTACCGGACTCGTCGCGTGGCCGGCGGGCGGTGCTCCAAAAGGCCTTGTCGTTTATTGCCACGGAACAACCGTTGACCGCGACCGTTCGCCGTCGCGGTTCAAGGGCGAGGGCGAAGCTCCGGAGACCATCGAGGCTATCACCGGCTTTGCGACCGGCGGTTATGCCGTCGTGTTGCCGGACTACATCGGCCTCGGTGACCATAAAGCGGCCCATCCGTATCCGCTTAATAAAGTAAATGCCCGATCCGGCGTCGATATCATTCCCGCCGCTCGCGAATTGGCCCGCCAAAAGAATTACAAGATCGGAAGCAGTCTTTTCATCACCGGCTATTCCGAAGGCGGCGGCGTTGCAATGGCACTCACGCAGGCATTGCAGGCCTTTACCGGCCCGGAATATGCAGTGACAGCGTCCGCTCCCGCTGCAGGGCCTTACGACCTTTCTGGCACGACCCGAAAGTTCATGCTTGAGGATACGGGCGAGCAGGTCGGCTTCATCCTTCGCGTTTACCTAACGTCTTACGCGGTGAATTTTCTTGTGAAAGAGAAGAAGCTCCGATGGCGTGATTTCTACAAGCCGACATTAGCAAACGCCCTCGCCGTTAACTACAACCTCAGCCCGACGGACGATGGCGTTATCCGCAACATCGGCGTTACCACCGCCCTGATGCGTTCGAAGAACCGCCTTGCAAATGTGCTGCAACCCGGTTTTCTGCGAGCCATGCAGCGTAACGATCGGCGTAATGCCTTCGTCCGGATGCTGCACGAAAACGACGTTTATGATTGGTCGCCGCGGGTTCCGATGATGCTCATCGCCATCGACGGCGATACGGTCGTTAGCCAGGTAAACACCGATGTCGCCTATAATGCGATGCGGCGGCGGGGTGTCCCGGCCGAGCGGCTACGCCGGATGATCATCAAAGATACGGAGCTGAATCACCTAAACGGCATCGCTCCCGCGATGTCCAAGGCACGAGCCTTTTTTGATGGCGGTTTTGCCGCGGTCCCGGCGGCACAGTAGCCGTTCTTACTTCTTATCCTTTTTATCAGCGGCGGCGGCCTTCTCGACGAGGTTGCCGCCGTTGTCCGTTACCCGAGGCCGCTTCCCGTTTGGAAATTTCGAATAAGTTGCTTTGTTGCCGGAGCCGTTGAAGACAAATTCCATCGTCCCCTCGGCGGCGATCTCATTTCCGTCACCATTGACCATTATTTGGCTGCAGGCTCCCCGGATCGTCACCTTCTTGTTCGAGAGGTTCACCATCACGCGGTTATAGCGATTGCAGTTATACGGCTTTGTCACCACCGGGCCGTTAACGCTGATCAGCGGGCCCTGTTGGCTTGTATCCACGTTAACAATGTCGGCCGGGTCGATCGGCTCCTCCGGCGGGGCCGGCACAACGGTCGGCGTCGGCGTCGGCATGTATTTTTCAACACTCTTTCTCGCGATCCCGCTTTGGATATCGCAACCCGCAACGAAGGCTAGTATCAGCATTAATGCGATCTTCTTCATAATTGATTTCCTCTCTTGATTGTAATCGAATTTGCGCCGACCCAAGAACGGTTTTTCTTCAGGTTTTTCACCTTCAACCTTACCGTAGGCTGCTGAAAAAAGTGCAGAAGAAACCGGTTCGAATGTCGGCAACGAAAAACCGTTGCTTAGCTGTTTCCGGTGCGCTACATAAGAACTTCCTAGGGCAACCCGGTTGTCTTTGACAACATCAAAAAGCAACCCCAAGTACAAAGTGCCCGCATTCAGAACATTTCGATTTTTTCTCGGAGGTTTTTCTATGAAGAAGATCACACTCGGTTTTACAGCGGCAGCTCTTTTGGCGGTTTCTGTTTCAGCACAGCAGGGCTCAGTAACTTCAACCGCGACGGCCGCCACTGACAGCTCTGTAAAGGCAGCCCAACAGTCCATTGACCTCAGCTCCGCAACGACCATCACAGGGAAGTTGCAGGGGTCTCTCAATGCCGAGAAGGCTAGAGTCGGCGACGAGGTCGTCCTCAAGGTGACCGAACGTGTCAAAAGTGACGGTCGCGTGGTCATTGAAAAGGGGTCGAAACTCGTCGGAAAAGTAACTGAGGTGAAGCGGGACGCAAAGGGCTCTACCGGTTCGACCGTAGGCATTGCGTTCGACACCTTAGTCCAAAAAGGGCAATCGATCCCGGTCGCGGTCAATATTCTAGCTGTTAACAGCGTGACCAGTGCAGTTTCGACGGGTGACCCGTTTGCATCGTCCGTATCGGGATCGAGCCGTACTCAGGCTTCCGGCCGAACTTCGGGCGGCGGCTTGCTTGGCGGCGCAGGTAACACGGTCGGCGGTCTTGCGGGAGGAGCGACGTCAACTGTCGGAGGTGTCGTAGATACAACGACAGGAGTCGCGGGGAATACGGTCGGCGCGGCAGCGCAGACGACCGCTGCTGCAACCGGTTCGCTCGGCACGAACATCAGCGGCCTTTCGATCGGAAAGTCGGCTAATGCCTCGGCGAGCAACTCTACGACCCTCTCGAAGGAAAAGGGTAATGTGAAACTCGATTCCGGAACTCAATTTACGGTCTCTCTAACGGGTTCTTCTGATATCGGAAAAAACAATTAGTTTCAGGACCATATTGCCGTTCTAGAAGCGGAAAAATGCGTCCGGTGTGATGACGAGCGCGTCGCACCGGACGCATCTTCACCTATTTCCGCTTGGCGATCTCGGTACCGACCGAGGTTGAACCCGGGCTGCCCCAGCGGCCGTCGAGCGTTCCGTCGGTGCCAACCCTGTAGCTAACGAACGCGCATTGCGAGCCGCCGATGCCGACCGCGACCGTGTTACCATCGCGTACGCCAAAGCCTCTCGAGACCGTTCCCGCGTCCCACGAGAAGGTATATCCGCTTCCTTGCTTGCTTACCGTGAGCTTGCCCGTGTAGCTCGAGCCGTCCGGGTTTGAGCCCGTGATGTCATAGCTTCCTTCGAGGTCCGAGCCTGAACTTCGCTTAGCCGTCTCCTTCGCGGCTTCGTTAACGCCCCAGTAGCCGACCTTGCCGTCCAGAGAGCCGTCTCCGGCGATCGAGTAGAGCACGACGCCGCAGCCCTTTCCGTTGCTACCTTCGGTGAACGAAACTGCGACCTTGTCTCCTGTGCGAACCCCGACCCCGTCATAAGTTTTCGGCCCGCTCACCCAGGTAAACTGATAAACGCCTTCACGCTTTGCGATTCGGAGGTCGCCCCTGTATTCGCCGCCACCGCCTTCATTCGTGCCCGAAACGGAGTAATCACCCGCGATATCCTGTTCGGTAACGCGTGCCTCCGCCGTCGGGCTCGGCGCTGTCGGCGTCGCGGTCGGTACCTCGGTCTTCTCCGCCCCGCCGCAGGCGACACCCAGAAATATCATGGCCAGTGCACACAGGCCCAATGTTGTTTTTGGATCGTTTTTCTTCAAGTAAGGAATTCCCCCGGATTGAATTTGTTGGCTTTGTTAACGCCGATATAATAGAGGAGAACTACTATCAACTCAACCCTCACGGGAAACACAAAGCATATGTTCGCTCTTCGACGTCTTCGCTGGCCAGTCGCTCTGGTTATAATTCTCGGAATCTCGGTTGTCGTCCACGCCCAGAAGCGTATCGGCGACCTTCGGCCAACGGTCATCCTTGTCTCGATCGATGGCTTTCGGGCCGACTTTTTTGAGCTGCACAAACCGCCGACGCTTAACGAGCTAGCCAAGAACGGCGTTCGCGCCCGATGGATGAGGCCGGTCTATCCGACGAAGACGTTTCCGGCCCACTATTCCATCGTTACCGGGCTTTATCCCGATAACCACGGGCTCATCGAGAACAATATGTTCGACACCGAGCGTGGGCTCTCGTTCGGCCTCGCGAATCGTAAGGCCGTCCAAGATCCGGTTTGGTGGGGCGGCGAGCCCGTCTGGAATACGGCTCAGAAACAAGGGCAGATCGCCGCTGCATTCTTTTGGCCGGGGACGGAAACAGCGATCGGCGGGATGCAGCCGAAGTTCTGGAAGGACTACGACGGCAAAGTTCCGAACGACACCCGTGTCGACACCGTGCTCGGCTGGCTTGATCTTCCCGTTGCCGAGCGTCCGACGATGATCACGATGTATTTTTCGGACGTTGATGACGCGGGCCACAACCACGGCCCGGAATCGCCCGAGAACCGCGAGGCGGTACTTCGCGTCGATGGCAATATCAGGAGACTAGTAGATGGGCTCGCTGCTCGTGGGATACTTGACCAGGTGAATCTCATCTTCACGTCGGATCACGGAATGGCACCGTACAAAATGCGCGATGCCGTTGTGCTCGATGAAATGTTTGATACGAACGATGCCGAGCGAGTGTTTTGGGTCGGCGAGTTCACGCAGATCTTTCCAAAACCGGGCAAAGAGGACGCGATCTACAAAGCGATCAAGGCAAAACTTCCGGCTTCCGCGACCATCTATCGGCGAAGTGAATTTCCAAAGCGGTTCAACTTTGGCAAGAACAAACGAATTGCACCGCTGGTCGTTGTTCCGAAGGCCGGGACCGTGATCACAACCCGAGAGCGGATGGACCGTGCCGAGAAGGATGGCCGGCTCGACGCGGTTCGCGGGGCACACGGCTACGACAACGATATCGTCGAAATGCGCTCGATGTTCGTCGCCCACGGCCCGAGGTTCCAAAGCGGATACGTCGCAAAGCCCTTCGAAGCAGTGGACGTTTACGAGCTTATCTGTAAGATCCTCGGGCTCGAGCCCGCAAAGAACGACGGCAAGCTAAAGCGGATAAAGTCGGTTTTGAAATGATTAGTTGCCACAGAGGGCACGGAGATTCGTGAGATATTTCTTTTGTAGCCCGGACAAGCGCCAAAGGTCACCGAAAAGTTTTATCCAGAAACGCTTCCTCAAAATCCTCAGTACCCTCTGTGGCTATTTACTTCTAAGCGTCAGCACAGCGATCTCCGGCGGGACAAGAAACCGAAAGGGTAGCAAGCTTGTGCCGATGCCGGTCGTGACGAAAAGATCCTTTCCATCCTCGCGGACGTGGCCGGCGGCATATTTCTGGCCGAAGGCGGAAGGCACGATCGGTGTTCCGAGCACCGGAAACCGGACCTGACCGCCATGGGTGTGGCCGGCGATCATCAGCTTGAAATCATCGCCAAAGGTCTTAAAGGCATTGATCACCGGAAAAACGTCCGGGCTGTGCTGGAGCACAATGATGTTGCCCGTCCTCTCATACGAAGCAACCGCTCGCCGCATATCTTGGTCAAACGTCGCCCACGTTCCCATGTGCAGATGGTCGCGCATTCCGAAAAGCCGAAGCTTCCGCCCGCCGCGTTCGATAAATGCGACCTCGTTCTCAAGCACACGGATTCCCGCCAACCGAAGAGCCTCGGCGACAGATGTATTGTCATACCAGCCGTCGTGATTGCCGAGCACGGCATAAACACCGTACTTTGCTCTAATTCCAGCGAGCCCTTCGGTCAGGCTTTCGACCGGCATCTTGAGCGGCCTTTCCCGGATCGGTTTGCCGTCATTTAATTGAGAGACGTAGTCGCCGAGCATTACGACCACATCGGCATTTTGGGCATTTATCTCATCGACCACTTCCCTCATCCGTGCGGAATCGACGCCGTGCGAACCTGCATGTATGTCGGCAACAGCCACGATGCGCAGGCCGTCAAAAGCCGGATCAAGGCCCGCAATGTGTAGTTCCGTTTCATTGACGACCAGCCGGTGCGGCTCGATGAAATAGCCGTACGCCAAAGCCGAAAGGCTGAGTGCGATACCGGCCAAAATGTATGGGATGAATCGCCGCATTGGCTAGGGGGTCTCGGGCATTGTCGCCGTGTTTGACGAAAGCGTTACCACGTTGATCTCAGGCGGCACGCGGAATCGGATCGGGATAACGCTCGTCCCAACGCCGCTCGAGACGTAAACATACTTGCCGTCAACGACCGCGAGTCCGTCCATGAAACGCGGATCATTAAAGACCGCCTTTGGACCGAAGATCGGCCAATTGAGCTGGCCGCCGTGCGTGTGCCCGGCAAACAAGATGGAAAATCCCTCGGGCGCCGAAAGAAGCGTGTCGGGGTTGTGCGTTATCGCGATGATGTTCTTCTTATCGGCGAGAGCATTGAACGCCTCGGCCGGCACGGTGCGGTTCTTCCAGAGGTCTTCGATGCCCCAGATCCGGAGCGTCGTGCCGTTTGCTTCGACCTCGTGGGATCCCGTTGTTCAGGACGTTGATACTTCGAGCATTCGATGGATCTTTCTGCTTTCGTTGTGGTACCACCGTGATTGCCGATGACGGCGTAAACGCCGTATTTTGTCTCTGAGGCCCGAGGCTTTCTGCAACGCTCTCGAAGGGCACCTTTAGTTCTGTACGATCCGTGCCGTCCGGCAGTACGCATCCGTCGCGGTCAAAACGCGACTCGCTGATGTAATCGCCGAGAAGGACAATAACATCCGGATTCTGTGTTTGCCTGCTCGACAACGAACCTTATCCTCTCTGGCGGCGTAAAGTTCGAGCCCGTGTGAATATCGGCGATCGTGACGACCCGGAAGGCCGTTCAACCGGCCGTCCCAATGCGGCACTGCGACGGCGTCATTAACGACGACGAACCGCCGCGGCCGGATGAAATAGAATACGAAAGGAACAGCCCGAGCAAGATCAAAAAGACACCGATAAGAAGACCGATCCGCTTTAACCACTTTTTCATTGTTATCGCTTCGAGGACGCGCCAAAAGTATTCACCCCAACGCTCGTCAACGAGTTCCTTGATGTCGTCAGTGAACCTCGACGACCTTCGGATACCAGGGCTTCATCCGCGCGTCGATAACGATGGGGGCGTCAAAATCGATGTGGTTGTTCTTAACGGTCGTTGAGCGTGCATAAATGTCCGTCGCCGGATTGAACCGCGTCCATGTTGCCCAGAGGAACTTCTCCGGCGAGATGGCGTAATTGATGTCATCAGGGATCACCACTAACCTGCCAATCTTTGAAAACATCGGCCGTCATAAAGCTGCTCGCCGAGGTCTTTATCGTTCTCATACGCCGTGCCATAACAAGGCAATACCGCAAAGGCCGCCGAAGCCGAAACGCCAAGCGGAAGTTCACCTTTGAATTCGCGTGCAAGTTCCCGCTTCGTACCGCCAGTCCCCATCAGGATCGCCTTTGCCGCTGTGGTTTATTTTGCCGCTCGCGTAATCGAGCGTATCAAACGCGGTCTGCGAGAAAATGAACAGGTCGCGATGCCACTCAACACGTGCCAGATGTGCTCATAAAGAGCGTACGGAAATCCCGCAGGTCCTGCCGCTTTTTATCGGTCAACAGAAGGAACTTCGTCAGGGCAGCCGCCTCTTCGCCCACATGCGAAAGCCGGCCGAGAGCTTCCGTCCATACTACCGCTCGCGAACGACCGCTGCGGGCCGCGAAAGCCCGTCCGCCCAGAGGCTGGACGGCCGGTATAACCAACGGGAAAAGCGGCGAGAGTAACTCCTGCAGGTAATCGCCGATGAAGAAACTCTCCTGTCGCGGCGGTTTTTTGCCGACGACCGTCGCCGGATAGATCGCATCCAGAAAGACCGCGTCCGCGTAAAGCACGGATAATCGTGCAGTCAGCGAGTAATAGCCGTAGTGGTCGCCAAACGGGCCTTCCGACGTCGTTCATGCGGCGGGACGCGGCCGCAAATTGCGAACTCCGATTCGGCTATCAGCCGATGATGCCCCGACAGTGGATTGTCGCAATATGCCGATCTTGGAATCAGCAATGATGCGAGCATCAGTTCCGGCACATCTTCCGGGCGCTGAGCGATCGCCGCCAGTATCATCGCCGGCGGCCCGCCCAGAAAGAGCGAAGTCGTGTTCAGCGGTTCGTTTTGCTGTTCGGCCCGTAGTAATGAACCCGCCGCCCTGCCGATCTGCCAATGAATGCCGGTCGTCCGCTTGTCGTATCGCTGGATGCGGTAAGCATCCCGGAGGTTCGGTTTCCCTGGATGTCGGGCTCTCGGTATAAACAAGCGGCGCTGCAACAAAATGCCCGCCGTCCTCGTGCCAGAGCCGCAAAAGCGGCAACGCCTCAAGGTCGACCTCCGACTGCCGCACCTCGAGCACCGGTGCTCGCCGCGTCTTCTTGGTCCCGGAGCTTCAGGGCCGTCAGCCCCATGTCGCGATAGCCCCAGAGCTGCTGATCTTTTGGCGGCACGAGACTATCCACCATTTCGACCGCCCGCCGGACGAACTCCTGCGGCCGCTTCCCGAAGGCTAGCTCGATGCGTTTTGATCGTGCCGAAGAGATTCGTAACGACCGGAAACTTTGACCCTTAACGTTGGTAAAGAGCAGCCTTGCCCTGCTCGATCATCCCCATGGATCTCGCAAGTGATCTCAAGATATTGATCGACCTCGGCCGAGACCTCAACGATCTCGCCCTCCTCTTCCGCAAAACATCGATGAATGAAACGAAATTTGATGATAACGGTGACGGCACGCCGCACTTCGGCCGCGTACCGTTTCACACTAGAGAATACTGCTTGAGAAGGCCGCGTACCGCGAAGAACTGATCAGTAGGGCTTCATACCAAAATTACAACTGCGGCATCCTGAATCCCTTTACGCCGAATAATCGTAAAGCCCTTGCCGCTCTTACGGCCGAGCCGGCGTCTACGCACTTCTTAAGCAACGACATGGCCTGTATTTCGGGTCGCCTAGTCCTTCGTGGAGCACGTTGAGATGGCGAGGTCGAGCCCGATGAAATCGGCAAGAGTCAGCGGCCCCATCGGGTGGTTCATCCCAAGAGCTTCATTATCTCGTCGATCGCCCGCGGGTCGCGACGCCTTCATATGAAGCGGAAGACCGCTTCATTGATCATCGGCATCAGCACGCGGTTCGAGACAAATCCCGGGTAATCGTTGCACTCGACCGGCACCTTGCCAGCTTTTCCGAAAGTCTTTTACCTTTGCATAGGTTTCCGTGTCCGAAGTAGCGATACCGCGGATCACCTCGGACCAGCTTCATCAGCGGGACCGATTGAAAAAATGCATCCCGATGACCTTCTCCGCCGTTTGTCACCGCCGCGATCTTCGTTATCGAGATCGACGAGGTGCTTGAGGAAAGTATCGCATCCGGCCCATGATCGTATCGAGCTTTTCGGAAGATGGTCTTTGATGCCGCTTCCGTCGCCGCCTCAACGACGAGCGTGCAGTCCCTGAGGTCCTTCGAGTTCGGCCGTCGTTTTGTGCGGCCGAGCACCTCCGCCTTTTGCTCCTCGGTCATCGTCTCTTTCTGGACGAAACGGTCGAGGCTCTTTAAGGATATTTCCAAGCAAACGCCGCGGGTCAACAAAATCTTGGCTGATGTCGCACATCACAAACGTCAAATCCCGAAGCGGCCGCCGTTTGGCAATGCCGTTCCCCATCGTCCCGGCTCCGATAACTCCAATGATCTCACTCATTTCGATAAGTTTCCTGTAACAGATTCCTTGATAACAAAACGATCTACAACCAAAATTCCGATCCGGCATATCCGCCTGATCCGCTCGATCTATGTTCAAACCGAACATTTAGAAGCCCTCGGGCAAGAAAAACACAAAGGTCGATCTAGACCAAGAATATCGAAACGCCCCTGCCAAAAACAAACAAGCGCAGGGTTTAGGTCCGTGCCGCTCGCGTTTCTATCATCGAGAAAGCTATTGCCAACTGTTCGGCGGCGGAGGCGGCGAATGGAACTGCCCGCCTGCACCGTCCACGTTGTAAAGCGCCTTGCCCATATCGCCGAAAAGAACCAAAGAGCGTAAACAAACACCGAGTGCCGTCCTGAGCGGAAACTCAGTAGCGAGAGGATCGCCATACGATCCCGAGCGTCCGCCCGACCGGCTGGACTCCTTGCTGACCTTATAGCCGTACATAAAAGTCAGCGCTGCAAAAGGAACACAAGAACTACGGCAACGACAGCCGCGATTATGAAAATGCCACCGATCAGCCGCCGCCACCGCCATTGCCCGCTGTTAGGAAAAACCGCCCATTCCTCCGTAAATAACCGCCACCACGCCTGCCGAGCACCTGGCACTCGCCCTGCGCGATGAAAAGAAAATGCTGATCAACCGATTGTGTTCCCTAGAAGCCATATTGTTACTTGAGTGAAGCGATTCGCTGAAGCATTATAAACCAAGACGGTTAGCCAGGGCTTGCCGTTGGGACACAGCATCACGCTCTTGATCCGCCAGCGTCGCCATCAAGAACGTACTGGCCACCGACCACCGACCACGGACCACTGATCACTGACGAGGACCCGTTTGTTCTCCGCGTCGTAGATGAACGAGCGGCCCAGAAAATCTAGTTCTTCAACCGACGCTGTCCGCAAACTCCCTCAAAGACAGCTTCCTTGCTCCTCATGGGTGTACCTGTTCTTAAGACCCGAGAACTCCAGTTCAGACTTGCAACGATTCGGGAGGATTACAACCGCCATCAACACCAACGCGATCAGCTCTTCTTGTACCTCTTTGCCCAAAAGAAGCTAATGTGGACATCTGCTTTCAACCAAAGCCTACGGTCTCTTTTGAATTAGCGTCTAATTCCATTAATGAGAAAGCAGATCCTCGTTGATGAACTTGTTGGTTCTATTCGTGATTTCTATCAGTTCATTTTCCGAGATCCCGCCGAGCCCCGCACGATTCTACCTCGTATAGATAAATCGTCTTAAAGAAATCCTCCGGAGATTTACCATTTACGTCGAGCAAACCCCAGCTCTGTCGTAGCAATTCTTTTTCCGGCAGAAGTGATCGATTCACATTTCAAATGGTTTAAGGTCCCTTCTAAGCTAGCCTTTTCACCATGTTCAAGGTCGAGCCTCTAACCTCCGAAATTAACCGACTGACTAAGGCTTGAGCATCAGGTTCACGCGGTAAAGCCGTTAACACAGCTTCGATTGCAGTCACCAACATTAATCAGCTTGCTCTTGTAGTTCTATCGAAATGAATGTGAATTGACACGAGTTCCATAGCAACCCGAATTCGATCGTCAAATGAATGACCTAGTCCGATTTCTCTTTCGGCCCCTATTTTAACCGTTGAAGAATTCTTTCTTTGATTTCAGAAGTTAAAGCCCCATTTAGTCTGGCGAAACGAGTTGTCTCGTTTATCTCGTAAACGTCCAAAACCATTTAGAATGTCATTGCGAATCCGGGACCCGGATCTGTTCTGAAGTAATGTCAATCCGTAATCGGTAAGCCAGAACTTTGGTAGTCGGTTCGGAAATCAACACCTAATCGGTGCTTAGTTGCCCAAAAGAGAATCGAACACGAATATTGCGTCCGTCGCTTCTTCGGCGATCTCTAAGGTCGAAAACGGCCGCCAATTATTGCAACATCGTAAGCATTCTTAATCAGCGTACTTTGGGGGCACCCTTAAGCCTAATTGTAGCACCGCAGGGAAGTGCCACGATTTCCGACTCACTATTTTCATCGATATGAAGACTCCTTTATTGAAATTGAACCGCAACCGGAACTCATACTCCTTCATTTGGGGACCTGATAGCATCAGCAACTTTATCGAGCCAGTATTTGACAGACCTCACTGCGGAGCGGCAAATGTAAGTTTCATTAATGACTCAAAACCACCTTAAACCGGTTCACATTGTTTGAGCAAACACTGAACACGAGAGTGCCATTCTATTCCGGAACCAACGGGGTCAGGGCCTGCGATACCGCGATCTTCCGTCTGCACCCGCGGGCTTCAGACGGTTCCGCTTGAGGAGAGCGTGAACGCCTCTGAATGTTCATTTGGTCGAGCAGCTCCCAAGTTACCCGAGGGCTGAGACCGCCGGGGCGGGAAATGCGTCACCAAATTGGTGTAGCAGAAGGAGCTATGGGCAGAGATCAGAATGGGTCGCCCGATCACGCGGCTTGCCGCTCCGATGTAGCGGAAAGGCTCTGCCTTCCGGCGGCGCAAGAAAGAAGTGTGGCCTGCCGCCAGTCTTTCTGTGTGGCTTGGTTCTGGTGCATTCAGTGGTAATGGGTTCTCTTGCAAACACACGGAAGACATGAGATAAAAGCCAAGGACGGCGTGGTCTGTTTTTTGTTTTCTTCTTTTCTTCTTCCGTGGTTAAACCATTTCACCGACACACCGGCCTCCGGACGGCCTCCGGCGGCCGGCTAAAGCCGGGACCAAAACAACGGGCTGGGAAGCCTAAAATTTGAACTTCGCAACTTTCGAGACTTCGCAACTCTCGCAACTATCCAGAACTTTCATATCATCTACATCTCGCATCTCACGGATCGCCGTTCATATACGGCGAGTGCCTATGAAATGGACAACGGGAGTAGTGAGCGGTGAGCAGTAAGCAGTAAGCAGTGAGCTGTCCGGAAGCCGAAGGAAGTCCACCACGGTTAATTAATAATTAGAAATTAGTAATTACTAATTAAACGGAGTGTCAATCGGTAGCCTGAAGATACCCACACCGCAGACCCAAGACCGAAAACCAAACCCCAGTGTCCTTTAACCAATTTACGATGGTCCAATTAACAATTGACAATGCGTCGATGCAGATCGAAGGTCCACAATTCAACAACATCACAAATCTCCCGGCCCGGCCGCGTGCTCCATTTGTCCCAAATGTCCCATCTGACCCATTCGTTCCAAGCGCCAGGTGTTTCACGCGCTTCAAGTGTTTCAGGCATTTCATCTCTTTCATCCGTTTCAACCGTTTCAGGATGCATACACCCCTCCGCAAAAAATGAAACAGCAAGAGATCGGAAACAAAAAAGCGGTCGCCGATCAGACAGCCGCCTTCATGATGTTTGCGGAAGGGATCAGTCGCGTTCGACCAAAGAGTGGCGACCGAATTGCCGCCGCCGAGGCAGAGTGCGGCGACGCCCTTCTTTGCACCTCGACGCTTCATTTCGAAGAGCAAGGTGGCCGTGAATGCGGCCGCCGGAGTTGCCGATTGCGTGGCCATGCCACTGCTCCGCCATTGACGTTGACCTTGTCCATATCGAGCCCGAGTTCCTTCATCACTCCGAGAGCCTGCACGGAGAAGGCCGTTGAGCTCGAAGAGACGCGACATCGCCCATCTCCCAGCCGGGCCTTTTTGAGTACGTTAAGCACGCCCTGACCGGTGCCATCATGATCAGCTTCGGCTCGATGCCCGAGTGTAGCCGAAGCGACAACGCGAGCGAGCGGCTCAATGCCGAGTGCGGCGGCTCGCTCTCGGCCGAGGTAACGACCAAAGCCGAGGCACCGTCGTTAACGCCCGAGCATTGCCCGCGTCACGGTGCCGTCGCGTTTGAATGCCGGCTTGAGCTTACCGAGTTCTCGACCGGTATCTGGCGGACCGGCTCGTCGTAGTTGAGCACGATCGTCGCCTTTTCTTCTGCGGTATCTCGACCGACGATCTCGTCAGCAAACCGGCCTGCTTGCTGGGCCTCGGCGGCTTTACGATGCGAATTGAAGGCAAAATGTCCTGCTCTTCGCGAGATCTGGTACTTCGGCCACGACCTCGCCGGTATTGCCCATATGCCAATTCTTTCAAATGGACACCACAGCCCATCGGTGATCATCAGGTCCGTCACCGTCTGATTGCCCATTCGGTAGCCGTCGCGGGCACCCGGCATCGCGTAGGGGATGTTAGACATCGATCCTGATAACACCGGCAACAACGACCTCAGAATCGCCAAGTTGAACGGCCTGCGAGGCGAGAGCAACGGCACGAAGGCCCGAACCGCAGACCATGTTGACCGTAAGCGCGGAAACCTCAGGCGGAAGGCCAGCCTTCATGCGCCCTGGCGAGCCGGTGCCTGGCCGATCCCGGCTTGGACCACGCAAACGATGATCACCCGTTGACGTCCGAGCCTGAGTCCTGCGCGCTTGACCGCTTCTTTGATCGCGATAGCGGCAAGGTTCATGGTAAAACCCTTAAGAAGTCCCTGGAATCTTGCCGGTCGGGAAGATGTGCGGCACTCAAGATAACTGCTTGTTCTTTGTCTGTCATACGTCCTCAGATAATAAATATATTTTCAACTATAATGCCAGATTATATCAGTGCAGATGCAATTTCTCTATTCTAAAGCGGTGAAAGCGTTCGCGGGGCCTGTTGTCTGAGCTCCTCGCGATGGTCGGGATGAGCAATGTGATCAGTTCCCCGCACGTTGACGGAGGTTCTTGCCGTAAAGATCGGCGACGCCGTATTCGGTGACGATGTAGTGGACGTGAGCACGGGTCGTTACAACACCGGCCCCTTCCTTAAGGAACGGCACGATCTGCTCTCGCCACGCGAGGTGCTCGAGGGCAATGCGATGATCGGCTTTCCGCCCTCGGAGAGCGATGCTGCCGCGGATGAAGTCCATTCGACCGCCAACGCCGGAATACTGCCGCCGGCCGATGGAATCGGCACAGGACCCGTCCGGTCAGGTCCACTTTCGATCGTTGTTGATCGCCGTCACCTTCGCTGCGACGGATGACCGACGTGTCATTGACATAGCCGATATCAAGCATAAGAACCTGGGGATTGTCATCGACAAAGTCGTGTGCTTCTTCGCGTCTATTACGAATCCCGAAACGATGCCCGGATGTTTTCGCCTTCTTGCGGCCGTTAACGACACCGGACTCGACCAGGTCGATGAGCCCATCGGAGAACATCTCCGTATGAATGCCAAGATCCTTGTGGTTCGTGAGAGAGGCGAGAACGGCGTTCGGTATGGCACCGATGCCCATCTGGAGCGTGGCCCCGTCTTCGATGAGTTCAGCGATCGAGCGGCCGATCGCTTCGTCGACCGCGGTCGGAGCAGGAGGAGGGACCTCGGGCAGCGGCTCATCGACCTCGACGGCGAAGTGAATGTCATTGATATGAACGAGCGCATCGCCAATGGTTCTTGGCACATGCGGGTTGATCTGTGCGATCACGATCTTCGCCGTATCGGCGGCTGCTCGCGCGATATCGACCGAGACACCAAGCGAGCAGAATCCGTGCGAGTCTGGCGGAGAGACGTTTATCAAAGCGACATCGAGCGGAAGCACCTTGCGCCGGAAAAGTGCCGGGATCTCAGAGAGAAAAACGGGAATATAGTCGCCGCGGCCCTCGTTCACGGCCTCGCGTACATTTCCACCAACAAAGAAGGCATTAACGTGAAACGAGCTTTCGTGTTCCGGCAGCGAATACGGCGCCCGGCCTTCAGTGTGCAGATGAACGAGTTCGACGTCACGGAGCTCGGCGGAGCGGCCCACCATCGCGTCAATGAGAACTCGCGGAGCCGCCGCGACCCCGTGGATGAAAACACGGTCACCAGACGAGATGTGACCAACAGCCTCTTCAGCAGAAACGAATATAGCCATTACGTAAGTATTGCCCCTTTTTCGACCGAAATTTCAATAATGCGAAATGGCTATGTTATCTTAGGCACGTATTTCGATAAAGTCTTGAAACCAAACCGTAAGGAGAATGGCCCGTGCTTGTATGTCTTGAAGGGAGTTCGCCGACCATTTTCGGCGAAAACAATTACAAATACTACGTTTGGGAAGCCTATTTGACGACGCGTGAACACCACGCGAAGTACATTCCCGGCCCGGCAGCGATCTCGATGTCCGGCAGCCAGATCAATATCCGCAAGATGGCCGATTGGGCATGTGCCTTCATTGAAGCCCGACAGGAGAACGTCTTTTTGATTGGCTGGAGCCGCGGAGCTGCAGCGTGTATCCAGACAGCCTACAATCTCAAGAACAAGGGCCGCACCGTCGAGGCAATGTTCCTTTTCGACGCTGTGGATCAGGATACCTCAACGAACTCGGACCTCAACTTCATCCCGAACAGCGTTGTGAATTGCTACCATGCAATCGCCACGAAAAAGAGTTGGATGGACCGTCAGATATTCCCGACTTGTGGCCAACAATCTGCCAGCGGAGTGAATCTGGTCAAAAAGGATTTTGACACCACTCATGGCGGTATTGCCGGTGCCGGAGACGGAGTGGGCGATGCAGGTTCGAAGGTATGGATGTGGGAGCAGATGCGAAAGCACGGCGTGGTCTCGTAAGGTAGATCTATGTTTGAACCGGGTGATTTCCTTGTATTTCAACTCGAATCCGGCTATGGGTTGATGCGCTTACTCGCGATCGGGAACGAAGGCGGTCAGGCCATTTGGCACGTCCGACTCTATTCGGATCTCTTTCTCGATATCGAATCAGCGGAAGCCCAAGCGTTACACGGGTCGCTCTCAGTTGCCATTGATCACGTGGCCTTGACCGAGCGGGCATTTGAAAGTACTCAGGTCTCGAGACTTGCTAATCAAGAGCTAACTTCGGATCTGGTTTCGCTAGTGCAACAATGGGAGAACGATCCCGAAAGAACGATCTCCGACCGCTCAGTTCGCCTTCATTTGGGACTACGATAAGCCGCGCCGCTCTAGCTCCCGAGTTATCAATGTTAGTTCCCGGCTCACTTGCCCGGTGACCGATGTATTCTCTTCCGCCCGGCGGATTAGATACGGAACGGCATCCTTGACCGGACCGTACGGCACGTATTTCGAAACGTTGTAACCGTTCTTTGCCAATACATACGAGAGGTTGTCGCTCATTCCGAGCAACTGAGAGAAATGCACGTGTGGATGGTTATTCGCGATATTTTCATCGTACATCCGCTTTGCGAGATGGTAGCAACTGGCTTCATTGTGCGTGCCGGCGACGAATGCGACCTCGTCTAAATGCTTTAGGCAGTAATCGACTGCGGCATCAAAATCGAGATCGGTCGAAGCCTTATCAGGTTGAATTGGTGACGGATATCCCATTTCCTTGGCCCTGTCTCGTTCCTTTTCAATATAGGCACCGCGAACGATCTTGATGCCTAGTTTGTAGCCGCCCTTGTTTGCCGCCCTGCGAGCCTCCTTAAGGAACTCCAACCGATCAAGCCGATACATCTGGATGGTGTTGAACACGATCGGTCGTTCCGAATTGTATTTCTCCATCATCTCGGTCGCGATCCGGTCGATTGCATCCTGAATCCACGATTCCTCTGCGTCGATGAAAACGGGCTGCTTCAGCTTAAAGGCTAGCCCACAAATGTCATCCACACGACGCGAGATAGACTCACACTTCATCTGGCCCTTTGCGTCGAGCTTTTGCTTCGACGACATCTTCTCAAGCGTTCCAAGCGGCGCGATCCCAGAGAATTTAAAGACAGCAAAAGGAATATTTGGGTCGTCCTTGGCACGTTCGATCGTTCGCTTGATCTCATCCGCGGTCCGATCAAAGTCTTCTTCCTTCGTTTTACCTTCAACGGAGTAATCAAGTATCGTTCCGATCCCGGCTTTTCCTAGCCGCTCGATAGCCTTTTGTGAATCCTCAATGGTCTCGCCGCCACAAAACTGTTCGAAGACCGTTGCTCGTATTAGGCCCTCAACTGGGAGTCCGATCGAAAGGGCAAACTTTGCCGCACCGGTGCCGATCGAATTCAAAAGCGGTGAATTCATCATCTTGAACAACCGGTACTTTTCTTTCAGTTCGGCATCAGAGCGGTCGGCAAAGGCGGTGGCAGTGTCGTTGAAGTCAAGGGTGAAGTCGCTCATATCGATGGCGTCTTAACGGCGCGAAAGCTTAGGTTATTGAAAAGCTTAGCTTTTGTAAAATTGTAAGGCGAACCCAGATGAATTAGTATCTAGGTTTTTATTGACCAGTTAAGGTTATCTATATGAGTAAAGGCTTGCCGAAACGGTCCGAGAACTACTCGGAATGGTATAACGAACTAGTTAAACGTGCCGGGCTCGCGGAAAATTCAGCGGTCCGCGGTTGTATGGTGATAAAGCCGTATGGCTTCGCGATTTGGGAAAAGATGCAGAGGGCCCTGGACGATATGTTTAAGGCGACTGGGCATCAGAATGCCTACTTCCCGCTTTTCGTCCCGCGGTCGTTCCTTGAAAAAGAAGAGGAGCATGCCGAGGGCTTTGCGAAAGAATGTGCTGTAGTGACGCACTACCGCTTGAAAGCGGATCCAAGTGGAAAGGGGCTGATCGTCGATCCCGATTCAAAGCTTGAGGAAGAACTGATAATCCGGCCAACATCTGAGGCCGTTATCTGGAACGCCTACAAGAATTGGATACAGTCGTGGCGCGATCTACCGATCCTGATCAATCAATGGGCGAACGTTGTCCGCTGGGAAATGCGAACACGCATTTTCCTGCGCACGGCCGAATTTCTTTGGCAGGAAGGCCATACGGCTCACGCGACGGAGCAGGAAGCCGTAGCTGAGACCGAGCAGATGCTTGGGGTCTATGCCGACTTTGCCGAGAAGTGGATGGCAATGCCGGTGATCCAGGGAGTCAAAACTCCTAGTGAACGGTTTGCGGGTGCGGTCGAAACGTACTGTATCGAGGCTTTAATGCAGGATGGAAAAGCCCTGCAGGCCGGAACCTCACACTTCCTCGGGCAGAATTTTGCTCGATCATTTGATGTTAAGTTCGTTAACAAGGAGAACCAGCTTGAGTTTGCCTGGGCCACGAGCTGGGGCGTCTCGACCCGGTTGATGGGGGCGCTCATAATGGCACACTCCGACGACAATGGTCTCGTTCTGCCGCCAAAACTTGCCCCGATCCAGGTCGTGATCATCCCGATCTATAAGACCGAAGAGGATCTCGCGAAGATCAGCGAACGAATAGATCCGGTCATGGCCGAGCTCAAGTCGCTTGGTATAAGTGTTAAATACGACGACGATGACAAACAGCGGTCAGGCTGGAAGTTCGCTGAGTATGAACTCAAAGGCGTACCTGTCCGACTTGCGGTCGGAATGCGTGATCTCGAGAACCGCACGATCGAGGTCGCCCGCCGTGACACGCTAACAAAGGAATCGCGGCCGATCGATGGCGTAGTGGAACACATAAGAACGCTTCTTGATGAGATCCAGGTCGCGATCTACGATCGGGCTTTACAGTTCCGAAATGCGAACATTTTTCCCGTCGATACTTGGGACGAATTCAAGGAACAGATCGAGAAGGGCGGCTTTATCTCCGCCCATTGGGACGGAACGGAAGAAACGGAAGCAAAGATCAAGGAGGAAACTAAGGCAACTATCCGGTGCATCCCGCTGAACTCGATTGAGGAAGCCGGAAAATGTGTCTATTCCGGAGCCGAATCGGCAAAACGGGTAATTTTCGCCCGGGCCTACTAGTCTACATTTCGTCAACTTTTTCTAGGGAAGGGGCGTCTAAGCTAAAGGCCACGGGGAATTGCCGAATACGGGCCGTTTTTCAATAGTCAGCGATCGGTTTTGCCAATGTTTGGAGATCTGACGGATGAACAGCTTGTGACCGCGGCCGTGGGCGATGACCCCGATGCTTTCGGCGCCCTTGTAAAGCGTTGGGAACGAAAGATATTTGCACTTTGTTTCGGTATGCTTGGCCGCGAGGACGAAGCCAAGGACGCGGCACAGGAAACGTTTGTTTCGGCTTACCGCAACATTAAGAATTTTCGTGGTGACGCAAAGGTTTCGAGTTGGCTGCATCGAATCGCGGTTAACCAATGCCTGACGATCAAACGACGCCAGAAGGCCAGACCGGAAGAGTTTCTCGACGAAGAGACCAATGAGGCTGAAAGGGTATTCATTGCTCCGGCTAAGAGCTCCCCGGCGAACACTGCGGAAAAGGCCGAACGGCTTTTTCATGTCAGGAACGCAGTGACGTCGCTTCCGCCTGAACTCAGGCAGGTTGTCGTAATGAAAGAATTTGAAGAGATGACCTTTCAAGAGATCTCCGAAACACTTGAGGTCCCTTTGAGTACGGTCAAGAGTCGGCTATATACGGCTCTTAAGCAACTGCGGGCGAAACTCGACCGGCTGCCGATAGAGGTGGCGTGAAGGCAATGAAGGAAGAGAAACTACAATTTGAGAACGGTTGCGAACGGTCATCAGAGATCCTTCCGTACATTTACCGGGAAAACTCGGACAGCGACAGGGGCATCTTCGACGCCCACCTTGTAGACTGCACCGGATGCCGAGACGAGTTCGCGGCGATTTCATTCTCGCGATACTCCGTATATGAGTGGCAGCGGGAAGAATTCGCGCCGCTTGCGACGCCGGATCTTGCCGCCGCGTTCGCGACAAAAGCGTCTAATGGCGAACCTTTAGGGTGGCTCGATGGCATCCGTGAATGGTTCGCTCTGCCGCAACGCCTGGCCTTCGCAGGCGGATTCGCGGCGATTGCGGTAGGAATTATTTCTGGAGCGTTCTACCTTTCATCATCGGATCAGGCGGCGACGCCAGACTTCGTCAAGGAAAATGAGATGACGATTTCCCAGCCCACAATCGACCGGGGAACCGCACAAATCCCGGAGATTGTACAGGCTCCAGCCGCGATGCCGGAACGTGCAAAACCAGCCGAGGCTGTTCGTACGCTTTCTAAGCCTGTGAACCGAAAAGCTGGTGTTAACCGAGGTTCGGCAGATAAGAAGCCGTCTGAAAGCTCCTTAGCGACGGTGCAACCTGCGGACCTGCCACGATTGACCGAGGACGACGATGATCTTGATTACGGGCTTCGTCTCTCAGACCTCGTCGCAGATATCGAAACCCGTGAGGACAAATAGATGCTGAATAGCCTTAAATCGATTCCGCGCGTTTCGCTCATACTTGTTGCAGCTTGTGCACTTTTTGTGACTGTAGGCATGGGACAGGACGGTTCCGACCCGGAAGAGCCCGATGCACCGCCCGCACAAGAAAGGCCGAATCTTTTGCGTGCCCTTGGGCTGCGGCCTGAGCAGGTGCAACAATTCCGCCGATTTAATCAAGACTGGAGACCGAAACGACAGGCAGCTACCATGCAGCTCCGGCTTGCGAATAGAGAGCTTGACCAAGCGATTTACGCCGATCTACTAGATGAAGGCCAGGTTCGATCTAAGCTTGCTGCTTTTCAGGAGGCCCAGAAAGAGGTAGCCCGTTTGCGGTTCGAAGAGGAGTTGGCAATTCGAAAGATCCTTGACCCCGAACAGCTTCAAAGATTTCGGGAACTGCGGCGGAGATTTGCCGAGAACCGGCAGCAACGTATTCTTCGCCGACAGGATAATCAGGCCCAGCCGTCGCGTCAAGACCGTCCGCGCCAAAGACTGTCACCAAGAAATCGGCAGCAAAGCCCGATCAACTAAGAGGCTTTAAGCTCGATGCATCTCGCCGCCCCGGAAAGGGCGGCTTTTTGTTTGCCGTTTTCACGCCTTCGTTGTAACCTTAGCCTGTTCTTCGATGAAACGCCGCCGACCCGTTTTCTGATGAATCCCCTTTTCAGATTTATCGCCGAGCTTCAGGATGTGAGCCTTTTGCTCTGGCGATCGGTCGTTAGTTTACGCCACGGCCCACGCTACTTTGCGGAAACACTCCGGCAGATGGACATGATCGGCGTGGGCTCGCTCCCGATCGTCCTTCTTACCGGGTTCTTCACTGGCGGCGTGCTTGTTCTGCAGACCTATCCGACGCTCGAATATTACAGCATTCAAAATGAATCCGGCCGCTCGGTTGCAACCTCACTTATTCGCGAACTCGGCCCCGTGCTTTCAGCCCTGATGGTCTCGGGCAGGATTGGGTCGGCCATCTCGGCGGAACTTGGATCAATGGTCGTCTCGCAGCAGATCGAGGCAATGCGTGCACTCGGCACCGATCCGATCCGTAAGTTGGTCGTTCCCCGGATCGCTGCATTGATCCTGATGCTGCCTCTTCTCACGGTGGCGGCAGATATATTCGGGCTGATCGGTGGCGGGATCGTTGCAAATTACATTTACAGCCAGGACGTGCAGGTCTTCGTCGAATCCGTCCGAAACGGCATTTCGACGAAGGACATAATCGGCGGGATGATAAAGCCGATCTTCTTCGGACTGATCATTGGCGTTGTAGCCTGCCATAAGGGACTCAGCACTCGCGGCGGCACGGTAGGTGTCGGCCGATCCGTCACTAATTCTGTCGTAACTGCATCGATCTGGGTCATCATCTTCGACTTTTTTCTCGCGAAGGCATTGCAGTATCTTCTCGACATCGGCCGACTGTGAAACGTATAATCGGGGAAATTTATGCTCGCTGACGACGGCAAACGCGCACTTCCACTCTCGGACGAGATCGAATTCTCCGATATGGAAGAAGCGATCGATGCTCCTGAGAGGGTCGCTCCCGTCATTGAGTTTCGGGATGTTTGCCTAGCATTCGACGAGAAGGTGATCCTCGACGGAATCAGCTTTTCGGTACGTCGCGGCGAAACGAAGATCATCCTCGGCAGAAGCGGCGGCGGCAAGTCGACCATCATCCGCCTAATTCTTGGGCTTATTAAGCCTGATGCCGGTCGAATCCTGATCGATGGCGAAGACATCACAGACTACGACGAACCCGAACTGATGCAGGTACGGCAAAAGATCGGAATGGTATTTCAGGAAGGAGCTCTGTTCGATTCACTGCCCGTTTATGAGAACGTTGCCTATCGGCTTCGCGAACAGGGCGTGGAGGAAGACGAGGTCGAGGCAGAAGTTCGACGCATGCTACGGTTTGTCGCACTTGAAGATGCGATCGACAAGATGCCAAGTGAGCTTTCGGGAGGAATGCGGCGGCGAGTAGGTATCGCTAGGGCTTTGGTCGGTGACCCCGAGATCGTTCTCTTTGACGAGCCGACGGCGGGCCTTGACCCCCCGACGGCAAGGACGATCTGCGAACTCGCGATCAAGCTCCGTGACCTTCACGACGTCTCCTCGATCTTCGTTACACACGAGATGAACAATCTTCGGTACCTTTCATCCGAGTATGCTGTTATCGATGAGAATGGAGAGGTGATGTTTGAGAAGGAAGGCGAGAGGCTGTGCATGATCAATACGGAGATAATGATGCTCCGCGACGGCAAGGTCGGATTCGAAGGTAAGGATGAAGAGCTGATGCGATCCGAAGATCCATATATCAGAACTTTCGTACACGGGAAATAGGAGTACGGGCAAGAATGGTACAAACACGAAATTCATTAACGCTTTCGCAACTGCGCGTCGGTATCTTCGTATTGGCCGGGTTGCTGGTCCTTGCTTTTCTGGTATTAAATTCGACGGGTGACTTTAACCCGTTCGCGAAAAGACTCGTGCTCAAGGCGAGATTTGCGGCTGCCGACGGCCTGAAGCCCGGTTCAGATGTGCAGCTCGCCGGTATCCGCATCGGCCGTGTCGAAGAGGTGATATTCCTCCCGCCCGATTCACCTGAAAATGAAAAGATCGAAGCTCGGATGCTGGTTGATGCCGAATTGAACGGTCGCCCGATAACGGAGCGGATCAGGACCGACTCAACCGCACAGCTCATCGCTGTCTCAGTCTTGGCGAATGAAAAGATCATAAATATCTCCCCTGGCTCCGCTGACGGCTCGCCAGTTGCTGAGAATCACGTTCTTGATTCGAGCGAAGCGATTTCGGTAAATCAACTAACGAAGACCGGCAACGATCTGCTTCAGCAAATAAACAAACTTGCCGTTCCTGCAAACGAGATCCTTAACAAAGCAAACCAGGGCGAGGGAACGATCGGCCGGATCGTCAACGACGAATCGCTTTACAACAATCTTGATGCGACGGTTGCAGAAACAAAGCTTACGATGGTGAAGCTCCAGAGCACGATCGAAAAAATAAATAGCGGCGAAGGTACCGCCGGGCAGTTGATCAACGACAAGCAACTCTACGAGAACCTGAACAAGACCGTCGCTCAGCTTGAAGGGATCTCAAACGACATTCGAGCCGGACGCGGTACCGCGGGTAAGTTCGTTACCGATGATGCACTCTACAATGAAACGCGGGCCGCGATCATTGACCTTAGGACCACGGCGAACAAGATCAGTGCGATAGCAGACGACCTCAAGGGCATCACCGGGCCGCTTTCCGGCGGAGAAGGCTCACTCGGCAAATTCCTAAAGGACGAACAACTTTACGACAATGCCCGTGACACGCTGGCCCGGTTTAATGCGACCGCGTCCAAGCTCGAAACGATGCTCGGCGATGCTCAGGCCGGAAAGGGTACGGTCGGGCGACTCGTGACCGATGAGACGCTCTATAACAACCTCAATCAAACAGCCTCGAATATCAATCAATTCTCGAGCGAAAGCACAAAGCTGATCTACGATTTCCGCCAGAATCCAAAGAAGTTCCTGCGCATAAAACTCTCGCTTTTCTAGCGTTGAAACAAGTTCCGAGCAGCGTTTGACGCTGTGTGTTCATCTGGATATACTGCATACACACGTCGTCTATGCAGTATAAATAGACGTGTATGCACATATATGGAAAAGTCCGTTCGTCTGCAGAAGATTCTCGAACTTGTAAGAGTTCGTAATATCACCCGGCAGGACGAGATTGCATCGCTGCTTGCGGAACTTGGGTTTGGCGTAACGCAGGCTAGTATTTCACGAGATCTCGATGAACTTGGGATCGTTAAGGTGGATGGCTTTTACACATTACCGGCGCTCGATAAGAGGAAGGCCAAGCTTGGCGTAATGAGCGTTGAAGCAGCCGGTGACGTGCTCATCGTGGTAAAAAGCGAACCCGGTTTCGCTTCTGCTGCGGCGACGCAAATCGATTCGGCGGGAATGGGAGAGGTCGTTGGCACGATCGCCGGCGACGACACGATATTCGTCGCAGTGCGCAAACCGAATCAACAGCGTGCAGTCATCAAACGGCTTTTGGAAATGTTCGGTGGTTAGATGGGCGAAAGCACTAAAAAGATAAAGATCGGAATATACGGCGGTTCAGGATACGGCGGCAGCGAACTACTTCGAATCCTGCTGTTTCATCCAAATGCGGAGGTCGTTTTTGTCACGGGCAACGAGCACGCGGGAAAACCGGTTAGCGAGGTTCACCGCAATCTTACTTCCCTTACGGACCTTCGGTTTGTCGCGATCACGGACGACCTTAACGAGCTCGGTGATATCGATGTTGCGTTCTTTGGGCTACCTCATGGTCAAGCTTTAGAACTTGTTCCGCGGCTGCCTAGCGGCGTTAGAGCGATCGATCTATCCGGTGACTTCCGGATTGATGACCCGGCCGTTTTCGAAACATTCTACAAGAAGAAACACGCCGGGGACCTGCAAAAGCGATTCGTATACGGGCTAACCGAAACGAACCGTGAAGCAATCTTGGGAGCCGAGTATATTGCTAATCCCGGCTGCTTTGCGACCGCGACGGCACTAGGGCTTTCACCCCTGATCGCCAAGAACCTCGTCACCGGTAAACTCATCGTTGATGCAAAGACCGGCTCGTCCGGCTCAGGAGCGAGGCATGCCGCCAATACCCATCACCCGCAACGAGTGAATTCATTTTATGCCTACAAACCATTTACACATCAGCACGTGCCCGAGATCGAGCAACATCTTCGATCACTCGGCAAACTCGATGAGCCTCTCGTATTCATGACGCACAGCCTGCCGGTTTCTCGGGGTATTTTTGCGAGTTGTTATGCCGAGCTTGAACGCGACACGACCACCGACGAATTGACCGGAATATTTCGCGAATTCTATCGGGATGCGTTCTTTGTCCGAATTGTTGATGGCTCGCCGGATATCAATTGGGTAAAGAACACTAATTTTTGCGACATTTCTGTCCATGTTTCGGGCCGGAACGCCGTGGTTTTTTCTGCGATCGATAATTTGGTCAAAGGTGCAGCAGGTCAGGCGGTTCAAAACATGAACCTAATGTTCGGGCTCGAAGAGAAGACTGGATTGGTGTTTAGCGGAAGCAATCCGTGATGAATTTTAACGATATAAAATTGAAAGAGGACGCATATCAGGTTGCGACCTACGTCAAGATGCCGATCGCGGTCGAGAGCGGTAGTGGTGCATGGGTATGGACAAGTGACGGTGAAAGGTATCTTGACCTCTACGGAGGCCACGCGGTATGCGCAACAGGACACTCGCATCCACGCGTTGTCGTTGCGATAAAGGAACAGGCGGAGAAGCTTCTCTTCTATTCCAACCTGGTTTACAGCGAGATACGGGGCCGAACAGCAGAAAAGCTCGTCGCAGTCGCCCCTGGTGAACTGATCCAAGCCTTTTTCTGCAACTCGGGTACCGAGGCTAATGAGAACGCCATGCGGATGGCCAGAATGGCGACTGGCCGCAACAAGATTGTTTCGTTCACTGGCGGTTTTCATGGAAGAACCGCGGACTCTATCTCGGCGACGTTCTTGGGTAAGTATCGAAAGCTTGGTGAGCCAAATGTGCCGCATCACGTTGAGGCACCGTTCGGCGACCTCGAAAGTGCCGAACGCCTGATCGACAGAGAAACCGCCGGAGTCATTATCGAACCGATCCAATCGATGGCGGGAGTGAACGAAGCGACGCCCGAATATTTCTCAGGACTTCGGCACATCTGCGACCGAAACGGGGCAATGCTCATTTTCGACGAAGTGCAGACCGGCGTCGGCCGTACCGGCAATTGGTTCTTTGCCGGCAGCAAGCTTGCCGCGGGTGCATTTCCTGACGTCGTGACTCTGGCGAAATCGCTAGGAAGCGGGATTCCGGTCGGAGCTTGCTTGGTCAATGAACGGGTCGCGTCCTCAATTGCTCTGAATGACTTGGGGACGACGTTCGGCGGCGGCATGATCGCGATGGCAGCCGTGCTCGCCACGCTCGAGGCAATTGAAGACGAGGACATGATTACCAACGCCAGGCTGGTCGAAGAGCGGCTACGCGATTCACTCGGCGGAGTCCCTGGCGTAGTGCGATTGAGGGGCAAAGGATGCTTGCTTGGCATCGAGTTCGATTCACCATGTAAGCCGAAATATGACGCGTTGCTCGAAAGCGGAGTGATCACGGGCACTTCAAGTAACCCGAACGTTCTACGTCTTTTGCCGCCGCTTTGTGTCGATGCCGACGTTGCGGCCGATGCGATCGCGGATGTCTTGCGAAAGCCGTTCAGTGTCGCGACCTAGATCCAATGAAACCGTTTAACTTTGATCGGGCGGAATTGCCAAACAGAAATGAACTTTTTATCTACCGGACAATTTGAGCTGCACGACCTAAATCGATTGCTGGAGTCTGCGGCGAAATATAAGAATGGCCACGCCGCTCGTCCGCTAGAAGGCAAATCGGTGGCACTCGTCTTTTTCAATCCGAGCCTTCGGACGCGGGCATCAATGCAGGTCGGTATTTATGAGCTCGGTGGCAACGCCGTGATCCTCGAACCGGGCAGTACGTCCTGGACCCTTGAATATCGCGAGGGAGCGGTTATGGACGGGAACAAGACCGAGCACTTGAAAGAATTTGTCCGCGTACTTGAGCGTTATGTCTCAGCGATCGGTGTTAGAACCTTCGCGGAACTGAAGAACTGGGAAGCGGAGCGCACCGATCCGATATTGAACGTTTTCTCCCGATACGCGAGTGTTCCGGTCATCAATCTCGAATCCGCGATGCATCATCCTTGCCAAGCAATGGCGGATATGATGACTATCCATGAGAAACTTGGCGATCAGAAAAAGAAGGTGCTTCTGACTTGGGCATGGCATCCAAAACCGCTGCCGATGGCCGTACCGAACAGCTTCGCTCTCGCCGCGGCACAGTTCGGACATGATCTACGGATCGCACATCCGCGAGGCTACGAGCTCGACGAAGAACTTATCCGCGAAGCAAAGCATTTTGCGGCGGCGAATGGAGGTACTGTGGAGATCACACACGACCTCGAGCAAGCTTACGAGGGCGTTGAAGTGGTTTACGCAAAAAGTTGGGGCGGAAAGGACTTCTACGGCAATTCAGACGGTGATATCGCCCACAGGCTGCAACTTCGGGAACAGTGGATAGTCGATCAGCGGAAAATGAACCTGACGAATAGCGCTATCTTTATGCATTGTCTTCCCGTTCGGCGAAACGTGATCGTAACGGACGAAGTGATCGACAGCCCACAGTCGATGGTAATTGACGAGGCCGAAAACCGTTTGCATATTCAAAAAGCGATACTGACGGAGCTCTTGAAATGAACATCGAGACACTAGATCTTCTGCGCGAAGCCTTGCCCTACATTCAGCGATTTCAGGGCAAGACCTTCATTGTGAAATTCTCAGGCAAGGTTACTGAGAACCGCGAAAACCTCGCATCGCTTGCAGAGGAATTAGCTCTGCTTCATCAGGTCGGGATCCGTGTCTGCGTCACCCACGGCGGCGGGAAACAGCTGACCGAACTTGCACAGAAGCTCGGCGTTGTCCAAACCGTGATCGAAGGCCGCAGAGTTACGGACGACGATACGCTCGACCTCGCAAAGATGATATTTCGCGGCAAGATCAACACGGAGATCCTCGCGCAGCTTCGCGGGCGTGGGATCGACGCCGTTGGGCTTTCAGGTGTAGACGGAGGAGTGATCAAGGCCGTTCGTCGTCCGCCGAAGAATGTCGTAAACAAGGAAACCGGACTGGTCGAGTCGGTCGATTACGGTAACGTCGGAGACATCGTCGAGGTCGATACACACCTGCTCGAACTTTTGCTCGGCGGCGGGTATCTGCCAGTGATCTCTTCGCTGGCGGCCGATGACAGCGGGAAGGTCTTCAACATCAATGCCGATACTATTGCGGCTGAGATCGCCGTTAGCCTCAAAGCCGAAAAGTTGATCCTGCTTTCGGATGTAAATGGGATCTACTTGGATCCTAATGATAAATCGAGCAAACTCGACAGGCTCTCAACCGTGGATGCCTTCAAGATGATCAAGAGCGGCAAGGCGACCGGCGGCATGATACCAAAGCTCCAGAGCCTAGCCTCATTGCTGAGTCGCGGCGTCGGCTCCGCTCATGTCATCAGCGGTTCAGAACGCAATGCCCTTCTCGCCGAGGTCTTCACAGACGAAGGTACCGGCACAATGATCGTAGCAACTTAGATCGTTACGCTATTCGACTGCGATGAACTCAATTTCTGATGCCGAGTCGATCGGCGTTACAACACGAACCGGATCGAAAAAAATGTAGCGCTTGTGTTCGATCGAAACGACAAGTGTCTCACCCGCATCAATTCCGTCAAGTTCGAAATAACCGAATGGATTCGTCAGCAAAGACACCTCCGAACCGTCTTGGCGAGTTACCACGATTCTAGCTCCAAGTATGCCAATGCCATCCTCCGCCGTTGCCCGTCCTGTCAAAGTAACTGAGGCGGCCGTTGGCGCAAAGCAAAAAGGAATCGAAGGGACGGTTGCTGCATTCTGCCCGCCGGCGCCGGTTGTAGCACCATTTGCCGAAAACTCGCTCAAGGCAGCTGAGGTCGTCGTCCCGGAGGTTCCGCCGTCGGTCAACCTCATCGGAACGCCGGTTCGAACAGCAATAAATCCACCTCCCCCTCCGCCCCCAGGGCCTGCGGCCTCGTTTGCTGAGACGATATTCTGGTTGCCGCCCCGTCCGCCATTTGCCTCAATCGGGACGATGGTCGAGTTCGCATTATGAATAACGACAGTGCCTCCCGCCCCGCCTCCACTACCCGCATCGACACCAGGTGAGAGTGAATCAGCACCAGCCAGACCATTTGAGCGAACCGATCCGCTACCCGTAAGTGTTCCTGCGATAAGAAAAACCAATCCGCCGCCAGCACCGCCGTCGCCGCCAGTTCCGTTGTTTGCTTCACCCGCACCTCCTCCACCGCCCAAAAAAAGTCGAGCAGCGGGGTCGTTATCGACCGGGCGTCCACCGAGGCCCCCGACCTCTCGACGTTCATCGAGCGGAGTTCCCCATGCCGGATTGTTTGGTCCAACTACCTCAGCATCAAGATCGATCAAGGACAAAGTGTAGCCCCCACGACCACCACCGGATGAGTCTGTTCGGGCATTTCCGTTTGCAATGTAGCCTGGGTCGAGGGACCAGGCGAGCTCTGATCCACCAACCATCACTCCTTGTCCGGTCCAGCCATTTCCGTTATTGCCATTAGCGCCGCCGCCACCGCCACCGTTGTGACTATTTCCACCGCCGCCACCGTTTGCAGGTGCACCACGTCCATACCTGCCAAAAAGAAGATCATATTCCGGACCGAAACCCGCTATTCCTTCTCCTTTTGCAGCAGATGCGAATGAAAAAGTTGTTCTGTATGATGTCTCGCCGCTCCAGAAATCACTACGATAAATGCCGCCTCGGAAACCACGACCTGAACCATCGATCGAACCGTCAATTAGTAGCGTTCCGTAGACTCGTAGTGCCGCGACACCGCCAGTCGCACCGTTCCACGACTCGGGAACGATGCTTGCGCCTGAGTTGACCGTCAAGTTGATGAACTGTGGCACCCTGACGACCTGCGTTCGGCCCGCGACCGAGTAGCTGTTACGCATTCCGGATAAACAACTCGAATTATTGATCGTGATCACGTTGCCGGAGATACTAGTAACGTAAACGATCTCATAGAGCCCGGCGCCGTTTAGTGCGGTAACCGAGCCATAGGAAACCGTATTCGACGTGTCGATCGTGGCCCCCTGCATTTGAATGATCATTAGGAGGTCACCATTCCCGATGGGCCCGAGTTCGGGTATCGGACTATCGAGGTCCGTGATGTCTGTCACAATAATAGTACTCGTTCCCGCCAAAGCATCTGCAGCAAGTACTGCATACTCATTGAGAACCGTGTCGGATGAAGTAACGGTATAGTCACCGTTAGAACCGATAAGTTGTGGATTTCCCGACCGCACCGCAGTTGTCTTCGTACGAGAGCCGCCCTCGAACTTTGACGCGGGTCCGTCACTTTGAAGGCTCTGACTTGAAGTTACCTGAGGCCAGAATAGTAAACTCGAAATGCTAAATAGGAACAGTATCGTTGAAGTAATAAAGAGCCTAAATGAAGATGCGGGATTCACGGTTTGCTACTCCTTTACCAGTATATGTACCGTCCACACGTCGGGTCGGTGCCGAGAGTCGCGGTAATTCGCCGAAACAGGGACGTACTTGAGTGTAACGAATTAAAGCACGATTGTATCAAGTATTTCAAGAACTTTTGCCTGATAGGGCAAAAAAAAAGGAAATACCCAATTTTGGTTATTTCCTTTTATCTTTGGTGCTGAGGGCGGGACTCGAACCCGCACGGATCGCTCCACACGCCCCTCAAACGTGCGCGGCTACCAATTACGCCACCTCAGCAAACTTTTCAAACTCGAGCGAACTAATTGTTCGCCGCCGGCCGCTCCTGGCCGGTCTCTTCCGCACTCACATTCGCATTCGAAGCCGCAGAATTCGCGGCTGGCTGCGTAGCGTTCGCATTCGACACCGGAGCGGAATTCGCGTTCGATTCTCCGACCGCAGACGGAGCAGTGGTCTCGGTCACAGGTTCCGCGACCGTATCAAGTACCGAAACCCCGCCGCGAAGAGCTGGAAGCGAGATCAGGAACGCCGAGACCATGAACACGGATGCTGCAACGATCGTGATCTTTGCGAGGATCGTTGCTGTCCCGCGCGGATTAAAGGCCGAACTCGAAATATTGCTCGTGAACAGCGCCCCCGCGTCGGTCTTACCCGGCTGCAAAAGAACCGATGCGATCAGAACGATGCACGAGATAAAAAACAATGTATAGAGAACGTAGATCAAATCTTTCTACTCCCGCAAAGCCGATCAGGATCATGCCCGATAGTTAACGATCTTTGCAAAACTTTCAGCCTCGAGGCTCGCCCCGCCGACCAATGCACCGTCGATATCTGCCATCGACATCAACTCGCCAATGTTGTCCGGTTTGACCGATCCTCCATAGAGGATCCGCATCGCTTCGGCTGCCTGATCACCGTGTGTCCCGGCAACCTCCCGGCGGATATGCCCGTGCATTTCTTGAGCCTGTTCCGGCGTGGCGGTTTTACCCGTACCGATCGCCCAAACAGGCTCGTAAGCGATAATGATACGTTCCATATCATCGGCTGTCAAACCCGCTAAACCACCCGCGAGCTGGCCCGAGACGACCGATTCGGCGTTGCCCGCCTCCCGCTCGGCGAGGTGCTCGCCGACGCAAACCATAGCGGTCAATCCGGCGGCCAAAGCTGCCTTCGTCTTACGATTAACGCTTTCATCCGTCTCCCCGTAGAACTGCCGCCGTTCGCTATGCCCGATGATGACGTGCGAACATCCGGCGTCCTTGATCATTGATGGAGTAACCTCGCCGGTATGGGCTCCAAACTCGTTTTGAACGGCACAGTCTTGAGCCGCAATATGAATATTCGAGCCCTCCAAACGGTCTGAAACCGTTCTCAACGCGGTAAATACCGGAGCGATAACGACCTCACAATGCGACGCGTTGGCAACAAGCGGCTTCAACGCAAGGGCTGTCTCGACCGATTCGCCCATCAGCTTGTACATTTTCCAATTTCCGGCGATTATAGGTTTTCTCATCTATTTGTCATCCAAGGCCGCAACTCCCGGCAGAACATCGCCGGCAAGGAACTCAAGTGTTGCACCGCCGCCGGTCGAGATATGCGAGATGCGGTCCGCAAGTCCTGCTTGATTAACGGCAGCAACAGAGTCACCTCCACCGACGATCGAGATCGCCCCTTTGTCAGTTGCTTCGGCAACAGCATTCGCAATCGCGATCGTCCCCTCGTCGAAAGGCTTTTCCTCGAACATTCCCATCGGGCCGTTCCAGACGATCGTTTTCGCTCCCTCAAGCGCGTTTGCAAAAACCGTGGCCGTCTCAGGACCAATGTCGAGTCCTACAAGGCCGGCGTTGGTGAACTCGATCTGGATCGCCTTTCGCGAATTCAGCGGGTCATATGAGTCGACTACCTGATGATCGGTCGGCAGCAAAAACTCGACTCCGGCAGCCTTGGCTTGGGCTTCGATCTCAAGTGCCTTCGGCATCATCTCGTCCTCGACCAGCGATTTGCCAACCGTATAACCCTGGGCTTTGAAAAAGGTATACGCCATCGCACCGCCGATCAGGAGCTTATCCACCTTTCGCTCAATGAGCGACTCGATCACAGGTATCTTATCCGACACCTTTGCTCCGCCGAGTATCGCGACAAACGGCCGCTCCGGATCGTTGAGCGCCTTCCCGAGAAACTCGAGTTCCTTTTCCATCAGCAGCCCGGCGACACACGTATCGACAAAATGAGTTATTCCTTCTGTCGAGGCGTGGGCTCGATGGGCGGTCCCGAATGCGTCATTCACATAAACGTCAATACCTTCGGCAAGCTGCTTGGCAAAATCCGGATCGTTCTTCTCTTCGCCCGGATCAAGGCGGAGATTTTCACGCATCACCACATCGCCCTCTGAAAGCGTCGCTAGCGGGGAGAATACAGCGTCGGCTTCAAACGAGACCGTCCTTCCGAGTAGGTCTGATAATCGTTCAGCGACCGGGCGAAGCGAGTATTTCGACGGGTCATACGGCGTTCCCTTCTCTTCTGCTTTCTTCTTATCCTTTAGCGGCCGGCCGAGGTGTGAGGCAAGAACGACCTTCGCACCTTGCTCGATCGCATATTTGATCGTCGGCAAGGCCCCGCGGATCCGCGTGTCGTCCTCGATCCTGCCGTCCTTGATCGGAACGTTGAAGTCGACCCGGATGAAGACCGCCTTTCCGTATAGTGAAATGTCCCTAATTGATTTTTTATTCATTTGGACGAAATGCGCGATGAAGAAGAACAAGACCGATAATCAGTGAAACTGTCCCAGCTACCAGGAACCGAGCAATTCCAATTTTGAAGTTCCACTCGGTTGCCGCGAAGTCCGCGTCTTCCACGGCTATCTCATGCGAAATTCCATAGTGCTCGAAAACAGTATAAAAGGACGGAAGTTCCGCGTAAGAATAGTAGGCCATTCCGAAAAAGGCCGATGCGGCAAGAAATGCTCCAATAGTGAATAATCTCCGAAGCCGCATCGGACATTCCTGAACGCTAGAGTCCCTTTGCCGCTATGAACTTCACAAGATCCCGAACGCGGCATGAATAGCCCCATTCATTGTCGTACCAGGAAAGGATCTTGATACAAGTGCCATCGATGACCTTTGTATTTTCGGCGTCAACGATCGAGGAATTCGGATTGCCCCGGAAGTCGATCGAAACGAGCGGCTCCTCCGAGAATGCGAGAATTCCCTTCAATTCCTCGTTCGCCGCGTCCTTGAGAACCTGATTGACCTCCTCGGTCGAGGTCTCCTTCTCGACGTTCATCACAACGTCAACGAGCGACACGTTCGGCGTGGGAACACGGACCGAGATTCCGTCAAACTTTCCTTTGAGCTCCGGAATGACCAATGCAACTGCCTTGGCCGCTCCGGTCGAGGTCGGGATCATCGAAAGAGCCGCGGCCCTAGCACGGCGGAGATCCTTATGCGGCAGGTCAAGAAGCTGTTGATCATTGGTATAGCTATGGATCGTGTTCATCAACGCGTTCTTGATGCCAAATTTCTCATGAATTACCTTCGCGACAGGTGCGAGGCAGTTCGTGGTGCAGGAAGCGTTCGAGATGATGTTGTGGCTTGCAGCATCGTACATGCCCTCGTTAACGCCGAGAACGATGGTTACGTCCTCACCCTTTGCCGGAGCGGAAATGATCACCTTTTTGACCGAGCCGCGAATGTGCTTACCGGCATCCTCCGCTTTGGTAAAGCGGCCGGTTGACTCGATCACGACCTCGGCACCGACGGATTCCCAATCTATCGCTGCCGGGTCCTTTTCCGAGAACACCTTGAACGAATCGCCGTCCACGGTTATCGTGTCACCTTCGGCCTTTATATCGTTATCAAGATTGCCCATCACTGAGTCATATTTGAGAAGATGGGCAAGCGTCTTGGTGTCGGTTAGGTCATTTACAGCAACGAAATCAATGTCCTTATCACCGAGGCAGGTTCGCAAAACATTACGGCCGATCCGGCCAAATCCGTTAATTCCAACTTTGATACCCATAGTTTTATAGTTTTCTCCAGGCTTAAATGTTAAAACGAAAACGATAACCGAAAATGTCCGTTGTTTCAATTGTCGAGAACCGGAGGTTAATCCTTTTGAAAAAGGCAACTGTTCAAATTATTGAAACAATGGAGGTAAAAAGGACGTAGTTAGCGTTTGTGTCGATGGGCAAGTGTTGCGGCCCGAATGATTCGGAGCAATCAAAAAATGACGAGATCAAAAGAACTCAAGACCCTTTTCTTAACAACTGTCGCGGGATGTTTGCTTATGACGGCTTCAACGCCGGCACAGGAGAATGGAGCGGATCCAAAGCTTGAGCCCGTTGCTGCGGTCAAGTCTGTCCCTGAAAAGAGGGATGATCCCGTTCCCGCCCCGACGGGTGAGACAGGAACGACGCGAGCCGCCCTCGACCTCCGACGCCCCGGTGTTCAACAGGCTGATCCGCTTTCCCTTTCGCTTCAGGAGGCCATCAGGATGGCTCTCGAAAGCAATAACACCATCGCGATCGTCCGGGACGACGTCCGCATCAACGAGCAGCGGGTTCGCGGAATTCGGGGGTTTTATGATCCTGTCTTTTCCGCGACGCCGACCTATAACCGCAATTCTACGACCGGTTCTACCGCGACAAACGATTTCACGGTTAATTCGAGCCTGACTCAGCAATTGATGACGGGCGCGAACTACAGCCTGTTTTTCAACAATTCCCGAACGGAAAGTGCATTCAGCCAAGCCCAGGTCAGTTCAGGTGCGATCACGACCGGAAGCAGTGCGATCTATTCGTCGAATTACGGCATCCGGCTAACGCAGCCGCTACTTCGGAATCTTTCTATTGACGGCAACCGGCGCAACCTAAAGATCGCTCGCCGGCAACTTCAGCAATCGGACGCCGATTTCCGCCGCCAGACGATCGATACCATAGCTCTCGTCCAGCGAACCTATTGGGACCTAGTATTTGCCCTTCGCGATCAGCAGAACCGGCAGGCTAATCTTGAACTCACACGCGAGAACCTTCGCCTGGTAGAGGCTCGAATCGCCGCAGGAGCCGCTGCCCCCTTGGCGAAGGCCGAAGTCGAAACGGAGCTCGCAAACCGGGAGGGTGACCTTCTGCTTGCGACCCAGCAGGTTTCGAACATCGAAAACAACTTGAAGGCGTTGATACTCCGCGAGGCGACCGGGCCCGAATGGTCACGCAGCGTTGTACCGACCGATCGTCCTGCGATCGATCTTGCCCCCGTCGCAATGGAAGATGCGGTCAAGGATGCGATGGCAAATCGATATGAGCTTCAGCGGCTTAAGCTTGCTCAGGACATCAACGAGATCGACCGCAAGTATTTCAAAAATCAAACGCGGCCGCAGATTGACCTTAATGGAGCATTCTCGCTCTCCGGCTTTGCTCGGGGCGGCCCGAATGACCCGGTGACGACGAACTTTTTCACGTCGCTGCAGGACGTCGCACTGCTCAACGCGATCAACAGCACACGTGCGTCGATTCCCGGACTCGACCCAATACCGAATCCACAGATCACATTTCCTGCCGGACCATCATTTCTTTCGGGAGGCTTCAACCGCTCGCTCGCGAATACTTTCCGAAGCGATGCCCCGAACTATTCGATCGGCGTAACGATCTCGTTCCCGATCGGAAACCGTACGGCAAAGGCGAATCTGGCGACCTCTGAGATCGAACGCGAACAATTGAACGCCCGCCTTCGGTCACAGGAACAGACCGTGATCGTTGAGGTCAGGAATGCGGTTCAAGCGCTCGATATCGCTCGGCAGCGTATACTAATTGCCCGCCGGGCTAGAGAAAATGCGGAGATCCAACTCGAAGGCGAGCGTCGTCTTTTCGAAGCGGGCCGCTCAACAACATTCCTTCTTTTCCAGCGTGAAAACGCTTTGACCAATGCCCGGAATTCGGAGATCCGTGCGGAAACTGACTACAACAAGGCCCTTGCCGATCTGCAGAAGGCTACTTCGACGACATTCGCGGCGAACAACATCGATGTGGTCTCGCCTATCGACGATAAATAGACACATTCCTGATTAAGAACTGAAAAGCGTGGTTCCGGCCACGCTTTCGTTTTTCTCTTTCTAATGCAACAATTACGTCTGTGAAGATCTCCGCCTGTATCATCGTTTACAACGAAGAACAGAACATTCGCGGCCTTTGCGAGACCGTCGACTGGGCCGATGAGATCGTCATTGTTGACTCTGATTCGTTGGACAAAACCGTCGAGATCGCCCGCGAATATACGGACAAGGTCTTTAATCGCGAATTCCTGGGTTTTAAGGACAAGCATGAGTTTGCCGACTCGAAAGCAACCGGCGACTGGATCTTTTGGATCGATGCCGACGAGCGGGTTACTGGGGAACTGAAGGCCGAGATTGCATCTTTGAGAACGAAGGTTGATGCCGAGCTTCCCGACGGTTTTCGAATTGCTCGTAAGACAGAGTATCTCGGTGAATGGATCCGTCATTCCGGTTGGTATCCCGACTATCAGATGCGTCTTTATCGTAGATCGGTAAGCTACTGGGACGGCGTCGCACCGCACCAAACGGCTAGAGTGCCGGGACGGGTTGAAACTCTAAAGGGTGAACTGCTTCACTACACTAAGCAAGACCTGTCCGAGCATCACCGCGTTACGGAGCATTACGCGACCCTTGCCGCTCAGCATCTCTTTGAGAATGGGAAAACCGCCACCGGCGGCAAGATATTCGTATCTACAATCGCAGCCTTCCTACGGACATTCATTGTGAAACAGGGCTTCCGTGATGGCATCCGCGGGCTTATTATCGCATTCTTCACGGCGTATGGTGTTTTCTTGAAGTACGCCAAACTTTGGGAGCTTGGCCGGGCAAAATAGGGAATGAAAACGGTAATATTATGCGGCGGCCGGGGGACGAGACTTAACGAACTCGGCAAGGTGGTGCCGAAGGCTCTGGTCGAGATCGGCGGCCAGCCGATCATTTGGCATTTAATGCACCTCTATGCGGCTCACGGTTTCAGTGATTTTCACCTATGTTTAGGACACCTGGGGCACAAGATCAGAGAATATTTTGGATCTTCCGAAAGCGTTGAAGATCACGTGAGTTTTCCCGTGGCCGAGGAAACGAACTGGAATGTCTCGCTTTTCGATACGGGCGAAGACACCAACACCGGAGGCCGCATCGCCAAGATCGCTGATGTTCTAAAGGCTGAAGAACGATTTTTCGTGACATACGGCGATGGCTTGGCAGATGTGGATATCGAAACGCTTCTCGCGTTCCACAAGAAACATGGAAAGCTGGCGACGATGACCACGGTTCATCCGCGGTCGCCTTTCGGTTTGGTGGAGATTGGCGAAGACGGCGCGGTTACTTCGTTCCGCGAAAAGCCGCGGCTCGACGTCTGGATAAATGGAGGCTTCTTTGTCTTTGAACGAAATGTACTGGACCTTCTCGGCGGCGATCCGGTTTTGGAAGAAGGCCCCTTGGAAACATTGGCTGCAGAGGGCGAACTGATGGCGTACCGCCACACCGGCTTCTGGAAATGTATGGATACCTACAAGGACAGTCTTGAGTTCAATTCACTTTGGGAAGGCGGAGCTCCCTGGAAGGTCTGGAAATAGAAGCGGTTTCTTTACGATGGAGAATTCATTTTGGAAAGATCGGATTGTTTTTGTGACCGGCGGGACCGGGTTCGTCGGTGCGCATCTCGTCAAGACGCTTATCGAGAACGGTTCAACCGTCATCTGCCTACGACGCGATCAGATGACGCCGAGTTCGCTTGATGCACTCGGCATTTCCGACCGGGTTTCATATGTCAACGGCTCCGTCGAGGACCACGATCTGATCGAACGCGTCCTCAACGAGAACGACGTTGATACTGTTTTTCATCTGGCAGCTCAGGCGATCGTCGGCTCGGCAAACCGTTCGCCGCTCTCGACATTCGAGACGAACATTCGCGGGACGTATATGCTGCTTGAGGCATGCCGTCGTTCTCCACTAGTTCGCCGTATCGTCGTCGCCTCGAGTGATAAGGCATACGGCGAACAAACTGAGCTTCCCTACACCGAAGAACTGAAGCTTAACGCTCGCTATCCCTACGATGTTTCAAAGGCGTGTACGGATATGATCTCCGCCTCTTTCGCGGCGACATACGGACTGCCCGTCGCTGTTTCGAGATCGGCAAACATTTACGGCCCGGCAGATATGAATCTTTCCCGGATCATACCCGGAACCATCATTTCGGTTCTCGAGGGCGAAGACCCCATCGTCCGCAGTGACGGTACGCCGGTGCGCGAGTTCATTTATGTTGACGATGTGGTCAGCGGATATCTCGCTCTCGCTGAAAATATTGAAACAGCCGGTGGCAATGCGTTCAATTTTGGGACGAATGCGCCCGTGCGGATAATTGATCTTGTTAACACGATCATAGAAGCATGCGGGGCGGCTGATCGAATTAAGCCGAACGTATTGCTTCAGGAGAAGATAAAGAACGAGATCGATGCACAATATCTTTCAGGCGAAAAAATGAAGGCAGTGACCGGCTGGACTGCCTCGGTCCCGCTTCAGGAAGGATTAGCTCGAACAGTTGATTGGTATCGTGATAATATCGACCTGTGGAAATAATCCACGCATTGCCCGGTGAAAAAGCGAACCAACGGGCTCTCCCGGGCATCATAATCGTTCAGCAACTCAGAGAAATAATTTATGCGGTATTTTTGCGGAATCTTCATCTGGGCGGTCTTTGCGGCTTCCGCCGCTTCGGCCTCGGCCCAGAAGGGCGTTGATTCGCAGACCCAAACGATCAAGGAGGATGCGAACAAGACCACGAGCCGAACCTCGGATGCTTCACGCTCTTTCGATTGGGGTAAGGGAAAGACGCGTGTCCGCGAACGGCTCCCGAATCCGTATCAGATGAACTCGCGGCGGGATGTCTTGCTTGAGACGATCAAAGAGGTGTTGGCTGAGAACAAGCTTGTTATGGATGAAGCGTCCTCAAGGCTCTCCGAGGGTATTATTGTCACTCAGCCGTACGTTTTTGGCCGCGGGCCCGTCATAGCATCGTCGGAGCTTAAGCGTTACGGGATAATCGAGTTTGCTGACACGGCGTGGTCGAGGGGGCAGTATTCTCTGACGATAGAGGTGCAGTCGATCGACGGCATCAAAAACAATGTTTCCGTGAATGCCAAGATAGAGGGCCGTTCCGGCCGCGGCCTGACAACGGAATGGGTGACAGTCGCGAGCTCCGGTGTTGTAGAAGAAGAATTTCTAGTCAAACTTGTTGAGCGGGTCACCGGCGTTGTTATGGACCCCTCGCAGAAGGTCGAACAGCCGTAACAATCCGAAATGCGTTTCCTTTCCCTTCCAATTTTCTTGCTTATTCTCGTCTCTGCGGGCGTAGCTAGTGCCCAATCGGCAGAGAATGAAGGGATGTTCCCGAATGACGTGGACCGTGTCCGCACGCGACCCTCGAATTCGATCCGCGAAATGGTCGAGAAACAACGGGCCGCGAAGCGGAAAAAGGAACACGAAGAGATGCTAAAGCGAGGCGAAGAGGCCATGGAACTCATCGGCCAACTCAATACGTCATTTGAAACTGCCGGCGGGCTTACGAAGGACGATCGCGAAAAGCTCGACCGGCTTGAGAAGCTCGCTTCAAAGATCAGAGACGACCTCGGCGGGGATGGCGATGGTGACGACAGGTTTACGGCCGAGGAAACCCCGCCAGCCGATGTTCGCCAGGGATTTATTGCTCTGAAGGAATCGACCGAGAAGCTGGTCAAGGAACTCAAGCGGACAAGCCGGTTTACGATCTCAGCCGCCGCAATTCAAACGTCGAACGCGGTGATCAAGTTCGCTCGGTTCTTGAGAATCGCTCCGTAACCCCCAGATGTTCTCAAAGGTTTTTCGCTCTGCATTTCTCTTCTTCTTTGTGGGATTCGCTGTGTTCACCGCGACCGCGCAGGATGAGGACACTCCGCTAACCATCGATTCAAACCTAGTAGTTCTAAATGTATCTGTACGCGATAGCCGCGGCCTCCACGTCTCGGGCCTTAAACAAAAGGCCTTTTCTGTGCTTGAGGATGGTATCGACCAGCAGATCTCATTTTTTGCCGCCGAGGAAACCGCTTTTGCCGCAGTCATATTGTTGGACAGCAGCGGGAGCATGGGTTCGAACATCAGTCTCGCTCGTTCAGCAGCCATAAGATTTCTGGACGGAATTCGGACAGAGGATAACGTTGCGATCTATCGGTTCGATACCAGGGTGAACCTCGTCCAGGACTTTTCGAATAGCCGAGACGTTAACGAGCGCATTTTTGACGTGAAGGCCGATGGGATGACGGTCCTTTACGATGCCATCTATAAGGCGGCCGAGGAACTGGGTAAGCGGCCTGAAAAGCGACGGGCAATAATCGTTCTTTCGGACGGGGCCGACACTCAGAGCGGGCGTTCGGCGGCTCGTGCCTTGAAGGCAGCATCTGCCGCGAATGCGGTAATTTACACCGTCGATATGTCGCAAAATGGGCCCGGCTCTACCGGCCGCCAACAGGCTCGTGCCGTATTGAAAGATTTTGCTGAAAAGACGGGCGGAACGTTCGTCGAAAAACCGGGTGGTGCCGACCTGAGAACCGCCTTCGAAGCGATCGTGGAGGAGCTAGGAGTGCAATATACTCTCGGCTACGAACCGCTTAATGAGAAAAAGGATGGAAAGTGGCGATCGATAGAATTGCGGATCGCAAGGCCAAACCTTACGATCCGCACGCGTGACGGCTATTATGCCGTGAAATAGGGCCTATTCGTCGTCGGCGAGAACAAAGGTAAGGATCATCGCGACGCGGTACTCGTCAACCTTACCGTCAACAATGCTGACCTTTTGTTCCTTCACCCATGCACTTCGAAGATGTTCGATCGTTCGCGATGCTCTTTCAACACCCTGTTTTACTGCATCGTCAAAACTGATTTTCGAAGTGGCGATAATTTCGATATTCTTTGCAACTGACATGTTCCCTCCCAGTTAAGCTGCTTGAAGTGAAGTGAGGTTACGCGAACGATCTGCGTGCCGTTCGATAGCGAGCGAGACCAACTGATCGATAACCTCGGTGAAAGAGACTCCGCTGCCGGCCCACATTTTCGGGTATCCCGAAGCATCCGTAAGGCCCGGCATCGTGTTGATCTCGTTTATCAAAAGCATACCGTTATCCGTCCGAAGAAAGAAATCGACGCGAGCGAGGCCCGAACCATCAATTGCCTTGAAGGCCGTGATCGACATCTCCCGAATCTTTGCTTCGAGTTCAGCGGAGACAGCGGCGGGGACGACAAATTCGTTATTGCCCGTACCTGCGTACTTCTCGGTGTAATCGAGAAATGCTTTGCTCTTATCCCGGATCACATACTCACCAGGCCGGCTCGCCAAGGGCTCGTCATTGCCGAGAACGCCGCACTCGATCTCACGCATTTTCAGAGCCTCTTCAACTATCACCTTGCGGTCGAATCTTGCTGCAAGTTCTATCGCGGCACTGAGTTCGTCCAAATTCTCAGCCCGGGAAACGCCGACAGAAGAACCCAGGTTTGCAGGCTTAACGAACGCCGGAAAACCGATCTCCGTTGAAATTCGGCCAATGACAGCGTCGGGGTCAGTCTCGAAGTCCCGCCTCAGCAGCCAAGCATATTTGCATTGCGGCAACCCGGCTTTCTGGAACAGCGACTTCATAACGACCTTGTCCATCCCGCAGGATGAGGCAAGCACGCCGCATCCGACGTAAGGCAGGCCGGCCATTTCGAGCAGGCCCTGGATCGTTCCGTCTTCGCCAAAGGTGCCATGGAGCACCGGAAAAGCGACGTCTATCCCGACGCTCTCGGTATCCGGCTCCAAAGAGGTTAGTCCGTTGTAAGATGTATCGCCGATCAGTGCGAAATCGCCATCAAGTGCTTCGGTTGAAAAAGCATTGTGGACGTGTTCAGGTAAAAGCTCGATCGAGGACCTCGGGCTAAGCCATGCTCCGCCGTGTGTAATGGCGATTGGTACGGGCTCGTACTTTTCTTTGTTGATATTCTCGATCACTGCAGCCGCCGAACGTACCGATACTTCATGTTCGCCCGAACGGCCGCCAAAGATCACTCCAACGCGAATTCGCATAATTATTTGCAGTTCAAAGGATCGTCTTTCCGAAGGCGGAAAGAATAAGTTCACAGGCAAGTTCTACGGTGAGATTGCTCTGGTCGAGGAGCGGGTTGACCTCAACGATCTCGAACGAACGCATCTTACCTGATTCGGCAATTAGTTCAAGAGCAAGATGAGCCTCGCGATAGGTAGTTCCGCCGCGGACAAGCGTTCCGGAGCCCGGTGCGAAGCGCGGATCGATCATATCAACGTCGAACGTTACAGCAAACCCGGCCGGAGCTGCCCCCGCAATGCGGATCGCATCCTCAACGCAGGCCATCATCCCGCGTTTATCAATATCGCTCATTGTGAAAAAGCGGTCGCGAAGGCCCAGCTTCTCGATCATCTCACGCTCGCCAGGGTCAATATCTCGTGCCCCGATGTGGGCAAAGAATCGCGGATCGAGCTTCGCTCCCGCAGAGGCGACGTTGACCAATTCTTCGGCTCCGTGACCGAGGATCGCAGCCAGCGGCATACCGTGAATATTGCCCGATGTACTCGTCTCCGGCGTATTGATGTCCGCATGAGCATCGAACCAAATGAGCCCGATGTCCTCGCCCCGTTGTTTGAAATGGGTCGAAATCCCGGAAAAGCTCCCGATCGCAATACTGTGGTCGCCACCAAGGATGACCGGCGTCGCACCACGGCCAAGAGCACCCATAACTTCCGTGGCAATGTTTTCGGAAGACGCAGCGATCTCGGCGAGGTTATGAATATCGCCGGAGACACGTTGCCCGTCAGCCGGCTGAACCAGCGTGACATTACCGCGATCTGTTACTTTGAAACCCAGTTGCTCAAGGTGCCGAGTGACCCTGCTGCCCCGGATCGGGCTGTGTCGTATTGCCTCAGCCCCAAGCTCACTTCCCGACTTTCCCGCACCAAACCCGAGCGGAACGCCTATGATCTCTAATTGCTTTTCAATAGTTTCCTGCACAACTTGTTGATATCCATCAATGCTCGCCAAAGCCCCGTTTGAACAAGTCTTCGACTGCTGCCAGTGCCGTTGCCTCGTCCGGCCCATCTGCCTGCAAATGTAGTTCGGTGCCAATCGAAGCGGCAAGCGTAAGCAAATTCAAAATTGATTTGGCATCCGCAAAAACGCCCTTGTCCGGGCGAATGATCTTAATTGTCGATTCGAAGGTCCCGGCAAGGCGGACCAACTGCGCCGCCGCCCGAGCGTGAAGCCCGAGATCATTGACCACCTTGACCGTTGATTCAACCATTATCTGCTTTTCGGGAGTCAAGCAATGCCGCAGTCCGGTAAATAGCCCCTTTACCTGCCTCTTCGATCAGCTTCGAAGCCTCGCTCAAAGTTCCTTCGCCTTTGTAGGCTGCTAGCTTTACCACCATCGGGAGGTTAACGCCCGTTACGATCTCGACCTCGCCGTCCTTAAGAAACATCGCGGCGATGTTCGTTGGGGTCCCGCCGAACATGTCCGTCAGGATGACCACGCCGCGGCCAGACGAAACCCTCTCGATCGCCCGCTCGATCTCCTTTTTCGCAAGCTCGACGTCGTCGTGCCACCCTATCGAGACCGCGGTCAGGTGGCTCGTCTCGCCAACAATGGTCTCCGCCGCCGAAAGTAGCTCATTTGCCACCTGGCCGTGAGAGATAATGACGCCGCCGATTCGTTCCATAGAGCTATTTTTGCATATCGCGGTGCGAGACCGAAGTTTTGAACCCGGCCTTTGCGATGATCCGGTCTAGTTCGTTGGCGACCATGACCGAACGATGCTTTCCGCCGGTACATCCGATCGCGATGGTCAGATACGCCTTGCCTTCGCTCTGGTACTGCGGCAAAAGGTAAAGCAAAAGATCCGAAAAGCGTTTGATCGTTTCGCTTACTTCGGCTTGTTCGCTAAGGAATTTCACGACCGCCCGGTCCGCTCCTGTTTTTTCCCGTAGCCCCGAGACGAAATATGGATTTGGCAAATGACGCACGTCGAACTGAAGATCAACATCTCTCGGCGTTCCGTATTTATGGCCGAAACTCATTATCTGCACGAGCAACTCCGGCCGCACGCCTGCATCACCAAAGCGTCGGAGTATCTCACGCCTAAGCGTGTGAACCGAGTGTTCCGATGTGTCGATTATCAGGTCTGCCTTTTCCCGAACCGCAGCCATCGCTTTTCGCTCCTGGCGAACAGCGTCGCGAAGCCCTTTCCCGCGTTCGGCGGGGTGCGGCCGTCGGGTTTCGGAGAAGCGCCGCATCAGAACCTCTTCCGATGCTTCCAAAAACACGACCGTTGGTTCGAACCGCTTCTTCTTGACCTTATTGATCTCTTTAGCAAAGTCTGCTAGAAAATGTCGTTCGCGGATGTCTATTACCAGCGCCGCCTTAGGTATCGGAACGATCCCTTCCTCATTCGGCGACATCAATCGGACAAATGGCGAGATCATCGTTACCGGGAGGTTATCGATACAAAAGAAGCCGAGATCCTCGAATGCATTCATTGCCGAACTCATCCCCGATCCGCTGAGTCCGGTAATTACCGCAAGCGATGCGTTCTCGGTTGGTTGTTTCTTTGATCTCGGCACAATTCCTGTCGATTACGACGTCACTTTTCCTTCGCTCGCCAATGCCCTTGAATGCCTTTCCAGAACCTCTTTAGCTGCATCCGACCCTTCGCATCGAAGCATATATACTTTAACGGCTGTCTCGACCAAAGAAGCGAGGTTCCGTCCCGGGCGAACCGGCAACGAGTACTTCGGAAGGCGGCTCCCGCAGATCTCCTCCGTTTCCATCTCGAGGCCTAGACGGTCGCCCTCCATCTGTTCTTCTGAACGGCGAAATTCGATACAGACCGAAAGCTCTTTCGAACTCCTGACCGAGGCTACGCCAAAAAGTTCGCGGACATTTATGATCCCGAGGCCTCGTATCTCCAGAAATCCGGCCGTGATCTCATTCGACGATCCGACCAATGTCCCACCGAGGCTTTTGATGCGAACTGAGTCGTCGGATATAAGCCGGTGCCCGCGGGCGACAAGATCCAGGGCACATTCTGATTTACCGATACCCGATTCGCCCCGAATCAGAACACCGAGCCCGTGCATCTCCACCAGGACACCGTGTATCGTCGTTTCCGGCGCGAGCCGATCCTGAAGGAACGAGGTGATCAGAGCGATCGCCCGCGAACTGACAGCACCGCTCCGCAAAAGCGGGATCTTATGCCTTTCTGCGAACGCGGCAACCTCTTCGATCGGCTCAAGGCCCTTCGTGATCAGCAAACAAGCGATATTTTCGGCTGGCAACGAACTCACGGCGTCAGCACGCTCCTCCGATGAGAACCCTTGAAGAAAAGCGGTCTCGCTCTTACCGATCATCTGCAGCCGGCCATAGTGAATGTAGCTTGAGTACCCCGCAAGCCCGAGGCCGAGCTTTTGAATACGCTCCGACCGGAGTTCATTCGTCTCAAGTCCTTCGCCGCCGGCGATCAACTCAAGGCCCAACTCCTCCGGAGCGGTCTTAAGGAACTCCGCGACCGAGATCGACCGCGGATTCGCGATACTCTCACTAAGCATATGTTACGGCTCGATCAGCCCAAAATTCCCGTCCTTTCGCGAATAAACGACAGATATGCGCTCATTCTCAGAATTCCGGAAAACGATAAAGTCGTTAGCGGATTCAGCAATGTGCAGTGCAGCCTCTTCCGGCAACATCGGTTTAACCGCATACCGCCGCGAACGGATGATCTTTGGTGCTCCGGGAACCGGGCGAACCTCGACAGCTTTGTTCGCGATCGCTCCGGCCTTCTTTGCCTTATGGGCCTTATCGATGACCTTATTTTTCAGCCGCAGTGCCTGCTTCTCGATCTTGTCGATGGACTGCGAAAGGGATTTATACATATCCGAATTCGCCGTCGCGGCCGTCAGGACGTCGTTTCGCCATTTAACGATGATCTCGGAGCGGTGCCTGCCGCGTTCGACCTCGATTATCACCTGTGCTTTTGCAGGCTTACCCTGAAAAAGATGATCGATGCGTTCAAAGTGCTGTTCAACGTGCTTTTTGAGGGCGGGAGTTACCTCAATGTGTCTTCCTGTGTATTCGAATTTCATGGTTCTGGAACCTACCTCAATTTGAGAAATCAATAAAGCTTAAATGATCGTTTTTCGCTCTCGCGAACCCGGGATCTTCATTTGATCGCGGTACTTCGCAACCGTCCGACGCGAAAGTTTGACGCCTTCCTTGCTCAGTATCTTGACGATCTGGTCGTCGGTCAGCGGTTTCTTCGTATCTTCTTCCTCGATCAATTTTTTGATACGAAGCTTTAAGATTCGGGTCGAGACCTCTTCCCCGTCCTCATTCATCATTCCTTCACTAAAGAAGCGACGGAGCTCGATGACGCCCTGCGGCGTATGCGCGTATTTTCGGTTAACGACACGCGAAATCGTTGAGAGATGCATCCCGATATCTTCCGCAATGTCCTTGAGCATCATCGGCTTGATATACTCGACGCCCTTATCGAGGAATTCTCGTTGCCGCTCGACAATGCATTCTACGACGCGATAGATCGTCTGCCTTCGATGCTCGATGTTTCGCAGAAGATCAACAGCCGAGCGGACCTTTTCGCGGATGAAATCCTTGGTTTCCTTGTTCGTGTCGTTCTTATCAAGGAGTTGATGATAGGTCTGGCTTATCCTAAGCCGCGGTGCTCCATCGTCGGTGAAATAGATCACGTAGTCGTCGTCGATTTTTTCAATATAAACCTCAGGAGCAACGAAGACAGCTTCGTCTGCCGAAAAGCGGCGACCCGGAAACGGGTCTAGATCGCGAATGATCTGGATCTCAGCATCGAGTGCTTCGAGCGATTCGCCTGTGGCCTTTGCCAGATGCTGCAATCGATGCGGCTGCAGATCCTCGAGATGATCTTTGACGAGCGTCACCGCGAGCGAATTGCCTTCGCCCATCGCATCAAGCTGAACCAAAAGGCAGTCCCGCACATCGAGGGCGGCACACCCGACCGGGTCGAGCCGCATTATCATCTGCCGGATCTCTTCGACGCGATCGGCACGAACACCGGTCATCATCGAAATGTCATCAACCGAAGCAGAAAGCCGCCCATCCGGGTCGAGGTTCCCGATTATCGCCCGTGCGGCCTCGAGCGTTCGGTCGGACAGGTCCTGCATCGAGAGCTGCCACTCGAGGTGTTCGGTCAGCGACGGCTTGTGCGAAAGGAACTGCTCAAAGCTTGGAACATCGTCCTTGTACTCGATCTCCTGGGTCTTATATCCGGGGTCGAGATAATCCTGAAACTCTCGTCCAAAATCGACCTCTTCGAAAGCATCCTGAGAGTCCCGGCCCACATCCTCAGAGCCCTCGTTATCACCTTCGATTTCACCCCCCTCGCGGGTTTTCGAGTCGAAACTACTTTCAAATTCACCTGCATCGGACGCCTGGCCGTCGTCGGCATCCTTGCCGCTATCACCCGGTTGTCCATTGTTCAGAAAATCATCAAAGCCATCCGCGTTCTGGTCAAGAATTTCCTGCGAAAGCTCTTGGATCTCCTCTCCGGGAGCTATCTCTTCAAGCACCGGATTTGCCACCATTTCGGTCTCTATCAGCTCGCTAAGTTCCATTGCGGTCATCTGGAGCATCTCGATCCGCTGCCTTAGCTGCGGCGTAAGCACCATCTTTTGCTGCAATTGGGTTGTTAACCGAAGGGATGACATTTACCGTTGTTCGAAGCCGCTCCACGATTTGTGGTGCGAAATTTGCTTGCTCAACTCGATTATAGATTCTTTAGGGAAAAAACGCGAAAGATTATTGCCTATAACTTGAACTGTTCGCCGAGGTATATACGCCGAACCTCGGCGTCCTCGACCAACTCCGAAGGCCGGCCGGCACGGAGGATCTTTCCTTCAGACATGATGTATGCGCGGTCAGTAATTCCGAGTGTCTCGCGGACGTTATGGTCGGTAATTAGGATTCCGATGCCCTGTTGCTTGAGGTACAAGATCAGGTCACGAATATCTTCGACAGCGATCGGATCGATGCCCGCGAATGGCTCATCGAGTAGAATGAAATGGGGATCAGAGGCGAGGCATCGAGCGATCTCGACCCGGCGGCGTTCGCCTCCTGAGAGCGAATCGCCGCGAGTTTTGCGCACGTGCTCAACACCAAATTCCTCGAGAAGTTCTTCAAGCCTGGCGAACCGTTCGGCACGGGACATTCCTCGAGTTTCAAGCACCGCGAGGATGTTCTGCTCGGCGGTCATTTTTCGAAATATGGACGGCTCCTGCGGGAGATAGCCAAGGCCGAGCCTTGCCCGGAGGTACATCGGCAGGCGGGTAACATCCTCGCCGTTCAGGAAGATATTCCCGCCCTCAGAACGTTCAAGGCCTGCAAGTAGATAAAATGTAGTCGTTTTTCCTGCTCCATTTGCCCCGAGCAAACCGACGACCTCGCCATCGCGCATCTCAAGGTCGACGCCGTCGACTACCGTTCGTCTGCCGTAGGACTTGCGCAATCCAGCGGCGGCGAGCGTGCCGGCAGCCTTTCCGTTTTGTGATGATGTATCCGAATCCACCAATGAGAGGTTAGTCTGGGTTTTGAACTTTGTAAACCGAGCGGTTGCGGCCGGTCCGGTTCGAGTCTGTGCGGCCTTCCGCGATCGCCCGATTATCTCGGAGAAAAACGGTGATCTCGGCCGATTGTGTCGTGCCGCTTCGCGGGTCCTGAACGCGGGCCGGGGAACCGCGCAAGACGACCCGTTCATCGGCGGCAAAATACAGCGCCGTCGTTCCGTTAGCGGTTCGGCCCGGCTGCGAGATCGTGACGTTCTGCTCGAACTCCGCCCGGTCTATCTCATTCTCTTTGCCGAGAAAGATCTTCGCGATCTCGGCATTGATCTGCTCCGGGCCTTGTTTGATCCGGACCGCACCTTGGTAAGTTATCAATGACGCCTCCCGCTCATAATCCATTCGGTTCGCGTTCGCAAAGACCGGTACCGAACCTCCGGTGCCACGTGTCTTTACGCCATAGAGCTGGCTTTCTACATCCGTTTCCGCACGGAAGCGGCCTTCATTCTGAAAGATCGTAATCTGTCCGCCCTTTACGAAATTATCTTTCTGCCACGCCCGCGCATTTCCGACAAAAACCGCGACCTCTGTCCGGTGATCGATCTCCGCTGTATTGGACGTTATATAGACCGGGTCGCTGACCGAGCCGAACGGCGCGGAATTTCCGGTCGATCCCTGGCTGTAATATGTCGTGCTAACGCCGCCCGTTAGCCGCGACCGCTGGTTTCGCACGTCCCAATCGATCTCACGAGCACGGCCTCGGGCGCGCGAATCCCAAGCCGTTGGCGTTCCGCCTCGTAGTTGGACCACATTCGTGGCCGAATTGAACACGAACCTCGACGCCGAGGCGTTGCGATCGAGCTCGGTGAAGCGTGCGTTGCCATCGGCAGTGAGGGTGTCAATGTCACGCGAATCTTCGCGGAAGGCCGCCGTCGCGGTATCCGATAGCATTACCTGCTCGCCGCGGCCCTCGCGGGCAACGGTCGGTAACCGGCGAGTCCGAACTCCACGTCCTGCGTCGCATTTGCGTGCGAAGTTCCGGCCCGGAAAAAAATCGCAGTCGAAACGCGGAGCCGCAACGATCGTCCGGTAGATCTCGGGGCCGGCTGATACCGGTTCGATATCGAGTTCTGAGTTTCCGATCGCCTCCGCCTTGGCCAGCGTTTTACCGTCCGGTCCAAAAGAGGAATTGATCTTGTCCGCCCGAAGCGTCCGCTTTGTAGACGCTGTGTCGCCGGTTTGGGGATCAAGAACGAGTGTCGTTCGCCCGTCCGTGGTCATCGATTTAGCTGCCCCTTTATCCATTACTAGAACGATCGCCTGTGCGGCGGCAAGGCTTGCTTTTGAGTATCCCGCTGCGTTCGCTGGCACAACAACGGCATTTGCCCGATCTTTCAGCTCGGCTTTAGTTAGGTCACCCGCAGCATCAAATGCTGCATCGATCCGGGCGGCAGCCAGATCAACATTTCTTTCCGCAGAATTCTGCACGATCTTCGCATCGCCGATAACCGATGCGGCACGGAGCTTACCGCCGGTCGCCAATTGTGCGTTGATCTCGCCGCCGGTGATTCGTTCCCTCGGCGTTTCGACGCTCGCACCATTGAGTAAACGCGCAGATAGTGCCCGTTCATTGTAGAGCGCGGTTCCTGAGGTCATCTTAACCGGGCCGCTTTCGCTCGGTGCAGTAATTACAACATTGCCCTGCAAATCAAATGTGCCTGCCGTTTTGTCGTACTTACCGTAATTCGCCGCAATCGTTCGTTTACCGGCGCCGTTCTCCCGGCTCTCGATATTCACTCCATCAAAAAGCTCAGCCTGAGCAACGTCGGCTGATGTCTCGCTAACCTTCGAAAGCGTAATGACGGCCCTACCGGCCTTTAGCAGATCCTTCGATGTCTCGACCGAGACATTTCCGCGGAGCTCAACCAGATCCTTTCCATGGTCATACGACGCAAAAGACGCACTCATCGACCACGGCCCGGTCGTTCCCACAGCGCCCTCGGCACTTTCACTTCCTAAGATGTTTACAGAACCGCGAAGCTCAACCCGTTTATCGTTGACGAAAACCGACGCGGCGTCAGAACTTCCCGAAATATTCTCGCGGCTAAATCGAATCGGCCGATCGGCTTCGGCGATACCGGTCGCGTGGTCATAAACGATGATATCCGTGGCAAGCTTTAACCCATCGGCAGAATCGACCGCTACATCACCGTCAAAAAACGCCTTGAATGCGTTTCCTTCCCCTGGAAGATAGATCGCCTTCGCCGCCTTTATCTGGTTCGGCCGCTGTTGCTCGTCGAATACCTCAAGAAACACGTTTTCGAGTTCCTGATGGTTATCAGAAAAGGTAGTTGCCTTGTCTGCCCGGATTGCGTATTTTGCGATGCCATTCTCAACCTCTCGCCGCTCATAACCGTCAACAACAGCAATTACATCCTTGGAAAGCGATGCCGGGAGTCCGCGCGCCCGAAACTCCGCGTCGGCATCGTTACGCGAGAGATAAACGACAACGGCAATAACGGTCGCGACCAGAACTGCTGCCGCAACGACGCGCATCACGAGCGGTAAATACGCCCGTTTTTGCATTTTCCCGATATTTCGTTCGCTCGCGGCCATCAGCTAATTATCGTCTCGTATGTCCTCTATAACAAGCTGAAGGCGTTCGCTTCCCTGCCAGGAATTCACGTCCAGCGTATAGGCAACTTCGATGTTGCGTCCCAGATCCAGAGTTTGCTCCTTTCCGCGTTCAACACCGTCCCACCAAACCGCTTCAAAACGCCGGCCTTCGGGATCGCCGAGATATAGCTTCAAGTGGCGGTCCTTCATTACCTTTGGTTCGAACCGAAGAGAGAGGCCCTTCGTAGCTAGCACCGGCTTGGGATTCCCCGCACCGAAGGGCTCCATACGTGAAAGCTCGCGGACGAGCCCGATCGACAGTGACCCCGAAGACACACGAGCATCGATACTTAGTTCCGGAATGCGGTTCTCTTCTGCTATCTCTGATTCGGCGTAATCGCAGAGCGCCCGTCGAAGTGAGTCAATATTCGCGGTCGGGAGTTTCATTCCCGCAGCGGCTGCGTGTCCGCCAAATTGGTCGAATAGATCCGCACAACTCTCGAGTGCCCGTAATATGTGAAAATCACCTACGCTTCTTGCGCTGCCATGTGCGGTCCCATTCTCCGTGGAAAGAACGATCGCCGGCCGATACAGCCTTTCTGCTATGCGCGACGCCGCGAGCCCGATAACGCCCCGATGCCAACCTTCTCCGGCAACCACAACAAAGGGATCCGGTCCCTGATCCGCGGCCCGCAAGAGCGCAAGTTCCGTAATCCTCTGTTGTTCACTCTGGCGTTCGCGATTGCGTGAATCGAGCATCTCAGCGAGTTTCCTAGCGCCCCCAAAATCTTCGGCCTCAAAAAGTTCGACGACATGACGGCCTAGATCCATTCGGCCGGCAGCGTTGATCCGCGGCCCGAGTCGGAAGCCGATATGCATGCTCGTCATTTCGGACGTGCAGCCGGCGACTTCCATAAGGGCCTTGAGTCCGTAGTTTCGGGTGTTAGGCAGATCTCGGAGCCCTAGCGCTACGATCGCACGGTTCTCACCCGTGAGCTGCATTATGTCCGCAACTGTCCCGATAGCCGCGATCTTTAGAAACGAAGGCATCAACGCTTCCTTCCCGGCCGACCGCAAGAGCGCGTGAGCAAGCTTGAAAGCCACGCCAACGCCCGCAAGATGCTTATCCGGATAACCGCACCCCGGCTGGTTTGGATTCACAACCGCGACCGCAGGCGGATTTCCGCGTTCCTCGTCAGAAAGGTGATGATCGGTGACGATAACGTCCAGCCCGTTCTCAGCAGCCCATTCGAGCGGTTCGAAGCTTCGTATCCCGCAATCCACGGTGATGACGAGCGAACAACCCCTTTCCTTCGCCGCCAGAAGCGCATCGATATTTAGCCCGTAGCCTTCGCTGAAACGGTCCGGTATGTGATACTCCGTCTCCGCGCCTAGGATCCGAAGAACGCTTCGCAGCAGCACGGTTCCGGTCGTTCCGTCGACGTCGTAATCACCCCAAATGAGGATCTTTTCCTTCGAACGGATGGCGGCCTCGATCCGTTCGACGGCTTCCCCAAGCCCTTTCAAGAGTTGCGGCTCGTGCAGATGATCGAGCGAGGGCTCAAGGAACGCCCGGGCAGCTTCCGGCTCTGCATGCCCGCGTGCGATCATCAAAGCAGCCACGAGGCGATGAACACCGAGCTCGCCGGCCAGATGTTCCGCGGCAGAGTGATCATGTTTGGTGATGTTCCAGCGCTTTCTCATCTGCCGTCGGTCAAATGTTAACAACGGGATTGAGCACGCCCCGCCACAGCAATATGAGCAAGACAATGCCAAGGATCACGCGATAGACGATGAAGATCAGCGTCGAATTCTTACGAAGAAAGGCAAGGAGAAACCAGATCGAAAGATAGCCAACAATACCCGAAACGACTATAGAGACGATCAGCGGCCCCCAGGCATCGTCCGGCAAAATGCTCCAAGCCTCGCGGAGCTGCAGAAGGCCCGCCGCCGTGATCGCCGGTATCGACAGCAGAAATGAAAATCGTGCCGCTGTCTCGCGATTTAGCCCGATAAAGAGCCCGCCCATGATCGTTGAGCCTGAACGGCTCGCACCCGGCATCAGCGAAAGCACCTGCGAAAGCCCGACAACAATTGCATCAAACACGCCCATCGTCCGCATCTCTTTCCGCTGGCTGCCGACGACTTCGGCAAGAGCAAGAAGCAGCCCAATGACGATCAGCATTGTTGCGATGATCCAGAGATTCTTTGTGTTCGGCCCCTCAATGAAATCCTTGAAAAGCAGGCCAACAACACCGATCGGGATCGAACCAATGATGATAAGCCAGCCGAGCCACGCCTCGCTTGAAAGCCAGATCGGGCGGACGCCCTTCGTGCCCGAATGGCGAACCGGGCTCTTGCGTGTAAGTACGCCCCAGTGATCGCGGATGAACGCGTTCGTGATACTCAGGATGTCAGACGCGAAATAAACCAGCACCGCCGCGATAGTGCCAAGTTGGATCACGGCCATCGTCGCGGTGATCTGCTGCGGGTCGCCGCCGTAAACGTTCGTCCAGCGACTGGCGAAAACTAGGTGCGCGGTCGAACTTATAGGTATGAATTCGGTAAGCCCCTGAACGATGCCAAGGATGATCGCTTGAATATAGTTCATAAACCGGAAACGGGGGTCGCATTGTGGGCAAACTCCTGAGGATTATAGCCTTTTGAACTTCCAGTTGGCTATTCGCGGTACCGTGCCCTTCCGGCGATCCGGTCATAAAGCCAAGCGGGCATGAACTTTCCGGCACGGACGATGGTCGCGAGCTGCCAGGGGAAGGCAGCAAAACGCTTCTTCTTTTCGATCGCCTTAATGAACAGCGGAATCGCGTCGTCGAGTTCCATCAGGAATGGCATTTTGTTCTTTCGGCCGGAGGTTAGCGGTGTCTTGATGAAGCCCGGCTGAATGATGGTGACGTCGATGCCCTTGTGTTTGAGGTCAAGTCGCAGGCTTTCGAAAAATGCCGTCATTCCAGCCTTGCTCGCCGAATAAGCTGCCGACTTCGGCAACCCGCGAAATCCTGCAAGGCTCGAGATCGCGACAAGATGGCCGCTTCCGCGATCAACCATCTGCGGCACGACCGCGTGGACGGCATTCACTGCCCCGAGGAGGTTGATGTCGATGACCTTCTTGACCGAAAGCGGCCGATACGACCGGGTCTCCTCGTCATTCCCGCCGATCCCGGCATTCGCAATAAGGATGTCGATCCGGCCGAATTCGGAACGCATCTCGTCAGCAGCTTCGGCCACCGCAGCTTCATCCGTAACGTCAATGGCGAAGACCCGAGCCGTTACTCCGAGCTTGCGGCAGCGGTCGGCGAGGTCATCAAGCATTTCGCGACGACGGGCAACCAGGCCAAGAACCGCTCCGCGTTTCGCAAGAGCGAGCGCGAGCCCTTCCCCGATGCCGCTTGAGGCACCCGTAAGAAAAACGACTTGACCGTCCCAGTTCATCTGAAAACTAACAAAGCTCCTCGACGTGCGGCCCAAGTGCTTTCAAGGCATTTGCAAGGTCGTCTTGCTTAACAAGAATACTATCTCGCGAGAACGACGAAAGAGCTACTATCGAGACCCCAGCTTCAGCAAGTATTGTAGCGACCGTCGCGAGAAACCCGACGACCGAAAAGTCCATGACGGTGTCGAACGTAAGAAGGCGAAACCCACGCTCGACCTTTGCAGACCGCAGTGCATGCCGCATTGTCCCGAAGTCAACTTCGTCAAGGAGCAGCGTTACCTCGTGCGAATCGCGAAAGATCATGAACGGAGCCGACATTCGCGGGCTCAGTGCCGGATCTTCGATAAGCCGCTTCCATTCGGAATCTGCAAGCCCCACGAAAGCATAGGTTTCGGGCGCAACGACAACCCTCGTTGTAAGCAGCAATTTCTTTGGGTCGGATGCACCTGTTCTCATTACGTTGTCCGGTTAGACCTCAACAACAGTCGTCACAATAACCGGTTTTGTCCCGAGCTCCTTCTGTACGAAACGCTTTAAATGGATCCTGAGATTTTCTTTAAAGACCGCCCGGTCGGCGATCTGTTCGCGTTTCATTTCGCTAACAGCCTCCGATACTGCTCGGCGAGCCTCGGCTCCGAAAGTATTGCCATTTGCCCCTATCGATACGGTTGCTGCCTCAGCCATTCCGGCCACGCCGTTAAACGTTATATGCGGGTCGCCGACGAGTTCATGGGTCTTTCTGTTGACCGTTACAACAAGCGAAATTGCCCCTCCGTAGGCGAGCTTTTTCCGCTCGCGGATAACATCGTATTCGATCTCTTCGAGCGATTCCTCATCGATGAATGTCCGGTGAAGCTCGTGCTTTTCAACGATCCGTGCTCCGAATTCATCGAGCTCAAGCAGATCGCCGTTTTCGATCAGAATAATGTTTTGGTCGTCATATCCGGCAACGTGGTGCTTTACATATTCCTTGTGCCGGAAGAGCATCCGATATTCGCCGTGTATCGGGACCAGATATTTCGGCCTGGCCGTTTCGACCATGATTTTGATGTCTTCTTGCGAAGCGTGGCCGGAAACGTGAACGAGCCGCCTTTTCTCCTCAATGATATTCGCCCCGCGTTTGTAGAGATGCCCTATTAATCGGCTGATGTTTCGTTCATTTCCCGGGATGATACGTGCCGAAAGCACGACCGTATCGCCCTTTTCGATCTGCATCCCTTTGTAGGTCGAGGTGGCCATGTTCCAGAGGGCGGCCCGCATTTCACCCTGGGAACCGGTGACCAAAAAGCAAATTTCGTCATCGTCATAGGCCCGTGCTTCGCTCAGGTCGATAAGCGTATCGCCGAGTATCTTCAGTAAACCTAGTTCTTCAGCTATCTCGACATTCTTGACCATCGAGCGGCCGAGAACACAAACCTTCCGGCCATACTCATGAGCCAGGTCGAAAATGATCTGTAGGCGGTGGATCGACGACGAAAACGTGGAGACGAAAAGCCGTCCTTCCGTTTCTTCAAATATTTCGCGAAATGCCGGGATCACATCCTGCTCTGAAGGCGTCCGTCCCGGGACCGTAGCATTGGTCGAATCACCGAGCAAAGCGAGGACACCGCGGTCGCCATATTCACGGAGTGTTTCCAGATCATAGGTCGGCCCGATCACAGGCGTAGGATCGATCTTGTAGTCACCGGTGTGGATTATGGTCCCGAGCGGTGTGGTAATCGCGAGCGAAAAGCAATCGATCAGCGAATGAGAGGCATGGATGAACTCGATATCAAAAACGCCGACCTTTGCGATGTCATTCGCCCGAACGCGATGAAGAAGCACGTCATCGAGCATTTCGTGCTCGTCCAGCTTTTTCTCGATCAGCGCTTGGGTAAATCTAGAGGCATAGACCGGCAGATTGAACTTACGGAGGATGTAAGGCAAAGCACCGATGTGGTCCTCATGCCCGTGCGTAAGGATGATCGCGGTCAGATCATCGCGATATTCTTCGAGGAAGTCGAAGTTGGGGATCGAGATATCTACGCCATAGGGAGTTTCCTCGGGAAAGCCCATTCCGGCATCGATGACGATCATCTCGTCGCCGTACCGGACGCCCATACAGTTCATCCCAAATTCACCGATGCCGCCAAGTGGTATTATCTCTATTCTGCTCAATCGTTTACCGCCCTTTAATGAAACCAGATATGCCTAGATAGTAGCATAATCGCCCGTTTCAAGGCTTTGGGTGAACGGCGATCGCGTCGTAAAGACGTAGCCATTCAGAAAGTTCAAGCGTCTCTGCCCGCCGCTTTGGGTCAATACAGGCATCGGCCAATGCCACAGCCGCTTCAGGATATGATCTTTTCAGATTGTTTGCGATCGTTTTCCGCTTCTGGGAAAAACCCGAGCTCAAAAATCGCCGGAAGGCATCCCCGTCGGCCGAACTTTGGGCTTTCGGGATAAGCCGAACGACGGAGCTCCAGATCTTCGGCCTCGGGCGGAAGGCCTCGGGCGGAACGTCAAACAGCCTTTCTACCGCGAAAGCCGCCTCGACCAGCACCGTCAGGTATCCACGCTCCGAGCTTCCCGGTTTCGCTGTGATGCGCTCGACAACTTCGCGTTGAAACATCAAGACGAGTTTGGACAAGCAGTGCCGCTCAGCCGAAAGATGCTGGAGAATCGCAGTTGAAATGTAATAAGGAAGATTTGCGACGAGCTTCGCCTTCGGCGTTCCTGGGTAAAACTGATCAATCAGCTCGCGAAGATCGGCTTCCGAAGCGTCGGCCTCAACGACAATGAAGCGGCCGGTCAAGCCATGATCATCTCTCAACTTCGGAACAAGCTCGCGATCAAGCTCAATGGCAAGAACCTTCGCCCCTCTTTCTAGTAATTCACGCGTCAACGCCCCACGACCCGGGCCGATCTCGATAACGACCTCGTCCTTTTCCGGATGCACGGCATTAACGATCTTCGAAACATAATTTCCATCGACCAAGAAATTTTGGCCGAGCGACCGCTTTGCCCGCATCGAGTATTCGATTTTCTCGACCATTCCCGTTGAGTTTAGTCGCGATTTCAAACATCGGCAAGCAGAACAAATTTCTAACTTTTAGGTTGTCTATTTCCCCACGTTCGCTTATAACTTTAGAGTCCTTGCTCTTTACCCTAATTCCTGAACGCACTCTGTGCCAAGTATGAAGAAAATAGTTTACCTGCCGTGTTTGATCTTGCTGTTGGTCAGCATCGCCGTTGGGGCGCAAGACGATCCCAACCCGAATTCACCGTCGCCGGTGCTCGTTGCCGGGAGCGAGAGCGACCGAATTCTTTTGCGTGGGACTGCTTCGGCTTTCCGGCAGCAACCGAGCCGCGAACTTCGGGTCCTCTATCCCTCCCCAAATGAATGGGTCACGGCGATCATACGGGATATCCAACCATTGGAGAGCGAAGGTGCGAACTCTATAAGGATCTTTGTAAAACAGCGATCCGGAAAGACGTTCGAACTGGACGTCCGCGAGCTTAAACGGCTAGCGAAGGACGAGGTTGCTGTCACTTTTCGCGTTTTCGACCGCAGCGGCTTTCGCGGCCAGCCGGTAGCGGATGGGGACTCGCTGATCTACGTAAGCTGGCGCGGAAACTCATCAAATATGCTCAAGATCGGGCTTGGTAGCACCGGCGGCATCGAGATCCCGAAAACGGCAGAACCGGCAGGCATCAGATCTTCCGATCCCGAGTACGTAGGTTACCACTTTGCGGGCGACCGAGTGCGGTTTGCCGAGCAAGCGGCATTCGGCCCATCTCCGATGCTCGATATGCGTTTGCGTCGCACAGGCCTTCGAACTTGGCTTGCGGAACAATTCGACGCTCCATACCCAACATTCGCGTACCCGGATCCGCCACAGTCGCCGACGAATCCACCGATGGACTGCAGCCTTACGACCTTTCCGGCCTGCTATCGCGAGCGCTACACGATGATCCCGCTTCAGAAGTGGTTTTTTACTGAAGCGTTTTACGGCGAGGCACAGCTTCGCCATCGGACAGCATGGTCGCTAAGTCAAATTTGGGTAACGTCTGGGCTGACCGTGCAGCAAAGCAGTCACGCGATCGCGTACCACAAAGTTCTTTCACGCAATGCGTTTGGGAATTATCGCCAGTTGATGTACGACATGACACTCAACCCGGCGATGGGCCATTATCTCGACATGGTTCGGAGCACGCGAACGAATCCGAACGAGAACTATCCGCGTGAAATACTCCAGCTCTTCTCTATCGGGCTTTACGAGCTGAATCCGGACGGAACACTTCAGCTTGACCAGAACGGCCAGCCGATCCCGACCTATGACCAAGAGACGGTCAATCAGTTCACGAAAGTATTTACCGGTTGGACGTATTGCAACATCACGTGCCAGAACTCTTCGCCGGGAATCGTGAACTACAAGGATCCGATGATCCTCAATCCGGCGAATCACGACCTTTCGGCCAAGACGCTGCTTCAATATCCGGGAGCCCCGAATCCGGTCATCCCGGCCTGCACCAACTGCACGGACCCGGACCAGATAAGAAACTATGCTGAGCAGTCGTTGAACATGGCTCTCGATAACATCTTCAACCACCCGAATCTCGGGCCGTTCATCGGGAAGTTGATGATCCAGCAGATGGTTACGGGCGACCCGTCGCCGGCCTATGTCCAGCGTGTCGGGGCTGTTTTCAATGGCGAGACCGGCAGCCCTCGCGGCGATATGAAGGCTCTGCTGCGGGCGATCCTGCTTGACCCGGAGGCACGAGGCGATGCAAAGACCGATCCGCGTTATGGCAAACTCCGTGAACCCGTCCAGCTCATTACGAACCTCGCTAGGATCTTTCCGGCTGTCGATTTTAACGGAGAAAATCGAAGCGATGGCGCGCTAGCAAGCTATGCGAACTTGATGGGACAGAATCCCTTTAATTCGCCGACCGTTTTCAACTACTATTCGCCGGACTACAACGTCCCTGGGACAAGCATACTTGCCCCTGAGTTCGAACTTCTAAACACAAATACTTCGACCCGGCGGACGAATTTCCTCCACACACTGATCTTTGACGGGTTGACGGCAAACGCGACCGATTCGCTACGCGGTACATCATTGACCTTTTCCGAATTCTTGCCGTTGGCTGAAGCCGACCCAACGGGAACATTACTCCTCGATGGTTTGAACGCACGAATGATGCACGGTTGGATGTCGCTAGCCCAACGCGACATAATTTTGCAGGCAGTAACTGCCGTTCCGGCCTCGAACCCGATGCTCAGGATAAAGACCGCCGTCTACCTGATCGCCGTTTCATCCGCATATCAGATCCAGAGGTAACCGATGACCATTTCAAGAAGACGATTTTTAGCACATGCCGGAGCCGGCCTGACGATGGCCGGCCTTGTATCAGGTTCACATCCTTTCGGAATAATGAGCGCTCTGGCTCAAACCTCGGATGGCGGAGAGCCACAGGACTATAAAGCTCTTGTTTGCATTTACTTCAACGGCGGTAATGACGGTAATAACACCATCGTTCCGCTGCATTCCGACCAATCCGTCAGCGGTTACGACCACTATTTTCAGGCACGCGGGCCTCGGGGTCTTGCCTTGCCGCAGAAAACGCTTCTCCCGATCGCCGTACCGCGAATCGGCGGTTCAGCATATGGGCTACACCCTGCGTTAGGGACGGTCGCAAACGGGATAAACCCCGGCCTGCATCCGCTCTGGAGAACCGGCAAGATGGCGATCGTCAGCGGTGTCGGTCCGCTGATAATGCCAATCACGAGAGCGCAATATCAGGCCGATCCGTCCGTTCGCCCTCGGAACCTTTTTTCGCATACTGACCAAACGCAGCAGCATCACAATTCACGCGCTGATGCCGTAATGCTGAGCGGATGGGGCGGCCGCATTGCGGACAAAATGACGACGGTCGCGAATCCGAACCGATTGGTGCCGACCGTCTCGTCGATCGTCGGTCCGCGACTTTTTACCGTGGGAGAGAATGAACAGCCGCTTTCGCTCGGGCCGGCTCCGGCTCCGCTCAGTACGATCTTCTCGCTGACCGGCTACAACGGAACCCCGATCGCGAATGCCCGCCTTGCGGCTCTAGAGGCTCAGATCCTGCTTGAAAAGGGCCAGGACCTTGTTGAAGCCTCGAACAACATCCAAAGCGAGGCACTCCGAATTAGCCGAACGCTGAATGCGGCAAACGAAGTGACCGCGGCATTCCCGGCAACTAACCTCGGAAACCAACTGAAGCAGATCGCGAGAATGATCAAGGCCCGCAGTGCGTTGGGGGTTACGCGGCAGATCTTCTACTGTTCATTGGATGGATTTGACACACATAACGGCCAACTCCTCGGGCAGAACGGGTTACTGACGCAGTTCAGCCAGGCGTCGCGGGCTTTCTACGAGGAAATGGTGGCCCAAGGAATCGAAGACAAGGTCACGCAGTTCACGCTCACTGACTTTAATCGAACATTCGACCCGGCGGGCACAGGCGCGAATGTCGGCAGCGACCACGGCTGGGCGAATCATCAGTTCGTCATCGGCGGCGGGGTCGCCGGAGCGGACTTCTTCGGTGTCAATTCTTCAAATGGAACGCCGTTCCCGACGCTCGTCAATAACGGTCCGGATGATGCAGATTCCGGGACGGGAGCACGCGGGCGATGGATACCGACGGCTTCTGTCGAGCAATACGCGGCAACCTTGGCCCGATGGTTCGGGCTGAGCGAGACGGACATGCCGTTCGTGTTCCCGAACATCGGGAACTTCCCAGTGACCGATCTGGGGTTCATGACGGCGAGTTAGATATGGCGTTATTGATCTAATTGCCAGGGTAACCGGTTATCTCGATGTCGTCGCCGAGTCGGGTCACGCTCAGGTCTCGAAGCCTCAGAGCATCAGCCAGAGTGCCAGCACCACTGCCGCCAACGGCATTCGGGGCTTCGCTTCCGCCGATGACGATTGGCGCGAGAATAAAGGTGACCTTATCGACCAACTTGGCGTCGATGAATGCGCCCGCGACCGCCGTTCCGCCCTCAACCAGAACGCTCTGGATATCGCGACGCTTCAGCTCCGCAAGGACACCTTGCAGATTTCTCGCACCGCCCTCCACCGGAATCACATCAACGCCTTTCTCTTGAAGCGGGCCGACCCGCTCGGGATCGATGCAATTGGTCATCACAAAGGTCGGAGCCTCAGCGGTCGTGGTCGCAAGCTTCGAAACATGCGGAAGTCGAAGGCTGTTATCCAGAACGACACGGACAAGCGGTCGGCGGCGCGGCTTTCCACTACGGTCCGTCAGCGAAGGATCATCGACCGCCGCCGTGGTTGCACCGACCATTATCGCATCGTGTTCATGGCGAAGTTCTTGAACGCGCCTGCGGGCCGTTTCACCAGAAAGAGCGGTTGAGACGCTGCTTTTAAGCGAGATCCGGCCATCTAGCGACATTGCGAGCTTTAGATGAACAAAAGGTCTCTCGTTCCTGTGCCAGCAAATGAACTTCTCGTTCAGCCGAGCTGCCTCGTCTGCAAGAATTCCTGTCAATACCTCAACTCCGGCTTCGCGAAGCCGTTCGAAACCCTTTCCTGACACAAGCGGGTTCGGGTCTTCAATCGGGCAAACGACGCGTGCGATACCGGCATTGATCAGTGCTTCGGTGCATGGCGGCGTTTTACCATGATGGTCGTGTGGCTCGAGCGATACGTAGGCCGTCCCGCCGGCGGCTTTCGTCCCGGCTTTCATCAGGGCAATGACCTCCGCGTGAGTTACATCGCCCTTCAGATACGTACCTTCGCCCACCACCTCTCCGCTCTGCGAAACCACAACACAACCCACCAGCGGATTTGGCGAAACGAGACCGGTGCCGAGGCCGGCGAGTTCGATCGCCCGCCGAATGTGCTTAATATCTGTTTCAGTATGTTCGCTCAAGTCCAAACCTCGCTCGCTGACCTAGTTGAATAGGCTGTTCACGTATCTCTCCGCGTCAAATACCATAAGGTCATCAACCTGCTCGCCAATGCCGACGTACCGGATCGGCAGATTCAGCTCTTTCGAGATCGCAACAGCTATCCCGCCTTTTGCGGTCCCATCGAGTTTTGTCAGTACGATACCGGTGACGTTCGCGACCTTAGTGAACTGCCTGGCCTGCTCAAGGCCGTTTTGGCCGGTCACAGCGTCGATAACAAGAAGCGTCTCGTGCGGAGCACCTTCGACCTCGCGGGCAGCGATCCGCTTCATCTTTTCAAGCTCGGCCATCAGATTCGCTTTATTGTGGAGACGTCCGGCGGTGTCGACGATAAGCACATCCGCCGACCGAGCCTTCGCTGATTGAAGAGCGTCAAAGAGAACTGCGGCAGGATCGGTTCCTTGCTTTTGCTGAATGATCGGAACGCCTGCCCGCCCGGCCCAGATCTCAAGTTGATCCGACGCCGCTGCACGGAAAGTGTCCGCCGCACAGATCAGCACGTCGTTACCCTCACTCTTTATCCGCTGCGAAAGCTTCCCGATCGTGGTTGTCTTCCCAACGCCATTAACTCCGACGACCATTAGAACGTACGGCCGGATCGCGTCGTCAACGGCCGTTTCCGAAGCGACACCGCCGGTGGAATGCCCGAGAATATCTAGAAGCTCCCGCTTCATCGTCGCCTTCAAGGCGTCAATGTCGTCGATCTCTTTTCGCGAAACCCCTTTCCGGACCGCCTCGATGACCTGCATCGTCGTTTTGACGCCAATGTCGGTCGAGATAAGCATCTCTTCGAGTTCATCAAGCAACGCCTCGTCGATCTGCTTTCGGCCCTCAAAGACCGAATCGAGCCGGTCATTCAGCGAGTCGCGAGTCTTTGCGATCGCCTTTGAAAACCGGACGCCGAGCTCCTTTTCGACCGCTTCTTCCTGTGCCTTCAGCTCCTCGATCGACTTGTCCAAGCCAAGTACCGAGGTTGAGAATGGGTCTTCCTTTTTTCTGCGCCAAAATGCCATAAAAACCAACCGCGAATCTTTGAGTATAGAAAAAACCCGTGCGCCGAACAACGCACGGGCATTTCCCATCGGTTGCGAATGAATTTAGCTCGGCAGTGCGAGCTTATCGCGATTGCGAAACAGCATCAGTCCGATAAGGCAGGCGTAAACCGCCCAGAAGTAGAAGCCGATGAACGCTCCGACCGCTTTCGCCGGCAGATTGCCGACTCCGGGCATATCGAATGGATTGAGCAACATGGTCGGTATCGCGATCACGATTCCCGAAAAGATCGACAGTATCAGGCCGAAAAGGAGAAGCTTTACGTAATCGAAGCCAAGATGCCGAATCGTGTTCAGTGCAGTGCCGGGATTTATCGTCGCCGCAAATGAGCGTGTATAACCCGCAACGGCACATGCGGCAGGATACAGCAACAACCCCCAAAAAAAGGTCAGCATCAGTACCACGACCAGCGGAGCTGCAAGCTGCAAGAATCCGCTCAGGAACTCTTGAAACTGCGCGTCGCGTGTTTCCGGCGAGGGCCCGATGACCGACTCAAGCTGGGCCTGTCTGTGCTGCTGCGCCATTGCCCAAAGCTCCTCCTGCTCGCGTGCGTCTTCGTCGATAACCGGCGTCGGTTCGCCCGTCGGCTCGGTAACGCTCGCGATCTGTTCATTCTTGCCGTCTGCAGCCTCGGTCAGGACACGTTTTACCTCCGAAGATTGTTCGGCTACGTCACGCTGTGCGTAATAATGGGTTCCGGGAATCTTCTCGAGGTCGGCATTAATCGATTCGACCTTACTGCTCACTGCGCTAAAGATCAGATACACACCGACGATAGCCGCAAGTATGAATGGGCCAAAGCTTGAGATGTAGGCTGCGAGGCTAAGAAATAGCGGATGAACCACGTCTTCCCATATCGAGAAATCCTCGAAGTCGGGCATGAAGTTCGAATCGATCGCCCCTTTCGAAAAGTTGTCGACCGTGTTGGCCAACACACCGAACGAGATCGCGTTCGTCGCCATGACGGCGATCAGTGCGGTAGCGACCATGAAGATGCCACCGAGCCCTGCGGCCGATTGCCCGAGCGATAGGAAAGTGTAAAGAATACCGCCCAAAACCAGGCTGGTTCCGAACCTGAACGGATGGCCGAATGAATAACCCAGATCGCCGAAGCCGAATGAATCGCCTCCGAGAGCGGCCGAACTCGCGGCAACGCTCGCGGCCGCGACCGCTTCCGCATCGCGGCAGAGCTCGCCGCAGGCTGGGCAGATCCGGACGCTGCCGCCGTATGACCGGGGACACGCCTTGCAAAAGCCTGCACCGCAACCGGAACAAATATATTTGGACGGGACGTCAGAATGATTCGCACACCGGGAGTTGTCTGCCCCAGCCGCCCGAGCGAGCTGATTCACGGTGTTTGCCGATGGAACGACGTGCGGAACCGGCACTGCGGGTATTGCGATCTGCGGCTCTGCAACCGTTTGCGAAACTGCCGCTTGAACTGTTTCGGAAACCACAACCGGCAGCGGCTCGCCATTGGCCTTAGCGTTAAAGAAAGGCACTAGCTGAGGAACCTTACGGGCCTCTATCCAGCGGAGATTTCCGCGGCGCACTTTATCTTCGGGCTGCAGCGAGCCCTCGCTTATCCAATCCGGCAGTTCGGCGAACTGTGCCTCGTAGACCGTGCCGCCGACCTCAACCTGCCACGTTTCGTGTAACTTGTGCTCCTGTAACGCCATCGTTTGCTAACTTTGGGAGCTCGGCCGGATCGTGGCCGCTATTTGCTTTGAGGTTTTGACCGATCCCGACATTCACGACGCGATCGCCCTCTTTCACCGTCGTTGCGATCTGCTGAACAACGCCGCGGCCGATATGTCCTTTCTGGCAGCCGCGAACGAGAGCCTCCACAACTGCACCGTCGTAACGCGTACCGACAAGTGCCCGAATGCGGTCGAGAGCTTCGCTAAGGACCATGCCTTTCGAATACGGCCGGTCGATGGTCATTGCGTCAAACGTGTCTGCGACCGACACGATCTTTGCCTGCAATGGAATTTCATCGCCTTTTAGCCCTTGCGGATATCCTTCGCCGTTGACCATTTCATGGTGCGAATACATTCCCGGCAGGAATTCGTCCATGCCCGGTATTTGGGACATGATCTTGTAGCCCTTCACCGGGTGCGTCTTCATTATGTCGAACTCGTCGGCAGTGAGGGCCGCCGGCTTCTTAAGAATGTTGTCATCGATCGCGATCTTGCCGACGTCGTGAAGGAGAGCACTGATCCTTAGAGCTTCGAGTTCCTTTTCGGGAAGATTCATTTCCTTCCCGATCGCTACTGAAATGCGGGCAACGCGCTCGGAGTGGCCGCGTGTGTATTTGTCCTTTCCGTCGATCGCAGCGGCAAGTGCCTTTACCGTACCCACGAAGAGTTCACGGTTCTCCTGTGCGGCCTGTGCGAGCCGGCGGATGTGTTCCTCGAGCCGGTCGCTCATCGTGTTGAACGCAGTGCCGAGCGTCGCCGTTTCCTTAACGCCGCCGACCTCGACACGCGTCGAAAGATCGCCCTTAGCGACCGTCTCGGCTGCCTGGGCCAGGCGGAGTATCGGTTGGGCGAGCTGGCGGGCGACGAACAGACCGACAAGCGAAGCGAAGAGCCCAAAAGCGAGGCTGATCACCCATGTTTGCGTTCGCATCTCGCCGACCGAAGCGAGGGCCTTCGCTTCGTCCTGCATCGTGATGACGCCAAATTTTGCGTTCGTGCCGAAATCGACGGTCGAATACGCTCCGATCATCGAGTGCTCGTTTCCACCAAATTCGCCGACAAACGGCACGAGCCCGGACTGGATCTGCTCGCTCGATTGCTGCCATTCGGAAACGATCTTGAGTGTTGTCAGCGGCCGCTGCTGGCGGGCCACGAGCGGGTCGGGGTGAAAGACCGCCCGGCCGGCTTCATCAACAATAAGAATTATCGGAAGCCCGGAAGCCCACATCTGCTCCTCTGAAACAGGATCCTTTCCGACGAGTATCTTTCCGATATTTGAAAGGCTGACGATCGCAATAACCGAGCCGGCCCCGTCCTTGCCACCGATCCGCGAACCGATCGCGATCACGCTTTCGTTCGAGCCTTCTGTAACGGTCGGCTTGGAGATCATCGAGGCCGAGCCCTGCGAAGACGCGATAAGAGTATTGGCGATCGAATCGATCTGCTGCTTCCCGATGTTTCCGGGACGATAAAGAGCGAGCGTTTCGCCCGCAGGCGGCGTTACGAAAAGGGCCAGGACGTCCGGATTCTCTCGCAGCTTTTCCTCAAGCTGCATATCGGTGCGAACTTGGTTATAGACCTCGGGCGTTCCGGCCAGAGCAAAACCATTTGCAAGGCCGCCGACAAGGTCGAGCTGCCGCTGTAGAAACATCTCAAGCGACCTAGCTTTTTCCTGTACAAGTTGGATCTGGTATCGGTTCTCGACCGCCCTAAGCTCGGTGCCGCTTCGTTCCGAAAGGAACCAGCCCGTAAGGATCAGCGGGAGAAGGCCGACGATCAGAAGTGTGGGAATAACGATGTAAATTAGTTTTGGTTTAGACATCGCGGGATTCAGACGGCGGGAGCGCAAGTTGCGCCACCCGAAACTATAGCAAAACATCGTATGTTTTGCAATATTTAATGTGTTTTAACTCGCAATATCACCGAATCTCCAGAATTTGCATTAACGTCCCTCGTCCGAAATGACGTTTTTGCCGTCGAAGCCTATAATGTAGGGGCATGGAAAGCGGCGAATGGCAGAGGATAGAGGAAACGTTTCACGCGGCACTCGAAGTGCCCGCGGCGGAGCGGCTTTCCTTCGTCAAAGAACAGCTCTCCGATGCTCCGGAACTGATACCTGAGGTTGAAAAGCTGCTTCAGAGCGAGGCCGCTGACGAGCAATTCATTGAGGCTTCGGTCTGGACGGACAGCCGTTTTCTCTCTACAAAAGCGAAAAAGGAGATCTCAAATTCCTTGTCGGATGCACCGCAGACCGACGCTACCTCGAACCTGCACGGACGCAAGATCGGTGTTTTTCGCCTCGTTGGCGAACTCGGCCGCGGCGGAATGGGTTCCGTATATCTCGGTGAGCGTGCCGACGGTGAGTTCGAACAAAAGGTCGCCGTCAAGCTGATCAAAAGGGGGATGGATTCGGACTTTATCGTCCGGCGATTCCGGCACGAACGCCAGATACTCGCATCGTTCGACCACCCGTATATTGCCCGCCTCCTTGACGGTGGAACCACCGAAGAAGGACTTCCCTACTTCGTAATGGAGTATGTTGACGGAGAAACCCTTTACAACTATTGCGATTCCCGTTCGCTTTCGATCGAGGATCGACTCCGTATCTTCATGCAGATCTGCTCAGCGGTCGAGTACGCGCACGGCCGGCAGATCATTCACAGGGACATCAAACCGGGCAACGTTCTCATCAATAATGCAGGCGTTCCGAAGCTGCTCGATTTCGGTATCGCAAAGATACTCGACCCCGAATTGATTCATGAATCGGTCAACCCAACGGCGTCGATGCTTCGGATGATGACGCCCGACTATTCGAGCCCAGAACAGGTACAGGGTGAGGAAGTTACGCCGGCGAGCGATATTTATTCTCTCGGCATATTGCTCTATGAGATCCTCACCGGGCATAAGCCGTATAGTTTCGCAGGGCGAGCCCTGCACGAGGTTAGCCGGGTCGTTTGTGAGGTAATGCCTGAATTGCCGAGCGCGGCTTTGCGGATCGATGAAACGCTTCTCGCTCGGTACAACGGTGACGCGGAGCGTCCCGCGAAAGCGCGGCGAATAAACACGGAAAAACTTCGGGAAACGCTAAAGAGGGGCCTTGACGACATCGTAATGAAGGCTCTCGCCAAGCGGCCCGAGGATCGATACTCCTCGGCTGCGGAACTTGCAGATGACATCGAAAGGTATCTGGCGGGATCCGAGATCCGAGCGCCAAAGTACTCACCGAAAAGATCGGCCGAATCAAATTCGTTCATTCGACGTTCCGAGGCAGGCCGTTCCATTGCGGTACTTCCATTCAAGTTCATTAACCTCGGCCATCCCGGGGACACCGACCATAGCTTCCTTGGCCTCGGCCTCGCCGATGCAATGATCACTCGGCTAAGCAAGGTCAAAAGCCTGACCGTGCGGCCGACAAGCTCGATACTTGCCTTTAGCAAGGAGCAGCCCGATCCGGTGAAGGCCGGCGAGGCCCTAGGTGTTGAATTCATCATTGATGGAAGCGTCAAGCAAGCAGGAAGCCGGCTCCGCGTGAATGTCCAGCTTCTGAGCATTGCCGACAACGCGACCATCTGGGCGACCTCGATCGACGAGACGCTTTCCGATGTTTTGACTCTTGAGGACACGATTTCCATCCGCGTGCTCGAAGCGATCTTGCCGCAGATCAGCGGTGCGACGGTCGACGAACTTGCTGAGCGTGGAACCGATGATCCTGAAGCGTTCGAAAGCTATCTTCGGGGCCGCTATCACTTTAACAGCTTCACCGAAGAGGGATTCGCTCACGCGTTTGTCAGTTTTCATAAGGCGATCGCCGCGGACCCGAATTATGCTCTTGCGTACACCGGTATTGCGGATTACTACGCCTGGCTTGGCATCATCGGCGTATTGCCGCCAAGCGAGTGCTTTCAGCCCGGCATCGCGGCTGCTCAAAAAGCAGTGGATCTCGATCCCGGACTTTCGGAGGCCAACGCAACGCTCGGATTCTGTCTTCACGCGGGCAACTACGATTGGTCAAGGGCTGAGACATACTTGCTCAAGGCTCTCGAACTCAACCCCGCGAATGCTAATGCCTATGTGTGGTATTCGATCGTTCTATTCACCGAAGGTAGGTTTTCCGAGGCTCTGCAGTTCGCAGAGCGCGGAGCAGAACTCGACCCGCTTACGCCATTCAACCAGCATAATATCGCCTGGGGGCTCTATTACGCCCGGCGGTTCAGTGAATCACGTGAAAAATACGAAAAGGTCGTCCGTGACTTCCCTGGGTATGGTCTCGGCCACTATGGGCTGAGCAAGGTATTGCGTGCCTTAGACGAGCCTCGCCGAGCGCTCGAAGAGAACGAAAAGGCGATCGCCTTGATGGGCGACGGGCTTTTTGCCCGAATCGCGAATGTTGAGGCATTCGCTGTTGCGGGCCGGGACGACGAGGCACGCAAGGCGGCTGTTGAACTCGAAGCGCTATCGGCGAACCGATACGTGTCGCCCTATCAAATGTCGCTCGGCTATATCGAACTCGGCGACCATGAAAAAGCGATCGAGAAACTCGAGGAAGCTCTGGAATCGCGAGAAGCGTGGCTTAATTGGCTCGGCGTAGAGCCCGCCTTCGATCCGATCCGGAACGATCCGAGGTTCGACGCAATCCTTGAAAAGACCGGTTACCGGATGCTCTTCAAGCGATTTTCGGAAAGCGGATATCGACTGGGCCACGATACAGACGGCAGCCTCTCGCGACCGGACGAGAAGACTACGCTTGTCATCAACGAGGGGCCTGATACGGCCGGGATGGAAGCGCCGAGGGCACTTGTCGGTAGCTTCCCGAACAAGGTCGCGGCCGCGGTTACCGGACTCCTGATACTCGCAGGTATCGGCTATTTTGTGTTGCCGTCGTTGATCGGAGGCGGGGCGAATACGATCAACGAGAGGCCTTTCTCTACACCGACAATTCTTGTGCTTCCGTTCCGTACGGTTCAGGATGACAAGTTCAATCTAGGCGTCGGGCTTTCAGACGCTCTCACGCACAAGCTGGGCAACATCAAAGGGCTTCAGGTGATCTCGGCAAACTCTGCGCGAACGATCCGCGAAGACGATCTCGCGACAGTAGGATCGGTCGGTGCGAATTTTGTTGTAAAGGGCGAACTCTCTATCGAGAACGGCGTCTCTACCCTTAGGGCGGAGTTGGTCAACGCTGCATCCGGTAGCCGCGTTTGGCAGGAAACGTTCACTGCTGATGAGAAAGGGCTATTTCCGCTCCAAACGGAACTTGCTGAGCGAATATGGACGGCTCTCGGCATCGAACCGCTGGCACTCGAACGTTATCAGGTCGAAAAAAGCTATACCGAGAACGCTGAGGCGTATGAGCTCTACCTCATCGGCCGCTATCAGCTTTCGCGGCGATCAGCTGCAGACCTTCGGCAGGCGATCACGACCTTTGGGCAGTCGCTGGCAAAGGACGGCGACTTTGCTCTCGCTTACGTTGGAATGGCCGAAGGATATCTGCTCCTCAAGCTTTACGACATGACCGCTCCTGAGGATTCGTATCAAAAGGCACGCGAATACGTTGACCGCGCATTGGCGTTAGATGACGGTTTAGCCGAAGCACATTCCGCCGACGCCTATCTAAAATTCTACGCCAACCGCGACCGGCAGGCAGCCGAACTCGCGTATAGGCGTGCGATCCAGCTCAACCCCTCGCTCTCGCAAGCTCATCACTGGTTTGCACTGTTTCTTTCCGCAATCGGCAAACATGTAGAGGCTGCACAGGAGATAAAGAACGCTCAAAGGCTTGATCCGCGGTCGCCAGCCGTCCGGTCTGCGGCAGCTATGGCGAGTTTTTACGCTCGCAACTACGAGGAAGCCATCCGTGAAGCCAACGCCGTTCTTACAGAGGATCCATCGTTCCTGCCGGCCCTCAAAGTAAAGCGTTGGACGGCCTCGGCAATGAACGACCTCGCTCTTGCACAGGCCGTCTTCCGCAAAGAGATAAATTACGGAAACGGCGACCCCGCCGACCCAAGCTGGCTGCTTATCGAACTGCAAACACGCGACCCGCAGTCGGACCGCGAGGCCTCGCTCCGGACGTTAAATGAAGTCGCCTCTGCTCGTGCGATCGCGGAGAACCCTTACGCTTTCGCGCACGAAGAGGCTCTTACGTATTTGCATTATGGGTTGACCGAGAAAGCTCTTGACGCACTCGAGCGTGCAGACGCCGCAAGTTCGCACGGCATTAACTTCCTGGAATTCGACCCACGATTCGATGTGATTCGCGGTGAACCACGTTTTCAAACCATCGTCAACCGCCTGAAAGAACCCTCAAAAAGGTAGGATTGACCGCATCCTCGGCTGATGTCAGAATTAGGCTTTCTCGATGAGCGAGCCCCTGCGAAATACTGACCCCGGAGCCGCCGCCCGCATCGGGCCGTACAGGTTAGAATCCGTACTCGGCCGCGATAGCGTCGGCGAGGTCTATCTTGGTATCCGCGTTGATGGTGAGTTCGACCAGCGGGTCGCTGTAAAGCTTCTCCCGCAAGGCTCCTACGACGGCGTCACGCTCGAGCGGTTCAAACGCGAACGTCAGATCGCCGCTGCCCTTAACCACCCGAACATCGCTCACTTTTACGGCGGAGGAACGTCGGTCGATGGCTCACCGTATTTCGTGATGGAATACGTCGAGGGGGCCACGCTATTCGAATACTGCGAAGGCCATCAGCTCAACTTGTCGGAGCGTCTCGACATCTTCCGGCAGATCTGTCAAGCGATTCAGGCCGCCCATGAAGCGGACGTTCTCCACGGAGACATCAAGCCGGAGAACATTCTTGTTAACGACGAAGGAACGGTCAAGCTGCTCGATTTTGGCCTGCGTCGCTGCGACCCCGATGCGAGTTTCGCTCCCGGTCGCTTCAGCACAAGCAAATTCGATGCTCCGGAGTTTGCACGAGGCGAAGCCGTCACGGTTGCCTCGGACGTCTATTCGCTCGGCGTAATTCTAAGCGATCTTGCAGAAGGCGTTCCCGCCAGCCCAAACGTTCAGAACTTCACGTCCGGACTAAGTGCGATCATCCAAAAGGCGACTGCACAGCAACCGCAGGAACGGTATCCCGAGGCCCGTGATCTGCACACGGCGGTCAAGTCCCTTCTATCCGAATCCATAGTCGGAGAGACGGCCGCAGTCATCTCGTCGACGCGGCCCCAAAAGCCGACCTTGGCCATACTTCCTTTTGATGCCGAGGAAACCGATCCGGCTGCTGACGCGTTCGGTGTGGGTATCGCTGATTCTCTCGTTTCGCGGATCTCGCGGCTCGCTCACATCGTGGTCCGCCCAACAACCTCGGTGCTTTCCTTTAGCAGCCGAAAGCCCTTCGATGCAGGAGTTCAACTTGGAGTCGATTTCGTCCTTGCCGGCTCAAGCCGATTGTCCGACGGCGAAGCCTGCGTCACTGCATGCCTCTACAACGTGGCAAAACGAAACGCAGTATGGATCCGGGAGTTTCAGGAGGATGCTTCGGACCTCATCGAGCTTGAGGATTCGATCTGCCGTCAGCTTACCGGCGCACTCTTGCCCGAACTTCCGCGGGAGGATCGCGAGGAACTTCATCGGCCCGCCACCAAAGACAACGAAGCTTATGCCGCCTATCTTCGCGGCCGCTTTCATTGGAGCCGCTTTACCGATGAAGGATTGACCGCTTCGCTCGAAGAGTTTCGGCGGGCTGTTCATCGCGACCCTCATTTTTTGCTTCCTTATATCGGGATAGCGGATTTCTATATTTGGTCGGCGATCTTCGGTGAAATTCCGTCCGCAGCGGCATTCCCCGAAGCAGAGGCGGCGATCGATAAAGCCATTGCGATAGACGCCGATTCGGCCGAGGCTCTTTCGCGCAAAGCTTTCATCGAGCTCTTGTGGAAACGTGATTGGCGCGAGGCGGAGCGGCTTGTCCGACTTGCTATCGCTTCGAATCCCGACATCCCTTTCGCGCACGAGTGCCTTTCCAATATCTACTGCAGTAAAGGCATTGTCGACGAAGCCGTCAGCGAGATCCTTAAGGCAGAAGCGCTTGATCCGTTTTCGCCGCGAGCGGTCCTGATGTCTTCATGGACGTACTATCTCTGCAGAATGAATACCGAAGCGACACAAAAGGCCCGCAAGGCTCTCGCAATGGCGCCCGGGATGCCGCAGGCGATGCTTCACCTTGGAAATTCGCTCACTGAAGCTGGCGAATACGACGAGGCCGTCGAGCTTCTGCGGCTTTCTGCCGAGTCATGGAAGGCTGCCGGCCTTCCGCGATATATGCTCGCGTTTGCCCGGGCGGGCCAGGGCGACGAAGAATCCGTCACAAAGATCATTGCTAAGCTGACCGAACTCGAATCAACATCACACGTAAAGCCGTATTTCCTCGCAATGGCCTGTCTTGCGGGCGGAGAACACGACCGAGCCTTTGAGTATTTTGAGAAAGCTCTCGAGGAAAAAAATGAATGGATGGTCTGGTTCGGGGTTGACCCAAAACTCGATCCAATTCGAAGCGATCTGCGTTATCGCTCGATCCTTGAACGTACCGGCAACCCGATCGCACTCGAAACGACGACAGCCCCACGAACGGACGGCCGCGAACGTTCGATCGCGGTTCTGCCATTTCGTCTTATTGGGTCATCAGCGTCTGCCCTCGGGTTACCCGAATTCCTCGGAACCGCTCTCGCCGATGCACTCACACTTAGGCTCTCGAACGTTCGTAAGCTCAAGGTGCGGCCGACAAGTTCCGTCGTTGTCTCCGCCGAACGCAACGATGATCCGTTCGAATGCGGGACCGAACTTAATGTCGAGTTTGTCGTCGACGGCATTTTGAGAGCTGCTTCCGAAGGCATTCGGCTGACCGTTCAACTGCTTGATGTCGCCGAGCGTTCGATCCGCTGGTCCGCAAGCTTTTTTGAATCGACGGTCGATCTCCTCGACCTCGAGGACTCGATCTCCGAGCAGGTGACGCGGTCGCTGCTGACGCATATCGACGACGAGATGGCTTCGCAGATGGCAAAGCGGGGCACCGCAAATCCGGCCGCACTTGATGCTTATCTTCAGGGACGGTTCTTTTGGAGCCAGTTCTCACCGGAGACGTTCCCTAAAACCCTCGCTTCTTTTCAGCGTGCCGTTGAACTTGACCCGCAATTTGCTGCCGCCTACGCGGGCCTTGCCGATTTCAATGGTTGGGCGCTGATCTATGGACTAATTCCGCCCGAAGTAGCGTTGCCGCAGATGTACGCGAACCTCAATCGTGCGCTCGAGATAGACCCCGGTCTGGCTGAGGCACATGCGGCCCTCGGCTTATACCACTCAAATATGCAGGAATGGGCAAAGAGCGAGTCCTGCTATCGCCGGGCGATCGAACTAAACCCGAATTATCCGCTTGGGCACGAATGGCTTTCTTCGTATCTAGTCGCTAGCGGACGTACCGCCGAAGGGCTCCTGGAGCTCGAAACCGCAGAATCGCTCGATCCGCTTTCTCTCCGCCCGAAAGTGCTGACAGCGTGGACCTATTATCAGGCAAGAGATTTCACGCGTGCTGTCACGAAGAGCGATGAGTTGCTTGCCCTTGCACCTACCTCGATGCAAAGCCACGTTCAGGCCTGCAACGCGTTGCTTCAGGCCGGCAGCGTAGATGCATCCCTGCGGCATGGCCTAATCGCCGAAGAGCTTGCACCCGATTCTCCGCTCGTTCTGCATCCACTGTGTTTTTCACTCGTTGCCGCCGGTCGTGCGGAGGAAGCACTTGAACGTATCGAACGCTGGAGAAAGATCGCCGAGGAACGCTATGTCGGCAGCTATTTCTTCGCTCTTGCCTATTTTGCGGTCGGCGATACTGACCGTGGTTTCGAATATCTTGAAGCCGCCCGAACGAACTTCGATCCCTGGTTGGTCTGGACGGCGGTCGAACCGAAACTTGACCCTGTACGCGGTGATGAGCGCTACGGCGACTTGCTTCGCCGGATGAACGGCCCTCAGCTTCCTTGAGCCTTACGGGCGAACTTCTCCTCGTAGCGGCTCGCCTTCAGGAACTCCTCGAAGTCCTTTATCTCAAGGATCTCTTTGATCGCCGCTCGCTTATCTGCTGCGTTCTTGTAGTAACTCTCCGTGATCTTGTAGCCCATGTAGTAGCCAAGGTCCGCAGGCCGGTCCTTCGCCTGGTTTCCCTGATAGAGCCAATTCGTAGCGTCTGTCCCTCTCATTGCCTGCTTGAACTCGTTCCAGAGCTCTTCCTCGATCGGGTTTCCGTAAGCGTGCAGGTGCGGATTCACGTGACCGCCGGAAATAAGCTCCGCGATAAAGTCCGCAGCCCCTTCGTTGATAGATTTCTGTAGTAAGGTCGGCTCGCCCGGTATCGAATACTTCTGCTGATAGTGGATCGATTCGTGAGCAACGACGAACGGCACCTTTTCTATCGGCGCAATCACCGATCGCTGCCATTGCGACAACCCATCGAGATTCACTTGGCCGTTCCCACCGAACATATCGACACCTATAAGCAGCCCGCCCGGAGCGAGCGTACCGGCGGAGTTCATCCGCCCGATCACAAAATATACATTTGGAAATATCGCATCCGGATAAAGCTCTTTGAGCTTACGAAAGGAAGCTCGCATCTTTGGCTCAAAGGTAGCGATCTTCCTGCTCGAAGCACGCAGGCCTTCATAATATTTCCGCGACGAAGTGACCTGCTCGGCAAATGACTTTGCGTTCCCGATCCGATATTTCAGGAAAAGTTGGAGCCCGTCCGAGCCGGGAGCAAAATACTCTTGAGTGTAGATCTCCTCAGCGTTCTCGGCGGTGGCTTTGTCGAAGGCTTTCCAGAAGCTCTCGATGTCCGATGTCACGAATTTCACCGCCGCCGGATCAGCGTTCGTGGCCATCTGGGCGAACGAAGCCGATGCCGCTAATGCAAAAATCAAACTTAACCTGAATACTATTCTCATTGAGCTATTTCCGGGCTCCCGACCACGAGGTGAGTGCAATGTCAGAACCTTCCCTGCCGGTGTTAACGATACGGACCTTCCAAACTCCGGGTTTCACGACCTGCTCGACATAGAGCGAGCGGAACGGGCTTCCCGCGGTCCTCGATCCGGCCTCATCTTTGCTCGCAATCCTTCCGTCGGGAGCAACCAGCACCACAGAAATAGACGCGTTCGCGATGAATGTCAGGCCAAGATCCTCCGTACCTATCGCGACCGGCATGTCGATCTCAGTTTGCGCTCCCGGCTCGAGTGTTAGCCAACGAGCGAAGACGTCCTCTCCCGCCGCCGCTCCATAATGCCTTCCCAAAAGAAGCCCGGCATCGCCATCGCTAAGGCCGCCCTGATAGTTCGGCAAGGTCGGGGCTTCCGGTGCTTCGGGAAAGTGGTTTCCTTTCGGGCCGATGGCCAATCGCGGCTTCACGAATGCTGAAAAATCTGCTGTACCGGTAAGTTCGGTGTGGACGTTCTTCGACTTCGCGTTGTCCTTGATCTGCCAAATGGCCGAGGGCACCGGCACCACCCCGTCGTTCCAAACGTAGGTTTTGCACATTACCGGAAGAGGATCGCCGGCAAGAACCGAGAACTTCACGCCCTTGCGGTTCGTCACCGTTCTGTTGAACTCGGCCGCGACATCCTGCCGCAGCTGCCGGACTGCCTCAACATTCTTGCCAAGCGTCTCGAACGCCGTGTTCATCACGTCCGCACACGGCGAGCCCATATTCGGCGTACCCAACATTACGAGATGTGCAACTTGCGGCCGACCATCCTCGACCGGCGGCATAAAGTGGTGAATGTAATGCCGCGAGATGAGCCCGCCCATTGAATGGGCAACGATGTCCACATGCCAGGCATTTCGGTCCTCTTGTGCGTAGCGAATGTATTTTCCGAGCTCCTGCGAGTTCTCAAAGATCGAGTTCGTCGCATTGGTCGAGAGAAACGACCCGCCGGTGTTCATTATTCCCTTCTCCGGCTTCTCGCCGACCGGATACGCCTTCCAGTCGTAGCTATGCGAGGTCGTCAGAATATTCTGCCAACTTTCCCACGCTTTCCAGTTGCTCCAAAGGCCATGGACCAGGACAACCGGCTTCGGAGCGACCTTAAGGTTCTTCGTCATCTCGTCGGCCTTTTTACCGTTCTCCTCAAGCTCGGCCTTGATGCGCTGAACGAGCCGCGGCCTACCGTCGTCGTACCATGCATAGCCGGAAGAATCCCAGACAAATTCGACCTCGCGTTCCTCGCCCGGCTCGACCCGTACCGATGCCGAAAGATCCTCGAGCGGAGCGTCGGGCCGTGCACCGTCCCACTTATCGCCCTTGTAGGTTTCCTTGATCTTAACGTCGGCGTATTTCGTCTCGCCCGAGGCATTCAGCACCTTCGCTTTGATCCGCACGAGATTCCCGTCGGTCGTTCCCTTTTGCTCGGTGACCTCGACCCAGTCGTTCCAGTTCGGGTACTTCATCTCCTCGAACTTGAGGTCGATCAGCCGCAAAGGGGCTCCGCACTTTTGCAGATTCCACGTGATCGTCTCCGTTACGTTTTGAAATGACTGCGAAAAGCTTCCGCTCAAACGGTTCGGATCATTTGGATCGATTCGGTGGCTGCCGTCAGAGGTTAGCGAGTTGCCCTCGATCGTCGTCTCTGTCGCGGGCATCGTGAGGTTCTTGCCCTCTTTCGGGACGCACTGCCCACTATATGCCGCGGTCTGTTTGCCCGTTCCCTGGCCTTTGATCGGCGGAAGGCCGACGCTGACGCTATAAGTACCATCGTCGTTTACGCCGATCCCGACCGAGGCCTCTTCTTTTCCTGAACCGGTCACTTGGCTCTGTGAGACGAAAGTGCCGCTCATGTCTCGCCAGGTCTTGCCGCGGTCGCAAGAGTTCTTTTCAACGGCCTTTGTTGTTTCGCTTGATGTGAAACTGTGGTTGATCGTCGCCCTGCCCGTGCTGCTCCCGTTCTGCTCGGGTGATTCGACGACGGCGACCTGAGCCTTGTAATCATACTTCATCTCGAAGGTCGTCGTGTCCTTTCCGCGATTCGAGACGCGATCGGTCGTCTTTGTGTCTGACATCGACTGCGTTCGTGTATAGGTTATCGAGCCCGTCCACGCTCCGTTGCATTTCGTGGCGGCCGGCTTTGTACCGGCAGATGCGGTCGCCGCCCCGCGACGCGTCTGAGCCTCAACGGTGATGAACGGAGCGGCGAGCGAAAGCAATGCCGCCGCTGCGAGAAACGATCGTGTAAGCCGATGGTTGTTTTTCATGATGCCTTACGTCTTGAACCGAAATGAATATAAACTCCGCCAGATAACGCGAAGAATGCTAAGGGCAAATATCATGAGCGGCCGTCCGAGCGGCAAAACCGAAGCCCAGAAGACCGCTTTACGCCGTTCAATGGTGTATAGGCACGAATTTTGGACTTCTCAGAATGGATTTAGGACGTCTCAAAATGGTTTTAGGACGTCCCAGAATGATTTTGAGACTCTCAGAATGGTTTTTGGACGTCCCAGAATGGTTTTTGGACGTCCCAGAATGGTTTTAGGACGTCCCAGAATGGTTTCTAGACTCTCAGAATCGTTTTAGGACGTCACAAAATGGTTTTACGACGTCAATGAATCGTTCGGGGACGTCAATGAACCGTTCAGAGACTCAATAAATCGCTCGGGGACCTCAATGAATCGTTCAGTGACGTCAATGAATCGGCCAGTGAGGTCAATGAACCGCCCAGAGACTTCAATAAACCGCTTGGGGACGTCCGGAAACGAAAAAAGGCCGCCATTTACGGCAGCCTTTCCGTGGTTATTTTGCCCGCGCTAAGCCTTGACGGCCTCGACGATACCGACGGGGCTCTTTGTTTCAATGATTCTTGTCATCTTCAGTCCCGAGCGTTCGAGCAGCGTCGCGAACTCTTCTGCCGTTCGTTCTTTTCCGCCGGGCGAGACGAGCATTTCGAGGTCGAGCACCTTGCCGAAATGCGGCTCATTGCCGGCCGGAAGGATCGCGTCGAGGATCAGCACTTTTGCGTCGTCGGCCATATTTTCGCGGATATTGCGGAGGATCACCTCGTTCTTGTCGTCGTACCAGTCGTGAATGATGTGCTTCATGAAATAGACGTCGGCCTTGACCGGGATCGATTCGGTGAAGCTGCCGGCGACATACTCCACACGATCGGCAACGCCGTAGCTTTCCATCATTTCCGGAGCTCCCTCTAGAACGTGCGGAAGCTCAAACAACACGCCTTTCACGCCGGGATTTGCCTTCAACACGGCACCGAGAAGGTGCCCATAGCCGCCCGCGATATCGGCGACCGTGCCGGCTTGTGAAAAATCGTAAGCTTCGATGATCGCCGGAATCGTTACGTTAGAGAACGACGTCATCGCCTTGTTGAAGATGTCGCCGAGCGGCTGATTGGTCTCGAAAAGCGTCTTGAATACCGGTTCGCCGTGAACCGAGTCCCACGCCGGCTGACCTGTTTTAACGCTTTCGATCATCCCGCCGTAAACTTTCCAGTGCTCTGGCTCGCCCATCCAAATCGTCATATAACGAGTGCTTTCCGGATGATCAGTTCGCAGCGTCTCGCTCGCGGGCGTGTTTGCGAAGGTCCTCGGCGCGGTCTCAGTAAAAACGCCGCTCGCTGAAAGCGCTCGAAGCACCCGATAGATCGCGTCCTCGTTCGTTTGCGTTGCGACCGCAATATACTCCGCGGTCCGCGGGCCATCAGCCAGAAGATCGGCAACTCCGATCTTCGCGGCAACATAAGCCGCCTGGGAAAGAAATGCCCCGCTTACGATATTCATCACCTGAACGGGTGGCGGTAGGTTCGCCGGTTGTTCGGTGCTCGCCGCGGGTTTTGGGGTTGTGCTCATAGTTCCTCCGTAAGGTTTGTAGGTATAAGGTTTTCCTAGCTTCTTACGCGAAGTCGCGGGCGGGAACATATCACCTATGCCGATCATCTGCAACCATGTCCGCAATCCATCCGAAGACAAAGACGTACAGATGACCCGGAATTTGAAAGTAAAATCAGCAGCTTTGGTCTTCCCGCATCAGCTCTTTATGCCAAATCCGGCGGTCGAGGCGGCGGAGATCGTCTATTTGGTCGAGGAACATCTGTTTTTCCGCGAAGTCCGTTTCCACAAGCAAAAACTGGCTTTCCACCGAGCAACGATGAGGGCTTATCAGGAAGAGCTTGGCCGAAGCGGCCGCCGTGTTGAATACATTAATTCGAACGATCCGCGATCGGACATCCGCGAGCTATTGCCCGAACTTGCAAAGGCAGGTGTCGAGTCGATTCACATCTGCGACGTTGCAGACGACTGGCTTCTCCGAAGGATCAAAAGCACGGCCGAGTCATACGGCCTATCCGTCGAGATCTACGATTCGCCGGGTTTTCTCAATAAATCCGAAGAGATACTCGAGAAACTTGGCTGCAGGAAACGCTACTTTCAGACCGATTTTTACATTTCCGAGCGAAAATTCCGCAGCATCCTTTTAGCCCCGGATGGCGGACCGAAAGACGGCAAATGGAGCTTTGACGCCGAAAACCGGAAACGTGTTCCAAAGGGCCTTCAGATTCCGGCAACGAAGCCGCCTCTGCAAAACAAATTTGCTTCGGAAGCGATCGCGTCGATCGAAAGCGGCTTTCCCGGCAATCCCGGCTCACTCGCTTCGTTCAATTGGGCGGTCACACGTAAAGACGCGAAGAATCTGCTGAAGTCCTTCTTGGACGACCGCTTTGTGCTTTTCGGCGATTACGAGGATGCGATCGTTCGCGATGAGCATTACCTATTTCACAGTGTGCTGTCGCCCTACATCAACGCCGGCCTGCTCACTCCGGCCGAGGTTATTGAAGCCGCTCTCGAACACGCAGAAAGACACGGCACACCAATGAACTCGCTTGAGGGATTCATTCGCCAAATCGTCGGCTGGCGTGAATTCATCCGCGGCGTGTATTTGATCGAGGGCAGGCGGCAAAGGACGACGAACTTCTGGAACTTCGATCGTAAGATGCCTCGCTCATTTTACGAAGGCACTACGGGAATCGAACCCTTCGACCACACAATCCGCAAGGTACTCGAAACAGGCTACTGTCATCACATCGAACGGCTGATGATCCTCGGTAGTTTCATGATGCTCTGCGAGCTCGACCCCGACGAGGTCTATCGCTGGTTCATGGAACTTTTCATTGATGCATACGATTGGGTGATGGTGCCGAATATCTATGGCATGAGCCAATTTGCTGACGGCGGCTTGATGACGACCAAGCCGTACTTAAGCGGGAGCAACTATATTTTGAAGATGAGCGACTACCGGAAGGGCGAGTGGTGCGAAACGTGGGACGCACTATTTTGGCGGTTCATGGACGTTCACCGCGACGTGTTGGCTCGCAACCCGCGTTTAGGAATGCTTGTGCGCTCATTCGACAAGATGCCGCCGGAAAAGCGGGCAGGATACCACGAACGGGCGGAACGCTTTCTGGCGTCGCTAAAATAATATTATGAACAAGACCTATTTGCTCATCGGCGGAAGCTACGGTATCGGATATGAACTCGCCAAGACGCTTTCGGAAGCCGGCAACGCGGTTAACGTCTTTTCGCGAACGCCGGGAGAAGTCGCGGGCCTTGCCGGAGTGACACATACACAGTTTGACGCCCTAAGCGATGAACTAGCCGTTGAAGGACCGATCGACGGGCTCGCGTACTTGCCCGGCACCATTGGCCTCAAGCCCTTTCATCGATTCACGGATGCTGACCTCTTGCGGGACCTCGAGGTGAATTACATAGGGGCGGCAAGGGCCGTTCGCAGCGTTCTTCCCAATCTAAATGAAGCCGGTTCTGCATCGATCGTCCTTTTCAGCACGGTCGCGGTCCAGACCGGAATGCCGTTCCACGCTTCGATTGCCGGAGCAAAGGGCGCCGTTGAAGGGTTGACCCGCGCACTCGCCGCCGAACTCGCCCCAAAGATCCGCGTGAACTGTATCGCACCTTCGCTGACCGATACACCGCTCGCCGAAAAGCTGCTTAACACTGAACAAAAGCGCGATGCAGCGGGCGAACGCCATCCGCTTAAACGGCATGGCCGGCCATCGGACATAGCTGCGGCGGCAGAGTTTTTACTATCTGATCGCTCGTCGTGGACGACCGGGCAAGTGCTTCACGTGGATGGCGGCATGGGATACCTAAAATAGTGTAGATTTTCCTTGCCTGCGGGCGGGAATCCATCTATACTTAGCCGACAATTTGGTTCCGGTACATTTCAAAACCCGCTATGAAATGGAAGGTGAATTACATCCCATCGCCCCCTCACGTTCTGGTCGAATTTGAGGGAGAGTTCGACCTAGCAGAAACCCTCAAGGTCCATGGTCAGCTCGCTGCCGATGAGCACGTTCTCGCTGGCAGTCCCATCTTGATGGACTGCAGAAAGCTTGTTACGCCAAGCATTAGCACCGATGATATCGACGCAATTGCCAGGTCGTTTACACGTCATGCCGCAAGCTTCGCTCGAGCGCGAATAGCTTTTTGGATCGCGTCTAGCGTCCATTTTGGACTCGGACGCCAACTTCAGGGTTTTCTCGGTGAACAAGCCCCCGGTTTTGACCTTTTGCGAACAGACGATGAGGTCGCCGCGTGGCTCTCGCGGAGCGAACCTCAATAACAATGGCCCGACAAGTCGCTAAACCTGCCGGGCCCGTCCTGTCTGTTGTTTTCGCTATTTGATCGACTTCGCTATTGCCTCTGCCGCTTGCTCGACCACGGAGGAGAGAATGTCGTCGCCGTCGTTCTTCGCCTTTGCCTTGTAGTCGCCGGTTAGCGTTGGCTGGCCCGATGCACTAACCATCCGGATCTCCAGCTTTAGTTCATCCTTTGCTTTCACGTTTCCCGCGATAGATCCCGCTGAGATCACCGTATTTGCTGCGATCGCGCCTGCGGTCGAGCCATAACCGATGCTCGAGAGTGCGGGCGAGGCAAGCTTACTGAACATCCCAAATCCGCCGCCACCTTTCTTGTGCGAAACGGTTGCGTAGATGACCATATCGCAATCCTTTTCCTTTGCTTCGGCATCGATCGCCGTTTGAAGCCGTGCTTCGAGCGGCACGACCTCGACATTCGGCATCTTCAAATATGACACGAGAGTATTCCGAACCGCCTCGGCAAGCTCGGCCGCCGGCATTTCTTTGCCGAGCGAGCCGGTCTTTACGTTGGCAAGCCCGATTCGAACGGTTCCCGGTTTCTTCTCACCCGCCTGAACATCGGCTACGGACGGTGCCGATGCGGCTCGAGAAACATTTGTCGCAAGCGGTGATCCTGGACCATAGTTGCCCTTAGTGCTCTGCGGCATTGAAGTCGACGATGGATCCCCGGCAGATGCATACATTTGTGCCGAATCCTCGACCTTACGGTAACCCGCCGGCACTTCGAACAGTGCTGCATCAAGGGCGGCCTTCGAAAGCTCGATGACCTCGCTCACCATGGACATCGTTTCTTTACCCGTTCCGTCAAACATCGTCATCTTTTCGTAGAGTGCGAAACCGCGCTTCCCGGTTCCGGTTTGCTTCGTCTCAAAGCGGTCTTTGCAGCCACCCGACCGGGCATTGACGGGAGCGGAATATGCCGCGTTATCGCAATCGAAACCGGCTTCGAGGTCCGCATACCAACCGTCCGTTTCCATCTTTGTATTGACCGGGCTGCAGGCATCGGGGGACGACTCCATCGTCGTCGTGACGACCAGCCTGCGAGCCTGAAGGCCGAACATCTGCTTTCTCTCGCCGGTATCGCGTATGTTGATCGTCATCATGACACGCCCACCCTTAACGGTCTTTGGCGCGGTGCTAGTTGAGGCCGTTGTATTTGCGGCTGCGGGCTCGATCTGTCCGAATTCATTGACGATGAACGTCTTCGTTGCCGGATTTAGCTGGATCGCCCGCTTCAGGTCACACTGAGTTATGCTGACCATCGCTCCATTCATCATTTCCGAACGCTGCCGTTTTCCCTTGATCAGCGTTGTGTTCTCATAGCTCTGCCCGGAAACGGTCTGCCGGGTCTTTACCTTAAGGTCTGCAAGTGCGACGCCCGAAGCGCCGAGCACAAAAAGGACTGTCAAAATCAAATATGATCGCATTCTCATGATTATTCTCCCGGTAGTCGCGGCAAGCCGCGGGATGTACGTCACCAGTAAACGCGAGAAGCCCGGCGCGAAAGTATCAGCGGAAAGTTACCGCGATTGCTATCGACCGATGGGTCAAATATAATCGCGGTGTCCCTTTGCCCTGATCTGACTATGAGCAGCAATTCCTCAGGCGAAATAACCCAAATGCTTCTGGAACTGACGGACGGTAACGCCGACGCCGTTGACCAGATACTTCCTCACATTTATGACGAGCTTCGTCGGTTGGCGGGCAGCTATTTGAGACGTGAGCGGTCCGACCACACGCTTCAGCCGACCGCACTCGTCCACGAGGCCTACATGAAGTTGATCGATCAGCGGCAGGTCAAGTGGCAGAACCGGGCCCATTTTTTCGGCATCGCGGCCCAGGTGATGCGGCGGATCCTGATGGACCATGCCCGCAAGCACCTTGCGAATAAACGCGGCGGCGATGCGGAGATCCTACCGCTTGAAGAGGAGATCTTTGTCGTCTCTCCTGACAAGTCGAATGAACTACTTGCTCTTGATGAAGCTCTCGAGAGGCTCGCAAAAATGGACCCGCCGAAAGCACGGGTTGTTGAACTCCGTTATTTCGGCGGGTTATCGATCGAAGAAACGGCGGAGGTGATGGGCATCAGTGTCCCGACCGTTAATCGTCACTGGAAGTTTGCCAAGGCGTGGCTCCATTCGGAGCTGACCAACAGTTAATTTCGCTTAACTATCAGCAATGTCACGTCGTCAGCTGCCGGAGCGTTCAGGGTGAATGAGGAAAGCGACGACTCGATCTTGTCGCGAATTCCGGCCGCCGAGTCTCCGCGGTGAGTTCGGATCACTTGTTCGAGCCGCTCAAGGCCGTACTCATCTTCCGCTTCATTCGTCGCCTCTGAAACACCGTCAGAATAAACAACAAGAATGTCTCCCTGGCCGAGCGTCAACTCGCCGCTTTCGTATTGGGCCATTTCCATCAACCCGAGCGGGAGCCCGCCGGAGTCAAGCTGTGTGATGGTGCCATCGGCACGACAAAGCAAAGGCGGATTGTGACCGGCGTTGATGTAGATCAGCTTGCCGGTCTCGGGGTCAAGCTCGCCGATGAAAAGCGTTACGAACCGATTGGTCGGCGTATTCTCTGCAAGGTATTTATTGACGGATGAGACCGTATGCGGGATCGAGCTCGTTGCAGAGATCTGTGCATGCACGGCGGCGTGGAGGCTCGACATTAGCAATGCGGCGGCCGTTCCCTTTCCGGAAACATCCCCGAGGGCGACGACCATCTTTCCGTCTTCCCGGCGGATAAAGTCGTAGTAGTCGCCCCCGATCTCGTAACAGGAAAATGAGATACCCTGAAACTCATAGCCCGTCAGGGCCGGCGGGGCCGAAGGCTGGAAACGCTGCTGGATCTCGGTCGCAAGCTCCAGCTCCCGTTCCATACGCTCGCGTTCCATTCGCTCATCCACAAGTGCCGCATTTTCGACACGGATCGAGGCGACAGATGCGAGTGTCGTGAGAATGTTAAGGTGTTCCTCGGTAAAAGTGGTCGTGTACGTCGGCGAATCCGCGTAGATCATCCCGAAGATCGTCCGCTCATCGACACTAAGCGGCACGGCGAGCACAGACCGGATGCCTTGAAGCATTACGGTCTGTGTTGCGAATTTCGGATCCTGTTGCGCATCGGCGGTAAGAACAGAACGGCCATTCTTCAGCACCTCGTCCATCACGCTATGGCTGACGCGAACCTCCTGAAGCCGTTCTTCCTGCCCGCGTATTCGGGCGATCATCACCCGCATGTTCTCCGCTTCCTTCTCGTCGCGGAGCATTATTACAACACGTTCGGCCGGCACGGCTTCGAACACAAGCGATGCGACCTGATCGAGCGTTTCCTCAAGTCCGGATGACGACAGGAGAGCCACTCCGACCTTGCTTATCAGCCCAAGCAGCTCAGTTCGCGAGGTGAACTGACCTTTCAGCAGCTCCGTCGTCGGTATCCGGCGGCTCTGAAAAGAGATGGTCTTCGAGGGGTCAAGAGCTTCGGTCTGGTCCGCGATCAAGGTCGCTCCGCCTATCGCCGGCATCGAGCTCGCCTCAAAGATCATTCGGCTTTCGCCGATCTGTATCTCGCCGCCGGTCGCAAGCTGAACGCCGGCCTTTATGAAGGTGCCGTTGTAGCGGGTCCCGTTGGCTGATCCCAGATCCTGCAGCCAATAGCCGTCGCCTTCCTGGCGGATCTCGGCATGAAGCCGCGAGGCGAACGCATCCGCAATACAAATGTCACTGCGTGCTGAACGGCCGATCGTTGTCCGAATTCGGTTAAGTTCAACGTACTCCGGATCGGCGTTGGGCTTCTTTAGTATCAGGCGGGCCATTTTTCGATTCTACTCGCTCGTGTGTGTTATCGGTCTGCGATCGGCGAAAACTACAAATGTTCCAAAAATATAATCGTGCAATGCTCTTCCCTTTCGGCTAAAGGCGATAGGGAGAAGGCCCAAACCGCCTGAAAACAATACGACCAGATACCCGGCCGTCTGCCGCAGGAGCATCCTTAAAACGGACGGATGCCGGCCGTCGGCCCCAACTATCTCGAGTCCGGTAACGAATTTCCCGAGTGTTCTACCGGTCAAGACCGGAAGCACGACCAAATTCGACAGACCGAACAAGATAGCCAGCAGCCAGCCGATGTTGTTAAGTTCACTATTTATCAGGGCTGCACCGTCATTGCCCATTATCCGGCTTATCACCAGGAACATCGCCGGAAAAATAACGAAGAAAAGATAATCGATGGCGGCCGCTCCGAAGCGGAGAAAGAAAGGCGTCGCAACCTCTTCAGGTTCAAAGCGCACAACCTGTACAGAAAGCGGCCCGGCGCTTTCCGTCATGATATTTGTGTCCTTCGAATCCTTGATCTTCGTAGCCATTGAGGAAATTTCTGTCCGCTAACCGACGTAGAACTGAAGGACCGTATCGCCCAATTTCAATTTATCACCGCTGCTCAATGCGTGCGGCCGGTGAGGGACGAGACGCATTGGCTGCTTCGCTGAGACCAAAAGAACAGTTCCGTTCGACGACCCTAGATCCTCGACAAGGAAGTTCCCTGCATCTTTCCAGATACGGGCATGCCGCCGAGAGATCTTCGTCTGCGGATCGTATTTTGATAGATCGATCTCGGGGAAAATGTTCGACATCGGATCTCGCCGGCCGAGCAGGTTTTCATCCTTGGTAAGCGAAAACGTCGGTGCAGAGAGTTCGCTCGTCCCCTCGACAAATAACCTTGCCGTCGGAGTTCCCGACTGGTAGCCCGCAGACTGAATTCCCGGCCCGCCGATCGGCTGCCTCGCCCCGCAAAATGCACAAAAGAGATCCGAGGCGATAATTCGCTGGCCGCAGAAACCGCAAAACACATACTGCGAGGCGAGCGAAGCGGGCGTTGGCGACTCAGACACGCCGTAGCTGACCGTTGCTCCCTTCAGAGCCGCTAGATGCGACTCCAGAGCAGACCTCATAGCCGCCGCCGACTCGAAGCGCTCCTCGGCGCTATATTCGACCGCCTTCATCAAGATGGTCTCGATCTGATCTGAAAGCCTCGGGTTGATCTGACGCGGCCGCGGATTCTTCTGGAAATCGAATATCAGAAGCGGATTACTTTGCGGGTCGGCTCCTGTCAAGAGGTGAAACATCGTCGAACCGAGGCTGTAAATGTCTGATCGAGGTTCGACATTTCCGCTGAAAAGTTCCGGCGGGGCGTATCCCATCGTCCCGACCGCGGTCACGCCCTTCTCTTCGCGCTGACTGATCGACCGAGCGATCCCGAAGTCGATAAGCATTATTCGGCCAGTGTTTCCGTCGACCATTATGTTGCTCGGTTTCAGGTCGCGGTAAACGATCGTTGAGGGCTGGTTGTGAAGATAGTCGAGCACGTCGGCGATCTGGATCGCCCATTCCGTAACGGTCGCTTCATCGAGCTTACCTTCCGGAGCCGATCGCAGGCGGGCAGCCAGATCACCACCCGAGATATATTTCATCACCAGGTAGAACCTGCCTTCGTCCGGGTCAAAAAAGTAGTCGAAGATCGTCGGAATGCCGGGATGATCAAGCGTCGAGAGGATCATTGACTCGCGCCGAAAATCGTTGATCGCCTTTTCTTGCTGCTCATCCTCGATGTGCGCCTGGATCATCTCCTTGACCGCACGGAGCACACCGCCGAGGTTGTTATCGCTTGCGAGATAAACGGCGCCCATTCCGCCGCCCCCGATCTTACGAACTATCTCGTACCGGCCGTTCAATATCGTACCTTCTGAAAGCGGCTTAAGCTTTGCCGCTTTCTTTCCCTCGGTGTCGCCCTCGGCGATGTTCGGCGATGTCGGGCTGATTCCCGCAGCCGCAAGTTCGTCCGAAGCTGTTTTGTCGGGCGTCGCGGAGGCGGCGGCAGGCTGCTCGGCGCCGGCCTGCTGCTCGATCATTTCTTGAACCTTCGCGTCCGGGGCGATCAGAGTCGGCGGTTCCATAATCTGAACCGAATCAAAGATCGAGCCTCCGGAAAACGAATCGGGAAGATCAAGTTCCTCGACCGGCTTCAGGATTTCGTGTTCTGCCGGGATCTCTGCCTCAGCAGGCGATTCAGGTCCTGCGGCAGGCTCCGGTGCACTCTCGGCGGGTGTTTCAACTATCGGTGAGGCAATCTTCGGTTCGTCCTCTTGAGCCGATTCTGCGGGTTTTTCATCCCAGGAAAATACATCCGCTTCGGCATCATCCGCTGTGGTCTTAGTCGCCGATCCAGCCTCTGCGAATGTCGCCGGTTCATCGACCTCTGCAGCCTCAGACGACGCTGGCTGCTCTTCTATCGGCTGAACTGGTTCCGGCGTAAACTGGTAGATCGTTGCGTCCTCGTTGAAAACAGGAACTTCCGGAAGCTCGACGGGTTCTTCCACCGACGGCGGCTCGGCCGGAGGCGGTTCAACATTTGTAACCTGAGTTTCTTCCTTTTGGGATTCCGCGGTATTCCCGGTTTCGCCGAATCCTGAGTCAGCCAAGATCTCTGGCAGCGGGGCATCCGGTAGTTCGGATGGTAGATCCGATACGAGTTTGTCCTCTGTCGGGAAAACACTCTCTGAGGTCGCACCGGACACTACGTTTTCTGAAGTTTTTGGAAGGTCTGGGGCTTGGCTCTCCTGAACCGGCTCAGCGAAGACATCCACATCGGCATTCTTTTTCGCCTCAAGTTCGGCAATCTTTGCGACCTCTTCCGGCGACATCATCACCGTGCTTTCAAGGTCGTCACGCACGGGCTCCGGTTCAACGACCGGTATGCTTGCGAGCACAATGCCGCAGTACGGGCAGAACGAATCCTGCTCCGAGATCTCAGAGTTGCATTCCTGACACTTCATTACTTAAAAGCGAACGTTCACTCTTGCCGAAACTCGGCCTATTACTTCACTTGGGCACGATCTTGAAACGCAAAAAAGTCTTTCCGACGATTATCTCGTCGCCGTCATTTAGCCGCTGCGGGCTGCCGGGCAACAGTCGCCTACCCCGGTTTATAAATGTCCCGTTCGTCGAACCCAGATCCTCAATAAGGTAATGCCCCTCGCGGCGGATTATCTTCGCATGGCGGCGGGAGACCTTTGCATCGGGGTCGATCGCGTCAAGATCGATATCGGGAAAAATTCCGTTATCCGCATCCCATCGGCCGATGAACGATTCCGGATTCTTCAATTCGAACTCAGTATTGACACCCGACCCCTTTTCTACGATAAGGAAGCCACGCTCCGCCTCCGAACCACCATTCTGTGCCGGTTGCAGCGAGTTCGATATCGGCTCAACGATCGGCGGTATACCTACACTCGTCACCGAGCCGACCTGGAAATTCGGGCTGCTGATCTCGGTTGCCGGCGACTCCGCCGGAGCCTCGGTCGAATGAATGTCACCGGGCAGCCGCGTTCCGCATTGGTCACAAAATCGCGACCCGTCGATGTTTTGGCTGCCGCAGGCTGGGCAATGTATCATGGTCTATTCAAAGTCCGGGCTTTGATGGTGCCGAAAACTTTCGGACGCTAAAACAAATGCATTCTACCGCTTTCGAGCTGTTTCGTAAATTCGGCAAGCGGTTTCCCGCCTTTGTTGTCCTAAGTCACGGCAAGAACAGCAACTTTGAAGAAAATTGAAACATCGCATTACAGGCGGTCGTAGTATCAGCTTGTAACAAATCCGGGCCGTTTTTCATTTTGATGGCTCGGGCAATAAAGATACACCCGATTACTTAAACTAAGGTAAACGCAGCATGGCAATGAGCCGAAAAAAGAAGATCATCATTGGGGCGTCCGCATTGGTCGTTCTGCTCGCAGTTATTCTCATCGCGATTTTTGCAACTCGAAAGGATGTTCCGGAGGTGCAGGTCGTAAAACTCGAAGTGAAGCCTGAACTTCGTTCAACGGTCGTTTCGTCCGGCGAAGTAAGGCCGATCCAGTTCCAGAACATCACGAGTGAGGTTCAGGGACGTATCGAGGAGATCTTCGTTCAGGAAGGCCAGCTCGTGCAGAAAGGTGCCCCGCTTGTTCGTCTCGACCCGAACCAGCTTGAATCAAGCACCGACGCTCAGCTTGCCGCCCTCCAAACTGCACAGAATGACATTCGTTCTACGGAGTCACAGGTAGCTGCAGCTAATAACCAGCTTGCGCAGGCACAGCAGCAGCTCAACATCGCACAGGTCGCCGTCGATAACGCACGACAGGGTGTCGTGACGGCACAGACTGAAGTTGACCGTGCCGAGGTCGAGCTCAACGCCGCCAACCGCGAACTTCGCCGGAATGAACAGCTTCTTGAAAGCGGTGTGATCGCCCGCTCGGAATTCGATTCCGCCCGCGACCGCGTTGAAAATGCCCGCGTCAGCCTGAACACGGCAAAGGCAAGGCTCGAATCACAGCGGATCTCGGTCCGCGACGCTACGGCCCGCGTAAACCAACAGCAGATCGCCGTTCGCGATGCCCGCCGGGCAGTCGATACGGCAAATATCAATGTCCGCTCGAGCCAGTCGCGAGCTGACCAGCAGGCGGCAGTGCTTCGCGGCCAGCGAAACCAACGCGACAAGACGCTCCAGATCGCTCCGATCAGCGGCGTAATTGCGGAAATACCGTCACGCGTCGGAACCTTTGCGGTTGCAGGACTTTCTACAACCCCGCTGATGACCATCGCCGATATGTCCACGATCAACGTTGAGGTCAAGGTCGATGAGACCGAGATCGACCGCGTTTCCGTCGGGCAGCCGGCAAAGATCAAGGTCGATGCCTTTGGCGACGCCGAGATCGAGGGCGAGGTCACGCAAAAGACTCCGCTTGCGGTTGGTAAGTCCCAGACGTCTGGCGGGCTTTCGACAAATATCAACGTTCAGGAAGCAAAGGAATTCCGCGTCGTCATCCAGCTCAAGAACCTGCCGGAAGAGCTTCAGAACGGCCTCCGGCCCGGTATGAGTGCCACCGCGACCATTACGACGCAGACCGCCCAAAATGTGATCGCCGTGCCGCTCCAGGCAGTTGTCGAAAAACGGCCCGATGCCGGCGCTTCGCCATCACCGTCTCCGCAGGGCAATGGCCCCGAACCGGCAGACAGGCCGAAACCGATCAAGGGCGTTTATGTTCTTGAGGACAACAAGGTGAAGTTCGTCGAGGTCGAGACCGGGATCACCGGAGAATCCGATATTCAGATAACCGCCGGACTTTCCGAAGGCCAGGAGGTCATCACCGGCCCAAGCCGTGTTCTCAATACCCTGAAGGAAGGAACGGTCGTCAAGAAGCAGGCAGCACCGCAACGAGCAGGCTCGTAGGCTTAGCGTGCGAATTAGAAACCATGGATATGTACCGCTTTATGGAAAACGAAGAAGCGAACGGCACCCCGCAGCCCGAGAATAATGGTATGAGCGCCAAGGGGCGGCCGCTTATCCTGATGGAGAACATCTGGAAGACCTACCAGATGGGCGTTGAGGAGCTCCACGCACTTCGCGACGTCTCCTTTCGCGTTGAGAAAGGCGAATACCTCGCGATCATCGGGCCTTCGGGCTCAGGAAAATCAACACTGATGAACTTGATCGGTTGTCTCGACTCGCCGACCAAGGGCAATTATTGGATCAACGGCAATATGGTCTCCGAGATGTCGGACGACGAACTTGCCCGCATCCGCAACAAGGAGATCGGATTCGTTTTTCAGACCTTCAATCTTCTTGCCCGGGCAACCGCCCTGCACAATGTCGAGCTTCCGCTTATATATGCCGGCATGCGGGCAGCAGAACGGCACGAGAAGGCTCAGGCCGCCCTCAGTTCGGTCGAACTCGGCGACCGTGTGCTGCATAAGCCGAACGAACTTTCCGGCGGACAGCGTCAACGTGTTGCCATCGCACGAGCCTTGGTCAATGACCCCTCTATCCTGCTCGCTGACGAACCAACGGGTGCCCTCGACACGAAAACGAGCCACGAGATCATGGCACTTTTCGAAAAGCTTCATGCCGATGGCAACACGATCATTATCGTCACCCATGAGCAGGACGTAGCCGAGCGGGCACACCGCGTTATCACGATCCGCGACGGCCGCATCGAAAAGGACGATAAGATTCGGTGAGCGGCGTACCGCCATTTGTTTCGATCCTATTTATGCTGACCGTTTTCGTAACGGTCGGCATTTCTATTTTCATCGTCCGCCGCGATTCAGCGGACACGGCCGCAGGCAAAATAGTCCTCGCATCGATCCCATTCTGGCTCCTGTTTCAGGCCGCCCTCGGCATTGGCGGTTTTTACCAGCAAACTGGAGGTTTTCCGCCGCGTCTGCTTCTTTTCGGCCCGCTTCCGGCATTTCTTTTCATCTTGGGCCTTTTCGTCTTTGCAAGGAAAAAGTTCGTCGCTTCGCTCCCGCTCCAAGCCCTGACGATGGTCCACACGATCCGCATCCCGATCGAGATCGTGCTTCATTTTCTTGAGGAAGCCGGTGCCATCGCTCCGCAGATGAGCTTCACCGGTTGGAACTTCGACATCGTTTCCGGTATCACCGCTCCTCTGGTCGCGTTCCTCGCATTTCGCGGAAAATACCCCAACCGCACATTGCTTATTGGCTGGAACTTTGCTGCCCTCGGGTTGGTGCTGACCATCGTCGGCATCTCCATCGCCGCTTTCCCGTCTCCGATGCAGCAGATCGCTTTCGAGCAGCCGAACCGGGCCGTGTCCTTTTTCCCGTATGTCTGGCTGCCGTCGGTCATAGTGCCGATCGTTGTTTTTTGCCACTTTGCATCTCTTTACAAACTCTTTACGAACAAAGTTTAGTCCGCTCGCATCTAACTTTATTCTGCGGCTCGCGTATAATCTAACTGCGACACCGCATCTGCGATGAACATTGCTGAAACACTAAAATTGGCCTTTGATTCGATCATGGCCCATAAGCTTCGATCGTTTCTGACGCTCCTCGGAATGATCATCGGAATGACGGCATTCATGATCGTTCTCTCGCTGCTTATCGGCTTTAACGGCTACGTCGATGAAAAGATCGCGGGCATCGGTTCAAATGCGTTCACTGTCCAGCGTTTCAACTTTTCCGATTTTCGGAATTCCGACACCATTGCCGAAGCCCAGCGAAGAAACAAGGAATTGACCTTTGACGAGCTCGATTTCATCAAGGAGCGTGCACAGCTCATCGACAAGATCGGTGCCCGGGCGGGTAACACATCGCGCGACGTTCGCTATAACGCCAAGACCCTTGAGGCCGTGAGCATTCAGGGAATGCAGCCGGTCATCGCACAGATCGACAATATCGAAATACTCGAAGGCCGCTACTTTACCGAGGCCGAGAATGCCAATGCCGTACGTGTGGCTTTCATCGGCAGTGATATTGCCGACAATCTCTTCCCACAGGGTGGTGCGATCGGAAGTGAGATACAGATCTCGGGCATTCCTTACCGGATAATTGGAATACGAGTTCCCAAGGGAACTGTATTCGGCCAGCCGCAGGACAACTTCGTCCAAGTTCCGTTAAATACATTCGGAGCAAATTTCGGAGGACTCCGATGGCAGCGGGCACCGACGTTCTCAGTTACCGCCCGCGAAGGCGTAAGGATGGAAGACGCCGTTGACGAGGTCCGCACACTGATGCGGATCAAACGCAAGCTACCCGCAGAAGAGAAAGACAACTTTGGGATAGTTACACCCGACGCCATCAGCGGCCTCATCGGCAGTTTTACGGGCGTTTTCTCGATCGTTCTGCTAGTCGTTCCCGGTATCGCGTTGGTTGTCGGTGCGATCGTCATCATGAACATTATGCTTGTCGCGGTCACCGAGCGAACGAAGGAGATCGGCATACGTAAATCGCTCGGGGCAAAGCAGGCAGATATACTCCGGCAGTTCCTTTTCGAGTCCGGGCTTTTGGCGGCGATCGGCGGCCTGATCGGCCTCGCGATCGCATACACCACAGGTTTCTTTGTTAGCCGCTATGTATTCCCGACCTCCATTCCATGGTGGGCCGCCGTCCTCGCCATCGGCGTTTCCGCGGGTGTTGGGATACTCGCCGGGCTCTTCCCCGCATGGAAAGCCGCACGGCTTGACCCAATCGAAGCTTTGAGGGCCGATTAGTATGAGAATTGCAGCAAGTCGATTTTACGAAAATCTCAAAATGGCCTTCGCGACGCTGCGGAGCAATAAGCTCCGTTCGTTTCTCACGATAATCGGTGTCGTCGTCGGTGTTATCACCGTTATGCTTATCTCCTCGATCATCTCGGGCATCGGGATGGCGGTCGAGGAGCAGGTCAAATCGTTCGGTACGCGTTCGATCTTTGTTTACAAGATGAACGTCGGCGTTCGGTTTGGCCGCCCGTCGCGTGAGGAACGGATGAGGCCGGACCTAACGCTCGAAGACGCTCTGGCACTTCGTAACTTGCCGGACGTAGAAACGGCGGTTCCGCGGCTCAATGTTTCGAGCGGGTTCTTCGGTAACCGGACGATCGTTTCGGCAAACGGAAAACAAACCTCGAACATTCAGCTCAGCGGAACGCTGCCCGAGATCGAGCGGGCGGAGACCGAAGTGATTGTCGAGGGCCGCTGGTTCAACCAGACCGAGGTGGACTATAAAAAGGATGTTTGCCTTATTGGTTCGACGGTCAAAGAGACCTTTTTTCCCTTCGAGTCGCCCATCGGCAAAACGCTTGAGATCAGCGGCCGTGAATTTACCGTTGTTGGCTTGCTCGATAAAAAGCCGCAGCTTTTTGGCGGCGACGGCGGCAACAACGATCAGAGCAATACCATTTACATGCCGTTCGGCTCGGCACAGCGGATCAAGCCGAATGCCGATGACATATTTATAACGGTCGTCTCTAAGCCGGGCCGCATACAAGAGGCGCGCGATCAGGTCGAGGACCTGCTTCGCGTCCGTCGCGGCGTTGGTTTCGGCGAGCCGAACAACTTCTCGACCGCGACCGCCGATAGCATCATCGACCAGTTTCAATCGATAACCGCGGGCGTCGCGGCGGCAATGGTGGTCATTTCGTCGATCGGGCTGCTTATCGGCGGTATCGGCGTGATGAATATCATGCTCGTGTCCGTTACCGAACGGACCCGAGAGATCGGCATTCGAAAGGCCATCGGGGCAAAGCAGAGCGACATTCTTCTGCAGTTCCTTATCGAAGCCGGAACGCTGACAGGTTTTGGCGGGCTATTAGGTTTAGCTATCGGCTGGGGACTTTCGTTGCTGGTCAAGATGGTCTTTCCATCGTACGTGCCGCTTTGGGCACCGATCGCCGGTTTCTTTGCCAGCGTCGGCATCGGTTTGGTTTTTGGCCTGTTCCCTGCATGGAAAGCTGCGAGGCTCGACCCGATCGAATCGCTACGTTACGAATAAGACAAAGGGAGGCTTCCGACGGCCTCCCTTGTTCATTCTTTATACTTTATTCCTAACTCGGATTGCCCGAGAAGAAGGCTCCGATCACTCGGAAAAGAACTCCTACTAAAGCAACAAGGATCACCACGGCCCACGCCGACCCGGACGATATCTTGTTCGTTACCCGCAGGCCGATCGCGGCCAATATCCATCCCCAGATCGCGAAAAGATCAAGGACACTAACCAGCGTAACAAGCACCGGGCTCGCATCCTTCCCAAACAAAAAGCCCAGATTTGCTTGCAAAAGCCCTCGTTGGCTTGAAACAATATCGATCTCCTCGGCGGCCTTGAAATACATCACGATAAAGCTGCCTATCACAGAGATCAGCGACGGTGGCAGCAACGAATAGACCCAGACGGATAGAGCATGCGAAAAGCCGCCTTCGCCCCCGAATGCCTTCGCGCCGCCCCAGTAAAGAAGAGCACCGAGTAGAAAGCTGATCACAACAAACACCGGCGAGATGTACTGCGTGTAGCTATTGATGGTCATCTGCGTCTCGACCATCTGCGCTTTCTCGGCGGCGCTCATCGAAGCGACCTGCGGATTCTTCTCAAGTTGTGCCGAGATCTCGCGCCGCAATCCCTCAGGCCCGATCTTTTGATTGAGCGCAAAAATATAAGCACCGACCAGCAGCGATACGATTATTCCCGCAAGAATGAAACGCGGCTTTGCACGAAGGGCCTTGAACGTCCGCTCGGGCTCAAAAAAGATGTTGCCGAGCGTCGCTACCTCCGACATCTCGACCGTTTCATTGGACACACGATTATCGTTTGGATCGAATTCTGACATTTTCCTCCATTCGGCCCGACAGGCGGGCACTTTCCAACGCCAAATGTTTGTAAAGAAATGTAATTCAACCCGATATACGGATTTCGAGCCCAGAGTGTTGCAAGTTTTCGCCTATATCACCGGTTCACCGATGCGAATACAGGCGGCTAGATGCCCGCTGCCGTGTTCCTCGAGAGGCGGCTCGACCGATGCACATTCAGGTATTGCGATCGGGCATCTCGTCCTGAACCGGCACCCCGAAGGCGGATTTATCGGCGTCGGGACATCGCCGGTGAGGATTATCCGCTCTCGCTTTTCCTTGGGGTCGGGGATCGGGATCGCGGACAACAGGGCCTTAGTGTAGGGATGAAGCGGGTTCTCGTAAAGCTCCTTCGCCTCGGCGATTTCCACGATCTTGCCGAGATACATCACGGCGACGCGATTCGAAATATGCTCGACCACGGCAAGCCCGTGCGAGATGAAGAGATAGGTCAGTCCGAACTCCTGCTGAAGATCTTGAAGCAGGTTAACGACCTGCGCCTGAACCGAAACGTCCAGTGCCGAGACTGGTTCATCGCAAATGATCAGCTTTGGGTTGAGTGCGAGTGCTCGTGCGATGCCGATACGCTGCCGCTGGCCGCCGGAGAATTCGTGGGCATAGCGGTCCATATATTTCGGGTCAAGCCCGACCTTGCTAAGAAGATCTGCGACTCGTTCACGCTGTTCGGCTTTATTTCCGATGCCGTGTATCTTGAGCGGTTCTGAGATGATCGAACGTATGCTCAGCCGCGGATTGAGGCTTGCGTAAGGGTCCTGGAAGATGATCTGCATCTCCCGGCGGAGAGCCTGCATCTCGCGGTGCGGAAGGCCAATGATGTTCTGTCCCTCAAACAAAACCTCACCCGCCGTCGGTTCATGAAGCCTCAGAAGGCACCGCCCGACGGTCGATTTTCCGCAGCCCGACTCACCGACCAACCCGAGCGTCTCGCCCGCAAATATGTCAAACGATACGCCATCGACCGCGCGGACAACATCATCACTGTTCTCAACGGGAAAGTGTTTTACCAGCCCTTTAACTGAAAGTAGTTTTTCGGAGTTCATCGGCGAGGAACGGTCGGCCTGCGGTTTAAACTAATCGTAGCTTAGGCAGATCAACGCCCATGTAAATATCCCGCACCGTTAGTACGCAACTGATCCCGCTTAAGCGTATTTCATCATCAGGCTCACGGTACTCTACCAGCTTCCAACTGTTGTCCTTTTGGCGGCTATAGTGCTCTACAAAGGACTTATCCTGCGAGACAAAAAAGTAGTCCGTTAACGACGGCAACTGACGGTAGTCCTGCGCCTTTTCGCCCCTATCCCGAGCCTCGGTTGACCTTGAAAGAACCTCGAAAACGACTCTTGGATTGAGTAACGTCTCTGCATCTTTGTATTTCTCGATCTCGGGCTCACCGCAAAAAACTGAAACATCGCCATAAACGTAATGGGTAGGACGGACCTTAATGCGAAGGTCGCCATAGTGAACTTCGCAATCGGTTCCCTTTAGTTGACCGAATAGTTCTCCGCCGATGTTGCTGGCTATCTTACTATGGCGCCTGGAGGCCCCGGCCATTAGAAGCACGTCTCCGTCGATGAACTCGTGCTTCCGCCGGGACTTTGATTCAAGATCTAGATACTCCGCTACAGTGACATTTTGCTTGGTTACGGCACTTTTCATCGCTAATGTTGACGAAAGTATATCAGACTTGCGAATGGCCGAGTAGGTTTTAGTTTAACCTACGCCGGCGTTAGGTCGCGTCGGCTCTAATTCGCTGCGATGGAGCAAACACCGAACCTTTGAATCATCACCGAGCTCGTAAAGCGGTATTTCGCCCTTACTGCATTCCGGCATTCGAAACTCGCACCGCGGTTCGAAGTGGCAGCCCGGCGGCAGCTCGGTCGGTGTCGGGACGACGCCCTCGATGGTCTGAAGGCGGGCGACCTTTTCTATCGAATGTGCCGCAAGCTTCGGCACCGAGCGCAGAAGGCCTCTCGTATAGGGATGCTTCGGCTCGTCAAAAAGCTCATCAACGCCGCTTTCCTCGACGATCTTTCCGGTGTACATCACGCAAACGCGGTCGGCCACGTCCGCGACAACACCGAGGTCGTGCGTGATCAAGAGCACGGCCAGTTTCCGGGTCTTGCGCAGTTCATTGAGAAGCTCGAGGATCTGCGCCTGAATGGTGACGTCCAGAGCGGTCGTTGGCTCGTCGGCTATCAGAAGCTCCGGGTCGCACGCAAGTGCCATCGCGATCATCACCCGCTGCCGCATTCCGCCCGAAAGCTGATGCGGGTAATCGTCTACACGCCGCTCGGGCGAAGGGATCGCGACCTCCTTCATCGCCTCGATCGCTGCCTGTTTCGCTGCCTTTTTGTCCAGCCGACGATGCAGGCGAAGAGCCTCGGCGATCTGCTCGCCGACCGTATAGACCGGATTGAGCGACGTCATCGGGTCCTGAAAGATCATCGCGATGTCGTTACCGCGAATTTGCCGCAAACGATCTTCGCTAGCAGTCGTAAGCTCTTCGCCTTTGAACCGTATCGAGCCTCCGGCGATCTTCCCCGGCGGATAGATCAGCCGCATTATAGAGAGCGCCGTGATCGACTTGCCGCATCCCGATTCCCCTACAAGGGCAAGCAGTTCGCCCTCGCCAACAGAAAAGCTGACGTCGTTCACCGCCCTCACCAAACCCGCCCGGGTCGGAAAGTGCGTCTGCAGGTGATCTACTTCAAGCAATCGAGGCATTAGTTCTTATTCCGGTTCGGGTCGGCCGGGCGTGCCGGGAGCTTGACAGGCGAGGTGAGTTTCTTCATCACCTCCTGCACCCCGCGTTCGAGCTGGGGATCGCGTCCGGCGATGACCGACCGCGGGTCGTTATCGACCTCGATATCCGGATCAACACCGTAGCCTTCGATGATGTACTCACCCTTCGTGTTCGCCAACGCAAACTCGGGCACGTTCACAACGCCTCCGTCGATCAAGTTCCCGCGGTTCGTGATGCCGACAACGCCGCCCCAGCTCCGCTTTCCGATAAGCGGCCCGAGCCCGGCCTCGCGAAACATATAAGGGAAGATATCGCCGTCCGAGGCCGAGTTTTCGTTGAGCAGTGCGACCATCGGCCCGCGAAATACTGCGTCCGGCCAGGTCGAGCCGTCGTCGTCGCCACGGCGGAAATTAACACCGAGCATTCTCCGTCGCAGGCGTTCGATCAGCATACGCGACACGTTGCCGCCGCCATTGGCCCGGACGTCAACGACCAACCCTTCCTTATCGAGCTGCGGATAGTACCATTTGATGAACTCGCGAATGCCCGCCGCTCCCATGTCAGGTATGTGGATATATCCAACTCGGCCGCCGGTCATTTCGCTGACTCGTTTCCGGTTGGCTTCGATCCAGTTCAGATAAATGAGGTCCGATTCGTTCGTGATCGGCCGGAAAGTAACCTGCCGGGCACCTTGCATCGACGGTGTCGAGTTGAGCGTTAGCGTAACGGCCCCGTTCGCCTTGCCGCGGAAGTAGGCATAAACATCGCGGTCGGTCTTCACCTCAACACCATTGACCGCAAGAACGTAGTCCCCAACGCGTGCGTCAACTCCGACCTCGGTCAAAGGCGAGCGGTAGATGTCCTCTTCGTTGTGGCCGCCGAAGATCTTGGCGATCTTGTAGCGGCCCGATGCCTTGTCCGCTTCGAACCGTGCCCCGGCAAGGGCGACCGCTATCCGCGGCGGAAGGCTCATATCACCGCCGTCGATGTAGGCGTGCTGGACGGTAAGCTCCGAACTCATCTCGGCGATAATGTAGTTGAGATCCGCCCGATGGGCGACGTGCGGCAGCCATTTTCGGTAATCCTCGCGAATCCGCTCCCAGTCAAAGCCATGCATGTTTTCGACGTAGAACCAATCGCGATACCTCCGCCATGCTTCATTAAATATCTGGTTCCACTCCGCGACCGGATCCACCTCCGTGACCAACCCGGTGGCCGAAACGCTCTTTCGGCTCCGTTCGCCCTGCGGATTGGCATCGAGGAGGTTATAGCTCCCGCCGGTCGAGGTACTCATCAGCTTTGTACCGTCGGCCGAAAGAGCGTAACCGAAACCGGGCGAGAGCAAGGTCGTCTCGCGTCGGTCCTTCATCGAAAAAATGCGGAGCGAAGGCTGCGACTCGGCCTGCCTGCCGTAATAGAACGGGGGCGTGACGACGTAAATCAGATTCCCGCGGTTCGCCGAGAGCCCATTATAGTTATCGGCCGGAAGCGGCACCTTCACCGCACGGCCCTCAATGCCGTCAAAATCGATCGCTTTAGGCTTCGCGGCGGGCGAAGCGGCCGGCGAGGGCGTACCCTGCGGAGCGGGACGCTCGGCGGCGATCGTCACCTCATCATCCTGAAACGGGAACGGATGCTTAACGTCTTTCCGCAAGGCGAGCGAATAGATGTGTGCCATCCTATTCGTCGCAAAGTTGAACTCGGACTGTGAGATCTGCGGGGCGAACTCACGCTGGGAAATAAAATAGAGATAATCACCGCTCGGATCCCACGCCGCATTTCCGGCACCGAACATTTCCGGGGTCACCCGATACGACTTGTTCTCCGCTGCGCTCCAGATGAAGACAGACGAAAGACCATTTTCTGTCTGCCGGGTGTAGGCCACGTAATTCCCCTTCGGCGACCATGAGTAATTGAAGATCAACCCATTCGCTGCGTTCGCGATCTGTTGGGTTTGTTTCGTCGCAACATCGACCACGAAGAGCCGTGCGTTCTTATCGCTGAACACGAGCTTCTTGCTGTCCTCCGACCAAAAAGGAGCGTATTTCTGGGCCTTCAAACCCGTCGTGATCTGCGTGGCCGGCCCGGAACCGTCGTGCGGCACGACCCATACCTCTTCTTCACCTGTCTGGTCGGAAATGTACGCGATCGTTCTTCCGTCGGGCGACCACGCCGGAAGCTTGTCATGGGCTCCGGAACTATTGGTCAGGTTTCGTACGGCACCCCGTTCGATCGGTGCAGTGAAGATATCACCGCGGGCCGCAAACACGGCTCGCTCGCCCTTTGGCGAAAGCCCGTACGAACTGACCAGATTCGCGACCGAGACCTGTCGCTTGCGGCGATTCACTCCGTCATTCGGCACGCTGATCGAAAGCTTGTTTGCCCGCTTCGCGGCGACATCGAATACCTCAAGCTCCCCGTCGCGTTCCCATACGATCTTTCCCTGATTATCGGAGCTCGGCCAGCGGATATCCCAGTCGCGGTTGCGGGTGACCTGCGTTGTCCGGCCGTTAGCATTTTCGTATGAATAGAGATTGAACTTGCCGTCCTTGTCCGATGTGTAATAGATCGAATTCCCGATCCACATTGCATCGCGGTTCGCTCGCGGATTATCGGAGATGAGTTTCGCGTCCGCAGTCGCGATGTCGTAAATGTAAAGCCGGTTTGCCTGGCCGCCGCCATATCTCTTTTCCGGTCGGAAATCACGCGATTGCGGCGAATACACCATCTTCCCGCCATCGGGTGAGAAATCTCCGGAGCCGGCCTCGGGCATCGGCAGCGGCTCTACCGGCCCGCCTTCCGGCGAGACAGTGTATAGCCGAGCTATCGGCAGCGACCAGGAGTCACGCAGGCTTCGGAAAAAGATCCTGCCGTCCTTCGTCCAGCCGTAAACTTGATTGTCATAGCCCCAACGCGGAGCAAGCGGCCCGCGGGAAGGGTAAAAAGTGAGCTGCCGCGGCTCGCCTCCGCCCGCCGGCATTACGTAAACCTGCTCGTCGCCGTCATATTGGCCCGTAAATGCGACCCAGCGTCCATCGGGCGAATATTTTGGAAATGTCTCTACGCCAGGATGAGCCGTTAACCTGACCGCTGTGCCACCTGAGGCAGATGCCGACCAAAGGTCGCCACCGTAGCTGAACACAACACGGTCGCCGTGAATGTCGGGAAACCTGAGCAGCTTCGTTTGCGTAAATGCCGTAGCAGAAAGGAGAAGACAGAATGTTAACGTGATCGCGTATCGCAGCAACATTTGGTGAGCAAGCCTCCGAAATTAGTTGATAGCAACGGGAAACCTAGGAAAGTTTAGCGAAGTGCCGCCGTTTCCCAAAACGTAAGGACACCGCCGAAAGTCTTGATGCAACTATTTTTATCGAAATTTACTCCAATAACTGCTACTATTCCGCATTGAGGTTATTTTCACTCTATGAAGCTTTCCGTTTCCGCCGGGCGGATTTCAGTCCGGAACTTGCCCGTAGCTTTATTTCTGGTAGTTTTCTTTGCGGCTGCGTCGCTTAGCTATGCCCAGCCGCGGGCGAACGGTAACGGGAGCGAACTTCCGCCGCCCCCTAAGGTCTCTAAAGGCACCGCCGCAGCCAAACCCGCTGTAACGACCGACACTATCGGGCTCGACGTCGTCGAGGCTTTGACACTGATCCAGCAAAATCACGTCGTCGGCAAGGGCATCGATTACAACGAGATATTCAAAAGCTCGATCGGCGGAATGCTGAAGTCGCTCGATCCGCATTCGAATTACTTCGACGCCAAAGAGTTCGAACAGTTCCGCACTGACCAGAGTTCGCGTTATTTCGGGATAGGGGCGACCATTGGCGACTTGACCGACGAAAATGGCAAGATGGTCGGCACCTATATCCGTGCCACTTTTGAGAATGCTCCGGCCAATCGAGTCGGGCTTCGGTACGGCGACAAGATCCTTGACGTGAACGGTGTCTCGATGGTCGGAAAGCCTTTCACTGAGGTTCGCGATCATCTTCGCGGCCCGCGAGGCACCGCCGCAAAGGTTACCGTTCAGCGAAACGATACCGGTAAACGCGAAACCGTTGAGATCATCCGCGACGCGGTGCCGCAGCCTTCGATCGCTGAGGCGTATATGATCCGTCCGGGCGTCGGCTACATCGCGATGACCGGCGGCTTTACGCAGACGACCTACGGCGAATTCGCCGAGGCGATGAAGCGACTCAAGGCCGCGGGAATGACCCAGCTTGTGCTTGACCTCAAAGGAAACGGCGGCGGGCTTGTCAGCCAAGCTTACCGGGTCGCAAACACATTTCTTGAATCGGGACAAACGATTTTTACGCAAAAGGGACGCATCGATGGCGTAACCGAGCCCTATCGTGCTGAAAACCCAATGCCGGAAACGATGCCGATCGTCGTGATGGTCAATCGCGGTTCAGCCTCGGCCTCTGAGATCCTCGCGGGCGCTTTGCAGGATCATGACCGGGCACTGATCGTCGGAGAGAACACATTTGGAAAGGGCCTCGTGCAGAATCCTTTCATTCTCGATTATGGCTCGATGCTGCTCCTGACGGTCGCTAAATACGAAACGCCGTCCGGCCGCCTTATTCAACGCGACTACTCGGACGGCAGTCTCTATAGCTACTACACGAACGGTGGCGTTGGCCGCGAGGGCACGACCGATGCAAAGCCAACCGGTGAAGAGTCTAAGACCGATCTCGGACGGTCCGTGTATAGCGGCGGCGGGATCGCACCGGATATCGAGATCAAACCCGATACGATCCCGATCGAACGAGCCCGCTTCCAGCAACGGCTTGCCAATCCGATCTTCGCGTTTGCTTTGGATCTTACAGCCGGCCGCGTCAAGGGTTTCGAATCGCTGAAGGTTTCCGAGCCAATCCGTTTCTCGTACGACCTGACCGCAAAGGACTTTCCGATAACCGAGCCTGTGATGAAGGCATTCACTCGATTCGCAAAGGAGAACTTCGGTTACTCGGACGCTCAACTTTCGAGCGAAAGGGAATTTATTGAACGAATGCTCCGCTCGGAACTCGTTACTGCTGCTTACGGCACAACGACCTCATTTCAGGTTTTCAATGAGTACGACAATCAGTTGAAAAAGGCGATCGAAGCATTGCCGAAGGCTCGCGACCTCGCGATGCAAAGTGCGGAGGCCCGGCGGATCTCAACGGGCGATTCCGGTGCGGACAATCGCTGAGTTTATTGCAGACGAAGAAAAGAAAGGCCGGGCTACCAACCCGGCCTTCTTAATTTTTTTCTACAAACATCCTAGAAAAGTGAAGAGATAAGATAGTAGATCCCATAGCCGACGGCACCGAGTATCCCGACCAATAACACCGCAAGCAGTGCGACGATCAACTTGAACTTTCGATAGCGCTTTTCATCCGGCGGCGAAAGCTGATTCTGCGGAAAGTATGGTGGCGGCCTGTTCATATCCTTATCTTGGCAAAGGCCCTTCCGCATTTGCAAGTGCATAAGCGAGAACCGCCATCAAGGCAGCAAGCTTTTTCATCTCGTCCGGGTCGATCTTATCGAACGTATCGGCCTCTGTATGGTGGTAATCGAAATACTTTCGCGTGTTGAACCACGGGGCAAATGAAGGCACGCCACGCTGGGTCAACGGGCCGATGTCGGCACCGACCCCGTTCTCTCTCCGTGTAAGCCCCGAGCCTTGCGACCTTAGGATCTGCAAGATCGGCTCGATCGCGGCTCCAACCTCCGGCCTTCCGGCATAGAGAATCCCGACCGGATGTGAAACACCAAGATCACTTTCGATCGCCGCAAAGTGTTTCTCGAGCCGCGACGACTCGCGTGCAGCATATTCACGTCCGCCGACAAGCCCATTCTCTTCGTTCGCGTAAGCGATAACGCGAATCGTCCGCTTTGGTTGAAGCCCGAGCTGTTTCAGGATGTACGGCACCTGCATTGAAACGGCTACGCCTCCGGCATCATCGAGCGCTCCCGTACCGACGTCCCACGAGTCCAAATGTCCCGAAACGATTACGACCTCATCCGGCCGTTCGCTCCCGCGAAGATCGGCAATAACATTGTGCCCGTCGGCATCAGGAAGTGTTTCGGCACCGAGCTTCAAGCGAATTCGGACCGGACCTTGCTTCGCCAGATGGGCGATCAGGTCCGCGTCCTCATGCGAAAGTGCTGCGCCGGGGATCTTCGTGACCGCCGGGTCGTAACGCATGCCGCCGGTGTGGGCAAGCCGGTTCTGCGAGCCGCCCGCACTTCGCACAAGCGAAGCTACGGCACCATACCGTGCTGCCGCAATCGCACCAGAAGAACGGTACTGCACCGCCTGGCCATACGCTTCAAGCCCGAATCCTGCGTCGGACAAACGTCGATCGAATCGATAATTGAAAACGACCACCTTGCCGGCGATGCGTTCCCTGCCCAACCTCTCCAGCTCGGCAAAGTTCTCCACGACGACGACCTCCGCCTCAATTCCTTCAGGCGGCGTTGCGATGCTTCCGCCGAGTGTCTTTATGACGAGCTTCTGTATCGTTCCGGCGGTCATGCCGTGCCAGCTTACAAGTTCAGCTCGCTCTTCGCCGCGAACCCAATGTGGGACCTTGAGCTTCTGCATTTCGACCGCGAGCCCGAGCTTTCGCATCTCATCGGCAACATACTGTTCGGCTCTCGCGGCCTGCGGTGTCCCCGAGAACCGCGGCCCGATGTTGTTCGTCAGGAAGGCCGTCCATTCGTACGCCCGGTCGCTCTTGAGCGCAGCGGCCTGTACCCGTTGAAGTTCATCGAGGGTCTTTTGAGAAAAGAGCGGCGCCGTCGGTTGCTGTGCTGCGAGCGAAGCCGCAACCAGCGTTATGGCGATCACAGATTTGAGTAGGTTTCGTGTGGTAGTTATCATGGTTTAGCGATATCCTAAAGCGAATTTCTTATCGCTACAAATCCAGGACCCCTGCATCTAAGTGACCAGATGAAAATGATGTTTACCCGTTCGGCTCTCGCCGCCCTGTTCCTCCTAAGTATTTACGCGTTCGCAGCAAACGCCCAGCCTGACCCGCGGCTCGACCGTGCGCGACAATACGACGTTGAACACTACACGATAAAGCTCTCCTTTGAACCGAAGCAGAAGCTCGTCCGCGGCGACACGTCCGTTAGGCTGCGGCCGCTCAAGGCCGGGCTTAAGACGCTCGAGTTCGATGCCGTGGCGTTCAGCTTTTCGCGTGTTTCCCTTGATGGCCGCGACCTGACGTTCCGTACGATCAAAGATAAGGTGTTGGTTGATCTGCCTGCACCTTCTGACGCCGAACGCAATTACGAGATCCGCTTCGAATACACAGCTCGGCCGAAAAAGGGCATTTATTTCGTTGAGGAACGCAAGGCCGGTGATCGCCTAGTCCATCCGGCACAGATCTGGACCCAAGGCCAGCCCGATGAGGCTCGCCATTGGCTTCCCTCATTCGATTTCCCAAGCGACAAGGCAACGACCGAGAAATTCATAACCGTGCCGAAGGGCCAGACGGTCGTCGGCAATGGGGAGACCGTTGCTGTAACTGAAAACCCAGACGGCACCGCGACGCATCACTTTCGGCTTGATATCCCGCACCCGACATATCTGATTTCCTTTGTCGTCGGCGACTACGTAAAGATCAGCGAATCCTTCCGCGACATTCCGCTCGGTTATTACGTCTATGCCGGCCGCGAGAACATCCTCCCGCTCGCTTACGGCAAAACGATTCGTATGCTCGAGGCGATGGAGGAAATTACCGGCATCGCTTATCCCTTCAACAAATACGACCAAACGATGGTCGCCAATTTCGAGTTCGGCGGGATGGAGAATATAACCGCCACCACAATGGCGGACACCGAGATCTTTTACGCCTCGATCGATTTCATGCGCGGAAACGTCGAGGACCTAGTTGCTCATGAGATCGCCCACTCCTGGTTCGGGAACAACACGACCTGCAAGACGTGGGCCGACCTTTGGTTGAACGAAGGATTTGCCACGTTCTTTGAAGCGGCCATTCGAGAGAAATTCTATGGACGGGAAGAATACCTTCGCAAGGTCGGTGTTGATGCTGAAAACTACGTGAACCACACCGCCACAACGCCTGTTTCACACGCTCTTTATAACCGCCGTGCGGGCGATACCTCCGTTCTCTTCCGCTGGCCGGCAGTTACTTATAACAAAGGCGGAGCCGTTGTTCATCAGCTTCGCGAACAGGTCGGTGACGACAATTTCTGGCGAGGAGTAAAGCTCTTTCTCGAAAGGCACCGGTTCAGTTCGGTTGAAACTGCCGATCTGCAAAAGGTAATGGAAGAAGTTTCCGGACAGGAACTAAAGTGGTTCTTCGATCAATGGGTCTTCAGATCCGGCCACCCGAAGGTCCGCGTGACGAACCGTTTTGCAGCGAACAAAAAGGCCGTGACCCTAATTTTCACGCAAACCCAGCGAGTTTCGCCCCTTACGACGGCCGCGTACAAGCTTCCGGTCGAGGTCGAATTGAAATTCGCCGATGGGACATCGAAGGTGGAGAAGGTGGACATCGCGGCCCGAGCCAAGACCGTGACGTTGAAAGCAGAAAAGCCGATCAGCGAAGTGACGTTCGACCCGGCATCGAAGATCCCGCTCGCTGTATTCAGCGGCCCCGGGATCAAATAAGCCATTTAGATCGAGTCGCGGCCGGTCTTCGAAAGCGGGTCGAGCTCATATCGCTTTCGGTCGCGGCGTTCCATCTTGCGGACGAAATCGAGCGGCTCATTATCCTCGAAATCGATGCCCATCGCGTGAGCATTTTCCTCTACGTCAGATTGATCCGGCGTCGGATTATGGCCGAATACCGACTCGGAACCCGAGGTATTTACCTCTTCCCAACTCGCATCGATATCCCCGCCTGAATCAGCGGGTGATGAAGAGTGATGCTCGTAAAGACGCTCGTAGAGTTCGCGTGGAGCTTGGGGAACGTGAGAGATCTCGTGTTCGATGAACTTCGACATCTCTTCGTCCGGAGGATCGATCTTTGGCGTTCGCGCCAGCGGGTCGTTGACCATAGCCGTTACCTGCCTGTAATGAACTTCGTAACTGAATGATAGCACGACCAGGACGAGCTTTCTATAAAAAAACGATCGACTGCATTGTCGGTATCTCAAATCGTTTACGGCAGCGTGGGTTCTTGCACATCAGCATGTCGTCGATGCGGACCATGTAGTCGCGGGATTTTTCCAGCTGGGCGCGGTCGCGTTCATTCATCGCCCTCGGAAGGTTCTTTTTCTTTGTCCGCTTCATCCAGCGAACTTCGTAATCATTTCGCTCTCGGCAATAGGTGCACGCAAATGAGGATGTCTTTACTTCCTGCCGTTCGTCGAAGATATCGCGTTCGTTCATCTTCTCTATTCTAACCCATCGCGGACGATCGGCGCTTGGCCCTACTTTAGTTCGCGAAGAAAATTGAAGCTAAAGATGCCCGTGTCATGCCCATCCGAAAAGTGAAAGTTCAGCGCGTAGCGGCCGACGATCGATGTATGCTTGATCGTAAGGTCATCCGGCACCTGGGCGTCGTCAAGGATCTTCTTGCCTGTCCATTCATCAATGCACCCGGCGCAGGGGCAGGCGCGCCGGAGTTCGGCGGCCGTGTAGCTCGTCTCGGTTCCATCGGACCAGCCGATGCTCAGTTCCCTTTCGCTTTCTTCTACGATCTCGAGGGGTTCTATCATTTCTTTAGATTCTTGTTGATCTCCGATGGGTCTATCGCGTAGTGCGACGCCTGATAGCGGACCTTTCGCCCGCTGAAAACGAACGCCTGCGGCGATTGATGCCGGATGCCCGAACTCCGGGCAATGTGGTCTGAAAGCTCCCGCGACCGCTGAACGACGACCACATTCACCTTACCATCAACGGCCATCATCTCTTCCATCAGGTGGGCGCTGATGCCGCACGTGGAGCTGTGTTTATAGACCGTAACCGGCCGCTCATCCGAAACTTCGAGCAGCTCTTCAAAATCTTCAATTGTATCCAGGTACTTGAATTCCGCGGGCATATTCTCAGGAAATATTGTTATATAGATCAGGCGGCGGGGGCGAAGTAAACCGCTCCGCAAGCGGGGGAAACACCTTCCGGTACGCAACGGCGGTGGCGGTGATGATGATCGGTATCACGAGGTAGATCCCCACGCAAAAGAGCAGGTACCCGGCGATCGCCAGGAGGAAGCCGACACCGAAAAGAGCTCCGACCCCGCCCTTGTTTGCCCAAACGGCCCGAGCGCTAAGCTTGATCGCGTCCCATGCTCCGGCCTTCCTGTCCACGATCAGCGGAAAAGAAAAGATCACGAGCGTGTGAATGACCGTCATTATCACCGCAAAGACGAATTCGACCGCAAGTATGCCGATGAGGAACGAGATAAGTTCCTCCTGCGACATCTGCGGACCGGCCATTGCAACTCCGATCAACGGGATATACATCACGATAACCATCACGACGATGGGTATCATGATGACCAATGTCAGCAAAAAGCTTGGCAGATAAAAGTCAAAGCCCTTAAAGAGCCTATCAATGCTGATCGGTTTGCCGTCCATCATCTCGAACAGGCAAAAATAGATACCGCAGACCATCGGCCCGAGGATAATGAGCGGAACCAAACTTCCGATCAACATTCCAACGATCACGACGACCAAGACCATCAAATACTGCCCGCGGATCATCTCCCAAGCCTCACGGAAGCACTCCATGGCCTTGACCCTGCCGACGGTAAATTCCTGCTGTGGTTCGAACATCTGCGTCGATCAGTGTTTGTAGATCTTTTCGATATAGTCGCTGACCATTCGGTCGCTCGAGAACTGCGGCGTCAGCGTCGCGATCGAATCCTTCATCCGGGCGATCCATTCGGTCGGGAGCCCGTTACCGTCGCGATGATAGAACGCGGGCACGACCTCGTTCTCGAGCGTCGAATAGAGCGATTCAGCTTCAATGGCGTCGATCTCCGCATCGCTTTCAAAGTCACTCAGGTCGCCGATCGCAAAGCCGTTCCGGCCGTTGTAGCCCTCGATCCACCAACCGTCAAGGATCGAGAAATTCAGCACTCCGTTCATCGCGGCCTTCATTCCGCTTGTACCGCTTGCCTCCATCGGCCGCCGCGGGACATTGAGCCATACATCGACGCCCTGAACAAGATACCGGGCTACTTCCTGGTCATAATCTTCGATGAATACCGCCCGCGATTGCCACTGCGACTCATGGTTGATGCTCATCAGCTCCTGCAGGATCGCCTTGGCAGTCCGGTCTTGCGGGTGAGCCTTTCCGGCAAAGACGAACTGCACAGGCCGGTCCTCGTTGTCCACCAATCGCAAAAGCCGATCGAGGTCAGAAAGGATAAGGTTCCAGCGTTTATATTGAGCAACGCGGCGGGCAAAGCCGATCGTCAGCGCATTCGGGTCGAACAGCCCGGCGGTGTTCGTCCGTTCGTTGATCGTATCCTGGCCACCGATCTCCTTCTTGAGGGTGCGACGACGGATGAATGCGATAAGCAAGTTCTTGAGCGTGACGTGCTTTTGCCAGATCTTGGCGTCGTCAATTGCGGCGATCGCCCTAGCCCATGCCTGAGGATCGTGCGTCAGAAGCGGCCAATCTTGCCCAATTTCCGTTTCGTAAAGCCGCTGAAAAGCCGGTGCGATCCACGTCGGCGGATGAACGCCGTTCGTTACGTGCGAGATCGGTACATCCGTTCCCGGCGGGAACATATCCTTCCAAAGCCCACGCGACACCTCACCGTGCTTTTCGGCAACGCCATTTGCCGACCGAGTCATTCGAATTGCAAACGGCGTCATCCCAAAGGCTTCCGAGTCGTCAGCCGGATCGATCCGGCCGAGAGCGAAGAACTCATCCTCGTTGAGTTTTAGCGACGAGATGTAATCCGGGCTGAAGCATCCACGGAGCTGCTCCGGCAGGAACACGTCGTTGCCGGCTGCGACCGGTGTATGCGTGGTAAAAACGCATTGCTCACGGATCGCAGCTTGCGCTTCGGCGAAGCTCTTCTCGGGATGCGCAATCAGGTATTCATGGACGAGCTCGAGCGTTGAAAAGGCCGCGTGCCCTTCATTAAGGTGAAACACGCTCGGAGAGATGCCGAGCTTGCGGAGCAGCCGCACACCGCCGATGCCGAGTACCTTTTCCTGGACGATGCGCGTTTCCGAATCACCGCCGTAAAGATGGCCGGTGATCATCCGGTCTATTTCGTTATTCTCTTCAACGTTGGTATCGAGCAGGTAAAGCGATACGCGTCCGACCTTCGCGAGCCACGCTTGAGCAAAGACCTCACGTCCCCGAATCCGGACCATTACTCGCACTCGCTCGCCGGTCGGAGCGATCACGGGCGAGATCGCTAAGCCGTAATCGAAGATGTTCGAGTAGTGCTCTTCCTGCCAGCCATCGTGCCCGATGTCCTGCCGGAAATATCCGTAGCGATAAAGCAGCCCGACCGCAACCAGCGGCACGTTCATATCGCTCGCCGATTTCAAGTGGTCGCCGGCAAGGATACCGAGCCCGCCCGAATAATTCGGCAGTGAATTGTGTACGCCATACTCCGCGCAAAAATATGTAGCCGGATGCTCGGGCGTCGGGCCGTTTTCAAAAGAACGCGCGGGCTCGGCCATGTAGGCGTCGAACCTTGCGGCAAAGTCGTTCAGCTTCGCGACGTATTCGTCGTCAGCCGCCTTCTGCCAGAGCCGAAACTCGCCGACCTCTTCGAGCACCTTCAGCGGATGCTGTTCGTACTTATCCCAGATGGTCGGGGCGATATCGCGGAAAAGCTCGACGCCCTCCGGATGCCACGACCAATAAAAGTTGCGTGCTATCCGGTCAAGTGCCTCGATCGGCTTTGGAAGCTCTACGCCATACGGGCGGAATGAGCGAAACGTAAGATCCATTCGTTCGGTTGCTGCCTGCATTAATTACAAAGAAAGGATGAGGTTTGAGAGTAATTTAAAGCAGAACTATAAAGCAACCGGCAGGGAGTTTCAACGAACGAAACGCCGGTTCTACAAGATCACACTGGGCAAATGACTATTTGAGGTCGGTCTCTGCAAGCCTGCCGACCGGCATCAGGCGATAGTGGACCGCTACGAGAATGCCGAAAACCAGTCCGATGCCGACGAGAATACCGGTCACGCTAAGATAGTTTGGGAAATTGCCAAGTCCGATCCAGTACCACAAAATGCCCATCGGAATGCCGCCCGCGGCAAAGAATGCGGCAATGCCGGCCATTCCCTTCCAACTCGCCTTCGTCCGCCATTCGCGGTCGCGAAAGATAAGCCCCTTCCATCGGTCATACTCCCAGCCGACCAGATAAAGCCCGGCCAATGCCATCAACAAAGTGATCAGCCATGTTCCGACGAACCCGACCGAGCTCGTCAGGATCGCAATGTTCACGATGATCGGAAAGAACATCAGGGCGCCAAGGTGCGAGGTCCGCGGTATCAGCAAGAGTATCGCCGCAATAAGCTGCGACCATCCGAGAAAGTTGTAGTAAAAGCCCGTGTTATAGAGAGCATTGAAATAGGCACCGACGGGGTTCGAATCCGGCAGCACCGTGAAGGGCTGGTTCATTATCTTCGGAATGCTCGGCGGAATGAACGCAAGCCCGAGAAGCACCCGGACAAATGCCGTGTAACCTTGGGCCCATCGGCGCTTTATGACCGAACCGTGAATTCCGTCGAGTATCTGTTCAATGCCCATAACAATCCGTTTCCCGGCATATATAACGTCGCCGGGCGGGCAAAAGGTTTCAGGAATCTTGAGGCTCGCCGTGTTTTCGTTTAGAGTTCAAGTTTTGGCACATTGGGTTTCGGGCCGTCTTCGCGGGCCCGCCGAACGAACTTATGAATCTCAATATCATTCCCGTTAAATGGTCGGACGAAGGCGTCCTGATGCTCGATCAGCGACTGCTCCCGACCGAGGAAAAGTGGCTGACGCTCCGCACCTATGATGAGGTCGCGGCCGGCATCAAGGACATGGTCGTCCGCGGCGCACCGGCGATCGGCGTCTCGGCCGCCTATGGCACCGCATTAGGGCTTAATCAATTCGTCGGGACCGACATCGCCGACCTTGAGGAAGAGCTCGACTACATTTCGGATGTGATCGGCCGGACGCGACCGACCGCCGTCAATCTTTTCTGGGCGATCGACCGGATGAAGCGGACATTCGCCAAAGCCAAGGCCGATGGCCGGACCGTCTCTGAGATCAAGCAGATAATGATCGCCGACGCCAAGGCCATTCACGACGAGGACATCGAATCACAGCGGCTGATCGCCAAATTCGGCGGCGAACTTATCGAGGACAACGCTACGGTCCTGACCCACTGCAATGCAGGTGCACTCGCGACCGGCGGCGTCTGGGGAACCGCTCTCGGCGTCATCCGCGGTGCGGTCGATCAGGGAAAAAAGGTCTCGGTCATCGCCGATGAAACGCGGCCATATCTCCAGGGTGCTCGCCTGACGGCCTGGGAACTCCTGCAGGACGACATTCCCGTTACGCTCATTACCGACAACATGAGCGGCCATATGATGAAACGCGGCGAGGTGCAGGCGGTGGTCGTCGGCAGCGACCGCATCGCGGCAAATGGCGACGTCGCGAACAAGATCGGCACCTACATGGTCGCCGTGCTTGCCCGCCGGCATGGGATACCCTTCTACGTCGCGGCGCCGCTCTCGACCGTTGATCTAAACTGCCCGACGGGCGATGATATCCCGATCGAGGAACGTGACCGACGCGAGATCACCCACGTAAAGGACATCCAGCTTGCCCCCGAGGGCATCGGCATTTCGAACTACGCTTTTGACGTCACGCCGAATGACCTCGTCACGGCGATCATCACCGAAAAAGGCGTCGCTCGGGCTCCATACACGGAAAGCCTAAAGGCACAGTTCGAGCAATAACTCGAATGCTGAAAAGTGCTTCCTTATTTGAACGCGGATTCAGCGGATAAGGCGGATTATTCGGATACAACGGATCGAAACATTAACAGTAGTGAAGCGACTGGCGAGACGAGCTATACCCCGCCGAACCGTCCGATCCGCCCTATCCGCTAGATCCGCGTTCAAAATATAATGAAAAAAGCCGGGCTATGAACCCGGCTTTTCCCGTTTAACTAGCTTTTCTTTAATACATCGTGAACGAGTATTCGATCGTTCTCGTCACCGCACTCGGAATGCCGTTCCGTTTCGGCGGTTCAAAGCGGATATTGCGTGCTGCTGCGATCGCCTGTTCGGTCAAACCGTTCGGCAGGCCGCGTACCGTTGATATCGGGCCGATGCTTCCATTGGCAAGGAACGTGACGCGAAGCACGACCGTGCCTTGCGTTCCATTCTTACGGGCCGCTTCCGTATAACCCGGACGGGGCTTCGCAACGATCTTAAGTTGTGTCGTCGGACCAACCGCTACCGGAGGAGGTGGCCCGCCACTTCCTGAACCGCGACCGCCGCCGTTGCCGTCGCCAATCCCGTCACCGCTTCCGGACCCGGTGCCGCTGCCCGTACCCGTTCCTCGGCCGCTGCCCTGTCCGGTGCCTACTCCGGTACCCTGGCCGCCGCCCGTGCCGGGCCCATTAAAGAGGCCGGCATATTTAGAATTCGGGTCGCCCCAGCGGTCAAATTCCTTCGGAAACTTCCGGTCGCCTTCGGTTTGCGGCGGAGGCGTCTTCAGTTCAAAGTTATCGCTCCGGAAAACTCGTGCATCCGGCGGACGCGTCGGCGTTCGTGATTGATCGGCAAGGTCGCCCTGGCTAACCGGTTCCTGCTCTTCGCGGCCACCGCCGCCACCGCCGCCGCCTTTCTCATTGTTTCTTTTCTGCTCCTCGACCTCATCTACCGGCATCGGTACTGAGTCAAGCAGATATGCCAGCGACTGTGAGTCGCCTATCGAATCAACGCCCAGATCCTTGTTGAAAAGCGAATAGCCCCACGAGCTAACAGCAACGGTCAAAACCAGAAAAGTGGCCCCAAGAAGAAGTGCATTCCTCTGCTTGCCCGGGCTTTCCTGAATGACGGTAATGTAGTAGCCGTCATCGTCGTGGTCGTAGGTCGCGGTTGAGCTATGCGTTGCCGTGTAGGCCTTGGGTTCAAAGAACGCCGCAGCCGAGGTCGGAAGCCTTTCGGGCTGTGGCTCCTCTACCTCGATCTCCTGAACGTCTTCCTGATATGAGCCAAATTCCTCAACCTCCGCCGCCGGCATGGTCTCGAAAACCTCTTCCGCCAGTTGATCGGCATTGCCGAGCTCGAGGATATCTTCCTCAACAGCCGCTGCCTCGAACTGAGGCTCGGCCACCGGCTCCGGAGCAGGCTCTTCTAAAAATACGGGCGAAGGCGGTGCGGCCTCTTGCCCGATCGGGTTCATTTCATAAGCTTGCAGTTCGCTGCCGCAATCGGGACAGAAAGTGAACCTCTCCGCAAACCCTTCGTCGCATTTACCGCAATACTTTACGATCTTTGCCATTTTCCGCTTCTCCTCTGCCTCCTGTGGGTGACGGCAGGTAAAACCATCTAACTAAATATTATAACGCGTTTCGCCGCAATGTTAAGTATTAAGTTGCCAAACAAAGCTTGAAACGCCGGGCGTCCTTCCAAAGTTTCTAGATGCTTTCTATATGGGCGGCGATGCCTATAGTTAATTTTTTTCTTTAACTAAGCGGCCGGCGGGAAAAACACCAAGTGCGGTTACAACACTCTGATGGAATTTTGCAACTAAAAAGGTTACCATTTTTCTTTTCGACACCGTTCAAAGATGTTCACAAACGCTATTTTAGCCAGATCGTTCGCCGTTTTTGCCCTTGCGGCCGTTCTTGCCGGTTCGTCGGCGGCCCAGCGGCCCGGAAGCGGCATTCCGCGACAGGAGAAACTGCTCAACGGCATGCGGGTCTTGATGTTTGCCGAACCCGCGGACCGCATCGACGTTCGCCTCCGCGTTCACTCCGGAGCGGCATTCGACCCGCAAGGCAAGGAAGGCCTGATGTGTCTTCTCTCCGATGCGATATTTCCGAACCAAGCTTCCCGCGACTTCTTTACCGACCTCGGCGGCAGCCTTCAGGTCACCTGCAATTACGATTTCATCGAGATAGCGGCGTCCTCGAACCAGCAGGGATTTCTGACGATGCTCGAAACGCTCGCCGCTGCCGTTTCGACACCAACGCTTGATAAAGACGTGACCGCTGCCATAAAGGCCGAGGCGGTAAAGCGTGCCGCAGAGCTCGAAAAACAGCCCGCATACGCTGCCGACATCGCCGCCGCGTCACATCTGCTCGGTACGTTTCCCTACGGCCGGCCGGCAAATGGAACACCCGCCACGATCGAAACGATCGACTTTGCCGATCTTCGCTTTGCCTATGGACGTTTCTTCGGAGCGGATAATGCAACGCTTTCGCTCAGCGGCCGGTATGAAAGCGAACTCGCATATCGGGCGGTACGCCGGTTCTTTGGGGCCTGGAAAAAATCTGATGGCCGCGTGCCCTCTACCTTCCGTCAGCCCGATCCGCCGGAGACGGCAATGAAGACGGTGGCCTCGCCGGTGGCCGGTACAGGCGAACTCCGAATGGCCGCCCGCGGTATCGCCAGGAATGCCCGCGAATATCCGGCTTCGCTTGTTGCCGCGAAGGTTATCGAGGCTCGATTGAAGGCGGCGTCGCCGGCAGATAAGCGAGATCTTGTTTCCGTGGCGAACAACGCGAACATCCTGCCCGGAACCTTTGTCATCCGCTTTTCGGACATCGGCCAGCCGCCGTCTTCCGATTCCGCAGCAAAGCCGGTCGAGTTCAACGAGGTCGTTCCAAAGGCTCTGGGCGACCGCATTTCTCAGGCCGAATTCGACACTGCCAAAAGGCTTGTTCTCGCCGAACGCGGATTGATCGACAAGACAATCCTTTGGATAGATGTCGATACCTACGGGCTTCGCTCGGCAAAGGCTGAGGCCGATGCGTTCACCGCCGTTTCGCTCGCGGATGTGCAGGCATTCGTCGATAAGCTTCGCGGCACACCGATGGCCTCGCTGATGATGTTCACACCCAAACAGGAGACCGCCGAGAACTAGTGCAGCCCGAACGTTCACTTCGCGAATTGGAGCACGCTCGTGCCGTTCGTTCGATGTTTTCGGGCATCGCTCGGCGTTACGACCTGCTCAATCACGTGCTCTCCGGCAATACCGATAAACGCTGGCGGCGTAAGGTCCGTGCCCTTCTCGAGGACATTCTTGCCCATGAGAACGCCGTCGTGCTCGACGTTGCCTGCGGCACCGGCGATCTTTCCATCGAACTCAAAACGAACGCAAAGGCACGCGTCATCGGGAGCGACTTCTGCCACCCGATGCTTGCCGTCGCCCGCGAAAAGACCGAGCGGATACCGTGGATCGAAGGGGATGCTTTGGCGATGCCCTTTGGCGATGAGTCGTTCAATGCCGTCACGATCGCCTTCGGACTTCGTAACCTCGCAAATTTTCGCGACGGGCTCGTCGAGCTCCGCCGCATCCTAAAGCCGGGCGGGCGGCTTGTGGTCCTCGAATTTTCTTCGCCGGTGGTTCCGGGGTTCAGGCAGGCCTTCAATTTCTATTTCACCCGTGTGCTTCCGCGGATCGGCGGCATCGTCAGCGGCGACCGCGGCGCGTACGAATATCTCCCGGATTCGGTCTCGAAGTTTCCCGACCAAAAGGCACTTGCCGCTCTGATGCGCGAGTGTGGCTTTGATGATGTAGAATATCGAAATCTGACCGGCGGCATCGCCGCGATACACACCGGGCTGCGTTCGGCCGCTGCGTGAACCAAAGCCGAACCGCGATTCCGGATCTCTGATGAAATACAAGCTCCTCAGCTTTGCAAGACAGGCAGGCCTGATCATCCTGGTCGCGTGGACCGTCGTCTCGCTCGTCACGTTTCTTATCGAATTCGTGCCGGGCACGCCGGCGACCGCGATCCTTGGCGAGACGGCAACGCAGGAGCAGATCGACAATTTCAACCGCAAGCACGGGCTTGACCGCCCGGCGTTCTTTTTCTCTTTAAGCACAGACGAGGGCTTCGAGTGGCACGGGCTCAATAACCGTTATTACGACTATTTTGCCGGGCTTCTTCGCGGCGATCTCGGCACGTCGTTCCGCACAGACCGGCCCGTGCTCGATATGATACTCGAGCGGTACCCGGCGACGATCAAGCTCGCCTTGGCTTCGATGCTTGTCGCGATCGGCATTGCCATTCCGCTCGGCATTCTGGCGGGCACGAATAAAGGCCGGATCATCGATAATGCCGCCTCGTTCGTTGCCCTGCTCGGCATCTCGCTGCCGACCTTCGTTGTCGGGCCATTTCTTGTATATATCTTTGCGGTAAAGCTTGAGTTTCTCCGCCCGACGGGGAGCCTTTATCCTGAAGACATAATTTTGCCCGCTGTGACACTCGGGGCGGCTCTTTCCGCCATCCTTACGCGAATGGTCCGATCGAGCGTGATTGAGGAGCTCGGCGAGGACTACGTCCGCACGGCGCGTGCAAAAGGACTAAGCGAACGCACGGTTATCTACAAACACGTGCTCAAGAACGGCCTGATCCCGGTCGTTACGATCCTCGGCCTCCAGCTCGGTGTTCTGCTTGCGGGCTCGATCATTACGGAAAAGATCTTTAGCTGGCAGGGCCTTGGCCTGCTGCTGCTTGATGAGGGCATCGCCAAACGCGACTATCGGCTTGTGCAGGGCTGCGTGCTCGTCATCAGCCTGACCTATATTTTGGCAAATACTCTTACCGACGTCGTTTACCGCTGGCTCGACCCGCGGATCCGGCTAAATTAGATGAACCGCCTGACCTACATCGGACTCGCCATCGCTTCTACCGTCATTTTCGTGGCGATTTTCGCTCCGTTTTTGGCGACGCACGATGTTACCGCACAGAACCTCGAGCTTCGCTTTGCCGCCCCTTCGGCCGAGCACTGGTTCGGCACGGACGGCCTCGGCCGCGACGTTTTTTCACGGGTACTCTTCGGTGCCCGAATTTCGCTGCAGGTCGGCATCATCGTTGTCACGGTCTCAGCGATCGTTGGCATTTTTATAGGCTCGATCGCCGGCTTCTACGGCGGCTGGGTTGACCGCATTCTCTCGGGCTATCTTTTCAACGTCTTTTTAGCATTCCCGGGTCTGCTTCTCGCCATCGCGTTCGTCGCATTTCTCGGAGCCGGCCTCGATAAGCTGATCGTCGCGCTTTGCATCATCGGCTGGGTCGGCTATGCCCGTGTGATGCGCGGGCAGGTGCTAAAGGTGCGTGAATATGACTTCGTCCAGGCCGCCCGAGCTCTCGGGGCGAGCAATATGCGGATACTTTTCACGCATATTCTTCCGAACGCCATCCAGCCGCTGATCGTCCAATCCTCGCTCGGAATGGCCGGTGCCGTGCTCTCTGAAGCTTCGCTCTCGTTCCTTGGGCTTGGCATACCGCCGCCGGCACCGAGCTGGGGCACGATGATCGAAGAGGCCCGCAACTTCTTTTCCATTTATCCGCACGTTCTCTTTTTCCCGGGTGCGGCGATCGCTTTGACCGTTCTCGCCTTTAACTTCATCGGCGACGGGCTCCGCGAGTATCTCGACCCAAAACAACGAACGCGATGAGGATAGTTCCGCTCGGCGAATCAGCATTGGTGGTCGAATTCGGCCGCGAGATCTCGCCCGAACTGAACGACAAGGCCATCGCCCTCGCCCGGCAGCTTAACGAGAAACCGTTCCCCGGCTTTCGCGAAGCCGTACCCTGTTACGCTTCGGTCGGAGTTTATTATGATCCGCTTGTGTTGAGGCCGGAGAACAAAAGCGTATTCGCGAGAGTTTGCACCGAGGTCGAAGCCCGAGTGGATCAGCTGAGCGTAAGCCCTTCGGTTGCCTCACGCTTGATCGAAGTTCCGGTTGACTTTTCAGATGCGGCCGGGCCCGACCTTGCGGAGATGTGCGAGATTCTCTCCATAACCCGCGATCGGTTCATTGAGATGTTTTGCGGCCGCGAGTACCGCGTTTATATGCTCGGCTTTCTTCCGGGTTTTGCCTACCTGGGTGAGCTCGACCCGTCGATCGCCTTTCCGAGGCTATCGACGCCGCGGCTCCGTGTGCCGAAAGGCAGCGTCGGAATAGCGGGCAGGCAGACGGGCATCTACCCCGCTGAATCGCCCGGCGGCTGGCGTCTTATCGGCCGCACTGCACTCGAACTCTTTGACGCGAACCGCGCAGAACCGAGCCTGTTCAGTCCCGGCGACCGCGTCCGCTTTGTCGCTACCTGATGTCGATCCTGATCAGAAAACCGGGGATTCGGACGGCCGTTCGCGACTTCGGCCGTTTTGGCCATATGGCAGCGGGAATCAACCCCACCGGAGCGATGGATACTCTCTCAGCTCGAGTGGTGAATATTTTACTCGGCAACAGCGATAATGCCGCGTTACTTGAGTTTGGCTTCCCCGCTCCTGAGATCGAGTTCGAAGCCGACACGGCCTTCTGTATCGGCGGCAGTGCGGTCGACGCGAAGCTTAACAGCGTGCCTGTTTCACTATGGAAGCCGCAGAAAGCTTCGCCGCGTGACATCCTCACGCTTTCGCCGGCTTCCAATGGAAACTTTGCTTATCTAGCCGTCGCCGGCGGATTCGATGTTCCCGAAGTTCTCGGCAGCCGAACTACGAATCTCGCGGCGGGCTTCGGCGGTCATCAAGGACAGCTACTAGCCCCCGGCGATCGCCTTTCGCTCCGTTCACCCGGACAGAGTTTTCCCAATGCGCAAACGGCGCTTGGCTATTCCCTTCGCCCGCAGCTTGCCGATCCGATCCGGATCCGGATCACACGCGGCCCTGAGTATGATCGCATCACCGCTCTGAGCGAACAGACGCTGACAACTGAAACATTTTCTGTCGGGCAGAACTCTGATCCGATGGGCTTTCGTCTCACCGGCCCCCGGATGTTTTCGCTCGATGAGACCGAACTGCTTTCATCGGCCGCAACCTTCGGCACCGTGCAGTTGCTTCCCGATGGTGGGCTTGCGGTGCTGATGTCAGACCATCAAACAACAGGCGGATATCCGCGGATTGCCGTCGTCGCGGCGGTCGATCTGCCGCTGCTTTCCCAGCTTCGCCCCAAACGCCCGTTTCAGTTCGTGCTGATCGATGTTTCTGAGGCTGAAATGTTGTTGTTTGAACGCGAGCAGGAACTGAGGTTTCTGAAAACGGGACTGCGGCTTGCCCGCGGCTGAAATTCCTGATTGAATTGTCTCGCCGGATAATGAACGCGTCGATCGACATCAATTGCGATATGGGTGAAGGCTGCGGAGACGATGCCGCGCTAATGCCTTTCATCAGCTCGGCAAACATCGCTTGCGGCTACCATGCGGGCGATGCGGATACGATGCTCCGCACCATTGCTCTCGCGGCGGAACACGGCGTTGCGGTCGGAGCACATCCGAGCTACAGGGATCGCGAGAATTTTGGCCGCACAGATGTTGAGCTTTTGCCTAATGAGATCCGCACCCTCATTCTTGAGCAGCTCGAGCTCTTTGCCGCGGCGTGTCGTGAGGTCGGCGTTACGATGGGCCACGTTAAGCCGCACGGTGCGCTCTATAACCGCTCGGCACGCGATCTCGTGGTCGCTCAAGCCATCGCTGAAACGGTCCGTGAATTCAACCCATCCCTTACGCTCTATGGACTGGCGCAAAGTCATTCGACCGAAGCCGCCCGATCGCTTGGCTTAAAGGCTGCCGATGAAGCATTTGCTGACCGGGCATACGAACCCGACGGTTCGCTCGTCTCGCGGAAAAAGCCGAACGCGCTGATAGATTCGCCCGAGATTGCCGCCGCCCAAGCGCTTCGCATCGCGCTCGGCGGCGGGGTAGTCGCGGTCGATGGTTCGAACGTTCCGCTGTCCGCCAATACGATCTGCGTCCACGGCGACGGCCCGAATGCGGTCTCGATCGCTCGTACAATTCGGTCGGCTTTCGAACTTGCCGGCGTCGTGGTCAAGGCACCCTAAATGACGAACAAGACCCGATCCTCGGCAATTCTCGGTGCGGCATTTTTGATGGCGACCTCAGCCGTTGGCCCCGGTTTCCTGACCCAGACGACCGTCTTTACCTCGCAGCTTTTAGCTAGTTTCGGCTTTGTCATCCTCGTTTCGGTGATTCTCGACATCTTTGCCCAACTCAATATCTGGCGTGTACTTTCGCTTACCGGAAAGCGGGCCCAGGACCTGGCCAACGAGACCCTGACTGGTTCGGGCTATGTACTAGCGGCTATGATCGTCTTCGGCGGTCTTGTGTTCAATATCGGGAACATTGCCGGGACCGGCCTCGGGCTGAATGCTGCCGCCGGGTTGCCGGTCGAAACCGGGGCTGCGGTCAGCGCGATCATCGCGATCGCCATTTTTCTTCTCCCTGACGCGAATCGGTTCATGGATCACTTCGTCAAGGTCCTCGGCGTCGTCCTGCTCGCATTGATCGTTTACGTTCTTTTTGTATCGCGTCCACCGCTAGGAGACGCTGCACTTCGCACCTTTCTGCCTACGACGATCGATGCTCGAGCCATCGTAACGCTCGTCGGCGGAACGGTCGGCGGCTATATCACTTTTGCGGGTGCGCATCGCCTGATCGACGCCGGCATCACCGGAAAAGAAAACCTCGGAGAGATAAATCGAAGCGCGGTAACCGGCATTTTACTTACGGCGATCATTCGCTTCTGCCTCTTCCTCGCGGCTCTCGGCGTGATTTCGATGGGATTTGCGATCGACCCTGCCAATCCGCCGGCGTCGGTCTTTCAGAATGCGGCCGGCGAGATCGGCCAACGGCTCTTCGGCATCGTTATGTGGTGCGCCGCTATCACATCCGTGATCGGAGCGGCATACACGTCCATTTCGTTCTTGAAGACCTTCGGAACATGGACCGAATGGCGAACCCGGCTCGCCATCGTCCTTTTCATCGCCTTCTCAACCACCGTATTTCTCATTATCGGCCGGCCGGTCGCGGTGCTCGTCTGGGCCGGAACGATCAATGGCTTTATCCTTCCATTCGGCCTCGCCCTCATGCTCGTTGCCGCCCGCCGCCGCCCCGATATCGCCATCCCCACCTGGCTCCAAGCCGCCGGCTGGCTCGTCGTTCTCATCATGGCGGCATTTTCGTTCACTGCCCTATTAGCCTGAATCCCGCTGAGGACAAATTAGCCTCTAATACATCCATTTCCCTGTTTTACTTACTCCGATTATTGACAAAGTATCTACACAAGTTATTCCCGGCTATACCTAAAACTAGGTAACTTTTTTCTTAAATTCTCGGAAAATGCTTGCATTCGGACTGCATTTAACGATAGTATCGAGGAAAGTTTAGATCCAAAAAGGATCATTTTCCGGAAGAGTAGTTGTCTTTCACCAGCGGTTCCCGGCATTTTGGGGGACCACTTTTGTGTCTGGCAGTCTCAATCGACCGGACTATGCAATATTGTTTTGAAATTTCGTCTCTATTGTGAGTGTTTGTGATAGAGATTTGCTCAGGCCAGCCCGTTTCTCGTCGCTGATTTTTTGACGAAAGTGGTTTGCTTGGGGGTTTGCTGGAATCAGCCGTTTCCCCGGCTCTTTCCTTACTGGAGAATTAAAAGTATGTCCCGCAAAGCCCATAACCGTGTAATCCTAACGGTGTGTCTTTTTCTGACTTTAGCTGCTTTCGCATTGACATTTGCACAGATCAGCCAGGGTTATTCGCTTAACGACGGTAATTCTGCGTGCCCGCAGGGTAGCGTTGCATCCATTCTCTCTGACGGGTCAGATGGCATCTGCAAAGAAGCGTCTGCGCCGTTCGAATCCGCCTCGCTTCTGCTTTTCGGATTAGGGCTCGTGGGTTTCGCTCATGCGATCCGACGCAGTTTCGGCGATCCAACTTAGCTCTAGGCTTCTTCTCTCCTCAAAATTGGATTCGTTCAGTGATTAGTAATATTTCACGTGCGGATGATCAAAAGATCTACACGCAACGCCGAAATGTGTTAATACTATTGTCTTGCGTCTCGGGGTTCGGGTTTGTGATACGGTTTGGATTTGCCGGAGGATCGTCTTTACGAAGGATCGACAATGAATCTCGCATTCAGAAAAAGAACACCTGCAGACATTATAGGAATATTGAAAAGGCGGGCTTGGCTGCTTGTTTTGCCAACGATCGCTGTTACCTTGGCAGTCGCGATCAGCCTTAGGGACTTTCCTGAAGAATTTCGCTCGACGACCTTTCTAACGCTCACTCCTCCTTCAATTTCAGAGAAGGTTGCTCCTTCGCTGACCGACGAGAATCTGGCGAACAGGCTCCAGGCGATCGGTTCCACAGTACTAAGTCGCTCCTCCTTGTCCGAATTGGTGGAAGAGTTCAACCTCTATCCGCGGGATACTGCGTCCGGTATGCCGGTTGGTGACGTTGCAGAAAAGATGCGTGGCAAGATCACGGTCGAGCCGGAAAGGGGTGAGGCCGAGCGTGTTGTAGGATTTCGCATTAGTTATGAATACTCGGACGCTGCCACCGCGCAAAAGGTCACGGCAGCATTAGCAAACCGTTACATCGCTTCTCAGGCTACCGCGTCGCAAGAGAGTGCGGAGATGACCAAGGAGTTCATCGATACCCAATTGGCTCAAGCCAAGTCATCTCTTGACGCCCTCGAACAGCAGCGGCTTCAGATCATGGCCAACAATGTCGAAGCTCTACCGGAATCCGCGCAGGGCCTTATCGCGCAGCTGCAGGGATTACGCCAGCGAGAGCAGACGATCTACAAAGAGAAAGAGACATTAATGGTCGAGCGCGGGCGAATGCTGGAGAACATTCGTGCCCTGAACAGCCAGATACGTCTGGTGGAGAATTTTGGGCAGAAAGAAACACAGGACGCCGTCGCGCAGGCCACGCGGATCGAGGACACTCCTGCTTACGCGGAGCTGATCAAGCGCCGTACGGAGGTCTCCGCAAAGCTTGAAAATCTGAAAAAGCAATTCCGTGAGCGGCATCCGGACGTTATTCAGGCGCAGATCGAGCTGACGAAAGTTAACGACGAGATCGAGAAACTTGCCCGAACCACTGATAGCCGTGTTAAGCAGGTCAATGATGCCGCAACCCGTAGGGCAGAGCTGCAAAAGAGCAGTCTGGAGATCGAGCGTGATAAGGCCGAAGGCCAAGTGAAGCAGATCGACGTCCAAATGCAACTTAAGGACGTCGAGATCTCTCAAAACAGCGGACAGATCGCCCAACTCGAGAGCAAGATAAATCTCATCCCGAACGTCAAGGTAGCCCTCGAAGGTGTGAACAATCAATACACCTCGGCAAAGGCGAACTATGACGAACTTCTGCGAAAATTCAATACGGCACAGCAGCAGGTCCAACGCGAATCGAACGATCAGGGGGAATCGATCCAGATCGTCGATGCTGCTAATTTGCCGGAGACGCCTGAAAATGCCTCGAAAAAGACATTCTTCCTTTTCGGCGGCCTCGGAGCCGGGCTGTTATTGGGCCTTGGCCTCACGGCCTTTTACGAGCTGCCGCGTTTGTTCAAGATAAATTCGGTCGCTGACGCCGAGTATTACACCGGACTTCCCGTTTGGGCTGCGATCCCGCCGCTGCTTACGGAAAACGAAATGTTGAAGAACCGTAGAAAGGCGTGGATTCTTCGTGCCGGAGGGGTCGCCGCCGCCGCGATAGCGGTCCCGGTTCTTTCTCTAGCTCTTTCGGTTACACGGCTGTTCGAGCGCCTCGGGTAACCGGGAAATGGTTTGTAATGTACAAGGAATTCTTCGAATTAAAGGATTATCCGTTCAGTCTCACACCTGATCCGCGGTTCATCGTGTTTACCCCGAAATACAACGAGCTGCTCGCCGGAATTTACTACGGCGTTGAGATGGCGAAGGGTTTGATGATGCTCACGGGCGAGGTCGGAACGGGAAAGACGACGGCCCTGCGTTGGATAATTCGCCGGCTCGATTCGAGCGTCCTTGCTGCTTACATATTTAATCCGCACCTGACAATTGACGAATTCTATCAGCATATTTCAGAAATGCTCGGGCTCGGGGAACACGATTCGAAGACCGGACTGCTTCTTGAGATGGGCAAACTGCTCGAGGAACGGCATAAACGCGGATTGCGAACGATGCTGATCGTCGATGAGGCCCACGAACTGTCGGATGAATTAATGGAGGAGATCAGGCTTCTTCTCAATTTCGAGTCGGATAGCGCCAAGTTCCTTCAGATAATCTTGACCGGGCAACCCGAGCTAAAGGAACGCTTGAGGCGGCGCGATCTTCGGCAATTAAAGCAGCGGATCGCTCTTCGATGTGAGATGCCGATCCTTTCTGACGTCGGCGAAGTCGAGAGATTCATCATCGAAAGGATGAAAATGGCCGGGGCTAAAGACGATTCGATCTTCAACGGAGAGGCAATTGAGCTGATCTATCAATGTTCCGAGGGTATCCCGCGGCAGGTGAATAATCTTTGCGACAATGCCCTGATCGCAGCTTTCGCCGCGAACCAGAAAACGGTAACAAGGCCGATGGTCGAGGACGTCGCTTCAAATCTTGATCTTCTTCCGGACCGCGATAGCCTGCTCGCACGCGATAAACAGGCAGCAGACTTTTCGAACTCGCGGGTACTTAGCGACCGCGGATTCAACGATCTGATAACGAAAGTCAAGGACGAAGATGAAGTAACCAGCTTCGAACCGGTATGACGAGAGTTCTCGAGAATTTCTGCCGTTTGGGAAACCTACGATAATTCGACGTTTCCTTCGGCGAACACACAGTTTGATTGTTTATCCCGGACGGTGAATTTTAGTTGTTTGTTTTGTAATGAGGTTTTCAAAAACACTCAAAAAATCAGTTGAAACCCGGCCCGCTACCGCTGATGCGGAACGCAACCGGCCTACAGCAGACGCGCGTCCCGAGAGCGAATCGGCGCAGTTCGCTGTTCACGAACTGAAATTTGGCCGCCCAAATGTTGGCTCATCGGACGATACCGTCACCACGTCAGAGCGTGCAGTTTCTCCGCCAAATATCCAGCCTATTGGAGGCGTAGCGGAAACTCTCAACGCGGTCCCGGCCGCGCCGACCACCGAGGCCGCTCCACAGCGATTCGCAAAGGTGTCAGCGGGGAACGTTCATGAGCGTCTTGTTGCTATCCGTGAACCTGACAGCTCGTATGCCGAAGATTATCGCTCGCTCCGAACCCAGCTCATTAACAAAAAGAATGAAACCGGGATCCGCAGCGTTGTGATCCTGAGCTTTGGGCCGGCTGAAGGAAAGTCGATCACAGCAATAAACCTGTCTTGGTTGCTCGCCCAGACTGACGGCATCCGGACGGCCTTGATAGACGGTGATCTTCGAAAACCAAGCCTTGAGGAATATCTTGGCATCAAGAGACAACCTGGGCTCTCAGAGGTCTTGCGCGACGGAATGCGGATAGATGATGTAATGCTGCTCCTTGAGCCTGCTGGGTTGGGGCTTATTCAAGGGGGAGACGCCCGAGACGAAGCCGCGGAGTTGCTTTCAAGTCCAAAATTCAAGGTCATCCTTGACGAGGTCGTCTCGCGGTTCGATTTCACGATCATCGACGCTCCGCCGTTAAGCCTATTTACAGATGCGGCCTCTATTCTCCAGGTCGCGGACGCCGGAATACTAGTTGTCCGGTCCTCGGAAGTGAATTATCAAGATCTGGATCGCATGCTTGGCACACTGCCAAAAGAAAAATTGCTTGCCGTGGTTATGAACCAATCGGAAGAAGCTCTTATTAATCGGGATTACTATTACTATTCGAACTACCGGAACGCCCGAGACTAGTTTTCCGAACGGACCTGCGAAGAATGAGAAACGGCGATGAATACTCGCATCAATGCCAGGGCAGTTGTTTTACTCTTCGCGGATATCGTGTTCGTCGCACTTGGGTTCATTCTCGCAGCTATCGGGCGATTGGGAATGGTCGAAGGACTCGCGTGGCTCGGACACGAATTTGCTCCGATAAAGATCCTTTTTGCACTCGTAGCTAGCATCAGCACACTATACCTTTTCGATCTCTACGACTTTTCGGTTATCAGCAGTCGCCAGGAGCTTATCGTACGGTTGATCCAATCGCTTGGGACGACTTGGCTTTTTCTGGCCGTTATCTACTTTTTCTTTCCGCAATTCATGGTTGGCCGGGGCATTGCCGCACTTTCTGCCCCGATCATTCTTCTTTTTCTTCTCGGCTCTCGGATGGCGATACACTATTATCTGGGCCACCCGGAGATCGGTGAACGCGTTGTTCTTGTCGGAAGCGGTCCGGCGATCGACGAGATGAATTATGCAACCCTGAACCGACGTGACCTTGGGTATCGAATTGTCGGTTTCGTCAGCGGCGAAAAGCTGAACGGGAACCGTCCGCTCTCCTCCCTCGAATATCTTGGGCAGTTGAGCGAACTCGAACGGGTGATCGGTGAAGAACGCGTGTCAAGGGTGGTTGTCGGCGTCTCGGACCGCCGTGGAAAGTTTCCCCTCGATATGCTTCTGAAGCTTCGTCTTTCCGGCGGTCTTGCGATAGAGGAATCCACGACGTATTTAGAGCGAGTTACCGGAAAAGTGCACTTGGATAGCCTACTACCCTCCTGGCTTATCTTCTCCGCAAGGCCGCGCGAGACACGCATAATGCAGGTCTTCCGCGATTTCTCGCAGCGCATACTCGCATTTGTAGGCCTGATAACTTCGTTTCCATTTGCGCTGTTAACCGCACTCGCGATCAAATTAGAGTCCCGCGGACCGATCTTCTATAAGCAGACGCGTGTTGGGAAGAACGGAAAGCATTTTACTTTGGTCAAATTTCGATCTATGCGGGTTGACGCCGAACGAGACGGAGCGGTCTGGGCGAGTGTTTCCGACGACCGAACTACGCGGGTCGGACGTGTTATCCGAAAACTCAGGCTCGATGAGATACCGCAGTTCTGGAATATAATAAAAGGAGATATGAGTTTCGTTGGCCCGAGGCCTGAACGGCCGGAGTTTGTTGCCAAACTTGCTGAGAGTATTCCGTACTATGAATACCGTCACTTGGTAACCCCCGGCCTTACGGGCTGGGCACAGGTCAACTATCCTTACGGTGCATCGATCGAGGAATCAAGAAATAAGCTTGAATATGATCTCTATTACATCAAGAATCAGTCGATCTCACTCGATCTTGTGATTTTGTTCGAAACCGTAAAGACTATTTTGTTCGGCCGAGGTGGCCGTTAGTGACCGAAACCGCAATCCACAGATCTGCAAAAGATGGTCGGAGGGTGTGAATGATGAAGTATTTAATATCGATAGTGGCCCTTTTCTGCCTTACCTTCGCCATCGCGGCAGAGGCTGGCGGCAAGGTACCACTCACATCGCCAGTACCGATCCCGACCGCGACTCCGCCGGCCAGTGCCGATAGCAATGAGAGCGAAGAATCGCTTTTGCCCTTTTACGATAATTTTCTTGCCGAGTACGTTCTTGGGCCCGAGGATGTCATCTCGGTCGATGTCTTTGGCCACGCGAACTACTCGAAATCCGGAATCGTCGTGCCGCCGACAGCGAGAATTTCGTATCCACTGATACGCGGAGGAATATTCGTTGGCGGAAAGACGACCGAACAGGTTGCCGAGATCATTCAAAAGGAGCTGAATGAATACATAATCGATCCTCAGGTAACCGTTACCCTGGATAAGGTCGGATCTGCACGCTTTAGCGTTCTCGGCCGCGTAGCGACACCCGGTATTCGACCGATGAATCGGAAATATTCACTCTATGAAGCTATCGCCGAGGCCGGCGGCATCGTCGAGAAAGGAGACCGGAACCGAGTCGTTTTAGTGCGAATGGAGCGAAGCGGGCAGCTGTCTCAGTCGGTCTTGGACCTTGAAAAAATGCTTCAGGGTAAACAACCCGTGCCATATTTGCAGCCGGGCGACCAAATAATCGTCCCGGAAAAACGCTGGAGCCTTACCAAGATCTTCGACATAATCGGTCGGGCAAGTGCCGTCAGGATCCTGTTTGGCAGCCCGCTATAGGCTCTTTAGAATGAGGCCTCTATTTCTTTCAAGTGCGATTGTCCTTGCTGTTGCTGCTTTTGGAAATGCCTTTGCAGCGGAACCGTGGGTCCGCGTTGATTCCGGAACGCTTGCCTGGCTTCGCACCATCCATTTTCCCGATGCAAGAAATGGATGGATCGGTGGGTCTGACGGTATTCTTTTGCGATCGACCGACGGCGGTGTTCAATGGTCGAAAGCCGAAAGCCCGACCGCGAATGACATAAAAGATGTCTTCTTTTCGAGCCCGAATCGGGGTTGGATACTAGCCGAGGCAAGCCCTTTTGGACGCAGTGGTGTGTCAACCGAGCTGTTTGAGACGGCCGACGGCGGCGACACTTGGTCGCCGATAGCCATCGAATCCGGCCCTGAACGCTTTGTTCGTTTCATCCCCGGTTTCGACGGCGGCATCGGGTTCATTGTCGGTGAGATGGGAACGATACTTACCCCGACAGCAGACAAAAGCAGATTCGCTAGAACTCGCTTTAGCTCGAAAGCCCTGCTGATGTCGGGTCAGATGACAAGTCAAAGCCGCGGCACAATAGTCGGCGGAAACGGAACGATCCTTTACACAGAAGACGCCGGTGGAACTTGGATGCCTGCCACGGTTCCCTCTTCCCGCTCGCGTCTAAATTCGGTTTATTACGTCGATACGAAGCTCGGCTGGGCCGTTGGGGCAAAGGGACGGATCTTCTCAACCGACGATGGGGGGAAAAAGTGGCAGGATGTGAGTCCCAGCGTCGATATCGATCTGAATGACGTGTACTTTGTTGATGCTAAGACCGGTTTCGCCGCGGGTGACGATGGAGTAGTTCTAAGGACCAGCGATGGTGGAAGTACGTGGGTTCGTGAATTGACCTCGATGAACCGAAGGTTCGAACGAATAGGGTTTAACGGAACCGCGGCCTTTCTTGTCGGTTTCGGCGGAATAATTCTTACAGATCATTCTGCCCGAAGCAGGCAAAAATTTGAGTGAATCTTGTGATGCTTATTAGTTGGAAGATCCCTTTGAGCGTATATCGCTGCAATTCGGGGCCAAATTATTATTCGAACCGTTTCTCGGTCGATCGATCGTCTCGGGGTGATGTTGGGTGACCGATCGATCCGAGAGTAAACATATGGTCGGCAGCGAAACGCTAGCGACACGAGTCGCGAACGAGTCTGAGTCAGTTGGCCATTCGGTCACTTTTTTCTTTGTTGCTGTCTTTGCTTTCGCGGTATATTTTCGGCCACACGAGTTCTATCCGACCGTTCCCATCATCAGGTCTCTTCCGATGGTCAGCGCAATTGGCGCTTTGGCCTCTTTCTTTGCCACGGAGCTGATGCGCGGCGGATTACTCGGTCGGCTTTCGGTCGAAGTCAAATGCCTTTACGTGATGGGGGCATTCGCACTCATTAGCATGCCGATCGCTCGCGATCCCGGCCTGGCATGGGAGAGATTCAATGATCCCTTCTTACCCCTTTTGCTTGTCTTTTTCGTTACTACTAATGTCTTGACCACATTGCGGCGCGTCAGAATAATGATGTACCTGGGCGTGGCGATCGGCATCTATCTGAGCTATCAAACGTATGATCTTTATAGTCGAGGTATCTTTGAGATAGAAGGTTATCGCATCGTGGTCGATTACGGCGGCATGTTCGGTAACCCGAACGACATGTCACTGCACTTGGTGATGTTTGTCCCGATCGCAATCGGACTTGCTTTCTTCACGACAAACCTTTTGTTTCGGACGCTCCTTCTCGCGGGGGCACTGCTCATGCTCGTAGCGGTTACACTTACTCAGTCTCGAAGCGGATTGATCGGAATAGCAACGATCACGATCGCCCTGTTAAGTCGCCTCGGACGCGGTCGAAAAACAAAGGCGTTCGCCCTTACTGGTTTGTTTCTTTTCGTCCTGATACTTTCCGCACCGGGAAATATAGGAATGCGGATCGTTTCGATCTTTGACTCGACCCTGGATGCCTCGGGTTCTTATAGCCAACGACAAGATGCCCTGACCCGGTCGATCGTGACGACCATCCGCAATCCGTTAGGTGTTGGTTTGGGCAATAGCGTGACATATGGCCCGCAAAGCCTCGAGACCCACAACGCCTACACGCAAGTCTCATCGGAGCTAGGCTGGCTGGCCTTTGCGGCCTATCTGGTCTTGATCTTCTACCCTCTGCGTTCCCTTTCGCGGATCGAAAAGGAACTTTTTCCAACGGCAGGGGTTGAACGTGTTTATTACTTGGTCGTTGCCACGTGGGCTGCGATCATCGGCTATGTCGTTTCGAGCTTTTTTGCTTCTGTCGCATACTTGTGGTTTGTGTATTATCCGATCGCCTTTGCCATCGGTCTGCGTAGATTGATACCTAGAGTGGCAGAAATGGATCGATCATCAATACCTGTAAGCGAGGGTCTCGCGGCTTCTGATCGCCGGAACTTTGGGGCCGCCCGGGTTGAATGAATACCTATTTGTTATCGCTCATTGTTTTCTGGATTGGCGTAGCCGGTGTGTTCTACATCTATATCGGCTATCCGCTCCTCGTTTGGCTCGTGCGGCTACTTCGGCCTCGACCCTGGCGACGTGAAGATTTTGAGCCCCCGGTCTCGATAGTGATCGCCGCTCGAAATGAAGAAAAGGACATTGAAAGCAAACTCAAAAATACGCTCGCGATCGACTATCCGACAAATAAGCTTGAGATCATCGTCGTTTCGGACTTCTCTTCCGATAAAACGGATAACATCGTCGAATCGTTTGCCGACAAGGGAGTGACGTTGATCCGGCCCGAACAGCGACTCGGCAAGACCGCGGCCCAGAATCTTGGTGTTTCGGTCTCAACCGGTGAGATCATACTTTTCTCGGACGCTACAACGAATTATCAAGCGGACGTTCTAAGACGGATAATCCCAAACTTTGCCGATGAAAGCATCGGGTGCGTCGGCGGGAAGCTCGATTATCATGACCCTCACGAAACCACGGTTGGCCGTGGCGCGAGTAATTATTGGAGCTATGAAACAAATCTGAAAGTCAACGAAAGCCTTGCCGGTTCATTGATCGGAGTTTCCGGATGCTTGTATGCGGTCCGTAGGTCCGCGTACAAGCCAATGTATCCGGAGGCATGTTCAGATTTTCTGATCGCTACCGTGATGCGGCGTCAGGGGCTTAGGACGGTCTTTGAACCTTCTGCCGTCTGCGACGAGGAAACGAATGTCTCCGCAAACCAGGAATTTGCGATGAGGACCCGCATTGCTGCGCAGACGCTTTCGGATCTTTGGCGCAACGTTGATATGATGAACCCGTCGAAGTCCGGCTTCTTCGCCATATCTTTGGTATCGCATAAGCTGCTAAGGTATTTGACGGTTGTTTTCTTTCTGCTTATTTTTCTTGCGAGCATTGTCCTTGCCTCGGGTTCGCTGTTCTATCTAGTGATCTTGATCATGCAGGCGCTCTTTTGGATCACCGGCTTTCTGGCATTGATCGCGTTCTGGCGTAGCTCCCGGCGATCGGTCCTCACCTATCCGGCGTATTTCGTTTTGATCACGCTCGCATCCGTGGCTGGATTAGCGAAATTCCTTTTTGGGGAAAAGTATGAGAAATGGGAACCGATTCGTAACAACCCGGACAAGTGATCCTCGTTCTTACAGTCTTGTCCTCCGTCCCGAGCCGGTGGTTCGGTGTAACGCATTGATCTCATTCGCCGTTCAGATCAAGACAGCTTTCTAAGGCCTTCATGACAGTTGATTCCGGTAGCAAGAGAGTTGAACTCTCGCTAAGTCGTCAAAGCTCCATCATCTTGGCGGCGAAGGTGTTCGGTTTCGTTCTCAGCTTTTTCCTACCCGTTCTAGTGGTCCGCCTCATGCCGCAGGATGAGGTCGGTATTTATCGGCAAGTCTTTCTGATCGTAAACACCGCCATCAACATCTTGCCGCTTGGAATGGGCATGAGCGCTTATTACTTTCTTTCACGTGAGCCGGAACTTCGCAATCCCACTGTATTAAATATCCTTGCATTCCTATTCGTTTTAGGCGGGCTTCTCTTCGCTAGCCTATTGGCATACCCCGATATTCTCAACATTCTCTTCAAACATGAGGAAATGGGACGGCTCTCGCCGCTTATCGCAACAGTTATCTGGCTCTGGCTTGTAGGTTCTCTGCTTGAGATCGTCATACTTGCAAACCGCGAGGTGTGGCTTGCATCGTTTGTTATTGTCGGAATACATCTTTCAAAGGCTGCTTCGATGATCCTCGCGGTGATTTTGTGGCCGACACCGGAAGGATTTCTCTACGCGGCCGCAGCGCAAGGAACCATCCAGCTAGCCGCATTGCTCTACTATTTGAACGACCGCTTTCCCGGTTTCTACAAGAACTTTGACTTCACGTTCTTTCGAAGGCACTTGGCCTACGCGATACCGCTCGGCCTCGCCGGGATCCTTTGGGTGTTTCAAACAGATCTTCACAACTATTTCGTCGGCTACCGTTTTACTCCTGCCGAGTTTGCGATCTATGCCTACGGATGTTTCCAACTGCCACTCGTCAACCTCATGATCGAATCGGTGACCGCGGTCCTTATACCCCGAATTAGCGAGTTGCAGATGCTGGGCGATAAGCGCGAGATCATTGCACTTAGCGGACGTTCAATGAACAAGCTCGCGCTCGTCTTTCTGCCGTTCTATGCATTTCTGTTCGTCACGGCCGAACCGTTCATTGTCACTCTTTTCTCGCGAGATTATATTGCCAGCGTACCGATCTTCCTTATCAATCTTACCTTGATCCCGTTTGCGATCTGGATCAACGATCCGGTCGTCCGTGCATTTCCCGAACTCGGCAGGTTCCTTCTCTACCTTAGGATCGCGTTGCTGGTCGGTATGACGGCGACGCTTGTTCTGGGTATAAACAGCTTCGGTCTTTCGGATATGATCCTCGTTGTCGTTTTGGTGGCGCTGACGGAGAAGGCTGTATTGACGTTCGCTGTACTCCGCAAGCTGGAAGCGAACCGCTCAGACATCAAGCTCCTAAAGGGCCCAGCATTAACGGCGCTCGCATCGGGAATCGCAGGTGCGACAACTTATTGCCTGCTTTACCTTTTATACACACCGATCCTAAGCTTGCTCTCGAAGCAGTTGCTTGAGTCCTTACCATGGCTGTCGGCCAAATTAGCAGATTCGCTTGCAAACGGCCTGGTTCTGGCCGCTGCCGGTTTGCTGTTTTTTTGTACTTATCTCGTCGGGATTTACTGGTTCGGCCTGGTGGATTCCTCGGCGATCAATCGAGAGCACCCGATACTGAAAGCGATAGGCAATTACTGGCCTCGGTTTAGAGCTTGAAAAGCTCAAAGTCTTTCCAGTTGCAGCAGGCCTGTAGCAAGTTCGCCGTAAGCGCCTACTGCCGACCGTGCACGTGAGGAAACATGCGAGGCCAGCCAGCGTATCGCAAAGAACGGACGGTCTGTGATCGCCTGACGTCTCGGGTTGAACGATAACCTCATGAGCCCGCTATTAAACGACCGGAGCTCCACCCGGCTTGGAATAGGTTTTTGTGACTTGTCCTCGTAGGCCAGATCGGAGAGCTCCGGATATGCTCGGCTAATGGCCTCGGTATGAAACGAGTGGTCGAGAAAATGCTCAGCCGGTAGTGATGACAACAGGTCGAAAAGCTTATGCTCAAGAAAAGGGGTGATCAGATTGGGAGTATCGCGAAGTAGTCGAAAAGGACTTAGCGCAACGCACCTTCGGGTTCGGTTCCAAAAATAAAATGAGCCGACCGGGTTCGGGGCAGAGGCATGCTTAACTAGCTCGGCCTTTAGCTTGGCGACGGCCTTCTCGCGTGAGAATCGCTCGAGAGAGCTCGTTGACAGCAATCGTGGAATATAACCTTCCGGACCGAGCACGGATTCGGCTAGCTGATCGAAGGCCTCGTTTTGGAACATATCGAGGCGTTCGCGATCAAGAAACAATCCGGCGGAGAGCACGTCTCCGGCCAAACCGTCATAGAGATTTGCCCATTGGTTCTTTTCGACGAGATCTCCAAGCGCAACAAACCAACCGTGCTCCTGGACCGAATATCCCGTTTCCGCGTTCTTCTTGCATTCCGCGGAAAACCGGTCAACCGTCTGTTCGACAGTTTCGTGACGAAGGCCTAACCGTTTGCAGATCATTTGGGCAACGCGAACATCCTCATCCTGAGAGCCCGCACGTCGCCTAACTGTCAAGCAGCGGTCAGGAACTATCCCTTGCTTGTAAAGCTCGAAGAGAATATGGCGGGAATCTCGGCCGCCGCTCAATGGAACGACAATGCTTCCCTCTTCCGGGGCAGAGACGCGAATGGCCTCAGCGAAAGCTGCGTTGAAGAGTTCGATGGCTTCATCACGCGAAACACTCAAGGCCGCGGGCTCGACCCTCGGGACCGACTGAATCTCAAGCTTCCCGCCTTGCCATCGCAGCGTTGAATTCGGCGGGACAGCTTTGATCCGGCGAAAAAGAGTCTCATCTCCGATGTTGCTCCCGAGCCGCAAAGCTAATGCGACGGCATCATCATCCAGTTCGGTTTCTCCCGTTTGCCTAAGAAGCAGATCGATCGACGAAGAGATCCAAAAGCGGTCTCCAAGGTTGCAGTAGTAGATCGGATAGACCCCGTATCGGTCGTTGGTGCATGTGAATTCACTCCCGTCCCATTTCCAATTGGCAAAGGCAAATGAGCGCGGGTTTCCGAGACTTGCTTCAAGGTCACCGCGAACATGATTCTCGCCTGACCGGTGTTCGACCGAAAAGTACTTTTCCATCGTAAAAGAACAGTGCGGGAATCGATTCTAAGTGTCTTTGGTATCAGCGTTTCCGCGTTGCGAGAGAGGCAAATGCGAGTAGCACTCTTAGGACTGCATTCGCTGCAACGGGCTAGGCTGATTATATCCAATCTCGTACTCCTAAAGTAACCCGAGCGAGCAAAATCCTTGCAATAGCCGTCGCTTTGGCATATTCTTGGCTGAGATTCTAAAAAACGCAGGCTTTTGAAAGTATTATGCCATCGAAGTTCCGCAAATTGTGGGTCGCTGGTAAGTATTTTCAGGTTACGAAATGGCAATTGGATTCGCTTTAATATTCATCACCCTGCAAGAACTTTTCGAGAAAGCGCTCGGACTTTGGTACCGGCCGTTCGAGTCGTGGAGCGCTTTTCTTACGACGCTCTACCGCGGGCCCAGTGTTTTCGTTTCATTGGAGAGCAAGACAGGGATCCTTTATCTTGTCTCGGGGTTCTTATGCGCCCTCGCGGTTTACTATGTTTATCGTCGGGAATTGCCAAATGAGTACCAAGGCTCGGCGTTCTCATACATTTTTCCTCGAAATATTTACGCCCATCCCTCGGCGATCGTAGATTACAAATTTGTTGGTTTCGACCTGCTTATCCGGTTCTTTCTTTACTTCCCGCTTGTTGCCGGCGTTGGGCAGTTGGTTTATGTCATTCTCGGGAGTTTTCAGGTCGATCTGACCTTTGGCTTGTTCGCTAATTCGCATTATTACGTCCGCCTCGCGGTGGTCACGCTGATCGGAATTGCTGCCCTGGATTTCTCGGTTTTCTTTTCGCATTATTTGCTGCACAAGATCCCGTTCCTCTGGCCTTTTCATGAAGTTCACCATTCCGCCGAGGTTCTGACGCCTGTTACGGTTCATCGAAATCATCCGATGGACGACATGGTAAACGGGATCGTTTATGGAGTTGTCGGCGGAGCGTTTGCCGCAACGTATACTGCTGTTTCCGGAAATGTTGTTTCGGAATTGACGATCTTTGGGCTGAATATTTTCACTTTCGCCTATTACATCTCGGTCTATCAATTGCGGCACTCACATATTTGGTTATCGTACGGCCCAAAGATGAGCCACATATTCGTTAGCCCTGCCCAGCATCAGATCCATCACAGTATCGACCGCAAGCATTGGAACAAGAACTACGGGTTCACGTTCGCCATTTGGGACTGGATGTTTGGTTCTTTGTACGTCCCGAAAGAGCGTGAAGAGATCAAGTTTGGGGTCCCTGAGGTTGATCCAGCCGATTTTTCGACCGTTCCGCGACTTTACTTTCTTCCGTTCGTAAAGTCCTACCGGAGGCTTATGACAGTGATCAAGGCGCGCTCATTTCGCTTCGATTTCGATGAAGTAGCTCAGGCGTCCCGGCTCGATATGAAAGTAGAACCAAACAAAGCCTCCGATCAGCCTTTAACGGTTCAGACGTCGTATGCCCAACCGAAATAGCCTGCCTGCGTCCTTACGAATGCCCCTTCTCGTCACGTTTCTCGGCAGTACGGGCAATTAGCTCGAAATTATGTGTGGTATTGCCGGATTTATATCACCGGAGAAAAACGACTTATCTATTGATCGCGGCGCCTTGTTGGGGCTTATGTGTGAAGCGATCGCCCACCGCGGGCCCGATGATCAGGGGACTGTCGTCATGGGCCGGGCAGCACTCGGGATGCGGCGGCTCGCGATCATTGACCTTGTGACCGGTCAGCAGCCGATGTTTTCGGACGACAAACGATATGCGATCGTTTTCAACGGCGAGATCTATAACTATCGTGAGCTGAAGGCCGATCTCGAATCCCGCGGTTACCAGTTTCGAACAAATTCCGATACAGAAACGATTCTGCACGCTTTCGAAGCGTATGGAGTTGATTGCGTACAGCGTTTACGTGGCATGTTCGCGTTCGCGATCTGGGACTCCGTTGAAGAAGTACTTTTTCTCGCCCGCGACCGCGTCGGAAAGAAGCCTCTCTTCTATTCTCTGCTCCCGGACGGCACGTTTGTTTTCGGATCCGAGATCAAATCGGTATTGTTGCACCCTGATGTCCGACGAGAGATCGATACCAAGGCTCTGGACAGCTATTTGACATTTGGATACGTTCCGGAGAGCCAGTGTATCTTCAGCGGGATCAGTAAGGTTCAGCCGGGATGTTTTCTCCGTTTCTCGACCGGAAAGATCGCGGAAGATCGATACTGGAGCTTTCCGCTGTCGCATGATTCCGGAAGGACCTCGGATCAAATGGTCACCGAACTTCGCGAGACACTCGAAGAAGCCGTGCGGATTCGAATGATTTCGGACGTGCCGCTCGGAGCATTCCTCTCCGGAGGTGTCGATTCGTCGGCCGTGGTCGGGCTGATGTCTAAGATCTCGCCAGAGCCGGTCAAGACTTTCTCCATAGGGTTCAACGAAGATACTTTCAGCGAATTGAAGTATGCACGTATCGCTGCCGACCACTTCGGAACCGACCATCACGAGTTCATAGTCACGCCAGACCTTGTGAGTATTGTCGATGATCTTGTTTGGCATTTCGATGAGCCCTTCGCAGATCCGTCGTCACTTCCGACCTACATGGTGTCCAAGCTCGCACGGGAGCATGTGACCGTTGTGCTATCGGGCGATGGCGGCGACGAACTGTTTGCCGGCTATTCCCGTTATCTGACATATCTTTCGAGGTCTTGGAGCGATCGCCTGCCATCACCGGTCAAGCGAATTTGCGCAAAGCTCGCAGACACGGCTCCCGAGAGTTTTCCTGGAAAGTACTTTCTAAACAATCTCTCTCACGACCCGGTCGGCCGATATATCGATCTGGTCTCACACTTCAATCGGCAACGGCGTCAGAAGCTCTATTCCGCCGCCTCCTTTGATCGTCTGAACGGTTCGTTTGCCTGCGGCGAATCAGAGTTCGCTCATATCGCATCTGAGCAATTCAACGAAGACCCATTAGGGCACCTGCTTCAATTGGATTCGGTCACCTATCTTCCGAGCGATGTGATGGTGAAAGTGGACCGGATGTCGATGGCGAGTTCCCTCGAGGCTCGAGCTCCGCTTCTCGACCATAAGTTGATCGAACTCGCTGGCGCGATCCCAACCCGATTCAAGGTCGAAAACGGTGAAACAAAGGCCATCTTCAAGAAAGCAGTCAGCGGGCTCGTTCCTGATGAGATTCTGTATCGGCAGAAACAGGGCTTCGGCGTTCCGATCGTCGAATGGATAAATCGCGAGTTACATGATCGAATTCGGGAGACGCTCCTTGATGGGCGAGCTACCAGAGAGTACTTCAATGTTGAATACATCGAGCTCTTGCTAAACGAGCACAAAGAACGCAGAAGAGATCACGCTTATTCACTTTGGCTGCTGTTCATGCTTGAATTGTGGATGGACCGGTACCTTTAATGACCGAATTCCGATGGCTACGGCAGCACCTGAACACATCGCAGAAATAACGATACCGGCAGATCGGTCTGATAGGCCTTTTCGGATCGTTATTCTGACACACGGCGGCTGTGAGCCTTTCATTGAAGCGATCGCCCGACAACGTGAGATCGAGGTCGGTGCGGTAATCGTCGAAACAGCCACTGAACCGAAACGAACGCTGACCGAAAAGATACGTCGATCGGTTAAGTACGACGGGTGGCTCGCGACAGTTAAGAAGCTTCCGATTTTCCGAAGCCGGAAAACGAAAAGCGAAGGTCACTCGGGGTCGGCAGATGGCCTGCGATGTGTGGCGGACAATAACGCTATCCCGTTCTTTGCGGTTGAGAATTTTCATCTTCCGAAGTCGATCGAATTGATCCGGTCCATCAATGCGGACCTCGGTGTTATCTGGGGGACCAACATCGTGAAAAGATCCGTTTTCGGCCTGCCCCGGCTTGGATCGATCAATCTGCATCAAGGCCATGCGCCGTATTATCGCGGTGGGCCAACGGTATTTTGGGAACTATTGAACAACGAGGACCGGGTCGGGATCACGGTTCATTTTGTCGAGGAGAAGGTAGATACCGGCGATATCGTCGCTCAGGATTTTGTGCCTCTCGACTATGACCAAAAACGATACGGGGCTGAGTTTGAGCAATTTCTTGCGGATTTTCGGGAAGGCTTGGTCATGCCGTCGGTTGAGTTGATGACTAACGCGATCGTCTCTATCGCCAATGGCACGGCAACCCGCGTAAGGCAGGATACGTCGCTCGGTAAACGATATCGGCTGCCAACGTTCAAGGAAAAGGAGAACCTGCGTGCCGAGTTGAAGCGGCGTTTCAGGATGCTGTAGTTGACCCGCTCAACGATCAGGCATTTCACATATTCAGAGCCATTACGGCTTGCTTTCGAACATGCTCAAGAAAAAGATCATTTCGGCAATGAATCAACTCAAAGTTCTCCGTTTGTTCGAGACTCGAATGAAACGGCGGCTCAGAGTATTGATGTATCATCGCTTTTCAAAGGAGAAACATCCTCATCGGATCAGTGCAGCCGAGTTCGAACGGCAGTTGAAATACTTGAAAAGGTATGCGAGGGTCATCACGATCGATGAGGCGATCGACGGCTTGACCGGCAAGAAGCGGCTTCCCGATTTTTCGACCGTTATAACGATCGACGACGGATATCGGGATTCTTATGAAATAGCGTACCCGATACTAAGAAAACTTGGACTCCCGGCTACGATGTATGTGGTGTCATCATTTATGGAGGGTAAAGCCTGGCTCTGGACCGACAAAGCGCGTTATGTAACGGAGCACACAAACGCCGATCGCGTGGAAACATCGGTCGGGAGCAGGCGTTTTTCAATACCCTTGTCCGATTCAGGATCGCGGCTCGATGCGGCCTCGATGCTGAACGAGGCATTGAAGCAGATGAGCAACGACGATAAGGAGATCGCTCTCGAAAAGCTCGCGGACGACCTTGGGGTTCATCTGCCGGAAACGCCGCCGGCAGAGTACTCAGGGTTCAATGCCGCTGAGGCGGCCGAAATGGGCACGAACGGCATCACCATTGGGTCACACACGATCTCACATCCGCTGATGAACCGTATCACGGCGCGCGAACAAGAATCAGAAGCTAAAGAATCCAGACGCAGGCTTGCAGAGCTAACCGGACTCGAGATTTCGCACTTTTGTTACCCGAACGGCTCATTCGACGATGGGGCGAGGTTGGCGGTAAGGAATGCAGGATATAGATCAGCCGTATCATCTGACTTTGGTTATTGCCGACGAGAAGACGATCTTGACCTTCTTCCGCGCATCCCTGCCGAAGACGATATGTTGGCTTTTCTGCAGAACTATACCGGTCTCGAGGGCGTAAAGCGGTCAACGCGCAGATTACTTCGAGGAGGCTCTGCTTAAGGCTCACGAACACATTAAGTGTTTGGAAATAGGCCACTATCCGCAGTATTGTCTGACGTGCCGGAAGAAAGCCAAAAGGAATATCTTGAATATCTTGCAAGCGAGATCGCTCTGTTCGAAGGACGTGCCGCGAAACTGGCAGACCCTTCGCTTGAGCAGGTCAGGCAGTTGTCACCAAAACGTATTCTCGACCTCGGGTGCGGCGCCGGACAAGAGCTGATGAAGTTCAATGATGATTCGATCGAATTAAAAGTAGGGGCCGATATACAGTTTGCCGCCGGCGAGGTCTTTAGAAAGCTACGATCAAACGCCGGAGATGATCGCGCAATTTTCATCAATTCTGCGGGCGAGCATTTGCCATTCCCAGCGGAATTCTTTGACTTGGTGATCTGTCGTGTCGCACTTCCCTATATGAACTCGGCGACGGCAATTCGTGAGATTGCTCGCGTTTTGGCACCGAGCGGGCTTCTGCTGCTTACCATTCACACGCCGAAGTTCTACCTTCTTATGATTAGAAGGCGGCTTGCTGAAATGTCGCTAAAGGGATTTGCCTATCCGGTCATTTGCTTTGCTGGCGGCGTCTTTTTCCTCTTGACCGGTAAGCAGCCGGCGGGGAACTTTTGGAAAGGTAAGGAAACCTTTCATACGCGATCAATGCTCACTCGCGAGCTTAATGCAGCGGGTTTGCGAGCCATTTCAGAGTTTGATGCGGAAGGGGCCGGCGGCCGAACCTACCTCATCGGGAAAGCTTGAACAATGTCTGGATTTGCCACAAGACTGATGAACGCACTACCGTGGCTGGCCAAATACCCGGCCTCGCGGTCAAGAGCGCTGGTAGAGTACGATCCGGACACGCCGAAGCACCTGATAATTTGTATCGCCAACCACTTTGAGCCGTCCTGGAAGGGTTCGGAAATGCATGACCTCGACACCCAGAAGAGACGACTGGAAGATTGGTGCAAGTTGGCTGAGACGATCGGAACCTCCGTTTTGGATTCTGACGGCACAAAATTTCGACACACGAATTTCTACCCGGGCGAACAATACGAGAAGGAGATACTAGACACACTCGCGGACCTGCAGCGTGCGGGGCTTGGAGAGGTCGAAGTTCACCTTCATCACGGCGTTGATAAACCGGACACACCTGAGAATTTAAGGCGGCAGCTTCTCGATTTCCGCGACCGTCTCGCTGAGGATCACGGGTGCCTGTCTCGGATGAACGGCCAAGGGCAACCGATGTACGCCTTCGTTCACGGAAACTGGGCCCTTGCCAATTCGGCACAAGGACATTATTGCGGCGTTGATAATGAAATGGAGATCCTTGCGGAAACCGGATGCTACATCGACATGACACTGCCGTCAGCACCTGACGTCAGCCAGGTACCGGTGCTGAACTCCATCTACGAATGCGGTCGGCCGCACGGCGAAAGGGCTCCCCATCGCCGTGAGAAGCGGTTGGTGGTTGGCGGAGCATCTCCGCGGCTCCCTATCTTGATAACCGGTCCGCTGCGATTCGATTGGTCCCATCGTCGTCGCTCTACGCCATTCCCAAAACTGGAGAACGGCGAGTTGGCTCATTTCCGAAAGACAGATCTCCAACGGCTCGATCGCTGGGCCGGCGCGAACGTTACCGTAAAAGGCCGGCCCGAATGGAATTTCATTAAACTCCATTGTCACGGCTTCTTCGATGAAGACCAATCTGCCTGCATCGGCGAAGAGGCTAAGCGGGCGTTTTCCGAGATCATTGAGTTCGGCGAGCGCACCGGGAGGTTCAAATTGCATTTCGCCTCCGCGCGCGAGGTCTATAACATGATCGTCGCTGCGGTCGATGGAAATTCCGGTTCGCCGGGTCAATATCGCGATTACAAGCTACGTCCGATCATGGATTCAACCGCTCGGGATACGGTTCGCGACGCTAGTGTATAAGTAAAGAAGCATGTGCGGAATTGCAGGATACGTTGGCGATATCGAGCCCGGGCAGCGGCGGGCAGCCGTGGCCCGTATGACAGCCGCGCTCGCACGCCGTGGGCCTGACGACGAAGGTCTCGAAGAATGGCACCTTGCGACCCTCGGCCACCGTCGGCTTTCGATCTTCGATCTATCGCCAACCGGGCACCAGCCGATGCGATCGGAAAAGGGCGATGTCGGCATCGTGTTCAACGGCGCGATTTACAATTTCAAGCAACTACGTGCCGAGCTTGAAGCACGGAGCCACAGTTTTCAAAGCGAAACTGACACCGAGGTTCTGCTAAACGGTTATCTTGAATGGGGAATCGACCGGCTCGCGGAGAAGATTGACGGGATGTTTGCGTTCGCGATCTGGGATGACCGCAGTCAACAACTCTTTTTGGTGCGCGATCGGCTCGGTGTAAAGCCACTCATTTTTTCCGCCATTGGAAAGACGATCGCCTTCGCATCAACTGTTCGATCGCTGCGTTCGGCATTGCCTACATCGGATCTCTCGAACGAAGGCATTCTCGAATACCTCGAGTTCGGTTTCCTTACGGATGGAATGTCGATCTACAGCGGGATCGAGAAGGTCCGCCCCGGCGAGATCCTGGAATGGAGCGGCGGTGTTACGTCAAGACGCACCTATTGGCAGCCGAACCTGGGAGGGCCGTACGATCAGGTTTCGTTTTCAGTAGCCTGTGATGAAACCGAACGTCTATTTTTGGCTGCGGTCGAGAAGCGCCTCCAGGCCGATGTCCCGGTTGCGGCCCTGCTCAGCGGCGGCATTGATTCAAGCCTTGTTTGCTGGGCGATATCGAAACTCGGCGCCGAGATTAAGGCATACTCTGTCGGGACACCGGACGACCAGTTCGATGAAAGCGCGGCCGCCCGTGAAACGGCGTCGCTCCTCGGCATTGATCTGACGATCTTGCCGTTGTCTTCGGACGAACTGCCAAGGGTTGAACTCCTTGCTGAAGCATTTTCAGAGCCGTTTGCCTGCTCATCCGCGCTCGGAATGCTCTCGATATCGGAACTCGTTCGAGCGAATGCCAAGGTCTTGTTGACGGGGGACGGGGGTGACGATGTTTTTCTGGGTTATCCTGAACATCGGCACTTTCTGATTGCTTCGCGTTTGGCCCGGATTACCGGATCGCTTGGCCGCGGTGCATTGGAAGCACTCGCTAAAGCGCTTCCGAACACTGGCTCCACGAAGCGTATCCGTTCTTTTTCATCGTACGCTTCAGGTGGTTTAAGGGCGGTCTCGGAGGTTCGCGACGGGTTGCCGTTTTACCGCCGAGATCGGCTGTTCGGACCTCGGCTTGCTGATGCCTGCGCAAGGTCGGATGAGGCCGAAACTCTGTCGAGAGCTGGTTCGCACCTCCTTGAGGATTTTTTGGAGTATGATCTTCGAACCCGCTTCGTCGGGGAGTATCTGCCAAAGGTTGACGGAGCAACGATGTACCACGCCCTCGAGGCGCGTTCCCCGTTCCTCGATATCGGGCTTTGGGAATATGCGACTAGGATCGCGCCAAAGGACCGTCTTCAAGGCGGAACCCTAAAAGCGATACTACGTGAGATCGCACGAAAAAGGATCGGGCCGGAGGTAGCAAACCGAAAAAAGCAGGGCTTCATGGTTCCGGCCGAGCGTTGGCTTACGAGCGAGTGGCGAGATGCATTTATTGATTCGATATCTGATGGCCGGCTCGCTGCCGAAGGGATCGTTGATCGCGACGAGGTCTTGAGTTCGTTCCGTAAACTCGCCCCGGGCTCGACCGCTCCAAGACAGTTCTGGTATCTATACGTTCTCGAACTATGGCTTCGCTATGAGGCAGAACACGCAGCCAAATGAGTAAGAAACGAATTCTTGAGCTGATCGGGAGTTTTGAGCTAGGTGGTTCAGAACTGCAAGCCGTAAGGCTTACAAACAGGCTTGTTCGCCAAGGAATGTTCGATGTGCGAGTAGCGTGCCTTGATCCGGCCGGTCCGCTGGCGAAGGACCTCGAATATAGTGGCGAGATCCGCAGCTTTCCGCTCAGTAGTTTCTACGACGTGAATTTTGCACGGCAAGTACGAGATCTAGCACGATTCATTCGTAAGGAAGAGATCGAACTCATTCATACACACGATTTTTACACGAACATCTTCGGAATGGCCAGCGCTATGTTTTCGGGTGTAAAGCGGGTCGCGTCCAAACGCGAAACGCACAGTAAGACGCCCAAACAGCTCTTTGTCGAAAAGCAAGTCTTTCGTGCGGCCCATCGGATCGTTGTAAATTCCGAGGCGATCCGTGGGTTCCTGACCGAAGCCGGCGTTTCCGCTGAAAAGATCGTCACGATCTATAACGGCCTTGATCCACGGTGCTTTGTTAATCGGCCGACCGGCGACCGAACCGAAGCTTTGTCAGCCCTTGCTATCAACGTTAAGCTCGAGTCTAAGCTCGTGACGATCGTTGCCAACATGCGGAGCGATGTTAAGAACCACGAGCTTTTCCTGCGATCGGCGAAGAGAGTTGCGGCAGATAATGAAGATGCAATATTTATGATCGTCGGCGAAGGGGAGCTTCAGCCCCGTTATGAGAAGATGGCGAATGAACTTGGGGTTGCCGAAAAATGCAGATTCCTCGGCCCGCGATCGGACGTCGGCGCATTGCTTTCCGTTTCGGATGTCGGAGTTCTCTGTTCGCGTTCCGAAGGATTTTCTAATGCTATATTGGAATACATGGCTGCCGGGCTTCCTGTGGTCGCTACAGATGTCGGCGGTGCTCGTGAGGCAGTCATGCACGGCGAATCCGGATTCGTTGTTCCATCAAACGACGAAGCCGCTCTTGCCTCGGCGATCTCATCGTTGTTGAACGACAGTGACCTAGCGGTCAGGATGGGCTCCGCCGGCCGGAAGGCTGCCTTGGAACGCTTTTCGGATACGGCCCAGCTTGCGGCGGTAAACTCACTTTACAACGAGCTTCTTGACCGATAATGTCACCGAAGGTTCATCTGCCTTGAATAATCGACCGGAAGAAAACAATACAGTAAAGGTGCTAATTGTCGCACCTTCCCTGCCGATCGTCGGCGGGCAGACGGTGCAGGCCGAGCGATTGCTCGGGCGGCTCGCCAATGTGCCGGGTCTATCGGTCGAGCTTCAGCCGATAAATCCACAATTTTGGCCGGCGATTCAGAAGATAAAGTACGCTCGAACGCTTGTCACGATCCCGAAGTACATTCTCGATCTCATTTTGCGGGTGCGGTCGTTCGATGTGATCCATATTTTTTCGGCGTCCTATTTTTCCTTCGTCATCAGCCCGACGCCCGCCCTGGCAATTTCAAAAGTCTTTGGCAAACCGACGATACTAAACTACCGCAGCGGCGAAGCCGAGGACCACTTGACGCGCTGGCGAAGTGCCGTACCGACCATTCGGAAGTTCGACAAGATCGTCGTGCCTTCGGGTTACTTGGTCGATGTGTTCGGTAAATTCGGGTTGCATGCGGAGGCGATCTACAACTTTGTCGAGACCGAGAAGTTCAGTTTTCGCCAGCGAGAACCATTCAGGCCTGTTTTTCTTTCAAATCGAAACTTTGAGGCCCATTACAATGTGGCGTGCGTGCTGCGGGCATTTGCTCGTATCCAGCGATCGATCCCGGAAGCAGAGCTTATCATCGTTGGCGATGGGCCTGAGCGAAATGCTCTCCGCGAACTCGCGGGAGCTCTTGAGTTGAGAAACTTCGACTTCCGAGGGTCGGTTCCGCCTGCTGAAATGCCCAAGATCTACGACGAAGCTGACGTTTACCTCAACGCATCGAGCATTGATAATATGCCGAACTCGATCATCGAGGCGTTCTCTGCCGGGCTCCCGGTTGTCTCGACGAATGCCGGCGGGATACCGTACATAGTCGAGCACGATCGGACGGGCCTGCTCTCGGATATTGATGACGATGCCGGGCTTGCTGCTAATGCCCTTCGGCCTTTCAACGAAGCGGGCCTCGCAGGCAGGTTGTCCGCCGAAGCTCGGAACGAGGTCTCTCGCTACACATGGGAACGCGTCTCCGAACAGTGGGTCGAGCTATACCGCTCGCTGGCCAAAAAGAGATGATCGGACCGCTGCGAAAACTCAAGGGACGCAGCTTTCGCGAACTCCGCGAGCGGTCTGTAAGCGCCGTTTATGCCGCGGCGGAAGCTGCGGGCTTTGACCTCGTTACGGGCCGCATCCCTGCGGACCTTTCTATCCGCAAAGGGGCGTGCTCGATTTTGGTCCCATCCGGAAACTCCATGGTCAGCTCGTCGGATGACCGATTCACGACAACCGGCGAGGCCGAACGGATCATCAGCTTGGCCGATCGTATCATCGAAGGAAAATTCGATCTGTTGGGCTATGAGGGGCTTGATTTCGGCGGATCGAATCCCGATTGGCATCTCGATCCCGTCTCTGGCCGCCGTTCACCAAAGGTTCATTGGACACGCATCAACGAGATCGACGCGAAGCAAACCGGCGACAAAAAGGTCATCTGGGAACTGAACCGGCATCAGTATTTTATTCAGCTGGCTCAATCTTACTGGTTCACTCTGGATAAGAAGTACCTCGATGCAATCGCAAGTCATTTCGATTCGTGGTGCGAGGCGAATCCGCCCAAAACCGGGGTCAACTGGTTATCCAGCCTCGAACTCGCATACCGGGCTATTTCTTGGATAAATACTTATAGCTTGCTGGAATATACGGAGCTTTTCCGAGGCAAGAGGCTCGAGCGGCTAAGCAAACTTCTCTACATCCACGCTCGCCACATTGAGCGTTTTCTCTCGACCTATTTCGCCCCGAATACACACCTGACCGGCGAGGCTCTCGGGCTTTATTACATCGGAACATTTCTCGATGCGGGCGATCATTCTGAGCGTTGGCGTGAACTCGGCTTCAAGATGCTGTCTGAACAGATAACGAAACATATTCGAAATGACGGCTCGTATGTCGAGCAAGCAAGCCACTACGCCCGTTATACCGCGGATATCTACTCTGACCTGGTGCTCATCCGGCGGCGGGAAGGGCTTGCCGTCCCTGAAGAAATGATCGCGCGACTCTCGCTTCTCCAAGACTACCTTGAGGCTTTGATCCGGCCGGATGGTTCGTTCATTATATTTGGCGACGATGACGGCGGCCGATTCTTCGCCGCTGATCCGCACCCGATCACTGAAATTGGCCCAACTTTGGCACGCCTGTCTGTTGTGACCGGAAAGGCGGTGTCTGAGGGCCTCATTGACACCGAACGAGCCATCGGATCATTATTCTGGACTGTATCCAGAGCCGAGCTCGAGGCTTTCTTTGGAACTGAAACAACAGCCGCCCCGGCAATCCGACGTTCCTTTCCCGACGGAGGTGTGTTCGTTCATCGATTGCAGGCCGGAACCAAGGCAGATCATTTTCTTTTCCACGCCGGACCGCACGGTTTTCTCAATTGCGGACACGCCCACGCCGACGCCCTTTCGTTCGAGCTCTGCGTAGGTGGACGTCAGGTCTTTGCCGACCCGGGAACGTACGTTTATACGGCGGACCTTTTGCTTCGCAACCTTTTCCGATCGTCTGAATATCACACTTCCCTGCTGGTCAATGGTGAATCAATGTCGGTCCCGGCCGGCCCTTTCTCCTGGAAGTCCACGGCGAATACGCGTTTGCTCCGCGTAGAATCCTCCGAAGACCGCATGGCGCTGTCCGCCGAAACGGATGGATTCGAAAGGTTGGGTGTTGAATTTCGCCGTTCCGTCGAATTCGAAGCCGGTAGGCGACTGGAGATCATCGACGAGATCAACGCGAGGTCGGCAAATAGCTTTGAGCTCAACTTCATCCTCGCTCCGGATGTTGAACCGAGGTTAATGGGAGATTCAGTGGCCTTGCATCTCGGCTCGATCGAAAATACGCTCGTTCTTACAGGCCGATGCAAGATCGACGGCGATAACGTCGTGGATCAACCCGAATGGTCGGTCGAAGACGTTCACTTTTCACCGATCTATGGTAAGTTGATGGCAACAAAGGCTCTGAAATTACGGTTTCGGGCAGACGGCTCTATTCGATTGCGAACGGTATTTAGTTGGGACTAGATCTTCAACGGTAGCTTTTATGGTTCTCGTGAGTGACGACAATTCACCTATCTACGATGAGCGGCCCTGGGGTTCGTTCACGGTGCTCGACGAGGGTACAGGCTTCAAGGTGAAACGAATCGAGGTGCATCCCGGTAAGCGACTCAGTTACCAAAAACATGCGCAGCGATCTGAGCATTGGTTCATCGTGGCCGGAACAGCGAAAGTCACTTTGAACGGAGACGACCGGATCGTTTCGGCGGGAGAAGCCGTCGATATCGCAGTCGGCACTGCACACCGCGTCGAGAACCCCGGCAGCGACCAGCTCGTCTTTATCGAGGTTCAGCAGGGTCCGTATCTTGGCGAGGATGACATTGTTCGGCTGGAGGACGACTTTGGACGGGCTGCGTAAGCAACGCCGTTTCTTTATCTAACGACGTGTGCGGCATTAACGGAATCCTCTACTCCCGCTCGTCCGGTCGAATCGCCGATGAACAGCTTATTCGGCAGATGCGCGATGTCCTTCGGCACCGCGGTCCGGATGAGGAAGGCATCTTCACCTCCGGACGGCTCGGGCTTGGGCATCGGAGGCTTTCGATCGTTGACCTCAAGACCGGTCAGCAGCCGATGTTTAACGACGATCGGTCGCTAGTGATCGTCTACAACGGCGAGGTTTATAACCACCTTGAGCTTCGTCCCGAACTCGAACAACGCGGCTTTGCTTTTCGGACGACTTCCGACACCGAGACAATTCTCCGGGCATACGAAGCCTACGGCCCCGCGGCAGTGGAACGGTTTCGAGGGATGTTCTCATTTGCGATCTGGGACACCCGAAGCGAGGAGCTTTTCATCGCCCGAGACCGCTTAGGCGTAAAGCCGCTCTATTATGCACAATCGGAAGACGGCAGTTTCTATTTCGGGTCGGAAATAAAGGCTCTACTCGCCGCAAATGCGTTGCGGCCTGAGCTAGAGATGCGGGCCCTAACGGATTATCTGGCGAACCACGCCCCTTCGGGCGAACTTACACTGTTTGCGGGCGTCAAGAGGCTTCTTCCCGGTCATACTCTCACGGTCAAGGACGAGAAGATATCAATAAGACAGTTTTGGGATGTCTCCTTTGAACGGAATACTGACGATCCCCGATCGGATGCTGATTGGGTCCGCGATTGGTCGGAGTTGTTTCGCGAGTCGGTTCGGTTACGGCTTATGTCCGATGTCCCGCTCGGGATGTTTCTCTCGGGCGGGATCGACTCGAGTGCGATCGCTGCCGTAATGTCCGAGCTTGTAGATAGCCCGATAAAAACATTCTCGGTGGCATTTGCCGAACGCGAGGCGAATGAGCTTCGCTATGCACGACTGGTCGCCGAGCGTTTCGCCACAGACCACCACGAAATAACGGTCGCGCCCGAAGAATTCTTTTCCGCACTGCCAAAACTCATCTGGCACGAGGACGAGCCGATCGCTCACCCTTCAAGTATCGCTCTCTATTTTGTTTCGAAACTCGCGGCGGAGAATGTGAAAGTCGTGCTCACGGGAGAAGGGAGTGACGAGAGCTTGGCAGGGTACGGCCGCTATTGGATGACGCTTTCTAACCTGCGATTGGGGAGTCGCTACCATGGTATAACATCGCGGCCGCTTCGGGCCGTAGTCGAAACGGCGATCGAAGGCCTTCCGGCCGGCTCAAGGCTCCGTCATCGTTTAAGGAAAAGCTTCCTTTGTGTGGAACCGACGATCGAATCGATGTATTTTGACAACTTCGCGGTCTTTTCGCGGACAATGCAGGATCACCTGCTTTCACCGGGAACGAAAGAGCTTCTCAACGGTTCGGCCGACCCTTACCGAGAGATGTCGAGCGTTTTTGCATCGGTTCATTCGAACGATCTGCTTGACAAGATGCTGTACGCAGATACAAAGACGTACCTGCAGGAGCTGCTGATGAAGCAGGACCAAATGTCGATGGCGGCCTCGATCGAGAGCCGTGTGCCGTTCCTGGACCACAAGCTGGTCGAGTTCACGGCCGCCATGCCGAACCGGATGAAGCTGCGAGGACGAACGACCAAGTATGTTCTGCGCAAGGCAATGGAAGGCGTTTTGCCCGACGAGATACTCACTCGCGGGAAAATGGGATTTCCCGTCCCGATCGGCAAATGGTTTCGGGGTGAATTCCGGCATCTTGTAGATGAGTATGTTCTCTCGGAGCGATCGCTCTCAAGAGGCCTATTCGAACCGACGGAGGTACGGCAGATCGTCGAACGGCACATGACGGGCGAGAATCACGACGAGCGTCTATGGTCGCTCATCAACCTTGAGATCTGGCAGCGTACTATGATCGAAGGCGAATCGACCGCATAGAATATTTAATGAAGATCCTTTGGCTAAAAACTGAACTTCTGCACCCGGTCGATAAGGGCGGGCGGATACGCACGTATCAGATGCTGAAGGAACTTCGGAAAGAACACGAGATCACGTACCTAACGCTCGACGATGGAAACGCAGCTCCGGACGCACGTGATCTCTCGAACGAGTATTGCAGTAATTTGATCACGGTTCCCCATTCTGTTGCCCCCAAATTTAACCCTCGCTTTTACGCCGAGATCGCGGGCAATCTCTTCTCTGAACTTCCATACTTCATCGCCAAATATCATTCCCCGGCGATGCGGCAGAAGATCGAGGATGTACTGGCTGAAAATGCACACGATATACTCGTTTGCGACTTTCTGCACCCGGCGATCAACTTACCGGACGAGATCAACATCCCGACGTTACTTTTTCAACACAACGTCGAAGCTATGATCTGGAAACGCCATTATCAGGTCGCAAACAATTTCGGGAAGCGGGCTTATCTCCGGTCACAGTGGCATCGTGCAGTGGCATTTGAAAAGCAAGCTTGCTCGCGTTTCGATGCGGTCGTAGCAGTATCAAAAGATGATGCTGAGGTCTTCAGAAACGATTATGGGCATGGCCGGGTGTTCGACATCGGGACGGGAGTCGATACCGATTACTTTACGCCGGCCAACGGCGATCGGACAACGAAACCCAACATTGTCTTTACCGGCTCAATGGATTGGTTGCCGAATAGCGATGCTGTTCGATGGTTCATAAAAGAGATTTTTCCGCTGATCAAACAAGAGGTGCCGGAGGCGACGTTTACTGTTGTCGGCCGCGATCCCTTCCCGGACCTGCTGGAACTCGCTAAGCGCGACACGGCGATTAGGGTTACGGGCCGGGTCGATGACGTACGCCCATATATGCGCGAGGCAGCCGTTTTCGTCGTCCCAATACGCATCGGCGGCGGAACGCGGCTGAAGATCTTCGAAGCAATGGCAATGGGCCTACCCGTTGTTTCAACAACGGTCGGAGCCGAAGGCCTCCCGGTAACCGATGGAAATGAGATCGTCCTGCGCGATTCACCGGACACGTTCAGCCGATGTGTAATTTCGCTCTTGCAGGACCGTCAAATGGCCAGCAAGACCGCCGAAACCGCGTGTCGCGTTGTCCGGGACAAGTTCGGCTGGCGTTCGATCGCGAAGCAGTTTGAGGACATTGTCGTGGACGTTATCGATACACGAAAAGACGCCGCGGCAGAGTCTGAATCCATCGGTCACCTGCAAGCCCGGTCGGTCGGTCAAGTTCGCTAGATGCGATCGAATGCATTCTTCTTTCCGAGCTGACCGACTTCGTTTTACTCGGATCGCTCGACATCACCTATGCCAGACGGCGTTTCGAGAAAACTTCGGCCTCGTTGGATCCTACCTGTGCTTCTGGTGGTCTTCGCCGCACTATGCGTCGGCACCAGCCTCACAAAACGGCCTTGGAGCGACGAAGGCTGGTTTGCCGGTGCCGGATACAACCTCGCATTTCACGGCAAGCCCGGCACCTTAGTACTCGAACCCCGCGGCTACCGCGAAGGAATCGACAGATACACCTATTGGACAGCTCCGCTCTACTATCCGCTTCAGGCCGGATGGTACCGGTTGGTCGGCTTCAGCTTGTTTTCGATGCGGACGCTTTCAACGGTCTTCGGGCTTATCCTGATCGCCGCGGTGTTTTTCTTTACGCGCGGTTTATTCAACGACGAAGCCGTCGCCATGCTGACTGCCGCATTACTTTCGTTCGATTACGTGGTTGTGATGGGAGGCTCGTTCGGGCGAATGGATATCATTTGTACCGCGTTCGGCTGGGCGGCCCTTGGTGCTTATTTCCTATTGCGAGAGAAGAACGTTCCCGTAGCATTACTTGTCGGGCAAACACTGGTCGTACTTTCCGGCCTTACGCATTTTCTGGGCATCATCTATTTCTTTGCATTCTGGTTCATCGTTGTCTATTTCGACCGTTCCAAGCTTTCATTGCGTACCGTTTTGCTCTCATTCTTGCCCTACTTTATCGGAGCCATCGCTTGGGGTGCGTATATCATGCAAGCCCCTGAACTGTTCATGATCCAATTTGGGGGTAACGCCCAAGACGGCGGAAGGTTAGCTTTGCTGGCGGACCCCGTCTCCGCGATCACAAAGGAGATCACTGAACGATACGTTGTTGCCTACGGGCTCGCCTCGCATTCGGCCGGCTCGAGCGGGCCGGTCTGGTTAAAGAGCCTCGTTCTGTTTGCTTACCTGATCGGACTCGGCATAGTTCTTTCCACTAGGCAATTGAGATCTTGCCGCGGAACGCATATCGTCCTGGTCCTTTTAGCGATCTTCTTCGTTATAATGACGCTTCTCGACGGTCAAAAGCTTAGCTACTATCTGCTCAACATCGTCCCGATCTATTCCATCATTTTGGCGGTCGCAATGGTCCATCTTTTCCGCCGATCTAGTTTCGGCAAGCTTGCTGCCTCCGGGTTGATTTTCGTTGTTCTCGCTCTTCAGGCCGGAGGCCTTGTGCTCAAAATGCGAACGAACGGATATGCGAATCAGTTCACTCCTGCTGCCGAGTTCATAAAGTCCAATGCTCAGCCCGGGGATGTCGCCTGCGGAAGCGCGGAGCTGGCTTTCGCTCTTGGCTTCGAAGGACAGGTGGTGGACGACCACTGGCTCGGATTTGAGCGAGGCCGGTTGCCGAGATTTTTCGTCATTGAAGAAGTTTATGAAGAAGCGTTGGACGGCAGGCGAAGAAGCACGCCGGAGGTCTATTCCCATGTCATGCGGACGCTCGAACTCGAATATGAACTTATGTATGACCGGTCACATTACCAGATCTTCATGAGGAGATCCCCGGAACCGACGCCCAAAAGTGCCAATCTCGAACCATAGCAGGCACCCGCGTTCCTTGAACGTTCGCCGAATGAAACCGTCGCATCAAAATCTTCTTATTGCACTCGTGCTGTTCCTCATGGTCGCACCGATTTGGGTCGTTGACGTGCCGCCGTTGGTCGACCTTCCGAATCACGCCGCGAGGATAAACGTTCTCCTGAACTACGACCAGAACGAGTTCTTTCAACGGCATTTTGAGGTCCTTTACGAACCGATCCCGAACATGGGCATGGACCTTATCCTGGTCCCGCTTGCCCGTCTCGTCGGTATCTGGACGGCGTTCAAGATCTTCCTGAGCGTAGTTGCGGTCCTTTTTTTCGTTGGTTGCCAGATCATAGCGTCCGCCGTTCACGGGCGTTACCCAACCGTAACCTCCTTGATCGCCCCTTTCTTTCTTTACGGCGGAACATTCTTCTACGGCTACCTGAATTATGTTCTCAGCGTGGCCGTGTTCTTGGTCACATTTGGGCTATGGCTTCGCTGGCGTGAATCGATGTTCAAGCGCGGCTATCTTGTACTGCTTGTCTTAGTTGCCTGTGTTTACCTTTCGCATCTTTCTTCCTTTGCGTTCCTAGCACTCGCCATCATTTTCTATAATCTTTTTCAGACATTCGCAAAGGGAGTCGGTGAACGAAGCTTCAAGAAGTGGCTTGCAGACGCGTCACTGTTTGTATTACCGTCGATCGCTTTTCTCTTGTTCATTCGCGGGTCCGGCACTATGGGCAAGATGGAATGGGAAGGTGCGTGGAAAAAGATCATCGTCTCGTTCGGCCCCTTCTTGAGCTATGATCCGGCGATCGATCTCATCTGCTACAGCGTTGTCTTTGCCGGGGTCGTGTTTCTTTTGTTTAGAGGTGGATCGGCCATCAGTAGACCTCTTCTTTTCGTAGCGGTCACCTTCTTCATTCTATTTCTCCCGGCCCCGACCAACTTGTTCACGGCAGGAGATGCAGATTCAAGGATAATCCTCCCGGCGTTTTGTCTATTGTTTCTAGCATTTGATACAAAGCAGCCCGTTCGGAATCATTTCGTTTTCGCCCTTGTATTTGTTGCTCTGCTTGGAATTAGACAGAGTGTCGTCGCCTTTCGCTGGCACGGGATGAGCAAAGACCTGCTTAACGTGGCCGAGATGTATAAGAACCTTCCGCCGAACTCGATGACTTACGTAACCTATGGCGACGGATACCTTTCGGCCACACCGAAAACGGAAAGAATTCGTTTTTTGTCGATCGGCCTGGCGAACATTGACCGCGGTGTGATCTGGCCGCGGTTGTTCGCAATTCGAGGACAGCAGCCGCTGGTGTTTAGGGCCGCCCAGCCTTATGCCGAGCTTTCGATGAACAATCTTGGCGAGTGGGATCAAATACTTTCGGAATATGATCACGTTTGGGCCTTTAGAGTCTCGGATGATGTTCGCAATCAGTTGGCGATGCGGGGTACTATTATCGCGGAGTCTGGCGATATCCTGATTCTCCGAAAAACGTCGGGCAACCGGAAGTGATAGATGAGAATAAGCGTTTTTGGACTTGGTTACGTTGGGGCGGTTTCGGCGGCGTGTTTGGCGGCGGAGGGGCACGATGTCATTGGTGTCGACGTCAATCCGACAAAGGTCGCATTGATCAATGAGGGCCGATCTCCGATCGTTGAGGAAGGTATCGCCGAGTTGACCGCGAAAATGGTCGCTGAAGGGCGGCTGCGAGCGACCGCGGATACGGATGAGGCAGTGGCGGACACAGATATTTCACTGGTCTGCGTCGGCACGCCCTCAAACGACAACGGCTCGCTGAAGCTGGACTACGTTGAGCGCGTCAGTGAGCAGATCGGGTCAGCGATCGCCGAAAAGAGTGACCGCCATTTGGTCGTTATGCGGAGCACGATGCTTCCCGGCACCATCGAATCCCTGGTTAAACCGGCTCTAGAGCGAACTTCCGGAAAGCTGGCTGGAACCGACTTCGATCTTTGCGTTAATCCGGAGTTTCTTCGCGAGGGGAGTTCGATCAAGGATTTCTATGCCCCGCCGTTCACGCTGATCGGTTCCGATCAGCCGGAAGCGGCAGAACGGCTCGCCGAAATGTACAAGAACATCGACGCTCCGCTTCACCTGACCTCTGTCAAAGCGGCCGAGATGGTCAAATATGCCTGCAACTGCTTTCATGGGCTGAAGGTCGCTTTTGCGAACGAGATAGGAAATATCTGCAAAGAATCAGGCATCGATAGCCACGAGGTGATGGAGGTCTTCGTAAAGGACACGAAATTGAACCTTTCGCCCTATTACCTCAAGCCCGGATTCGCGTTTGGCGGTTCGTGCCTGCCGAAAGACCTTCGAGCCCTAACATACAAGGCGCGCCAGCTCGATGTTCCCGTACCGGTTCTTGAGGCAACGCTTGAAAGCAACCTTCTCCAGATCGAACGTGCCGTAAATATGATCGTAAGGACCGGCAAAAAAAGCATCGGCTTCCTCGGGTTCGCTTTCAAGGCCGGGACCGACGATCTTCGTGAGTCGCCGGTGGTCAGCGTGATCGAGCGAATGATAGGCAAGGGCTACGACGTGCGGCTCTATGACAAAGAGGTTTCGCTCGCCCGGCTGGTCGGGGCAAATAAGGAATACATCGAGCAAGAGATCCCGCACATCTCAAGACTAATGGCAGAAACGGTCGCCGAGGTGGTAGAGCATTCCCAAGTCATCGTCATCGGCAACAAGAGCGACGAATTCAAAACAGTGGCTCGGGCCGCAGATGGCGACCGCGTGGTGATCGACCTCGTACGCATCCTCGACGAAAATATCTCGAGCGATGGTTATCGCGGCATTTGCTGGTAGTATTTTTCCGGGATACACCAGCCGCTGCTCCGAATAACTGCTGTCCGAGCGAGATAAGAGGAACGAGCAAGACGCCCGTCAGACGTTCAAACAAGCGATCGCAGAATACGATGAGATTCGAGGTGCTCAGAGAATATCCGAACCGAGAAACGGAAGACAAGTGGGATCGCTTCTTGTCACGGGTCTCATTTCCCAGCCACTATTCGGCACCCGCCTATTTTCGTGAGCCATTCTGGAAGGATAAGATGCCTTTCGCGGTGCTCGTTTTCGACGATTCAGATGAAATCGCCGCGGTCGCGACGGGCCTGTCTCTCGGCTCGGGAATTCAATGCGGTATGTTCGTTAGGCCTCAGGTCGCCATCGCACCCGGCGCCCGTGATGGCGGGTCGTTAGGACTGCTTTTCGATGGGTTTCGTGCGGCCGGCTCGAAAGATCTGAGTGAGATCACGCTTTTTTCTTGGGAACCGATTCCCGGCTTGAAAGATCTTGGCTTTAGCGAGCGAATCTCGGAGGGCGAAGAGCGGACCGTGGTTCTCGATCTTTCAGTTGGTGCCGATGAGATCTTTAGCTCGTTTTCGCCATCGCGTCGGAACAATCTTCGGAAAGCGATGAAACGGTCTCACTTGGAGATCGCAGACCTTTCTAGCGAGAGTGAACTCAGAGAGCTCTATCCTATCCACGCCGCATGGTGCCGGACAAAGTCGATCGCACCGACACCGTATGACGACCTGAAATGCGCTTGGCAGCTCAAAGAGAACCGCAAGATTTTGGTCGCGAAACACGAGGGGCGTGTGATCGCAGCTAGCTATTTTCGGTTTAGCAGTGGCGGCGTTGTCGAGTATGCGGGGAATAATTCCGATCCGGAATTTCTGCATTTGAAGCCGAACGACCTATTAATGTGGGAATCGATAAAATGGGCGTGTGATTCGGGATTTCCCAAATTCAGTATGGGCGGATCGCATACCTTTCTGCAAAGATTCGGTGGCGAGATCGTCAACACATATAGGTATCAGGCTGATCTTTCCTGGCTGAAGACGAATCGGTTCAAGAACAATGCGAAGAGCTTGTTCCTGGGCCTTTACAGAGCCATCCCGAACGATCTTAGGCAGAAGGCGAAACGCGGTCTCGGGATCCGTTCCGGTTCGATCAACCCTGATTCGAACGCGAGCAAAGATTGACGCGTGTGGAAGTTCTTGTAGTTTTACAATATGGAGAATATGAATAGCAGCAACACGTCCCGCATGCGTGAAGCTATCCGGGAATCATTTATTTACAAGCGTCTTCAAGGCCCAATATTTAATCTCAAGGGATATATGTTCGACCTGTACCATGGCGTAAAGACAATGCCGCAGGTCACACTCGACGAACTCGAGATCGACAGTCCTAACAAAAAGGGCGGCGGCATTTACGCCGGTACCGAACCCAAGTACTTCCGAACGGTCATGGACTCTCTCGATATCGACTTTTCTCGCTTTCATTTCATTGATTTCGGATCAGGAATGGGCCGTGCTCTACTCCTTGCGGCGGACTATCCCTTCAGGAAAATAACCGGAATCGAATTTTCAACCGAACTGCACGAGATAGCCGAAAAGAATATCCGGTCGTACACGCGTCGCAAACGCGCATGCAACGATCTCGAGAGCGTTTGTGAAGACGCGACCACCTACGCTCTGCCGCGGGAGCCAAGTGTCTATTACTTGTTCAACCCGTTCAACCGAGAACTTTTCGGTTCTGTGATCCGTAGCTTCGAACGGTCTCTGGCAGAAGATCCGCGTGATGCCTACGTGATCTACATGAATCCGGTAAACGATGATCTTTTCGTCGATTCGCCCGCCTTCGAACCGCTTGACCGCGGACCTTGGCATTCGGTACACGTTGCACGCCGCGGCGAGTAAGCCTAATGGTATGCCTTCGGGTCGGTCATAGAGCTCGAGAGTAGAACGTGCCGGTTATCCGTTCCAGGGCCCGGAAGAAATGGGATTTCGCTTCGTAAAGTACTTTCTCTTTGCCGTCGCAGCATTCGGGCTTTGGTCCCTGATCGCTGCGGCCCTCGGTAACTACCTTATCGTTTCTCATCCTCTGGACCGTGCTGATGCGATCATTGTGCTCGCCGGCGGCAGAGAATTCGAGGAAAGAGGCCTCGAGGCTGCTCGGCTGTTCCGCCAGGGTGTCTCAACCAAGATCGTGCTGACAAATGACGGGGTGGAAGCGGGATGGGATGATGTCGCCGGCTGGAACCACCTTTTCGTCGAGCGGGCGAGGTCGTTACTTCTCGTAAACGGTGTCCCCGAAGAGAGCATAGAGATCGTTCCGGGCGTGATTCGTGACGGCAGCGAGGTTGGTACCGTTGTCGAGGCAAATGCGGTTTCTTCGTTCTGCAAAGACCAGGGCTACACTCGGATCATGCTTGTGACCTCGGCTTATCACACCCGGCGTGCATTAAAGGTATATACAGGTATTCCGAAGCCCGAATCGCCTTTTGACGCGGTCGGGATCTCCCATCCGCCGCTCTCGAAAGCTGAGATCTCCTATACGTTTTGGTGGCTGAGCCCTAGGAAATGGCGAGTGGTTCCCGGCGAATATCTGAAAATGTTGGTCTCGGCCTGACGAATTAACGGAGATCGGCACAGCGAGCGTGTTCCGACCCTCGCCTTGATCAAACGGCATCGGGTTCTACTTCGCGTCCCGAAGATTTTACACACTCAACAAGGTACTTAGAGAATTTGCATTGGACCGCTACGCGAGCGAAACGCGATCTGACGTCCGGTCGCCCCCAAGGCAGTCTATCGGCCGAATGCTTTCGATCCCTCACCTGGTCAACAAAATCGGCTAGCACTCTTTCAATGCTTTCGATGTCCATTGGGTCGGCGGTCAAGCCTCCTATCTCCCGAATCAGGCTATTCGCTGTGCCTGGCGGCGTGATGCCGCAAATCGGTTTGCCCGAACCAATGTAGTCGATCAATTTTGAAGGAAGAAACACGCTTTGCTCCGATGGAGCGTCGATCAACAATAGACCGTCACTTTGACCCATTGCAGCAAGGCTTTCAAGATAAGAGATCCGGCCGCCAAAGCGGACGTCCGGAAGCAATGGATCGCTCAGTATTTCATCCAGTTCCGGCCCGAGATCGTATGGCCCGATGAACTCGAAGGTTACATCCTCATATCGTGTCGAATCGACCTTCCGCCCGTGGAGAAGTGCCCGAAGAACTGGATACGGTGTCCGCGGGCCGTAAAACTCACCAATGTGTCTGATCAGTAAGCGATCGGAAGCGGGCGACGAAGCTTCTTTGAAAAGCTCTTCATCAAATGCATGCGGCAAAACCCTCGCTTTGTCCTTTAGCTCGACCGGATACTTTGAAAAAACAAGATCAATGGTCTCGCTGGAGTTCATCAGCACCATATCAGCTTGCTGAAGCACCAATGACTCGGACCGCAAATTAAGCTCTCTTGCGTGAGAATCATACTCGTTGAACTGATTTTCTATCCATGGGTCGCTGAAATATGCCACCCAAGGCAAACTCAGTCTCCGTTTCAACTCCAAACCGATCATGTGGCACGTAAACGGCTGGCCAAAGGTCACAATGCAATCGAACCGAGGTTCCTCGGTCTCTAGCAAACCCGTCACGGTCTCGAGAACCGGCTTAACCCACGAACGATATTGATCGGGGTTTCGGTAACGCTCATTCCAGCGTTTTCGGCTGAGTCTATATAAGACCCGGCTGAACTGTTTGCTCAGCGGCGGTGCTGTGAACTTGACCCGAACGAGCTTTTCTACTTCCCTTTCCGCTTCAGGGTAGATCGTGGTGTCGAGTTTGATGGCGTCCGTCTCCGCACAAATGAGGGTCACGGCCGAACCGAGGCCCGAAAGTAGCCGTGCGACTTGGATAGATCGCGGAAGTGCCATCGGCGGAAACGGGAATGAAATTGCCAGAACATTCATCGGTGATGGGTTCGACGCACTTAAGATCTTCTGATGTAAACCGACTGCGGATACCGAACGGAACGCGGAAGTAGAACGAGCAATTCACCTGACCGGGCGATTAGCAATATGAGAATCATTTGCCCCACGATGTAGGTAAAAAGCGCCATTACGATACCGCCCGGAGCATGCTAAAGCCGAAACGTCATATCATTATTGCCGTTCGCCGCAATTCTGCCGTCATTTCATTTCTTTTTAAATCTAAATGCGGATTCTGTTTGAGCAAGACAAATCTCCGTGCAGACAAATACCGAAATGAATGCCGACAGAAGATTTGTTATAGTTGTCTACTTCCTTAAAATATGCGTTTTATTTTGCCTGAGTTGATGGAACGTGGAACGGATTTCCTTTTTTTGGAACTCTCGTTGCCAACGCTTTTCCTTCCGCCGTCTTCCAAGGGATTCCGTAAAATAAACCCATTTCCGGCATCGGCGTTAGACGGTAATCAAAAGATGCACCGCCGGCGGGAATTTCCATTTCGATCATTGCCGCGTCGTAGAAAAGATTGACATTTCCACTCGCTTGTTCGGCGTGCGGGACGATCTTTCCGTTCGCAGCCGTCCAACGATAAGTGCGAAGTGTTTCGCCGTTGGCGATGATATTACATTCCCACTTTCCCGGATTGTCTTCGATTTTTACTTCGTCCAAAGTGGATTTGTCTTCTCCCGTGTAGATCGGCATCTCAAACACTAGGTCTCTGAAAACGACTTTATCGACATAAGGATTTCCGCGTTGATATTGCGGTGTCAGGCGATCAATGTATGTTCCGACCTCATCGCTTCTTCCGCCCTTTGCGTCCTGAACGCTGTCGCGGTCGAGATTATTCGTAAAATCGATTCTCTGGCCATTGACGGTGCATCGCGTGAACATCTTGTTCGGAAGATATTTTCCGCTCTCAGGTGAAAACGTCGAATAAATTCTGAGCGTGCGAAGCTTTCCTGAATAATTCGATCTTTCCACCGGATCACGGAAATAACCGTTTCTATTTCGATCACCGAAATCGAAATAGGCAAAAGCAACGGCGGTTTCGGCGTGGCGTTGAATATAGTAACTCGGGACATCTTGTTCCGGCTTCAAAGCATTACCGCGAACCTTCGTCGCACGCCGCACGTCAATTTTGTATGTGCGAACGAGTTTTTCTTCGTCCGTATCGCCGTTGATAAAATAAACCTCGACATTCATCACGCCGGTTTCTTTGGTCGTTTCGTCCTTGTTGAAACATTGCAGATTTGTCTGCATATAATCGTCATAATCGAGCGAATATTGTTGTCGAATCACATTCGATCTGATTCTGTCGTCCTTCGCTTTAGTTTTGATCGTGCCTTCGCAGCGAATGCTAAACAGCTGTTTCCCGTTTTTCACAACCGCGATGCGGAAAGCACTCCGTTCGGGAAAAGTTCCCATCAGCCGTAAGTGAGATTTCATATACCAGCCGAGGTCCTGGTCTTTCAGCGAACTCGAAGCAAAATTCGTTTTATGTTCGGCATCGAAAAACGTAAACGCATCGTCCATCACCATCTGCCTGTCTGACGGCGTGCTTAAAACTGTCGAACCCGTATTCGTCTGCGAACCGGTCGGGGTCGGTTTATCAATTTTCGGTTTATTTACTTTCGGAGCCGTGATGCGAAATTGAGCTTCGGCCGAAACCGTCGCTAATGCAAGAATAGTCAATATCAATGCAATTTTTTTCATCGTTTATTACTTCTCCTGTCTTGTTCTCTTTGGTGTCAGGGGTTCATGTCAGTAGCGTCTCCGTGAGGCGATGCGTTATTGTTAATGGAACTTAGACACATCGGACCAACGCCAACGCTACTGACCATAACCCAATCCCATTAGCACGACGGTGAGCAACAACTCGGTATTCGCGCTGCAGCCCCGGATTGCCCAGCTTTCAAGCCGATTTGGCGTCCTTTTGCCCTGCGCCGATCTTTCGAGCTTCCCAAAGTCCCACGATCTCCTCAACTATTCTTTCAGCCGCTTTGCCGTCCCACAGTTCCGGAATCGCACCTTTCCGCCAATTTCCAGAAACCATTCGTTCGACATGGTCAGGGATCGATTCAAGATCGTCCCCAAGCAGCGTATTCGTGCCTACCTCCACGGTCTCGGGACGCTCCGTGGTCGTTCTTGCGGTCAGGCACGGGACGCCAAGAACGGTTGCTTCCTCGGTGATGCCCCCGGAATCGGTGATGATCCCGCGTGCATGCTTGAGCAAATAGATGAACTCCAGATAGCCCATCGGCTCGATGGGAATGATATTCGGCTCGAGTGCCGGAATATGTTCAAGTGTCTTTCGTGTTCGAGGATGGACCGGAAAGATCACCCGTTTTGAAGACGCTGCATGGCCGATCATCCGCAGCATCGCGCTTAACGTTTCAACCGAATCGACGTTTGCTGGGCGATGGAGCGTTAGGAGCAAATAGCCACCGGAGCGTAGATCCAGTTCATCCCAGACGGGTGGCTTTTCGAGCCGGTTGAGATTCTCGAGCAGCGAATCGATCATCGTATTGCCGACAAAGAATATCCAGCCGGCGTCGATGCCTTCACTCAACAAATTCTCACCGGCGGTTCGAGACGTCGTAAAAAAGAAATCTGCGATCGAGTCCGTGACTTTCCGATTGATTTCCTCGGGCATCGACATATCGCCCGATCTGAGCCCGCCCTCAACGTGGGCAACCGGAACCCCGAGCTTTTTGGCGACGATCGCGGTCGCCATCGTTGAGTTTATATCTCCGACAACAATAACAAGGTCGGTCGGGTTCTGTTCGAGATCCGCTTCGAAGGCCACCATGATCTCGGCCGTCTGCTTTGCGTGAGATCCGCCCGAAACGCCCAGGTTTACGTCAGGTTCGGGGATGCCTAACTGCTCAAAGAATGTGTCGCTCATCTGCGAGCCCGAATGCTGCCCAGTATGCACCAGCCGGCAATCAATATGCGAACCTTCGTTCTTCAGCTTTCGAAATGCGGAGATTATCGGGCCTACTTTCATGAAGTTCGGCCGAGCCCCCGCAACTATTGTGACCTTAAGACTCATTTCGAATTGCGAGGCTGCTCTCGCTGATTTGGCTGCGGATCTATAACTTACGTCACGAGTCCTGCGGAACGGTGCTCCGATCCGCAATCGCCTTTTCGTACCTTTCGGCCTATGCATAAATGTAGCAATAAAAAAAGGAAACCCGACAACCCGTGATTCTAGCCCACCAGCCGCTGGTTGGGCAAACTAATCAAGGATAGGATCGGATCTCCTTTTTTTTCGGGCGTATTGTCCGGAACGGTAACTGTGAGGCGCACCGGCTAAACTAATTCATGAAGGCCCCTAAGACAGGGACATCTCCTGAATTTCCATAGCGCAGGGTCGAGAACCCCTCAGTACTCTTCTGGAAATACCATGTACCATTGCTCGGCCGGTAGACCGCAAGATCGGTCTTTCCGTCACCGTCGTAGTCGCCCGGCGTCGGTACATCCGTTGCGAGACCGAATTGGAATACAGACATTTGTCCGTTGGATTGATCGAACCGGTACCAGGTTCCGTTCGAGGGACGGTAAACCGCGATGTCGGTCCGGCCGTCGCCGGTGTAATCGGCAGGTGTGACCACATCACCCGGTAAACCGAATGTGAAGGCCGCAAAACCATCCGTTGACCTCAAGAGATACCAGACGCCCGTTGTGGGCCGGTATACCGCGAGATCGGATCTGCCGTCTCCGTCATAGTCGCCAACCGCCGGTCTGTCACCTGCGAGCCCGAACTGAGACGCGACGAACTGGCCATCAGAACTATTGAAACGATACCAGACACCGTTAGAAGGCCGCCATACGGCAAAGTCTGCCTTGCCGTCGGCGTCGTAATCGGCATGGACCGGAACATCGCCAACGCTTCCGAAATAGCGTACCGAGACAGACCAGTTCGAGCTATTTAGCACGTACCAGATGTTCTGCTCAGGACGGAAAACAGCGACATCGGTCTTGCCGTCTCCGTCATAGTCTGCCGGAGCGATCTTGTCGGTGGAAATACCGAAGTTCACGCCAGTGCTTCCGTCACGGCTGCGATTTAGGTACCAGACGCCATCTGTCGGCCTGTAAAGCGAAGCGTCGGACTTACCGTCACCGTCGAAGTCGTATGCGGCCGAACTTGTCGCAGCGGCACAATCGCTCTGACGACCGCTAACGACGCATGCCGTCCGCGACTTGACGCCGGCCATGTCCGCACCTATATCCTTGCCGCCGGGAGCTGCACCCTTATAAGGCGACGAAGAAAGGAGTTCGAAATCCCTCTGTGCCACATCCCTGAACCCGAAGTTGCTTATGCTCGAGACATAGGTGTTGCTGCCCGGATGGCCTGAGGAAGCCCGCTGGTACACGTTACCCGTCATCGTCCATTCCGGCCCGGGGGCAACTGCGTTCAGAGCCGTCGTTCCGGTTCGTCCCGGTGCATCTCGCACCCCCGACCAAGTTCCCGTAGTATTCGCGACAATATTATTTGTCCAAACAAAGTCCCGGAACAGTTGGGCATTTGCCTCGACCCACAGGAATGAGGGTGAATTGCTTGTCGCTACAAACGTGTTGTGGTCGAATACGATGTCGTGCATCACTCGGGTGCCGCCCGCATCCGGGAAGATCCCAAGCCAACCATCATCTCCCATCGCTGTCCCGGCAATGATCCAGAGGTTGTTGTTCACGAATACCCGGTTCGTCGTTTGAATGTTCGTGTAATCATCGGTCGGGGTAATGTTGAACCCGCTTCGAACGTTTTTCACGATGTTGTAGCGAAACGTGATGTTCTGACATACCGTCCACGGGGCCTGTCCGTCGCTTCGGCAGGTGAACAGGATCGAGTGGCCGGCCTGGGCTTCGGCCCAGTTGTTCTCGAAAATGTTGTTCTCGATCACGATATCCTTGCCGTTCTTGATCTCGAAGAGGTTCTTGACGACCCGCCGTGGGTTGGCATTTCTCCATGAAAGACGCTTGAAGAAGTGGTTCCGATCAAAGGTAATGTTGTTCGGGACGAAGTTCGGGATGTCCGGATCAGCCCCGCCAAGCATCACATTTTCGCTTCCCGCCTCGATGAAATTATTCGAGATAAGGTTCCGCTCGGCGCCATTTGTCATCAGGATACCCTGTGAATCAGCTTGATCTTCCCAGATATTCTCAATGTAACTATTGATGATCTGCGAGTCGCGGACGTTGAAGTAAAAGCCGCGCCGCGTGTATGCATTGTCCGCTCCGCGCAAGAGACAGCGGTCAAAAACAAAATTGTGCGGCACCTCCTGGTATGTGTCCTGAGCTGTTCCGTAATAGCCCAAAGCCACAAGCGATTGCTGCTGCTGCGTACTGTTGTGTCGGCTTATGTTGATTCCAATGAACTTGTAGTGCGACGGCGGATTTGCCGCCGGAAACGCTTCGATCACCGGCGTAGAACCGGAGGATGCCGAGCGTACGGTCGGCATATTCGCCGCGTCTGCCGGCGTAACGCGATTGCCTGCGGCCGGAAGATTCGCTAGAGCCGAACTCTGAATGGTTACGTAACCCGTGCCGGCACTCTTATACCGAAGTACGAGATTCTCGGTGTAGGTGCGTCCTGCCTCAACGATTATAGTGTCGCCGCGGTTCGCGGCATTGATGGCCGACTGGATCGTCGGATATTGGGAGCTGGGAACGTAAAGTGTCGCGGCCTCAGCCGGTGTTTGCATCATGCTGACGCATGAAATGCTTCCCAGTGCGATCAGTATGGCCTTCAGGCCATACAGTCTAAGACTTGTGATTGAGAACATATGTTCCTCCGTTCAAAATTTCTTGGATCGTCGTATCGGGTCGGTATAACCATTCCCTTTGGGCACAAATCACAGCACGATCGTGAGGCAGGCTGCTTTGCTATATTCCTTTTAATGTCTTGAAATACGGTCTACCCTGGTAATTTCGATACAACTCTGTGGGGGTTTTGTGTGGGGCAAGGATCCTCGAATTTGCATTCAACGGACCAAGCTTAGGGGGCAGCCGACGACGTATGTCGGTCAATTTGAATTACTTTAAGTTTCTTACGGGAGCATGGGCCGAAGGCCCTAAACGGTTTTCCGCATTTAAAGAAAACCGCCAAATCGTTGATGATTCCAGAAACGGGAAATTTTCTTTTATCACCTGCGTAAGTTCGAAGGTATAAAATTTGACCGGTATCTGTCAATTTGACCGATGCATTGTTTCAGGAAACATTTTTGTTGATCCCGGCGAGATCGTTGATCGTTCGCCGATTGATATCTCCGGACCGTTTTCAATGATCATCCGAAGCCACAAAAGCGCTAAACATTTCCGGCGGACTTCGCTATAATTTTCAAGATGTCCCGCAAAAACAAGTCTCCTAAGGTAGCCGTACTTTTTGGCACACGCCCCGAACTCATTAAGCTTGCCCCGGTTATTGCGGCCGCGAAAAAGCTCGGCATTGATACGGTGACGATCTCCTCAAGCCAGCACACTGATCTCCTCAAGCCCTTCATCGACGCGTTTTCTATAAGAATCGATCATGACCTCCGCGTGATGAGGGCCGGACAGTCCCCGAACGACGTAGCCTCTCGGGCGATAGCCCGTCTCGACCGTGTGCTTACGGAGGTCCGGCCCGACCTTCTACTTGTGCAGGGCGATACAACCACTGCGTTAGCCGGAGCGATTGCAGCTTTCAATCTCGGAATTGGGGTTGGGCACGTCGAGGCCGGCCTGCGTTCCGGCGACCGGAAAAACCCGTTTCCTGAGGAAATGAACCGCCGGTTGATCACACGCTTGGCCGACCTGCACTTCGCGGCAACAACACATAACCGAGAAACACTTATCGCCGAGGGGGTTTCCAAGAGCAATATTGCGGTGACCGGCAATCCGGTGGTCGATTCCCTCTTACGATTCGCCGAGACCGCCAAGCCAAATAGGCAGCTTGCGAAACTCATCGAAAGTACCAGCGGAACCCGTCGAATTTTACTAACAACACATCGACGCGAGAGTTTTGGCTCGGCAATGGAGGGAAACTTGAGGGTTTTAAGAGAATTTATCGAATCGCGGGCTGATCTTTCGCTCCTTTTCCCGGTCCATCCGAATCCGAACGTCCGTAAAGTGGCAAATTCGATTCTTGGCGGCATCGATCGCGTCTTTTTGCTGGAACCTCTTGGTTATAGCGACTTTATAGCACTTGTTCGGGGATCGTGGCTCATTGTTTCCGACTCGGGTGGCGTTCAGGAAGAGGCACCGAGCTTTGGAAAGCCGCTTTTGGTGATTCGTGCGAATACCGAACGCCCGGAAGCTGTCGAAGCGGGTGTCGCTAAATTGGTAGGAAATTCTTCCAAAGCCCTTAAAGGGCATTTGGAGCATGCATACGGTGACGAAACTTGGATCAATTCGGTGAAAAAGCAGAAGAACCCCTTTGGGGATGGCAGATCGGCGGAACGTATCGTAAAGTTTATTCTGCGAAAAATTTAGCTCCGGTCGGCAAATCTGTCGGCAAATCTCCGTCAACGTTTCGAAGTCAAGACCCAATGCGTCCCGAGCAGAATTTGAATTCACACCTGCTAACCGTCCTGGTGGAGGACTATTTCCACGTTGGGGCGTTCGATTCGCTCATCCAGCAACGCAATTGGTCGAATTTTGAAGCTCGATACGAGCAGAACACGCAAAAAGCCCTTGACCTTCTCGACGAATACGACACAAAGGCCACGTTTTTCGTTCTCGGTTGGATAGCCGAGAAAAACCCGTCACTTGTTCGCGAGATTGCCCAACGAGGCCACGAAGTGGCGAGCCGCGGTTACTATCACCGCGGTTTGGTAAATCTTTCGCGGGAAGAGTTTCAGGCGGATCTTTCCCGTACTAACCGTGCGATCGAAAATGCGACCGGTGAACGGGTTTACGGCTATCGGGCCGCTGAAAAGTTGAACTTTCGCCGCGATCAATGGGTGCTCGACACTCTTGCAGAGGAAGGTATGGCGTATGACGCTTCCTTTATGCCGACACGCAAAGATGAGGTCTCGCAGCGTACGGCGTCCGTTTTCGAAACGCCTTCCGGCCCGATATGGGAATTTCCATATTCAACTCTTGACGTGCTCGCCGGACTGGCACCGATCTCAGGCGGCAATTATATCCGGCAAATACCGTATTCGATCACGAAGCATGCGATAGCGAAATGGGACAAATTGGCCAAAGGGCCGTTCATGTTCTACTTTCATGTTTGGGAACTCGATCCGGATCAGCCTCGTATTTCAGCAGCAAACCTGCATACACGCCTGCGACACTACCGCAAACTCGACAAGATGGAATGGGTACTTCGAGATCTCCTAAAGCGGTACGACTTCGTCCCGGTCGAGCGGCATTTGGGCCTTGAGCGGGCCGCCGCTGAAAATACCCGAACGCCCGAACCCGCCGCTTTGTCGTTGGCTTTGGAAGAGGATAGGAACACCTCGGATAAACGCGAACAAACCCCGGTGACCATCGTCGTTCCCTGCTTTAATGAGCAAGAAACGCTTCCCTACCTGGCAAAGACCCTCGCAGGCGTAGAATCAGAACTCGAATCGCTCGATTACTCGATGCGTCTTATTTTTGTCGATGACAAAAGTACCGATGCGACCGTCGAGACGATAAGGTCATTGTTCGGTGAAAACGAGAACGCGACACTGATCGAGCATCCTGAGAACAAGGGCGTAGCAGGCGCGATCCTTACCGGCCTCCGAGCGGCACAAACCGACATCGTTTGTTCGATCGACTGCGATTGCACTTTCGATCCGTTCGAATTGCCGAAGATGATCCCGATGCTGACTGAAGGGGTCGATATGGTAACAGCATCTCCTTATCACAAGGACGGCGGCGTTCGGAATGTTCCCGGTTGGCGGCTTGCTCTTTCAAAGGGAGCTTCGCTTATCTACCGCCGGATCCTAAACTCAAAGCTCGACTCCTACACTGCCTGCTTCCGGGTCTATCGGCGGAGTGCGATGACCGAGTTGGCTATCCAGGAAACCGGATATCACGGCGTTGCCGAGATGCTCGGCCAGCTCGATCTGAATGGCGGCAAGATCGTCGAATTTCCAACAGTCCTCGAGGTGCGGCTTTTCGGAGCTTCCAAAATGAAAACCCTTTCAACCATCGGGGGACACTTGAAGCTGATGACCAGGCTACTAAAGAAACGGATCGTCGAACCTAAGGCGCGGCCAAACGAACCGGCAAAGCGATCACCGGAAAACGGACAGTCTCTCTGACAGCCGGCCTTCTTCCTCTTGCTACGTTCGAATCCAATTATCAATGCCGAAAGAAATTGCCATTGTCGGAGCAGGAATGCTGGGCTTGACCCTCGCTTTGCGCTGTGCCGATCAGGGATTCAAGGTAACGTTATTCGAATCTGCACAGGAGATCGGCGGCTTGGCGAGCGTTTGGCAGATCGGCGATCTGACCTGGGATCGACATTACCACGTAACTCTTCTCTCAGACCTACATACGCGGAGGATCGCCCGCGACCTTGGGATCGAGGACGAATTTGAATGGGTCGAAACGAAGACCGGATTCTATACCGACGGCCGCCTCGTCTCCATGTCAAACACGCTCGAGTTTCTGTCTTTTCCTCCGCTAGATCTGATAAGCAAGTTTCGGCTGGGAATGACGATCCTATACGCTTCGAAGGTATCAGACTGGAGAAAGCTGGAACAGATCCCGGTAGAAAAATGGCTCACTCGTCTTTCCGGCAAACGCACCTTCGAAAAGATCTGGAAGCCCTTGCTCCGAGCAAAGCTCGGGGAGGCTTACCGCGATTCGTCCGCCGCGTTCATTTGGGCATCCATTCAAAGGATGTACGCCGCTCGCCATTCGGGCATGAAAAAAGAGATGTTCGGCTATATCCGTGGCGGATATAAAAGACTCCTAAATCGATTCGAAGAGGTTCTATCCGAAAAGGGCGTCGAGATCAAGCTAGGCTCAAGAATCGTGTCGATCGAGCCCGAAGAAAGCGGAAAGGTGAAAGTGATCGAACCGGAGTCGATCCGTCACTTCGATCAAGTTGTGCTGACTTGTTCCGCGACTGTGGCCTCACGGCTAGTGCCGGGCCTTGAGCCGGACGAGATCAAGAGGCTTTCCGGTGTCAGATATCAAGGTATCGTATGTGCCTCTATGCTTCTTAAGCGCCCGATCTCGGAATATTATGTGACGAACATCACCGATGAAACGCCGTTTACGGGGATCATAGAGATGTCAGCTCTTGTTGACAGGAGCGAGTTCGGCGGGCTTTCGCTTGTCTACCTTCCCAAATATATTGCTCCCGACGACAAGATGTTCGAGCAAAGCGATGAAGAAATAAGAGAGCACTTTCTTTCCGGGGTTGAAACCATGTATCCCGCGTTCGACCGAGGTGACGTAGTTGGGTTCAAGGTTTCGAAGGTTCGCGAGGTGTTTCCGATACCTGTGCTGAACTATTCTCAAATGGTTCCTGAAATTAGAACGTCGATCCCGAACCTTTTTGTGATAAATTCCTCACAGATCACGAACGGAACATTGAATGTCAACGAAACAGTTCAAATCGCCGAAAGGGCATTCCATTCGGTACTAATTGAGATTGAATAACTCCTCTGGTTTGTGGCAATGCGGCAAAAGTGCACATAACCTTTTTGCATGAAAGATTAAGCATCGTACGCGAAAAGACCCGACCGTTGCGCCGATAGCGGGTCTCTACAAGTAATGACTGGCATATTGCTTTAAAGCAACGATCTCATAATGACTTCATCTAGAAAGCCAATCGCAAGTGTCTCGCTTGACCTCGATAACAAGTGGGCATATATGAGGTCCAGCAAGATCGATGGTTGGGAGGATTATCCGAGCTATTTGGATATCGCAGTCCCGCGTTCGCTTGAGGTGCTCGAACGTCGCGGAGCAACCATCACCTATTTCATCGTCGGCAAGGATGCGTCGCTAGATAAGAATCGTAAGGCCATCGCCTCTATCGCAGATGCCGGGCATGAGATCGGAAACCATTCCTTCAATCACGAGCCGTGGCTGCACCTCTATTCCCATGAAGAGTTGGATGCCGAGATCGGTCAAGCGGAAAACGCGATCGAGAATGTGACCGGACAACGCCCAATGGGCTTCCGCGGCCCCGGATTTAGCTTGACACCTGCCGTAGTCGATGTACTCGCCAAAAGGGGCTACATTTATGATTGCTCGGTCTTCCCTACGTTTATCGGACCGTTGGCTCGCGCATTTTATTTCTTCAAGTCCGGCGAAATGACGGAAGAGGAACGGCAAATGCGAAAGCGTCTTTTTGGAAGATTCCGCGACGGCTTTCAATCACTCAAGCCTTCCGAGATCGCAGCCCAAGACGGCTCTCTGGTGGAGATACCCGTTACCACTCTTCCTATCTTGAAGACCCCCGTCCATGTGAGTTACCTGATGTACCTCTCATCTTTCTCCGCTTCCGCAGCCAAAGTATATTGGAGAACCGCTCTTCAGCTCTGCCGTGCGACTCGCGTTGCACCGTCGCTTTTGCTGCATCCGCTGGACTTCCTGAGCCGCGAAGACGTTCCGGAACTCGAGTTCTTTCCCGGAATGTCGGTCCCAACGCGTGAAAAACTACAAATGTTAGAGTGGATCCTCGATTCCATGGAACGGTATTTCCGGATCGTGCCGATGCGGGAACACGTTAACGAAGCCGTTCGCCAACTTTCTGTTGCTAGTTAAACGAAAAAAGCACGCCGTGAAGACGTGCTTTTCCAAATCTGGTGATCCGACCAGGACTCGAACCTGGGACCCAATGGTTAAAAGCCATTTGCTCTACCGACTGAGCTATCGGACCAGACGGCCTCGCGGGCCGAATTGAAGATTTTACATATTGGTACCTGCGATGGCAAGTTCCATTCGGACCTCAGCCCGTGAATACTGTGAGCCCGGGTCGATCGGCGTTTCAACGAACCCGAACTTTCTGTAAAGGGCGATCGCCGCGGGCAGCTTTGAATGAGTCTCAAGGAAAATTGTTCCGACCCCGTCCGCCTTCGCCAGTTCGATACAGGCCCGCATCAGGTGGTTCGCGATCCCTCGGCCCTGAAACGCAGGATCGACCGCCATTTTAGTAAGCTCGTAGATATTCGTATCGGTCCTAACCATTGCCACGGTTCCCGCGACCTCGCCATCAGCAAGAGCAAAGAACACCTCACCGCCGGTCTCCACGATCTTTTCAAGAGGTGCATCGAGCAACTCTCGGTCGTGCGGCTCAATGCGGAAGTGCTCTTCGATCCATCGGTAATTCAGCCGGGCAAAATCCGCCGCGAACCGCTCATCGAACGTAACGACCCTGATCTCCGGCTCATCGCTCATTCTCACTAGTTCGCAAACCAGCCTTCCATTACCGATTCCTTAAGGATTATCGTCTGGTCGCGTTCCGGCCCGGTCGAGATCAGGCCGATCTCTACACCGACCTGCTCCGAAAGAAACCGGACGTACCTTTGTGCGTTTTCCGGAAGCTTGTCGAAGTCGGTGATCCCGAGCGTGTCGGTCCTCCAGCCCGGGAGCGTCTCATAGATCGGTTCGATCTGACGGAGGTCGTGCGAGACGGCGGGAAAAGTATCGACCCGCTCGCCGCGAATGCTATACCCCACGCAGACCTTTATCTCGTCGAGCTCGTCGAGTACGTCAAGCTTTGTCAGTGCAATTGAGTCAAAGCCATTGAGTTCGGCGGCATACCGCGTCGCGACCGCGTCGAACCAGCCGCATCGCCGCGGCCGCTTGGTCACAGAGCCATATTCGTTGCCGCGTTCGCGAATAAGATGGGCGATAGGTTCCTCGGTGTCGAGCATCTCGGTCGGAAACGGCCCTTCGCCGACGCGGGTCGCGTATGTTCTGACGATTCCCAGCACGCCCGTAATGTGATGCGGCGGAATGCCCGCTCCGACCGAGGCTCCGCCGGCGGTCGGGTTAGATGACGTGACGTAGGGATAGGTTCCGTGATCGACGTCGAGCAGCGTCGCCTGCGCTCCTTCAAGCAAGATCTTCTTCTTCGCTTTACGCGCCTCCGCAAGAAAATGCGAGGTCTCGCAGACAAACGGACGAAGCCGCTCGACCAGCGGTGTTATCTCGGCGAGTATCTCATCCGCCCGAAGCGGCTGATTGCCGTAAAGCACGATAATTCGGTTCGCCTCTTCAAGGTTCCGCTCGATCCTAAGCTTCAGGATCTCCGGCGACATGGCGTCCGCAACGCGGATTCCACGCCGTCCGGCCTTGTCTTCATAAGCCGGACCGATGCCGCGAAGCGTAGTGCCGATCTTTTCGTTGCCGAGCCGCTCTTCCGAAGTATGGTCGAGCGCTCGATGGTAAGGCATTATCAGATGTGCCCGGCTTGAGACCTTCAGCCTTTCCGGCGAGACCTCAACGCCCTGCTCGGCGATCTGATCTACTTCTTCAAAAAATGCCTTCGGATCAATGACCATTCCATTGCCGAGAACGCACGTCTTGTCGTCGTGGATAATACCCGAAGGAAGCAGTCGGAGCACGAACGCCCGGTCGCCGACATAAACGCTATGGCCGGCGTTGTGCCCGCCCTGATATCGCGAAACGATGTCGAACCGATCCGCCAGCAGGTCAACGACCTTTCCCTTGCCTTCATCGCCCCATTGGGCGCCGATAATAACGATAATCATATCAATTTCCGGCTGCCCGGCCGCGGAATTGCCATTCTCGCTTGAGCAGCGAATAAACAGCCCAATCGCCGAACCTGCCGTCCAAATATTCGACCTCGCGCAGAGTTCCCTCAAGCGTGAACCCGAGCTTTTCCGGTATTGCCCGGCTCCGCGCGTTCTCGACGTTGCAGTTTATCTGCACCCGGTTAAGTCCCATTGTATCAAAAAGATAGTCGATGAGGACACGGCAGCATTTCGTAACGACGCCTTTCCCCTCCATCTCTCGGCTGATCCAATAGCCGACCGATGCCATCATATTGGTCGTGTCCAGATGATGAAAGCCGATGGTTCCCGCGATCCGCCCGCGGTAGAGTATCAGTGCACTGAATCGGCCGTCCTGCGAAAATTCGTCGAGCGTCCGCCAGATGAACTGCTTGGCGTGTTCGAGTGAATAGTCCTCGACGGCCCAAGGCATCCACGGCCGCAGCCGATCGAGGTTATCGCGGACCACAGCCGTCAATTCCTCCGCGTGATGCATTTGCGGAAGCGTTAGCTCAATATCGTCATCGATCTTAAAAGCGAACATCAATTGGAAAGCGTCAGGCGGTAGAGGTCAACGTATTTTCGTGCGGCGTTCTCCCAGGAATTGTCGATCGACATTCCGTTCCGGCGGATCACTTCTCTCGTCGCCGGATCAGCATAGGCGTAGAGAGCTTCGTAGATCCGTTCAACGAACCGGTCTGCCCTGAATGGCCCGAACTTGAAGCCATTCCCGCGGCCTGTTACGGCATCGAAGTTCTCGACCGTATCGTCGAGCCCGCCGACCGCACGAACGACAGGGATCGTGCCGTAGCGCAGGGAATACATTTGATTCAGCCCGCAGGGCTCGAACCGCGAAGGCATCAGGAAAATATCTGCCCCGGCCTCTATCTGATGAGCCAGCGGCTCGCTGTAGCCGACATAAACTCCGACCTGCCGCGGGGCATGATCGCGAAGCCGCTGCAGAAACGTCTCGTACTGTTTCTCGCCCGAACCGAGGGCGATGAAGAAAGCTCCCGTCGCCAGGATATCGCCCGCCGCCTGCTGTATCAGCTCGATCCCCTTCTGCCCTGTAAGACGCGTTACGATAGCGATAACCGGGCGTTCTAGATCGAGCGGAAGCCCGAAACGCTCAAGAAGCTGCCGCTTGCACTCGGCCTTCCCGCGCGTGTCGTTGATGTCGTAATGGGCCGGCAGTTCCGGATCGGTCGCGGGATTCCAGACCTCAAAATCGACGCCGTTCGTGATACCGATCAAACGGTTCGCTCTTTGCCGCGTCAACCACTCGAGCCCGTAGCCGTATTCCGCGGTCTGAATTTCGTAGGCATACCGCCGCGAAACCGTGGAGAGCATGTCCGAGGTCTCAAGCCCGGCCTTCATCGCCGAGGCATAGCCGTTAAAAGCGAAAGCATTGCGGGCGAAGTCGCTTCCGAAGCCGAACTTCCAAAGGTCCTCGCTGCCGAAGCCGCCTTGATAGGCCATGTTGTGGATCGAGAAAACCGTCCGCGTTCGCCGCCAGTATTCATCCCAACGGCGGGCCGCCGCAACCTCGACCGCGCCGAAGCCGGAATGCCAGTCATTGAGGTGAACAATGTCCGGCGGCGGGCCAATGCGCTTCAAAAGCGTCAATGCTGCGTGGTTAAAAAAGGCGAACCGTTCGTGGTCCTCGCGGTAGCCATAGATCGAGTCGCGGTGAAAAAGCGACGGAGCGTCGATCAGGAACGTCGGCGAGCCGTTCGCCTCGCTATAAAATGCCTTAGCGTGGTAAGTGCCGCCTCGCCAATCGACATAAAGGTCATCGATCGCCGTTTTCCAGAGATGTTCGCCCTTCGTCTGCCAATAGCATGGCGTGATGAGCACGGAATCGACACCGACCGCCTTCAACGCCTTCGGCAAGGCACCGGCGACATCGCCGAGCCCGCCGGTCTTCGAATATGGCACCGCCTCGGCGGAAATGACAGCTACACGCATATAAAAGTGGCCAGTGGTCGGTGGCCAGTTGTCAGAAGCTTTATCTTTTCGCTTCCGTTAACCGGCCAACAGCCACTGACCACTGACCACTGACCACCGACGACTGCCTAGGTCTGCATTGAGGCGAGGAACTCGGCGTTTTTCTTGGTCTTACCAAGCCGTTCGAGCACGACCTCCATCTGTTCGACCGGCGAGAGCGGGTTAAGCACACGCCGCATGACCCAGATGCGGTTGAGGTCTTCCTTGCTGAGCAGAAGCTCTTCTTTGCGCGTTCCCGACCGCTGGAGGTCGATCGCCGGGAAGAGCCGTTTATCCGAGAGACGTCTGTCGAGGTGAATTTCAGAGTTACCGGTTCCCTTGAATTCTTCGAAGATCACATCGTCCATTCGCGAGCCGGTGTCGATCAGCGCGGTTGCGATGATAGTAAGCGAACCGCCCTCTTCGATGTTGCGTGCCGCACCGAAGAAGCGCTTCGGCCGTTGCAGTGCATTCGAATCGATACCGCCTGACAGGATCTTGCCCGAAGGCGGAACAACGGCGTTGTGAGCCCGGGCGAGACGCGTGATCGAGTCAAGAAGGATAACGACATCGCGTTTGTGCTCGACCAGCCGCTTTGCCTTTTCGATGACCATGTCGGCGACCTGAACGTGCCGCGTCGGCGGCTCGTCAAAGGTCGAAGAAATGACCTCGCCGCGAACCGAACGCTGCATATCGGTCACTTCTTCCGGACGTTCGTCGATCAGCAGTACGATGAGCGTTACTTCCGGATGATTTTGCGTGATCGAGTTTGCGACCGTCTGCAAAAGCATCGTCTTACCGGTTCTCGGCGGTGCGACAATCAATGCACGCTGGCCTTTGCCGATGGGTGTTACAAGATCGATGACCCGTGCCGAAATGTTGTCCGACGAGGTTTCCATCTTGAGCTGCTCATCGGGATAGAGCGGCGTCAGGTTGTCAAAAAATATTTTCTCCCGCGATGTCTCCGGAGCCTCAAAATTGATCGCTTCGACCTTGATCAGAGCAAAATAGCGCTCACCTTCCTTCGGCGGGCGGATCTGACCTGAGACCGTGTCGCCGGTCCGGAGGTCAAATTTGCGTATCTGCGACGGGCTTACGTATATGTCGTCCGGGCCGGGAAGGTAGTTGTATTCGGGTGCGCGGAGAAAGCCGAAGCCATCCGGCAGGGTTTCAAGAACGCCTTCCGAGAAGATCAGGCCGCTTTTTTCCGTTTGCGCCGCAAGCAGCTTGAAGATCAGTTCCTGCTTGCGGAGGCCGGTCGCCCCTTCAATGCCCATTTCCTTCGCGATATGTGTCAGTTCGCTGATCGACATATCCTTCAGGTTGGCGAGGTTAAGAAGTTCCCCGGTCGCGCCGTTGTTTGCCGCTGGCTTTTCAGCCGCTGCCGGCTTTTCGTCGGCGTTTTCCGCTGCTGCGGTCTCGACCGATTCGGGATTAGAGGGAGTTTCGTCCTTTGCGGCCGATTTACCCCTGCGGGTGGTGGTAGTTTTGGTTGCCATTATCTTTTAGCAGAGTTTGGAATCAGTGCTCCTTATTCCATCGAGTTCCGGTTAGAGGTTTCCGGGCGGACGCGCCGAAAAACGGCTTCAAGATTTACACGGAGGTATTCGTATGGAAATGAACGCAGTATTAGTAAGAATAAGCGGAGAGCAAATCCGCAGAAACCTTTAGGATCAAGGAATAACCTATTGTTTACACCATTCGGCGAAGGAAAGCAAATATTTTTTTCAATATTTTTCGAGGGCCTCGGAAATTCGTGCCCAGAGCTTATCGCGGCCCTTTCCCGTTTCGGACGAGTAAGCGAGGATCTCGGCGTCGCCGAGCGTTTCCTTGATGAGCTTAAGGCTTTGATTCAATTTATTCGCCGAGAGTTTGTCGGCTTTTGTAGCAACAACGATATGCGGCCGGTTGTTCGCTACCAACCAATCGAAAAGCTCAATATCAAGTTCCGAGGGCTTATGCCGCGAATCGACAAGCTGGACACATAAGGCAAGTTCGGCACGGGTCTCCAGGTAATCGCCCGCCAGTTTTCCCCATTCCTGCCGCATCGACTTGGGAACTTTTGCGTAGCCATAGCCCGGCAGGTCGACGAAGTAAAAAGCTGAATTAACGAGAAAATAATTGATGCTCTGCGTCCGGCCGGGCGTCCGCGAGGTCCGGGCGAGGCCTTTCCGAAGCAGCAGCGAATTAAGAAGCGATGATTTGCCGACGTTCGACCTGCCGAGAAATGCTATCTCAGGCAGGCCGTCCGTGACCAGATGCGAGGCGTCGAACGCGCTCTTTACGAAATCGGCCGAGGCGATCTTCATGGCGTGAGCGTACTCTCGCCAAGCGAAGGCTGTTCGACCATCGTAACAACATGCGGGACGACCGATTCGCCGTCCTGGGGACGTTCGATCGCGACCTTGAGTACCTCATCGATCGTATCAACGAGCGTTATCGTCAGGTCATCGCGAACTTCCTCCGGAATGTCCGCCAGGTCCTTCTCGTTCTCACGCGAGAGTACAAGTGTCCGCAGGCCGAACCGATGTGCCGCCAGCAGTTTCTCTTTTACGCCACCGATCGGCAGCACCTTTCCGCGGAGCGTGATCTCGCCGGTCATGGCCACATCATGGCGGGCCTTCGTCTTGGTCAACGCCGAGACCATTGCCGTCGCGATCGTGATGCCGGCGCTTGGGCCGTCCTTCGGGATCGCTCCTTCAGGCACGTGTATGTGCAGGTCCTTCTCGCGGAAGTCTTTGTTATCGATGCCGAGGGCATCTGCCCGCGAACGAACGCAGGTCAACGCCGCACGGGCCGATTCCTGCATCACCTCGCCGAGCTTTCCCGTGAGCGTGACGTCGCCCTTGCCGGCGACGAGCGTAGCTTCGACCTGCAGAACGTCGCCGCCGACCTCGGTCCACGCGAGCCCATTCACGAGCCCGATCTCGCTCGTCCTCGCAACATCCTGTTTGCGGAAGCGGATCGTGCCGAGCAGTTCGCGGACCTTCTCCGCATCGATCACAACGCGAAAATCTTCTTTCGACTCGGCGACCACGAACTTGCGGGCGATCTTGCGTAGGCAGGAACTCAACTCGCGTTCAAGGCTGCGGACGCCCGCCTCTCGGGTGTAATGCCTGATCGTCTCAAGTATCCCGTCGTCCGTAAACGTAACCTTATCCGGGTTGATACCGTTATTCTCACACTGCTTCGGGATCAAATGCCGCTTTGCGATCTCGACCTTTTCCCGCTCGGTGTAACCCGAGAGATTGAGTATCTCAAGCCTGTCCTGCAATGCCGGCGGGATGGTGTGCAAAACGTTCGCCGTCGCTATGAAAAACACGTTCGAGAGGTCGTAATCGACGTCCAAATAGTGATCGCGGAACGTATCGTTCTGTTCCGGGTCGAGCACCTCGAGCAATGCCGCACTCGGGTCGCCGCGGAAATCGCGGCCGAGCTTATCGACCTCATCGAGAAGGATCACCGGATTGACGGTGCCCGCCCGTTTCATCAACTGGATGATCTGGCCGGGCAGTGCCCCGATATACGTCCGCCTGTGCCCGCGGATCTCTGCCTCATCGTGGACGCCGCCAAGCGCAAGCCGCATGAACTTCCGTCCGGTCGCATTCGCGATCGACTTGCCGAGCGATGTCTTACCGACACCCGGAGCTCCGACAAAGCACAAAATGGTTCCCTTCGGATTCTTGACCAATTGCCGGACGGCCAAAAACTCGAGGATGCGTTCCTTGATCTTCTCAAGCCCGTAATGGTCTTCGTTGAGCGTTCGTTCGGCCTCAATAAGGTTCTCGATCTCGTCCGAGCGGTCTTTCCACGGAACGTTCAAAAGCCATTCGATATAGGTCCGCGCGACCGTGCTTTCGGCCGACATCGGCGGCATCGCTTCGAGCCGGGCGATCTCCTGCATCGCCTTGTCGCGGGCCTCCTCGGTCATGCCCGATTCTTCGACCTTTTTCTTCAACTCTTCGAGCTCGGCCTTTTCGTCCTTTCGCCCAAGTTCCTTGTGGATGGCCTTGATCTGCTCGTTGAGGTAATACTCACGCTGATGCTTGTCCATCTGCTTCTTGGTCCTTGCGTGGATCGCGCGGTCAAGCTGCCGCTTCTCGATCTCTTGCTCGAGGATCTCAATGAGCTGCGTCAATCGGCTGGAGACCGAGAACGTCTCAAGCAACGCCTGCTTTTCCTCAACGCTTATCCGCAGATGCGAGGACATCGAATCCGCAATGTGCGAGGCCGAAACGCCACGTAAGCTTGCGTGCAAGGCATCCGTGTAGGCATCCGGCGAGACACGCAGAAACTGCTCGACCTGGGTATGGATCTTCTGCAAAAGCCCGTCCGTACGGAAGCCTGATTCGTCCGTTGACTGCACCCGCCGGACATAGGCGAAGAACATCCCGTCGTCGTCCTGTTCGATCTTTACGGATTGCCCGCGCTCGCGGCCTTCGACGACGACCTTGATCTGCCCATTCTCTTGACGCTGTGCCTGAAGGATCCGGCCAAGCGTACCGACCTGATATATCTCATCGGCGGAGGGCTCGTCGATCGTTGCATCGTGCTGGGTCGCAAGAAATATGTCCCGCTCGCCTGCCATCGCCTGCTCAAGCGCACGAACGCTGCTTGGGCGGCCGATCTTAAATGCGACCTTGGTCGAGGGAAATATCACAACGTCCCTGATCGGGACCATCGGATATCGTTTTATGTCGGAAGGCATCTCGTCGGAAAATTCCTGCATAATACTTCAAAGCGACTTGTCGGGTCTGGTTGTTCGAATGGACGGCTCATCATTATTTACTCAAAAACCGACGATGTTTGCAATCGGCTGGTTGTCAGAGCTGTGGCTGAAGCAGTCCTATCTGTCTTTTGATGGAACTTGACGGGTGTAAACGAAGAATTGATTCCGAAATTCAGATTTTCCTGAGCCACGGGGCGTTCTCGTCTATGGACCTTCCTCGCCAAAACGCCGAACGGCCGGCTTCCCGAGAAGCTCGGCCGCTCACACGAAATTGTATCCACCCGGACTACGGCTTTACCAGCTCGACCCCGTTCGACGTTGCAAATGCAACCGTCCGGCCGCGATAGTTAAGGATACTGACCTTCGAAAGGTTCTTCTTTTTTGCAAATTCGAACGCCTTCGCTGCCAATTGTTTTTGCTCCGTTTCTGAGAGCGAATCCCATGTCGGCTCGGTCAGCGGGTACAGAGTGTCTTTGGTGAATTTAGCTTTGCCGAGATGCGGCGCAAGCTCCGAGCCGGCCAGATCGATCTCTTCCGCAACAATGCTCGCCTTATTGGACTCGACCATCTGGTCAGCCCAAACATAAAGGCCAACGCTGATGCCGATAAGCACCGTCGCTGCAAGCAGAAGCCACTTGTTTGCCTGAAATGCGAGAAATCGCGTTCCTTTAGTGGAAACGCCCGTGGTCGTCGGCTTCTTTGCTTCGTCCGCGACGGGTGTGAACTTGACGTTGATGCGCTCGCGCGCGTGGTTGGCATCACCCGAAACGAGATCGCATAGTAGGTAGGTCTTTCCTGTGGCTGCCGAGATCAAATGATCGTATTGATCGCCAAACCGTTCTTCGATCTCGCTTATGGTGTTTACCTTGCGGCTGGACTCTGCCAACTCAACAAATCGGTTGCCGAGATGAATGTTCGTTTCGATCGCGGCGGCCAGGACCTCCGGGACCATGAAATACTCGCCCGACTGCTGCTTCACCGATCGCACCGACTCAAATACACCGCTTGCCAAAAGATCGTCAATGGTCGTCGCAGCGTCCGATGTGGTTCTTATTCCGGCCAGTGTGGAAACGAGTTCCCCGATCTCCCGGCCGTTCTCCTCCAACGTGTAAAGGCAGACGCTCGACCAGTTCTCATAAAGCGTCTTGATATGCGGGACAACATCCGACCGGTCAAAAAGGAGCCTTCGCTTCTCTCCCCCCGCATCGCGCGAAAAGAGGCGGGTCATTACGAAGTCGAACTTCTCGAGATTGACGTCGGTCAATGCCCCGTTCCGGTAAAAACGGGCGAGGGCGATCAGCGCCTGTGAACTGAGTGCGGGCCTTGAATTTTCGCAGAACCTGCGCAGGTTCGCCACCGAAACCCGGCTGTCGCGTTCGGCCAGGGTCGAGGCCCACGATTGGGTCTCCTGAAGCAGTTCGAACTCAGCTTCAGCGGTTTCTTCGTTTTGAGGAATTTCGAGGGACTGCAGAAAGCGATGAAGCGCTTTTTTGGCGTTAAGGTCGTCGTAAGGCGTCGGAACCATCTTCAGGTGTTCGCGCTCAACACCGGCGAGAACGTGTTCGACCATCTGAAGGCTGCTGACCTCTTCGTTCGCCCTTCGTCGCAGAAAATCTGTCTGGCTTCTTGCTTTTGTGATCTTTGGAACGTCGGCTACCGGGATTTCCGGCTCCGGATCGATCTCAGCGCTGATATCAAAGCCGTCAGTCTCGATCTGGATCTCCTCCAACTCTTCGGCGTCGGCCGAGGCCTCGACTTCCGGCTCGGCGGCCACGGAACCAAAATCCATCGCGAGCGGGGGCGACGGTGGAAGCACTTCGCCGTTCGCGGAGACGTGAGACGTCCCCGAGCCTTCGACAAACGTTGACTCGAGGAGATTCTCTTCCTTTAATTCTTCGACGAGATCTTCAAAAACATTCATTGTAGTATGCGGTTCGCCTTGAGGGTGCGGGGAGGCGGCGTGGGAGGCTTGTTTTGGGGGCTAAGGCAGGATCTGTTGGATCTCACCAGTGTGGGTCAATTCATATTTATAGACCGTATCGTCCGATACGGACCGGGTTGCCGTGATGGTAAAGGAATCCCTGAGTTCGGCATCGGTCGGGTTCGACGGGGTCATCTCAAACACGTAGCGGCCACGAATGACGCGGTCTCCTGCGGTCACGCCAAACACCTGATTCGACGCATTATTGAGTTCGGAGAGTCGGGCAAACCGGCTGTTCTGCGAAAAATAGCCGACCTGCGATGACGAGATCGTACGAAGGGTCGCGAACGCAGTCCCGTTCTCTGCAGCACGAATGCCACGCTGAAATGACGGTACGGCGAGTGCGGCAACAATTCCGACGATAACTACCACTATTAACAGTTCGATAAGCGAAAATCCGCCTTGTCCGTTCGTTTTCATATGTTCAATCCGTTCCTGTTCGATGATGGCTCTTCCTGGTTTTTTCATTAGTCCGGTGACATTTTTTGACACCACTTTTTGCCATTTTGACCGGTTATCGGGTTGATCGTAACTGCAATCGTTCTAGTAACCCCAATGATTCCTTCATTTGCAGTCGCGTTACTGCCGTAACCACGAGGTTATTGTGCAAAGCCCGTGCCAACGAAGACGAGCCGGTAATGTCTGCCGGGACCGCAGTTAAACCTTTGAGAAAAAGGGGCTTTTATTTTTCTTCGATTTTTATTACACTCTGTATTTTTGTTATTGCGTTAATTTCGTCGCTTATCGCGGCCTTTGAGGGAAAGAATTGAGTTCTGTAACCGAACAAACGACCGAAACCTACGGCATAGAGAACTGGGGTGCCGGCTACTTTGGCGTCAATCGCAAGGGCAACCTCATTGTCCGTGCTCCGGAGGACGAAAAGCTGACCGCGGATGTTAAAGAGATCATTGACGATCTTCGCCGCCGCGGTGTCACTACCCCCGTGCTTTTACGGTTCCCTCAGCTTCTTGCCGGCCAGATCCGCAAGCTGCACACCTCTTTCAAAAAGGCTATCAAGGAATTCGACTACGAAGGCGGCCACCTCTGCGTTTATCCGATGAAGGTCAACCAGAACCGTGCCGTCATCGAGGAATACCTTCGCGAAGGCTCGCGATACAGCTTCGGCCTTGAGGCGGGTTCAAAGGCAGAGCTCTACGCCGCTCTTGCACTTGAGCAATCAAAGGATTCCTTGCTCGTACTCAACGGCTTCAAGGACCGCGATTTTGTCGAGCTTGCTTTCGCCGGTGCACGTGCGGGCAAGAATGTCGTCATCGTGATCGAAAAGATGAGCGAGTTGACGCACGCCCTGGCCATCGCCGCTGATCTTGAGGCCGAGAATCCGGATGCCCATATGCCGATGCTCGGCGTTCGGGTAAAGCTTTATTCAAAGGGTTCGGGCAAATGGGAAAAATCGGGCGGCGAGGCTGCAAAATTTGGCCTCACCACCACCGAGATCCTCGACGTCATCCGTCAGCTCAACGATGCCGGCAAGACGTCGATGTTAAAGCTGCTCCACTTCCATATCGGCTCGCAGCTTACCGACATCAAGCGGATCAAGAACGCAATGAAAGAGGCGGCCCGCACTTACGCGAAGATCCGCCAAATGGGCATTGAGATCGATTATCTCGACGTCGGCGGCGGCATGGCCGTTGATTATGACGGTTCACGGACCTCGTTCGAAAGCTCGGCGAACTACAATGCTCAAGAGTTCGCCAATGACGTTATTTACGTCATCAAAACGGTCTGCGACGACGAGAACGTCCCGCACCCGACAATAATCCAGGAATCCGGACGGTATCTTTCTGCGTATCACGCGATCCTGGTGACCAACGTTCAGGATGAAATTGAAACGGTCGTCGAGGACATTACCCCGCTGACCGTTGACGCCGACGACCCGCAGGTCGTCAAAGAGCTTTACGACCTCCGCGAGACGATAAACGCCAAGAATCACCGAGAGTATTACCACGACGCCCTTGAGCACCGCGAAGAGCTTTTCACGATGTTCAACCTCGGCCTTATCGACCTTGAGGATAAGGGCAAAGGCGAAGTGCTCTTCTGGGACGTCTGCGAACGGGCAGACCAGTTCGCACAGCAGAAAAAGTACGTTTCGGAGGAGTTTGACGACCTTCGTCGGCTGCTTTGCGTTAAATATCTGGCAAATTTCTCGGTTTTTCGGTCGATGCCGGACAATTGGGCGCTCGAACAGCTCTTCCCGATCGTCCCGATACATCGACTCAACAAAAAGCCGACGGAATATGCTACGCTATGTGATATCACGTGCGATTCGGACGGCATTGTTGATAAGTTCGTTGACCTGCACGATGTTAAGAACGTCCTTGAGCTGCACACGCTTAACTCCGGCGAGCCTTATTATCTCGCAATGATGCTGGTCGGTGCGTATCAGGAAGTGATGGGAAACAATCACAACCTCTTCGGCGTGCCTCATGAGGCTCACATTTTTATCGGCGAGGACGGCCACATCATCAAGAAAGTGATCTATGGCGCAACGCTCGGCGAGGCTGTGGCAACGGCCCGCTTTGACGCCGTTCAGCTCCATGATCAATTCCGCCGTTCAGTAATGCAGCGGATAAAGGACGGTGTTCTGTCAACGAAAGAAGGCACCGATCTTATTGAATATTACGAGAATCAGGGCGAGAGCTATACGTATCTCTCACACAACGGCACCGTCTGATCTCAAACTAACGATTTAGTCTTATGCAATCTTCAGTGTTGGAGAAACTATGGTAACTCAAAAGAAAAATAAGGCCTCAAAATTCCTCACCGTACCGACGAGGCCTGTTCCGATCGACCGCGACCGCTCTGTTGCCGGGCTTTTGGAGAAAATGGAAGGCGCCGGCTTTGGCGCAAAGCAGTTGGCTGAAGCCCATCGCATTTGGCTCGATATGCTCGATGATAATTCGACCATATACCTGTGCGGCTCGGGCAACCTCGTTTCGTCGGGAATGCGCCGGCTGCTGGCTTATGTGGTGAAGAACCGCTTCGTTGACGTGCTTGTGCTTTCAGGCACCGTGCTTTTTCAGGACATTCACGAAACGCTCGGCCGCAATCATTTTCAGGGCCATCCGAGCATGAGCGACGAAGAACTCGACGCCTCGGACGTTGCCCGCATCGGCGACGTTCTCGCAAACCGCGAGGAGTATCAGGAAGCCGATGAATGGATCGGCAGCGTCGTCAACCAGCTTGAAACGACCCGTCCGTATGCCGTACGCGAGTTCCTGCATCTGGTCGGCCGCGAACTGGCTGAGATCGCCAACGAGGACGGCCTCCTGACAGCAGCTTATAAATCACGCGTTCCGGTCTTTTGCCCTGATCTGCTCGGAAGCGAAATGGCCGCCGGGATCGCCCGTGCCCGCTTTGAAAAGAAGCTGCAGCTTAGCCTCGACATCTCGCAGGACACGCTCGAAATGATGCAGATCGCCCAGAAAACACGCAATTCAGCGATCATCACACTCGGTTCAAATTCGAGCCAGAACATGCTCAACGTCGCAGAGATCACATCGTACCTTACCCGCTCAAAACTCCGCGGCCACAAGTACGCTATCTCGATCACGACCGATTCGGTTCCGCTCTCGACCCGAACTCCTTCGTTCGGAGGAACGCACACCGAGACCTTCGGCAAGCTGCTCAAGGGAGCAACGACCGCTTACGTTCCGGCCGATCCCTCGATCGCATTGCCGATGATCATCACGGCGCTCTCGCAAACGGCTGCGAAGTTCATGAAGGGCCGAAAGCGCCCGAACTTCAGCTTCTCGGGCAGCACGATGAGCATTGATGTTCCGTAAACTACGAACAGCAAAATAAAAAGGGCGGCCCGCAAGCCGCCTTTTTTCATTTTTCGATCGAACGTTAAATTACCAATCGCCTTTAACATGCTCTGCATAATAGCCTGCATCGGTAAGCCGTTGGTGAACCTGCTCGCCGTGTTCCGCATCGCGGACCTCGAGTATCACTTCGATGCCTACACTCCCGAGCGGCGCAAGCCAGATCGCCCGCTGGTGATAAACCTCGATCACATTCGCGTGCTCCTCGGCAACGATCTTGAGCATTCCGGCAAGTGAGCCCGGCCTGTCCGGCACAAGTATCCTCAAAATGATGTAGCGGCCGTTGCGGACCAAGACCTGCTCGATCACACGAGCAAGCAAATTTCCGTCGATATTTCCGCCGCAAAGCACCGAGCAAACGGTATCATCGCTCGCCACCTTGATCCGCCCCGCGAGCAACGCCGCGGCACCGGCCGCACCGGCTCCTTCAACGACCAACCGCGTGTTCTGCGCAAGATGGTAAATGGCCGCCGCGATCTCTTCCTCGGTCACCTCGACGATCTCGTCAACATATTCGCGAATGATGTTCAGCGTTCGCTCGGCCGGCCTTTTGATCGCGATACCGTCCGCGATCGTCGATTGATGCGGCACCTCGATCGGTTCGCCGGCCTCGATCGAGACTCGCATTGACGCGACGTTCTTTGCCTGAACGCCGTAAACCTTCACTCCCGGCAATAAATGCTTCGCCGCGATGGCAACTCCCGAACAAACGCCGCCGCCGCCGATCGGCACGACGATGACGTTCGCATTCGGCAGGTCCTCGGCGATCTCAAACCCGATCGTTCCCTGCCCTGCGATCACGTGGTCGTCGTCAAACGCATGGACGTACGTCAGCCCGCGTTCCTCGCCAAGCCCGCGGGAATACGCCACGGCTTCGTCAAAGCTCTGGCCATGCATTATCACTTCGGCCCCGAGAGCCCGCGTCGCCATTATCTTCGTCAGCGGAGCAAATTCCGGCAGCACGATCGTCGCCCGAATGCCGTGGAGTTTCGCCGCAAGGCCAACGCCCTGAGCGTGATTTCCCGCCGAGGCCGTGATGACACCGCGCTGCTTCTCTTCATCCGAAAGCCTTGAGATCTTGTTATAGGCACCGCGGATCTTGAACGAACCGCTCTTCTGCAGGCACTCCGCCTTGACCCACGCGTTCGCATGGATCGTTTCTGACATCCGCCCGTCATGGAGCGTCGGAGTGCGTGTGATAACGCCCGCGAGCAGTTCGCGAGCGGCTTCGATGTCCTTTATTTCCACCGGCATAGACCGGGAGATTATAAGCCAATTCCTAACAATTGAGTAACTTCTGCGAACCGAACTGTCGCAATACTCAAAATTTGGACGTTCAAAGTGAAACCTCGGAAACCAACCTCCTTTCCTCCGAGCCCTCCGTGGCAAAACAAAAAAGGGCGGTCGGGCCGCCCGGAAAGACAATGGTTGGTTTATGAAGACGATCTGAGGACGATCAATGAAGGTTTAAGGTATGCGTACTGTGCCTTTCCGAGCGTTCCTTCCGTTTATGAAAACTTCTGAACTTTCTAACGTTCTTAACCCTCGCCGGGTTCCATTTATTCCACCTTGATACGCGTTGCCGGATTCTTTTTCGTATCATGGCCCGCCGCGTGCTCTCATTAAAATAGACGCCAATACCGCCATCGGCAGGACACCGAACCATCGGATTCGCTCCCACAAGTCTATACGGCTGATTACTAATTGGTTATAATCTGGCTAAATAACTTTCGCGGAGGTTTCAAATGGACCCACTTGCCGGATTTGGATTGATCTTTCTCATCTTCTTGGGCATTGCCTTTCTTACGATAGCGTGGCGGACGATAAAGATCGTGCCGCAATCGAGCGTTTTGCTCATCGAAAGGCTCGGCCGTTTTCACCGGACGGCACAGAGCGGCTTGAACATCATCATTCCGTTCTTTGAGTCTCCCCGTGCGGTCTATTGGACCAACGTCCGGCCCGGGCTGACGTCCATCGACCTCCGCGAGCAATACATCGACCTTCCGCCGCAGCCGGTCATCACCCGCGACAACGTTACGATCAACGTCGATTCGGTCGTCTATTGGCAGATCATCGACCCGGCCAAAGCCGTTTATGAGGTTGCGGACCTCGTTGGCGGTATCGTCCAGCTGACCATCACCGGAATGCGCTCCGTCATGGGCGAGATGGACCTCGACCACACGCTTTCTTCGCGTGAGCAGATCAATTCAAAGCTCCGGCTGATCCTCGACGAAGCGACGGACAAATGGGGCGTTAAGGTCACCCGCGTTGACGTCAAGAACATCAATCCGCCCGAGGATGTCCGCATCACGATGGAAAAGCAGATGACCGCCGAGCGGAACCGTCGTGCTCTCATCCTGCAGGCCGAGGGCGACAAGCAGGCTGCGATCACGCGTGCCGAGGGCGAAAAGCAAGCCGCCGTTACGCGCTCCGAGGGTAACAAGCAATCCGCCATCCTTGACGCCGAAGGAGCCGCCCAGGCAAGACTCGTGGCAGCAAACGCCGAAGCACAGGCGATCAAACAGATAGCCGGCGTTATCGGCAGTTCCGATCAGACGGCACAGTACCTGATCACAGCCCGCTACATCGAATCGCTTCGCGATATGACCCGGACGCAGAACTCGAAGGTCATCTTTATGCCGATGGAGACCACGGCGATGCTCTCGAGCGTCGGAATGCTCAAGGAGGTCTTTGCCGAAACCGGCGAAAAGAAAGAAGAGCTTCCCCCGACACCGCGGACGCCGCGTGAGCTGAACCGCTAGGCACGAATCCGCTGTCCGGCGGCGGGCGAAGTGATGAGAGTAATGCTTAAGATCATTTTGGTTTTGGTCGCGGTCGGTGCGGCGGGTCTGGTGGCCGCCGCCTATAAGTGCGGATTTATCTTCAATCCCTCGCCGTCCGAGCCCGTAAAGGAGAAAGGAATGTACGAATTCACAATGAAGGACATCGACGGCAATGATATCAGCCTCGAAAAATACAAAGGCAATGTCGTTATGTTGGTCAACGTCGCGAGCCGCTGCGGGCTGACGCCTCAATATGAGGGGCTCCAGGCCATCTACGACAAATACAAGGACCGCGGCTTCACGGTCCTCGGTTTCCCGGCCAACAATTTCATGGGCCAGGAACCCGGCACCGAGGCCGAGATCAAGGAATTTTGCTCGCTTAATTACAACGTCGGCTTCCCTATGTTCTCGAAGATCTCGGTCAAGGGCACGGACCAGCACCCGCTCTATCGCTTCCTGACGCATCCGGAGACGAACCCGGGCTTTGACGGCGACATCACTTGGAATTTCGAAAAGTTCCTCGCCGACCGCGAGGGCAAGATCATTGCGCGGTTCTCGCCGCGGACGGTCCCGACCGATGCTGAAGTGATCGAAAAGCTCGAGGCCGCCCTCGCAAAGTGATCATCCGCCGAGCGGAAAACGCTCAATTGCCAGATATTGCGAGCCGGCAGGCGAAAGCCGGCTCTCATAAAGCACCATCTCCCCAACCTCAAACTCGATCGCCGCAAAGTCTTCACCCAGAAACGCCTCGACCAGCGGCCCGACGCCTTTGCCCGACCGTATCCTGGCGAGCGTTAAGTGCGGCTTGAAGGTCAGCCGCTCCGCCTTTAGGCCGGCTGCAGCAGACGCCGCCTCGATCTCAGCATTCAAATGCCGCAGTTTGCCTTTGTCGTCGTGTATCGAAAGGAACAGCACCTTGGTCCCAAAGCTTCCCGGATCGCCAACCTCGATGCTGAACGGTCCGGCTGCGGCCGCCGCAGATCTCGCAACATTGGCTATCGCCGGAAGCCTCGCCTCTTCAACCTCGCCATAGAAGCGCAGCGTTATATGCAGGTTCTCAGCCCGGACCCAACTGACCCGAGCGCCCGGAAACTGCCGCCTCAAACCCGCAGAATACCTCGCCGCCGCCTCCCGAACCGCAGCCGGCACATCGACCGCCAAAAACACCCGCTTCACGCCCATCTCGCCTCGCTTAGCCGCACCCCGCGATTCTATTACAACACCGCGGCTCGTCACACCCACGTCCGTCTTAGGTCGTAATCTCCTGTCACAATAACACGACGATCTCCGCTCCCGCCGTGTCAGTTTCCCGCCGTGTCCGAGGCCCGACCGTGAGGAAGGGCTCATCTAAATACGGAATTCGGAATGCGGAATTCGGAGTTTAGAATGCAGCAGCCCGCGAGTCATCAAGGGAGCACCTTGCACAGGCCCGCGCCTCAGCAAGGGCGTTTAATCAAATGCGGTATCCCGCGTCCGAGACCCGACCGTAAGGGAGGGCTCCGTTGCAGAAGCCCGCGCGTCAGCAAGGGCGTACGAAAAATGATGAACGATGAATCCGGAACTCACAGGCGGAAACCCGACCTGTTGGGAGGTGTCTCCTTAAGGATGAAGACGGAATTCACTGCCGAATCTCCACTCCTTTATTAGAAGGTGAGCTTTCGGAATTCGAAACCCGGTGTTCCAAACTTCCCAACTCTCGCAACTTTCGAAACTTTCCAAAACTTCTATATCATCCATATCTTCCATTCCTGACGGATCGCCGTTCACTTTGGGTTCAAGGCCTAGGAGAATGGACGGCGGAGGTTGGTGAATCGTAAATCGTCAATTGTTCTTAGAGCCGAAACTTTGCAGGGGCTTTGCGACTTTTCGGGAACGTAGTCATTAAACGCAGAGGCCGCAGAGATCGCAGAGGCCGGATATTTTTTGCGATAAGCTCTAAGCCATTAGCCATTAGCTGTTAGCCGGAAGCCGAAAGCCGGAATCCAGTAGCCAGTAGTCAGGATGCGAAAGGATGCCAAAGACCAAAACTCCAAGCCCAAAGGCCAATATCCATTTTTAACCAATTTACAATGATCCAATTAACAATTGACAATGCGAAGATGCCAATCCGAAATCCCAAATCCCACAACACAGATCTCCCGGCCCGGCCGCTTGTTCCAGATGTCATGTTTGTCCCATTTGTCCCATCCGTCCCAGATGTTCGCGATGTTTCCGTTGTTCGCGATGTTCGCGGTGTTCGCGGTGTTTCCGGCGTTTCCGCGAACGCGCGATGTCCGGAAAAAACAGAACACCAAGAAATGCGGAATGCCGTGTCGGAGGCCCGAGCGTCAGCAAGGGCTCATCGGCGATTTGGGAATGCGGTATCCGGACCAGCAATCGGCCGGCTGAAGCCGGGACTCAAAACAACAGATCGTTTCACGCGTTTCAAGTGCTTCAGGCGTTTCATTTCTTTCATCCGTTTCACCCGCTTCAGAAACGTGCGGTCTCCGCAAAAAATGAAACGCAGGAGGTCACGGGTTATCTTTAATGAACTTTTCGAACTTGGCTTTATCCGGATGATCGGGAATCTTAGCGAGAAACTTCTTGTACTCGGCGGCGGCGAGCGCAGGGGCCTTGGCGAGTTGGTAAAGGTGGGCGAGTTGAAGATGCAGTTCGGCCATCCCGAGCGGGTCGAGCTCGATCGCTTTGTTCAGCGCCTCAGCACCGAGCGTTCCCTGCTTAGCGAGAAGATAGGCCTCGCCGAGCAGTTGATGAACGCGGGCATTCTTGGGCTCAAGCGTGGCTGCGTGTTTGAAGATCTCGATCGCCGCGGCGTACTGCTTCTGCGCCGAGCGGATCCGGCCCGCCGTCAGCCACGCCGGAGCATACTCGACCTTCAGTTCAAGCGAACGGCGGACGGCGGCATCCGCCTCGCTGAGCATCTTCCGTTCAAGCAAGACACCCGCAAGCAAGCCCCAGCCAACGAAGTCCTTGGCGTCCTCCCTGACGACGGCCTCCAACGCCTTTGTCGCGGCCGCGAGGTCCTTCGCCGCTTCGGCCTCGGCCGCCTGCTTGTAAAATGGAGCCGTACGCTCGTTTCGCGGATAAAGATATTTCGAGGATATGACGCCTGTTCTCTCGGCGTTCGATCCATCGCCAACCGAAACTTCAAAGTCCTCACGCACTTGGGGCGGGCCGAAAGAGGCCACCTGGCGACGCGCGACCTCAACGCCATCGACATCGACGACCAACATTCCGTCGCTACGGTTCGTCAGCCTGAAGCAGTAATTACCCGATCGCCCGAGCGTGATCCTTTCGGGCGATTGGCTGCGGTTCGAGTAAGTCACAGCGACCTTTGGCACCTTTCCGGCGGGCGGCGAACCGACAACCCGCACACGGCCGTAAACATATGGGGCCGTCAGCCGTGGGGCATCGAGCGTTGCCATGTAGCCGAACTCGCCGCAGATATCGTCAACCTGGGCTCTTGTTTCGACCGCTCCTGCGAGCGCAAGAAATCCGATAAAGGCAACGATGCGATATCGAAGAAATTGCTTTGCAGTTGCGACAATTTGGCCCATCTCGGGCATTATACATCCGTTGGGAGCCAGGCAAAGCATAGAAGTGTCGCGGCTCACAGAAAAGGAGGATCAAACACGATGAAAGAACATGTCGCCGTTGTTTTCAATGGCTTCCTGAACCTGCAAAACCTCGAAAAACTCGAACTCGTGAATGCGATCAACGAGTATTTCGACTCGAACGACCGCGAGGCGATCCGCAAGGCCGTGGACGAGCGATACGCTTCGATCGACCGCAGTTCAAAGGGCTTCGAGTGCAAATGTTGCGGGACGAAGGGTTGACACCTCCGCGGTTTCAGAAAATACTTTTGAGAATAATGGCTGACATTTTTAGATTGACGGAACGTCCGAATGCTGACGTTTTCTACTCACGCGGCGACCGAAATGACCCGCGGCTTGGCGATGTTGTCGGACGCGAGGAGAAAGATTTTGACAGTGCCGACATCGTGATAATTGGTTGCCCGCAGGATGAAGGCGTAAGAAGAAGCGGAGGCCGCGAGGGAGCCGCAGGTGCTCCGGAAGCGATCCGCAGGCAGTTCTACCAGTTGACGACATTCAACGTAAGCAACCGCGTCTTTGACCTCGGCGACGTGCGTATCGGCGATACGCTCGAAGAGACCCACGCGACCCACTGCGAGGTCGCCAAGACGGTGCTCGAAGCCGGCAAGCGGCTGCTCGTGCTCGGCGGCGGCGGGGACATTTCGTACCCGGACGGCATGGCAATGGCCGAGGCGTTCGGAGCCGAGAATTGGATCGCGGTAAACGTAGATTCGCACATCGATGTCCGCTCGGACGAGCCGCGAAACAGCGGCACGCAATTTCGCCAGTTGCTCGATGAAGGCCATCTTGACCCGAAATATTTCTACGAGGTCGGTTTCCAGAGCCACTTTTGCTCGCCGGTCTATTACGACTACATTCGAAAGCTCGGCGTCCATCGCATCAGCCTCGAACTGCTCAGGTCGCGGGCTGGTGCAGACACCGAGATCAAAGAGCAGATCCGGCTGAACTTCATTAAGCATAGCTCGAGCATCTCGGCGTTCTTTGGTTTTGACATGTCCGCCGTCCGGGCTGCCGATGCTCCCGGAGCCTCGGCGCCTTCGCCGCTCGGGTTGCGAGCCGGAGAGTTCATTCAATTGGTAAAATATGCGGCTTCGCTCGCAAATACGAAGCTGGTCGAATTCAGCGAAGTGAACCCAAACTTCGACCACGACGACCGAACGACGAAGCTCGTTGCGATCGGGATGCACCGGTTCTGTACCGGGTCAGCTACTTAGAAGATGGAGAATGAGATCTATTATGAAGTGACGGTTACGGTCGAAAGCCCGAACAGAGTCGGTTTCGAGGATTATATGACCCGCCGGCATATTCCGGATGTGCTCACGACCGGATGTTTTGCACGGGCATTTTTTGTCTCCGATGGGGGCGGAAGATACCGGACGACATATGTAGCGGCCGGCCAAGCTGCCCTAGATCGCTATCTCAGTGACTTCGCCTCGGGGCTCCGGGATGATTTTGCGGCTCATTTTTCGTCCGGAGTCTTAGTTGAACGGCAGGTTTGGCATTCGCTTGAGGAGTTTATTGAGGACGCTAAATAGACGACACAGTTTTCCGTCTGAAGCAAATTGTGAATGTTGGCACGGACTCTTGACAGGAAATCGCCTGTTTGGCATTCTTTAGGTTCGCTTTCATTTGGGCGAAACGTAGGCACTTAGCTCAGTGGTAGAGCACTACCTTGACACGGTAGGGGTCAGCAGTTCAACTCTGCTAGTGCCTACCATTTAATATTTTCGATAAGATGCTTTCGAAGAACTTTGCTGTTTTATTGACTACTACGACGCACCTCTAATGGTGCGATGACGGAAGGCACTCGCCGATCTTCAGGCTGTGTTCTTTCCTTTTTGGCAAAGTCGCTCTTATCGGATCTGATCTTGTTTAAGTAGTAGCGGTTGTAGGAGCGATGCTCGGACCCCGGTCTTGCCGGTTGCGATGACTGATCCTACAAGTGATGAGTGAATTGAACATCCAATTTGGTGATGCCGTACGGTCGATCCCTTCGCCGGCGACAGTCGCGGATGCTATTAAGGCATTCGACCGCGACCTATTCAAACGCGCCCTCGCAGCAAAGGTGAACGGCGAAGAAGTCGATCTCAATCGGACACTCGATATGTCCGGTGAGGTTATTTTGATCGAACCCGTAACTGTTGATTCACTCGACGGGCTTGAGGTGATAAGGCACTCGACGGCTCATTTGCTCGCAGCGGCCATTCTCGATCTTTTCCCCGGAACGAAGCTCGGTGTCGGACCTGCCTTGATGGAAGACCCGCGTTACGGCTTTTTCTACGATATCATTGCCCCGCGAATGTTGAACGATGACGATCTGCCGATGATCGAGAAGCGGATGCGCGAAATGGCGAAGCGCAACCTGCCATATCGCAGAGAGAACGTGGACAAGGCGAAGATTCTTGACATTTTCAAGGAACGCGAAGAGCCGCTTAAATGCGAGCTTATCGATGAAAAGGTTGATGGCAATGCCAGTATTTACTACATCGACAATTCACCGTTCATCGATTTCTGTCTCGGGCCTCACGTTCCCCACACTGGCAAGCTGAAAGCATTCAAATTACTTGCTATCTCCGGAGCATATTGGAAAGGTGATTCGGAGCGCGAACAGATGCAGCGTATTTATGGAACCGCATTTGCTACGCAGGAGGAGCTCGATGCTTGGGTCAAGCAGCGTGAAGAGGCAGAGAAACGTGACCATCGCAAGCTCGGAAAGGAACTCGATCTGTTCTCGATCCAGGAAGACTACGGCCAGGGGCTGATCTTCTTCCATCCCAAAGGCGGTATCGTCCGCAAGGAGATGGAGGATTACCTTCGCGACGAACTCGTTAAGCGTGGTTACGGGATGGTCTTTACGCCGCACATCGCGAAGCGCCAGCTTTGGCAGACCTCCGGTCACGAAGAAAACTACGCGGATAACCTGTTCGAGCCGGTCGGCCTTCCGGAGTGGTTCAAAGAGGAGACGGAGTTCCGGCTAAAGCCGATGAACTGCCCGTTCCATATCGGAATCTACAAATCGCACCGGCGTTCGTACCGCGAACTGCCGCTTCGATACGCCGAACTTGGCACTGTATATCGAGCGGAACTTTCAGGAACTCTCCATGGGCTCATGCGAGTCCGCGGCTTTACGCAGGACGATGCTCACATTTTCTGCACGCCCTCGCAGATTGTTGACGAGATTGGTGATTGCGTGGATTTCGCTTACGACGTCTTCCGTACGTTCGGCTTCGAGAAGTTCAAGGTCGAACTTTCAGTCCGCGGTAGCGCGGATAACAAGGGTTATCTTGGATCGGACAAGGACTGGCTCGACGCCGAAGTGGCACTCGTTAAAGCCTTGAACGCTCGCACTATCCCATACGAACGGATCGAGGGCGAGGCAGCGTTTTACGGACCGAAGATCGATATCAAGGTTGAAGACTCGATCGGGCGGTTGTGGCAGTTGACGACGGTCCAATTCGACTTCAATTTGCCGGAACGTTTCGAACTTGAGTATATCGGCGAGGACAATCTGCCTCATCGTCCGGTGATGGTCCACCGCGCACTTTTCGGCTCGGTCGAGCGATTCTTTGGCGTGCTGGTCGAGCACTTTGCCGGTGCATTCCCGCTTTGGCTCGCTCCGGTACAGGTTGCGGTTCTCCCGATCACCGATCGCATAAACGAGTACGCTTCTGAGGTCGCCGAAAAACTTCGTTATGCCGGATTCCGTGTTGAAGCTAATCTGCGTTCTGACAAGATAGGCGCAAAAATAAGGGAAGCACAGTTGCAGAAAGTTCCATTCATGCTGGTTCTTGGTGACAAGGAACTAGAAGAAAAGAAGATCGCGGTTCGCGAGCGCAAGCAAGGAGACATCGGACAGATGTCTTTGGAAGAGTTCAAAGAGATGATCACGCAACAACGAGAAATGCGGTCGCTCTAACGAACGGATTAGAGCAAAGGAGGCAAATATCGCAAGGAGATTTGGTGGACGTAATTTCAGGCCGCGGCAGCGGGAACCGCTTCATCGCACAAATGAGCGGATCAGGGTGCCTGCGGTGCGTGTCGTGACGGACGACGGCGAGACGCTCGGGGTGATGGATACCCGGGATGCGATTCAGGAAGCTCGAAAACGCGGCGTTGACCTGGTTGAGATCGCCGCGAACGCAAAGCCGCCTGTTTGCAAATTGATCGATTACGGCAAGTTCCTTTACGAACAGAAGAAGCGTGCCCACGAAGCAAAGAAGAAGCAGGTAACGGTTCAGGTCAAGGAGATAAAGTTCCGGCCCGGCACTGACGATCACGATTACGGCTACCGAATGAAGCATGCCCGCGAATGGCTTGAGGATGGCGATAAGGTAAGAGCTGCCATCGCATTTCGCGGACGCGAGATGTCTCACCGCGAACTTGGTGCAAAGATCCTTGCAAAGCTGACCCAAGATCTTGCCGACCTTGCAGATGTCGAAGTTGCACCAAAGATGGAAGGGTACCAAATGTTCACGATCTTTAACCCGAAAAAGTCAAAGGTCGCAGACAAGAAGACCCCAAATGAGAAGCTTCATAAGACTGACGAGCCATTGAAAGACAAGCAGGCTCGATCAGAGAAGGACGAACAGAACGAGGATCTGGAACCGATCGATGGGATTTTTTAGATTTCTCGATAGATAGTTTAGGAGAAGAAAAGTAATGCCGAAACTAAAAACACACAAGGGCGCCGCGAAGCGATTTCGCTCGACCGCAACTGGCAAGTTCAAGCGGGGACATTCGCATGCGCGTCACATATTGACGAAGAAGACGAATAAACGAAAGCGTAATCTCGACATTGATACGATCGTGTCCGAGGGTGACCAGAAGCGGGTCGAAAAGATGCTGCCTTACGGACGGGATTAATTGATATTGGATAATGAGACTTGGAGTTCAAGTTGTTTAATGCGTGCATTGGAAAAATAATGCCGCAGCTGGAAATTTGAGTTCCGCATCGGAGGAATTATGCCTAGAGCAAAACGTGGTAACAAGCGTCTTGAGAAACGCAAAAAGATATTGGCCTTAGCCAAAGGCTATCGTGGAACAAAGTCGAAACTATACCGTTCGGCCAAAGAATCGGTCGAACGAGGCCTAAACTTCGCCTACACCGGCCGCAAGCTGAAGAAGCGTGATTTTCGCAAGCTTTGGATCGTCCGTATCAACGCTGCGTGTCGACTTAACGACATCAAATACTCGCAGTTCGTGCATGGCCTGAACCTGGCCGGAATCGAGCTTGACCGCAAAGCACTTGCCGATATCGCGGTGAAACAGCCCGAGGCCTTCGCTGCGATCGCCGGAAAGGCGAAGGACGCCATAAACAGTAAAGCCCAGGCGGCAGCCTAGGCCTGTTTCGATGAGAATTTGGCGCTTTGGCTTAGGCCGAAGCGCCTTTTCCTATTCCGAGTTCTTCTTTCGCCTCGGCGAATTTTTCGACAGCAAAGTCGAGATCCGCTTTCGAGTGGGCGGCCGAAACTTGCGTTCTGATCCTCGCCTTCCCTTTCGGAACGACAGGGAACGAAAACGGGATTACGTAAACGCCTTTCTCGAGCAGTGCCTCCGCCATTTTCACCGCGGGCTGAGCTTCGCCGAACATCACCGGAACGATCGGATGCTCGCCGGGCAATACTTCAAGCCCGACCGACTGGATCTTTTCACGGAAATACCGTGTGTTGTCCATTAGCTTGTCACGGCGTTCGGTCGAGGCCTGCAGCATGTCGATCGCAGCAATCGACGCAGCAACGATTGGCGGGGCAACCGAGTTTGAGAAAAGGTAGGGCCGCGAACGCTGACGCAGCAGGTCGATCATTTCCTTCTTCCCGCTCGTATAGCCGCCGCTCGCACCGCCGAGTGCCTTGCCGAGCGTTCCGGTTATCAAGTCGATGCGGTCCATCACACCACAATGCTCGTGAGTTCCCTTTCCGTGCGTGCCCATGAACCCGACTGCGTGCGAATCATCGACCATGACGAGTGCATCGTGCTTTTCGGCAAGATCGCAGATCTCATCGAGCCTGGCGATGTAACCATCCATCGAGAACACGCCATCGGTCGCAATCATCTTGAATCGTGCGGACTTTGCTTCGTCGAGCTTTGCCTCAAGATCGGCCATGTCGCTGTTCCTGTAGCGGAACCGCTGTGCCTTGCAGAGCCGGATGCCGTCGATGATGCTGGCGTGATTGAGTTCATCCGAGATAACAGCATCCTCTTCACCTAAGAGCGTCTCAAAAAGTCCGCCGTTCGCGTCAAAACAGCTTGTGTAGAGGATCGTATCCTCTGTACCGAGGAACTCGCTGATCTTCCGCTCGAGCTCTTTGTGAATAGTCTGTGTTCCGCAAATGAATCGCACCGACGACAGGCCGTAGCCCCATTCGGCGAGCGATCTTCTTGCGGCGTCGACTATAGCTGGATGATCGCTCAGCCCAAGATAGTTGTTCGCGCACATGTTGAGCACCTCGCGGCCGTTCACATCGATGTGAGCGTCCTGCGGCCCCTCGATCACACGTTCGTTCTTGTAGAGCCCTGCTTCTTTGATCTCGTTGAGCGTAGTTTCCAAATGTTCTCTGATCTTTCCGTACATATACTCATTTCGAAAAAAATGTTCTCAGGCTGGCCGAAAGGCGTAATCGACCGACGAGCAACCGCATTCGGCTGTCACATCAAAGAATACCAAAAAACATTTCTTTCACCGACTATTGTCAAAGTCACTATTGAATACCGGTGTGTCTATCGAATGCAGCATCGCTTGTGAAAGCAACCACCTTTACCTCTCCAGGCTGAGTCGCTCGCGGCGATTTTGGTAAGATGAAAATAGCGATGATCAAACTTCTAAGAGTCATTTTTGTATTGGTGCTTGCCGGGCTCTTGGCGACTGGGGCGGGCGTGTATTGGCTTTTCTCGTCGCTGAGTTCAAAGGCCGAGCATACCAAGGCCGATGACATCATCACGATCGAACGCGGCACCGCGCCGAGTACGATAATCGATCGCCTCGCGGCTGAAGGCATCGTCCGCTCGCCGCTTGCCCTCAAGCTTTACCTCAGGACGGCCGGCGACGCTTCAAGGCTCCAGGCTGGCGAGTATCGGTTTGCATCGCCGATCTCGGCGCTCGAAGTACTCAAAACACTTGAGAAAGGCACGACCGCAACGAAGCGGCTGACCATTCCCGAGGGCTTCACCCGCTATGACATCGCCAAGCGACTCGCCGAACAATTCCCCGGCGAACCGGCGATGAACGAAAGCGAGATCCTTGCCCTAATGAGCGATACGACGCTGATCCGCGACTTCGACCCCGATGCCAAGAACCTGGAGGGCTATCTATACCCAGCAACGTACGAGCTACCGCCGGACGCCTCGCCGAGGATCATAATTCCGAGACTTGTCGAGCAGTTTCGCAAGACATGGAGGCCTGAATGGACCGAGCGGGCAAAGGCTCTCGGCCGCACGCCGCATGAGATCGTCACCATCGCTTCGCTGATCGAGACTGAATCGCCGGTCGAAGCCGAACGCCCGATGGTCGCTTCGGTCATCTATAACCGCATAAATCGCAACATCCCGCTCGGCATCGACCAAACGGTCGTCTATGTCGCAAAGATGCAGAACCGATGGGACGGCACCATTCACAAGAGCGACATCGAGGCCGATTCGCCCTACAACACGCGAAAATACGGCGGCATCCCGCCCGGCCCGATCTCGTCCGTCTCAGCTTCAGCCATCGAAGCGGCCCTAAACCCGGCCGAGACGGACTTCATATTTTATGTTCTCGATGTAGGGAAAAACGACGGCTCGCACCACTTCTACGCCTCCGCCGCCGAATTCGAAAAAGGCAAAGCCATCTACCAACGATGGCTAGAGGAACAGCGAAGGCTTAAACGGGAGAGCAACAACCGGCAGTGATAAAACTTCTCGCATTAGATCTTGACGGCACGGTGCTCGATTCACAGGGCAAGGTACCGGAGGCGAATCGGCTTGCGATACGAGCGGCCGAGGACGCAGGCGTGCTTGTCACCATCGCTACCGGCCGTCGCTTCCGCGACGCACGGCACGTCGGGCAGCATCTTGAGCTGAACGCTCCGCTTATAACCCACAACGGAGCACTACTAAAGTTCGCTGATTCCCTGCAGACGGTCGAGGCTTCCCTGCTTGCTACCGACGTCGCTCTTGAGATCGTCCGAGTCGGCAAGAAGTACGGCGGCGACGCACTCGTCAGTGCCGACCCGCACGGAAAAGGCACAATGATCTATGACCGCGTATCGCACGACAACGAGCCGCTCCAAAAATACATTCTCTGGGCTGAAACGATGCACGGCAACGAGGCCGAGGAAGCCGTCCATCACGTAAGTTCTCTTGAGGACGCACTTCCTGACCATCAGGTGATCCATATCTCGTTTTCGGGCGGCTGTGACGCGATGGCAAAGCTCGAAGCTCTGCTTAGAACCGAACTTGGCGACACAGTTACGCTCCTCGCGACGATCTATCCGAAGCTTGACTTCACTTTGCTCGATATTCTTCCCAGCCACGCTTCAAAGGGAGTCGGGGTCCGGAAACTAGCCGAACGGCACGGCATCGAACACGAGGGCGTGATGGCGATAGGCGACAATTTCAACGACCTTGAGATGCTTGAATACGCCGGCACGCCGGTCGTTATGGGCAACGCGGATAGGCGGCTCCTCGAACGCGCCGGAGTTCACCAGACGGCAGATAACAACAGCGCCGGGGTCGCGGAGGCAATTAGGAGGTTTATCCTTGAGCGATGAGCACGCAATTCGCCTTTATCTTTCAATCGTGGTAGCTTTTTTATTTATATTTATTCAGATTAGGAGACTTAAATGAGCAACAGGATCGCAGTTATAGAGACCAACAAAGGCACGATCAAATTCGAGCTTTTGGAGCAGGACGCTCCGAAGACGACCGAGAATTTTCGGCTTTTGGCCGAACGGAATTACTACGACAGTGTCATTTTCCATCGCGTGATCAAGAATTTTATGATTCAGGGCGGCGACCCGCTCGGCGAAGGGTACGGCGGCGAATCGGCGTGGGGCGGACGTTTTGACGACGAGATCGACCGGATGTCAGATCTCTACGCCGGGGTTTATGAACGCGGAACCGTCGCGATGGCTAACGCCGGCCCCAACACGAACGGCTCACAATTCTTCATTATGCACATCGATTATCCGCTTCCTCCGAGTTACACCAAGTTCGGCAAGGTTATCGAGGGGCAGGATGTGGTTAACGCGATCGCGGAAGTGGCGACCAATGAACGCGACAAACCGCTCGAACCGGTCGTGATGAATCGTGTTTTTATTGAAGAAGCGGTCAATTGATGCGGGCTCTGATCCAAAGGGTTTCAGAAGCGCAGGTCACGGTCGGCGATGCGATAGTCGGAAGGATCGGGGAGGGGCTGTTAGTGCTTCTCGGCGTCGGCAAGGAAGATAGAGAACTCGAAGCGGATATTCTTGTTGAAAAGATCGTGAATCTGCGGATCTTTGACGACGACGCTGGCAAGATGAACCTTTCGACGCTAGACGTTGAAGGTGAAGTGTTGGTTGTCTCGCAGTTTACGCTCTTTGCCGATTCTCGCCGCGGGCGGCGCCCGTCATATATTGGCGCGGCAGCGCCGGAAGAAGCAAATCGCTTATACGAGTACTTCATGGATCGCCTCAAGAGCTCTGGCATTAGTGTCCAGGCCGGACGGTTTCAGGCTATGATGAACGTCGAGCTTGTTAACAGCGGCCCGGTCACGATATGGCTCGACACCGACGACTTTAAGAAAGAAAAGTGATGAGATGAAAGGAACGATTGGAATTTCAATGGTCTTAGTATTTGGCGTTTTGCTCGCTGGCGGGTGCGGCACTTCACCTTCGGCCAACAACTCCTCAAACGCGGCCGTAAGAACGGGTGTGACGCCGATCCCGGATGCTGAAATCGCGGTGATCGAGATGGAGAACAAAGGAGCCTACGGGACGATAAGAATCGAATTGTATTCAAACATCGCGCCCAAGATGGTCGAACGGTTCAAGGAACTCGCCCGCGAGGGATTCTACGACGGTACGACCTTCCACCGGGTGAACGACAGCGTTATCCAGGGCGGCGACCCAAACTCGAAGGACGCCGACCCGCGAAATGATGGCCAGGGCGGTTCATCGAAGGCGGACGTCCCCGCCGAGTTTTCGGATATCGAATACAATACGGGAATAGTCGGCGCGGCACGCAGCCAGGACGTTAACTCGGCAAACTCACAGTTTTTCATCACCTTGAAGCGGGAGACCGCTTTCGATCGGCGTTATACCATCTTCGGTAAGGTGATCGACGGAATGAACAATGCCCGCATCATCGCTGGCGTGCAACCAAAGGATTTTGAAAGGCCCGTCGAGGACGTAAGGATCAAGACGATCAGGATTGAACCTCGCCAATAGCTTTGTGCTATACTTTCGTTTTCCGCTCGCGTAGCTCAGTGGATAGAGCGCTTGCCTCCGGAGCAAGAGGTCGCAGGTTCGACTCCTGCCGCGAGTACCACAAATCGAAAAGGGCGTCCAACAAATGCAGGACGCCCTTTTTTCAGCTATTATTCGAGCAGGTTCTTACCTGACTCTCATCGTCGGATCGCCAAACAATGCCCAAGACAATCGTACATCCGTTCCACCTGGGATCGTCGACTTAGCATCCTTTATGAGATCGCCAATCCTGGGTATTGAGCCTTCACTTACTTTTTGATAGAAACGCTGACCCATAATCTCTTGAACATCTGCCGTAGTTTCCCCAGTCGATGCCCACGACGCGACAGCACCACGATCCTCTAAAAATAAAAGCGTTTCAGCAAGGCTATCGCTCGTCGTTTGGACAAAATACCCGTTCAAGCACGTCAACATCAAGTAAAGTGATTCGCTATTTGTGTTGGCGACACACTGTGTCGCACCGTTCGTGCAACTGACGTTGAATACACTAAACCAAACAGGACTTCCTGACCATGCTCCAGCAGTGCCGTGCCCGGCGTAATTAACAACATACGGGCCGGTATTCAATGCCGAGACCAAGTTCACGAGAGAGTTTACCTGCGGTTTTCCAACGAACGTAGTAGGCATCGATGCTGGCAATCGAGATCGTAGTCGGGCACTCATTGCCTCAAAGTCATACCCATTAGGTTCGTCAAACGCGAAGACCGCACCTCGTGACAGCGGGTCGTTGAGGTTGCCTTCCCATCTCTGCATTTTCTCCAGTGTATTCAAGACACGGACAGGAGTTCGTGCGGGTATGCGCCCAATCGCGATATCGGAAAGCCCATCATTGTTAAAATCCGCGAGCGCTTCGTCACTACCGGTCTCCGAAAAAATCGTTGTAACAATTTTTGTTGGGACCATGTTCCAGTTACCCGCACCGGTATAGTTTCGCGAATCATAGGATGAATCCCCCATAAGGAGAACATACTCTGGGGGCAATGACCAGTGAGAATAGGCATACTGAAGAAACGACTTTACAGCATTAGCACCACGGACTCCATAGGCAAACTCGTCATATATGTCATTGACATCCACGACCCTTGGGCTAATTCCATTTGCTTGTCGGTCGGCGGCCCACTGCCCCGCCTCCGTCAAGAGGGTCGGATGAGCAATGATGATCATTTGAGCACTATTCTCCGGCGTACCAATCGAATCCGAGATCATTGGTCTTAAATCAGCGACTGAAAGAAGTTGCGAAGGCTCAAACGCGTGATACGTTTTCGGACGAGCAGCGGGAATCGGAACCGAAAAAGAACCGCTTGATTCAGTTGGATTCAGTCCGATTACCTCAATTGGCTCTCCCTCAAAAGTTGTATCGATCAATCTCACATTCGACGATGACAAACCAGTAAGCGTGGCCCCACGGTTTCCAAGAGTGTAAAAGTCAATTTTCCCCCCTTCAATCACATGCTTCCTCGCATACTCTACCGTGAGGGTATCAAATAAATTTGTATCCGGGTTTGGAGCAACGGCCGCCAGGAGCAAAGAATTAGGGCCTTGTTGCAGCCAAGTTGTTGGAACAGTGAATGTCTGTACGACGTTTAGCTGCCCAGCTCCCGAGACCGTGCCCACACTCTGACCGTTGAGTGTGACCGTCACCGAATGAAGACCCGCACTAAATCCCTGAATCCGGATAGAAATGTTAGCCGTTGGGGACTCATTATCAATCGCAGACAAATTAAATGGGACGGTCGCGGTCAATGTGGTTAGAATTGGACGTCCAAAAAAGTTCTCTGTATCACCGTTCCTGATTGAATTCACATAGTTGATACGTTCCTTGAAAACGAACCGATGTTGATAGTTTCGTGCCCTTACCGTGCTTGTGTCTGGCCGGGCAACACGGGTCGCCATTCTCTTGCCCTCACTTGGACCGACGACAAGAAAATAACCGCGATTGTCACTTTCAGGCGTGTCGAGGCCTCGCCCGTAGAACTCGATATACTGTCCGGCTGGTTCAACAATTATCGCCTGCTGATTTCCCTCAAGGTAGAGATGCCAGAGCGACGGGTCAGAATTTACATCGAATCCCGCGGACTCAAGCTCCGATCGCGTAACACGATAAAAGCCGTCCTTGCGAACGCCGATACGAACGCCCGGCTGTGAGACCACCCAGCGGTGGCCGTCAGGGTTCGGGGCGAGTGCATTCGCTTCAACTTCAGCAACAACTTCTTTGGGCAAACTCGGGGCTGCCGTCGTATTGTTTGCAGATGAAAGTCGTGCGGTTCTAGATCGTTCTGCCGACTGAAATCCTGAAAATCCTGATAGGTTGCTGACCTGGACGGAGGTGAACGGTTCCGAGAACAAACGTGATCCACTGGTCGATGTGCTTTCGACACGATAGACGGAGCCAATCGTCCCATTTTCGTCGAGTAGGTTGTACTTTTCACCAACTACGATTTCAGAACCTTGGATCAAGCCCGAACCACCGACGAAAGAATCGTTAACCGTTTCCCATCCCTTTTCCCCAAGGCGTTGTAGGTTGAACCCGAAATTCTGCTTCTCAGCGATCATTGACCATTCAACGAGTGTCATCTCGCCATCCGTATATGCAAAGGCCGGCCCAAACGCAGTCTCAGTGCTTTGTTTCGGGGTGAACGATGCAAATGGCGGAGGTTTTGGTCCTTTCCTTTCGCCCCGCTGAGCGAACAGGTCGAGGGGTATCGAGACAACAAACGTAAAGCTAATCGCCAGAGAAAACAACTTTTTCATAACTACTCCTGACAAACCCTTAGGTTTGATCTTGTGGGCAACCTATCGGGAATTTTCGATGATCTACGAGAAAAGGCCTGAAGAACTCACACTTCTAAGGTCGTTATCTCAAATACCTTGCCGATTATTCCCGCGAATTCAACGACAATTAAGCTGAAGCGGCGTCTCCCGAGCGGATCAATTGCCTCAGCACAAAGGGAAGAATTCCCCCGCCCATATAATATTCGAGTTCGATCGGCGTATCGATTCGAAGACGGAGCACAGTTTCAACCATTTCACCGTTCGACCGATTTACTCGGAGCGTTACGTCTTGCATCGGACGCACCTCATTTGCTTCCAATCCAATTAGATCGAATGTCTCAGTGCCATCAAGTCCAAGTGTTTCGGCGGTTTCGCCTTCCTTGAACTGAAGCGGCAGTACGCCCATCCCTACAAGGTTCGAGCGGTGAATACGCTCAAAAGATTCTGCGACCACAGCCTTTACGCCCATTAAACGCGTCCCTTTGGCCGCCCAATCGCGGCTGCTGCCGGTGCCATACTCTTTTCCTGCAAAAATCACTAACGGGACGTTTTCCGCCTTGTAACTCATAGCCGCATCGTAGATATACATTTCCTCGCCCGCCGGCTGAAATCGCGTGAGCCCGCCTTCCTTCGGGGCGACCATCTTGTTCTTTATTCGAACATTGGCAAAGGTTCCGCGGAGCATGACCCTGTCATTTCCGCGCCGTGAACCGTAAGAATTGAAATCCTTTGGCTCTACGCCGATCTCCTGCAAATATCGTCCCGCCGGTGAGTCCGCCTTGATCGCCCCGGCAGGCGAAATGTGGTCCGTGGTGACCGAGTCGCCAAAGATCGCCAAAGCCCTTGCTCCCTGAAAGTCCGAAAAAGAACCGGATTCCAACGAAAACCCTTCGAAATAAGGCGGTTCTTGTATATAAGTTGATGACGGATCCCACTCGTACACTTTGCCGACCGACGATTCGATCTGATTCCAAAGCGGGTTTTGCTCCGCAAATTCGCTATAAAGTCGTTTGAACGTTTCCGGATCGAACGCCTGGCCTAGAATTTCTCGCACCTCGTCAAGCGACGGCCAAAGATCTTTCAAATAAACCTCGTTGCCCTCGCGGTCCGTTCCGATCGCATCGCGATAGATGTCCTTCAATACACTTCCGGCGAGGGCGTATGCGACCACCAATGGAGGCGACATTAGAAAGTTCGCTTTGATGTTCTGGTGCACACGTGCCTCAAAATTACGATTGCCTGAAAGTACGGATGCGGCAACGAGATCATTTGCCACGATCTCTTTCTCGATCCCGCCGTCCAGCGGGCCGGAGTTTCCAATACACGTCGTGCAGCCGTAACCGACCAAATTGAACCCGACCGCGTCTAGATGCTCCTGCAGCCCCGTTTTTTCCAGGTAATCCGTAACGACCCGCGACCCCGGAGCTAGAGACGTCTTAACGTAATCCGGCACCTTCATTCCCCGTTCTGAAGCTTTCTTTGCAACAAGTCCTGCCGCGATCATGACCGACGGGTTCGAAGTATTTGTGCAGGACGTGATGGCTGCGATCAAAACGTCTCCATGACCGATGTCCGTACGTTGGGGCGGGCAATCCTCCGCCGAGACCTCGACACCATCCGGCGTCGGACGGTTATTGATCATTTCGACCTCGGTCGTTACGTTTGTCTCGACCGCGCTTTCTTGTCCGAAAACCGGCAACGGAATTGAAGTAGAACTCTGATCTCCACCGCCCTTGACCACCTCATTCCCAACACCGCAGAGCTCGACCGGAAACCGATCGTCGAGTTGCTCTGCAGATTTACCAAATCCGCCGTCTGCCGTTGGCGCGGTGAAAAGGTCGCGAAACTTTGTCGAAAGAGCCTTAAGGTCGATCCGATCCTGCGGCCGCTTCGGCCCCGCCACCGAGGGTACTATGGTGCCGAGATCAAGTTCATGCACCTCGCTGTAATCGACATCACCACGCCTCGGAATACCGAACATTTGCTGAGCAACAAAATAGTTCTTTATCGTTTCGATATGTTCATCGGAGCGGCCGGTTGAACGGAAATAATCTAGGGTCTTCTCATCAACCCCAAAAAAGCCCATCGTCGCGCCATATTCCGGAGCCATGTTCGCGATCGTCGCTCGGTCGGTTGCATTCAGAGCCGCGGCCCCTTCACCAAAGAACTCAACGAATTTTCCAACAACCTTTGCGTTACGAAGCATTTCCGTAACCCGCAAAACCAAGTCCGTTGCGGTTGCTCCCTCCGGGAGAGATCCCGTCATGTGTACGCCGACAACGTCCGGGGTGAGGAAATAAACCGGTTGGCCAAGCATTCCTGCCTCAGCCTCGATACCGCCAACGCCCCATCCGACTATCCCGAGACCGTTTATCATCGTCGTATGCGAGTCCGTTCCGACCAATGTATCAGGGAAATAAACACCGTCTCGATCAAAAACGCCCTTCGCCAAGTACTCAAGATTTACCTGGTGGACGATCCCGATCCCCGGCGGAATTACACTAAACCCATTAAACGCCTGCGTTCCCCACTTCAAAAAGCGATACCGCTGTTCGTTCCTCTGGAACTCGATCTCCATGTTGCGTTGGTAGGCGGTCTCACTTCCGGCATAATCTACCTGCACGGAGTGGTCAATCACCAGATCGACCGGCACAAGCGGCTCGATCATCCCGACATCTTTGCCCATCTTCTGCACAGCGGAACGCATCGCAGCAAGATCGACAAGTAGTGGAACACCGGTGAAGTCCTGGAGAACGACCCGGGCGACAACAAACGGAATTTCTGCTGTTCTTTCGGAATTCGGCTTCCAGCTCGCCAAGGTTCGAATGTTGTCCTCGCTAACCTTAAGGCCGCCGTCGAAATTACGTAAAACCGACTCAAGAACTATCCTAATTGAGATCGGAAAGCGGCTAATCGGTCCGATGCCTTCAGCTTCAAGCTGCGGCAGAGAGTAAAACACCCCGTCCTTGCCGGACCCGGTTTGAAATGTTTGGCGCGAATTAAAAAGGCTGTGTGACATAAAGTTAGATTTTCGGATGTCTTTAACCTACGCGAGCGACGCAGGGTAAACAATAAATATACCATAAAAATGCTGAAGCAATTCCCACTTTCTGCTTGTGATCTGAGCACACAATGCCAAAACAAAAGGCCCGGCTTCCGCATTCCTTCCAAATTTTTGCGGCAACCCTTTCACCGCCAGAACGAATCTCTTAGGCGTCGGCCGCGGCCGAGAATCGAGTTCCGAAGGAGAGAAACAGGTAAATGAGAAAGAGTACTATTGTGGGGATCGTAGTTCTGCTCGCAGGGGCCTTGCTGCTGGCCGCGTGTCCAAAGCGCGTGAGCATCGCCGAGCTACAAGCTAACCCGTCCAGATACAACAATAAGGACATCGCTGTTGCAGGTGTCGTCCGCGACAGTTACGGCGTGAATATTCCCGGAACTCCGATCCGCGGCGGAGCCTACAAGATCGACGACGGTACGGGAACGCTTTGGATAATTACGGAAGACGTGGTTCCGAACAAGGGAGCTGAGATCGGCGTCAAGGGCAGAATCGGCAGCGGTGTCAGTTGGCAAGGAAGGAATTTTGGGCTTGGCATGCTTGAAAAGGACAGGCGATTCAGGAAGCGCTAGAGAATGCGAATATGAGATAGAATAAAGGCCGCGTAATATTGCGGTCTTTTTTTCTTTATGAACACACTCTTGGACCATTTCGCCGCGAGCTTTGAAGGCATTCACTCACGATCCGTCAGTCTGGTAGAGCAGTGCCCCGACGAGATGCTATTCCACAGGCCAAAACAACTTGGCTATTTTCCGGCTCTTTACTCCTGCGGCGAGTTTATCGTTCGTTCTGTCGCCAACGTTGAAATGACATTCGGTGGAATCACGAGACGATTATGGGATGATCCATTCGAATGGACACTGGCAGAAACGATCGGCTCAAAAGAGAAGGTACTTGAGTATTTTTCAGAGGTCCGCAAGACAACCGAACAGGGATTCGCGTTCATCGGAGGTGATGAAAATCTTCTCCGCGAGATTCCCGCACCGGTTGCACTACGACCAATTGTCGACGTGCTTCTCGAGTCGCTCTGTATGGCCGAGCATCTTCAGGGTCGCGCTTTCGCTCTATTTCAGCTCTTGAGTGACGAACCGCCCCCACGACTTTAGGGTTTTACATCGCGAACATTTATATGTAAGAATTCGTAAGTTTTTCGTCGCGTTGATTTCCGTTCGACGGAAAAGCAAAGACATCTATGCATTGCCCGAGGTGCGGACAACAGCAAGTAAGCAATGAGACACGATTCTGTGCCCGATGCGGCCTACCGCTCGGTGCTATCGCGGACGTCCTTGCTAATAACGGCGAGATCCCGTATCGAAGCGTTCTGCCGGCGAGCGCCGGATCGCTTTTGACACGAAAAAATGGCCTGATCTTCACGGGATTCTGGTTCTTGGTGATGCTATTTATTGTCACGCCGATACTTGCGATCCTCGATGGCGATGAATTGGTTCCGATCTCGAGTGTTCTGGCAATATTTGGGAGCTTACTTTTTCTGCTCATTTCATTAATAATTCTCCCTCGGTCGCCGAAACGTGATCAATCCGAACTGCCTCGGCACGAGACTCCATATCGCCAGTCTGAGACCTCAATGCCAAGAACCTACGGCGAACTGCCGGTCGGCGATCGAGCGTCCGTAGCCGATTTCGTGCCTCCGGCGGCGGGTAGTTGGCAGGCCCCGGAAACCGGTGAGCTTGCACGGCCGGGCAGCGTCACCGAAGACACGACAGAACTTCTTCAAAAGGAACTTGATAAGTGATGCATTGTCCGATCTGCGGTCAACAACAGATCTCGCGAGAAGTTCGGTTTTGCTCCCGCTGCGGCTTCGAGATGAGCGGCGTCGCCGCCTTGATCGATGGTGGCGGAAAGCTTCTCCCTTCGGACAAAGAATGGAAGATATCGCCTCGTCGTAGGGGCATTTATCAGGGCCTGTTCATATTTCTGCTGTCGTTCTTAGTAGTCCCGTTGGTCGCCTTGCTGACCGTTGCCGTTAATGCCGAACCCTTCCTTGTTGCGGCATTTGCGATAATACTCACGGTCGGAGGCATACTCCGCGTGGCATACGCCCTTATGTTCGAGTCTTCAGACCCGGTGCCGGCACTTAACGGCGAGGAGCGATCGCAATCGCTTCTTCCGAAATTTTCCCGAAGTGCGAAAGAGCTGCCGAAGGAGAGTTCGATCCCCGCAAGTGTCTACGCCCCTCCGACACAAGGGGCCTGGCGGGACACAAATGAACTTGAACGCCGCCCGGGCAGCGTTACTGAGAACACGACAAAGCTATTGGATGGTGAAGAAAAGCCTCAGTAGCCGATCGCAGCTCCATCGCTCCTTGAATCTATCGCACCGTAACGTGCACCGTCGTTTCCGATCATTATCCCTGTCGCTGAGGCGATATTGCCGGGCCTGTCCGCGAACTTATGGCCGAAGCCTCGCATGATCGCCATCGTATCGGGTGACAGCCCGTAAGGTTCGTGAAAGATCTCGTCTGGGAGCCATTGGTGATGTATCCTGGGCGCGTCGATCGCCTGTTGAATATTCATCCCGTGGTCGATCACGTTAATAACGGTCTGCATTACCGCGGAAATGATCCGCGGACCGCCCCGTGCCCCGACCGCAAACCAGACCGATCCGTCCTTTCTGAGAACGATCGTCGGAGTCATCGACGAAAGCGGCCTTTTCCCGCCTTCGACCTTATTGCGCTCTCCCTGCACCAATCCGAAAAGATTCGGGACTCCGGGCCGAGCCGCAAAGTCGTCCATTTCGTCATTCATCAGTATCCCGGTTCCCTTTATCGTTACACGGGAACCATACAGGTCGTTAATGGTATACGTATTCGAGACCACGTTTCCGGCGGGGTCGACCACCGTGTAGTGTGTTGTATCCTGCCCTTCGCTGATCGAAACCTCGCCAAACTTGACCTCACGGCTCAATGACGCCTTCTTGGGCTCGATTCCTTTCCTGCGTGTCGCGGCGTAACTCTTCGAAACAAGGCTAGCCGCAGGAACATCCGCAAAGTCAGGATCTGCCATATACTCAGCTCGGTCGGCGAATGCCCGTCGTGAAGCCTCGGTAAAAAGGTGATATTTGGCGGCTGAGTTATGTCCCATCGACGCGATGTCCCACTCTTCGAGCATATTGAGCACTTGGAGCATGACAATACCGCCGGAACTCGGCGGCGGCATAGAGATGATCTCGTGCCCTCGATAAGTGCCTCGGATCGGGGTTCGCTCTTTAGCCTTATAGTTCTTTAGATCCTCAAGCGTAATGAGGCCATTGTTGGCCTTCATATCCGATGCGATCAATTTCGCGGTCTCGCCCTCGTAGAACTCGCGAGGGCCCTTTTCCGCAATACGTTTGAGGGTCATCGCTAACTCCGGTTGCTTGAATAAATCGCCCTCTTTGAAGTACTTGCCATTGTTCAAGAATATTCGGTTGCTATCCGGATACTTCGAGAGATGTTCCTTATATCCCTCAAGGAGCGACGCCAGGCGATTCGTGAGCACGTAGCCGTCCCTGGCTAATGGGATAGAAGGTTCGATAAGGTCTTTCCATTTCAATTTTCCTGAACCAAATTTGGCAAGTGCCATCTCAAAGCCGGCAATGGTACCGGGAACGCCTGAAGCTCGATATCCAATTGTTGAACCGCCCTCGCCGCGGATGACATTACCGTCCTTGTCAACAAAAATATCGCGATGGGCGGCGGCAGGAGCCATTTCTCGATAATCGATAGCGTGCGTTCTTCCGTCTTTGAATCGAATGAGCATGAACCCCCCGCCGCCGATGTTTCCTGCTTCGGGGTAGACCACAGCCAACGCAATGCCGACTGCGATCGCTGCGTCTACCGCGTTACCACCGCGTCTCATCACCTCGACGCCGATCTTGGATGCCAATTCATGCTGGGACGCGACCATCGCGCTCCGGGCCCTGGCAGGTTCACGTGCTGCGGAGGCATAAACCGCCGGTGCTGCAAGTGTGATACCAAATGTTATAAGCAGGAATGCAGTTGCGACTCGACGGTAGGTGGCTCTGATCATAACGGAACTTTAGCAAAGCCCTTGTTTGCAAACAAACATCGAAATCTCAAGTGAGGTCGGTTATCTACCATGATGTCGTGTGGGATGCTTTGCGGTTTTGCCAAAACGGGTTATAGTCATTGTTCGCGACCCGGTCAGCATTTTCTTCAGACATGTCAGAAAGCGATAGTTGCAGTAATGATCTTCGGCGAACTTTCACCAAAGTTCTTGATCGTAAAGATACGGCGCCTTCAGGGGCGTCTTGCTGAACGTCTGTCTAATTACCGCTTTTATGCCTACCTTGCGGTCCTAGGGCCGGGCGTCATCGCCGCAAACGCCGGAAACGACGCCAGCGGGATCGCTACTTACTCTTCCGTCGGCGCACAATTTGGCTACACGCTCCTTTGGGCTTTCATTCCAATGGTGGTCAGCTTGATCGTCGTTCAGGAAATGTGTGTCCGAATGGGCGTGGTCACCGGGCAAGGGCTTGCGGATCTTATTCGCGAGCAATTCGGCGTTCGCTGGACCGCTCTGGTGATGCTTGCGTTACTGGTCGCAAACACCGGCGTCATCATTTCCGAGTTCGTTGGTATTGCCCAGGCTTCGGAACTCATCGGTGTGCCCAGATACGTTGCTGTTCCGATAACTGCGGGTTTGATCTGGTGGTTGGTCGTCCGGGGCACGCAGAAACGCGTCGAGCGTGTTTTCCTGGCAATGTCGCTGGTCTTCTTCTGTTACGTGCTTTCGGCGTTTCTTGCGCGACCGGTTTGGGGAGATGTAGCAACTGCTTTCGTGATGCCCACATTCCGTCCGGAAACCGCTTACCTCTTCACGATCATGGCGCTTATCGGCACGACGATCACCCCGTTCATGCAGGTATACGTACAATCGACGGTTGTCGAGAAGGGGCTCGATAAGGACGACCTCCCGATAGCTCGAGCGGACGTTGTGTTTGGGACGACATTTGCTGTCGTAATAGCGGCTTTCATAGTTATTTCAACGGCCGCAACTCTACATTTGCAAGGAATTTACGAAGTTGATTCGGCTGCGACCGCTGCCCAAGCATTGGTTCCGGTCGTTGGGGAATACGCAAAGTACCTTTTTGCCATTGGCCTCTTCGGCGCAGCGATGCTGGCGATGGGGGTTCTTCCTTTAGCAACTGCATACTCGATGAGTGAGGCACTTGGATTCGAAAAGGGGCTCTCAAGGACCTTTCGTGAGGCACCGATCTTTTTGGGCCTGTTCACGATCCTCATCGTTGTGGGCACCGTCGTTGCGCTGATTCCGGGAATTCCACAGATAAAACTGCTGATTTTTACACAGAGCGTCAATGGCCTGCTGTTACCCGTAATTCTAGTGGCAATCGTGAAGCTTGCGAGTAATGCGGAGATAATGGGCGAACACGCGAACGGAAAATACTTCAACTTCTTCGCGTGGACGATAACGGCAATAGTGTCCTTACTGTCGCTGATGTTGATTGGGTACTCGATTGCTGATACTTTTACCGGCTAGGCCATGGATCAAACCAAATTACTCAGTCGACTTCTCCCGACGGTCCTCTTCATTGTTTTTGTCGCTTTTGTTCTTTTCCTCTTGCCCCGCGTTGAGGCAATAACACTCGATTATATCGGCGGGATGTTCGCGAGAAGTGTGACCTCCGAGATGTTTGTCGGGAGCCTCCGGTCCTTCGCCGCTTATCTTTTCCCGGTTCTCAAAATAATTTTCTGGATGTCACTGGTCATCGCGATCGTCCGGTTGCTGACAATGGTCATCCTTGCCACCGTTCTCCGCTCGGTCGCACAGTCGGAAATAGTTTCATTAACGCGGACCGTGGTTTCCGTTCTTATTTATATCACAGCCTTTTTCGTCATCTTTCAGTCGCACTTTCCGAACGTTGAGCTAGCTGCGATCTTCACCGGCTCAACTATAGTCGGCATCGTCGTCGGCCTTGCACTGCAAGACACACTCGGGAATTTCTTTTCAGGAGTAGCACTTCAAGCGGATCATCCGTTTCAGGTCGGCGACGTAATATCCGTTTCCAACCGGGCGACAGGCGTTGTTGAGTCAGTCACTTGGCGTGGCATCAAGATTCGAACGTTTCAGGACAAACTGGTCATAATCAGTAATTCCGTTGTTGGAAAAGAGGTCATCGAAGTTGCCCCGAAGGACAACCTGAATGCACGTTTAGTGTTTTTCAACACCGAGTACGGTTTTTCACCATCCCGTACGGCGAAACTGGTGCGCGAAGCGGTCCGGAATGTTCCGAACGTTTCAGGCTTGAAAAGGCCGATCGTTCGAGTTCGGAATCTCGGCGATAACGGTCTCGACTGGGAGGTCAAGTACTGGTGCGAGGACTACCGCCGCCACAATGATACCGATGCATTGATCAGACAGACGATCTGGTATCTGTTCAACCGTGAACGTATCAACTTCGCATTTCCGACCCGTACAGTTCACGTCGAAAACCCGACACCGGCAACTGCTCAGGATGAGCTATTCGAACGTTCGTCTGAGATTATTGCGGCGGTGCCGATCTTTTTACCTCTCTCCGAAGGCGATCTCGAACTACTGGCTGCCAATGCTGAAAATCGCGTGTTTGCCCCGGGTGAGGTCATTGTTGAACAGGGCAGATCGGGCGGCTCGATGTTCATCGTTACTCAAGGAACAGTCAGAATTGAGCATTCTGATGGCGCCGAGAAGCACATTTTGGCTCGATTAAGTGCCGGCGATTTTTTCGGCGAGATGAGTCTTCTAACTGGCGAAAAACGTTCGGCAAGCGTTGTTGCAGATGACGAAACGCAGGTCACCGAGATCAGAAAGAAAGTATTGGCTCCGATCTTGAAAAAAGACCCTTCGCTTGCTGAGAGAATCGCGGAGATTGTCGAGAAACGTCGGGGCGAGCTCTCGGCTATCGAGGATCAGCACCACGAAAGAGCGTCTTCAGGGAAACAGAGTGTGCTTAGATCGTTAAGGCAGTTCTTTGGTCTTGAGAAGTGATCACCGGGGATTCTTATCGTAGATGTCGTGAAGCAGCTCCGTTATCGGTTTCCGATCCGAAAACGGATCCGAAGCAGAATCCTTTCTTACTTGATCACCGGCATCCGGGTCCGTTCTCACTTCTGTCGTCACGGTGTTTGTATTTCTCACGATCTCCTCGGAATACACCAGCGGAACGGCTGACTCGTCTGCCGTCACACCCAATGGCAGAGCCGCGGCTGCGATCTGACCCGGGCTCAACTCACCATTTGAGAACTTCTCACGGCTATTCTCAAGCAATGTGGCCCCACGGAGCTTACGTGCCCGTTCAAGCGAGCGAATTGCCGCCGAGGTAAGGGGAGCGTCCGCAGGTTCACGCTCGATCCTCCGAAGCACCCTGACGTATTGACGTAATTCCGGCGTCGGATAGACGTATGCCGATTCGTCTGACTCCGATTTTTCCACAATGCGGGAAAGATATTTGACCGCGGATTTATGTTCGCCAAGCTTGTTGTAAAGTGCTCCAAGAGCGAAATAAACCAAAGGCGGAGCGGCGGCCATTCGACGGACAATATTCTCACCGCGCTCTATCGTTTCACGAAGTTCGAATCCGAACCAACGACGATCATCGTCCCTAAGGATCTCATTTGCACTCAGGTAGAATTCGAAGATCTCGCGATTGTCGGCTTTCGGCCCTCCGGCAAATAGCTTGATCACAAAATAAGCGAAGACGCCGAAAAAGAAGATCACCAGAAATGGGATATTGGTGACGGCCAGCATCGAAACTATGATCCCGAAGGCAAGGAGGTACTGCCCCTTCTCTTTAATCACGCTCGGCACTCGTTTTTCGATAGCGTTATCGCTCACAACTCCATTCCCTGTACCAAGAACCGTTACTGTCCGCTCGTTGCTTCCGTCCCATCCCCGGACCTCGTTTCGGCTGCATCATTTTCGTCGCTGGCTTTGGTATTTTCTCCGACGTCCTTTTTCATTCCGATGCCGGCGAGAATGTCAGTTACCTTATTTCCAACGGCGTACGGAGCATTCATAACGAAGCCGAAGGTGTCCGCAAGAGCGATCGCTTCAAGTTGACTGATCTCAGACATCTTCTGGTCTAACGGCAGGGCTGAGAACCTCTCCTTGTAATTCTCGAACAGCTCAGTCTCGGGTTCGGGTTTCGGTTCGCCCGCAACTTCGACAAAACGAGTTTCAACAACAATAGTGGCCGATTTCTCGAGCCGGGCTTGGCATGCAAGCCTGTTACCGAAAACGGCCGTACCTCGTTCATAGAATTCCTTTTCAATGTCCGAAGGGTCTGAAAGTGCACCGATACCGGACTCGACATCAACGGAACAGTAGTGCTCGCCAGAAACAGAAATGCACGGTATAGGAAACCTGACACCAAGACGTTTCGCAGCGTCGATGAGGTACGTTCCGGTCGGCACATTCCCCCGAATTCCTTCCGTTTTGAATTCAACTTCGACTTCTAATGCGTTTGATTCGTTTTCCATTGATCGCCGCTAATACCCGCCTATGACCGTCTTAACCCTGACTCGCGGTTGAGCCCCCGGTGGAACCGAAGAGACGTCTGCCTCGGACTTTGAACACATTTCGCAGAGCCCCCACATCCTCAGACTATGATGCGAAAGCTTGAAACCGTGCTGCTCGGCGATGCTGTCTTGAAGTTCCTCGATCTGCTGTGAAAAAAATTCGACCACCTTCCCGCACGAAGTACAGATCAAATGGTCATGATGTTCGTGGTCGTAATGATGCTCGTAATAGGTCTTATTGTCGCCAAAACGAACTTCTCGGGCCAGCCCGGCTTCTGTCAGTAGCTTGAGGGTGCGGTAAACGGTCGTGTGCCCGACCGAAGGATCCTCTTTCTGAACGAGCCAGTAAAGATCTTCGCTAGTTAGGTGTTCCTCCGTCTTAAGAAAGATCTCAAGTATCAAATCACGCTGGCCGGTCCGCCTGAGTCCGGACTTTCGGATGTGCTCAAGAAAGATCTCTTTTTCCTCTTCGAACTCTACCACGCTTTGCCCTCTATAACTTGAAGTTTATCACTTGCCCTTCGCTTTAGCCATATTCAACTCTTGCGCGAATTCTTGTCGTGCCACAGAGTTTTCCGGCGTTTCCGGGACTAACCCGAGCGACGCAAAACCAAGGTCTAAATATACGTCCTTGCTGATTTCGTCGCCGAAAGCATCCAGGGATTCAAGATGCCGACGAAACGTTTCGATATCGAGCCGGGCAAATGTGCCCGTTAATGCATCTTCAGCCGAAGATGTTCCCAAATTTCGAAGTGCCGATTGCGATAACGCTAGCAATGCTTCCTTACCCGTGCTTGCGTCGATGCCGGCATGTGCAAACAAACGCATTGCAATGGCGTGCAAAGCGATTAGATGTCCAGCGGACATAACCGCCGCCGCGTGATATAACGGCTTTTTCGTCGTTTCTACGATCAATTCCTGTCCGCCCAAACCTTCGACGAGCTTCCGCCCGATCGCTACAGCCTCTTCACCGCCTTCAATGCAAAAATAACCCCCCGAAAACGCGGTTGATCCTGAGATCGGATCGCTGATCGCGATCAGCGGATGGAGTGAGCCGTAATTCCGGGCCGTCTGGCCAGTGCCGATGAGAACGTCAGAAGCCAGCGACCCGCTTGTATGAAATATAATTGCACCTTCCGCAACCCGAGTCCTAATCGCAGCCATGACCTCTCTGATAGAAGGGTCAGGAACAGCAATAATCACGATTTCGGCATCAATCTGGGAGGACGAGCCGATATCGGATAGTCTCAGCGCATGGGAAAGATCATCCGCAATACTCGGAATCGAACCGTCACGGGTCACCAATTCACTTACCGCGAAGCCGCACCGGTCGAGAGCTAACGCAAAAGCTCCGCCAACTCGTCCAACACCGATGATCGCGGCCTGATTCACGAACCCTAGGATACATCGGCAGGATCAAATTCGCTAGATTCGATGGGGCTCGGCAAATACCGATTCTGTCTTCTAAACCGCCGCCAGTTCGCCAACTTCGGTTTCGACGAAGCTGGATGCATTGTGCAGATGACGACTCGGTTCCTGCTCGTTGCCCGAATGCCGCCCGGTTAACCCACCGAGTTTGTGGTACATCACATGGAGAAGATCGATCTCAGCTTTGCTCAAGCGGCGAAGCTCACCGGAACGAAGGCCATTAACTAGTGATTTGAAAGCCTCATAATCACCGCTGCTCTCGAAAACGCCCGAAACATCCGGCGTCCGGGCCAGTAGCCATTCGAAATCCCGGACTATCGTTTCGCGGATGGAATTGTGCCCCGCTGTAACGTGCTTCCAAATCCTATCCGTTATCGCCTCCCATTCGGCCACCCCGGAAATATCGAAACCGCAAATGCATCCCGCTCGATGTTCAAGCCCCTTTTCACTCTCGAAGCCACAATCAAGTTCGGCCATGCGATCGCTGAGCTCAACTGCCTTATGCCAATTCTGCGTTCTGAGTTGTGGTATTTCGCTAAGCGACTCAAACTCCCACCAGATATCGGTCCGTCGGATACTGTCGAACTTTTCTTGAAGCTCATGCGAACGCATAATGTTCATGTGCTCCTTGGAAAATGAATCCCGGTATTGAGTCCGAAAGCCGTCCCACAAATAGCCCGTTTCGCGGTTCCTCGCTGACGCTGGATTACGCACGCTTTCCGAGAGACATGCAAGCAAAGCACGCTTCGTGTCGTTAGCTCTCGATTCGTTAGCAAACCCAGATGGGGTCGTGTAGCCGACGATGCGCTGACGCACTGCTACCGACGACAAAAACATCTCGATACGTTCGAGCGATGCAACGCTTTTCTCGAACTCTCCTTCGCTGTGTGAAAATGCTTCAGCTATGTCGCCCAGTGCCTGGTCCAATCCAAACGTTCCCGCTGTCAAATGATTGAGAGCCTCGACGACCCTGCCCAAGGTCTTCTTTACGAAAGAAGCATCAAGCCAGATCTTCGTATTGACCAAGGCGTCGGGAACTTTATCAAATCTGTTCAACAGATTTGCTGCGTTCCATTCTTCAAGCCAGGCGGACAACGCCGCGACCACCTCGTCTGATCCTCGCGAACCCGTCAGGTCGGCGTCAACGCCCGTCAGAATTTGTGCCCATTTGATATTCGATACTACCGCGCGCTCACTAATCGCCGGACGGGCGATGCCGACGATGTCTCCCCATACGATTTTCAGGTCGAGCGACCGAGAATTGATGCGGTCGCCCCGCGTCGTCACAAACTCGATACGACGATCGGCGACCAGCGAAGCGAGGATCAAATGTTGGGCCTCCCGAACAAACCCAAATGGCTGCTGTTTGAGGCACTGATAAATTTTGGAGATCTCTACCTGACCGTCACTTGAAGCATCGAGAAAGTCTGTGACCGACCTAATGAACGGCAGGCCGTCGAGCCTTTCTCCATTTATCGGGACAATAGTTCCTCCCTGCTCTGCGGCCAATCCGAGCGGAATAAGGAAAGCGGCCGCGAGTTCTTGCGTTTCATCCAATCCTGTTTTTGCCGGATCGAAGAAATCAGTGATAGCCGACGCAACTTCCCTTACTCCAAGCGTCCGATCAAAAACCGGATGCTCAGGGTATTGTGTCTCGAACATCGGATCCAACATCGCCGAAATCAGCCCTGAAACCGACTGCGAAGCAATAGCCTCTTCGGTAAAATTGAAATCAAAGCCGTTTATAACCAGATTGCCATTCGTAAGGAAAACGCGTTCGGCAATGTTCACTGCCGCGACCCTCTGCGAATGTAGCAGCGCTCGATGCTGGTCACCGAATGTTTCGATGAGGTCGGCCTCTGTTTGCAAAACGTGATAGCGAAGTAAGGTGTCTATCTCGTCTTTCCTAAGTTGGTCGGGCTGCCACAGAACGCAGTCCTGGGCAACATTTCGCAGTGAACGCGGCCGAAGAACACCGCTCAAATCCAGTGTTGCCCTCCAATCCAGGGACTCTTCCTGATTGATGATCGACTCAAGCCCGTTCTCGTCGAGTGCGACGTAGAACCGACCGCGTCTTTGGCCGCCTCGCCACACCGCGATCGATTCCGATGACAAAAGGCCCGGGTTATCCGGCGCGGCGGTCAGCGTCAGGTCCGGATATCTCTCCTGCAGCAGTTTTCTGAGAACATCCACCGCCACGACCGGATCGGTCCTTCCGATCGCTGCGTCAAGAACACTATTCGCACTTTCCTTTGCGTTCGCTCGAAAGCTGTAAAGAATGCCGACGCCTTCCTCGGAATACGACGAAATATCGTCCGGGAGGGCCTCGGCAAAAAGTCTTATTATGCCGTTGACACTTTCAAGTGCCCTGGTTGGGTCCGCCTCGTCGTAGATCATCATCGAAGCGCAGATCTCTTCAACCGTGGCGCCACGTCCGTTCAGGGAAAGCAACAGCAAAGCCTTGAGGATCAACTTGGCCTGCAGTCTTTGCATAACCGGAACCTTGCTAACAACCTCCGAATTCAATCGGTCGTACGCAGAAAAGGCATCCTCAAGGTCCTGGATCTTCCTTAGCCCTGCCTCGGCATTGTCAAATACCTCATCGAATGCAATGAGCGATGTCGCCGGCCGGCCAAGAATTCTCTCACCGGCCTCGGCCGCAAAACCTAGCAACGCGAAGTCCTGTACGAACAGTCGCACATAAGGGGCAACGTCTAGGATTCCCGGATGTAATGGATACAATGAAACAAAGCGCTGTGAGCTCCAGCGAAAATTCGGCACAACGCGGCTGAAATACGCATAAATCTCCTCGATCAGCGTGAGCTTTTGGTTGTTCTTCGGGAAAATGAACGAGTTCACCACCTTGAAAAGGTGCTGCTGATCTAGAAAATCTATATTGAACGCCCTTACGATCGCCGAGTTCGAACCGTCGGCTCCGGCAATGTCGTCGTCCAAAGCAACCGCAAGGACCGCGTTATTCTCCGAAGCGAAGGAGGACATTTCGGCGAGATCGTCCCCATCGTTCCTAGCTACCCGATTGATTCGGTCATGCGCAGTATCGACTATTATCACGAGTGGAACGTCCCCCGACCGTGCGGCCGCTCGTTCCAACAGCGTCGTAATCGACTCTGCGCCGAGTGCTGCTTCAGGCCCGATAGACGCCGAAATTGCCGTTTTTAGCTCCTCGATAAGTGTTTCCTGCGACCCGCGGCGTACGTTCAAGAGAGGGTAATGTCGACGCAGAAGGCCTTGTGTAGCTGTCGAAACGTGCGAGTTCTGGATTTTCGACCGTAGCTCGGGCAGAGCAAGGATCGAACCGAAAGTTGCAAGAAAGTGGCTTTTTCCGACCCCGCGATAACCGGCAAGAGCGAGCGATCTGCCTCGGCCTGGACCGATCGATGAGGCCGAATCCAGCCATGCGGCCATTAGCGATGCGGTCTCGTCCGTAAAGCAGTAGCTTTCGAGCGTCGCCGTAGGGTCAGCGTGAAAATCGCGAAGTCCCTTGTACTGTCGAACCTCGACGAGATCTTTAACTTTTTCCTGGATCTTCATTCGGTTGCGGAATGGTCAAAACAGAGTTGCGGGCGGGAAACGGGATAGACGTCAGAGCCTTGTACGGGCTCTGCTCACGAATTAAAATATAGCACGTATCGGGTACTCGAAAAAAGAGAAAAGTTCGCAGTGCGAGTGAAATGCCCGAACGGCCATCAAAAAAAGGCTCGATGCACGTAATTGTCGCAACCAAATCGCACGTTCAGGCATCGAAAAACTATTGAATTCCAATAGGTTAATTCTGTAGGATTGTAGTTAAACCTATCAAAGGGCACCCGTATGAAGATCAAACAGTCAAAAGCGTTGTCGTTCCTGCTCTCGTTCGTGATGGTCGTTGGTAGTTTTGCCTTTCTGCCGTCTCAGGCAACAGCCCAGAAAAGTGATGGCAAAACGGGCAAGTCGAAGAGCGATGCAAAGTCGTCGCAATTGGTTTCGCAAAACAACCTCAAGCCGCTTTCGGATAAGGAAAATCCGGCTATGATTGGGAAACGTAAGATCAATAGCGGGACCGACAAGTTCTTCGGCTGGCTCGGTGGGTCGCAGGACAAGGAGATCGCCCTGGGAAGGCAGTTGGCCCTTGAGGTTGAACAGTCCGCGAAATTGGTTGAAGACCCACTGGTCACCGAATACATTAATCGGGTTGGACAGAACTTGGTGCTCCACTCCGATGCGAAGATTCCCTTCACCATCAAGGTTATCGATAGCGACGAGGTTAATGCATTCGCTTTGCCCGGTGGTTATTTCTTTGTCAACAAAGGCCTAATCCTTGCCGCTGACAATGAAGCGGAGATAGCGGGCGTAATGGCTCATGAGATTGCCCACGTTGCTGCACGACACGCGATGGAAAATCAGGGTAAGCTTCAGGCCATTAATTATGGGCTGCTCGCAACAATAATATTTGGTGGCGGCATAGCGGCACCGATTGCGCAAAATGCGGGCGGCTTTGCCCAGCTTTTGAGCTTTCTTAAATTCAGTCGAAACGCCGAGATGGAAGCTGACATGCTCGGCGTACAGTATCTTTATGCCGCAGGCTACGATCCGTCCGCAATGGCGACAATGTTCGAAAAGTTGAACGAGAAGAACAAGAAAAAGCCGGGAACGCTCGCCAAGATCTTTACCACCCATCCGCAGTCGCTTGACCGTAGGGATGCAAGCCTGGCTCTTGTCGCTAGGTTCCCTGAGCGTGAGGAGTACATTATCAGTACCTCGGAATTCCAGCGGGTTAAGGGACACCTGCTGCGGCTAACGAATGCGAAGGCGGGCATATTGCGTGACGATGCAGAAGGTGAGCCCGGCAGGCCGACCCTCAAGCGTCGCTCACCGGAAGGCGAACCGGGCGTAAGCGATTCGGACAGTTCTGACTCCTCGGGTTCTTCGTCGAGCAAGCCGCCGCAACTCAAGCGACGGGATCAGGCTCCGGAGCCCACTCCGTCTCCCGAAAAGCCTTGATAGCCGTGGTCGCTATTGGAATTGAAAGGCCGTCTGAAAAGGCGGCCTTTTTATATTCTGAGACGTTGTTTCTCCATCCATTAGGCCTTCGATGATCGCAAAAAGAGCCTCTGCCCAGGCAATAGTTGAATGTCGGACCTCAACGATGATTGCCTAGGAAAGAAAAATGCGTTGATCGGTAATAAAGGAGTGCCAGTCCGCAAAATGTGTATCCGACGAAAGCAGATCGGGAAGCTCTCGAACATCGCCTTGAATGCACTAATTGAAGCTTATTTCAACAAGGAGGCGAGCCTCTTTTTGTCGTCTTCGTGCCAGGCAAGCTGAAGTGCCCTCGAAGTCGCCGCCTTAGCCTCTACGAGTTGTCCCTTTCGCCGATAAAGCTCACCCAAATGCTCCCAGATTGCCGCGGACCCGGGCTCGATCGCGACAGCTTCAAGCAGAAAACCTTCGGCGGCCTGCAAATCTCCTTTAAGTAACAACGCTTTCCCAAGGCTATCCAAATAAGATGGATTTCTCGGATCAATCGAAACTGCCCTTCTGATCAAGGCGATAGCCTCATCCTGCGACCGCTCATCGTCCAAAAGATAATAACCAAGGTTATTAAGCGCGATAGGGTTGCTGGATGATTCACTAAGCACTGCACGAAGAACATCCAACGCGGCCTTTCGGTCCCCCGTGAGCTTAAGTGCCGTAGCTTTGGTGATGGCAGCGAGTTGACGCCGTTCATTTCCCCGTGCTAGCGACGCAACCTCCTCAGCCGAGGCAAGCGCTTGCGGGCCCATTTTCGCTGAAATGTATGCTCCGGTCGTTAGGAGGGCCGCGGTGAATCGATCTAGAAATTGTGTGTTCGAGACTGCTTGCCCCGAAGGTGCGGCCGATAGTTCAGTTCGGGTTGAGCTCTCGATCAAAGCGACCGCCTCCTGTATCTTCCCAGTTTCTACCAACAGGTTTATCTCGGTTCGAAAAACCTCAAACGTACGCGTACCGCGCGTTCCGGCAGCTCGAATGAAGGCTAGGGCCTCGATTCGCTTCCCCGTCTCGCGAAGATGTGCCGCCCGTTCAAGCACTACTGAAACATCGTCACTACCCAGAATCTTCGACGCATTGTCGAACGCATTTGCGATACGGCTGGCATCGCCTTTAACGCGAGCAGTAAGTAACATTTTTCGGGCGGCCTCGCGAACAAGCTCTTGATCACCGGGCCCGACATTGCCGCCTAAGCCTTCAAGAGCCTCCAAATATGCCGAGATCGAATCTGAATATTTACCGGAGCTCGCCAGAAGATCTCCTCTTCCAATGAGTAGCCGCGTTCTCACCTGCTTTTCGCCCCTGCTTATCTGCACAAGAGCTCGCGAAAATACGGACTCCGCGCGCTCGGCCATTCCTCGACGTTTGTAAAGGCGAGCCAACGTGTTCGCAAGTTCAACGTTCGCAGGGTCTGTCGCGACCGCCTGTGCTAAAGGCTCGGCCGCCTTTTCAAACTGCTTTTCATCCGCCCGTTCTGCGAGGTCCCTAAGGATGTTAACGGCCACCGAGTTGTTCGGTTGGTCTGAAACAACCGGAGCGATCACGTCCAACGCCTCATTGATGCGTCCTAAAGTCATCAGGTCTGACGCCAAGCGCACCGATGCCCGTTCAGGAGCAAGATCCTCGCTAACACCGACGATGAACTGGTAATACTGGCTCTCGATAGCCCCACTCGAAGAAACCCATTTTCGCAAAGCCTCGATGCGTTTCTCCTGTTCGCCAAGCTTTTCGTAGAGTACGCTGAGAAAAGCCCACGCTTCTGTGTTTCGCGGATCGAGTTCAGCAACTTTCTTCCATTCGCCGACAGCAAGTTCGGCGCTGTCGCGGTTCAACTGCCCTCGGGCGAGATTAGCTCCAAGTGAATAAAGTCGGCCGAGGACACGCCTTGCTCCGAAATTTTTGTCATCGAACCTCAATGCGAGATTCGCGAGTCGGATAGAGTTTTTGACCTCCGTTTCGCCAAGCCGCCGAAGGATCTCTAATTCCGCAAGGGCTGTATAGCCCTCTGCCAAGCGCGGGTCTGCATCGACCGCTGCAACTAAGGCCGTTCTGGCAGCGCGTATCGCGACGTTTGCCCGGGCTGCACTTCGGGTCCGTTTGGCGGCCCATGTGTGTCTCTGGCCTTCAAGGAGTTTCGCATAGGCCTCGGGCACAGGAACGCGACCTGCGCCCGCGATATTGGTTGCTCGTGCTTCCAGGCGGGAGATAGTTGTTTCCCATTCGTCCGTCTGTCTTGCTCCGACGGAGTGGAATCCGAATAGGGTAAAGATGGCGAGCAGTAGAAGCGAGTTCCGCCGAGGCATCAACAATCGATTTAGCGTCATGGCTTGATATATGGGCACGAAGAAAAACCGGGACCGAAGTTAAAGCCTCGGCCCCGCTCTGAAAGTGTCTAAGATCGACGAGCCTTTCGCTCAACTACGGGGTTTGCGAGGTGATGCTCGCCGTCCGGCGATCTGAAATGACCGTCGTAAATGATTGGGGGATCTGGTTCGTTTGAATATCACCCTGATTCTCGATGATCTGATCGATCAGCTCGAACTTCTCTCGGTCAAAGTCCTTGGTCATTAGCACGCCGTTCTTGTCGATCGTCATCGGATAGATGCCAAAAAGCTGATTACGGAAATTCGTAAAAAAACCATCTTTCGGGGCTGGCAAAACATTCATTCGATCCGGATTTGGCTCTGGAACCGATGCTCCGATAAGCTCCAACTGCTCCTTAGACTTTGCGACGAATTCACTATTCGGATATTCGGCAACGATCTGCTGAAAATATCTCACGGCCTGATCGTTCTCTTCCTCGACCATATACGTGACACCGAGCTTGTAAAGGACCTCGTCCATGTAAGCAAAATTCGGATACTTTTCGATAATCTCCCGGTACCTCGACTGTGCACCCTTTAGGCCGCCTTTCTGTTGATCAACGGAGAGTGTGTAGTAGTAATTTGCGATGCCCAGATTGTGCGAGCCGAGATTATTCTGAACCTCCGCCAGCCGCCTTTCGGCCTCCGGCTTCAAGATGGAATTCGGATAGCTGGCAAGCAGAGCCTTTAGTCGGACCTCCGCACGTTTCGCACGGGTCGCATCGCGGTCCGGCAGGCCGATCTGCCGCATTTCAGATTCTGCGATTTTTAACACGACGCGATCTGCAAGCGGATGCGTCGGGAAAAATGTCAGCCAATCCTGATAAGCCGCTATCGCCTGGATCAGAGCGCTCGTCGTACCTTCAAGGAAGAAGGCATCCGCGATCGCGAGTTTTGCCATCGGGAGATACGGTGAGTCGGGATAGGTTGTGATAATGGTCTGAAAGAGCAAGCGGCCAACATCGAAATTTTTCTTTCTAATTTCCCGCGTAGCCGAAACAAAAAGTTCTCGATCGCGTCCGGGCGAGACGGTGCCAAGCAACTCATCGTATTCATCATTTCCGCCGCCCCCGAAAATACCGAGAAACTTTTTCTTCTTCTTCACTTCACGCGGCTGGCCGACCGTTGACTGCGGATTTGCCCGAGCCGCTGCGGTCTCTGTAAACACAAGGTCTGCACGGGACTGGAGCTCTGTAACCGCCGCTTCGAGCTGATCGATCTCAGAAGCCTCGTATTTCTCGTTGCGGTCGAGTTTATTCCGCAGAGAGATAACATCGCTCTGAAGGCTCGAAGATTCCCGCTCGACGGAGCGAAGGCGGGCAACCGGCGAATCTGCGTTATCGCGTTCTTCCTTCGTATCTTTTCCTTCTTGTCGAAGCCCAGCAAGAGCACCGTTCGCAGACCGGCGGATCGCTTCAAGTTTTTCTCGCATCACCTGCAACCGTTGAGAAGGCGAACCGTCGCCCGGACGCGCTTGGCCAACCGCGTCAGGGACAAATGCAAACCCGACCGCGAGTAACGCAACAACTGAGGAAAGATAAATCAATCGCTTCATATTAAAACCCAATTAAACCTCGAACACTTTGCCGTCCCGGCTCAGACCCAAACCGCACCCCTATTACTTAACGCCCTTACGGCCTCCGCGGGATCATCAGTCCCAAAGACTGCCGAACCCGCTACCATTATCTCCGCCCCGGCATCTGCTACCTCTGCGACATTTGTCAGATCGATACCCCCGTCGATCTCGATCTTCACGTCCAAACCTCGCTCACTGATCATCTGGCGGAGTTCTCTGAGCCTGTCGATCGAACGAGGAATGAATCTTTGTCCGCCAAAACCAGGGTTGACCGACATTAAAAGTACAAAATCGGCGTGGTAAATAGCCTCTTCGAGAGCGCTTATCGGCGTTCCGGGATTTACAACAACACCGGCTTTCGCTCCTGCCTGGCGAATTCCCTGAAGTGTCCGATGCACATGCGGGTCCGCTTCGATGTGTACGGAGACCATATCGGCCCCGGCGTCAACGAACTGTACCGCATAGTTGCCGGGCTCAACGATCATCAGATGAGTATCGATGGTCATGGACGTCGATTTCCTGATCGATCTGACAACCGGCAGACCGATCGTGATATTTGGCACAAAACGTCCGTCCATCACGTCAACATGCAATATGGAAGCTCCGCCGGACTCGACCGCAGCTATCTCTTCCTCAAGCCGAACAAAATTCGCTGAAAGTATCGATGGTGCAATACTATACATTAGTGGTCCTACGGTCGTTCAGTAGTTCGAGGACGAGTATCTCCCGCTGGTCGTGCCCCAGCCGGCGAGGACTGCGGCCGCGGCGTTGCAGCCGGGGCCGTATTACGATTCGGGCGTTCAGTACTGTTTGCCGCCGGCGTCTCTCGACGATTCGATTCGTCCCCTCTTGCCGGACCTTCACCCGTTGATGTATTGGACGACGTCGTTGAGTTCGAACCCACATCTCTCGCCGTGTCAGCCACCTTCCGGGTCGAACTTACGTTACTATTGGTGTTTACGTTCGTGTTCGTGTTCGTTCGCTGCCGCTTCGGCTTATCCGAGATCATTTCCTCGATCTTCTTAGTGTCGTCCTCTTCGATATCCTTTTTTAGGGAATCAGGGCGTTCATCCTGCGTCAGTCCCGCTTTGCTGACCACGACCAAAATCATTTGCCCGGTCTTTACTGTCTCTCCCGGGCGGGGCAATTGGTCAAGAATCGTATTGATCTTCTCAGTGCTTGGCCGGTCAGCCCTTTTTTTGATCTTTAATCCAAGAGTTGCGAGTTCCTTCTCGCTTTCAACAAAGTCCCTGCCGACAAGCTCAGGAACCCTTACCTCTTCACCCGAAAGCGACATGTAGACAACGGCAGCCATTCCAAAAAGGAACGCACACAACATCCCCGCGAGGAACAGCAGGCGTCCGATCGATCTCATTCCAAGGTTGAAGAGGTTCATATAGAACAGCTTGATTTAAAGTGAAAGCTTAACATTTTTATAGGCGAGCACCAATAAAACTACTCCGCGTTTCGGATGAAAGTTGCCATAAAAAAGCCGTCGCCCTCGAAATCGGAAGGGAACGTTCGCAAATGTCCCGATTCCTGAATGAACCGTCCCGGAGCGCTCGGTTTTCGAAGAGCGAATGTTCTGTTCCCTGTTAAGAACGATGATACGACCCCCTCGTTCTCTTCACGCTCCAAAGAACACGTCACGTACATCAATGAGCCGCCAACCTTCATGGCCTTTGATGCATTTTCTAGTATCCTGCGTTGTTTTTCCTGTTTTGCGTGAATATCTTCGCTGTTAACTCGATAGCGAATTTCCGGGTTGTGCCGTATCGTTCCAGTGCCGGTACACGGAGCATCGACAAGAACCGCATCAAAGGAACCACCCGAAAAAGGAAGTTCACGGGTCGCATCGAGTTGTAGCACATTCACCGATTCAAGACCTTGATTCATGCAATTCGCTTTGAGGTTCGAAACCCGGCTTGTACTGAGATCCGCTGCAACGAATATAGAACGGGAGATTTCAGCTTCTGCGACTATTTTGGTGACTTTCCCGCCCGGTGATGCGCAGATGTCCAAAAAACTTTCGCCGGACCGCAATTGCACAGAGTTAGCAACGAGTTGGGAACCGGCATCTTGAAAATAAACATAGCCTTTCTCTGCTGCATGCCGTAGCTGTATTCTATCCTCATCGGCAAAATAGCAGTCGGCGACAAGCCCTGACTCTCGAATGCTGCCGATGTTGAGTCCCAGATCGTTGCAGATCTTCTCTATGGTTGCCTTGGATCTACCGAATTCCTTGAAATATCTTGACGTAAGCCGAAAGGCCGGCGACACAGGTTTATTGTTTGCATTGCAGATCGCTGAAGCGGCCTCGAAACCAAAATCGGCGACCCATTTGGACACGAGCCATCTGGGGTGAGACGTCATTACGCATATCTCGCCTACGGGATCTTCAAACTTGAGCTCCGGGACTCCGGCACTTGCCTTCCTGAGGATGGCATTCACGAAACCCCGTGCCGATCTTTTCCTTGATCGGAGCACAAGGTTCACACTTTCATTGATCGCTGCGTGAGCAGGAACACGATCCAGAAAAATGATCTGGAAAAGCCCGAGCCTGAGCGCCGTTCGAACTTCAGGGTCCAGTTTCTTATCACCCGAAAATCGACTGATAACCGCATCGAGGTAAATCTGGCGCCTAAGTGAACCTAGTACTAGCTCATAACACAGACTTCGGTCTGCGTCAGACAACCTGGCGGTAACCTGCGGAAGCAGAATGGAAGAAAAAGCATTCTCGCCCTCAATTCGGGCTAGAATGTCGAATGCTCCGGTTCTCGCCGGGGAGATCTTCATCCTCCGCTCTCCGGTTCCTGTTGCGAGAGGTCCTTGGATATGCCCTTTTTTAACTGGTGATCAACCGTAACTCGCTCGTCGAAAACGAAGCATTCGCCTTCCCAAAGTGATTCTGAAGGATCGACGGTTTCCAAATATCTCAAGATGCCGCCCTCTAGCTGATATACCTCTCGAAAGCCCTTTTCCAATAAATAAGGAGCGAACTTCTCGCACCGTATCCCGCCTGTGCAGAACACTGCGATGCGCTCATGCCGCGAAGGATCCAGTTCTTCCTCTACGAATGCCGGGAGTTCACTAAATTTGGTCGTTCTCGGATTTATTGCCCCTTTGAACGTTCCGCTTCGGTACTCGTAGTCATTTCGTGTATCCAAGACAAGAGTGTGGGGATCGGTAATGATCCGGTTCCACACATCGGGGCCGACGTGAGTTCCGATTCCGCTTGCGACATCTACCTCGCGCTTAAGTGTGACGATCTCCGGCTTGATCTTAACGTCGATCTTTCTGAATGGACTTCTTTCGTGAAAGGACGATTTGTATCTCAAGGTAGTCTGCAGGATCGCCTCAGCAGAAGCAACAAATTCCGATACATCGCTAGGTTTACCGCTCACTGTCGAATTAAAGCCCTCTGCGGCTAGAATGATGGTTCCCGTGATCGAATGACGGGCCATGGCACCGCGCAAAAGCCCGCGGATCTTGATCAGATCACCCAGCGCAGCCATATTCTTGAATTCGTAAAATGTGATTACTTCAAACACTTTGAATTTGATCGATCAAACAAACTGCTCGCCGGTCTGAAGATTTACGCCATTGAGGAAATCCCGAACACCGACACGTTTGCGCCCTTCTATCTGAAGCTCGGAGATCCTCAGCGATCCCTCGCCGCACGCAACAATCAGAGTATCGCCCTTTGCTTCGAGAATTGTGCCCGGACTCGCTGCACCGGCATGATCCCTAATGACGTTTGCCCTCCAAAGTGTGAGGCGATTGCCGCGGAAATTGGTGTAAGTCGTTGGGAAAGGCTGGAATCCACGGATCCGGCGTTCGATTGACGCTGCGGGAAGTCCCCAATCGAAACGGCCATCCTCTTTATAAAGGATCCGGGCGAGCGTCGCCATCGTATCGTCTTGCTCGCGCGGAACTATTCCATCGAGGTCGTCAAGGGTCCTTGAGAGCAGTCCCGCACCGAGTACCGATAAGCGGCCCATCAGTTCGATCGAGTTTTCTTCTGACCCGATACCGGTTTCCGCTTGCAGCAAAATGTCACCCGTATCAAGGCCTGAATCCATTTGCATCGTGGTGACTCCAGTCACACTTTCTCCATTCACGATAGCCCAATTAACGGGAGCCGCCCCGCGAAATCTCGGCAACAGCGAAAAATGCACGTTAACGCAACCCTTCGGATACGCCGCCAGAAATGCGTCCGGCAATATTCGGCCATATGCGACCACTACGGCAAGATCCGCTCCGAAATTCTCGAACTCCACTAAAGCCTCATCTGTTCTGAGCTTCGAAGGTTGGACCACCTGAAGCCCAAACTGCAATGCCGACTCTTTGACAGGCGAAGCCGCAAGTTTGTGACCGCGGCCCGATGGCCTGTCGGGCTGAGTATATACCGCGACAACCTCGTGGCCATCGGCAACCAGCCTTTCGAGGCTAGGCACCGCCGCCTGCGGCGTCCCCATAAAAACGATCTTCATCAAATTAAAATGCGGCCGCATTATGACAAACGGCCGCGAAACCCACAAAACTCCGGAAGCTAGAACCCACAGTGGTAGTTCGAAAATTCGTAGACCTTACTCCACTTATCGCCGATCCGTTTGTAAGCGTTGAAACCCGCTCCCTCGAACGCCTGAACGTAGGTGAATATCTCGGCTGTACCGTCGCGATCGTAGTCAAAAACATCGAGAAGCAGTTCGTGATAAACGCCTTCGTCAAGCGATGATATCTCACCGTTCATGACCTCGTCCTCCTTGATGTTCCGGAGGTCCGAGTGAACGATCGTGAGTTTTCCGTCAGTTCCTCGCTCGGCGACGAAAAAGAGAAGAGTTCTGGATTTCGGGTCATTTTCTGCCCAGAAAGTACCGACAAGCTCGGCCTTCTTGTCCCCGTTGACATCAAGTGCGGTCAAATTGTGATAATCGAGTTTCTTAACCTCGACGTTATTCTTGGCAAACTCGGCACGGACAAGTGCGTCGACCTCATTCCTCTCCGGCCAAGTCGGTCGGCGACGGACGCCGAAAGTTCCCTTTCCCGCAGGCGCATTCGTGGCTAGTGCCATAAGCTTACCCTTGAGTTCGGCTTTTGTTGACGAGGTTGTTACCCGAGCTAAATTTGGCCCGCATTCTACACCAGCATCCGAGCTGTTAACCGCTACGGTGCCGGCGTTTGCCCCACCGAAGATTAGCCGATACGAAGCCTTCGGCGCATAATAGGAAGCGTTGAATTTCTCGATCAATGAGGTTTCGTCGCTGCCATTAACCGGTTCAGAGAGCTTTCCGTTCTCTACGTGAGCGATCGGCTCAAGTAACTGTCCGTCGTTAAGCACCGCGAAAATGATCGGCTTGACCGCAGGCTTTGCCGCAACGGGCGTCCGCCTTTGACCGAAAGAACTTTCAGCCCCGGCGAAAAGTAAGCAAGCGACCGCAACGATGAGAAATAAATCAAGAATGGATCTGCTCATTACACCTTCCGAGATACCGACTTACCCTGCATAAACTGTAGCAAATACTCGCGGCCGCCCGCCTTTGAGTCCGTGCCGCTCATGTTGAAACCGCCGAACGGATGAACACCGACAAGAGCACCGGTACACTTGCGGTTCAAATAGAGATTGCCAACATGGAACTCACGTCGAGCACGTTCGAGCCTTTCTTCTGATGCGGAGTAGACCGCTCCGGTCAACCCAAATTCTGTGCCGTTTGCGATCTCCAGAGCATGATCATAATCGCGAGCTTTAATAACGGCCAGCACCGGAGCAAATATCTCTTCCTGTTCGATGGTGTCTCCGGGCTGTACATTGTCGATGATTGTCGGAAGGATGAAATAACCTTGCGAATCATCGCCGGTGCCGCCGGTTACGATTTCGCCGCCTTCCTCGACGCCCTGATTAATATATTGAAGGGTCGTGTCGAATGCCCGCTTGTTAATTACAGCAGCAACGTTCGTATCGCCTTCGGTCGGCTGACCAACGTTGAGCTGTTCCGTCAAGGCAACAACCTTTGCGAGTAGTTCGTTGTGAACCTTTTCGTCGACGATCAGGCGCGAACACGCCGAACATTTCTGCCCCTGAAATCCATATGCGGCTTGGACAATGCCGACCGCGGCCGAATCTAGGTCAGCGTCATCGGCGACGACGATAGCGTCCTTACCGCCCATCTCCGCCACAACCCGCTTGATCCAGATCTGACCCGGACGGGCCTTGGCTGCCTCTTCGTTTATGTGAAGGCCGACACCTTTAGAACCAGTGAACGATATGAAACGCGTCTTGGGGCTTGTGACCATTGCTTCACCGGTCGGAGGGCCGCCAGTTACAAAGTTCACAACGCCCGGAGGAAGCCCGACCTCTTCAACGATCTCAATGAACTTGGCGGCAATCGTCGGCGAATCAGATGACGGCTTCAGCACAACCGTATTACCAGCGACCACTGCGGCCATCGCCATTCCGGACATGATAGCGAGCGGGAAATTCCATGGCGGAATGATCGCTCCGACGCCGAGCGGGATATATTCAAGGCTATTATCCTCGCCGGCGATCTTTGTGATCGGCTGTTCCCGCGACCAGCGGATCATTTCGCGGCCATAGAATTCCATGAAATCGATCGCCTCTGCGGTATCGCCATCGGCCTCTGCCCACGTCTTCGAAACCTCAAACACCATCCACGCCGAGAGCTCGTGCTTCCGCTGCCGCATAATATCGGCGATACGGAAAAGATACTCCGCTCGCTCGGCCGCAGGCACGAACCGCCAAGTTTTGAACGCCTCGGTCGCGGCGTCGATCGCATTCTCGACTATTGAAAGATCATCATCGACCTCAGAAAAGACCCCAACGACCTCATCCTTTTTCGCCGGATTGTAGCTCTGAAATTTGGCATCGATGGAAATGCGTTCACCGTTCACAAGACATGTGTGTTCACGTCCAAGTTCGCCGCGAACCTTCTCGATCGCCGCCCGCATCGCTTCAGCGTTTTCGGGCTTCGAATAATCTGTAAAAGGCTCGTTCTTAAATTCGTCTAAAACTCTTTGTGTTTGCATAAGGTATCTCCAATTTACTCCCATTCGCCGGTGTTCTGTAACCGCTTGATCTTTCGTTTCGCGAGCTGCCGTTTCAGCGGACTCATTCGGTCGAGAAATACTATCCCGTCGCAATGATCCGTCTCGTGCAGAACGCAGCGGGCCGCGAGATCGCTGACGTCCAGCTCAAACTCCTGTCCCGTAACGTCGTGAGCCCTAACGATCACCCGCGTGTCGCGTTTGACCTGTTGATAAAGTCCCGGAAACGAAAGGCATCCCTCGTCGCCGACCTGCTCGCCCTCAACCTGAATTATCTCCGGGTTGATGAACGCATGCTTTTGCGAAGGGCCGTCCTCGCTCGGAATGTCCATCACGAAGATTCGTTCCGAGATCCCAACCTGCGGAGCGGCAAGCCCGACACCGCGTGCCTGATACATCAAGGCAAACATGCGATCGACCAGTTCCTCAAGTTCACTGCCAAAACGTTCCTCGCTAACGGGCTTTGCGACCGTTAGCAGAACCGGGTCCGGGTAATGAACGATCTTCAGGTCCGACATAAGCTTTAATGATATCACGAGCAACCGCCAATATTCACCACTGTCTATTGTCCCCGGAACCTGCATTCTCGGCCATAGATGGTCTCGCTTCCCACTTTTTCCCCGAAAGTAATAGAATACGGAGAGATGCTTAAGCCGACGGTCATTGCCATACCGATCTTCGCCCTTCTCATTGGGCTCGAGGCTTGGTATTCGCATCGGCGGCACGCCAATGCTTACGAAACCCGCGATGCGTGGACAAACATATTCGTCGGTTTCATGAGTGTCGCCTTCGGAGCACTTTTCGGCATTTTTGTCGCGGTGATATACAACGCCGCCTATGAACTTGCCCCTTACAAATTTCCGGCCGAGGCGTGGTGGACATGGGCGATCCTCTTTTTCGTCGATGACTTCGCATATTACTGGTTCCATCGAATCAGCCACGAAATGCGGCTCTTTTGGAACTTCCACGTCGTCCACCATTCGAGCGAACATTACAACCTGAGCGTCGCGGTTCGGCAGAGTTGGTTCTCCGGCATTCTGCATTGGGTATTTTATGCGCCGATCATGCTCCTCGGCTTCGCACCGTGGATGTTCGCCCTGATGCACGGGTTCAACCTCATCTACCAGTTCTGGATACACACGAAATTCATTCGAAACCTTGGCCCGCTTGAGCATGTGCTCAACACGCCTTCGCATCACCGTGTGCATCATGGCGTTAACAATCCCTATCTCGATAAGAACTACGCGGGCGTGCTTATCATCTGGGACAAGCTTTTTGGATCCTTCGTCCCGGAGACCGAGGAACCGAGGTATGGCATTATCAAGCCTATCAAGAGCTTTAACCCGCTTTGGATCAATACTCATGGTTGGGCAGAGATGTGGCAGGCGATGCGTTCCCAAAAGGGTGTGCTCAGAAAGCTTCGGTGCATTTTCGGTTCGCCAAACATGGAACTGAACGAACCCCGCAGCGAATCGCGGGCGGCCGCCTGACCATCGCTTGCCCGAAACTTTTGCGGGTAATATACTTACGCTTTTATGAGCGAACGCAAGATAAGGGTTTTGGTGGCCAAGCCGGGCCTCGACGGACACGACCGCGGGGCGAAGGTCATCGCCCGTGCACTCCGCGATGCCGGAATGGAAGTCATTTACACCGGCCTCCGACAGACGCCGGAAATGATCGCTTCGGCAGCCTTGCAGGAGGACGTTGATGCCGTCGGTATCTCTATCCTTAGCGGTGCCCACAAAACGCTCTGCCCTCGAATTGTTGATCTTCTCCGCGAAAATGGAATGGATGATACTCTTGTCCTTGTCGGTGGGATAGTTCCGGCCGAGGACATTTCTGTATTGAAAGATCAAGGCATCTCGGAGGTTTTCCTTCCGGGAACTTCGACCGAGGATATCGTGACCTACATCAGGGCGAACGTCAGAAGCGCCGAGTAGGCCGGGCTGACGTTGCCGACGCATTGCCTGAAACATCGAACAGGGAGTAATGAACACACGATGAAAAAACTGATCTCCGGATTCTTCGCTTTCGCTCTCATAATTTCGGCGGCCTTTATTAGCGGAGCCATCTCCTCCGCCACGGGAGGCGGCGACTCGTTTGCCGCACAGGCCCAAACTTCCGTAAAGCGGAAGCGCAAGGTTGGCGTAACGCGTCGCGTCTATCGTGGCGGCAAGTACGTCGGGCTCCAGATCTGGAACGGAACGCGTTGGGTCGCCTACAAAACCTACAAGGGCGGCAAATGGGTGACCAACAAATCGTGGCGAACCGGCCGCAAGGTTGTAAGCCGTTCGAAGAAGATCTTGTATTAATGGATATTCCATTCTTTGCCGTGATGAGCGTCCGTCCGGACGCTTTTTCGTTTGCTGCGACCCTGGTTCCCGGTTCCCGCAGCCGCCCTTTTCCGAAAGGTCCGGTTTCCGCTTATACTTCATTAAGAGACGCTTATGAAAGAGAAGGTCAGAGTTGCTAGCGGACAAGGTTTTTGGGGCGACATGCTTACGGCACCGGTGGATCAGGTCCGCGGCGGGCCGATCGACTACCTCATGCTCGATTACCTTGCCGAGGTGACGATGTCGATCGTCCAGAAGCAGCGGCAGCGCGACCCGAACGCCGGCTATGCCCGCGACTTTGTATCGCTGATGCGCGAGATACTGCCCGATTGCGTTGAAAAGGACATTAAGGTGCTCTCGAACGCCGGCGGCGTCAACGTCGAGGGATGTGCCGAGGCGATCCGCGAAACGGCCCGCGAGCTGGGGCTTGGCGGCAAGCTCAAGATCGGCGTGATCACCGGCGATGACATTCTTCCGCGGCTTGATGAATTTACCGAACGCGGCATTGAGATCACCAACATGGACACCGGTGAGCCGCTCTCGGCCGTTCGCGACAAGGTTCAGGCGGCGAACGTCTATCTCGGTGCCGGCGGCTTGGTCGAGGCTCTTGATCGCGGTGCCCGCGTCGTCGTCGGCGGCCGGCTGACCGATACGGGCCTTACGCTTGCTCCGCTGATGCACGAGTTCGGCTGGAAGTTCGATCAATGGGACCTGATCTCGGCCGGAACGATCGCCGGCCACATCATCGAATGCGGCGCCCAGGCCTCGGGCGGCAACTGCCAGTTCGAGTGGGACTCGATCCCCGACATGGCACGCGTCGGCTTTCCGATCGTTGAGGCCGGGCCGAGCGGCGAGTTCATCATCACCAAACACGACGGCACCGGCGGACGTGTGAACGTGCAGAGTGTCAAAGAACAGCTTCTCTACGAGATGGGCGACCCGAAGGCCTACATTACGCCGGACGTTGTCGCCGATTTCTCGTCCATTCAGCTTGAAGACGCCGGTCCCGACCGCGTGCGGGTTTTCGGCATCAAGGGCAGCCCGAACACCGAGTTCTATAAGGTTTCGATCGCTTACTCTCATGGTTGGAAGGCCGTCGGTACGCTCGTATATTCCTGGCCGGACGCATACCAGAAGGCCCAGGCCGCCGACCGCATACTCCGCGAACGGCTCGATCGGCTCGGCCTCAAGTTCGACGTCGTGCTCAGCGAGTTCGTCGGTGTCAACGCGACCCACGGGCATCTTTCCGGCGAGCCCGCCGCCGACATCCCCGAAGTACAGTTCCGGATCGGCGTACGCGGGCAGAGCAAGGCCGACGTTGAGCGGTTCACGAAAGAGATCGCACCGCTCATACTGACCGGCCCGCCCGCCGTCACCGGCTTTGCCGGCGGCCGCCCGAAGGTCGAGGAGATAATGGCGTACTTCCCCGCCCTCATTCCCAAGCACCTGATCGAGACCAAGGTCGAGATCATCGAGTGCTAGCGGGCAAACCAGCTTATCGTCTGATGCACTTTTTCTTACCCCGACCCTCTCACGGTGCTCTATTCACGATCTACGATTGACGAAAGAGTTATTCGTCGATGGTTATCGGATAATCGGGTGAGTAATCGCCTTCGGGGGCGTTCTTTACTAGGTAGATGGCGCGGATGTGGCCGGATTCCGGTTCGCCGGGTGTTTGCGGGGCGATGGTTATCTCGCTCGGCAGGTTGGTCAGCACGCCGGCGGTCGTCCAGCTCGGCCCGCCCTTGCGGCGATATTCGATGCGGACGGCGCTCATTTCCTTCATCAGCCCCGCGACCCGCACGCCATAATTCGGCCGTGCCTCGAGCGTCAATTGCGGGCTGATGTTCTCCGGCGTCGGCGGCACTTCGTTGCCGACTATCATCAGGTCCTCGCCGATCTCGAGCGTATAGCCGTTCCGCGTTTTGATCTGATCGACCATCCGCCGAAACTCGTCCAAGATGCCGTAAAACGCGCCGACCGGCAACGCGTAGCTGCCAAACGTCGGAGCCGGCCCGGGCGGATTGCTATCCGTTTCGTCCTCATAGATCCGGTCCCGCCATTCGATCAGCGACTCCATCGTCGCCTTCGTGTTCTCAACGTAGGTGTCGAGCGTCAGAAACGTCTCGCAGATCAACAAAAGCCGCGTGATCTCCGGCACCGTCAGCCCCAACGTCGTCTCATACGTCTCGATCTTCGCCTGAAAATTAGTAAAAAGCGTAACTCTAGCGGCCCGATTCCTCGGCAGCCAATACGTTCTTGCCATACTAAAAGTAGCCTCCTGACCGTTGTTGATTTTTGTTTGAACTGAGGAAGCGGGAAAGATCGGAGGGTTAAAAAAGTAACCTGATCTATGTGGGCTCCATCAAATTCGGCGTAAGTATAAATCGATTTTTGAACGGAGCTCAAGCGCTTTTGCTTATTTTTTTCTCAGGCCGCAAAACGGATTTCCGAGGCCGCCAAACCATTCGTCCAAGCCGCCAAACCGTTCGTCGAAGCCGTCAAACCATTCCGCCACGCCGTCAAACCGTTCGTCCAAGCCGTCAAACCGTTCGTCCAAACCGTCAAACCGTTCGTCCAAACCGTCAAACCGTTCGTCCAAGCCGTCAAACCATTCGTCCAAGCCGTCAAACCGTTCGTCCAAGCCGTCAAACCGTTCGTCCAAGCCGTCAAACCGTTCGCCCTAGCCGTCAACCGGTTCGTCCAAGCCGTCAAACCGTTCCGCCACGTCTCCAAACCATTCCAATACCCGATAAATACTGGTGTTTACGCGAACGCTGGGTTTAATCGCTTTACAACCGCCGCACCAAACTTAATATTTTTGTGCGAAGTTCTAACCAACACGACGAGCGGCAATTTCCTCGAACAAAACGGGTTTCTCGATTTTCGTATCGCCGCGATAATTTCTCGGAGGCTCGACGAGCCGCAGGTGTGGTGCTAAATGACCCTTTCGGAGGGCAACGCCAGCCTCATTATTCTCGTGAATATCCTCATTTCCCCATGTTTCCCAACCATCGCGGGGAAACCTCGCGAAAAGTTCCAGATACGGGCCGGGCGAACAACTTTCAATTATGTCGAAAATCTCGTCAGGTTTGCGAGAATGCTCCCGCTTTCGGGATGCAAGATAGTTTACCTGTGATCGCCCCGGAGCGAGCGTCCTTCTACCGCGTTTACCCCGCACGCCAAACAATATCATCTCGGTAACATTGCGGAAATAAAATCCGACGCCGCGACCATCGGAGCCGCCATCTTTGCGGATTTTATGCCAGATGATATTTGTCTTGTACTCAAAGCCCCAAGCCTTCATAACCTCAAGGCCGGATTCAAGCAAGGCGTTTGGAACCCAGAGATAAAGGTGAGAAGGATCGGCGGCCAAGGCACTGATCGGAAGCTCCTTAATTTCGGAGAGCTTCATCGTTGGATATCTAAGGAGTCGCTTGTGTTCCGGGGCCATTTTTCCGGTGCGGTTGTCAAATTGCCATGGGGGATCCGCAAGAATCGTGGAAAATTTTCCGGTAAACTTTTCGAGGAGATCGCGCGCCGGGTCGCTCAGGAATGGTTCATTCGTTATCGACATATAGCTCCTTTTTAATTCCGAAAACTAAGATCGGGCATCCGCCGCCTCCACCGCCCTGGATTCTCGGAAGCAGTTTGGACATATGAGTAGTCGAAGCTCCGTACGACGTGCCCCGCCCAAGTGCGTTAAAAACATCCTGCAACTCGTCGCAACGAGTAATAATAATTCCCACCGAAACTGCACGCAGATCAAAGAGCAGGCGGAAGTTGTTCAGATCACGGTCAAAGAAAGGGTCCTTGTTGTTCCATTCGATTTCCAGAGCGATCTGATTCTTGAAACAATCGACCGAATGGGTTGGCGATTCCAGCTTCTGCTCGTCAATTGTGATCTTTGTATCGAATTTCTTTTCAACCCATCCGAATTTATAAAACTCGGAGTCAATCCAGCCGGATACCTTCGACTTCCTGCCGCCGCCGGAGTCAATAAAACTCTTTAGGAGTCGGAAACGCGTGAGAACACTACAGACTTCATCGAACTCATTCGGAAAATCCCGCTCAAGAATTGCGGTCGCGTGACGCCATTCATGAATTTCAAAATGATCTCGGATGTGACGAGTAAAAGAACTTATTGGCATTGGATTTAAGATACAGCAAATAATACTTCGTCGCCTCAACAATTTGCAAAAACCCTTCAAAAGTTGGGTATTTTAGGGGTGATTCCCCGGGCGTTGTTTATTGGGCGGATTGAGGGCAGAATCTAGAGGTGATGGGGAAGCGTTCGATTCTGATCGTTGAGGACGAGGAGCTGATGCGGAATATCCTTCGCCGGCTTTTGGAGGCGGAGGGTTATAGCGTCTTTACGGCGGACTCGGCTCGCCGAAGATCGAATATTCCTTTCCATCGTAGATTAGGACGTCGGGGATCTGCCAGGTCGCGAATGCCGCCGAAGCGAACAAAAGCAGAAACATTGCGACTTTCATACAATTTTTGATCATCTCTTACTCCTTCGATCTTTCAAGAAAGCGGGCGATGCCTTTTTGGCAGTCTTCGGTCATTCGGGCTTGGGCGTTGGTTTCGGAGCCGGCGGCGAGGGCGGCGGCGAAGTCCATTGCGTCCATTCGGTAGAGCAGCGATTTGCTGAGGGCGACGGCGGTGCGGCTGATCTTTGAATAGATGGCGGCGTAGTCGAGAGCGGCGGCCTCAAAGCCTTCCTCGGGGAAGAGCCGGTTGACGAGGCCGAGGCCCTTCGCCTCCGGTGCGGTGAACTCGAAGCCTTGTGTGACAAGCTCAAAGGCGGGCTTTTCGCCGAGGTTGCGGCGGAGAATCGCCATAACGATCGCCGGGACAAAGCCGATCTTCACCTCCGGATAGCCGAAGCGGGCGGTCTCGGTCGCAAGCACGATGTCGCAGCCGGTCGCCAGCCCGCATCCGCCCGCAAGCGCCCGCCCGTGGACCGCCGCAATAACCGGCACCCGAGCATTGCGGATCAAAGAAAAAAGCTCCGCAAGGCTTTTCGCATCCTCTAAATTCTCTTCATACGAAGCCGCGGCGATCTTCTGCAACGCCGAAAGGTCCGCCCCGGAGCAAAAATCCTTCCCCGCCCCGCGGATAACGACCGCACTCAGCGAATCATCCGCATCCGCCGCCCGCACCGCCCGCTTAAGCTCCGCCACCAACTCATCATTGAGGGCATTCCGCTTCTCGGGGCGGTTTAGGGTCAAGACGCGAATCGAATCGTGATCTGTGGTCAATAGAACGGACATATCTTCTTCCAATTAACAATCCTTCAATGGACAATTTACAATTTGCCCCGTGATGTCTTGACGATGTTGGTCAGCATTATCGTGATCGTCTGTGACTGGAACGGGCATATCTTCTTCCAATTAACAATCTTTCAATGGACAATTTACAATTTGCCCCTTGATGTCTTGACGATGTTGGTCAGCATTTTCGCGAGTTCTTTTCGGTCGCGTTCAATGGACTCGTATTCATTTTCATTGAGCAATTGGGCAAAGCTGATAAGTTGGAGCCAGTATTCGGTAATGTCCGCTTGCTGCAATGCCTTTCCCATGTTCTGAACAAAACTATCACGCGACTCGCCGCTTACGGCTGCCTTAACATAACGGCCGATGTTCGTCCCGGACGAGAGCAGCTCGCGGCTGAGCGTATATTCCTTGTGCTCATCGGCAAGAATGCGGCAAAGCTTTACTGTCCGCAGGGCAAACGCAAACGATTTCGAGACAATGGGATTTTCGCTCATCATTGGCAATTGTAAATCGGTCAATTGTTTATTGGGAGATCGATATCCTCAACATCGATATACATTCTCAGCAGTGCGGTCGAGAATGTCTTGCCTTGGGCGTCGGTCATTAGGCTGAGCGTGCCGCCGCCGCCGAGGGCTCCGTGGAGCAGGAAGTTCAGTGCTCCGAGGTTTGGTAGCTCGAAGCGTTCGACGTCGCCTTTGACCATATCGCCGAAGTGCTCTTTGACGCGTTCGGCCGTTACCTCGCGGACGAGAATCGGATAATATTTATCTTCGAGGGCGATGAGTCCGACGTTTGCGGTATCGCCTTTGTCGCCCGAGCGGGCATGTGCGATCTTCACGAGTTGTACTTTCATAGCTTTTTACCAGCCTTTTGATAAATATAGCCGAAAGGCCGGGGAACTTCTATTTTGATGGCTGACAGGCAGCGGAAATGCAGTTGGATCGGTGTGGCGATGGCCATGCTGCTCGGGCTGTCGCCGGCTTTTGGGCAGGCGGAAACGGATGCGCTCGTCGACGGCGTTCATGCCTCGACGCGGGAATACCTGGCGAAGTTCCGCGACCTGCTTGCCGAGGAACGGAAGACGTTCGAGTTTTACGGGTCGAACGGACGGGTTCGGAAGACGCGTGTGGTCGAATCGAATTTTATCGTTTATGAGCTCGGCGGCGAGGGCAGGGCGGCCGAGTATCGGCACGTGCTGCGGGTCGATGGCAAAGCGGTGGAAAAGGCGGACCTTCGCTCGGAGGAGTTTTTTGCAAAGCTGACGAAGCTCGGCTCCTCGCGGAAAGAGCTCGAAAAGCTGCAGCTAGAAAGTACGCGGTTTGACGAGGGAATGCGGATAAACGGCTTCACGCTCTTTCAGGCCGTGGCTCTTTCGCAAAAGGTCCGCGGGGTGATGGCATTTCGGCAGTCGACGGACGGCGGGCCCATGATTCGGCTTGATTACGAGCAGACGGGAGAAAGCCCGTACATCACGGTCAACCGCGGTTCGACAAGCGGCGAGGAAGCGGTTGTCAGTTTTGAGATCGACGACAACTCGCGTGAGGCCTTCAATGGAAGGCTTCGGGGCTCGCTCTGGGTCGATGCGGAAAGCAAACGGGTGGTTCACGAGGTCCGCGAACTGACGGTCCGTCCCGCGGGATTTGTCCGGGCGGTTCTGATCTCGCGGGTCGTGCTCGAATATCAGCCGAGCGAGTTCGGCATCAACACGCCGGCGAAGATCACGCACGAATTTTTCACGCTAATTCGTAAGCAGCAACGGAGCAAGCTCGACGTTCGGGCCGTCTTTGAATACACCCGATTTTCACGGCCGGACGTTGACGTAAAGGCCGAAGAGCCGCGAACGCGCTAGTTCAACGACCTCAAGAGGTTTTCGGCCTCGGCCCGATATCCGCGCATTATCGGCGAGCGGTCTTTGCTCGTAGCCTGAAGAAATCGCTGAACGTCCCGCCTCGCTTCGTCCCGCCGCCCGAGCTCGGCATAGAGCATTCCGAGCCGCAAGAATACTAGCTTTGAGCTCGGAATCATCTCCGCAGCGGCCGCTTCTCGGGCAGACTCGAGCTCGCGGAGAGCCTCGGCCTTTTGGCCTTGCTGGTATAAAACGACGGCGATCTTTTCGGTGAGGGCGGCCCGGTAGATGGGCAGCCGATCGCGGGCTTCCGTCAGCCGCTGCTCGGCTTCGGGGAGACGGCCGGCGTTTTGCAGTGCCAATGCGAGTGCCTCGTAGGCCTGAAATAGCATGTAGGCGTTGATGTTGGCGTTGGGCAAGGCGATGACGCGTTCGGCATCGGCAATCGCGTTTGCGGGGTCGTTTCGGGCGATGCGGGCACGGGCACGTCCGTTAAGGGCAAGCGGTTCGGGGCGGATGGCGACGGCGCGTTCAAATTCGCTGAGAGCGTCTTTGCCGTTTGCCTCGAGAGCGGCACCGAGTTGGAGCCAGTTGGTCGCCGAATTTGCATCGACGATAACGGCGTGCCGCCAGAGAGCTTCATCAGACCGCCAGACCTCCGAATAGACCAACGAACGAAACGCCAGCAGAAATGCGATGAAGCAGGCGATGGTGAACGCCGCCTTGAAGTTGATGCCCTGCATCGAGGCGGCAAACCGGTCGTAGATCATCGAAGCAAACATGATGCAGAGGCCGAGAATCGAGATATAAAGATAGCGGTCGTGGACGAGCTCCTCAGGCCGAAAGGCCGGAATGTAAAAGGCCGGCAGAAGCGGAAGAATGAAGAGCCCGAGGCCAAACAGTGCCCGCGGCGAGCTACGAGCAAAGGATATTGCAAAGCTAAGTATCGCTGCTGAAAGTGCGGCAGGGACGGCGAAGCTCATCATGCCGATCTCGCTTATCGCCCGGATGCCATAGTTCGGGCCGATTATGGATGGATAGAAGATCTGTTTTAGATAGAACAGAAATATCGTCGGAGCGGTCAGGATCGCCTCGGCGAGGCTCGGAGCATTCTCGACCGGCAACGCGACGCCGCCCAAAATGACAGACCGGACAATGAGAAAAGCGACGGCGGCCGCAGTGAAAAGGCCGATCGGGTAAATTGCGGCCTTCGTTCTCGTCTTCAGCTCGGAAAAATCCGTAAGGCCATTTGTGGCATATATTAGCCAAAACAGCGGCAGGCAGACGACGACCGATTCCCTCGCTCCGACGGCAAGTAAGAATGTTCCGACAGCGATGGCAAGATAGTATTTGCCCTTCGACTCTCGGGCCGAGCAGATCGCAAAGACAAGCGAAAGCATCAGGAAGAGGCCGGCGAGCGTGCTTGGTGCTCCGGAGATCCACGCGACCGATTCGACCTGTGCCGGATGGACGGCGAACACCGTAGCAAAAACCGCAGCGGGCATCAGTGGTATCCCGAGCAAAAGAAGCAGGTAGAATGCGGCGACCGCGGCCGCGATATGGATGGCAAGGTTCGAGACGCGCCAGCCGAAAGGCTCGATGCCGAACAGTTCGTTGTTGGCGATGCTCCAAAGCGTGAACGTCGGCCGCCAGTAGTTGCTGGCCGTGATCTCGCCGCTGCTCTTGAACGCCCAGACGTCCGAAACGACCGCCGTGCCGTAAAGAGAACGCTCCTGAATAAGAGGATTCTGGGCGATCTGCCGGTTATCGTCGTAAACAAACTCGCCCGAGAGCGACCCGTAATAGACGCCGAGCGTGACAAGCACGATGACAGCGACAGCGATGATCTGATGTTGTGCAGGGATCCGTTCGTTGGTCAAAATGCCTCCTCAATTACGGCCATGACAGGGTTTTCAGTAACGCGGTCGACCAGGCCCGCGTTCAGTGCCCACTCGGCCGGAAATGGCTCGGCGGTAAAGAACATCTCAAGCGCGCGAGCCTCGCCTATCAGACGCGGTAGCCGCTGAGTTCCGCCCCAACCGGTGATGATCCCAAGCCGGGCTCCCGGATGGCAAAACGTGGCCGCCGACGTCGCGATCCGCCTTTTACACGCAAGTGCAAGGTCGAGCGCACCACCGAAGCACGGGCCATTAACGGCAGCGATGGTGATCACCGGTAGATTCGAAATGCGATTCATGAGCGATTGGCCGAGTTCGGCAAATCCCCGTGCCGCCGCTGCATCGAGCTTGGAAACCTCGCGAAGATCTGCACCTGAGGCGAAAACGCCTTCGCTGCCGGTGAGGATAAGCCGCTCGGTTTCACGCGAAAGGCTTTCTATCACATCGTTCAACGCCGCGATGACGTCTGCCGATAGCGGGTTCCGCACATCGGGCCGCGTGAACCGGACGACCAAGGCGTCGCCGTGTGCTTCGGTTGTAAGCGGGTTAGACATCGGCGGGCTACGGCTTAATAATAGCGATATGTTTCGCACGGACAAAGCGCATCCATGGCACGGGATTCCGATCGGCGACGGAGCACCGGCCGAGGTGACCGTTTTTATCGAGATCGTTCCCCGCGATACGGTCAAATACGAGGTCGATAAGGAAACGGGGTATCTGAAGATCGACCGGCCGCAGCAATATTCGAACGTGGTCCCGGCAAACTACGGCTTCATTCCGCAGACCTATTGCGACAGCGGTATAGCCGAACTTGCCCGGGCAAAGACGGAGATCACGGTCAACGGCGGCGACGGCGACCCGCTCGACATACTCGTGCTTTCAGAGCATCACATCCCCCGCGGCGACATCATTCTTAAAGCGAGGCCGATCGGGGGCTTTTGCCTGATCGACGACAACGAGGCGGACGACAAGATCATTGCCGTGCTCAAAGGCGACAAGGTCTTTGAGCAATATGAGGAGATCTCGCAGCTTCCGAAAGGCATCCTCGAACGCTTCGAGCATTATTTCCTGACCTACAAATCGCTGCCCGATGCACCGAACGTCTGCGAGATCGCATACTCCTACGGCCGCGAGGCCTCATTTGAAGTGATCAGTGCGGCGATAGACGACTACGCTAAACTCGTCGGCAAGCTTCGTTGAGATTTCCCGAATGCTTCCGCGGGATCAGAAAAATATCGCCCATGTCGCGAAATCGTCGGTAAAGTTCTCGAACCGATGCACGACCCCGGCCGGCACGAAGAACGCATCGCCGGCAGAGCATGAGTGCCGTTCGCCGGCGATAACTAGCTCGCCTCTGCCGCGGGCGATGAAGTAGAACTCGTCATCGTCATGGCTGGTTTGGCGATCGGTCCCGCGGGGAGCGAAAAAGACTAGCTTCACTCCATCTTTTTCGAATGGCTCGATGTCCCAAACGCCGTCGGGCCATTTCTCGTTGGCCGGGAGCGGAAGCCGGCCCAAAAATTCGTCAATAGTAAACTTCATATCAATTCAAAATACTGAGATATGCATTCCATGGGCCGACCGCCCTTTCATAGCGGCGTGCCATCGCGGTCGCGATCTGCCGGATGTGTGTCAGGTCATGGACGACCCATGTCGAGAGAAGCTGCTCAAGGGAAACCTCGCCAAATTCGGGATGTATGCCGCAAAGCTCAAGCTGCTCGGGTGTGAGGTTCCAGCCAATTAGCTCATCGAGACATTGCTTGCGGACAGCGGCAAATTCATCGAGCAGTTCGGCTAGCGGCGTTCCCTGCAGCCGTTCGAACTGGCCGTAGCGGTCGAACGGTGGAAACCTTCGGTCCTCTCCCTTAGCGAGTATGACCCTTGCCCGCGGGATCCAATCCGTTTCATCCGCGTGGATCAGATGGCCGACGATATCGTACGGCTCCCAATTGTCACGATTCCCGGCTGAAGCAGTCCACTCGTCCGAAAGCCCGCCAATCCACGCCCGCAAGGTCCCCGGCGTGGATGACAGCATTTCGACCGATCTTTCGACGGCAAACTCCATAAGGCGAATCCTATCAGAACTCCCGGCAAACAGTAAGTAAGTTTTGGTCCTGAACCCTTTTGATCTGCGGCTTGCCGGGCGCGGTCAAATTCTTGCTTTTCTGTTCACAATTACTGTACTCTTTTTATGGGCGTACATTGGATGTACACGGGCAAATAGAGGATATTGGACCGATGGCAACGACGATCGAATTAAAGAAAGAGAGGCTCAGCATTAGAACCACAAGCGAAGGCAAGGCTTTGCTTGAGCGTGCGGCACGAAAGGAGCGAAAGAATTTGAGCGATTTCGTGCTGGAAAATGCACTTTCGGCGGCCGAGGCCGTCGTTCGCGATGATGCTCACTTCGAACTATCTGACCGCGAATGGAAAAGATTCGTCGCCGCTCTAGACGCTCCGCCGCGAAGCATCGAAGCGCTTAGGAAACTTCTAAAGGAGCCCAGCGTTTTCGATGAAAAATAGCGGACTTCTGCTTCCGCCAGAGTTGCTCACCGAGTTGCATGACCGTTCCCGGTTCGCCTGCGGAAAACCTGCACTCAACCAATTTCTCAAAAAATACGCCCTCATAAATCAAGAGAATGAGATCTCGCGGACATATGTAGCGACGCGTGGCGACAGTGTCGTTGGCTATTATACTCTCGCCTTCGGCTCAGTTTCCCATGCTGAGGCAACTCCGTCCGTAAATGCTCAACTTCCGCAGTATCCAATTCCGGTCATCCTGCTGGCGAGGCTGGCGGTCGATGTTCGCGAGAAAGGAAAGGGACTCGGGAAGGGCCTTCTCAAGGACGCAATGTTGAGAACCCTTGCAGCCGCGGACATTGCCGGACTTCGGGCAATGCTTACACACGCCAAGGATGAAGACGCAAAACAATTTTATTTGCGTTACGGATTCCAGGAATCACCGATCGAGCCACTAACCTTGATGCTGAACATCAAAGATATCAGGGCAAGTTTGAGTTGATGGAAATAGACAACTCTAGGTTATTGTTGTCACATCCTCTGCTAAGCCGAATCATAATGACAAAGAAAAGGCCCGTGGCGAAACCGTTGGATAAACAGTCACATCTTCATCCCGGAGGCAATGGACTAAAAATGACAAAGACATCTATATTACTTTTTGTTTTGATCGGCGTAACTGCGGTCTTATGTATCGATGCTCAGGCTCAAACCAGAAAGATCGACGAGGGCGAATTCAGAAGCAAGATCAACACCGCAACGCGATTACGTGCTGGTCGTGCGATGCGCGTAATAGTTACGACTGAGGGATATGCGCCAGGAGACCGTAGCCGTACGGTTTACGACCACGGACCGGATGGCGCGATGCGAATCTCGGTTAGCCGAACATCAAAAGGTTTTGAAACAAGGTCGGAAACGATCAGGATCGGTGGTAATTTTTACGCCCGCCAAAATGACGACGGATGGCGGAAAGTGGAAGTTTCCTCTGGCCCCGGTTCGGCGGTTGCGGGCGGTCGCGGCACCGGCACCCTAGGTCCTCCGCCGAGGATCGAAACCGAGTACGCGTATTTGGGTAAGCATCGGATCAATGGTCAGAAGGCGGACCGGTACAGAAAAACCATAACGACGACCACGATTGCTGAAAGAAAATTGGTACGAACGTTCGTCGAAGAGTACTGGTACCGTGAGGACGGAATGCTTCTGCGTATGGCCAGCGAAGATACAATTCCCCCAAATAAATACCGAACCACCACTGAATACGATTACACGAGCACGATCATAATTGAGCCCCCGATCGAATAATTCACGCTCTTTTATATCGTCGGAAGGACAAACGCCCCGATGTGCGGCGTTGATGTGTTGAGGGACGTCTCAAGTGCAAGGATCAACGCCGGGCGGAGGTCTTCGGGTGTAATGATCGCATCGACCAGTCCGCGGGCGGCGGCGTGCTTGGCGTCGAGTTCTTTGTCGTAAGTCGCTCGCACTTTGTCCATCTCGGCCAGCATCGCCACATCCGGCTCTTTCCCTTCTTTCTTGAGCTTTTCGAGCTGCGTTCCAAAGATCGCCTGAACGGCGCTGTCGCCTTCCATCACACCCATTCGCCCGGTAGGCAGCGAGAAGATGAAATCGGGGTCAAAGCCCTGGCCGGCCATTGCGTAATATCCGGCACCCGAGGCGTGGTTGACGGTCAGAACGATCTTCGGCACGCGGGCGGTCGCCATCGCTTCGACGAAACGCGCTCCCGCACGGATGATGCCCGAGTGCTCGGCATCGGCCCCGACCATGAAGCCCGAGACGTCCTGAACAAAAAGCAACGGCGTCCCGTGGCGGTCGCAGTTCTCGATAAAATACGCCGTCTTTTCGGCTGATTCCGTATACACGATCCCGCCAAAACGCGGCGGCTCGCCGGGTTTGCCCTTTGACATCCCGCGGCTATTGGCAATAACACCGACCAGAATGCCGCCGATGCGTGCCGTTCCGCAGATCATTTCCTTGGCGAAATCTGCCTGAAATTCATCGATGCCGCCCTCGTCCAGAAATGTCTCAAGAACGGCGTGCATGTCATACGGTGCGCGGTGATCCTCAGGGAGCAATTCGTAAAGCTTATCGCTTACGGCTAATGGCTCACGGCTTTCTTCAACAGAAACCCGAGTAGGCTCTTTCGCCGGCATTTCGGCGACGAGCTCACGGATCTTCGCAATACACTCGGCATCGTCCTTGGTGCGGTAATGGGCGACGCCGGAGATGGCATTGTGCGTCATCGCCCCGCCAAGCGTTTCGTTATCGATGGTCTGGCCGGTCGCACCTTTGACGAGATTCGCTCCGCCGAGCCCCATGAACGACGTGCCCTCAACCATCAGGATAACGTCGCTGAGCGCAGGCAGGTATGCACCACCCGCGACGCACATTCCCATAACGGCGGCGATCTGCGGCACCTTCAGATACCGCCGCATTATCGAGTTGTAATAGAAGATGCGGGCCGCACCGTATTGGCCGGGAAAAACGCCGCCCTGATACGGAAGATTGACTCCCGCCGAATCGACGAGATAGATGATCGGGACGCGGTTTCGCATCGCGATCTCCTGTGCACGGAGTATCTTTTTGATCGTCTCGGGATACCAGGCACCGGCTTTGATCGTCGCGTCATTGGCGATGACGACGCACTCGCGGCCTTGAATTTTTCCGACGACCGTTACCACCGCGGCAACCGGAGCCTGACCGCCATATTCGTCATAGGCGACCAGAAGTCCGATCTCCTGAGCGTAAGCGTCCTTATCAAGCAAAAGCCCGATCCGCTCGCGGGCCGTCAGCTTTCCTTGCTTGTGGATCTTTTCGACCTTTTCCTGCCCGCCGCCTTGCCGGAGCTTTTCAGCGAGGTGCAGATATTCATCGGTAAGGACACGCAGGCGATTCTCGGAAGATTTCGTCATGATCGGATATAAATCAAAAGACCGCAGGCCGGCTCATCGAAGATAAACAGCACCGGTCGAGGTATCAGAAACGGTCGGTGAATCGAGACTGACAACCCGCAGCCACGCCCGGCGGCTCGCGGTTCCCCACACCGCAACAGCTTCGCTACCGTCGTTTGGCGTGCTCGCTAGGACGGTCGACCAAGTCAGTCCTTCGTTTCGGGAAATTTCGATGCGAACATTCCCGCCGAGATTATTCGTTTTCCAGGTTACCGGCCTACCGATACCGCGGGGCAAAGAGCCGCCGTTAGCGAAGTTAACGAGCGTAATGCTCGAGCCGCTGTAACGATAGTTCGCGATGGCATCCGCGGTGTTATTGATCGCCCGAACGTTGTCGCGTGCGTTGTCGAGCCCGGTCGGAAAGCCTTGATAAAGTATCGAGGGATTCGAGAAATACGCTCTTCGCGTGCACCCATTTGCGCATGGGTTCGAATACGACATCACGGTCCGGAACACGCCGTTGACATAATGGCCGTAGCCATAAGGGAGAGTCGCTCCGCTTCCGTTCTCCGGATTATGCTGGCTGCCCATGTTGTGCCCAAGCTCATGGGCAAACGAAAGATTGCCCACCGCGCAGCTCCGGGCCGTGACCGTGTATCCGTTGCTCGGATTTCCGGCAGGATTCGAACCCATCAGGTAACCGACCCCGCAAGCCCCGGCGATCTCGCCGATCATTGCGACAAGGTCGGCGTTTGCTGCGTTTCGCAAGGCCTGGACCCCTGCATCATTTCTCAGTGTGCTTAGGTCGGTGCTTGCGCTTGTGGTTTCCGTATATACCCATTCCTTGGCATCAACCATCCGAACCCGCTGACGAACCCGGCTGTTGATGTAAGCTGTGTTCGTCGCGTCGATGGCGTTCTGCGAAAGGGTCTGGGCTTGGGCTTCGCCGCCGAGAAAATTCTTCGTCGCCGTTGTAAAGACGACCAGGACATCGATGCGGTCGCCGGAATCAGATGAGGTTTGAAGCAACCCGCCTTCAGGCGTCACTTGTCTCGTTGCTTCTCCGGGCTCAATGGCACCGCCGCACTCCGGGAACAAAGACTGATCGAGCTCAACGAGAATGTGATGGCTGCCACGCGGGACGATCTCAAAAACTGCTTCCGGGGTATAAATGAGCCCTGCCACGTGGCCCTTGCGGAAGGTCAATATGACATCGCCTTCAAAGCCCTTTTCATTGATCTTTCCGCGCCATGTGACGTCATCGACGCCACGCACTTCAGATTCCGACTTCACGGCTCGGTAGGCTTTGCCATCAGCGATCGGCAGCTCCAAAGCCTCCGCCATCATGGCCTCGCCCGAATTTACCGAGATCGTGTATTCACGAACTGCAGCGGTCGAAGACCTTTCGGCAAATGGGCTCGCGGTTTCAGTGATAGAAAACAACCGCACCTGCGACTGGGCATTAACGCCGATGGTGAGGCACGCGAACAGCACAAAAAGAAGAGCGATTGCCGTAGTTCTCATTGTTAAACGTCTCCCAGAATGAAGGTCGGGACCATCCCGCCGCCGCTTGAAACATTCGCCAGTTCGGACGAGGAAAGGCGTGTGAACGCGGAGCCGACGACGCCGTTGAAAAGAAGCGGATCGAGGTCAACCAGCTGCTCGACCATTCCCCATTTTCCGTGTTCGTCAAACAGCATCGGAAAGTGCTCTTTCGCGGTCTGGACCTTTTCCTGGACCAGATAGTCGCCGTTCGCGAGAGCAACCGCGATCGCTTCATCCCATTCGCTTTCGCTCAGGCTCCAGCCGATGTAAATGCCGTGGCCGCCGTAGTCGTCATTCGGTTTCAAGACGAGCTTTGATGAATTGGACCGAGTCCATTCGACGAGGTCGATCTCGGTGCCTGCGTTTATGGTGTTTTCATTTCGGAAGCGGCGCGTCCACGGGATATGATCTGCGATCGCCGCAAGTTCCGCCTCATTAAAGAGCGAGGCATAGCGTTCATTGGTCAGCACGGCGAAGATCGCTTTCTTGTGAACGAGCTTACCGCGGAAACTATTGACCATGCAGACCGCACCGGCCCGGTAGGCGTCGAGCAATGCCGGAGCCTTATCCATTATCGGCAGATATTCATTAACGAGCAGCCGTTTGTAAACGATGTCGATCGCAACTCCGCCGTACCATAGCTTTTCGCCATCGAACTCTAGCTCCTCCGGCGAACAGATCACGGCCGAGTAGCCGGAATATTCAAAGAAATCACGGAAGAGCTCGAACTCCTGCTGTGTCGGAAGGCCCTTGAGATCGACGATCGCAATTACGGGCTTCTCGTCCGGCTGGCGGCCGAGGTACTCGGTGTGGCAATCAAGAAGCACCTGCAAAAGCTTCGCCCGACCTTCCAGCTTCGAGACCGGATACCGCTCGGTGAACCGCTTCATGATCGGAAGGTCGAGAAATATGTTCGAGGCCGAATCGGAATACGCAATACCCGCCGGGCTTTCGCCATTGAGCTCGACAAAGCTGTAGGCCGATTCGCCGAGAAAGGAATCGAGCCGGGCGGTCGGCGAGACTTGGCGATAGCCCGGATCGATCTTCACCAATTCCCTTTCGATCTCCGTGATGCCAAGTTCGTCGAGCAGTTCATCGCTCTCGACCGCGGCTTCCTTTACCTTCTGCAAAGCACTCCAAATGGTCTCGCAGGCCCGTCGTGCCATTGCCCATTCGTCCGCGGTAATGAAATGCGGCCTGAGATACGGCGTCAGGCGGCGGCCGCCGAAGATCAAACGTGCCGACTCAAGGCCTCTATCGAGCACATCGACGGATTCGCTTACGAGGTCGGCGTCCTCGAGCAACTGATGGTAATACTCAACGGCTTCTTTTCGTGTCATTCGGGTTACCTAGCCATGCTGAGGATCTCTTCGAACTCGTCTTTCGTTACGGGCATTACGGAAAGCTGGGATTGCCGGATGAGCTTCAGCTCGCTAAGCGCGAGGTTCTCTTTCATCTGCCCGAGCCCGACCGGCTTCTTTAGCGGTTTGACCGGCGAGAGCTCGACGGCGACCCATTTCTCATCGTCGGCGGTCGGGTCCGGAAAAGCGGCCTTCGTCACCTTTGCGATACCGACGACCTCTTTGCCGATATTCGAGTGGTAGAAAAGCACCTTATCGCCGACCTTCATATCGCGAAGGTTGTTGCGCGCCTGATAGTTCCGCACGCCGGTCCAATCGGTCTTACCGTCCTTAACAAAATCATCCCAAGAGTAAGAATCGGGCTCTTGTTTAACCATCCAGTAGTTCATAAGTTTATTGTCTAGTCAGTCTTGGAAGTCTAGGAGGTCTTGGAAGTCCGTAGCATAGCTTTGGACCGTCTTGGGTTTCCTAAACCTCAATTGTCTTGATCGCGTTTCGCAAATGTTGGATGAGACCAAACGTCATTCGTCCGATCTCATCGAGCCGAGAGTATAGTTCGTCAAACATCTTGTTGTCGATGTAACCAAGGTCTAAAGCCAAGTACAAATGCGACTTCGTTTCGGCGACAGAACCTAGGGCGATATTAAGAAAATGTGCGAAATCTTTATCGGTGCGTCGTCCCTGTCCTTCGGCAATGTTCGCGGCGATCGATATCGATGCTCGACGGATCTGGTTGCGAAGATCAAAATCCTTGGAAAACGGCCCGGAGCCACAGATCCGGTAAATCTCAAGGTTCAGTTCCCGAGCCTTCTGCCATGCAACAATATCCTCGAACCGCTTGAATGTCGCCATGTCATTCGCCGAACCAGACCTTCGAACTTCCGAGACTTCCCAGACTTCCGAGACTTCCCAGACTTCCGAGACTTCCCAGACTTCCTAGACTTTCTTCTGTGCTTTCGCCGCCTTCTTGTTCAGCCATTTCGCCATGCGCTCGACGAAGGGGCGGATCGGTTTGAAGAGCTTTGCCCGGAAGCTGTTCTTGTTCTGTTCCTCGCTCCACGCACGGAGGTTCTTTTCAGTGTATTGCCGAATCTGCGGTTCGAGGTTTTGTTTCTTGACCGAGTGGCGGAGCGTCAGGTAATAGTGTTGGCCGATAAGCGAAAAAAGCAGGCCGGCCATATTCGCTTTGAACGAAGTCTTTGCCATCCAACGCTTTGCAAAGCCCTCGGTCGGCTGGAGCAGTGCGCCCATGGCGATCTCGAACCACGCATTCTGGTTGCCGACCTTCGGGTGGTAAAGCCCCGGCAAATCACCCTTCATTGGGACGTCCACGTTCTTAAGCCGCGGGTCGTTGATGAAATCGACGAGCTTTACACGCTCAAGCCCGCGGAGCTGCTCGATCGGGACATAATCAAGCACCTGCCGGATTGTCTCCTCGCCGCCCTTTGGCATATCAAGCGAAGATGCGTTCTCGATCTTAAGTTTTACTGTCTTTGCGGTTTTCTGGCCCGCAGTTTGAATCGCCATTTGTTATTTCTTTAAGTCTAGTATTTCGCTTTCTAAATAAAGAGTTTCCGGGGCAAGATCTTGTTCATTCGGCCATTGGACGGTCCCGAAAGCGATCTTGAAATCGCGAAAATAATTCGGATCCTGCAGCTCGGTGAAAATGCCCATTTTGAGATATGGTGTGGCATTAAACAGCCGCACTGAGCCGTCACTGAACGTAAGCCGGAGCCTATGTCCCTCAATTGCTTTTGCCGCGATGACCGTATTCACAATAGACAATGGTAAAAGATCATTTGATCCGCTTAATCCCTTAAATCTGACAAGGTCTTAACGCTACATTAAAGATAATACATCAGGACTATAAGGCCATAAAATGTCGAAATTACGGGCTTAGGGACAACCTGTAATTCTAGGCGATGGGGACGAGTTCGCAAAATTCCGAAAGAGGTTAAAAAACCACAATCGGTGTTGCACCGCGCCACAATTTCGCAATGTTCCTTTGTCCGATGCATGCAATCTATTGCCCGCCGGAGTTGGCACGGGTTTTGTAACAAATGCTTGAAAATGCGGCAAACGACCATCGCAAAACCCATTGAAGCAACCGGCGTCGGGCTCCACACGGGAGTTCCGGTAAATATGCGGCTTAGGCCGGCACCGGCGAATACGGGTTACATTTTCGTCAGGACCGACCTTGATGATTTCGAGATTCCGGCCTCGGTCGAATACGTTGGCCATTGCAGTTATGCCACCACGCTCGTTAGACGCGGCGTTGTACTCTCGACCTGCGAGCATCTGCTCTCGGCTCTCCGCGGTGCGGACGTCGATAACTGTTTCATCGACCTCGATAATATCGAGATCCCGATCCTCGATGGCTCAAGCGAGAATTTTTACGAGCTGATCGCAGAGGCCGGGATCGCCGAGCAAGAGGCTCCGCGGCGTTATCTGAAAGTTCGCGAAAAGGTGGAAATCGAGCAGGGCGACCGGCGGATGTCGATCGAGCCTTCGGAGAACTTTTCGATCGAATGCGTAATCGACTTCAAGCACCCGTTCATCAACCGGCAGAGTTTTACGTTCACGGCAGATAACGGCAGCTACGGCCGCGAAATCGCCTCGGCCCGGACCTTTGGGTTTACGGAGGAGATAGAGATGCTCCGCAAGGCAAACCTCGCTCTCGGCGGCTCGCTCGATAACGCAATAGTCCTTACACCCGACGGAATGCTGAACGAAACGCCGCTTCGGTTCGACGACGAATTCGTCCGCCACAAGATTCTCGACATTATTGGCGACGTCGCCCTCGTCGGCCTTCCCGTCCTCGGCAAGATCACGGCCGAGAAAAGCGGCCACGCCGTCCACGCCGCCCTGATGAGCAAACTCCTGAAAACCGAATCAGCCTGGGAGATCTTGGAATAGCTACATGTCCCAGTCGTCCGTGTGAAACGTGCCTTCGCGGTCGGTGCGTTGGTATGTGTGGGCTCCGAAGAAGTCGCGCTGGGCCTGGATCAGGTTGGCCGGGAGGCGTTCGGTGGCGAGGGCAGTTAGGTAATTCATCGTCGCGGCAAAGGCCATCGTTGGAATACCCGCGACCGCTCCCGCAGCAACAACCCTGCGAAGGTCTTCCCGGCCGGTGGAGAGTGAAGACTGAAACCGAGGCGACGCGATCATGTTTTCGAGTCCGGGTTCCTCTGAAAAGGCAGCACGAATATCCTCAAGCATCGCGGCCCGGATGATGCAACCACCTCGCCAGATCTTGGCGATCTCGATCATATCAAATTCAAAACCCATCTCGTCCGAAGCCGCCCGGAGCAGCGAGAAGCCCTGTGCATATGCCGCGATGAACGAAGTGTATAGCGCGGTTTCGACCTCCTTTTCTTCCAATTGACAATTGTCAATCGGCCAATTGCCAATTGGGGGAAATTGGCTGCTTAGTTCTTCGCGGAATGGTTTTTGGGCAGAGATCTGCCGCATTGTTACAGCCGCGTCGATCGCCGGAATCGGGATGCCGAGATCCATTGCGGCTTGCGAGGTCCATTTGCCGGTGCCCTTTTGGCCGGCGGTGTCGAGGATCATATCGACGAGCGAGTTTCCGGTTTCGGCGTCGGTCTTTCGCAGGACGGTCGCGGTTATTTCGACGAGGAAGGAATTCAGGCGGCCTCGGTTCCATTCGGCAAAGATGTCGGCGATCTCGGTGTTTGTTTTTTGCGATGAGCCCTTACTTACGTGCGGGCTACCGAAGCTTGAGCCCTCGCTGACGGTCGGGCCTCCGACACGCTTTAGCAGGTCGTAGGCTTCGGCGATGAGCTGCATCATCGCGTACTCGATGCCGTTGTGGACCATCTTGACGAAATGCCCTGCCGAACCGCGGCCGACGTGGGCGGCGCAGGGTTCGCCGTTGACCTTTGCTGAGACGGCTTCAAGGATCGGGCTTACGTTTTCGTAAACCGCCGGGTCGCCGCCTATCATAATGCTCGGGCCGCGGCGGGCACCTTCTTCGCCGCCTGAAACTCCGACGCCGAGAAAGGCGATCCCGTGTTCCTTTAGAAAAGCCTCACGGCGAGCGGTATCCGGAAAATGCGAGTTGCCGCCGTCGATCACGACATCGCCCGGCTCGAGATGCGGCAGCAGGTCGCCGATGACCGAATCGACGACCGGCCCGGCCGGGACGAGCATCATGATCCGCCGCGGCCTCTCAAGCGAAGCTGCGAGCGTGGCTAAATCGGACGCCGCCGTCACCGGCATGCCGGCACCTTCCTGTTCAAGCAGGTCGCGCTTATCGGCGCTCAGGTCAAAACCGACGGCGGCGAAGCCATTTTCCGCCACATTAAGCAAAAAGTTGCGGCCCATCGTCCCGAGCCCGACCATTCCAAATTCTGCGTTCGCCATTTAGTGTCCCTGGTGTTTCAGATATGCCGCCTTCAGGTTCTTTTCGATCTCCTGATGGAGCGGCGTCGTTCCGTGCGGATGCGTTTCGCCGAGCTTTATCACGGCATTGGCGCATTTGCTGCAGAGCATATATGCGATCAGCACGCCGTGTTCGCGAAAAATAAAAGCATTGAGCGAGAGTGCCTTCTTTTTCTTGAATTTGACGACGTTCAGCTCACCGCCGCAGCCCGGGCAGTCGTCTTCCGCGTGGAGCCACCTCGAGCGGATGGCCGGCCCAAACTGCATCTGTGCCTGAAGAAATATGAGCTCCAAAAGCTCCTTCAAATCCTTTTCCGGTTTTTTCATAAAGCTACCTTGTCTGGCCGCGTCGTCGACGAACTTGCCCGCTTCGGCCGGGAGCATTAAACTTCGTTCGAGATATGTTACCACTCAAGGAAGCCATTCGCCCGACGACTTTCGTCGTATCATCAAAGCTCCGCGATCACCTTGGATTAGATATCACGATCGCGACCGAAACATTCCAACACACCGGTAGTTTCAAATTCCGTGCCAGTTACAACCTCGCTTTGAACGTACCGAACGAAGAGATACTGACGGCTTCTTCCGGCAATTTCGGGCAGGCCTTGGCCTATGCCTGCAAGCTGCTCGGCAAGCGGTGCACGGTCGTGATGCCCGAAACGTCGGCACAGGTAAAGATTCATGCGGTCCGCGGGTTCGGGGCAACGGTCGATCTGATCGACACGAAAAAGGTCGGAAGGAACGAGCGTGTAGCGGAACTCGCCGCTCAAATGCCGGATGCCTATCACGCCTCGGCTTACGATGATGAATGGGTGATCGCGGGCAATTCGACGCTCGGCGATGAGTTGGCCGGGCGGGGTTTTGACGTCGTTCTCGTGCCTGTCGGCGGCGGCGGGTTGATCTCCGGCGTGGTGACGGGGCTTTGCCGGAATGGCGATACGGCGGAGGTTTACGGAGCCGAGCCGTTGCTTGGAAACGATGCCGCTCGATCGTTCAGAGAGGGCCGGTTGATACCTAACGAAACCGAGCCGATGACGCTTGCCGATGGGGCGAGGACGATCTCGCTCGGCAATCTTAACTGGCCGATCATCCGCGACGGTGTGAAGGATTTCATCGAGGTTTCGGACGAAAAGATCGCCGAGGCGGTTCGTCTTTACTACGGCCTCGTGAACCTCAAATCCGAGCCGACCGGAGCTTTAACACTCGGGGCTTTGCTCGAACAGCCCGAACGCTTTGCGGGAAGGAAGATCTGTCTAATCGTCAGCGGTGGAAATGTCGATCCTGCGGTTTACTGCTCACTTCTCGGATAGCGTTTCGTTTATTTTTTGCTCTTGAGGTAAACACCCGAGAAAGAGACGTTCACCCCGCCGCATTTCAGATTATCCGAAACGATCAGATATCGGCCGAGAAGCCGCAACGTGACCTTGCAGTCGTATTCGTCGTCGCCATCCGAGTATTTCAGGAGGCCGTTCTTCGCTTCGGCACGGCCGTCGAGTTCGCCGATGTGTATGTTGTCGCCGAGGCCTTTCCAGAAGGCGTTCCCGGTCACCCGCAGCCAATTCGAATTGGGCTCGGGCTGGAGCTTGATAGAGTTTTCGGCATATTCCCAATCGCCCGACCATGCCGCCGGCGAGGCGTCATAAAGACTTTCCGGCATATCGAGCGTTTCAACACGAAGCCAGCCGACAGTTCCGCCGTTCTTGCCCGGAAACCAACTGCAGGCAAAGCCGTTGAACTTGCGATTTACGATGACCTCGTCACCCGCGACGACGTATGACCTCGCACGACAGTTCCTGCCCGCCGGGCAATCTTCGCGGTCATCGTTGTAAAAGTAGGACCGCGTTCCGCGCCTGCCCTTCACGGTTCCGATCGAGAAGTTCTCCGATTCGGAAGCGAAAAAGCCGCCGCGGCACCAGTTGGACGGGTTCCCTTCCATCTGGCCGAAGGCCGCGGTTGAGAAAGTAACTATCGCGAGAAGGATTAGAATTCGTCGGCTCATCTATTTCGCCTCTTCAACAAAGGTCACACGATTGATCTCGTAAAGCGTTGTTTGACCGGCAAACACCTTCTTCATCGCGGATTCGCGCAGGCTCGAGAGCCCTTCGCGTTCGGCCTGGCGGCGGATCTCGGAGCCCGGCCGGCGTTCGATGATCATTTCCCGAATGGTGTCCGACATATCGAGAAGCTCGTGTATCGCCGTTCGGCCGCGGTAGCCCGTATGGTTGCAGGCATCGCAGCCGACGTTACGTAGAAAGACGCGATCCTTCACTTCTTCAGGACGCAGGCCCGATTCCCTGAGTTCTTCCTCGGTCGGGTCGTATTGCCGTTTGCACGTCGGGCAAAGCAGGCGGACGAGCCGCTGGGCGAGCACGCAGTTGAGCGACGAGACGAAGTTGTAGGGCTCGACTCCCATGTTCAGGAAGCGGCCGATGACGTCAATGACGTTATTGGCGTGTACGGTCGTGAATACGAGGTGCCCGGTAAGCGCCGATTGGATGGCGATCTGCGCCGTCTCTTCGTCGCGAATTTCGCCGACCATTATCTTGTCCGGGTCGTGGCGGAGTATCGAGCGAAGGCCGCGGGCAAAGGTCAAACCCTTTTTCTCGTTGACGGGGATCTGCATAATGCCCTGAAGCTGATATTCGACCGGGTCCTCGATGGTGATGATCTTGTCCTCTTCGTTGCGGATCTCGTTGAGGGCGGCGTAGAGCGTAGTCGTTTTACCGGAACCGGTCGGGCCGGTAACGAGGACCATTCCGTACGGCTCCTTGATGTAGATGCGAAACCGGCGAAGGTCTTCGGGGTCAAACCCGACGACCTCGAGGCTAAGGTTTTTGAACTCTTCGGAGATCTGTTCCTTATCAAGGATACGAATAACGCAATTCTCACCGAAAGCCGCCGGCAGTATCGAAACGCGGAAATCGACCGTCCGGCCCTTGTAGCGCACGCGAAACCGGCCGTCCTGCGGTATGCGCCGCTCAGCGATGTCGAGCTCGGACATCACTTTGATACGCGAGATCAGCGTCTGGTGGTATGCGATGTCGATCGGGTCGACCTTGGCGTAGAGTGCTCCATCGATCCGGAACTTGACGCGAACGTCGCGGTCGCCGGCTTCTATATGAATATCCGACGCCCGTGACTCCATCGCGTTGTAAATAATGGTATCGACGAGCTTGATGATCGGCGACATATCGGCATCGGTCGCCAGCCGGTCGAGGTCGAGTACCTCTTCCCCGTGCTCGGTCTCTTTGACGAGCGAGATTTTGAAGCCCGAAGCCGCTTCCTGCAAAACACGCTGCGTCGCATCGCCCTTCTTGAGCACGACATCGATGGCACCTTGGGTCGCAATGTACGGCACAATGCGAACGTTCAAAGCGTTCTCCATCTCGTCGAGCTTTTCAAGGTCGGTCGGGTCGGCCATCGCGGCGTGAAGCTCGCGGCCCTCGCGCTTGAGCGGGACGAAATGATTGCGAAGCATCATATCGACAGGGATCTTTGCCAGCTCGTCGTAATCGATCGGCGAGGGAGCATCCGGCGGAAGCAGGTCGATATACGGCAACCGATACCGCTTGGCCATCTGCTTTGCCTGGACGACCTCCGGCGGCTCGTTCTCAAGAAAGTCGGAAAGCTCGATCTTTGGCGAAGAGACGTTCGTAGTTGTTTGTGTCGTATCCACGTTCATTTTTTCAAGGGCTATCTCCGTCCCGAGGTCGGCCCGGCAGAGATCGTATCGATGATCGGAAGGTAGATCGCCAGCAAGATGACGACGACCACGCCGGCCATTACAAGCAGGATCGCCGGCTCAAGCAGCGTAGTCAGTTGTTCGAGCTTGACCTCAGCTTCGGCGTCGTAAAACTTGGCGACCTCGTCGAGCATTTCGCGAAGGCTGCCTGAACGCTCGCCGATACCGATCATGTCGAGTGCAAGCTCGGGTAGCCAATTGGCCTGCTCAAGCGATTCGGTAAATCCGCGGCCTTCGCGGATAAGCTGAAGTACCGATTCGCTTCGCCGCCTAAGCTCGGTGTTTGATATCGCCTGCGAGGCAATCTCCCACGAATCCGGCACGGTTATACCGCCCGAAAGCAGCGTCGAGAGCGAGCGGGCAAGCTGTGCGGCCGCCATTTGGCGGATCAATGTGCCGGCGACCGGGAGCTTGAGTAACAGTTTATGCAGAACCAACCGGCCGTTCGCTGTCCTAAGCCATACGACGAGGCTGACAATAAGGACGATGACAAGCGGCAATATCCACCAAATGTTCTTTGTTAAACCCGTCGAAACCGCGAGGACAAAGTTCGTGATCGCCGGCAGACCGCGGTTGGCATCGAGCCCGCGGAAGAGGTCGGACATTCTCGGCACGATGTAAAGCGTCAAGAACGCGATCATGAAGCCGGCCGCGACTAGCAAGAATGCCGGATAGGCGAGTGCCCCGCGGAGCTTCCGGGTTATCGAAACGCTTCGGCGGAGATACTCGACGAAGCGGTGCAGCACCTCGTCCAGCGAGCCGCTCTGCTCGCCCGCGAGGATCGATGCCGTGTAAATGCGCGGAAAGATACCTTGAGACTCGAAGGCTTGCGAGAGCGGAACGCCATTCTTGATCTTTTCCTCAACGTTGCCGAGAACGGCACGGAGCGAGGCCGAGGGCGAACGCGTCTTCAGCAGCGAGATCGCCTGCAGAACCGGAATGCCGGCACGAAGCAATGCGGAAAGCTGTTGATTGAAAAGCAGAAAATCGGACTGCTTGACCTTCTGTTTCGCCCCGGAGCCGCCCATGGCGAAGAGCGACCCGATGCCGCCCTCGGCCGAGCTTACGTCAAAAACGCGGTATCCTTCGCGCTCGAGTTCGGCGCGAGCCTCGCCCGCGGCGTGGGCCTCGACGATTCGTGTTACGATCTCTCCGGACGGAGTGCCAAGCCGGCAAACGAATTCGGGCATAAAGAAAGGAAAAACTGGCCATCGGTATGCACTCGGTCAAACCCGAGGCCGCCGGGCCGGTTCGGAATTCCAGAATTATAACACGCACGCGGGAAGAAATTGTTCCAAAGCGCAAAAAGTCGCGGCCCGGCCTGAGACACGAACAACCACTTCGGAACATTCTTCATCAAAGAAAAATCTTGCGGTACGTGTACCTTTTTTCTAAGATAGTAACAAGCTAACAGGAGACGCTATGCGTGTTTTTTCCGTTATGTCGGTGTTCCGGTGCGGTTTTCTTCGCGGACCGCTGGCGGCACTCGGCCTCATGATGTTGTTTTCGGCCGCGGTTTTCGCTCAGCAGCCCGAGCCGGAGGCAACTCCGCCGCCTGACGACCCGACGCGCCCTGTTACCGTCCGAACCGACCTTGTAACTCTAACGTTGACCGTCACCGACCTCTACGGACGCTATGTTTCCGGGCTATCAAAAAACTCGTTCCGCGTTTTCGACAATAATCAGGAACAGACGATCACTTTCTTCAGCGATAGCGATTCGCCTGTTTCAGTCGGCGTCCTATTCGACGTTTCCGGCTCGATGAGCGGAGAAAAGATCGGCAAGGCCCGGACGGCACTCCGCCGCTTCATCGAGGCCAGCCACCCGAACGACGAGTATTTCCTGATCGGCTTCAACAGCCGTGCCCAGCTCCTGCTCGACCGGACCCGCGACAGTGACGCCGTCCTGCAAAAGCTAACACTCGTAAACCCGCGTGCAAATACGGCACTTTATGACGCCGTTTACCTTGGGCTTGACCGCGTGACCCGCGGGACGCATCAGAAAAAGGCCTTGTTGATAATCAGCGACGGACAGGACAATGCCTCGCGATATAATTTCAACGAAGTAAAGCGGCTGATGAAGGAATCGGACGTTGTGACCTATGCCGTCGGGATTCAGGATCGCGGAGACGTTTCCTCGCAGCTCGGTATGCAGGGCCAGGCTTTTCTCGATGAGCTTGCAAGTGTTACCGGCGGGCGGGCGTTCTATCCGAATACGGCGGTCGAGATGGACGAGATCTTCGAGCGGATCGCCCTCGAGCTTCGTCACCAATACTCTGTCGGTTACACCCCGCCCGATTTCAGCCCGGACGGAAAATGGCGTAAGGTCAAAGTTCGGGTCAAACCCCCTCGCGGATTGCCGCGTCTAACGGTTCGGAGCCGGGAGGGCTACTACGCCACTCCGCAGGTAACATACCGCTAGGGCGGGCCGGATACGATGAATAAGCTTAAGTTTCTCAGCACTTTGCTTGCTGCCGCGTTATTTGCGGCTTCAGGCCTGTATTTTTCCGATCAGGCGGCGGCTCAGGATTCGAATCGCGAGCGGACGGTAAACGTTGGCCCGACTGCCACACCGACACCGACGCCTGCTCCGACGATCGACGAGGACGAGCCGATCAAGATCGAGACCGAACTCGTCAATCTGAATGTCCGCGTGGTTGACCGCAGCAACCGGCCGATAAACAACCTCTCGCAGGCGGATTTCTCCGTCTTTGAGGACAATGTCGCCCAGCAGATCGAGTTCTTCTCCCGTTCGGAAGTGCCGACGAATTATTCGCTCGTTATTGATAACTCTAATTCGCTTCGTCAGCAGATCGAGAAGGTCATCGAGGCCGGCAAGATACTTGTTAATGCGAACCGTCCGGAGGACGAGACATCGATAATCCGCTTTGTCAGCTCGACCAAGATCGAAGTGAAACAGCCATTCACGACGAACAAGACGTACCTGAGCGAGACGCTCGATGACCTTTATACCGAAGGCGGGCAGACGGCGATCATTGATGCCGTTTACCTGGCTGCGGAGAACGTTAACGATTACGAAAAAAGCGTGGGGCCGAACGACCGGAAGCGGCGTGCACTGATCGTCGTCTCCGACGGCGAGGATCGCGATAGCTACTTCAAAGAGGAGCAGCTTTTCGCTTTGCTCAAGGAGATTGACGTCCAGATCTACACGATCGGATTTCTCGAAGAACTTCCGAAAGAAGGTGGGTTCATCAGAAAGAGCCCTTATGGCCGTGCGAAAAACCTGCTGACGAAATTGGCGGAAGAAACGGGCGGTCGCGCTTACTTCCCCACGAGCGTTAATGAACTCAACGATATTGCCGCCTCCATCTCGAGCGAGATGAGGATGCAGTACTCGATCGGCTATGCCCCGACCAACGAGAGCAACGACGGAACGTTTCGGAGAATCCGCGTTGTGATCAAGGACGGCCCGAACCGCGAGCGGCGGATCGCAGTCACCCGCACAGGCCGCTACGCAACACCGACCGGAGCAGCACCGACGCTGCAAAGGAATTAGATCGACACTCGGGAATCAAGAAACGCGGCCGCTGACGAGGCGGCCGTTCTTATTTGCGTTTCCTGAGATAGAGAAGAATCAGCACGCCGATCAGGAGAATGGCGGCCACGCCCAAAACGGCGGCAAAAAAGATGAGGATCGCGATTTCCATTCGTTAGTTATTTGAAGTACAGAGCGAGAATGACTATCACGAAGCCGATCAGGAAGAGTACGCCGGCGGCCGCGACGAACGGCCATTGCGAACCGCTCCGCGGGACGATTTCGACAGCTTGGGGTTTTGCAGGACGCCGCCATTCGCGTCGCTTGATCGCCGAGGCCGGCTTGCGAGCACTCCCAACCGGAATACTGACGCTTGCCGGATCGATAGCCTCGGCCTGCTTTTCCTCAAGGAGTTGAGCTTCGGATTCGGCCTCCGCGACCGCCGCTTCCAGAAACTCGGTCTCCTCCGCACTCGGAGCCGCGGTCCCGCAGTTATAGCAGAACATCGCTCCGTCGCGGATCTCCACACCGCACGAGGTGCAGATGATCTGCTGGGCCTGGTTTTCTACCGTGCTAGTTTCCATCGTTCAAACGTGCCAGGATCTCCGCCGCGACCGTCTTGGCTTCACCGCCCGATTGCGGAACGATCTTCGAGCCTCCGGTTTCGCGGACGAGGCGATCGATCATTTTTTGGTTGACCTGTCTTTCGGCAAGCCCGACGGCGACCACGGAGACCTTCAATTCCTGAAGATCCTTGATCACCTGGTCGGGCTTTGAAACGCTCCCTAATTCGTCGCCGTCGGTGAAAACGATCAAAGTTCGGCGGCCATCGATAGGAGTGTCTTTCCTGAAGTGGTCGGCCGCGACCCCGATCGCGTCCCAAACCGCCGTGCGGCCCGGCCGGACAAAGATATTCTCGATCTCATCGGCCAGCATCTCGCGGTCGTTCGTCAGGTCTTGCTTCAGGAAGATATTTTCCTGGTCGGTATAGGTGATCAGAAAGCCCGCCGAGCCATCAGGAAGCCCCTCTGCAACTCCCGCTGCGATACGGATCGCACGGTCAAGCACCCGCCGGAACGTACCCGAATTGTCAATCAAAAATCCGACCGAACGGCCGGCCGGCACGCTCTCGCCTTGGGGCGATTGAGCCTTGACCGGCCCGCAAAGCGAGAACACTGCGATGACGGCAATTGTCGCTGCTCGAAACATCAGAAAGCTACACGCGGGCAAATACGTCCTTTTCTTCCCCGAGATCGCGAGCCGCCGGGGTTATGAGCGTCTTGCTGTTGATGAAGATCTTCTCGCCCTTATCCAAAGCCGTACGAACATCAGCTTCGCTGACGAAATCTACCGCGACCCGCGGCTTGCTTTCGGCCTGAGTCGGCCGGAGTTCGTGGATTATGGTCCGAACCGGGCTCTCGGCAACGGGAGCAGGAGCTGGCGGAACGGGCTTTGGTTCGGGTGCAGGCGGCGGCGCGGCAGCTGCCGGTGCACTTGCGAGCTTTTCCCGAAGAAAAGAATCGACCAGCGTCGCGATCGAATCGCGGCTGATGTTGCGGCCGGGTTTGGGCGACTCGGCACGTGCCGGAGCGGGCATCGCAGCCGGGCGATTTACCGGCTTTGTCTCGAATGCCACCCGCTTGATATCGATAAGGTGTACCGGCGAGACGTTGTCCGAGGTCACATTTCCGCCCCACGAGCCGCAGCCAAGCGTCATCGAAGGCGGAAGACCGGTCGAAAGGCCGATGGCACCATGGGTCGTTGGCGAGTTAATGACGATACGCGAGGCGGGCATAAGTTCGCCAAAGCGGATCGCGGCAGCTCGGTCACTCGAATGCATTCCCGCGGTGTGGCCCATTCCGCCGAATTGAAGTATCTCGCGGCAGCGTGCTGCGGCCTGCTCGGCACCATCAACAACAAAGAACGCCAGCGTCGGCGAGAGTTTCTCGATAGACCATGGATGATCGCGGCCAACGCCGTCGCAATCGGCGAGAAGGCAGCGGACGCCCTGCGGGATCGAAATTCCGGCCAGCTCCGCGATATGAGCCGCGGACTTGCCGACGATGGCAGCATTTAGCGTCCGTTGCGGCGTGAGAAGTATCTTGCCGACAGCATCTGCCGAAGCCCGGTCAAGAAAGTGGCCGCCTTGGGCCGCAAACTCGGCACGAACGGCCTCCGCGACCGAACGATCAACGACGACCGATTGTTCTGAAGCGCAGATGGTGCCGTTATCAAAGCAGGTTCCGGTCAGAATATCGGCAACAGCCTTTTTGATATCCGCCGATGAATCGATGTAAACCGGCACATTTCCCGGCCCGACGCCGAATGCGGGTTTGCCCGAAGAATAAGCCGCACGAACGAGCCCGATGCCGCCCGTAGCAAGGATTACGGCCGTATGCTTGTGCCGCATCAGTGCCTCGGTGCCTTCGATGCTCGAGGTCTCGAGGCACCAGATCGCCTCGGCAGGAAGCCCGTTCGCGATCGCCGCTTCGCGCATTACCCTCGTCGTTTCGGCGATGCAGCGTGCGGCAGAAGGGTGCGGCGAAAGTACGACCGAATTACGCGACTTGATGGCAATGATGATCTTGAAGATCGCGGTCGATGTCGGATTGGTCGAGGGGATGATCGCGGCGACAACGCCTCGTGGCGAAGCGATCTCAACGACATCGCCGTGGTCGGCGACGACGCCTACGGTCTTGAGCTTTCGAAAGTGGTTCCAAACGTCCTCGGCGGCAAAGCGGTTCTTTTCGCGTTTGTCCTCGGGGCGGCCAAAACCGGTCTCTTCATGCGCGAGTGTGCCGAGCCGTCCCGCTTCACGAAGGGCAGCCGCCGACATCGCATCGCAGATCGCATCAACTTTAGCCTGGTCAAAAGCCGAGAGCTTCTGCCAGGCTATGTGAGCTGATTCGACCGCGTCGCGGGCCTCTTGCTGAGCTACAAGATCTTTATCGCCCATTGACAGCCGTTACCGGGAAGAGCCGGAGCTTGAGATCATTTGGACTTCAATTTGCTGCGGTCGTTCTCTGAGATCTCAGAGCTGCCCGAGCCGGAAGCGAGCTGCTTGCCGCCGCCCTGAAGGGCCTTTTCGTCCGGGCTGTAGCCGACCTTGCCGCCCTTCGGGATGACGCGCTCGACCTCTTGATGCGGACGCGGAATAACGTGGACGCTGATAAGTTCGCCCACACGGCGTGCCGCTGCGGCACCGGCATCTGTCGCGGCCTTGACCGCACCGACGTCGCCGCGGACGAATATTGTCACATATCCGGCGCCGATATATTCTTTGCCGACCAGCTGAACATTTGCGGCCTTGACCATCGCATCTGCGGCCTCAACGCCGCCGACGAAACCTTTGGTCTCGACCATTCCAAGTGCCTCTAAACTCATCGATCTAGCTCCCTGTTGTGTTGCGGCAAGGCCGCCGAGATGGCTTCCCTGCCGTATTTGATCAATGTGTAAACGTATCACGCGTAGCGCGGAATAATCAAGCAACCCCGCCGAAAGCCGCGACGAGGCATCCAATTGACATCACGTTGTTTTCAGGGCTATATTTCAAGTTTACGGAAACGTCGGCCGCAAATGGCTCCGGAACGGCCTACCGATCGAAAAAAATGTCTCAATCCCTTGGAGAAAAACTGCGAGAGGCTCGCGAGGAGCGAGGTTTATCGATCGGCGAGGTGGCGGAGCAAACGCGCATTTCGCCGCTCTACCTTGAATCGATCGAACGCGACGACTACAAGCCGCTCCCGGGCGGTATCTTCAATAAGGGCTTCGTAAAGTCCTACGCAAAGTTCGTTGGGCTTGATGAGAACGACGCCGTTCAGGAATATTCGCGGATCGTTGCCAAGACCGAGGGGCTTGAAGATAAGGAACTACGCGTTTACAAATCTGAGGTACTGACAGATGACAACGTTGCGGGTTCGATGGTCCCGACCCTGATCTTCGCCGGCATCGTGCTCGCGGTGGTCACGGGCGGCGTTCTTTTCCTGGTCAATTATCTGCAAAACCAGCCTTCGACCCCGGAAGCGAACGCGAACGCCAATGCGAATGCCAACCGGGCGGCCGCGACACCGACACCGACGCCGGCCCCGAGCTTTAACGAGATTAAGGTCGAGTTCACGCCGACGGTGGAAGCGATCAGCCTGACCTCGGTGGTTGACGGCAGGCAGATCTCAGAGGTCGTGCCGACCGGAACGGCAAAGGTAATAACCGCTCGAGAGAGCATCAGGCTCAGTTACTACCGAGGTTTTGCCGATAAGGTAGAACTTAAGCTTAACGGTAAAGCGATACAGCCGCCGCCCGCTCCGGCACGCGGAGGCCCGGTGACGTTCACTATCGATAAGACGAATGCGGAGGCGATCTACACGGCGGGCCGCTTTGTAGAGGCCGGCGAACCCACGGCAAGCCCGACGGCGACGCCCGTTGCGACGCCGACTACGGCCGTGACCGCGACCCCGCCTCCGACGGCTCCATCGACGCCCGGACTTAGTCCCGGCCCGGTGATTCGAGGAAACGCTGCAACGCCGGCTCCGGCCAGAACCGCGACACCGGCCGCTCGTGCAACGCAACCGCCGAGGCCCGCGGCAACGCCAACGCCCTAATGATGCGATACGCGCCTAACGAAACGCACAAAACTTCGCCAAAACACATGATTTGCGCCGCCTGCAGATAGCTGCGGGCTTTTTTGTAAATAGATACGCTCTTATATGAACATCGACGAAATAAAAGAAGGCCTTACATTTGACGACGTGATGCTCATCCCGAATTATTCGGAGGTGCTGCCCGGCGAGGTAGATACACGGACGCGGTTCAGCCGCGGCATCGTGCTCAATATCCCGCTTTGCTCCTCGGCTATGGATACGGTAACGGAGGCCGCGCTCGCGATCGCACTTGCTCAGCAGGGCGGCATCGGCGTGATACACAAGAACCTTTCGATCGAGGAACAGGCCGAGGAGGTCGATAAGGTAAAACGAAGCGAATCCGGGATGATCGTTGACCCGGTTACGATCAACCAGAAGGCGCTCGTTTCCGAGGCTCTTCACATTATGGAACGCTACAAGATCAGCGGCGTTCCCGTGATCGACGAGAACGGTTTTCTGGTGGGCATAATCACCAACCGCGACCTGCGGTTCGAGACGCGTTTCGACATTCCGGTCTCGGAGGTGATGACGCCGCAGCCTTTGGTCACCGTTCCGGTCGGAACAACGCTCGACGAAGCAAAGGTCAAGCTCCAGAAACACCGGATCGAAAAACTCCTGGTCGTTGATGACGACGGCCACCTCAAGGGGCTGATCACGGTCAAGGACATTCAGAAGGCAATTCGCTTCCCCAACGCCGCTAAAGACGACCTCGGCCGGCTCCTTTGCGCAGCAGCCGTCGGCGCGACGGGCGATTTTCTCGAGCGCGCTACCGCACTCGTCAATTCCCGCGTCGATGCGATAGTTGTCGATACGGCCCACGGCCATAGCTCGCGTGTGCTTGAGGCCGTCAAGGCGATCAAGGGCAAGTTCCCGGAAATGCAGGTCATTGCCGGAAATGTGGCGACCGAGGAAGGCACCTCGGCCCTCATCTCGGCGGGCGTTGACGCCGTAAAGATCGGCATCGGGCCCGGCTCGATCTGCACGACCCGCGTGGTAACGGGTGCCGGAGTTCCGCAGATCACCGCCGTAACGAACGCCGTAAATGCCGCTAAAGGCACGGACGTCCCGGTGATCGCCGATGGCGGCGTTAAGTTCTCGGGTGATGTGGTCAAGGCGATTGCAGCCGGTGCGAATACGGTTATGATCGGCTCGCTATTTGCGGGAACGGAAGAGGCTCCGGGCGAGGTGATCCTGTTTCAGGGCCGTAGCTTTAAGACCTATCGCGGAATGGGCTCGATCGGGGCAATGAAGAAGGGTTCGAGCGACCGCTATGCACAGGAGACGACGACCGTCGATTCAAAGTTCGTCCCCGAGGGCATCGAGGGCCGCGTGGCTTACAAGGGCTCGGTCGCGGACATGGTAACGCAGCTCATCGGCGGGCTTCGTGCCGGCATGGGCTACACCGGCTGCCGCAGCATTGCGGAACTGCAGGCCAATGCCCGCTTCGTCCGCATCACATCGGCGGGCCTCCGCGAATCACACGTCCACGACGTGATCATTACCAAAGAAGCACCGAACTACCGGCTCGAATCATAAGCCGGAAGGAAAAATCAGGTTTCGAGGTCGATGGAGAGCTTTTCCCATTCAAGGGTATGGTGTTCGATCTCGGACTCGGTCTCGGTGATCAGGCGGGCGAGTTCGGCGATGCGTTCGGCGTTGGCGGCCGCTGCGGGTTCGGACATCTCGGCCGAATACCGGGCGAGCCGGTCCTCTGCTTCAGCGATCAACTCCTCAAGCCGGGCGACGCGTTCCTTCATCTGACGAAGCTGGTTTTTGCTGAAACGGCTTTCGGCTGCCTTAGCCGCGGGCGAAGAGGCCGAACCATTCGCTGGAGGTGCAGCGTCGGCCGCTAGATCCGCAGGGCTTGAAACGGCCGCACCAACGTTCGCTGCGACGGCGGTTGCCGGACGCTTGCCGACCTTCCAGTCGTGATATTCCGTGTAGTTGCCGCTGAAGCAATCCACGCCGTCCAGCTCAAATGCAAGAATTTGCGTCGCGATCTTATCAAGGAAGAAGCGGTCGTGGCTGACGGTGATGATCGTGCCGTCATATTCGCGGAGCGCATCTTCGAGTGCTTCGCGTGACGGGATATCGAGGTGGTTCGTCGGCTCGTCGAGCACCAGGACGTTCTTTCGCGAATAGATCAGCTTGGCAAGTGCCAGCCTTCCCTTCTCGCCGCCCGAAAGGTCGCCCACACGTTTGAACACATCCTCGCCAAAGAACAGGAACCGGGCAAGAAAAGAGCGGAGCGTGCCATTATCAGCGAGCGGATCGACCCGGCGAAGTTCCTGGACGATCTCGTTCGCCGGGTGGAGATCGTCGAGGTTCTGGGCATAGTAGCCGATGTCGGCCTTCGTGCCCCAGATGAACTTTCCGTCGAGTTCGCGGATCTGTCCGAGAATGGTTTTGAGAAATGTTGTTTTGCCGGTGCCATTCGCCCCGATTATGCCGAGAGCTTCGCCGCGGTGAAGCGAGAGATTGATGCCCGATGCGAGGATCTTGTCACCATAGCCGATCGAAAGGTCCTCAGCCATCAGGACGTTATTGCCCGTTCGTTCGACCTTCTTTAGTCCAAAGCTGCCGCCCGACCGGTCCGCGATGACCGCCTCGACGCGTTCCATCCGCTCGAGCATATTGCGGCGGGATTTTGCCTGCTTGGTCTTTTGGCCTTCGATGTTGCGGCGAATGAACTCCTGCGTTTTGTTGATCAGGGCCTGCTGGTTCTCGTACTCCCGCTGTTGCTGCTCGCGGCGGAGCTCACGCTCGACAAGGAACTTCGAGTAGTTGCCCTTATAACTTACTGCCCTGCCGTTCTCGATCTCGATGATCCGGTCGGTCGTCCGGTCAAGAAAATAACGGTCGTGGCTTATGACGACGTAGGCTTTGTCGTACTCCGATAGAAAGCTCTCGAGCCATTCGACGGCATTTACGTCAAGGTGATTCGTCGGCTCATCAAGCAAGAGGACATCGGCACCGGAGAGAAGCAGGCGAGCCATACCGAGGCGGTTCTTCTGCCCACCCGAGAGAATGCCGGTATCGAGCGACCACTGCTCGCGTGCAAAGCCGAGACCGAGGAGGATCGCTTCTGCACGAGCGGCATAGGTGAAGCCGTCGGCCTGCTCAAAGCGGATCTGGAGGTCGGCATAGCGGTCGAGCGTTTCGGCCGAATGGTCCGTCTCCATCTGCTTCTCGAGCCGCCGCATCTCGGCCTCAATGTCGTGGATCTCTTTGAACGCCGAAAGAGCGGCGGTATGCACAGTCTCGCCGGCAGCAAAATCGACATGCTGGTCGAGGAGCCCGAGCCGAAGGCCGTTGATCTTGGCGATCTCGCCAGTATCGGGCGACTCGGCCCCGGTCAGCAAACGAAAAACGGTCGTCTTGCCCGCCCCGTTTCGCCCGACAAGCCCGACCTTTTCGCCTGGATTTATCTGGAACGAGACGCCGCGGAGGATCTCAGTGCCGCCGTAGCTCTTGGTAATGTCGCCGAATCTGAACAGCATCGCGAGACTAGAAATGCCACGGGCGGACCGCAAAGAACCTCAAGCGATCCACCCCGTGGCGTTATGGTAAAACGCCCCTTGGGCGATGTTATTTGCCGGCGTTGGCGTTAGCCGAATTGGCATTCGCCGCGTTTGCCGGTGCCGAGTTTGCCGCATTCGCCGGAGCATTGGCAGCAGCGTTCGCATTCGACGCCGTATTCGTATTGGCGTTCGCCGTGTTCGTATTGGCATCGGCCGGGGTCGCCGCCGGGGCCTTGCGTGCACCGCTCAGTTCGTTCGGGTTA